>NZ_CP150186.1:4800000-6840164 GCF_037965665.1 Paenibacillus sp. FSL L8-0333
GCCGTTGCTCCAGGCGCTGTAGATACGCCAATTATCCAAGGATATAAAGATCAAGGAATGGTCGACCAAATGAAGAGTAAAGTAATGGGTAACAAATTAACATTGCCTGAACAAGTTGCAGACACTGTATACTTGCTCTCCTTACCAGAAGCTAGTGCAATTAACGGTAGTGTTGTAATGGCTGATGAAGGTTATGCTTCATTTAAATAAAATTTCGGGTGAAAAAAATCCAAGGCTTCCCACAGAGGAGGTCCTTGGATTTTTTTTTATAGTATTCAATAGATACACCTTACTCCCAAGTCCTCTGTTCATTAATCTCCAGCTTACGTTTAAAAGCCTGCTCCAGATCAATGCCAAGTTTATTGGCCAGATCAAAAATATTCCACACCACATCGTACATCTCGTATCCCAAGTTTTCTTTCCGCTCTGCATCTGGATGAAAAGATACGGACAAAACTTCTTTGGACAACTCCCCAACCTCAGTCATTAAGTACAGCATTCTCTGCTCAATGGTGCTGGTATCAAACCCTTTGATTTCACTGAACTCCTTAACATACTGTTGAAACTCTGCTGCATTCATTTCCTTACGCCTCGCTTTTTGGGTAAAAATCCCTATGTTCTATTGCTGCCTTAGGTTTAGATGGCTTGAATTGATTTATATTATACTACAAGGCAATTCGAACAGTACTCATTTATGTTCTTTGCTTCCTCCCCTGCTTCATTAATAGCGCCTCTACTTCTTATCTTCTGCAGGAACATCCGGAAATAATGGCCGCCCTTCCGGATAGGTTAATTGATTCAGCTGATCGCCAACCCATGCTTCGCCGTCTTCGCCCATTTCTTTTTTCCAAATAGGCACGATTTCTTTAATCCGGTCAATCACATATTCATTCGCTTCGTAAGCGGCCTTACGGCGCGGCGAGGATACAGCGATCACAACGGCGATATCAGTGATTTCAAGTTTTCCTATCCTATGGGTTACAGCAACCATAGTATTTGGCCAACGCTCATTCACTTCCTGCCCAATTCGTTCCAATTGCGCTACAGCCATGAGCGGATAAGCTTCATATTCAAGATATAATGTCCGCTTACCCTGCGTGAACTCCCGTACAGTGCCTAGGAATAAGGTAATCGCTCCCGCTTCTCTACGCAGGACTTTATCAGATACCTCCGCTGGTGTGATCGGTCCGTCTGTAATTTCAAATAATGAACTGCCCATGTGATCACTCCCTTTCGATAGATGCAGCAAATCCTTATATTGCTCAGGTGTATCTACATCTACAGTGAAATCCTCATATATACCAGCACCAGCAAGGTCGCCCTTATCTACCCCTAACCAATGCATCGAATCTAATAATCCTGATAGCCGGTACTGTCGTGTTTCCAGTCTATCAATGATACTTGGCAAAATCAGGTGCGGCCGATATACCCCATGGAGCATCTGATGCTTACCGTTAATGATGGGAAGAACAGCATCATAGTCGCCTTCCTTGAACCGGGTGAGCATCCACGAAGCTGCAGGGGCTGAAATATTAGGACTATCGCATCCGACAACCCAAGCATAATCCGTTTCCACCCTGACAAAAGCGGCATGAAACCCGCTTAAGGGTCCATGCCCTTCATAGATGTCCGGTAGAAAAATGAGACCGGATGGAAGACAATCCTCATACAGGGATGCATCTTTCGTAACAATAATGATCTTGGAGCAAAGGGTACGCATCTCCTTCACCTGTCTAACAATAAAATGCTCCCCGTGATAGGTCAGGAGCGCTTTATTCCGACCCTTCATCCGGGAATTCTGTCCCCCTGCCAGTATTATTCCAGTCAGCACAATGTGCACCTCCTGTAAGGGAATCTCCTTCTCTTATGTCAGGGATTCCCATATTAGATTGAAGCAGCGACAAAGCCAGGTTGAGGACCTCCTGATCAATAAGAGCTTGATCCCTTAAAAGTAGTACAGGGGTAGTATTCTTGCTTACCGCAGACGTTACACTTTTCATATTAGCGTCCTCCTCCCAGCTTAACCACATATAAATATTCGTTGCTTGACTTCGCAGATTTATCATTTCATTTACATTGCGGATCAAGGCGATTTTGGGATAATCTGCAGATTTGAACCCTTCAGCAATCAGCAGATCAACCTTACCATACATAGACTGTACGATTTCTTCTAATGAAGTCTCGGACTTCCGCATTATTCTTGTAGCCTCAGACGATGTCAGTACGGTTTCAATCGCACCGTGCAGCAGATGCCTGCTGCTGTCTGTACCCGGATCATCTAATTGAAAATGGTGAGCATCGTGTTTAGCAGACCCGACGCGTATACCTTGAGTAGATAGAGCGCGAATTAAACGGCAGGCAAGTGTTGTTTTTCCGCTATTCTTGTACCCGACAATTTGTAATACAGGAACCGGACCCTGTACTGTTGCATGATGAGATTCCATACTCACGATGTTTACTCCTTTTCTTAAAATGATTAGTGCTTCAAATCACCCGGGTCCCCTCAAGGAAAAACGTATAGTTAAAGAGTATGGCATCCTCGCATGCCATGATATTTCAGGGTAGGAGGATGTTTACTATGAAGAAGTATATCCCTAACCAGCACGGCGCCTGGGCGATGCTCGTCCTTCCCTTTCTGTTCGGGGTAGCCGCATCCCAGGAGCAACCGATACATATTCCGCTGTTTGCTTGCTGGCTTCTGATCTATTTGTTCAGTTTTCCTTTACTGCAGGGGGTGAAGACAGGAAGATTTAAACGCTATGCCCAGCCCTTGAAGGTATATGGAATTCTGCTACTCCCTTTGATCGTCTATCTGGTAGTAGCCGAACCTAAGTTGTTATGGTTTGTTCTACCGCTCGTGCCTTTGTTCGCTGTAAATCTCTATTATGCAAAAACTAAAAATGAACGTGCCCTGCTCAATGACATCTCGGCCATTTTGGCATTTTGCCTGATCATTTATCCGGTCTTCTACGTCGGTCAGGGAGAAAGCTGGCGGACAGCGACCGAGTTGTTCCTGCTGGCTGTCCTGTACTTTGTCGGAACCGCTTTGTATGTCAAAACCATCATCCGTGAACGAAATAATATTAGCTTCTATTACGGATCTGTTCTATATCACCTGCTGGTTGCAGCAGCCGGGCTGTTCCTGTTTCCATCTCTGCTTGTTCCGCTGCTCATCCTGCTTGTGCGGGCAGCTGTCCTGCCAAAGACGGGCATCACAGTAAAACGTACCGGAATCATCGAAATTGGCTTCTCCTTTATGTTATATGTGTCTGTGCTCGTGTTGTACTTCTAGTATACAGTTGTAAAAAACCAGAAAGCTCATCTGCCGGTAATCCGGGTAGAGGAGCTTCCTTGTTGTTGCGTTAGTCTATTCTGCGATCATTTCCGGATTGCTCGATCCTGGAGGTACAATAAGGATACATTGCTCAGCCAAAAATGATCTGCCATCCGGCTCGATCAACAGCTGAAATTGCATTCTGCTCTTTAACCTCCAATATAGGACATGCCGATCTTTGTTCTGTTCTTCACGGTTTGTTCTGTCCGCTCATCGGAGTAACGGTCTGTCCGCTGCTCCCATACATCCCTAATGGCTAGCAGCAGGCTTTGGTCACTCGCCCCGCTGCGGAGCATTTCCCTGAGATCAAAACCGTCTGATGCGAACAGGCAAGTGTATAATTTGCCGTCGGAAGACAGCCGGGCACGTGTACAGGAAGAGCAGAACGATTCAGATACGGAAGTAATAAAACCGACCTCGGTACAGCTACCCTTGTACCGGTACCTTTTGGCTACCTCGCCAAAATAATTATGGTCCTGTGCTTCCATTTCAAATGAGCCTTGGAGGCGCTCCAGTATTTCCCGTTTGGTTACAACCTTCTCATAGCTCCAGCCGTTATCGTTGCCGGCATCCATAAACTCGATGAACCGCAAAGTTATATTCTTATCCTTGAAATAGGCAGCCATCGGTACAATCTCCGATTCGTTCACACCTCTTTGTACCACCATGTTTACTTTGACCTCAAACCCGGCTTCTACGGCATGATCAATATGATGCAGAATTAATCCAGACGTAAAGCCCCGTCCGTTCATTTTTCCAAACCGCTTATGCTCCAAAGCATCCAAGCTGACGTTCAGTCTGCGGAGTCCCGCAGCATACAGTGGCGCTGCCTGCGCACCGAGCAGTACCCCATTCGTCGTCAGTCCCATATCTTTTACACCGCCGATAGCGCGGATTCCCGCAACAAGCTCAGGCAGATTACGCCGCATAAGCGGCTCGCCACCGGTCAACCGGATTTTGCTTACTCCAAGGGATACGAACAGCTTCGTCAGCCGGTAGATTTCCTCAAAGGTTAACAGCTCGCTTGCGGGGAGGAATGCATAATCATCACCGAACACTTCCTTCGGCATGCAGTAGGAACAGCGGAAATTGCACCGGTCTGTTACCGAAATCCGCAAATCATGGATAGGCCGTCGCAATTGATCCTGTAGTGGATGTGCATTCATGACTCTTATCTCCCTTCCGGTAGGCTTACAGTACCCATTTATCCGTACCTTCTTCAACACCCAGAAGCAGTACATCAACAAGATCACCTGCGGCGTAACCTCTTGTCCCGCCCGGCAGCACAATCAGCGAATTCCCGCGTGCGATGGAAGATACGGCATTAGATTTATTGAAACCGGCAGGACGCACCGAGGTGCGGTCATGAACAGCCCGGATAAACCGGGTGAACGGATTGGCCTTTGGGTAATCCTCTGCCAGTACCGCCGTCGTGCGCGGCAGATAAATTTTATCCGCTCCCATCATTTTGAGCAGGGCGGGTCTAACAAACAGCTCGAAGCCTGTGAAGCAGGCAGAAGGATTGCCGGACAGTCCGAACAAGTACGTATCCCCGGCAACCGCAACTGTGGTCACGCTGCCCGGACGCATCGCCACCTTGTTGAACAGCACATCAGCCCCGAGACGGTTATATATTTCCGGCAGGTAGTCATAATCACCGACGGACACACCTCCCGTTGTGATCAGGCAGTCTGTTTCTGTCATTGCCTTCCGCACCGTCAGCAGGCATGCTTCCAGTTGGTCTGCGGCTGTATCATACATCCGGTAAGGAATACCCATCCGGGCGAGCTGGGCTGCGATCATCGGTCCGTTACTGTTGCGGATTTTGCCGGGTGCAAGCTGTGCTGTCACCTCCAGCAGTTCGGTTCCCGTAGACAATATCCCTACTACCGGCCGCTTACCGACCTGAACATACCCATAACCGAATGTAGCCAGCAGCGCTACAATCCCGGGATGAATGAAGCTGCCGGCCGGAACGATCATTTCTCCTGACCGCATATCTTCACCCTTCAGGGACAGATTCTCCTGTGGCGCAAAAGCTTTACGGATTGTAAACGTATGACCTGCTGCTGTGGCCTGTTCAAACATAACTACAGCATCCGCTCCTGACGGCAGCGCCGCTCCCGTCATCAGACGGACAGCTTCGCATGGCCCAATTGCAATCTGAGATACTGCCCCTGCGCCGATATGATCTACTACAGTAAAGCTGATCCTGTTATTACCGGAAGCACCGGCAGAATCTGCCGAAGAAATTGCATATCCGTCATAGGGTGATCGGGTAAAATGCGGAACATCATGGGTTGCCGTCAGCGGCTCCGCCAGGATCCGTCCATAGCTTTCAGCAAGTGGAATCCTTTCTGTACCTATGCAACATGCTCTTTCAGTTACCCGGAATACAGCTTCGGCAACGGTAACCGGAGTTCTGGTCTTTTCCACCTTCATCTGCTCCTAACTTAGTGCCGTACTAAAAAACGGTTCATCCGGTTATTTCTCCGTAATATCGCTGAATGTGCCTACATACCGGACATCTTCGCCGGTCTCATCCTTTACAGCGCTGATATTCAGCCACTGCAAATACTCTTCCCCGCCCTTGCGCTTGTTCCAGATTTCACCCTGCCACATCCCCTTCTCCCTGACCTCGCTCCACATTAAGCGGTAGAACTCCTTGGATTGGCGGCCTGACTTCAGAATGCTGGGCTGTCTGCCAAGAACTTCGTCTTCCGTATAGCCGGTGAGCTTCGTGAACGCCGGATTGACGGTCTTGATCAGACCGGAGACATCCGTAACCAGAATCCCCTGTCCGGTAGAATTGAACACTTCAGAGGTAAGCGCAAGCCGGTCCTGAAAATAGATCCACACTACCAGCACCAGACTGGCCAGCGCTACCTGAGAGAGCAGCATGAACCCGATGGAATATTGCCCTGTAGCCGAATAAATCACCGACAGCATAATGGGAGGGAAAAAACCGCCCAGACCGCCCATCATCGATACGATCCCGTTGGCGACACCCGCCTGCTTATTGAAGTACAGTGGGACTAATTTGAATATGACTCCGTTACCGATTCCCGCACTGAACGCAATAGCAAGGCAACCTACTGTATATAAGCCCATGTCAGGCATAAATGCCAGGATGATTGCTGCAACCGTATAAATACTAAATGTGCCGGTAAGCAGAAACAAAGGCTGGAACTTGTCGGCAAGCCAGCCGCCTATCGGCCGGAAGAAGGTCGCAACGGCAATGAAGCCGGCTGTGCGCATCCCGGCATCCACTTTTTCCAGATCGAAGTTCGAAACTAGAAAGTTCGGCAGATAAATAGTGAAGGCAACGAAGGAGCCAAAGGTAATGAAATAGAACAAGGAGAAAAGCCAGAGCTTTTCATTTTTGGACACGCCCTTGATCTGTTCAATAATCGGCGTTTTGAGTTTAGGCTCATGACGATCCCCAAAGAAGAAATTTAATGCGATAAATACCAGTAACAGGATCAGATACATTTTAACCGCGGGTGCCCAGCCAATCTGTGCTGCCACAATCGGAGCCGAGAAGGTAGTGACAGCTGTTCCGATATTCCCGATCCCGTAGATTCCGTTGACCAGACCATGCTTATCTTTGGGGAAATACTTCGGCAAAGAGGTTACACCTACCGAAAAAACGGCTCCGCCGATTCCCAGGAACAAACCTCCGATAATTAAATGAGTGACCGAGGATGCTTCACTGATGAAATATACCGGAAACAAAAGCAGGATAAAGCTGAACATAAAAATAATGCGTGCTCCCAGAATGTTTGCATAATAGCCTAAAGGAATCCTTAGAATAGAGCCGAGCACCACCGGAATAGCCGTGACCATCGCTAGCCGCCCCGGAGGAATGCTGATATCCTCGGAAATAAAGGGCATCAGGGAAGAGATGATCACCCACACCATGAATCCAGTAATCAAGTTTAATGTTTGTAGCGGCAATTGCATTTTTTTAATCATTCGACTCACCTTTTCGCCGTTTATTCTCTTGATTATTCATACCAATACTTCCTGTACTCATTGTATCCGCCGATCCCCCGGCTCAGATATAGGGGAGTCCCCTTTCCCTGACAGGGGAAACCCTAAAAATAAAATAACCCCACATAGTGGGGCCTTGCTCCAGAACTTATTCACTCCTATCACAAATGAAACATAATACCTTATCTACTCTCTTAATAAGACCCAAAAAAGCCGCCCCAAGTAGGAGCAGCCTGTTCATTATCACGTAATGAGCGTATTCAATTGCTGGCTTAACCGTTCTTTGTCTTTCGCACTCAGCTGATGCTCGGCCATCGGGTAAATGACAGTCTCTTCTTTGACAAAGTGTACCGTCAGAACCTCAAAAGCCTCCCCTGCATCCTTAACAGCTGCGCGGATATCCTCAAGCGGCAGCATATCTATATTGCCCTCTGTGTAATGCAGGAAATGCCCTATATATCCGTCAATCTCGCGGTGCTCCTCCTGGATGCCGACCAGTGGTCCTTGTTCAAAGCCGATATAACTGCCAAGCAGCGGAAAAAAAAACGTTTCTTCCTTCACTGTATGCTTCTTCAACGGACCAGTAAACTCCAGAATCGCCTTACGCAGCTTATGCAGCTGTGTCCTAGATTCTTCCAGAGCGGGCTGATCGTGTTCAAACCAGAGTACAAGGGCATGCCATTCTTCCATCAGAAATGATAAATAGCGGTGTTCATTCTCAAGAATACGCATGGCGGGCATCGTAAACTTGAGCCCTGTATTTTCCGGCATCCTGCTAACCCTCCATTTGCAAATCAGAAATCCAGCATTTTTTTCCTTAAAGCATACTCGACCAGCTCCGGTCTGCTTCTAAGGTTTAACTTCTCCATAATTTTCGCTTTGTGGGCTTCCACCGTTTTTACCGAAATAAACAGCTTCTCTGCGATTTCCTTGTTCCCGTATCCCTTGGCGATAAGCGGCAGGATCTCCAGTTCACGTTTGGACAACAGCTCAAACAGATCCTCTGTACCGCCGGATTTGTCCTGCTTAATAAATTCACGGACCAGTGAGGTCGCCATCTTAGGATGGATATAAGTGCCGCCTTCATAAATGGTCCGGATGGCCAGCAAAAGCTCCTCGTCCGGAGCGCTTTTGAGAACATAACCGGAGGCCCCGTTCTTCAATACATGAAAAAGATATTCATCATCGTCATGCATCGTCAGAATCAGGATTTTGGTATCGGGATAATCCTCTTTAATCTTCCCGGTTGCAACCAGCCCACTTTCGCCCGGAGGCATGCTTAAATCCATAATCAGAATATCCGGCCGGAATTTGGCAACCATTATATAAGCTTCCCTCCCGTCTGCCGCCGCTCCGATCACTTCTATGTCATCCTGAAAATTGAGAATCATGGAGAATCCGCTCCGTACGATCGCATGGTCGTCTGCAATGACGATCTTCATCAGAAGCTCATTCCTTTCCTCTGGATAATCCTACTGGCACCTGTAAAATAATGGTTGTGCCCCTACCTATCCCTGAATCTACGGTGAAGGTGCCACCCACCAGCTCCGCCCGTTCCTGCATGCCAAAAAGACCAAGTCCGGTTCCATTGGGTTCGTCTCCCTGAATGAAGCCTGTTCCCTCATCCTTAATCAGAAGCCGCAGCACGCCGTCATTTTCTGTAAGAGATACTTTGACGCTGTCTATCTGGGCATACTTCAGGGCGTTCAACACAGCTTCCTGGCATACACGGTACATGACGGTTTCAATCTCACTCTCATACCGTTTCTCCAAAAGCCGGGACTCATATTCAATTATAAGTCCGTAGCTTTGTTCCATCCGCTTGAAGTGTGACCGGAATGCAGCCTCCAGCCCGAAATCATCAAGTGCAGCCGGCCTGAGCTCCACGGAAAGGTTGCGGATATCATTCAGAAGTCTTGTCATGGATACTTCGGTCTGCTTCACCTTCTTCAGCAGCTGTTCATCAGCTGTCATATATTTGAGCACACGCAGATCAATCACGGCACTCATCAGCTCTTGGGCAACGCTGTCATGCAGTTCACGGGATATCCGCTTGCGTTCATTCTCCTGCGCCTCAATGATATGCTTCATCATCTTGTTCTGGTAGAACTTCTCTTGTGTCGTGAACTGTCTGCTCAGATCCCTGAGCATAAACACTCTGATACCATTCTCGTCATCTATCGTGTGAAAGGTGGCGGCATAAGGGACAATACCCTTATCTTTCGTCTCCAGATAGACTTGATAAGAGGTAAAATCCTCTGAGTCCGGTGTATGAAAGTAACAATTAAGGCATGTGCGGAGCTCCGTCTCACTAGTGTATCCCCGGCAGGTCCCGCATAGTGCCTCCGGATTTCCCTGATACAACTGCTTCAGGATATCCTGGTCAACGATGTTCTCGGCAGCCGGATTCATCGCCAGGGCTTTCCCTTGCCGGTCAAAAAAGAACATCGCCTCCGAGCTGTTCTCGAACAGCTTCGTCATGAGCAGGCTCCGCAGATCCATTCCGGGTGTCATCAACTGAGCAACAATTCCTTCCCGTTCAAGTCTCCAATCCCCTTACGTGCTACCCTGTCCAGGTCTCTCAGCATTTCAGCGGTTACCTGCCGTTCACCCCTGAAACCGCCTAGAAGCACGCCTGCGACGCGGGCATCATTCCACACCGGTACAGCACCAATACTGTTCAAATTCTCCATCTTAGTAATGGGATAATTAAACAAGGTATCAGGCTTCACATCTGTCTGCACAGAAGGGATTAAGAACGGTTTTCCGGTCTTGAACACGATCCCTGCAATCCCTCTGCCGGATTGAAGTACAATCCGTTTGTAACGGTCATTAGTGTTCCCTGAGGCGTATTTCCACCGGATTACATAGTCATATTCCGCAGGTTCAGCAAGAGCCAGCGACATGAAGTCATATCCTAGAGCTGCGCGGATCCGGTCAAGTTCGATTTGATAATCCACCTTATTGTTCATCGTTTTCTCTCCTCGATTAGAACAGGAAAAGAAGTCCACGCAACTCTTTCCGTTAATTCGATTTATTTCTTCTGTATAGGATATAACTTCTGCCTATATAATTCAACGGAACACTCCATACATGGACCAACCGGGTGAACGGCCAAAAGGCAAAGATGGCAAACCCCGACAAGATGTGAAGCTTGAAGGAAAACGGCACATCACTCATCAGTGACGGGTCCGGACGGAACATGAACAGGCCGCGGAACCAGACAGAAATCGTATCGCGGTAGTCAAACTCAGGTTGTACGGCATTCGTTACAATGGTAGAGTACATCCCCATAAACACGATAAACAGGAGGAGTGAGTTGACTATCAGGTCCGATGCACTGCTGAGACGGCGGACATTCTTAAGCGTAAAGCGCCGCGAAGTCAGAATCAGCATCCCGAGCAGTGTGGCTGCACCGAAGATGCCCCCGATGTATACCGCGCCGATATGGTAAAGATGATCACTTACGCCGATGGATTCCAGCCATGATTTCGGAACAGCGAGCCCGCCAATATGGCCCAGGATAACCGGCATAATTCCGAGGTGGAACAGAATGCTGCCGAATTTCAGTTGTTTCTTTTCAATAAACTCACTTGATTTGGCCGTCCAGTTAAACTGATCCTTACGATAACGAAAAATATGTCCGCCGATAAAGATCACCATACACATGTAGGGAAAAATGACCCATAAAAACTGACCCAGCATATTCATTGACTCAGGGCCTCCTGTTCAGCACAAGCTTTTAATGTTTCGCGCAATCCCTTAACCAGATGGAAATAGGGACTTTCATTTCGTTCCAGAGCCTTGAGCAGATGATACGTACCATCCTCAAGAATCGCTATCAGCATCCGGAAATTCTCCGGCGCTCCCGGGACTTCCAACCACTGCGCGGCATATAGAAATTCACACATAAGCGGCAAATAATCAGGTAGTTCTTCCTCCGGCATTTCCAGACCGAACATTTCGTACAGAAGCTTCAACTTGGCGAGCATTTGCCCCCGTTCCTTGGCCTCCTCAAATTTGAAATAGGTCATATACAAGGCGCAGTCCTTCTGAAAATCAAATGTAGCGGCATAACTCTCCTGAATCTCATCCAGACTGAAGCTCTGCATTTGCTTCCAATAGGTATGCACATGGGCATAACCCGGATGAGTGCTGTCAAACGCCTCTTCCAGAAAAGCCGGATGAAAGTCCAGCTTCTCCGGGTACATGAGCTGCAGGGCGAAATAACCGAAGGATTCCTTGTAATCATGCAGTTTGATCAGATCAATCACGCCAAATCCCCCCGTAGAAATTCTCTTCATACATTTCCTTGCCGGTCTTCATCGTGTCGCCGGCAGAGCTGGCAGGTCCGCAGCCGTCACAACCGGAGCCGGAGCCCATATCGCCCATCCCGTTTCCGAAACCGGTCGAGCCCTGGGCACGGTAAGGGTTCATGTGCTGCTCCTTGTGGGAGGTTGGGATCACGAAACGGTCTTCATATTTGGCAATCGCGAGCAGCCGGTACATTTCCTCTGTCTGCTGTGCTGTCATACCGACACGTTCAAGACGGCTAGCGTCAAACCCTTGGCCTGAGGATTTAGCGCGCATGTAGGAACGCATCATGGCCATCCGCTGCAGGGCTTCTTTGACGGTCTCCGTATCGCCTGCGGTCAGCATGTTCGCCAGATACTGGATCGGTGTGCGCATCTCTTCGATAGCCGGGAAAATCATATCGGGATTCTTCAGCGAATCTTTACCTTCAAAATAATTCATGATCGGGCTAAGCGGCGGCACATACCACACCATAGGCAGTGTGCGGTATTCCGGGTGAAGCGGGAAGGCAAGCTTGTGCTCAATCGCCAGCTTATAGACCGGTGAGTTCTGGGCTGCCTCCAGCCAATCCTCAGAGATACCATCTTTTCTCGCCTGGGCAATGACTTCCGGATCATGCGGATTCATGAACAGATCACATTGTGCTTTGTACAAATCTTTCTCGTCCGGGGTGGATGCGGCATCAAGAACCTTGTCGGCATCATACAGCAGAACCCCGAGATAGCGGATTCGGCCTGTACAGGTCTCGGAGCATACCGTAGGCAGTCCTGCTTCCACACGCGGGAAACAGAAGGTGCACTTCTCCGCTTTGTTGGTCTGCCAGTTGAAATACACTTTTTTATACGGACAGCCAGTCATGCAATATCTCCAGCCTCGGCAGGCTTCCTGGTCGACCAGAACAATCCCGTCTTCATCCCGTTTGTACATCGCACCTGAAGGGCAGGAGGCGACACAGCTTGGGTTGAGGCAGTGTTCACAGAGGCGCGGCAGATAGATCATAAACGATTTCTCGAAGTTGAATTTAATTTCTTCCTCGATCTTCTGGATATTCGGGTCAAGCGGGCCGGTTACATGCGCTCCCGCCAGATCATCCTCCCAGTTAGGCCCCCATTCCAGATCCATCTTCTCGCCTGTTACAGCAGAATGAGCCCGCGCCACCGGGGAATGCTTTTGCTCTCCTGCATTCGTCAGATGCTCATAATTGTAAGTCCACGGTTCATAATAATCCTTCATCTCCGGCATGTCGGGGTTGTAGAAGATTTTGCCGAGCGCAATCTTGGACAGCTTATTGCCGGATTTCAGCTCCAGCTTCCCCTTGCGCAGCTGCCAGCCGCCCTTGTAGAGCTCCTGGTCTTCCCAGCGTTTCGGATAACCAATCCCCGGTTTCGTTTCCACGTTATTGAACCACATATATTCCGCACCTTTACGGTTCGTCCAGGTCGTCTTGCAGGTCACGCTGCAGGTGTGGCAGCCGATGCATTTATCCAGATTCATTACCATTGCAACTTGCGCTTTAATTTTCAAGCCAGTTGACCTCCTTCATTTTGCGGACGGCTACGTAGACATCACGCTGGTTGCCGATCGGACCATAGTAGTTAAAACCGTAGCTGAGCTGTGCGTATCCGCCGACCATCTGGGTAGGCTTCAGATGAATCCGGGTAGGCGCATTGTGGCTTCCGCCGCGCGTATCCGTAATTTCAGAGCCCGGTACTTGAATGTGCTTGTCCTGGGCATGGTACATAAACATGGTGCCTCTCGGCATCCGGTGACTGACAACCGCGCGTGCAGTTACGACACCGTTACGGTTGTAGACTTCGAGCCAGTCATTATCCTCAATGTGATGTGCCGCAGCATCCTCATTATTGATCCACACGGTTGGACCGCCCCGGAACAACGTCAGCATGTGCTGGTTATCCTGATAGGTCGAATGGATATTCCATTTCCCGTGCGGTGTCAGATATCTCAGAACCAGAGAATCCTGTCCACCCTTCACTTCCTTGTCACGCGGCCCGAAGACCATCGGAGGCAACGTTGGCTTGTAAACCGGCAGCGCTTCGCCGAACTGCTGGAAGATTTCATGGTCAATGTAGAAATGCTGTCTTCCGGTCAGCGTCCGGAACGGAACGAGACGTTCAATGTTCGTGGTGAACGGTGAATAGCGCCGTCCCTGCTTGTTCGACCCGCTGAATACCGGTGTCGGAATGACTTCCCGCGGCTGTGCGGTGATGCTCTGGAACGTAATCTTTTCTGCGGCCCGGTCCGCCGAGATATCTCGCAGCTCTACTCCTGAATCCTTCTCCGCTGCAGCGTAAGCCTTCTGGGACACGCGCCCGTTGGTAGCCGAAGACAGGTGAAGAATCGTATCTGCGGCCTGGCGGGCAGTCTGCAGCTTCGGCAGTCCGTTTTTAATCGTTTCATCGAAATAAACACCGCTGAGCTTCTTCAATTCCTCATATTCTTCGGCGACAGAGAAGCTGATGCCGTGCGCGCCTGCTTTGCCGATTGCGAGGTTAGGTCCGAGTGAAATGTATTTGTCATGAATTTTAGTATAATCACGCTCTACAATAGTAAAGTTCGGCATTGTTTTGCCCGGGATAGCCGGAACTTCGCCTTTGGTCCAGTCTTTGACAAGACCCATCGGCTGTGAGATCTCGCTTACCGAATCATGGCCGAGCGGTGACATCACAACATCCTTATAAACGCCAGGCAGATGCGATTTTGCCATTTCGGAGAATACCTCAGCCAGCTGGCGGTAAATATCCCAATCCGACCGGGATTCCCACAGCGGGTTAACTGCCGGATTGAACGGATGAACAAACGGATGCATGTCAGTCGACGACAGATCTGTTTTCTCATACCAGGTTGCGGCCGGCAGCACGATATCTGCATAGAGGGGTGTTGTCGTCATCCGGAAATCCAGGGCAACCATCAGATCGAGCTTACCTTCGACATCCTCACGCCAGATAATCTCTTCCGGTTTCTGTTCTTCATTCGGCTCGGCCAGCAGACCGTCGGAAGCTCCGAGCAAATGCTTCATGAAGTATTCCTGCCCTTTGGCAGAGCTTGAAATCAGGTTCGAGCGCCAGATAAATAATGAACGGGGAAAGTTCTCCGGTGCGCCGGGATCTTCCACGGCAAACCGTGTTTTCCGTGATTTAATCTCTTCCACGGTGTGACTGATAATCTCGCTGTTAGTCTTCTTGCCTTGCTGTGCGGCTTCCTCGGCGAACAGAAGACTGTTCTTGTTGAATTGCGGGAAGGATGGCAGCCATCCGAGACGGGCAGCCAATACGTTATAGTCAGCCGGATGTTGGTAAGCTACATCCCCTCCAGTCGGCGATTTCAGTGAATCAGTGCCGCTCTCCTCATAACGCCATTGCTCTGTTGCGAAATAGAAGAACGAAGTCGCGTTCTGCTGACGTGCCGGACCCTGCCAGTCCTTGGCAAAAGCAACCGTTGACCAGCCTTCAATCGGACGGCATTTCTCCTGACCAACATAATGCGCCCAGCCGCCGCCGTTAACACCTTGGGAAGCGGTCAGCACCACTAGATTCAGAATGGAACGATAGATGGTATCGCTGTTGAACCAGTGATTAATCCCTGCGCCCATGATGATCATAGAGCGTCCACCCGTATCAATCGCATTCTGGGCAAATTCGCGGGCAATCTGAACTACGACACTCGCCTTTACCGTCGTAATCTTCTCTTGCCATGCCGGGGTGTAATAAGAGGATTGATCCTCATATCCCTTTGCGTTAAGCGGACTTTCTGTACGTGCGACGCCATACTGGCTCATCATCAGATCATAGACTGTGGCGGCATAACGTTCTGCACCGTCGGCAAGCCGTATTTTGCGGGCCGGAATCACCCGTCTGAAGGTGCCGTTGCCGGCATTATCGAAGTACGGGAACACGATTTCCGTCCACTCTTCTCCGTGGCCTTCGATGGTCAAGGCGGGTTCTACTTTACTGCCGTCTTCCCGCTCGAGGATCAGATTCCATTTCTTTCCTTCCTCCCAGCGCTGCCCCATGGTACCGTTCGGAACCATCATCTCACCAGCCACCTCGTCAAAGATTACCGGTTTCCAGTCTGAGTGCTGGGAGTTATCTCCAAGATCACTCGCCCGCAAGAAACGTCCGCCTTTAAGGGCATCCTCATGAGGGTCAAGCAGAATCAGGAAAGGCATATCTGTATATTGCTTCGCATAATTCAGGAACATCGGCTCCTGGCGTTCCTGGTAGAACTCTTGCAGGATGACATGCGTCATGGCCTGGGCAAGCGCAGCGTCCGACCCTGGATTCGGGGCCAGCCAGTTGTCGGCGAATTTGACGTTCTCTGCGAGATCCGGTGCCACCGACACGACTTTGGTTCCCTTATAGCGTACTTCAGTCATAAAGTGGGCATCCGGCGTCCGAGTTAGCGGTACGTTAGAGCCCCACATCATCAGGTAACCGGCGTTGTACCAATCCGAAGATTCTGGAACATCCGTCTGCTCGCCCCAAATTTGCGGGGAAGCCGGAGGAAGATCAGCATACCAGTCATAGAAACTGAGCATTTGACCGCCTAGTAGTGATATGAATCGCGCCCCCGATGCGTAGCTGACCATGGACATGGCCGGAATCGGTGTGAAGCCGGCGATGCGGTCGGGACCGTATTTCCGGATCGTGTAGATCAGCTGGGCCGAGATCAGCCGCAGCGCGTCGTCCCAGGCTACACGTATATGTCCACCTTTACCGCGCGCCTTTTTGTACTGGCTAGCCTTCTCGGGGTCTTCAACAATACTGGCCCAGGCATCGATGTAATTGTCATGCTCCTTCAACGCCGTTTGCCACAGCCGCCACAGTTTCCCTCTGATATACGGGTATTTCACGCGCAATGGACTATATTCGTACCACGAGAAGGTAGCTCCGCGGGGACAACCGCGCGGTTCAAACTCCGGCATATCCGGTCCGCAGGAAGGATAATCGATCTGCTGATTTTCCCAAGTAATGATTCCGTTCTTCACAAACACCTTCCAGCTGCAGGAGCCTGTACAGTTGACTCCGTGAGTGGTACGCACTACTTTATCGTGAGACCAGCGCTGGCGGTACATATTCTCCCAATCTCTATTTTTCTCTTCAAGAATGGACCAGTTTCCGGAATAGCTTTCAACCGGTTTAAAAAAGTTAAGTCCGAATTTCTTCTTCATCGATCCAGAACACTCCCTTCAAAATTTATTCAATTAATACCATTATGGATCTACCCGGCCGTGCTTCCCATTAGGGAAACACCTATTGAACCTCGGGAATTCCCTCGATCTGAATAAAAAGCAAATAGCCTTTCCCACTGAGGAGAAAAGCTGTGTTCCTGCCGTTTACTTCCCGGGCAGAGGATGCCATTAGGGACTTCCCTCTTTTTGGTCCGGGGAATTCCTTAGCGGGAATTCCTCTGCAAATTCGTGTGCTATACTGGCAAGTGGAAACGGCTTTACCGTCCTTTTCTGAAGACGGTACCGTTTCAGCGAGAAGTAGAATGATCATTATCATATGAAACATATAGATTTTATATTTTCGAAAAACGGGAGGATGAAGCAACATGCCAGGACCCTCACTACGCCAGTTGCATGCCCACCATGCCATTCATCAGGGCGGGCTCTCCGGCGCTGTAGCCAAGACCGAAGAAGTGGAAGAACTGCTGGAAGCGAAGGAATTTGAAGTGGCGCATCAGGCCGCCGAACATCTAATTGAGTACTGGGAGACGCGGATTATCAGCCATGCTGACGCGGAGGAAGACGGGTTCTACCAGGAAATGGCCGGGAAGAATCCTAACCTGCAAGACGCAGTTCTCGGGCTTACACGTGATCATGAATTATTGCGGATTATAGTAAAAGATGTCAAAGCATTGCTTGCGGAAGAAGGCCTCACTCCGGAGGTGCTTCACCAGTTCCACGCGCTGCTGGTTGTGAACGCGATTCATAGCCGGGATGAAGAACGTCTTCTGTTTGAGGAGGCGTGACCTCATTTCTAGCTTGCAGGATGGCACGCAAATCAGCTTTGTTAATCAGTAATTCTTGCAGCGTGTATTCGCCCAACAATGGAAGCGATGATTGGCGAACTGCCCAGGCTCGGGATGAAAGAAGAGCAAATTCATTATGAGTTTTTCGGACCGGCACTCCAATTGAACAACAATTTAATTATGAATCTATTCACCCAGCATCTAATTTTATTTATTAAAAAAAGCACACGGGCCTCCCTCGAAATCCTTAACGATTCGGGGGAGATCCGTGTGCTTTTTATCTGGAAAGCAGCCATTTATATAATACATTCGCATGATTATGTATTGGGTCTTTCGCGGCATATACCAACGTAACATCCTGTTTCAGCACCCGTTCACGGATTGTCGCTGCAAGTCTCACGCGCGTCGGATCTTCCTCCAGTTCCCGGATATAACGGTCACTAAATGCCGCAAAACGCTCCGGCATGTGGTCAAACCATTTGCGCAGCTCCGGGCTTGGAGCAATCTCCTTCATCCATTCGTCTAATGCCGCCTGCGGTTTCGTAATTCCGCGTGCCCACAGCCTGTCCACCAGTATCCGGTACCCGTCCTCCGGAGCCGCCGGCTCATAAATCCGCTTCAGACATATAGAGTACTGATGTTCATCTAAATTGCGGCAGGTATTCTCCAACATGTAGTCTCCCTCCTGGCATCCATACTGGAACGGACCGTTGTCCAATGCTGTATCGAACGTGCGGCAGCTATTCCAAAAGAGCGATTTCTTAGTACACTGAATATACCATGGAACAAATTTTCCTGCCAAAGACAGTAACTTGGAGGGAATGTGGTACCGTAAGCAGGTTGATTGCCGATTAAATCCTCTAATTTCTGAGCGGCACTAGTGCCAGGCACAAGAAGAGCAACATTGTTTGTACCTTCTAATACTTGTGAGATAATCCGTGGAAACGGTGAATCGATCGTTAAAATATTGAAAATATACTCAGATGGAATAGAAACTTGTTACATTGCTTCTGGAACGATTCACGAAACTTCTGCAACCAATACAAATATAATGTTATTGCTTCAGGTGGGATGATCTTTTACTATTCACATTATTTTTACATAAAAAATACTCCTTCATTGGTTTTCCAAACCCAATAAAGGAGTGAATCCGCTTATTTACCAGCCCCTATTTCAGCCACTCTACGATTCTGGAAATGACGGATATCCGGACGCTCCAATCCTAAATGTTCACGAAGAGTACTCCCCGTGTACTCAGTACGGAACAAGCCGCGTGCCTGCAAGATGGGCACAACATGATCCACAAATTCATCCAAGTTGCCCGGCAGTACTGGTGGCATAATATTAAATCCATCGCAGCCGTACTCTTCGAACCACAATTGCATTAAATCTGCCAATTGTTCATAGGTTCCAACAAACTGCATATGTCCTCGTGCACCAAGCAAACGACGGCCTAATTCTAATATCGATAATTTGCCCTTACGAGCCATATCCATAATCAGCTGAACCCGGCTTTTCATTCCATTTGATGCTTCTACTGGATCAGGAATCTCAGGCAGCTGTCCATCTACTGGGTATTCGGACAGGTCAAACCTCAACATGCCAGACAACATACCAACAACAGCAGCAGGAGGAATCAACTCCTGCAGTTCTTTATATTTACTTTGGGCTTCCTCTTCGGTCGCTCCAATGATCGGAGATAAGCCCGGCATAATTTTTAAGCTACCACGTTCACGTCCGTAATCTGTTAATTTGGAATTGACGCTTTCATAGAAGGCCTTAGCCGCTTCAAGCGACTGCTGTGCCGTAAAGATCACCTCTCCAAAACTAGCTGCAAAATCTTGTCCTGGACCAGAAGATCCGGCTTGAATAAGTACAGGATACCCTTGAGGTGAGCGAGGAACATTGAGGGTTCCTTTTGTAGAATACCACTCCCCTTTGTATTCCACTTCTTTGATCTTCTTCGCGTCAGCAAATTGTCCGTCTTCGCGGTTGACGATTAAAGAGTCATCCTCCCAGCTGTCCCAGAGAAGTGTTGCCACCTCAACAAATTCACGTGCCATTTTATACCGAAGTCCGTGCTCCGGATGCTCCGGCTTCCCATAGTTATAAGCTTCCACATCGAGCTGGGAGGTGACAATATTCCAACCCGCTCGGCCTTCACTAATATGATCTAAAGAAGCAAATTTGCGGGCCACATTATAAGGTTCGTTATACGTGGTCGATACGGTAGCCGTTAATCCGAGTTTTTCTGTTTCTGTCGAAAGGGCTGACAACAGCGTCAATGGGTCCAGCATACCCGAAGCAGCTTGATCCGCACCCATCACGTACAACAAATCCGCCAAAAACATCATATCGAACTTCCCACGCTCGGCGGTTTTTGCCAATTCGCGATAAAATTTATAATTGAAGATCTTATCCGCTCCTGATTCCGGATGCCGCCAGCCATAATGATGATGTCCTGAATAATAAATAAATGCACCTAAATGTATCTGATCTTTTCTGGTTCCCATAATGACCCTGCCTTTCGAGTTCTAGAGTTCGTTAACCTTTGAATGTATCACGCCAATGCAGCCATCTTCTCTCCAGCAATCGAATTGCGGAATCCGAAAGTTTTCCTATCACTGCAAAGATTGAAATTCCAACGAATACTATATCTGTTTGCGAATAAGCTCTGGCATCCTGAATCATATAGCCTATCCCCGCACTTGTTCCCATCATCTCCGCTACGACGAGTACAAGCCACGATGCACCAAGTGATAAGCGAATACCAAGTAGAATATTAGGCATTGCAGCCGGAATAATCATTTTGCTAAGCAGCTGCCATCTTGTGTATTGGAAAATATGGGATACTTCAACAAGCTTGATATCAACATTACGAATTCCTAGAAAAGTGTTCAGATAAACTGGAAAAAAAGCACCTAATGAAATCATTAGTATTTTAGAAAACTCACCCACACCAAACCACAAAATGAATAACGGAATAAGGGCAAGTAATGGAATCGTTCGAAGCATCTGTAAAGATGGATCCAGTGTACGCTCTACTAATTTCCCAAGTCCTGTAGATAAGCCAAGCAGCAGTCCAGTAGCAGATCCCAATAAAAAGCCAAGCCCTGCCCGATAGGCGCTAATCCCCAGATGTCGAAACAGCTCACCGCTAGCTATTAAAGAAAAGAACTGCGCAATAATGGTAGATGGAGCAGGCAATGTCGTCGCAGAGACTAAATGGAGCGCAGCTGCCACTTCCCAAATCACCACTAGAGCTAGAGGTACAATCCAGCCATGCAGTTTTTTTGGAATCCAGCTTAAACCATCGTCGTGACGCTCTATTTTATTACTGGATAGGTGATTGCTCATGATCCTTTATCTCCTCTATAACTGTCCTGCCATCTTAGCAATCTCGATTCCAACAGCTTTACTAATGAGTCTGACAGCTTTCCTACTACGGCAAACACGATGATCCCAACAAATACCACTGTGGTCAAAGAAAACGATCGCGCGTCATTGATTAGATAGCCAACACCTGAGCTAGAACCCATCATCTCCGCTACGACAAGTCCAAGCCAAGCTATGCCCACAGACAAGCGGATACCTAAAAAGATGTTGGGCAGTGAGGCTGGAATAATTAATTTACTCACCATCTGCCATTTACTGAATTGCAGTACTCTCCCAACATCAAACAACTTGTTGTCCACCGAACGGATTCCTAGAAATGTGTTCACGTATAACGGGAAAAATGAACCTTTGGCAATCAACAATATTTTTGAGGTTTCACCGAATCCGAACCACAAAATAAATAGTGGAGCGATTGCTAAATGAGGCAGCGTGCGCAGCATTTGCAGCGACGGATCCAGCAAACGTTCTGTTTTGTATGAGAAGCCTACCCACAAACCCGCCGTTAAGCCAAGCCCTCCCCCAATTAAGAAACCAAGCAGTGCCCGCCAAGCAGATATGCCTAAATGTTTCGCCAGCTCACCGGACGCGGTCAAGCTAACCAGTTCCCGCCATATTTCACTTGGCCTTGGCAGCAATATAGGATTTAACTTTCCCATCGCTCCGGCTATCTCCCAAATCAGGAGTAAAGCAATTGGTAAGATAAGTCCAAGCAATATATTCGTCGTTTGGATGGAAAGTCCACGTTTCTTTACTGGATTCTTTTTATGGATTAGTGGCGAGATCACAGCTTTTTCAGCACTGAATTGCATGTAAACAACCTCTTTTCTACATCTGTGGTTTCATCCGTTACTTCAAAGGTTCCTTCAGTGCTGCTTCAATATATTGATTGTCTGTTATTTTAGAAACTTCAATCTCTTTACGGATGTTCTTAATATTAAATTGAAAATCGGCTGTCTTCTGCAATTCATCAACAACAGCATCACTAATTGGAATGTTGATCATCTGGGAACGTTCAAACGTACCCTCGATTACCGCTGCCGGAATGTTCCGCTCAGCTGCATATCTTTCAGTCGCTTCAGCGCGATTATCTGTCTCCCAAGCTATAGCTTTGTTGGTCACTTTTAAATAAAGCGTAACTAGTTCTGGATATTTCTCTGCGAACGCTGAACGGGAGATCACAAAAGAAGGAGATAAGACACCCAATTGCTCACCATCCGTCAAAACCTTCCCTTTACCGGTCAATGCATTTAGAGTAATATACGGATCCCATGTAGCCCATGCATCAACGCCACCGGATTCAAATGCAGGTTGTGCTTCATCGGGCTGTAGCTGGATAATCTCAAAATCTGCTTCTTTAAGACCTGATTCCTCAATACCGCGATAAAGGAAGTTGTAAGCATTGCTGCCTTTTGTAACAGCTATCTTCTTGCCTTTCAGATCCTCCAGTTTCTGAGCAGTACTACTACCAGGTACAAGAAGAGCAACGTTATTCGTACCTTCTAATACTTGTGAGATAATCTTAATAGGAATGCCCGCAGCTTGGGCTGCGATCACCGGCATGTTACCAAGCGTCGCTATGTCCAACTTATTAGAAGCGATCGCCTCTGTCATTGGGGGTCCACTTTGAAATTCCGTCCATTCTACTTTGACGCCCAGCTTATCAAATTCTTGCTCATACCATTTTTCCTCACGGGCTTTACCAAACATTCCCCCGCTGCCCTGCACGCCAATTTTAATGGTCACACCTTCATATTTGTTCGCATCGTTCTTTCCCGCGCTCTTTTCATTCGATGCACAACCCGTTGCAAATACAGACAAAACAAGCATAACAAGTAGTGAATTACGAAATAATTTCATGGATCATTTCTCCCCTTTTTATAAAAAATGGACTCTCTTTATCTAGATACCAGCACCAACATCGATTGCCGGTTCTTCAACCTTCTCAAACTCACTCAGAACCAGTCGACGTAACTCTTGGAATGAAGTACTGGATCTTTTTCGCGGAAACGGTAAATCGATGGGAAGAATATTGCGAATATGTCCAGGTCGAGGATTCATAATGACTACCCGCTCACCCAAAAATACAGCTTCATCCAGATCATGAGTTACAAATAACATAGTCGTCTTATTACTCTGCCAAATATCAAGAAGTACCTCTTGCAGATGTGATCTAGTAAAAGCGTCTAGTGCGCCAAAAGGTTCATCGAGCAATAATACATCCGGATTACGGAGCAACGCCCTAGCAATAGATACTCGCTGGGCCATCCCGCCTGACAGCTCACGTGGATAGGATTTCTCAAAACCCTTTAATCGTACAAGTTCAATCAATTCATTTACTTTTTTGCGAACCTCTGGATTTTTAAGCGATAAATTTGCTGCAATATTATGCTCCACCGTCAACCACGGAAAAAGTCTTGGTTCTTGAAATATAAATCCCTTCTCAATACTCGGACCGTCGATCTGTTTGCCATTCAGTAGAACCGTGCCGCTATAGCTCGTATCCAGTCCTGCCACAATTTTTAGCAAGGTACTTTTTCCGCAGCCGCTGGGACCTATAATCGTAATCAACTCGCCTTTTTTCACCTTCAGCTGAATATTACTTAATGCGATAACATCACCTGCAGGCGCGGCGTATACTTTATTCAAATGTTCGATAACCAGTGTTTCCTCCGACACTCCATTCACCCTTTCCGATAAATATAAATTAAACTATACTTATGTATTTAATAGGTATTTAAAGCAAAAAAATAATGAGATCCTCTAAAGAACCTTATCCGATTATTCAACTAGGTTTAATTTACATCATCTTATCAGTGACATTCCTCACATGTCAAACATTATTTTCCAAATGAGTGTCTATTATGTGAAGTGGAGTTTTGTGTGAATGGCAGGGATTTATCTAATTGCAAGTAAAAAAAGCCGCACCAGTAATGGCGAGACTTTTCGTCATTATTCATTTATTATTCGCCGAGCTGCGTCTTGATCTGCGAAATTTCTATTTCCATGAACTCTACACGTTTATTCAACTCCGCGATATAGTTTCTTCTAGCCTCTAAGTCTGCTGCGCTTGTTAGGTCGGCCGCAGTAGTTTCCACCAGTTGGATCGCTTCTTTGAGAACTTGAACGCTTGATTCTGCCCCTGCTAATCTTTCCCGGAGTTTAGCCGCAGCAATACTTGCCTTTAGCGCTGCCTTCTCAGTCTCCTTACTCTCCACTATTATCGTTTTTCCTTCAACCGTCACCCCTGCTCCGGTCGCTTCGGACATCGCGCGTACAGGTACGTAGGCCGAGTTATTTACTACAATCGCATCTGCAATCTTCTTTCCGTGCCACAGCCAACCCAACTACTGGCCAGATGTAATCGAGCTATAATACGCTATCTGGGCAGGCGTGATCATATTGTTCTAAGTTGTATTTTAAAATTTCACAAGCAACTTTAATGCGAAATGATTGAAGTTGCTTGTAAACAGTGTTACTCTATCAACGGTAAACTCAAAATCTGTGCTCTTCAATACATCTTATAATAGTCACTATTTTTAGTTAAGAAAGGTAACACTATGATAAAAGTTGATAACTTATCCTTCGCATTCCCGCAAAAAGACCTATATAAAAACATTTCATTTACGCTTGAAGAGGCACAACATTGCGCTTTTATAGGAACAAGCGGCAGTGGTAAAAGTACACTGATCGATATACTAATGGATCCAGAAAAATATTTGTTCGAAGGCAAGCTAGAGATGGACCCAACCTGCAAAATTGGGTATGTAAGTCAGTTTTCGCAACTAGACAAATCTAAAGAAACAACCGTTTTTGAATATATAGGAGAAGAATTTATTAAGATACAAAATGAAATAACAGCTATCCTCACTGAAATGGAAACATCATCAGATATTGATTCATTACTCGAAAAGTATCAATTAGCTCTAGATGCCTTTGATTTAATGGATGGAAATGATTTTGAAAGCAATATTAATAAGAAACTAAATTTAGCCAACCTCTTGAAGCTAAAAGATGCTAGGGTATCCGACCTAAGTGGTGGGGAATTTAAGCTTATTCAAGTGATGAAGGAAATGCTGACTAATCCAGACTTAATGATTATGGATGAGCCCGATGTATTTTTAGATTTTGAAAACCTAAATGCACTTAAAAATCTTATTAATGCTCACAAAGGAATATTGCTAGTGGTTACGCATAACCGTTATCTATTGAATCATTGTTTTAACAAAATTATACACCTTGAAAACATGGAGATCCAAGAGTTCGATGGGCGATATATTGAGTATAACTTCTCATTACTTCAGACGAAAATTGAGTTACAAGAAATCGCAGTCGCTGAACAAGAAGAGATAGAGAGATACGATAACATTATTGATAATCTTAGAGCGATCGCAACCTATAATTCAGAAGCATCTAGAGGAAGAGCGTTAAAAGCTAGGGTTAAGTTTCAAGAAAGATTGGAAGCGCGAAAAATTAAAGCACCATTCGTTGATATTAAGCAACCAAAAATCAGTTTTGGTGTGGACAATGAAATTGAAGAAGACATCACTGTTTTAAATGTGAATAATTATAGTGTTTCCTTTGATGAGTTGATTTTAGAAAATGTTAACTTTGAGATGAAACCTACAGATAAAATAGCCCTTATCGGTCCAAACGGTACCGGGAAAACGACTTTACTCCGAGATATCTTTAAAAATAATCATGATTCAATTAAAATGAATTCTGATATTAAAGTGGCTTATCTTTCTCAGCTTCAAGACGAAGTGCTAAAGGATTCTAATACCATACTAGAAGACTTCATCGATGCCGGGTTTGCAACTTATGACGAGATTAGAGCACATCTTTCAAACTATGGCTTTGAAGGAGAAATTCTTAATCAAAAGATAGAATCTTTATCTGGTGGCGAAAAAAATATACTGCAATTGGCAAAAGTTTCTGCTAGCAAAGCAAACTTATTGCTTCTTGATGAACCGACAAGCCATTTAGACACCTATACACAAATCGCACTGGAGAAAGCCATTGAAGACTATAAAGGTGCGATACTCATGATTTCTCATGATTTCTATTCTGTAGTAAATGGGATGGATTATGTACTAATCATTGACGATAAGACGATTAGAAAAATGAGTATGCGAAAATTCAGAAAGATGATTTATACCAGTCATTTTGATAAAGATTATTTAGAAAATGAACAAAATAAAAAAGCAGTTGAAATGAAAATAGAATTAGCTTTAAAAGACAATAATTTTGAACTTGCAAAAGGTATGGTTGATGAGCTAGAAGAGCTGATTAAGTTGCTTTAAATTCCAACCCTCTGAATGAAATGATTACAAGAACGATGAAATAAAATGTTGGTGGAAAAGTATCCAAAAAAAAGACACTGATGAATAGATCTCAGTGTCTTTTTACTGCATTGATTTTATTGATAGCTCATGCCGCGGACACTCTGATTGATATAACTATAATGAAGTATCATGAGAAATTTTTATCAAAACAGTCTTTAGTCGCGCATTTAATTTTATACCATTGATAACCATAATCCGATAAGTTTGGTAGGATCAATAATTTGTTACCACAGCGGATACAATTATTTTCTGATAAATTGCCGTTCTTATAGTCAGCTAAGTAACCTTCTGCTAGTTCTACTTCCTTAATGATATTTTCTAGAGCAACATCGCTTATATCAAAAGGGGTCATATCTCCTCTATTTGCATGGATAGAGCGTGAAAAAGCTCCAAATCCACCAACCAGTTCGTGGTGATGCGTATTAATCCGTCCCCCACCTCTCTCAAATAATTTGATCATCGGTTCATATATATCTGGAAACTGCAATGCGATATTGTCGCGCGCATCAAGCAAAGAGCACCAGCGTAAATAATGTATACTTATTAATTTCATAAGCATAATATCAATTTTATTAAAATTCGGACACGTTTCTAAGAAACTGTCCCACTCATTTTCCTCCATCTTAAAACCTAATAACATATCCATTCCTATGTATATACTTGCTGCTTCCTTTGAGATAAACTGCAAAAACACGCCGACTCTACGGTAATACTCTGCAATCAAATTAGCATCTGCTTCATATTCACCCTTAGATCTTACTTCTTCGTATCTTTTTTTTGAAATTTCAATGTATAAATTCGCATCAATATTCCTAATTCTTTCAACACCTGATTCGTAATAATTCATGAAGATTCCTCCGACTTAACTCATAAATGTAGTTCTGTATCTGGATAGAAAATTAGTTTATCTAACCAGTTCGCCCGATTGTTCTATGTCCCTGCTTGAGTTTCACCATTTATAAGATGGCTAATCTTTAAATAAAAACAAAACCCAATAAACCAAAAAGGTTTATCGGGTGAGATGGAAAAAGTTTATCGGCTTCAAAACAAGTTTATCGGTTTTTATATACTGACTGTAAACACCTACCATCAACCTACAATCCCTTACCCCGCACTACCCCTAACCCTTTCAACTAACCTTATGTTCAATCCGCAGCTTGTCTGCTACCATGGCAATAAATTCCGAGTTAGTAGGCTTAGATTTGGAGATATTAATGGTGTAACCGAATAAATGGCTGATGGAGTCGATGTTCCCACGTGTCCAAGCCACTTCAATCGCATGGCGAATCGCCCGTTCTACGCGTGAAGGCGTGGTTTTGAACTTCTCAGCGATTGCTGGGTAGAGCGTCTTCGTAATCGCACCAAGGATCTCGATATTGTTATATACCATGGTGATCGCTTCACGCAGGTACTGATAGCCCTTGATATGCGCTGGGACACCGATTTCATGGATGATCGAGGTAATGTTAGCGTCGAGGTTCTTGCCCTTAGAGAGCGGCACTACATTCGATCTGGACGTCGACGAATAATTGTACATGTTGGAGGAAGAGCTCATGCTGCCTTGAGAGCCGACAAGCTGACGTACACGATTTGCCAGGACCTCCATATCGAACGGTTTCAAAATATAATAGGATGCACCAAGCTGTACAGCTCTTTGAGTGATGTTCTCCTGACCAAAAGCA
The DNA here is from genome assembly GCF_037965665.1 of Paenibacillus sp. FSL L8-0333. NCBI lineage: Bacteria > Bacillati > Bacillota > Bacilli > Caryophanales > Paenibacillaceae > Paenibacillus > Paenibacillus sp. FSL L8-0333. The sequence goes on from NZ_CP150186.1 coordinate 4,828,056, forward strand.
GTCAGCATGATGATCTTCGGTTGAGGATTCAGATCCATATCACGTAGACGTTCCAATACACCTAGGCCGTCTAAATGCGGCATGATGATATCAAGAATAAGAACATCGGGAATTTTACGCGCTTCGCTAAGCATTTGAAGCACTTCTTCACCATTGTAGGCGATACCCGTTACGGTCATATCTTCTTGCTCAGAAATGTACTCGGAAAGCAAATTCGTAAATTCCCTGTTATCATCGGCCAACAACACTTCAATATTCTGCACTGGCTGCTTCCTCCTTAATTATATCTGCTATTCGAAAATAACATTTTTTTCTTGTCTCTTACGTTTTCGACATGGAGATCGAATTCCCTTCTGTCGAAAATTATTTTTCTTTATTTTTTTTCTGCGTTGGATTATAATTAAATATTTTATCTCAATGTTCGAGGTTCTTCGTAATCGTTCGACAAAAAATCTTAAGGCTAAACCGCCTTAAGATTTAATGAATACCTATTCTCCTGTTTGGTCACACCTGAATCTTGAAGCATCCATTCGATGAAGCACCCATAACCGGACTTAGGATCATTTACAAATACATGAGTTACCGCCCCTATGAGACGGCCATCCTGTACGATAGGACTTCCGCTCATGCCTTGAACGATACCGCCTGTCTTATCGATAAGACGTGGATCGGTGATTCGCAGCACCATTCCTTTAGTGGCTGGCGTTTGCTGATGTGCTACATGAATGATCTCAACCTTAAACCGCTCCACCTGCTGTCCGTCAACTACAGTTAGGATCTCAGCAGGACCTTCCTTGACTTGATCACTCATCGCCACGGGAATCGGTTCTTTGTAAAGACTGTGCTCGGGATTGGAGCTCATTTTACCGAAGATGCCGAAGTCAGTATTACTCTCCACATTTCCAAGCACTTGGCTTTCTTTCAAAAAATGCGCTCGTTTCTCGCCCGGATCGCCATCCTGGCTTTTGGATATGGAGGTTACACTGGACTGAACAATATGACCACTGCCTACAACAATTGGGGTACCGGTATTCATGTCTGTAATCACATGTCCCAAAGCTCCATATACACCTTGCTCGGGAGCATAAAAAGTTAATGTGCCGACACCCGCTGCTGAATCACGAATGTACAGGCCTAACCGCCACACTTTGTCATGAATGTCATACGCGGGCTTTAGCTTAGCTGTATGCTCTTTACCCCCGCGTTTGAAGACAATGGTCAAGGGGTTATTCGCTTTACCAGCACGATCCACCAGCTTGGCCACCTTGGACAACTCATCCAATTTCTCACCATTCATGGAGATCATCAGATCACCCGGCACTAAACCGCTGACCTCTCCTGGGGAAAGCTTAGATTTCTCTGATACTTCAATCAGATGATGACCAACAACCAAAACACCTGCTGATTTCACTTTCACACCGATCGTTTGACCTCCCGGGATCACCTTAAGCTCGGAATGAATTCCTTGTGCAGTCACCTTGGCTGGTTCACCATGCAGTGGTGCAGCAGAACTTAGATTTGTTCCCGTTATGCCCGATAAACTAAGAAAGAAGGCAAATAAAAGGCCTGGCATTAACTTCCTGAGGTTAGGCTTCAATGGCTGTCACGCTCCCTTTTGCTTCTTTCGCTTGACGAAAAAGGTGGTCGCCAATTGCGTACCTATAAGATAACCTTGCCCCCAGGCTTTTATTACTGTCAATCATTGCTCCGCTTAGCTTGTTGCAGCCTTACTTGCCTCGGCCAGATTAAGCATTTCCTGCGAGTGATGCAATGTTTTTTCGGTAATTTCTACGCCACCCAGCATCCGGGCCAGCTCCATTACACGTCCATCGTTTGTTAGGGATTCCACTTCAGTCATGGTTCTTCCATCCTCAACCTTTTTGCGGATTAAGTACTGATGGTCAGCCATACAAGCCACCTGCGGCAAGTGAGTAATGGAGAACACCTGACAGGTAGAGGATAGCTTAAACAGCTTATCTGCGATGGACTGAGCGGCTCTGCCGCTGACACCGGTATCCACTTCGTCAAAAATCAGAACTGGAATTGCATCATGGCGCGCAAAAATACTTTTCATTGCCAGCATAATACGCGACAGCTCACCACCAGAGGCGATTTTGCCAAGAGGTCTCAGGGGTTCGCCCGGGTTAGGGGATATCATAAATTCTGCGCTGTCTATCCCTTGTCTTGTGAGGCGAATACGCCGACCATTGTATTCCACTCCACGGGGGTCCTCCAGCGTGTCTAATTTGACCTGCAACGAGGTTCTTTCCATTTGAAGGTCTTTAAGCTCACCCTCCACTTGGGTGGCCAGATCAGCAGCACAAAGCTTGCGTGCTTCACTTAATTCCGTAGCTGCTTCCATTAATACAGACAGCAGCGAATCGCGCTTCGCCGTCAGTTTCTCCAGATATTCATCTTTATTCTCAAGCAAATCAGTTTCCCGGTGAATTTGTTCATAATAAGCCAAAATCTGTTCTACACTCTCTCCATATTTACGTCGGAGTCCAGTGATCAAATCCAGACGATTCTCGATTTCTTCAAGTCGCATCGGATTGAACTCGATATTTTCCCGGTAATCACGAAGCTGAAAAGCAGCATCCTCTAGCTGGTAATATGAGGACTGCAGCTGTTCGAGCACTGTTCGCAGACCCTTCTCATCGTAACGAACTGCATCCTCAAGTCTGGAAATGACATTACCGATCGATTCCAAGCCTTGTCTGTCGTAAAGCAGCTCATATGCACCCGATACGGAATCCATCATTTTCTCACTGTGGGATAGTTTGACCCGTTCTTCGGTAAGTAATTCATCTTCTCCCGGTTTTAATCCGGCGGATGAAATTTCTTCAAGCTGAAAACGATATAAGTCGAGCATTTGGTATGCCTTCTGGCTGGATTCCTGCAGCTCTCGCAGCTCTTTCTCCACCTTCGCGAAGGCAGAATACCTTTCCTGAAAAACTGCCTTTAGCGGACCAATAATCGGTTCTCCGTATGTATCCAGCAGTCCCAGATGCCGTTCCGCCTTCAGCAAGTTCTGGTGCTCATGCTGGCCGTGTATATTAACCAGCTGCTCGCCGATCTCGCGAAGCATGGTAAGATTGACCATCTGTCCATTTACACGTGATGTACTTTTACCTTGAGAGGTAAGCTCGCGTCGTATAATAAGATGCTCCTCGCGCTGGGCCTCAATGCCAAGACGCTCCAAAGTCTCCCAAACGGGATGACCGCTGGGAAGACTGAAGAGCGCCTCCATCTCCGCTTTTTCACAACCATAACGAATGGAATCCGCTGAACCGCGGCCTCCAACAATCAATCCAAGCGCATCAATAATAATGGATTTACCTGCCCCGGTCTCTCCCGTAAGCACGTGGAAGCCAGGATAAAAATGCACATCAACCGCCTCAACGACGGCAAGATTGCGTATAGACAAGGTTTCTAACACTAATAGAGCACCTCCGAGAAGATGACAGGCATCTGATTAATTATAATTAAGAAATATAACCCATGATTTGTGAAATTACAGTCTTACTGTCCTCAGGTAAACGGCAAATAATAAGGATTGTATCATCACCAGAAAGGGTTCCCATAATTTGCGGCCAGTCAATATTATCAATCAAAGCAGCGACAGAGTTAGCCGTACCTGGTAAACATTTCATCACCACAAGATTAGCCGAGGAATCGATCTGCACAAAATTATCCACAAGAACGCGCTTAAGCTTCTGAATGGGATTGTACCGTTGATCCGTTGGAAGTGAATATTTATATCTTCCATCATCCATGGGTACCTTGATGAGCAACAGCTCTTTTATATCTCGAGATACTGTGGCTTGAGTAACTTGAAAACCTGATTCACGCAAGGCTTCCACAAGCTCGTCCTGTGTCTCGATATCCTTTTGTGTAATAATTTCACGAATCTTAATATGTCGTTGTCCCTTCATTGTTGCCTCCTGGTATATAAAAAATATGGACTCAGTTTGATTCTCCATCGTCTTTGCCAAGCTTAATTACATGGATCGATGCTGTTGCTACATTAACATATAGAACGCCGCTGCATTCCGGATAGATCAGCAGGTAGGGAAGCAAGGTATCACGTAAGCCGCTGCCAGTGAAATCCAAAGGCTTGCGTGGTCTGGAAAGGATAACTAAATATAACGATCCTTCCTCTTTTGTCGCCACATAATCTATAAATAACCGGCTATACATCTGCGCCCCATTTACGTTGAAAGACAAGGGGATTTTTAATTTCCCTCCAACGACCTCATATCCTTCATCCTCAAGTATATCAATAGAGGGATGTGGAATAATCACTTTATTGAACGGAATCTGATCCTTCATAAAAGAACGCGGAGAACTCTGCAGCCATACATATACCCGATATATTATAAAAATCGATAATGCTACCCCAATAAACGCCATAACGACCTTGTCAGAGCTACCCGCCACTATCAATCACCTCGGTGATTTATTCGCGTGAAGCCCTGGTAAATCCTGCTTCTAAGCTGTTTTTTTACGAGCTTTCCGCATAATTGATATTATTCGCTAATTCAGCATTTTACAATTACAACGAGCACAGTAAATCCAAAAAAGATTCAAAATATAAAGACCCGGATTTTATACCGGGTCTTTATTTTAATAAATTCAATCCATTTGAGCAAATCTGCAAAACACCCCGCTGACCATTTGAGGTTGACGGGGTGTTCATAAAGCTCTAGCGGCGCGGGGAGTTTCCATGAGTAGAACTCACATTAAAAGTACTCGTAGCCTGCTTAATCACTTCATCAGCAAGGGAAGCGAAGTCCTCCACTGGAATGACTGCTGCAACAGCAGCTGCCGGCTGTACGGATACTTCTTCGCCTTCCACCACTTCTGGCGTCAGTCTCCAGTGAGCAAGAAACTCAATATTGCCTTCTCCGCCTGTAATTGGTGAAAAGGTTAATCCATGTAGACCGAATCCTAACTCTGCAGCCATAGTCAGTACATTAATCAATACCTCTTTATGGACCGCGGAATCACGAATCACACCTGATTTTCCAACCTTCTCACGCCCAGCCTCAAATTGCGGCTTGATGAGTGCAGCGATATCTGCTGGACGTTGCAGCAAGGCTTTGAGGGGTGGGAGAATTATTTTTAAGGATATAAAAGAAACATCAATACTGGCAAAGTCCGGAACAGGACCCTGCAAATCTGAAGGTGTCATATACCGGAAGTTCGTACGCTCCATGACGCTCACTCGCTCATCATTACGCAGTGACCAATCCAGCTGGTTATAGCCAACATCAATGGCATACACATGGCTTACACCATTCTGAAGCGCACAATCTGTGAAGCCGCCAGTGGAAGCACCAATGTCCAGCATGTTCCGTCCGGTAAGATCAATATTAAATTGGCGAAGAGCCTTCTCCAGCTTTAGGCCTCCACGACTGACATACGGATGCACAGAGCCTTTAACCTTAAGGGTAGACTCCCGCGAGACCTTCATGCCAGCTTTTTCAATACGTTCCTCATCCGCGAGCACCAACCCTGCCATAATAGCAGCTTTAGCTTTCTCCCGGCTTTCATAAAAACCTTGCTCCACAAGCAGTACATCAATCCGTTCTTTACGGTGTTCCATGGTCATCTCCCGATCGTTCAAGGGTTACTAATTTCCGGCTTCCACTTAGGAAGACGAAGTCGTTTTGTAATTATAAGCACTTAGAGCCATCATGGACTTGATACGTGCACATAACGCTTCTACGGTAAGGCCTGTTTGCTGACGTTGTTCTTTAATGGAGCCATGCTCCACGAAGATGTCGGGCACACCCATCAGATGTACACGAGCGTCATAAATTTCATGCTCCGCGTAGAATTCCAATACCGCACTGCCGAGACTTCCCGCTTGGCAAGCCTCTTCAATAACAACCATATTGGTTCCAGCATGAGCCAAATCAAGAAGCATGGAGTTATCAAGCGGCTTCAGGAAACGCGCATTCACAATACCCACCTGAATCCCTTCCCGCTTCAGCAAATCAGCGGCTTCTTCAGCCACTTGAACCATAGGACCACATGCCACCACAGCATATCCTTCTCCTGTACGCAGTCGTTCCCATGATCCTATAGGAAGGGTATGCAGTTCAGCATCCATTGCCACGCCTGTTCCGTTAATACGCGGATAGCGGTAAGCAATTGGACCGTCATTATATTCAAGTGCCGTCTTCATCATATGACGCAGCTCATTTTCGTCTTTCGGCATCATCATCACCATATTAGGGATATGGCGCATAAAAGCAACATCGTACACACCCTGATGAGTCTCACCATCCGCACCCACAAATCCAGCACGGTCAATGGCGAACATAACATTGGCGTTATGGCGGCAAATATCATGGACGATCTGATCATAGGCACGCTGCATGAAGGTAGAATACACGGCGTATACCGGCTTCATCCCTTCCATAGCCAAAGCTGCACACAGGGTTGCTGCATGCTGCTCGGCAATACCGACGTCAATCATGCGATCCGGAAATTCCTTCGCAAAAGGAAACAACCCTGAACCGCCTGGCATCGCAGGGGTAACTGCAATCAGGCGCGAATCTTCACGTCCCAGCTCAATCAGCGTACTGCCAAATACTTCGGTATACATTGGAGGACCTACAGCTTTAAGTGCCTGACCCGACTCAATTTTGTAAGGGGAAATGGCATGCGATTTATAGAAATCAGTCTCAGCCGGTTTGTAGCCCTTGCCTTTGGTCGTCAGCACATGCACAAGCACAGGACCCGCCACGTTATCTGCTTGATGGAAGGTGTCGATCATTTTCTCCAGATCATGTCCATCCACTGGCCCAAGATACGTAAAGCCAAGCTCTTCAAACAATACTCCGGGTACCATCATATATTTAAGACTGTTTTTTAACTGTTCAGCGGTTTTCGCTAATCGTCCACCGATGGCCGGAATCTTCTTAAGCAGCCCTTCAACCTCGTCTTTAGCACGCAAATAATGACGGTCCGAACGAATTTTGCTTAAATAATTGTGCATCGCCCCTACATTCGGAGCAATCGACATTTCATTATCGTTCAAAATAACCATCAGCTTACGCTTCTCATGGCCAATGTGGTTAAGCGCTTCAAAAGCCATCCCGCCGGTAAGCGCACCGTCACCAATCACGGCAATTACCTTGTTGTCTTCGCCTTTAAGATCACGAGCCATAGCCATCCCCATCGCTGCCGACAAAGAGGTGCTGCTATGTCCAGCTTCCCACACATCATGTTCGCTTTCAGAGCGCTTAACAAAGCCGCACAATCCCTGATATTTGCGCAGGGTATCAAAGCGATCTTGACGGCCGGTCAGTATTTTGTGGACATAGGCTTGGTGGCCAACGTCGTAGATCATTTTGTCACGAGGACTGTTGTAGCAATAATGTAAGGCCAGCGTGAGCTCCACCACCCCCAGATTAGAACCGAGGTGCCCGCCGGTTGCTGTAAGCTTCTCAATCAGAAATCGTCGAATTTCCTCTGCAAGAGTAGTTAATTCTTCGACTGACAGTGATTTCAGTTGTTGTGGATCATTTATTTGTGGAAGCAGCACGAATAGTTCCCCGCTTTCCTAGATGTTGTAAAATATATAAAAACCATTATAACACAAACGAAACGGCTGTCGAAATACAGCCGCTTCGAAAGTTCATACTTAGTGATCACGTGCCATTAAATAATCTGCAATTTCCAGCAGGCGCTGGTTGTCGTAAAAACCGCCATTCAGCACAGCATTTTGAGCTGCTTCTGTAAGCTGCTTCACCTCAGCACGAGATTCCTCTAACCCAATAAAATAAGGGTAGGTTACCTTCTGCTGTTTGATATCGCTGCCTGTTTTTTTACCAAGCTTGCCTTCATCTCCAACCAAATCAAGAATATCATCCTGAATTTGAAAAGCGAGTCCGATGCTTGTGCCAAAATCACGCAGAGCTTCAAGCTGCTTCTCTGTTGCCCCTGCGATACGTCCGCCGGCTAACAACGAAAAGATAATTAAATCTCCGGTTTTATGCAGATGAATATACTTCAGCTGTGCAAGATCTGTTAGTCCTTGCTCGCCTTCCATATCTGCTATCTGACCGCCGACCATGCCGCGTGGACCCGCCATTTCCGCCAGATCCTCCACTATGGATAAAACATTATCAGCAGGGATGCCAAATTTACGGGAGGCTTGTACCACACTGTAAAAAGCATGGGTCAAAAGCGCATCACCCGCAAGAATAGCTGACGCTTCACCAAAGACTTTATGATTCGTCAGCTTGCCGCGCCGATAATCATCATTATCCATGGCAGGCAGATCATCATGAATCAACGAGTAGGTATGTACCATCTCAATAGCAGCAGCAATAGGCAAGGCTGCTTCACGGCTGCCTCCCAGTGATTCACAAGCAGCGATCACAAGCAGCGGCCGGAGGCGTTTGCCCCCTGCCATTAGCGAATACTTCATCGCTTGCTGTAAATTTTCCGGAACCGTCCATGCTGCGGGAAGAATAGTCTCAAGCTCCTGTGAGAGCAAATCACTTATCGATGCGATGTAATCCTCCAGCGGCTGCCGCATGCTTTCACTTGCGGACCTTCCCTCCAGATCATTCTCAAAGCGATTCATCGGCGTCCCCTTCCAGACGTGCACCAAACGGCTTTTTGCGCAGTTCTCCGTCCTCTTGGGTAATCATTTCGATCTTACGCTCTACTTGTTCCAGCTTGCTGCCGCAAAGCTGCGACAGCTTCATGCCCTGCTGAAATAAATCGATGGCCTTCTCCAGAGGAACGTCGCCGTGTTCAAGCTCACGAACGATTTCCTCCAGTCGGTCCATAGCGCCTTCAAAATCAAGTTCCGCTTCCTTCGTCATCGTCTTTGCCATCCTCCTTCATCCCCCATACTTGGCAGTTCAGCTGTCCGTCATTCATCTTTATCACCACAAGATCGCCAAGCTGCACTTCGGTCAGCGATTTGATTAAATGTTCTTCCGCCTCGTCATACACTAAGCTGTAGCCGCGCGACATTACTTTTAGCGGGCTCAGCGCATCCAGGTGACGAATCTCTGCCACATAGCGAGATCGCTTCTCCTGCAAACGAGCCTGCATAGCGCCCATTAACTCACGGCGCATGCTGTCCGTGCGCTGACGTGCTGCGGCAACACTGTCGCGCGGATGGAACCGCTGCAGACTGTGATGCAGCACCGCCTTACGCTCGCGGGAACGGCTGAGCCGTGCATCCGCTGAGCGCTGGAGCCGCTCACGCAGCATGTCCAACCGCTGCGTGTGCTGAATCAGCGTCCGGCGCGGGCCTGCCAGCGCCAGCGAGCGCTGCAGCACCGAGTGGCGCTCGCGTCCACGCTGGGCGCGTTGTTGCAGCGCTTGGCGCAGCCGCTGCTGCAGCTGGCGAAGCTGCGCAGCTAGCTCGCCGGCATGAGGCACGGCCAGCTCAGCGGCCGCTGTGGGCGTAGCCGCGCGGAGGTCGGCGGCGAAATCGGCAATCGTGAAATCGGTCTCGTGGCCGACGGCCGAGATGACCGGAATCCTTGATGCCGATATCGCTCGTGCGACTTCCTCCTCGTTGAACGCCCACAGCTCCTCCAGCGAACCGCCGCCGCGGCCGACGATAAGCACGTCGGCTTCACCCATGGCGTTCAGCGCGCCAATCGCCTTCACTATCGAAGGCGCAGCGCCTTTGCCTTGCACCAGTACGGGATAGATTACAATAGCTACCTGCGGAAACCGCCGCTGAAGCGTAATCACAATATCTCGTACAGCTGCTCCTGTTGGGGATGTAATCACACCAATACACTTCGGGAACCGCGGCAACGAACGCTTGCGAGCTTCTGCAAAAAGGCCTTCTTTTTCAAGCTTGCTCTTCAGCTGCTCATAGGCCAGATATAAACTGCCAATCCCATCAGGCTGCATATGTGTGGCGTAGAACTGATATTGCCCATCCCGTTCATAGACGGTCACATTACCTCTGGCAATTACCCGAGCGCCTTCCTTCGGAATAAAAGGCAGCCGCTGGTTATGAGAAGCGAACATAATCGCTTTAATGCGGCTGCTCTCATCCTTAAGTGTGAAATACATATGCCCGCTGCCATGATGTGTAAAGTTGGAAATCTCTCCGCGAATCCACACATCCGAAAGTAAATTATCCGAGTCTAGCTTCATGCGGATATAACGGTTGAGTTCTTTTATCGAATAAACCTGCCGCTCTGCCGCCATGAATCTTACCCCTATTCCAGGCCGTGACGGCGTTTAGCCGCAATCAGCGTGTTGCTCATCAGCATTGTAATAGTCATCGGTCCAACCCCGCCTGGAACAGGCGTGATGTATCCGGCAACTTCTTTTGCACTTTCATAATCAACGTCACCTGCGAGTTTACCGTTATCCAGACGGTTCATGCCCACATCGATGACAACAGCACCCGGCTTCACATAGGAAGCATCAATGAAATTAGCTCGTCCGATCGCTACAACCAAAATATCCGCTTGACGGCTAATCTCTTGCATATTAGCTGTACGGGAATGGCACATAGTTACGGTAGCATTTTCGCGTTGCAACAAGAGGGAAACTGGCTTTCCTACAATATTGCTACGACCAATTACAACGGCATGTTTACCTGCCATACCTGTTCCTGTACGTTTAATCAGTTCGATTACTCCTGCAGGAGTACATGGAAGAAGACTGTCGGCACCGATGACCAGGTTGCCTACATTGACAGGGTGAAAGCCGTCTACATCCTTTTCCACGGAGATTGCATCAATAACAGCCTTCTCCTCGATATGCTTAGGCAATGGGAGTTGAACCAGAATTCCGTCGATATCATCGCGTCCGTTTAGCTCTGCTACCAGTGCCAGAAGTTCTTCTTGAGAAGTGGATTCATCCAATTTATGCACTTCCGAATGGAATCCTAAGCTGATACAAGATTTCTCCTTATTGCGAACATAAACCTGAGATCCCGGGTCTTCACCTACTAGAATAACAGCCAAACCGGGCTTTACGCCGCGTTTCGCCAGTTCAGCAACCTCTTGGGCAATGCTAATACGAATTTCCTCGGATACTTGTTTACCACTGATGATTGCTGCTGTCATGTTAGTCTCTCCCCTTTTATATACTTTACTATGGTTTATAAATTAAGAATGGTCAGCTTTAATAGTATCTATCTCTTGGATCATCTTGCCGAGTACTCCGTTAACAAACTTCCCGGAATCATCCGTTCCAAAATGCTTGGCCAAATCGATCGCTTCATTCACCGCAACCTTCGCAGGCACATCATTGGCGAACACCATTTCATACGCTGCTAAACGTAGAATCTGACGATCCACACGTGACAGACGGCTCATTTGCCAGCCCTTCAGGTAATGTTCAAGTATATCGTCGATCGCTACCTTGTGCTCCCATACCCCATTCACATGCTCTACCACATAGTGTTTAAGCTGAATCTCGTCCGTGATTACACGTTCGGTTTCATTCTCTTCTGAAGCTTCCTCGAGCAGCATTTCTACGGCTTCCGCGCTTTCCACATCGTTCATTTCCATCTGATACAGGCTTTGGACAATAATCTCTCTAGCTATACGTCTTTTCATGTGTTCCTCCTAAAATCTTATATCGCATTAAAATATTCACTTGTACTGCAACAACGTCTACGACCTAAATATCGCTTCACACTTATTCATTCTTTCCCTAATCCTGTGAGGATTATTGCACAAAGCGAAGATACCTTCAGAGGAAGCTCGCAAATATACCTATCCCTTGTCGCAAAAAAACCGCAATGCCTTTCTTCCGGGGGCAACGGACAACACAAACTTACGGTTTCCTGCTCCGGGAAAAAGACTATCGCGGTTCACTTAAAGGGACGCCAGCGTCCGGATAATCGCGAAACCAACTCCTGCCATTGAAACAGGGGCGCTTGCGCGGTATCCTTTCTTTTGCCGAGCGTATATCCGATGAACACTACCAGTGCAAAGAACAGCATATCCCAAAAACCGCAAATTAAATAAATCAAACCCAGACCAATGCCGAAAGTCACTCCGGCGATTCTACCCCCGTGACTTTCCCATACTTCTTTCCAAGACATAAGGGAAACTCACCTCTATTCCACTCGACTTTTGAAGCTTGGAGACTGCGTGAGGTTAGCAATATATACAGACACATCAGCAACCGGAATGCCGGTTGTCTCCTGCACGAAATCATGCACCTGACGTTGTACTTCTGTCGTAAGCAGCGGTAATGAATGCTCACCGTCCACTACTGCACGAATTGTAATTTCAAGGCCAGCCTGAGAGACACGAATACGTGACTTGAGATCTCTGATTCCCTTCACTTTACCAGCAGCCTTAAGACTCAGATTCTCAATGGTTTCCATTGAAATCTGGATATCCCCATACTCTGTACGCTGATCGACCGAAGGCAATGAAGCGCGATCACGGCGCAGAGAGATGTAGAAAAATCGGATGCTCAGAAGGAACAAGACAACTGCTACTATTATTGCTGTAATATAAGCTGCTGGTCCATTCTCAATCTCCAAAGTTCTAGGAATCGCACCGCTTAAGAGGAGGATGGCAATAACAGATAGTATTCCGATACTTAAGCTGTAGACAAACAGCAAAAGTCTGTCCAAAATTTTTGCCACGAGTCTCATAACCTCCTTAAATTAGAGTAAACCCTCGACTTTGCTGTCGGGGGTTTATGGAAGAACGATGACTGCTATTTCACACGAAGAATCGTTTCAGCTTCTTCGTTCTTGTCTACAGTGTTGTTGTTCTTGAATTGCACATCATGAATATGCACATTCACTTCCACAACAGTCAGACCAGTCATAGTCTCGATGGAGCGCTTAACATTACGTTGAATTTCAGCAGCCACTTCAGGAAGGCGATTGCCATATTCAATAATTACAGAAACATCCACCGCAGCTTCACGTTGTCCAACCTCTACTTTAACTCCTTTGGACAGATTCTTACGTCCAAGAAGTTCAACAATACCACCGGCGAATCCGCCGCTCATACCTGCTACACCTTTAACCTCAACGGTCGCCAGACCTGCAATAACCTCGATTACTTCAGGAGCAATCTGGATTTCACCGATTTCCGTCCGTTCGTATTCTGTCGGCAATGTACTCATTTTAGACTTCACACCTTTCAAGAAAGATTGTTCATGATTTCAAGCGTAAAGCACGTCTCTTATTAAACATACTATATCATTTGACGAACTTTATGACAAACAAACCGAAGTCGTCCTAAATTTCATACTCTTCAAGAAACTTAATGTCAAAGTTACCATCCAAAAATACAGGATGCTCCAACAGTTTCTGATGGAAAGGGATGGTAGTATGAATGCCTTCCACGGCGAATTCAGCCAAGGCGCGCTTCATCTTCGCAATCGCTTCCTGACGTGTAGGAGCCCATACAATCAGTTTTGCAATCATAGAATCATAGAAAGGGGAAATCGTATATCCTGGGTACGCCGCACTATCTACACGAACGCCAAGGCCTCCGGGTGGCAAATAAAAGCCGATTTTTCCTGGTGAAGGCATGAAATTACGCTCTGGATCTTCAGCATTTATACGGCATTCAATCGACCAGCCATTAATCACGATATCTTCCTGAGTGAATGACAGCGGATTGCCTTCTGCTACAGAAATCATTTCCTTAATCAAATCCACGCCTGTAACCATTTCCGTTACTGGATGTTCGACCTGAATACGAGTATTCATCTCCATGAAGTAAAACTGTCCATCCGGTCCAAGCAGGAATTCAAGTGTTCCGGCTCCCGAATAATTCACGGCAAGTGCTGCTCGAACTGCTGCATTACCCATTGCTTCACGAATTTCAGGTGTGAGCACTGAACAAGGTGCCTCTTCAATCAGCTTTTGGCGACGACGCTGCACGGAGCAGTCCCGTTCGCCTAAGTGCACTACATTGCCATGTTTATCTGCAATAATCTGAATCTCCACATGCTTCATGCCTGTTAGGAATTTCTCCAGATATACACCAGCGTTACCAAACGCCTTTTGTGCTTCCTGTTGTGCAGCAGTGATCTGCTTCACCAAAGATTCCTCGTCCTCAGCAATCCGTATTCCCTTACCCCCGCCACCCGCAGTAGCCTTAACGATGATTGGGTAACCAATATCGCGGCCCAGCATGACAGCTTCCTCTACATCGCCTACAAGACCATCTGAGCCCGGGATAATCGGAACTCCAGCCAGTTTCATGGTTTCCTTCGCCACAGCCTTGTCACCCATACGGTTTATGGCATCTGGAGAAGGTCCTATGAAGATAATATTGCAAGATTCACAAATCTCTGCAAAATCCGCATTTTCAGCTAAAAATCCATAGCCAGGATGGATGGCATCACATTCCGTTAAGGTGGCTACACTCATAATATTTGTAAAGTTCAGATAGCTGTCCTTGGCCGGCATCGGACCGATGCAGTAAGCTTCATCAGCCAACCGGACATGCAGTGAATCCCGGTCGGGTTCCGAATAGACCGCGACGGTGGAAATGCCCAGTTCACGGCAGGCCCTAATAATGCGGACCGCGATTTCGCCGCGGTTGGCAATCAACACTTTTTGAATGTTCATGCGTTTCCTCCCAAAGTTTTGCGAAGCTTCCGCTCCTTAAGTAGTCTGCGGTATTTATTCCGGTTTAACCAAGAATAGTGGTTGACCATATTCTACAAGCTGACCGTTCTCAGCAAGTACAGACACGATTTCACCTTTGATCTCCGCTTCCAGCTCATTCATCAGTTTCATCGCCTCGATAATGCAAACCGTTGATTTTTCACTTACACGGTCTCCAACATTAACAAACGAAGGCGTTTCCGGAGAAGCGGCACTATAAAAGGTCCCCACCATTGGAGACACAATTTTATGTAGTTTGCCTTCATCAGCTGCTTGTGGCTGCTGCGCTGGAGGAACTTCACCAACTACCGGATAGGATACTTGCGGTACGCTCTGCGGCTGCGGGGCAGGCGTAAAGGGATAGGCAGCATAAGGAGTCGCCTGTACTGCTGTTCCATCAGCTTCAGGGCGATCCGGTTTGCGAATTGCAAGCTTCATTCCTTCGCTTTCGATCTCCAACTCATGTACAGAGGAGGTCTGGTCCAGCAATTTAATCAATTCCTTAATTTCGCTCAACTTGAACATATATCAGTTCACTCCTTCAGCTTTCTCTCGAAGCCACTTCTTAAGCGGACAAGATAACTTTATGTATTATATCACAATCGGTAAAAATGGAAAGAGCCCGGGGCAACCCGAGCTCTTTCGTCATTTTTCTTTTAATTTTACAGCTTATTATTGCTCGGAAACGTATTGTACACTAATTTTATCTTGAGATACACTGAGTTCCTTCATTACGAGATCCACGATACTAACCGCTTGTTTTACATCCAGTTTGTCGCTGAGAACAACCACTTTGTAGCTGTCTCCAGCTTCTTCCTTTACAATCGCTTCTCCATATTTTTGTTGAAGCTGTTCTTCGATACCGGTAATTTTGGATTCTTTTTCTTCAAGATTAAGAAGTTGTTCTTGAGCGACTGCGTTATCAGCAGGTGTTTTATCCATGTCATTAATCAAAGCAAGCAAGTCTTGTTGGTTCTTAAGATTCTTTTGCTCACGTTCATAAAGGTAGTTAGTGAACATGCTGCTCGCCGATACACTTTGAGAAGCTACTTCATCGAGAATTTCTTTGTCATTTTTGGCTGGAGTCTTGGTGGTTGTATTTGCGGCTGTATCTTTAGCAGATGTATCTGTTTTCGCGGCATCTTTAGCAGCAGTGTCGGTTGTTGCCTTCTCTGAGTCACTGCTATTTGCGGCAGCTTTACTGCTATCGTCCTTAGCAGCTGTAGTTGTACTGTCGTCCGTTTTAGCAGTAGTAGTGCTATCATCCGTTTTAGCGGTAGCAGCACTGTCATCCGTTTTGGCGGCAGTAGCGCTGTCGTCCGTAGTAGCGGCGCCAGTAGTGCTATCTACAACGCCTTCATCAGCAACAACATCGCCTTGACTAACAACTTCGTTCACAACAACACCTTTGTCACCAACCGTTGGCAACGCTGCACCTGCTGTGTCTTTCAGGGAATCAACCTGCATTGTGCCAGCCGTGTCTTTTGGAATCGAAGCACCTGAGTCTTCAGTGAATAAATAGTATGCAGAGAGGACCACCATCAAGCTGAGCATAGAAACCAACCATATCGTTTGTCTTTTGCCGTTCATTCCATATTCCTCCTAAAATTTAATCTAGTGGCTGCTTCGGAAGCACTCACTTATTGACTTTCTCCTGCTACTCTTGTTTGCGTGGTACTACTGAAATGCGCTGGATCGGGACGTTCAAGCCTTTTTCTATAGCCTGCTCGACGAGTCCACGAACAACCTTGTTCTCTGCCCCTTTGGCAACTACCAGTACGCCGCGTACCTGAGGTTTAATCCGCTTCGTCACAATGGGTGTTTCGTCCCCTGATTGCGAGTAGGTTACGATTTCGCCATCCCTCGTATATTGTGTCGTATGACGTTTTCCCCCACTGGCATCCGTCTCTTCACTAAGCTGCTGGGAGTCATTCATATTACGCACCACGACAATTTCTTCTGTAGACTCCACTGTAACCATGATATCGACTGTACCAACGCCAACGATTTTCTCCAAAATCTCCTTCATCCGGTTCTCCATCGCTAGTTCGATGCTGTCGAACGAATTGGTTGTTGTGGTTGGATCACTCTGCACCAACGCCGTTTGTGAGGACTGATTCAGCGGCGGCTCGCGCCCTGTATTCTCGTTATCAATCCTCTTCACATTGACGAAGGAATTGAATAGCATGATCGCTGCGCCCAGCAGTCCCAGAATGATCAGCCAGCGAAAGGTATGACTTCTCTTCGGACTGCCGGCCCCACCCCCAGCCCACTGCTCAAGCTTTTTCAGCCAATTGCCCACTCCCATCCCTCCTAAAAATTATAGTTATTTAGAAACCGTAAGCTCATGATTTGACGTTACTAGCCACGCCGCCATCCACCTGAATGACTTTGGGATCCAAATCCCACTTCAGTTCCAGCAGCTTTACAATGGACTCCATTTCACTCGAGGACGCGCTGTCTTCAGCCACAGTTCCGTTCACTGCTTTATTAGGTTCGTCTGATGATGTCGCTTCACTCTCTACGTTATCTCCCGGATTAGCGCCAATTTTAACTTCTACAGGTGCTACAGGAGTGATTGTAATGGGTGCTGTAGTCGCTGTGCTGGAAGCTCCGGAAGTACCCGGGGAGTTAGCCGATGTCTGAGGCATAGAGACCTTTACATTAGAAATGACAGGAACATCTTCCTTACCGGTGCCGCCAGACTTCCCCATGCCCAGCGTTACGGTGACATTAACCCCGCGTTTGCCGGTCTCGCTGATAATCTGCTCTTTCATCTGACCCGCCACCTCTTCGGCAGCGAGCTGCAGACTCTGTTCCTGACGGCCTTGTGCAAGCTTTTGCCCATCTGCCAGAATCTGTTCCAAGGATGGGTCTCCCTTCCCTCCGCCAGTGAACAAACCGCCTTCTTTCTCTTGCTGTCCCATAGCGACACTCAGTTCGGAGATTGCATCACCTTTCAGGAGAGAGACGATAGGGCTGAGCATCGTGAGCAGGATTAGGAGACTTAGCACCAATCTTGCATAACGCTCCATGGATTTGCTTGGGAGCAGCAATTCAACAAATGACGCCAACAGCACAACCAGGATGATCTCCCGCAGCCAATCGCCCAACCAGCTCATGGTTTCCCTCCTAAAGGTTTTGTTGCTTCACCTCATCATTACGGTCAAGTTGCCCGCAGTCAGCATGATCGTAACCGCCATAAAAAACATTAAGGAAACAGCAGCCAAAGCAGCGAATACGTACACCATGCTTTTTCCAATCGTCTGGAGACAGACTACAATCGGTGTCTCTCCCAGCGGCTGCATCACAGCGGCGGCTATGTTGTAGATAAGGGCAAGCACCAGGATTTTGATTGCCGGAAAAGCACACAGGAACAATATGATAATGACACCCGATAACCCGATCGCATTCTTCACCAGCAGTGAAGCTGAGATTACTGTGTCTGTGGCATCCGCGAACATTTTGCCGATGACCGGAACAAAATTCCCTGTAATATATTTGGCGGCCCGAATGGTGACCCCATCCGTTACTGAGCTTGTTATCCCTCGAACGGAAATTACACCTAGAAACACAGTTAGCAGTACACCTAACAGTCCAGCACCGATGTTTCGCAGCAGGTTAGCCAGCTGGGTTAGTTTATATTTCTCCGACAATGCGCTGACCAGATGCAGCACAGCCGAGAAGAACAGAAGCGGAAAAACAAGGGTGTGGATCATGGTGCCAACCGTATGAATCATAAAAACAATTAACGGATGGGTGACAGAGACTGTAACGATATTCCCCATCGAAGCCAGCAGCGCAAACAGCAGTGGAATCATCGCCATCATGAAATCGATCATCCGGTCGATAGCATCCTTTGCATAACCAATAGCGATATTGAAGCTGTTCACGGCAATAACCAGCACCACCATATAACAGAGCGTATAAGCGACCTTACTGACCGTTTTTCGCTCAAAAGCGGTTTGCAGCGTCTCCAGAATCATGCTGAGCACACTGATCATCACAATCGTCACGAGCAGCTTTCCATTGTACAGAACCTCATGCCACATAAAGCCTAGAAGCCCAGATAACACACCCTTTAAGCTGAGCCCCTTATCTCCTGGAAGCAGCATGTCCATTAGCGTAGGTGTGGCCCCGTCCGGGAAAAAACCACCATAATCCTTCATCAGCTGATCCCAATACGACTCCACTTTATCTTTTGGCAAATTATTCACCTGGCTCTTGACCCACTGGTCTACCGGGGAAGAACTGCCGGATTCTGGTGTTGAGGAAGCTTGCACACTCTGAGCTGTACCTGCAAACCATAGAATGAAAAAGAATGGAAGCAGCAGCAGTATTATTTTTAGTTTTGGAGGACGGAAAACACTGCGCTCTTGCATAATTTCTCCTCCCGATTCGTTGCTCAGCTCTCTTTACGATTGCTTTAAGCAGGCAGTAGTTTCATGACGGTTTCGATAATGATGCTGATGATGGGTACGGCTAGTACCATAATTAGCACTTTGCCGGCGAGTTCTATTTTGGAAGCAATGGATTCCTGACCGGCATCTCGTACAATTTGTGCACCGAACTCCGCGATATAGGAAATGCCGATGATTTTGAAAACAGTCTTCAAATAAATCATTTCCATCCCCGATGACTCAGCCACCCGCTCCAGTGTAGAGAGGATCATTCCGATCTTGCCGATCAGAAACATAAAAATTAGAATTCCTGTTGTAGTAGCAAGAAGGAAGGCGAACATCGGTTTTTGTTCCTTCAGTACGAGAATCAATATGGTCGATATCAGCCCAATCCCAACAACTTGAATAATCTCCATAGCACGCCTATTGAAAAAGAAAGATCGTTTTTATTTCCTGCAGCAACCCGTCCAGCATACGAATCACCATGAACAGCACGACTACGAACCCGATCACGGTGACCCAATGTGCGAAATCCTCTTTTCCCATCTGTTTGAGCACCGTGTGTATCATGGCGATAATTATGCCAATGCCGGCAATTTGAAAAATCGCATTGACTTCAATATTCATTCCTGGCACCTCGCTAAAAGATCAAAATGACGATCAGTACTCCAAGCAGCAGACCCAGGCTTTTACTTAACTTTTCATATTTGCCTTGATCCTCTCTGGCCACCGACTCCTCCTGCTTCAATTGCTGCAATGCTAACGCGATATGAGTGCTCTGATTCGACCTATCGCTTGTGCCGAGAGTACAGCTGAGCTGGCGAAGAATCTCTTTTTCTGTCCCCTTCATTGCGGTAGACTTCCAATATGCTTCCATCGCCCGCTGGATGGCATCCTGGGCGCTTCTGTCATAGGGAGGGCTCATCTCCTCCGCTGTTTTGACAAACAACGATTTCAGCGGGTCCTTAGACTGATTCCCAATCCGCCGCATGGCTTCCGGCAGTGGGGTGAAGCCGTACATGATCTCTGTTTCCAACCGCTGTAGTGCTGCTATTAAACCTCTGATATGTCTGGGCCTGTCTGCATATTGACGAGCAAACTGGAGACCTGCAAGCGTACCAGCCACCACAATGAGCACAGCACCGAACAGCTTAAGCATGCAAATCACCACCTAGTCGGTCCCCGGGAGAGATAAGCAGCATTCCTCTTTTCTGGCCATCCAGAATACGAAACGTGAGGCCTGCTTCTGAACGATGGAGTATGACATATCTCTCGAACATCTTTTGTTCCAGCAGTCCTCCAAGACCCGGCCTACGAGCCAACTCTGTTACATCTTTTCCGTGAGCGGAAGCAATGACAGATATTCCGGCATGCAGTGCCTCGGTAACCGCTTCGGCATCTTCAGGACGGCCAATCTCATCCGCGATTAATACATCTGGAGATAGCGACCGGATCATCATCATCATGCCTTCTGCCTTGGGACAGCCATCAAGAACGTCTGTCCGCGGACCCACGTCAAAGGCGGGAACACCACGCCGGCTGCCAGCAATTTCAGACCGTTCGTCAACAATTCCCACCTTCAGCCCCGGTCTACTCCCTTCGCGCTTGCCCAATTCTCCTAAGGAGATTTGTCTTGCGAGATCGCGGAGTAGGGTAGTCTTGCCATGTTGTGGAGGGGAGAGAATCAAGGTGTGCATCATTCGCTGCCGCCCCTTGTCCAGTAAATAAGGCAGCACTCCATCTGCGATTCCAGGTACTTCACGAGCAATACGGACATTAAAGCCAGTGATATCACGAAGATGTTCTACACCTCCGCCACTCAGTACTGTCCGACCAGCAAGTCCTATCCGATGACCGCCGGGAATCGTAATAAATCCTTTTCTCAGCTCTTCTTCCATCGTATATAGCGAATGGTTGCTGATCAGATCTAGCAGTCGATGAGTGTCTTCCCGATCCGGCTTGTAAGCTTCTTCAGGCCTCTGCGTCAAACTGCCATTCACTCTTAGAAAGTGATATTTACCAGAGTAGTTAATTTCCAGCGGACGACCTTCACGGACACGAATCTCCTCCACCATTCCTAGCAGCGGAAGGGGAAGGCACTTTAACAGCGCTCTTACTTTTTCAGGAAACAATTGCAGCCAGTCATCTGCCATACAAAGTACCCCCAAGCTGTCCTCTACTTAATTGCTTTATTCCATATTTATGCTTGTACGCGCCTAATATGCCTATCATCTATCATTTTTTCAAAATCCCGATTAAGAGAAAGGCTACACCGCAGCCCACCCAGCCTAATTTGCTCCATGACAGCTGCTGTGCCATCCCAGTCAGGCCAATTGCTGTCGTCAATATCAATATGGTCGGGCCTACCAAAGCCAGTCCAGAATTGACAGCCAGCGCCTTATCGACCTGATTTAATCTGAGCATTATCAGCGCAGCTATAATCTCTGCACTGCCCGAGAACAACCGCAGAGTCGCCATCCAGCTTACATACTTGTCCAATCTACTCCACTCCTTTTACTAATTCATTCATACCAAAAGACATCTGAGGCTTGTTTAGCTTTCTATTATTCATGGATATGCGTGGCTTTTTCACTTTAGACAATGAGAAATGACAGATTTACAGATCAGACTGTGAAAGAATTCATAGTGAGTGGGTTCATAAATAAATATAATCAGTACGATAAAATAATTTTTACGAACACCTTCATCTGTGGTATCCTTTTTAATTGGAAATATAGTGAGTTTATATTTTCAAAAAAAGGCAAACTAAAAAGACATAAGAAAAAGAGGGGATTTGTGTCATGCACGTTCGAAATTACGGGCTACCGCTCAGCATGCGGTCCGTAGTCAGACCAGTAAGAGAAGCGGCAATCATTATTTTTTCAGCTTTTTTAGTCGCCGCAGGGATGAGATTATTTCTAATTCCTCATCAACTGCTAAGCGGCGGGGTAGCGGGGGTGGCTTCAGTCATTGGGTATGTAACTAATCCGAAGTACATCTCAATCATTTATTTTGCGATAAACCTTCCTGTTCTGATCTGGGGATTTATTGCAGTGGGGAAAAAGTACATCTTACTAAGCATGCTTTCCGTTTTAGCTACCACCTGGTTCATGACAATTATTCCTGCGGTGAAAGTGACCAAAGACCCGATTTTGGCTAGTATTTTTGGCGGCGTAATTATTGCTGGCGGGGTTGGATTTTCTCTCCGTGCCGGGGGCTCATCTGGAGGATTTGATATATTAGGCTCGATTATTACACGTAAGCGGGATATTCCTATTGGGAATGTACTCTTCGTAATGGATGGGATCGTTATTCTGAGTTTAGGCTTCTTTAAAAGCTGGGACTCAGCCTTATACGCTATGCTCTGTATTTTTGTGAAAAGCAGAGTGGTTGATATGATTCATATTCGTCATGTCAAGCTAACCTGCTTCATTGTTACCAAGGAACGGGATAAAATGCTGAATCGTCTTAGAGAGCTGCCTCATGGCATCACAGTAGTCAACGCAGAGGGCGGTTACAGTCACGAGGGCAATACAATGCTGATGACCGTAACGACCCGCTATGAGCTGTCAGAGCTGCGTAAGACTATCCTTGAGACGGATCCAAGCTCTTTCGTCAATGTACTTGAGACTGTTGAAATTCTAGGCCGATTTAGACGTTTAGGATAAATACCCATATAGATGTAAAAAGGAACGCTGCATTCAAACCTGCAGCGTTCCTTTTCATTTATAGCTGATGCCCAAAAAGGAGACCCCGTAGCTAAGTAGCTGTAGGATCTCCCTTTTTATTGATTAAACGGCTCTTAACGACGATCCTTAGGACCACCAACAAAGGCCTGCTCAGTTGTATCCAGATTATAAGCGGTGTGAAGCGCCTGAATGATCGATGGCAAATTGCCGGATTCGATTACACAAGAAACCTTAATCTCTGACGTGCTGACCATCTTAATGCTTACGCCCTCTTGGGAGAGTACATCAAACATTTGAGCTGCAACACCAGGATGGCTAACCATACCCGCGCCAACAATAGAAACCTTCACGAGGTTATCCTCGGACGTCACTTCACGGTAAGGTAAAGTTTTATGGATTTCTTTAATTACTTCCTTCGCACGATCCAGTTCATCAAGTGAAACTGTAAATGAGAAGTCAGCCTGCTCATTCTGCACACCACTTTGTACAATGATATCTACGTTTACGCCTTCTTCAGCCAGCTTGCCGAAGACTTGAGCGAGTACACCCGGTACATCAGGTACTCCTAGAATACTGACACGCGCTACATTCTTATCATAAGCAATCCCACTAACTACGACACCTTGCTCCATGCTTGCTTCCTCCTTCACAACAGTACCTTCATTATGATTAAAGCTCGATCTAACGACCAGCTTAACTTGATGACGCTTAGCATACTCCACTGCACGCGGATGTAGTACGGCCGCTCCCAGATTGGCAAGCTCTAGCATCTCATCGTAAGAGATTTCGTTCAGCTTGCGGGCTGTTTTCACAATGCGTGGATCTGTAGAATAAATACCATCAACGTCGGTATAAATCTCACATACATCTGCTTGAATAGCAGCCGCAAGGGCTACAGCTGTCGTGTCCGATCCTCCGCGGCCCAGGGTAGTGATCTCACCATCCAAAGTCATCCCTTGGAAACCGGCAACGATAACGATCTGTTCGCGTTCCAAAGACGCTACTACACGGTGTGGATCAATATCATTGATACGAGCTCTACCGTGAGTTTCGTCTGTACGGAACCCGGCCTGCCATCCTGTATAAGATACTGCATTCCGCCCGATCCCATGAAGAGCTATGGACAAAAGAGCAACGGAAATCTGCTCTCCTGTTGTCATCAGCATATCCATTTCACGTGCAGGCGGCTGCCCGTTTAATTGCTTCGCCGTATCGATCAAATCATCTGTTGTATCCCCCATAGCAGATACAACTACAACGCAGCGATGTCCCTCATCCTGCTTGTCTGCGATGCGCTTGGCAACACGTTGCATGCGTTCTGTGTCGCCGACGGAGCTGCCTCCGAATTTCATAACATAAAGTGACAAAGTCCCACTCACTCCCCATATCGGTCTATGTAGTTGCTTCTAATCGGTTTCCCGCTTTAAACCAGTATAATACGAAAATAGCGTAATGCGTTAATGATTTCATTAAAAAATTATTGATTTTCCAGAAGCTAACAAAAAGATAAGGTCAGCTTCAAGACACTAGCTGACCTCATTTCACCCGTCTTCCAGTTTTTTATTGAGAAGCAGGTCGATAAGTCAGGGCCATCACTCCAGAGCTGAATCTTTTGGAGTCCACTAGCTCCAACGTCTTCTCTTCACCAACGTTATCGAACAGGCGCTGACCACTACCCAGCAGAATCGGGAAGACCAGAAGCTGATATTCATCGACAAGGCCAAGCTGCATGAGGCTCTGCGCAAGCGTACGACTGCCAAAAACGAGAATATCTCTCCCCGGCTGCTCCTTCAGCTTGGACACCTCCTGAACAAGATCGCCCTTGATCAAGCTTGAATTGCTCCATGTTGTTTCTTCGAGAGTTGTGGAGACTACGTACTTAGCGTATCCATTCATCATTTCACCGTACTCACCCGTCTGCTCAACCATATTTGGCCAAGCCTCTGCAAAACCTTCGTAGGTTGTCCGTCCTAACATTAGAGCGTCAGCAGCTTTCAGTTCAGCAAATTTGAAATGCTCCTGTTCTTCACTTCCGAATGAGAAGGTCCATTGTGGATTTTCCATAACACCATCAAGGGATATGAACTGAGATATAATTAATTTTCTCATATGCGCCTCCTTCTAATCCTTTAATTCGTAAGTATAATATCCCACACCCATACTGTTCCTCATGCATCCTCGTTTATATACCAAAAACCCCCCACCGTAATAACGGGGGAGGCTGATTGGTTATAAGTTCAGCAAGTATGATGCTTCCTACGCGCGGGAGATATATTTACCTTCGCGAGTATCAATAAGCAGCACATCTCCTTCATTGATGAACAAAGGAACTTGTACAGAATGACCTGTTTCAAGCTTGGCCGATTTAGTAGCGCCTTGAGCTGTATTTCCCTTCACACCTGGCTCAGTTTCAACAACCTTCAGCTCTACGCTGGTAGGCAGGTTGATCCCAAGGATTTCACCTTGGTAACTGATGATGTTTACAGTCATGTTCTCTTTAAGGAAGTTCAATTCCCATTCAAGCTGCTTGCTGGACAATTCGAATTGGTCATAGGTTTCGTTGTCCATGAAAGCATGCTCAGATCCGCTTGCATACAAATATTGCACGCCACGGTTCTCAATAATAGCACGGCCAATAGTTTCACCTGCACGGAAAGTACGCTCGACAGTGTTACCATTGCGCAGGTTTTTCAGCTTAGAGCGAACGAACGCTGCACCTTTACCTGGTTTAACGTGCTGGAAATCAAGAACGGTAAAAATATCACCGTCCACCTCTACGGTCAAGCCTGTCTTAAAATCGTTTACTGAAATCACTAAAAATCCCTCCTGAATTCGATAATTAAACCACTACTTTTTCTTACTTACAGTACTGTATATTCTTTGGACGAATGGGTCAGCAGCGATATTCCGCTCTCGGTGATCACAATATCGTCTTCAATACGTACTCCGCCAATCCCCGGCAAATAGATACCTGGTTCTACAGTAACGACCATTCCCGGCTGCATGATATCGTCACTCAGCTTGGACAAACGCGGCCATTCATGAACTTCCATTCCAAGTCCATGACCCGTACTATGTCCAAATTGATCACCATATCCGTAGCTAGCGATGATATCACGTGCCAGTGCATCACATTCCCGTCCAGTCATACCCGGTTTGATATGTGCCAACGTATGTAGCTGAGCTTCCAGCACAATATCATAGATTTCTTTTAGCTTCGGATCTGGAGCTCCGAGTGCAATGGTACGAGTCACATCTGAGCAGTATCCATCGAGTAATGCGCCGAAATCAAGCGTAATAAATTCATTACCTTGAATTACACGGCTGCTTGCTACGCCATGCGGCATGGACGAACGTTCACCTGAAGCAACAATCGTATCAAAAGATGACGCAGTTGCCCCGTGGGTACGCATATAGAATTCCATTTCCAAATCGACGTCTCTTTCAGTCATGCCTGGTTTGATCACATTCAGAATATGATTGAATGTAGCATCAGCCAGATCAGCTGCACGTTGCATAACAGCAAGCTCTTCAGCATCCTTGAACATACGGAGGTCTTCCACGGCTTTGGAAACTGGAACTAACACTGCCGGCTTAAGGGCTTCCGCATATGAGGTATAAGCGCTGAATGAGACATCATCCTGTTCGAAACCAACACGTACCTCACTGCCTGTTGGCAGCAACTCGCGTACTGTATCAATAAATTTAGGACCATGCTCTACAACCTTAACTCCTACCGCTTGATCCGCAGCCTGTGTCATGTACCTGAAGTCAGTTAGCAGATAACAATCATCGCTTGTCACCAATACATAACCGGACGATCCGGTAAATCCACTTAAATAGCGGCGGTTATAACCGCTGGTTATCAACATTGCTTCCAATCCTTTATCCTGCAAAACCTTACGCAGCTTGGAGACGCGCTCGTTACCCATTTTCATTCTCCTCTCGAAATAGCCACATTGTATTTTAACATAGGGATATCCCCTTGAGAAGTTTTTTCGAGCCGTTAGGCAAGTGCAGTCGCTTGCTCACGCTTTCGTTCGTCGGTATACTCAATCGCCGCTGTGTATCCAATGAACATCCCCCAAAGTAAAAAAAGGCAGAACTCACTAATCACAGTGTTCCACGGCAGCTTAAAAGGCGGCTGCATAAGAAACATTTGCGAGCCGGGAATAAATATAACTACCCACCACAAAACACCATAAACCAATCCTGGCCAAGGTCCCTTCAGCTTGCGCAGAATAAGCACATATAGCAGTGAGGCTATCACTGAAAATAAGATGAAAAACAAATAACCCACGAGATGTCCATACATTGTTGTCAGAAAAGTATGTTTAAAAAACGGCTCTGCTAAATAACCAGGACTAACCTTGGTAAAGCTGAACCAGTAGATTAACCAGTGCAGCCCTCCCCAAATCAAACCTGCGAAAAAACCTAATTCGAGCGCAAAAAACCAAATATTAGTATGATCTGATTGTTGTTGATGTGATTTGCTCATAGAATTGCCTCGCTTTCCGTATTTTAATACCGATTTGTCTCTCCTTGTCCCTATAAGGTAGTATGTGCAGCAAAAGGCGATCCAACTAGTAATGTCTTCAAAAATTAGTTACAATGTATTATATAAATCATATTAATTACGGGAAGGTGAATTGGTTGTCCCAGGAAACTCCCAGCTATGGCGGCCAAGCCGTCATTGAAGGCGTCATGTTCGGCGGCAAGCATATTAATGTAACAGCCGTGCGACGAAAGAATCAGGAGATTACATTTTTGGAGGTGCCAAGAAGCGATAAGAGCTGGGTCACTAAACTGCGCAAGATTCCGCTGCTTCGCGGCCTTGTCAGTATTATAGATGCCAGCGCCAAAGGCTCTAAGCACTTGAACTATTCGGCTGAATCCTATGCCGAAGATGAATTGGAACCCGAAGAACTGGCGAAAGAGAAAGCTAAGCCGAAGAAAAAGGACGAAGGCTGGAGCCTCGGAATGATTTTTGGCGTTGCTGTAATGGGTATTCTCTCCTTCTTATTCGGAAAGCTCATTTTTACGCTTGTCCCAGTATTTGTCGAAGATTTTTTATTCAAGAATGCATTTGATAACTATGTACTGCACAACCTCATAGAAGGCGGCATTAAAATGGTCCTCTTGCTGGTCTATTTATGGGCGATTTCGCAAACACCTGTGATCAAGCGGCTATTCCAGTATCACGGTGCGGAACACAAAGTCATCAGCGCCTTTGAAGCAGGCGAAGAACTGACTGTCCAGAACGTTCAGAAATACAGCCGTCTGCATTACCGCTGCGGAAGCAGTTTTATGATGCTGACGATTATCCTCGGCGTTATTATTTACTCCGTAGTACCATGGGATAATCTTTGGGAACGTGTGATCCAACGGATTATTCTGCTTCCTGTCGTAATCGGTGTTTCGTTTGAGGTTCTGAAGGGTACCAACGCAGTAAGAGAAATTCCAGGTCTCAAATACTTGGGATACCCTGGACTATGGCTGCAGCTGCTCACTACCAAAGAACCAAAGGATGATCAGGTAGAAGTATCCATCGCCTCTTTCAATCGTATGCGTGAGCTTGATGCAGAGATTGAAGCCAGAGGATATACGGAGGCAAGTGTGTCAGGCGGCATATTGGATCCTGCGAAAGGATGAGTGTCCTATGATCAGGCATGCTTTAATTTTTTGGATTTCAGTAATTCTTGCAATATTCGGTTTTGTGATTGGAGTCTTGACTGAGCCTTTCTACACGCTGTCGAAGCTGATTCTCCCCTTAGTATTGTTAGCGATTATCTATTATGCTTACAAAATGGGACCAGGGAAATACGCTCGCAGCAGTAATGGATCTAGAATCAAAGTCAAACCTTCGCAGAAAACCATGACCAAGGTTGCTGGGATTCGCAAGACACAAGCAGCACCAGGCAAACGCAAAAGTTATCCCTTCCAAGTCATCGAAGGAAATAAGGGGAAAAACGATGATCAGCTTCCGAAGTACCATTAACTAAATTATGACAAACACAAAAAAGCATCTCCACGTTTCAAAATAACGTGCGGGATGCTTTTTTTCTGATATTATGAAGCTTGCTTGTTATCGGGGGCGCCATTCCTTAAAGAAGTCTTCCCCTGCTTTCAGTCCGGCGGCATACAATTCGTCGCTTTGCATCTTCGTAATATTAAATTGGGTCGTGCCGATACCAAGCGTTGGGATGGTTACTGTGCGGACATATTTATCATTTTCAATATATTTCTCATCATGAGCAGACAGCATGGTACTGACCATAGCTTGCAGCATACTGAATGGTCCCCTAATCCTGTGGGGCTGCGGGTCGGTTTTACCTACTGTTTGATACCCTACGGTAGGGATTCTTTTCCCCGGCACTTTACTATTCTCATTCATCCCGTCAAATAGCCATAAAGGAAAATTGCTTAATAATCCTCCGTCCACAACGTATACAAATTGCTCAATAAAAGACTTCCCTCTAGCGGACTGTCCATTTAACCTGAGCATCACTGGATCAAAAAAATAAGGAATACTGCAGCTCATACGGACAGCCTTAGCCACCTCAAAATGTTCAGGAGAGATTCCATACTGTTCCAACCCATCTGGTAAGACCAATATCCGGCCATTGGTAATGTCAGAAGCAATTATAGATAGTTTGCCTGGAGGCAGATCACGAAAAGTGATAATTCCCTTTATAAGCAAAAGCGATCTCATCCACGATTCCAAGGCTTCACCCGAATACAATCCCTTCTTCAATAACACTCGCAGTGCAGGACCTACCCAAGCCGTATTATAAATGGGAGCTCGCTTCATAAACGATGAAAAAGAAGTTCCTTGGATAATCCGACTCATTTCCTCACCTTCATAACCCGCAGCCAGTAAAGTCGCTACAATCGCGCCTGAGGAGGTTCCAGCGACCTTTTTAAAGGTTCGCCCCGCCCTTTCTGTGGCTTCAACTGCTCCAGCGAGAGAAATCCCTTTTACTCCCCCTCCTTCAAACACAGCGTTAATCTCCATACACGAAAATCCCCCGTTTCCCATAGATTCTATTGCTTATCTATGAGCACGGGGGAGCATTCATGACTCCTTATCTAGAACAGTTATCTTATTTGGACTGAAAATAAAAGGTCAGCAAATTTGATAATCCAAACGGATTGCGGACTACAATGTCATTTGCTCTGAACATAATACTGCCTGCAACCTCTTTATATTTCTCATTATATTTAAGCTGGTTGATGATTTGGTCGCCACTTTGCCATTCTGCTTTCTGGTCACTTGCTCCAACCTTATAAGCGGCTTGCCCAATATAGAGCTTAACATTCGTATTCTCTACCTCTTTAACCCACCAATCTACTAGCTTATCGTAACGGGCAGTGCTAAAGGACAGACTCCAATAAATTTGCGGTGCGACATAGTCAATCCAGCCTTGCTTGATCCATGTCCGAACATCGGCGTACATATCGTCATAAGCGGTAACTCCAGCTGTGGTATCCGAACCTGTGCTGTCTTTTTTGATATTACGCCATACACCAAACGGACTAATTCCATAAGAAACCTTCGGTTTCACCTTATGAATCTGTTCTCCCAATTGACGGACGAATTCATTGATATTATCGCGGCGCCAATCCGCCTTAGAGGACAGGTTCTTCGTGTTATAAGTCTTATAAGCAGTATCATCGGCAAAAGATACACCTGAAGGATAGAAATAATCATCCAAATGGACACCATCTACATCATAGCCTTTGACGACCTCCAACACTGTATCGATAATATGCTGGCGGGCTGCTGGGATCCCTGGATTGATGTATTTTTTACCTCCTGCGTCTACAATCCATTCCGGATTTGACTTAGCCACATGATTACTTGCTAATGCGGATGTAGAAGCATCTGTTGTCGCGCGGAATGGGTTGAACCATGCATGGAACTGCATACCGCGTGAATGTGCAGCGCTGACCATATAGCTCAACGGGTCATAACCCGGATTTTTTCCTTGTGTGCCGGTCAGCACCTTAGACCAAGGAACTAGAACAGAAGGGTATAGGCTGTCTGCTGAGGTTCTAACCTGTACAAAAACAGCATTAAAACCAACAGCTTTTAGCTTGTCCAGCAGATTATCAAATTCTTGTTTTTGTTTCGCTTCGTTACCTGCAGAAGCTACTGAAGGCCAGTCCAGATTAAATACTGTAGAGATCCAGGCTCCCTTCATCTCCTTGTTAGCCGACGCACCAGGGATACTTGGAACTGTTGGCGAGGTCGGTTTTGGAGTCGCTGTAACGACTGGAGTCGCTGTAGGTACTGCTGGCGTTTCCGGATCAGCAGCCTGCGGCGGCTCTGTATTAGAGTACAAAGAAATATGTTTGGTAGTCTGATCCCAGATAACCTGTAACCCCAATTGCTCACTTACAAAACGAAGCGGCACCATAACCCGTCCCTGCTTAATCTGTACTGAGGTGTCGAGGGCTACAGAAGCATTATTAACTAATGCACTTTTCTGGCCACTGGTCAGCTTGATCTCTGTATCTCCTTGCGTGATTGTAACTGTCTTACTGCTTTGATTCCAAACTACTCCAGCACTCAACCCTTTACTAATGACGCTAATTGGCACCATCGTTACATTCGAAGCTGTGATATACGGCGGCACATCGCTTGCCAGCGCCTCGCCATCCAGTTCAATGGTAATCTGCACAGCTGCCGCACGTGCCCCAGGAGACCATAAAGGCAGAAACAATACTAATACTAGCAATCCCAACATCCATTTACGATAATTCATAATTCCTCCCCAAATCTAAAATAATATGTATCCAATAAAAAAAGAAAAAACGGATCAATCCTCCAAGTTGATGTACCGATTCCACCCTTCAAAAGAGCGGTATCAGTCTCAGCCAGAAAAAGGACTTATCCGTTTTGACGCTAAAAACTGGGAAAGGTTGCACTAAACAAAATAGAAACGGCTATACCATCAAGTAGTTTATGCTCACCAAAGCCTTGCTGGGCATAACTTTAAGGACGGTATCCGTTTCGGGAAAAAACATTTCAAGAATCGCTTGCCAGTTCATTGTGAATAGCATATAAAGTCTGCAGACGTTCTTCATCGCGGCGGAAATATTCCACCAACGTTTCGATACGTGTAATCGAATCCCAACTCAAGTGGTGCTCGATCCCTTCAACATCATTATAGATAAATTCCTGCTGTACTCCGATCAAACCGAGGAATTCTTCCAATAGTTGATGACGATCAACAAGACGTTTCCCTACTTTTTTCCCTTTGTTGGTTAGGACAAGCCCACGATATTTCTCATAGATGAGATATTCGTCCTTATCCAGTTTTTGGATCATCTTGGTCACAGAGGAGGGGTGTACTTCCAGTCCCTCGGCAATATCCGAGACCCGCGCATAACCTTTCTCATCAATGAGCTTATATATGCGCTCCAAATAATCCTCCATGCTGGGTGTTGGCATTAAAATTTACCTCTTTTCTATAATGAACCTGGCGCCGAGCCAAACCTTGCTCTAACAATGATACATGTTTCTAACGCCCCTTGGCAAGTCCTTCAAGAGAACATGCTGAGGAGTTACCCATGATTGCCATGCTTCTAATGAGACTCAGTTAGGCATAATAAACTTACTCATCTTTCAGAAGGAGCGTGAATTCATGACTATAGTGACACCTGAGACCCCTCCCGTAAAGAGAACCAGAAAAGCTACAGCCCTTTTTGTCCCCGAGCTTGTTTTCTTCGAGCCGGATGCTTTAAATTACCCGAAAGGTGAACGGATCATGGAATGGGTGAAGGCTAACAATATTCCCTATCGCATGACTACATCGCATAACCGCATAATGAATTTCCCGGGTGACACAGAGGTCGAGCAATATAAAATTGCCAAAAGAACACTTGTAGTCGGCCTGCGCAAAACCTTAAAGTTTGACCAATCCAAACCCTCCGCAGATTATGCAATTCCGATCGCAACTGGCTGCATGGGCCACTGCCATTATTGTTATTTGCAGACTACTTTAGGTGCAAAGCCTTACATTCGTGTATATGTAAACACCGAAGACATCATTGACGCCGCCAAAAAATATATCGAGGAGCGTAGCCCTGAAATCACGACTTTTGAAGCAGCCTGTACCTCAGATCCATTAGGACTGGAGCATATTACCGGATCTCTGTCAGAACTCATCACATTCATGGCAGCGGAGCCCCTTGGCCGCCTGCGCTTTGTGACCAAATACCAACATGTTGAACCTCTACTCGATTTGCAGCATAACGGACATACCAGAATTCGTTTTAGCGTAAATGCTGACTATGTGATCAAAAATTTCGAGCCTGCTACCTCGCGGTTTGAAGAGCGAATTGAAGCGGCTGGAAAGGTCGCACGTGCCGGCTATCCACTGGGCTTCATCATTGCCCCAATTATTTGGTATGACGGCTGGCAGGAAGGCTACGCGGAGCTGCTGGCCAAATTAGCCAAGACCCTCCCGCCGGAAATAGGAAAAGGTCTAACCTTTGAAATGATTCAGCACCGATTCACCAAAACAGCCAAGACTGTAATTGAGAAACGTTACCCGAAATCTAAACTAGAAATGGACATGGAGAAACGTAAAAAGAAATGGGGCCGCTGGGGACAGAACAAATATGTCTATCCGGATGAACAGCAAACCGCCCTGCGAGAATTTATCACAGAGCGGATTTTCGAGCATTTTCCTGAAGCAGGTATTGATTACTTCACCTAAGCTCTAAAAGTTCTTGTATTTTAAAAAATTAGCCAATCCGGCGTTATTCCTTGTAGCCACACTGTTATCCGGAACATTTGATCCGTGAACAGCAAAACACCCATAAATACCATTAGGACGCCGCCAATCTTCATCAGCAGATTCGAATACTTGAGGATACGCTTCACTCCGCCAAGGAAAAAGGCTAAAAGAAAAAATGGCAAAGCAAATCCGATGCTATACGCGGTAATCAATGTAAACCAAGTGCCTGGATCGCTTGCCGACAGTGCAATAATTGCCGTCAAAATCGGTCCGATACAAGGTGACCAACCAGCAGAAAAACCAATCCCGAAAATAAAGGAGCCCACATAACCCGCCGGTTTCCATTTTAAATCAAGCTTCCGTTCGCGAAGTAGAAACTGGGGCTGAAAAATCCCAAGCAAAAATAAACCCATTACAATAATTAGAATCGCCGACAATTGCCGGATCAGATCACGCTGGCCATTAAAGAATTGCCCGAATAACCCAGCCCCAAAACCAAGTGTGTAAAAAACAGCAGAAAAACCTAATATAAATGCCAATGTATGAGTCAGGGTGCGTATACGAACCTCTTTAGAGTTGCTGCCTGATTTTAATTGTTGAACGGATAACCCGGTAATATACGATAAATAAGAGGGGTACAGCGGTAAGCAGCATGGCGATATAAACGATGCCACCCCTGCAGCTAAAGCAATTCCTGCATTGATATTAGACAAAATAGCGGCTCTCCTTCCGGCATTCGAGTCACTTCATGGAGCTGCTTATGGCTCCTTTTTTTAATATAAGAAAGGATTAATTTCTCATTATTACTTTTCTTATATTTCACACCTAAACGCTTATCGTCCTTACAAGGACACCGAAGGCGTTTACGCTTGCCTAATGCGATACCGATTACTTAATTCGCTGTTTATGCTGGCAATCCCTTTTTACCGATCAAGGTTAATAC
This sequence comes from Paenibacillus sp. FSL L8-0333, assembly GCF_037965665.1. Lineage (NCBI taxonomy): Bacteria > Bacillati > Bacillota > Bacilli > Caryophanales > Paenibacillaceae > Paenibacillus > Paenibacillus sp. FSL L8-0333. Next base: position 4,862,441 of record NZ_CP150186.1, read on the forward strand.
CAATAATGATATGAGCAAAAGCACAATAGTTGCACCGGGAGCCAAATTCCACACTCCAGCTACTACTAGTCCTCCTACAACGGCAATCTCCGAAATGATAACCGCCAGGATGACCGAGGATTTAAAGCTACGAGATAGCAATAAGCTGATTGCGACCGGAATAGTCAACAAAGCAGATACTAATAGCGAGCCCACAATCTTGATCGCTGTGCTAATCACAAGTGCTGTCAGGATGGTGATCAGCATGTTAAGCAGCTTCACCGGCAGCCCACTTACACTTGCTGCATCCTCTTCAAAGCTAAGCAAAAAGAACTCTTTAAAGAACATCGATACTACTACTACAACAGCTATAGTCACTATGCCTACCACGATCAAATCAGTATTATCGAGCGTATAAATGCTGCCGAACAAATAACTCATTACGTCAGCATTATAACCTTTTCCTAAGGTGAAAAAGAGTGAAGCCAACGCCACTCCGCCCGACATTATAATGGCAATCGACAGCTCCGCATAACTCTTATAAGCCTTGCGAAGCTTTTCAATCGCGAAGGACGCTACCACTGCAAAGATAAGGCCTGCGCCCAGCGGATAAAATCCTGTTAGAAAACCGAGTGCTACCCCCGCTATAGTAACATGAGCCAGCGTATCACCAATCATGGATAATCGTCTAAGCACAAGAAAAACGCCTATAAGCGGCGCCGTTATACCAATCAGCAGTCCGCCCGCAAGCGCCCGCTGAAAAAAATCGCTAAATAGTATTTCCAACTTAAACTCTCCTTCATACAAACTCAAACCATTTTAAAACCTTTTTCAAACCTTTTTCAAACCTTTTTCGATCCCTCCCAAACCCTCCCTTCCAAGGGAGGGCCCCAAGGGCTCTGCCCTCTGGACACCCGTTAAGTGCAACTAGCGTAGGAGTTAGTGTTACTGAACATAGATAGGTCGGGGAAGATCGCTTTCGTCCCTAAAGGGACACGCTTGCAGACTGGCGGTGCCTAGATACGAGAAAGATTAAGATCAACTAGGATTGAGTCCCCGACTTCCGCACTCGCACACTATGTATAGCTCTAATCGCAGAGAAAGCTGCGATTCAGAGTTCAATTATGACTTAAGAGAGCGTGTGCTGCAGGTTCTCTTCTGTGCAATTCTGGAGATCATGTGAGTGGCGGGAGTAAAAGTTGATTTTACCATTTGTCTGCACGGGCTCATGACCTAAATAATTTTTGATCATGTCGATATCATGCGACACCATCAGGAAGGTCATATGATGATGAGCATGCATATGCGTAATTAATTCAAAGAATCCCGCTTGTGATTCGGCATCAATACCCACCGTAGGTTCGTCCAAAATCAGCAGGTCAGGATGGTTAATCAGCGCCCGAGCCAGAAAAACACGCTGCTGCTGACCGCCTGACAGCTGGCCTACTCTTTTCTCCGCAATATCTTGTATCCGCATGACTTCAAGTGCATCCTCACATTGACGATGCTGAGCCTTAGATACTCTGCGGATCAGATTCTTGTTATTATATAGACCTGACAGAACTACTTCACGCACCGTTGCTGGAAACAATGGGTTGAAGGCATTTTTTTGCGGAACATATCCGATCCGTTCCCAGTCTTTAAACTTGCGGACAGGCGTTCCGAATAATTTAATTTCACCACTGCTCGCCGGAAGCAAGCCGACGATCATTTTCATCAATGTTGTTTTACCAGCACCATTAGAACCAATGATACCAAGGAAATCTCGTTCTCTTACACTATAGTTAAGATTCGATATCACCTTCTGTTCCCCATATGAAAAAGAAAGATCCTGTATATCGATGATATGCTGATGGCAGTCCAAGGATACCGATTGCATGCTTAAGTACCGCCTTTCCCTTATACTTTCCTTATTATTGTAAGGCCATAATCAGATTTTGCAAATTTTTCTCCATCAGAGTGAAGTAATTATCTCCGTTCTTCTCTTGCTCCGCAGTAAGTCCCTCTACCGGATTAAGCACCATAGTGGAAACACCCGCTTCGGCTGCAAGTGTCTTAGCCAGTTTATCGGAGACAAGCTCTTCAAAAAAGATATACTTGATCCCTTCATCTTTTACCATTTTCGCAAGCTTCACTAAATCCTGTCCGCGCGGCTCGGCGTCCGGCGAAAGTCCCATAATCGCATGCTGATCCAATCCATAATCACGGGCAAGGTAAGAGAAAGCCTGATGTGATACTACGATCTTATGGTTGGGCAGCTTAGCAAGCTCCTCTTTGAATTTACTATCTAATGCCTGCAGACGTTCAGCAAGCTTATTGTAACGCTCTTCATAACCTTCTTTATGCTCAGGATCCACGGACTGAAGGCTTTCTTTAATATTCTGAGCCATAGTAATGGCTGATTTTGGACTTACCCAAGTATGCGGGTCCGTATGCAGGCTGTCTCCTGAGGCATTACTGTTATGATCCGTATCCTCATTTTGATGAGACTCTTCCTCACTTGCCCCATGATCATGCCCGTCATCTTCATCGGTCATGATATAATCAATACCTTGGCTTACTTCAACCGCCTTAACTTTACTGCTGCTATCAAGGCCTTTTAAAAAGTTAGGGACCCAGCCTTCTAAGCCTGCACCGTTATATAGAAATAGCTGTGCCTTAGAAGTGTTGATAATGTCTTGACTGCGCGGTGTCCAATCATGTGGCTCCACACCCACTGGAAGCAGGTTAATAGCATTGATATCTTCCCCGCCAATCTCCTTAGCAAACTCGTAAATAGGATAAAAGGTTGTAACTACATTTACTTTCCCTTCAACTATACTTCCACTGCTCTTAGGTCCGCATGCACTTAGTGTAAATACCAGTACCAGTGCAAGGACGAGCAAAATTATACGCGATTTCATTGCTGCCATTATATTGATCTACCCCTCAAATCGTAAATTTTACTATTAGTAGTATAATAGTAATCGTTACGATAAGTCAACAAAGTATCCAAAAAGAAACGGCAATATCGCCTTTAATAAAAAAGGAATGTTCCTTCAGCCAACCCGGCTGAAGGAGCATTCCCTTGATCAAACAACCTCATTAAAAAATTTCTACAACAGTATTGTCTTATTTCACTACTGCTCCGTTTGGCATGCTGTCCGGCACGGTAGCGATCGTTAGCTGGTCACCTTCAGAAGCCGCCAAAATCATCCCTTGGGACAACTCCCCACGCAGCTTCACCGGTTTAAGGTTTACGATACAAATCACTTTACGTCCCACCAGCTCTTCTGGTGTATAGAATTTCGCGATACCAGAAACCACTTGACGTTGTTCATAACCCAGATCCAGTTGCAGCTTCAGCAGCTTGTCAGCTTTTTTCACTGGCTCTGCAGCAATAACTTGAGCAACACGCAGCTCTGCTTTAGCGAAATCGTCAATGCCGATTTCCTCTTTATGCTCTTCCACTGGCTCGGAGTCCGCAGCCGCAGGAGCAGCCGCTTCCGCCACTTCAGCAGCCGCTTTGCCAGCGCCCATTGCCTCGGCAATATAAGCTACCTCTTGCTCCACATCCAGACGCGGGAAGATTGGATTGCCTTTCACCAGCTTTGTTCCCGCCGGAATCATGCCAAAAGTCTTACCGCTATCCCAAGTCGTTAACTCACCAGGCTCAATACCCAGCTGTTCCCAGATCTTCGCTGGTGTTTGTGTCAAGAACGGCTGCAACAGGATTGAAGCAGTACGCAGACCTTCCACCAGATGTCTCATCACAGAAGCCAACTCGGCAGTTCTATTTTCATCTTTGGCAAGTACCCAAGGTTGGGTCTCATCGATATATTTGTTGGTGCGGCTAATGAATGTTCCGATAGCTGTTAGCGCCACGGAAAACTCCATTTTTTCCATAGCTTCTTCTACTTTGGCATAAGTATTCTCAGCCGCAGCTTGAAGCTCACCATCAAATGCTGTTACATTCCCGTCATATGCCGGAATCTCGCCTGCAAAATACTTTTCAACCATAGCCCCTGTACGGTTCAACAGGTTACCAAGGTCGTTGGCAAGGTCATAGTTAACCCGGTCTACAAAGCTTTCCGGTGTGAACGTGCCATCAGAACCAAACGGTACTTCGCGCAGCAGGTAATATCGTAATGCATCCAAGCCATAACGATCAATCAGTGTCACAGGATCAACTACGTTACCTTTAGATTTCGACATTTTTCCATCTTTCATGAGCAACCAGCCATGGGCAAATACCTTTTTCGGAAGGGGTTCACCAAGCGCCATCAGAATGATCGGCCAGTAAATTGTATGGAAACGAACAATTTCTTTACCAACGATGTGTACATCCGCGGGCCAGAACTTGTCATACAAGGTGCGATCCTCGGAACCATAACCTAGAGCAGTAATATAGTTAGTCAAAGCATCAATCCACACGTACACGACATGCTTCTCGTCGCCCTTAACTTTCACACCCCAATCAAAGGTTGTGCGGGAAACTGCCAGGTCTTCCAGTCCGGGCTTGATGAAATTGTTAATCATTTCGTTCTTACGGGATTCCGGCAAAATAAACTCTGGATTCTCCTCGTAAAATTGCAGTAACCGATCCGCATATTTACTCATCCGGAAGAAATAACTTGCTTCCTTCACCAGCTCAACCGGGTGGCCGCTATCTGGGCTTTTTGCACCAGTAATCACACCGTTATCATCACGCACAATATCAACTAATTGCGTTTCTGTGTAAAAGGTTTCATCTGGGATACTATACCAGCCCTCATATTCACCTTTATAGATATCTCCTTGCTGCAGCAACCGATCAAAAATATCCTGTACCACTTTTTTATGACGCTCTTCCGTAGTACGGATGAAGTCATCGTTCGAAATGTCCAGCTTGCGCCATAGCTCCTTAATACCAACAACAATGTCGTCTACGAACTGCTGAGGGGTCTTTCCTGCTTCCTCTGCCTTCCGCTCAATCTTTTGTCCATGTTCGTCTGTACCGGTTAGATAACGCACTTCGTAGCCGCGCAGACGTTTGTAACGGGCCATTGCGTCTCCTGCCACGGTTGAATAAGCATGTCCGATATGTAGCTTGTCACTCGGATAATAAATTGGTGTCGTTAGGTAAAACGTTTTTTTCTCACTCATTCGGTAATCATCCTTTCTTATTAAAAAACAAAAAACTCCCGTCCCCATAATGGGGCGAGAGTATAACTCACGCGATACCACCCAAATTTCCTGCCTCTTCACAGAGCACAGGCTTCGCCAGTTCCCTCGCGGGAACTGTCCATTAACGCTGGATCACGCTGTTATCTTACGTGAACCTCAATTGCAGTCCCCGCTCGAACACAGTTCCTCCCGGACCATATTCAATCTAACGCTCCATACCGGCTTTCAGCACATTCCGGCTCTCTGTAATGGACGTAACGATTTACTTATCCGTTCTTCGGAATTCATACTATTACTTGTGAATATACCCAAAGGTAAGGCCCCATGTCAAGTCGCAGGGGCAGAATCCTTCTCAGCAGATTCATCTTGAAGCGGCGGCACAGGATCAAGTCCTCCAGGATGAAAGGGATGACATCTGGCAATCCGCTTAGCTGCAAGCCATGAGCCTTTCAGTGGACCATGGACTTCAATGGCTTCCAAGGCATAGGCAGAGCAGGTTGGATAGAAGCGACAGGTTGCTGGTTTAATAGGGGAAATGTACCTGCGGTACACCCGAATAGGCGCCTGAATCGTTCTGCGTAGGGTCACCATTTCTAAAGTCCCTTTTGTTTATCTGATGCTGCAACTAGTTCTTCTTCCCGGTTCTCTTCACATTCTTTGCAATAACCGAACACCTCAAATTTATGCTTGACTACCCGGAATTGATCGGGTGTATCCGTTAAATTCATCGGGCAGAAATTAATCGGGTAGGTCTTTTGGCATTGAAGGCAGATCATATGATGGTGATGATCCTGATGATTGCAGCTTCCCTTGAACTTCACTCCGTCTTCAAAGACAATCTGTTCAAGCACACCAAGCTCTTCCATTACACGAAGATTGCGGTACACCGTATCAAAGCTAAGCCCGCTATACTTGCGGCCCATATGCTCATATACATCCTTCGCTGACAAATATCCCTTATTCTCGCCGAATAACTGGGCAAGCGTTTTGCGTTGGTCGGTGATTCGCAGTCCTTGCCCCGACATGACTTCTAATATTTGTTCTGTCGACAGCATACGCTCATCTCCCATAAGATCAGTTCATTTATATTTCACTCTCTTAATAATGCCCCAAAATAAATGCCCCGTCAATGAAGCACAATGAAGCACCCCTACATAACCAATGAATTATTATATTTAAACAAAAGCCCGGCTGCGTATTCCTTTACGGAATATTCAGCCGGGCCTTTATTGTAGATAATTCCCCAATAGAGCTTATAGGGATATTCCTATTCTGTTATTTCTTTGCTGGAAGTGGAGTGATGAGGAAATTGACCGGCAAGTTACTGCCTGAAGCTGCTGTGAACAAAATCTCCACACTGCCGCCATACTCACCACTACGATAAACCACACTGTTCATATCAGCATTAGCAAGACTTCCCACGCTTGGCATATGCACGATTTGATTATTAACCATAACCGGCCCCATATAGTTACCGCCACGTGGATTAAACGTAATCAAGGAGTTTGGTGCAACATTTTCGAATCTGATCTTGTATAATACCCCGAAATTACCGGCATTGGATGCTTCCGTACCTGCCATTGGGTCTACGCCAGCCAGGTTCTTATCACTGGAATTATCGCCTAGCAGAAGTTTTGCAGGGGTTTTTCCTACCTCATCGGTAACCGTGATAATACGAGTAGAATCTTCGTAAGTTCCCCGATTATGCACTCCGTCTTGATCCAGAACTGGAAGTGTTGGAAGTGTAGTCAGTGGATCTTTATTCGCATCAATTAACATGACATTATAATCGATTGGATAATCACTAAATAAGTCCGCTTGCAGTGAAACAATTTCACTTGGTTTCATCGCAATTTGGTTTAGATCCGTCAGAATTGAGACGCTTTCCCCGGGTTGCAGAACAATCGTTTTATAATGCTCATTTGTAAGCATAGATTTCCAATAACGTTCTACAGACATTTTACCTGTACCTTCAGGATATGTGCTTGGGCCTGCAAAGCCAACATATTCTGTTGTAAGCGTAGTTGGGTAAAGATTGTTATTCGTAGCAATCACATACACTTTAGCTTTAATATTCAGGTTATTCTTGTGGTGAATCAAGAAGCGGGTTTTACCTAATGAAGTCTCACGGTAAGTAACACCTTCTGTATACACCGTTTCTGGGCTGTTGCTGCGAATTAGTTTATAAGGCTCGGAAGAAAGATTATAAGCTACTTGCTGCCAAGTAGGAACCATCGATCCATCGATGCTAAACACACTGCCCGGAGATGCAAATAATCTGTTGAAATCTTCTTTACTGTACAAGATTTCATCCGAAATATTAACGGTTTTCTCAAAGGTACTGATCGCGCCATGTGAATCTTTTACTTGGACAGCAATTGTCGCTGGACCCGGAGTAAAGAAAGCTTCTGCTTTGTTCGTCCAAGTTACGGTAATTTCATCACCATCAGGATCGTTACTTAGATCGGTATAAGTAATCATTTCACCCATCTTATATGAATCCTTGTCTGTAGTGAAATTAGCAACTGGAGGTGTATTAGGTTTAAGCACTGTGATGGTCATGGAGTAAGGATCACTCCACTGTTGATTCGCATCCATTACGGAATAGGTTACTACATAATATCCTGGTTGATCATAGATATCCTGCTTGTTACCTCCCCAGCTTTCATCCACAATAGCTACACCATTTGGTGACGAGCTGGAGGTAACGAAGGTCACTGGTTCGCCGGCGTAAATTTCAGTTGGCACTGTGAAAGAAGCTTTAGGTTTGTTGTTTAATGTAAGGATTACCCGCTTTTGTACATTATCAACGGTGTAAGGAATGCCCAGTGCCCCAGTTATGGATGTCAATGGAACCATGAAAGTACCCTTGTATTGGTAAGCTGGACCTTTCATTGTCTTCTTTTCACCATTAACTGTATAGACCTTGCTGTCGGTCTTAAAGCGCATAACGTCGCTTCCCTTGGTAACAATGGTTTCTTTCGTTTTATAATCATAAACGTATTTCACACCTACACGTTCTACCATAGCCCGGATCGAAACGTAGGACACGCCGTTTTTCACTGCCATAGGCTGATTAGCTAAATATTCCTGGCCGTTCTGATACATTTTGTTGCTGTTCATCATAAGGATAAGCTGATTGCTAGCCGCAGCACGAGCACCATCTGTTGTTGTAGTAGGTTCTGTAGTAACTCCAGGTGTTGCAGTTGGAAGCGGTGTTGCAGTAGGAAGCGGTGTTGCAGTAGGTTCAATTGTTGCTGTAGGTTCAACAGTAGTCGTAGGATCAACTGTCTCTGCAGGAATAGGAGTTGGTGTTGGTGACACTACTCCTCCTGGCGTCTCCGTCGGCAATGGCGGCAATGGATCGGTAGATTCTGGCATTACCTCCGGCGCAGCTGAAACAACTGTCCCTATTACAGTAGTATTACTTGGGGTATTATTGACAGCTTCAGCAAAAGCCGGCACTGCCGAGGCGGCCTGAGATACAGCCAAAACAGCAACTAACGTTAACTTTTTCAAATCCATGATATAACTCCTCTGCTCCTATTTGTAAATATAAGTAGGACTCTATCTTTTTCATACTCCTCTTATATTCCCCGCAAAATGCTACCACCCACGATAGGGCGGCAAAAAGCTTTTGCCACGATCGTCATAACAAACATAGTATTAGACGCATGCCACCATAAAAAGTTTCATTATTAAGTAAAGAAAGATTAACGCTGTATTAAATAACATTCTACAACCACGCTGTTTCCCCTGAAAAAAATGAGATTTTTTCTATAAATATGTTTATTTTTCGTCTGACTATATTCGCTTTCATTTGCTTTTGTTACAATGTATGGAAGAATATCTTTTACATGCGAGGGATAACATGTCCAAAAAAATCTCCATCCTCGTTCAATTAATCATGGGCTTCTCTCTAATCATCTTCACCATCGTAGGATTCACCATTTTTTTGTCCTACCGCTCTTCCTCTCAAGCTGTTTTAAACCGCTCCAACCAATATATCCTGGAATCCGTCAAGCAACTTCAAGGTAAAATGGACGCAATTCTTCAGGATAACGATAAGCTTTCTTCTACGATCATGTTCAGTCCCTTGATTCAAGAAACCTTGGGAGACTTAGCGTTGTCACGTTCACCTCGTACAGACGCCATGGAAATTACTCGTTACATAGATCAACAGACACGTTCCATAAACTCTGACATCCAGTTCAAGCTGCTCGGGCTGTCCGATGATCAGGTGTATACCAACAGCAGTTCCTTAAAGGTCATCTGGGACAGCGAAAAGGAAATCCGTGATGCTTATTGGTTTCCGGCTATAGCACAGAATAAAGGCCGAATGGTCTGGTTCGGTGTAGATGTATGGCAGAACGGTAATATCCCTGTGGTGATGGGTGCCAGACAAATTAATGATTGGAATGATCTAAACCGGTTAGGAACCCTGTTTCTTGTCCTCCCTGTCGAGGTTATCCATAACGCTGTCAGCCAATTTCACCTCGGCAAAAATGAGAAAATCCAAGTTGTTGATTCATTTAATACCATTGTCTATTCCACAGATCCAAAAGAAATTGGACTCTATATGAACGACGGGCTTCTAAAACAATTCAGCAATCATAAAGCCAGAATCATTCCACAAAAAATAAACTCACGCAATCTATTCGTATCCTATGCCTATTCCGACTATAGCGAGTGGAGCGTTTTTGCTTACATTGATTCTAAAGACGCTGTCAAAGATTTAAATACGATTCGCCGGAATATTATTTTAATTGGCCTGCTGGGGATGGGCGCTGCCCTACTATTCACTTTCTTTTTCTCTTGGACCCTATCCAAGCCCCTTCGTAATCTGGCAACCAAGCTGAGCAATGTCGAACGGGGAACTACTTTACCTTTTGTAAAAACAACCATGAACAAAGAAATGGCTATCCTTTATTCAAGCTATAATTCGATGCTCCAAAACCTGGATCATACTATCGCTGACCTATCCAGCAAGCAGATCAGTGAAAAGCAAGCTCAGATCGTAGCACTCAAAGCGCAATTCCGCCCGCATTTCCTTTATAACACTTTGAATACAATCTATTGGTCGCTCGCCAACAAACGCATGCAGGAAGAGTCCCAAATGGTACTCGCTCTAAGTGACCTGCTCCGCTATAGCATTGACCGCGGATCCGAATTCGTTACAGTTGAGGAGGATTTAAAGCAATTAGAACGGTTCATTTTTCTCCAGAAGCTGCGCTACGAGGACAAATTGCAGATTGATCTTTTTGTAAATCCTGAGGTTATGAATGGCCAGCTTATGAAATTAACCCTTCAGCCACTTGTCGAAAATGCCATTACTCATGGACTTGAACCCACACTTCGGGAAGTATGGCTAATTCGCATACGTGCCTATAGTGAAGGAACATCTCTGGTGTTAACTGTAGAAGACAACGGGGACGGCATGAGCGAGGAAAGTATGGCAGACGCATTAGTCGGCGGTGAGGTTAATCCGGAGAAGCTGCTTCATACCGGAATTGGACTATCCAATCTAAATCATCGCATAGAGCTGATCTACGGACAGGAATTTGGTCTACAGCTATCAACAAGCGAGCTTGGTGGCTTATTTGTGAAAGTCACTGTTCCATTACAGTATGATCAAAGTTAAGGAGGCACAACGATGAATGTGTTAATCGTGGACGACGAAAGTTTTGTTCGCCGTTCTCTGTCAGAAATGCTGGGAAGTGCGAATCATAACTTTAGCATTATTGGCTCGGCAGAGAACGGTTTAGAAGCTGTGCAACTGTTAAAAGAGCATATGGTTGATCTGGTGATATCCGATATACGAATGCCCGGCATGGATGGACTGGAACTTGCAAAGCATATCCATGAATGTTATCCAGACACTGAAACCGTGCTGCTCACAGGTTATCAGGATTTCACCTATGCTAGTCAAGCCATCCGTTATGGTGTAAAGGAATATTTGGTTAAACCAAATTCAGTAGAACATATTCTTGAAGTCGCAACAGGCGTATATGAACGTCTTCAATTGAAGAAACAGCAGAGGCAATTAACGCAGCTGAGAGAAAAAAACCTTCGGGAGAAACGCTTATCTGATCTTCTTTACGGCATCCCGTTACCCTATTTTGAAGAACAACTTATTCCTCCTTTTCATTCCTTTGTAGTCATAACCGTAAACCATCTTGGAGTAGGCATGCCGCAGAACTGGTCGGAACAAGCCATGTATGCAGCGGTCGTTAATATATTAGAAGAATGTTTTGCGCTGTACGCCAATGTTGTTGGTATTCAAGAGGAGCAGGAAGCCATCATGCTATTATTCTATCCTCTTGAGCAGCCTAACGGCGTGGATGAGGTATTGACACAAGAACTGCTGCATAAGCTGTCGGGTATTCTGAAATCGCCATTCTGTGCAGGGGTCTCCAACCCTCACTATCAATTGGGGGCACTCGCGACCGCCTATCACGAGAGTCTGGAAGCTTGTCAGCAGGTCAAAAAAGAGAGTACGCCATCCGTTATCTTTTTCAGAGACCTCACCATACATTCGGCTTCTCCACAGCTCGCTGAACAATTACAAGTAAAGGCAACGCGCAGGGTAATCTCTATGATGATTGAGGTTATGAATTCCCGGCTCCAAGAGAATCTCTCCCTCAAAATGATCGCAGATGAACTGTATATGAATCCTACCTATCTCGGCCGATTGTTTAAAGATGATGTAGGGGAACCTTTCTCTAGCTTCCTTACCAAACTTCGTATTCAAAAAGCTACTGAATTATTAGAGAATGTTACTCTCAAGGTATATGAGGTTAGCGAATTAGTAGGCTTTAAGGATCCTGCATATTTCAGCCTTATTTTTAAGAAATACATGGGGATGACTCCTCAGGAATTTCAGAAGCACAACAAATAAAGTAGAGGTGTGTTTCTCTTGAATGTAAATGGTAAGTTGATTACTGTCCTATTAGCATTTGGCTTATTACTTAATACAAGTGGTTGTCAGCTCTCCCCTTCCAAGGAAGATACCGCTTTACAAGACCCGATACAGCTGAACATCTGGCTCACTGCCGGATCAGGTCTTGAGTCGCTCATTGACCAATATCAATCTCAACATCCCGAGCTAGAGATTCATATTCAAACCTCCACCTCCACGCAGCTTCCAGCCAAGCTACAGACTTCATTCGCAGCAGGTTATAGTTCCCCGGACGTGGCTGCCATTGATATTAGCTATTTGGATCGCTTCAAACAGTTCCCTGATTATTTTTATAACCTAAAAACTTTTGAAGCTGACAATCTGAAGGACCAGTTTCTGAATTGGAAGTGGCAGGAGGTGCTGGGTAATGATTTTATTTTCGGATTACCAACGGAAATTGGACCCTATGCCATGTTATATCGAACGGATATATTCGCATTATCAGGTCTCCCTACTAAACCAGAGGAAGTGGCTAAAGAAATCCAAACTTGGGAGCAATTCCTTGAAGCGGGCACCAAAGTACAGGAAAGAACAGGAAAAGCTTTTGTAAATGACTTGGAGAACCTCTATCTCACCCTTCTACGTCAGTCCAAGCTTCAATATTACAGTCCCACAACGCAAGAATTGATCCTCGACAATAATCCAGCGGTCAAACGAGCCTGGGACTTCTCAATTCAAGCCCTTAAGCTAAATCTGTCCGCCAGTATTGCAGTGGATACGCAACGCTGGGGTGCAGGCCTGCTCAACGGAGATTTTGCAGTCATGCTCTGTCCGGCTTGGATGATTGGTCATATCAAGAGCAGTGCTCCAACTGCCAGCGGTTTATGGAATGTAACACAAATCCCAGAAAACAGCGCTAATCGCGGAGGCTCCGTTCTGACCTTACCAAAGACAGGTAATCATCCTGATGAATCCTTTGCTCTTATTAAATGGCTAACCGAACCAACGCAGCAATTGGTTTCTTTCAAGGTACAAGGGGCTTTCCCTTCCACCCCCGAAATCTATGATGACCCAGAGATCCACGATCTGCATGATCCTTATTTTCCTAATTCAGAGCTTGGTCTGACCCTTTCGTCAGCAGCAAAAGCAGTAATTCCGACCTATTACGGCCCTCATCACGCTGACGTGGAGACAAGCATGCTCGAATACTTGACCAAAGCTGAAAAAGGCGAGCTAACTCCTGAACTGGCTTGGACCCTTGCTGTTCAAGCCGCAAAACAAATAGACAGCTCCTTCCGCTAAGTAATATCATAAAAAAGGCTCTCCCCGGCTAAATTAGCCTGCTGGGGAGAGCCTTTTTTTAAATCATTTTCGCTTTATTTTTGCGCAGCCAGGAAAGCATCCAGCTGTTTTTGTTTCTCTGCAATAATCTTATCGAGCCCTGCCTTTTTCAGCTTATCAGCATACTTAGTCAGTACGGTATCAGGATCAACAGAACCCGTATCCAAACTGATGTCGTATTCATCCATTACAGCTTTACAAGCAGCCATTTCAGTCTTCATCGCGGAGGCGTCGAAGTTGAAACCAAGCGCTACAGAAGCTTTACCTTTAGAGTTAAAGGCTTTGAATTGTTCCCATTTGTCTGGAGCTTCACTTTCCCACACGGGGTTCAGGAATTGACTTCCAAGCATCCAAGCTGCAGCCGTATTATAATCAGCTGTTTTGTCTGTAGCTTTGATCGTATCACCACTTACGACTTCATAGTGAACACCTTTTATACCGAAAACAAGCAGATTGTTGATATCTTTATCTGTGTGCAGAATATCTAGCACCATCATAGCCCGGGCCGGATCACCAGAGGAAGCAGAGATCGCAAGCATAGATCCAGCAGCATCACTTGTAGAAATCGTTGGATCATTGAATGCAATTTGTTTCAGCTTGCCAACCAAGCCGGTAGCATTCGCCAGCTCACTATCTTTACCTGGTTTAAGCGATTGCACTGTCATAAAGACATTGCCAGCCTTCATTGCATCCTGAGTCGAATTCGTAGCAACTGCGGCGTCTTTGTTAATGTAACCCTTTTTCATATACTCACGAGTAAGTTTAATGATTTCTTTATAACGATCCATCTCAATCATCGATTGAATCTTAGTATCTGAGGAATCTTTAAGCAGAACACCAGGAATGGCAGCATCACCAAGGGTATCGTATTGTGCCATGTACTGTGAGTTAAAGGTCTCACCTTGTTTGAAATACAATGGAGTCAGGTCAGGTCTTTTCTCCTTCACTACTTTGAGAACTGCATCCAGATCTTGAATGGATTTCACATTCGACATATCGATGCCCAGTTCATCCGCAATATCGGAGCGATAGACAACCCCACCTTGTGCAGCCAGCTCCTTGTTTGTAGGAACAGCATAATTCACACCATTGATCGCTGAACCTTTTAAGAATTGTGGATCCAGATTTTTTAGAATCCCTTGGCCGTATTCATTTAGGAGATTACCATATTTGCCGCTATCGTCATTAATCGGGAGATAAGCGCCTTTAGCTGCATTCGTTACGTAGTTCTTCCATTGAGCTGTAAAGATGATATCGAATTTTTCCTGACTCGCAATTTTCAGATTGACATCATTGTCCCATGGACCCCAATCGATCGGTGCGATATCCAATTTGGCGTTGATTTTAGGTTCCAATAACTTATTGATTTCATCTTCTACTGCTTTTTCATCCTTTTGCACTGCACCGACATAGATTAACTTGACGGTATAAGGCTCCAATTCTTTTGCCGGTTCGGCAGTAGGATCTGCGGCTGGCTCATCCGTAGCAGCATTGGTAGCGGTTGCATTTTCACTTGGAGCAGGTGAAGCTGCTTCATTATTCCCGTTATTCCCACCGCAGCCTGCTAAACTAAAACTCAGTACCATCGTTAGCAATAGTGTCATTAGTGCGCTTTTTCTAACAGCTTTCATATACACCATAACCTCCCTCAAAATATTTATATATGCTGAATCGGCCGTTCACACCTTAGCATAAAGCGGCCGAATTAAGCCATGACAATCGTCCTTAACCTTTGACAGCACCCACGGTAAGCCCTTTAATAAAATACTTCTGGAAGAAGGAATATACAAACACGATAGGTCCAATACCAATAACAGCCATCGCCATTCTTACCGTTTCTGTCGGAATATTGATCTCTACACCTTGTGCAGCTAAGGCAGCCATCGCCTGAGGACTTGCAGTCAGGAACTGAACATTCAGCATCGTCTTATACATTAGGTATTGTAAATTGACATGACCTTCGGGTGAGATAAAGATCAAACTAAGGTACCAATCATTCCAATAGGCCAGGGTCTGAAACAAACCTACTGTAGCTAACACTGGCATAGACAAAGGCAAAATAATTTGAACGAAGATCCGGAATTCTGGTGCCCCATCGATCTTAGCAGATTCGATTAAAGCTGGTGGTATGGTATTGGCAAAAAAGGTCCGTAAGATGATAACAAAGAAAGCAGAAACCAGCAGCGGCATAATTAGAATCCATAACGTATCCTTCATATGCATCATTCGCGTGTAGACCAGATACCAAGGCACAAGGCCACCATTAAACAACATTGTAAAAAACATAAAAAATGAGAAGAAATTACGATGTGGAAAATCTCCACGTGAGATAGGGTAAGCGTACATAGCCATAATGATAAGACTCAGAATCGTGCCCACCACAGTCACAAATAACGAAACGGAAGCTGCATCGATAATTTGCCAATAATCTTTTAACAGAAATTCATAAGAAGAAATATCCCACTTGTTAGGAAAAAAGCTGTACCCGTTCTGAATAACGGAATTCTCGTCCGAAAACGATACAATAACTACGAGGATCAGCGGCACCACACAAATCGCTGTGTATATCCAAAAGAATATATTAATTAGCAAATTAGATATATTAGATATTTCATTGGGTTGTCTTTGCCGTTTTGTGCGCTTTCCTGTACGCCGTGACGACCCTATTGCTGTTTCTGTCTGGCTCAACACTCCCACCTCCCTTTAAAATAAAGCATCATCTTTACTGATTCGTCGCACTGCTAGATTCGCCAAGAAAATCAATAGAAATCCTACAACAGATTGAACGAGACCCGCGGCTGAAGACATTCCTATATCACCGATTGCAAGGAAGGTCTGATATACATAAGTGTCGATAACCTGCGTCGTCGAGTATAACGCTCCTGCATTTCTCGTAACCTGAAAGAATAATCCGAAGTCTGCGTTAAAAATCCTACCTATCTGCAGCAGCGTCATTACTATAATAACTGGACTGATCAGGGGCAGCGTGATTTTTCGAATCTGCTTCCATTTAGAAGCTCCATCAATAAGTGCCGCCTCATAATATTCATTATCTATTCCAATGATAGCGGCCATATAAATAACCGTTGTATACCCAATCTCTTTCCATATCTTCACAATTACAAGAATCCCAGGCCAATATTTAGACTGTGAATACCATTCGATAGGATCTACCCCAAAGAACGGGAGTAATGTCTTGTTCATGAACCCATGCTCTGCACTCAGAAAGCCGTATACTAAGTAACTTACGACGACCCAAGAGAGAAAATAAGGGAGAAACATAGCGCTTTGATGGAATTTCGATAGCCATCTGCTACGCATTTCGTTAAACATAATTGCGAAAGCTAGCGAAAAAAATAGCGTCAGTATAATAAACGCTGTATTATACAATAACGTATTCCTCGTAATGATCCAGGCCGTCTCCGTCGAGATTAAATATTTGAAGTTTGCTAACCCGACCCAATCACTACCTAGAATCCCTTTTTGGTAATTGATATCCTTAAATGCAATTACCGTTCCTAACATCGGTATGTAGTTATTGATGATTAGAATCACTATCGCAGGTAACATCATCAAATAGAACACCCAATATTTCTTCATTACTCTAAGGAAATTCGGCGTTCTTCCCCTGCCTGGTTTCTTTACTTCTGACAAGCTGACGGAAGGATTCGTCACACTCATTTTTGGTTCCCCCATTCTCCATCATCCCATTCTTAAGTCCCAAATACTCTTGCTTGCCTAACGTTTTGCGTATCCTCCTTACACTCTAATTAAAACATATGATAATTTATGGGAGTATAGGGAACATATTATATTTCTATAAAAAAAGAGACGATTATCCTCGAAAATCAAGGAAAACCATCTCTTCAGCCTCTAAATAGAGGCAAAAAATTTAATTAATCATAGCTTATGTACCTTAATCGCATTTATCACAGCCAAGAACTGATCGATAATCTTTGCTCTTTATCACAGCCAAAGGCTGGTTGATAATCTTCGTACTTTATCACAGCCAAGGGCTGGTCGATAATCTTTGTACTTCATCACAGCCAAGGGCTGGTCGATAATCTTTTCTCTTCATCACAGCTAAGGCTGGTCGATAATCTTTGCTCTTTATCACAGCCAAGGCTGGTTGATAATCTTTTCTCTTCATCACAGCCAAGGGCTGGTTGATAATACCTGCCTGCCTTAGATTAACCTAGGCAATCAGCCCTTGTGTTCCCAGAAAGGCCCACATCCGTAGGTGTGGGACGGCCCCTATACTACTACGAAGAGGGGTGAGGGAGAAGGAACGGAGAGGAAGTTTGGAACTGTAGGAGCGTAGCGTTCGCCTTTATCCTCGGATTTCAACCGCTAATAGCGGTTTCTAATCAAGAAATCTGAGGATAACAGCGACCGGAAGTCCAAACATTCCTTGGAGCGACGCTAACCTCACCACTCAGCAACAAACATTCCTCAGAGCGACGCCGACCTCACTGCACTTCGGTCCGGCATCGGTCGCGATACTCCTTAGGCGACATCCCCGTCTGCTTCTGAAATACCTTGGTAAAATAACGCCGCTCCTGATAGCCAACTCCGGAGCCAATCATCGTAATACTCTTATCACTGTTAGTTAGCATAAACTTAGCAGCTTCAATTCGTTGTAGGGTCACGTATTCCACAAAAGTCATAGCAAAACGATTCTTAAATAAGAGACAGAAATAACTGCCACTAATCCCGATCTTATTCGCCACTTCCTCAATCCCAATATCAGAATGGAGATGTTCTGTGATGTACTTAGCTGCTTGGTTCATCAGCTGATCCGGTGTTTTTTTGCCAGAATCATCTTCACCTTCAGGGATTTCCTGAAAAATTGGAATGCTATTATACAGTTTATTCTTAAACTGCTTACTACGGATCTTAGCCCCAATTTCCCGTACCTTATTGCCAAGCTCTTCATAATGTATCGGCTTACAAATATACTCTTTAACACCTAGCCGAATCGCTTCACGTGCATAATCAAACTCCTGATATCCGGTAAGAAGCAGCACCTCGCTATCCAATCCCATCTCCCGCAACTTACCGATAAAAGTTAACCCGTCCATCACTGGCATACGGATGTCACATAACACAAGATCAGGCTGTTTCTCCTCGGCAATACGCAAAGCATCCATTCCACTTCGCGCCATACCGACAACCTCCATCCCCATCTCCTGCCAAGGCAATACCCTGTTCAGATTATTCAGAATTGGGGCTTCGTCATCAACCAATAATACTTTTAGCATAATGATCTTCCCCCTGCTCGTATTTAGGTATGACACATTGGATAATAGTACCATGACCTGGACTAGAACAGATAAATATTCCGTACCTGTCACCGTATTCAATGCGGATGCGATCTGCTACACTGCGAATACCAAGACCTCTGCGTTCAAGATTCATCCGGTTATCCCGTTCAACCTTAACTTCTTGCTCCACAGGATCATTCACAATATATTGAAAAATAGCTAACTGAGACGGTGTAATACCAATACCATTATCTTCAATACGTAAAATCAAATCCCCCTGCTTCTCCCAAACTTTCACAGAAACATGACCTTTGTAATCAATGCCCTCAAATCCATGTTGAATGCTGTTCTCTACAAGCGGTTGTAAAGTGAGTTTAAGGATACCGCAACTCATCAATTCATTCGGAATATCGATCTCATATTCGAACAAATCTTCAAAGCGGAATTTTTGTATATCCAAATAATTGCGCAAATGTTTAACTTCTTCATCCAGCGTAATCTCTTCCCGATCCTGAATGCTAATTCGCAAAATACTGGCCAGCCTGTAGACCATCTCACTAACTTTTTTACCTTCATTCTGTATAGCGAGAACATTGATTGATTCTAATGTATTGAATAAAAAATGTGGTTTAATCTGTGCCTGCAGAACACGCATCTCAGCTTGATTCTTGCGACGCTGCTCCACATGAATTCTGTTAAATAACCCATTAATTTTATCCATAAGATCATTAAATCCCTTAGCAAGCAGCGTTAACTCATCATTTCCTTTAACTTCTACCCTAGTGGTCAGATCTCCGTCTTCAACCCGGCGCATAAAACGAACAATGACGGCGATGCCGCCGGTAATCCGGTTCATAAAAAATAAATTGAAGATCACAGCTGCCAATAAGCAAAGGAAAATCACAGCGACGAACCAGCGAGCAAATACTGTAACTTCGTGAGACAACGTATTCCAAGAAGTCACAGATACCAGACTCCATGGATAGTCCTTCAAGTGATACATGGAAAGAATGCTTTTCTCCCCGTTGTACTCTGTTTTGAAACTCTGAAACCCTTTTTTAAAGGTAATCTCTTTATCCGCGAAAGACTGGAAGTCCTGTCCATCCAGCTTTTGATCTGGGTCAAAAAGAATCATTCCATCATCATTTACAAGCATAAAGGAAACATCCTGATTGCTATCCCCAATTTTTAGATTGCGAAATATGGATTCGAACTCCCAATTCTTGATCTGCACAACTAGGATACCTATGTTCTGAAAGAAGCTCAATTCCTTCACTAAGCGAATTTGTGTAAACACAGGTTCAGTACCCGTAAGCTCGGGATACTCGTGAGGAGCCAGCCATTTCGGCACACCATTCAAGTCCATAACTTCCTGGTACAGATCACTTTTTTTGAATGTATCATAGGGTAGCGTTCGGAAATTTTCCTTGTTAAAAAGCGACACGATTTCAGAGTTACCTCTACCGTTAAAATTGTACAAAAACGCATAACTGATCGATGGATGATTAAACAACAGACTACGGAAATTGCGCTGGCTCGCATTCAGATTCAGTTGCTCAGCATCAGTCAAATCCTGATTGGTAGGATCATCTGCACTAAGGGCCATATGAAATACCGAGGTAGCAATTCCGTTGTCTGTAACGTTATCCATATCTTTTAGTACATTAGAAATACTGTAGCTAATCGCTTTAAGTGAGTATTCCGACTGCTGGCTGTACTTTTTCTCAATAGAATTATAAGTCACAAAAAACATAAGCATGCCTAGAATAAATAAAGGAATGATAATCAGGCCCAAAAATGCCGTAAATAATTTATAGCGCAAATTCATCGGCTAGTGCTCCTGACTGAGAATAAAGTTATCCTTTTACGCCGCCCGCTGTTACACCTTCAATAATCTTCTCCTGCAGAATAGCATAAATGATAATTACCGGCAGGACGCTGAAGACGATACCGGCTGACATTTGTGCATAGTTCATTTGGTATTGATCACGGAATTGGACCATACCTACTGGAAGCGTTCGCAGCTCGTCATTCGACAGGAAGTAGTTAGCTAGCAAGAACTCGTTCCAATTTCCCAGGAAATTAACAATGAATACAGTAACCATAGCCGGAACCGTTAGAGGTACAATAATTCTAGCAAAGATACCCGGTGCCTTCAAGCCATCCATGACCGCAGCTTCTTCTATTTCTCTAGGTAAATTTCGCATAAATGCTGCTAAAATAATTATGGTAAATGGAATCGCATTGGCGATATAAGGAATGATCAACGCCCAGTGGGTGTTCAGTATTCCTAACTTACGTACAATCGTATAAATCGGCAGCATTAAAGCATTATTCGGAATGAGCATTCCTACTAAAACCAGTGAGAACAAAATAGTATTCCATTTCCCCTGACGCATCCGCGTAACCGCAAAAGCAAACATAGACGCAAGCAGAATGGACACTACAGAAGCAAGTATCGAAATGTACAAACTGTTGAAAAAGTAAGTACTGATCTTGGCATTTACCCAAGCTTCGACGTAGTTATTGAAGACGAATTCCTTTGGAATGCCAAAAGGATTAAGCGCAATCTCATTATTATCCTTTTTCACAGAAGAGAATAATACGAATAGGAAAGGAAACAGGATCACTAACAAATAGAATAAAAGGGCAATATGTGGCAGACTCTTTTTCAGGGCGCGTGGCATCAGTATTCAATCCTTTCTGTACGACGTGCAATCAGCAGCTGATAAAGGACTGTAACCACCAGTGTAAACGCAAAGATCAGGACAGCGATGGCATTTCCGTATCCATACTTAAAGTTCGTGATCGCATATTTAATCATGTATGTTGCCATTACATCGGTTGAACCTGCAGGTCCCCCCTTAGTCATAACGATGACAATATCCGCCGCTTTCATTGCTCCAGCAATGGATAGCATAATTACAACCGAGATGATCGGTACGATTAGTGGGAGCGTGATACGGGTAGCGCGTTGAAATCCGGTTGCGCCGTCAATGGCTGCAGCTTCATCCAATTCACCAGGAATAGCTAGAATCGCCGCTAGGACCATAACGATATAAAATCCAGTCCACTGCCAAGCATTCGTCAACAAAATAGAAAGCATTGCAAATCTCTCATCTGACAGCCAGTAAATAGGATTAATTCCTACTAGACTAAGGAGCTTATTAAAAAGTCCAATGTTGGGCTCATAGATAAACCCCCAGAGAATACCGATAACTGCTGTAGACATAATGGAAGGCATAAAGACTGCTGTCTTATATAAGCCTTTTAACTTCTTCACATTAGAAATCAATAACGAGAAGAATACGATCAACGGTACCTGGATACATACGGAGAAAAGAATAAACCAACCGTTGTTTTTAACGGATATCCAGAATCGTTCATCTCCTAATGCTTTCTCATAATTACTTAATCCGGCTGATTTAACCGTCTCCGATACACCGTTCCAACTGGTAAAACTGTAATAAATAGAACTGAAAATGGGGTAAATGAAAAACATCGTGAACAATATCAATGCTGGAAGAACGAAAAGGAAAAATACCACTGGATTTCTTAATGCTTTATTCATGACTACCTCCGGTTGCTTTGACATCTGGCGAATAGTGAATGCTTCAGATCAAGTGCAAACACATATTTTCTTTGATTTTAAAAATGTACCCTGGATTTAGCACCAGGGTACATTCAGTTTGCAGCTATTTATTCAACTGCTGCGTTTGCTTCTTCTTGTACCTTTTGCAAAGCTTCGCCCATTTTCTCAGGAGTCGTCTGATCGCCAATCAGTTTTTGAATTTGAATGTTACTGATTTCTGTAGTTACATCAGCTTGAACAAGAGAGTCAAATGCTGGGAACGAAGATTGTGAGTTGTTAAGTACACCTACGATTTCGCTCATCAGATCATCAGTAATATTCTCATTCAATACGTTTTGGTCAATCTTCATTGCTGGCAATACACCATCTTCAACAAGTCCACGCAATTGCATTTCTTCATTAAATAAGTTTTTAATAAAAGATTTCACAGCAGCCAATTGACGTGGATCTTTCTCAGCAGATGCAGAGAAACCATAACCATTGTTCACATCGCGCATCAATGCAGTTTGGTCGCCCGCTCCGCCTTCAACTGCTGGGATATTGAAGAAGCCAACTTTACCGATCAAACCTTCGCCAGATTGGCCAGTTTTAAATACGGAGGATTTCCAAGTACCATCATACAGCAGGATCGCTTCACCACTAGTAAATTGTGTTGTGTATTCAGCATATTCAAAGCCAAGTTCGCCTTTTTTGAAGTAGCCTTTATCAACCCATTCTTTATATTTCGCAAATCCTTTTACTACATTTGGATCAGACCATTTAGCTTCGCCTGTTGCAAATTTAGCAGTTACATCTGGACCTGCATAACGTGACCACAAGTGGTTAGCTAACATAAGTGGTACCCAACCAGCTTTGGATGCACCAGCCAAAGGTACTTTTCCATCAGCCTTGATATCAGCCAATTGTTGTTCCAATTCGGCAAACGTTGTTGGAGCCTTCCAGCCCTTGCTTGTATAGTATTCTTTGTTATAGAAGAAGCCTTCTCCAGAACCACCGATAGGCAATCCATAGATTTTTCCTTCATAAGTGAAAGGATCAAGATTTGAGAATTTATCCTTAATTCCAAGTTCCTCAAGAATTGGAGTCAGGTCAAGTAATTTACCTTCTTTAGCATAGATCTTGGAGTCAGGACTACCGAACAGATCGAAGATTTCCGGCGGATTACCCGCAGCCATTTCACCACGCAATTTTTCTTTACGGTTTACATCTGAATCTACCCCATCGAGTTTAAAGGTCAGACCCGGTACATCCTCTTGTACCTTGTTAACTACTTCTTCGAGAATAGCCAGACGTTTCTGCTTGTCTGCACCGATTTGAGTGTGACGAATCGTCATTTCAAATGGCTCGTTATTTACCGGTTCTTCTGTTGCAGGAGCATTTGTAGCGGCTGAATTAGTCGCGGTAGCGTTTCCATCTCCTTTGTTAGAAGACTCATTGTTGTTGCCTCCGCAACCAGTCAGTAAAGCTGATGATACGAAAATCAGGGACAATAGCAAAGTCATACTTTTTTTCATTTCTTGTGACCCTCCCTATATATTGATGTGCTTTACACTTCTTATTATAGAAAACAGACTTCATTATCGTAAGGTTAAGATTCATCCACTATAGGGATAAAAATCTCTAATGTAAGCGGAATCAACTACATTATAAGTTATATTACATAACACAAAAATGTTAAATCGCTTAATTTATTTGTTTTTCTCATCACAAAACTTTGTATTCACTCTAGAAACAATTAATAAAACATCCAAATAGTCACATTACCTGACATATTCATTTATTATCCATCCCATTAACCACGTGTAACTATAGCATGTCTTTATTAGGAATAGTATAAAACTACCCCCTCAGAGGAGCTTTATCCCCTCCCTTTTTACTTCCTCATAACAAAAAACCGCACCTTCAGTGATCAACCACTGAGGGTACGGTCTCTCTTAAAAATATATATCTATTATACCAATGCCGTTTGCTTACGACCTTCTTCTACCAAGCGATATGCCCGTTGCACTTCTTCTTCTGTTGGAGAAGGTACTCCATCCAGTTCATAAGCTTTGCCGAGCATTTCCCATTTATAGATACCCATCTGATGATAAGGTAAGATTTCGAATTTCTCGACGCCATTTAAGGTTCCAATATAACGACCTAAGTTAATGAGATCCTCTTCACGATCATGAATACCAGGTACATACACATGTCGGATCCACATCTTACGATTATGGTCTGAGAGCCAGCGTGCAAGCTTCAAAGTTCGATCATTGGATTTACCGGTTAACTTGATATGCGCTTCTTCATCAATATGCTTCAGATCAAGCATAACCAAATCTGTAACGTCCAATAAGTCATTAATCTTGTCACCTTCGTTGTAGCCATTACTATCTAATGTGGTATGCAGATTCCAACGTTTTTTCACTTCCGTGAATAACTGCTTTACAAATTGCGCCTGCAAGGTTGGTTCTCCACCGGATACAGTTAACCCGCCACCGGATGAACGATAGTAGTTTATATATGGTTCGATCTCCGAAAGCACTTCTTCTAGAGTCATTTCTTTACCTTCATCTAAAGCCCAAGTATCAGGGTTATGGCAATACTGACATTTCAGCAAGCAGCCTTGCATAAACAAGACAAATCGAATACCAGGTCCATCAACGGTTCCAAAGGTTTCCAAAGAGTGTATGCGACCTTTAATCATAGGATGTCATCCTTTCGCCACGACAGACTAACAGTCCCTCTTTCAACGATGAAGCTTCCTGTCTTTGAGACTGTCATATCCCTAAATCGCGGCTATAAAATTTAAAATTTTAACAATTCTCAAACAAGATATTACCGCCCTTGAGACAAGGGCGGTATCTTCCTTGCAATTATTTCAATGTAGTACTAATTCAAAGATCTTCATGACAGGAACAAATTACATCGAACCGTGGAATGTACGGTTGATTACGTCCATTTGTTGTTCGCGAGTCAGCTTGATGAAGTTAACTGCATAGCCGGATACACGAATAGTCAATTGTGGATAGTTCTCTGGGTGCTCCATAGCGTCCATCAGCTGTTCACGGTTAAATACGTTAACATTCAAATGCTGAGCGTTGTTATGGAAGTATCCATCCATCATGTGTACCAGGTTAGACTTACGGGAATCCTCGTCTTTACCAAGTGCCTTAGGTACGATGGAGAACGTGTTAGAGATACCATCTTGTGCATCGGAGTAAGGCAGTTTAGCTACAGAGTTCAGGGAAGCCAAGGCGCCTTTCTTGTCACGTCCGTGCATTGGGTTAGCACCCGGTGCGAAAGGTTCACCTTTCTTACGTCCGTCAGGTGTAGTACCTGTCTTCTTACCGTACACTACATTCGAAGTAATGGTCAGTACCGATTGAGTTGGCACAGAATCACGATATGTTTTGTTTTTACGGATCATAGTCATGAAGGTTTCAACCAATTCTACTGCGATGCTGTCTACAGCATCGTCATTGTTACCGTAGCAAGGGAATTCGCCTTCGGTTTCGAAGTCGATCGCAATACCTTGTTCGTTACGAATAGGTTTTACTTTCGCGTATTTAATTGCGCTTAGTGAGTCAGCTGCAACGGACAGCCCAGCAATACCACAAGCCATCGTACGCAGAATGTCACGGTCATGCAGCGCCATTTCGATACGTTCGTAAGAATATTTGTCATGCATATAGTGAATGATGTTCAAAGTGTTAACATAAGTTTTAGCCAACCACTCCATCATCGGTTTGAAACGTTTCATTACTTCGTCATAATCCAGATATTCAGAAGTGATCGCTGGGAATTCCGGTCCAACTTGTGCTCCGGATTTTTCGTCTATACCACCATTGATAGCATACAGCAATGCTTTTGCCAGGTTGGCACGAGCGCCGAAGAACTGCATTTGTTTACCGATGCGCATTGGAGATACGCAGCAAGCAATCGCATAATCTTCACCCCAGTATGGACGCATTACATCGTCATTTTCATACTGAATTGCACTAGTTTCGATGGAAACCTTAGCACAATATTTTTTGAAGGCTTCAGGCAATTTTTCGGACCACAGTACAGTTAAGTTTGGTTCCGGAGCTGGACCCAAGTTGTACAGGGTGTTCAGGAAACGGAAGCTGTTCTTGGTAACACGAGTTGTTCCGTCTTCAGCCATACCACCGATGGATTCAGTTACCCATGTTGGGTCGCCGGAGAACAGATCATTATAGTCAGGTGTACGCAAGAATTTCACGATACGCAGTTTCATTACGAAATGATCGACGATTTCTTGAACTTGTTCTTCAGTCAAAGTACCTTCAGCAATATCGCGCTCTGCATAAATGTCCAGGAAAGAGGACACACGGCCCAGGGACATCGCCGCACCATTTTGTTCTTTAACTGCTGCCAGATATCCGAAGTATACCCATTGAGTAGCTTCTTTGAAGTTGGTCGCTGGTCTGGAAATATCCATACCATGAGCGGCTGCCATTTCTTTCAATTCGCCAAGTGCACGAATTTGCTCGGACAGCTCTTCACGCAAACGAATAATATCTTCAGTCATGGAATCAACTTCAAGCTCAGTTTGTTGTTGTTTTTTGTCTTTAATGAGGAAATCAATACCGTACAGAGCAATGCGGCGGTAGTCGCCGATGATGCGTCCGCGGCCGTAAGCATCAGGAAGACCTGTAATTACGCCGGATTTACGCACAGCTCTCATGTCTGGTGTATATGCATCAAATACGCCTTGGTTATGCGTTTTGCGAATGTTCGTAAACATGTCAACGATGTTTTGTGGAAGCTCGAAGCCGTAAGCCTTCGTAGCATCAACCATCATCTTGATCCCGCCAAATGGCTGGATGGAACGTTTGAAAGGAGCGTCAGTCTGTACGCCTACAATTTGTTCCTTGTCTTTGTCAATGTAGCCTGGAGCATGTGAAGTGATTGTGGAGACAGTATCTAGGGAAACATCCCATACGCCGCCTCTTTCTCTTTCTTCCTTGCTCAATTGGGAAATAATCTTCCATAGTTCAGTTGTGTTACTAGTAGGTCCTACGAGGAATTCTTCGTTTCCTTCATAAGGCTTAATGTTACTTGCGATAAAGTTGTTAACGTCAACTTTTCTGGACCATTTACCTTTTGTAAAACTTCTCCAACCGGATTTCACTTCTTGTACATCTTTTTCAATCACCGACATGCTAAATCCCTCCATCTATATTTATAATATTTGTAGAGATCGCGGGCTTGAAGGTTGATCCCGTGTCTCGTGATCCCAAGAAAGATATGGTTGTTCGAAAATTCACAATCATTGTTCCATGTATGGGACCGTTGTTTATATAAACATTTTAGTTTATTTTCTATAAATAGACTGTGACAAATATCACCTTTCCGGTGATATTTGTCACTTATATCTAATCCACAACCATCCTATTATCTACTTAACCAAATATTAATTATCAAATCTTCCGTAGAAAGCATTACGGTACACATCTGCAAGTTCAGATACCAGTGGCAGCTTAGGATTGGCAGTTGTACATTGATCTTCAAATGCACGGTCAGCCAAGTAATCTACACGGGATTCAAAATCCTTAGGATCAAAGCCCAGTTGTTGGAAGGATTCTTCGATACCCAGTTTTTTGTTCATATCGCGAATAGCATTGATCAGGCTAGTTACACCTTCTTCAGTTGTGCGAGCTGGCAATCCCAGAATACGGGCGATTTCTGCATAACGCTCGTCAGCTACGAAGTGTGAATATTTAGGGAACGAAGCGAACTTCGTAGGTTTCTTAGCATTGTAACGAATAACGTGTGGCATAAGGATCGCATTAGTACGACCGTGAGCAGTGTGATATTGACCGCCCCATTTATGCGCCAAGCTGTGGTTAATACCCAGGAAAGCATTAGCAAAGGCCATACCAGCAAGTGTTGATGCGTTATGCATTTTCTCACGGGCAACTCTGTCGCCTTCAAGCGCCGATTTTTCAAGGTATTGGAATACCAATTGGATTGCTTTAATTGCCAGACCATCAGTGTAGTCACTCGCCATAACTGATACATAAGCTTCGATGGCATGTGTCAATACGTCCATACCTGTATCAGCTACAGCAGTTTTTGGCAAGCTATATACGAACTCTGGATCAATGATAGCTACGTCTGGAGTTAGCTCGTAGTCAGCCAAAGGATATTTAGTGTGTTGTTCAGTTGTTTTATCGGTAATAACTGCGAAAGATGTTACTTCCGAACCCGTACCCGAAGTAGTTGGAATCGCTACAAACTTAGCTTTGTTTCCAAGTTTAGGGAATTTGTAAACCCGTTTACGGATATCCATGAATTTTTGTTTCAGACCGTTAAAGTCTGCGTCTGGATGTTCATAGAATAACCACATTCCTTTTGCAGCATCCATTGGGGAACCACCACCAAGTGCGATGATGCAGTCCGGTTGGAATCTGTTCATCATTGCTGTACCTTTTTCAACTGTAGTTGTCGATGGATCTGGTTCAACTTCCGAGAACACTTCGATCGCTACAGGAGTTTGGCGTTGACGCAGGTAATGTTCAACTCTCTCAACATATCCGAGCTTAACCATCATTGGGTCAGTGATAATTGCGACACGTGTGATATCAGGCATTTTGGTCAGGTACTGAGTAGCGCCTTTTTCGAAATAGATCTTGTCAGGTACTTTAAACCATTGCATATTCACGGTACGACGATTCACCCTTTTCACGTTGATCAAATTAATTGCTGTAACGTTTTGCGACACGGAGTTACGACCATAAGATCCGCAGCCCAGCGTCAACGAAGGGATGTTAGTGTTATAGATATCGCCGATCGCACCATGAGTGGAAGGCGAGTTAACGAGAATACGTCCTGTTTGCAGACGGTTGGAGAACTTCATGATTACTTCTTCGTTGTTGGAGTGGATAGCCGAACTATGGCCCATACCACCAAATTCAACAACTTGTGCTGCGCGTTCGATACCTTGATCTGCGTTTTTAACTTTGTAGCAAGCAAGCACAGGACTCAATTTTTCAGCGGACAATGGATATTTAGTGCCTACACCTTCAAGTTCTGCTACCAGAATCTTAGTGCCGGCAGGAACTTGAATGCCGCACATTTCAGCAATTTTCACTGCGGATTGTCCAACGATTGCTGGGTTAACCGCACATTTATCAACGTTCATAGCGCCGCTAGTAAGTTTGGCAGCTTCTTCTTTGTTAACAAAGTAGCAGCCATTAGCGATCATTTTCTTTTTCACTTGATCAAAGATTGGTTCTTCGATAATAACAGCTTGCTCGGAAGCACAGATCATACCATTATCAAATGTTTTGGAAAGAATGATGTCCGTTACGGCTTGATCGATATCCGCGCTCTTTTCGATGAATGCAGGTACGTTACCAGGACCTACGCCAAGAGCTGGTTTACCACAGCTATAAGCTGCTTTTACCATTGCAGAACCGCCTGTTGCGAGAATAAGTGCAACGTCAGGGTTGTTCATCAAAGCGTTTGTTTTGTCCATCGTTGGCATTTCAATCCATTGGATACAATTCTCAGGTGCGCCAGCTTTTACAGCCGCATCATGAAGAATTCTAGCAGCTGCTGCACTACACTCTTGCGCAGATGGGTGGAAACCGAATATAATAGGGTTCCGTGTCTTAATCGAAATCAACGCTTTAAACATCGTGGTGGATGTAGGGTTGGTTACCGGTGTGATACCCATTACAATTCCGACGGGCTCAGCAATTTTTTGGAAGCTTTCATAAGCATTGTCTTCAATAACGCCTACTGTTTTATCGTATTTAATTCCGTGCCAGATATATTCTGTCGAGAAGATGTTTTTAGTAATTTTGTCTTCGTAAACCCCGCGGCCAGTTTCTTCTACAGCCAATTTAGCGAGGTACATATGTTTGTCGAGTCCAGCCAACGCCATTGCATGAACGATTGTGTCAACTTGCTCTTGATCCAGCGCCATGAATGCCTCATGTGCTTTTTTCGCTTTATCCACTAAAGTCTGAATATACTCTTCAGCGGTAGTTTGTTTAACTTGGGCGGCGACTTCGTTCTTAACTGCCATCTCCCTCGTCCTCCTGTCAATTTTTAGGTTGTTTTTCTCTACACATTTATCTTATCACATCATTTCCACCTTGTATAGTGAAATCTTTCACAAAGTATAAAGTTTTTTTGATTTGTTTTCAAAGCGCTTTCATTCGATCATATTATAGCTTTTTTACCATTATTTATGCTTTATTATTCCTTAAATTTAAAGTTTATGTTTAAAAAGACAAGAACTGATACCCATTTTCTACCTTTCCGCTCGCAAAAATATTTTAAAAAAGCAAATCTAATTTTGTTGACACTCTATTTTTCCATTGGCCTCTAAAAAATAGTGGGATGCCCCCCGTCGTGTTGATTTATAAAAATATCAATAATATAAACATAAAAAAACCGACTCCTATGGAGCCGGTTCTGTTCTTCCTAGCTATTCTACTTTAATTGTGTCGAAGAATTTCTCTTGCACTGTTTTGGCAGCAGCTTCAAGCTGTGTCTTGGAATCTGTTCCTTTTTTGGAGAACAGCTCTTGAATTACATTGGACATGGTTGCGTAGTAGTCCTGTGTATTGTATTGCGCTTCCGGTTTACCGTCCAGCAAACCTAAAATATCAGGGCTGTATTGATATACATTTGTATATTTATCATACACAGCTTTCGTTTTCTTGCCGAAGTCAGAATCTGCAGAATAGTAATCTAAGAGCGGCGGAATAAAGTATTTACCATCCGTTGTACGTTGTTGCAGAACCGCATCCAGTGCTTCTAGACCTTTATCGGAGAAGTAATCAAATGTAATATAACGGAATGCCATTTCTTGCTCGTCTGGTGTTGCATTTGGATTGATTACAAGGTAGTCACCACCAAGTACCCCGGTGTGTTTTCCGCCTTTTTCCATTGCAGGCATTGGATACGTAAGTACATCTTCTGGTTTCAGACCTCCTTGATTCAACGCTTGCTCAATAACACCGTCAGATCCAGCCATTACCATTGCTGTACGACTTTGTTGGAATGCGCCTACAGCATCACCCCAGCCCAGTGCCCAGTCCTGAGGAATCGCGTTTGCTTCCCATCTAAGTTTCTTGTAGAAATCCAGCGCTTTAATCCCAGCCTCAGAATTAAAAGTAGCTACAACCTTACCGCCTTCAATCTTCTGAATTTCACCGCCAGCTTCGAACAGGAAGTTGGTCCAGTTCCAGCCTGCTTCATTCCCTTTACCCATTGGAGCAATACCGGAAATCCCTTTTTTGGTATCAGCTACGCCTTTGGCGGTATTCAGCATATCATCCCAAGTCCAATCCATAGGTGGAACAGCAACGCCTTTTTCGTCCAGCATTTTTTTGTTGATCATTGTGGTTGTTACATAACCCTTTTGAGTTACGCCGAAGACTTTACCGTCAATGATAAATTGATTTTGGAGAACCGGGTTAATTTGATCCTTAAATTCGTATTTATTCCACAGATCCGTAATGTCAGCTACCCAGCCTTTTTCAACTAGGAATTTTGCTTCTGTAGCGTAGGTGTTAAAGAAGGTTGGAGCTTCATTCGCTGCCATTTTGATACCGATTTCACTTACATTGTACTGCCAATCGTCTTTGACGATTTCAACATTCGGATATTCCTCTTGGAAACGTTTGATCTTGTCATCTTCCTGTGCTCTAACTTCGGTTAGGTCAGGGGTTGGATAGTGAATTTTGATGGTCACTTTTCTTTGTGTGATATCATCAGTTGGCGCTGCTGTAGCACTGCCAGCATTATCTGTTGCAGCATTCGTTGGCGCAGTAGTCGCTTCCCCTTCCTTGTTTCCTGTCGTGTTTCCGTTATTGTTATTACCGCCGCAAGCGGTTAACAACGATCCGGCCACAAGGAGGCTTAGTAGCACGCTAGAGTACTTACGCATTGAAACTCCCCTTTTCAATTCATAGTTATCTTACATATCGATCATAAAAGAGAAATCGTTTACAAACGAGGTGCATTTATATTCCTTTCATGTGCATGTTTACGATCCGTGACTAAATCCGTCGATCCGTGCTTATCCCTTAACTGCTGATAATGCGACGCCACGCATAATGAACTTTTGGAAGATCAGGAAGACAAGGATCGGCGGCAACGATACGATAAATAGGATGGCGAATTTAATATTCGTATTAAGTGCCTTTACATTAATAACGTATTTATAGATTGCTGTCGCGAGCGTATATTTCTCTTCACTGTGCATAACCAGAGATGGCCAGAACCAGTCATTCCATGCTGTAGAAAAGATAAAGATCGCCAGCGTAGCAAAAATCGGAACCGACAATGGCACTGCAATGGAGAAAAAGCTTCTCGGCTCAGAGGAACCGTCAATCCGCGCGGCTTCAAAAATTTCAGGATGTATCCCATCAAAAAAGTTCTTTAAGAGTAGAAAATAGAATGTATTCGCACCAGCCGGCAGCCAAAATGCTGCGTACTGATTTAGTAATCCAAGCTCTTTTAGATTGACAAAGTTGGGAATCATATAGCTGGTCGCCGGAATAAACAATGTCATCAGGAAAAAGAAATAAATTGCCTTTCTGTAAGGGACATTCATACGAGAAATGCTGAAAGCAGACATTCCCAATACTACTAGTGTCACGACCATATTCCCCACAAAAATATAAATGGTGTTTTTAAGGAACATCAGCAGATCAATGTAATTCATCGCTTCCTTAAGGTTGCTGAAGTGCCATTCCTGCGGGAAAAAATGCGGTGGGAATGAGTTCACCTCTTGATTCGATTTCAGTCCGTTAAATAACGTCATACAGATCGGATACAGCATGCTAAACACCATAATCAAAATGACCACGCACATCAAGCCATAAACGATCTTATTGCTTGTTTTTTTCAAATCATGTTCTGAGAGAATCCCTCTGTCTGCGCTCTTCATCTTAGTTGTCCTCCTTGTTAAGCTTGAACTGTAAAATGCCCAAACCACCTAGGACAATGAACATTAGCATGCCAAGCGCAGTCGCCGTTCCATAATCGAGTCGCGTAAAAGCATATTTTACGATCAGCAGCGCATAGGTAAGCGTAGTATTATTCGGTCCACCATCAAGCAGCGCCATTTGTGACTGATACCCTTGTGAAGTCCCGATAATCTGTAATATCAACATCAAAATGATCAAATTACGTAGCGAAGGCAATGTGATGTACTTTATACGTGCCCACACACCCGCCCCATCAATCTCAGCTGCTTCATACCAATCCCGCGGAATGCTGAGTACAGCAGCCAAGTATATTAACATCCCTGATCCAAACTGCTGCCACGTCTCCATAAAAACAAGAGAAATCATCGACCACCTTGTATCTGTCAGGAAGGCAACCTGGTCCACACCAAGCGAGCTTAATACCGCATTGATTGGGCCCACCGGATCATAAAGCCATCTCCAGAGTCCATATAGAACCACACCAGGCATAACGAAAGGAAGGTAAGCCGCTACCCGTACAAAGCCCCCAAACCTTCTCAGCTCCGAGATCATAATGGCAAAAGCGATCGGAACCCAGAACCCGATAATAAGACATAGAAGCATGTAATACCCTGTATTTTTTAATGCGGTCAAAACATCTGGATCACTAAGGGCTCTAGCGTAGTTTTCAAAACCAACAAAGCTATTTCCTTTTACAAAATCAACATGGTAAAAGCTGTACAACAAGCCTTTAAAAATTGGCACCCACAAGAACATTACAAAAATAATCACAGCAGGTACGAGGAACATATATCCCCAAAAGTTTTTCTTCCAGCGGTTTTGCTTATACGGTGTACCCTTCAGCGCCGGCGGATTTTCGGATACAACTGCGGTTTGATTCATCAAGCTCCCTCATTCCATTTTTCTTTCAGCATTTTTCGCAAAATGCTTCCTACCTTAAATTGTAGAAAATGAGGGTTGTACTGAACATGTCTAAATCTACCGAAGTAGTATGTGTTTTTACTTCTTCAATTCACTGGGGCTAATCCCATAATATTTTTTGAAAATTTTACTAAAATGCTCCGGTGATTCATAACCTACACGCTCGGCGATTTCGTATCTGCGAAGATCTGTGTTCAAAATCATCTCCCGGCTTTCTTCCATCCGCAGCTTAATTACATATTCCCACAGGTTATAACCTGTATTTTTCTTAAACAAATAGCTCAAATAATTAGGACTGACATGGTTTTTTTTAGCCACTTCATGGATGGTTAATCCTTTTTGCGCATAGTTCTCGTCAATATACTCTCTTGCTTTCTCTACAATCAGATTGCTGCGTGTATGAAGCTCTTCTACTGAAGGATCGGTTGTGTAGCTGTTCCAATTAAAATCCCCGTAGTAAAACACATAATGGTCATTATGTTCATTATTCCAAAGAATGGCTTTGGAGGCTTGACGGTTCAATACAGCCATAAATGATAGACCCTTGAGAATCTGGCTGATGCCGATGACTGCATTTAAGTGCAGATATTTTTGAATATTAAAATGAAGACTGCGGCCAAGGATATCTAGTCTATTAATTTGACTGGCAGACGAATCTTCATAGCTTTTTTCATCCCATTGAATAATGATCGTTATTTCTTCATCCTCTGCGTAAAAGGCTGTCGAGTTCCACTCCTGATCCATCAGCTCTTTGGCGATATTCAGCGCGGCATAACAAAGAAGCCGTCTGTCCCGCAGGGTGTAGTGCTTCTCCTGATTCATTCCAGCCAGAGGCACCTTAATTTTTAAGACGGAAAAATACGGCCCTTGCAGCTTCAGGTTATCCAGCTTTTGTAAGCGTTCTGCATCACACAGTACACCTTCAGGCTCATTGAGCAGCTCATTTAATAACTTGCTGTATTCCGGAAGCGGCTCTTCCAGCCGAAAGCTTTCGTTAATCCCTGACATGAAAATGTCCAATTCTGGTGATGGTTTGCCCATCTTAAGCAGCACATTTCGCACCGAATCCAGAAATTGCTCACTGTTCAAAGGTTTGATCAAATAATCCTTCGCGCCAAGCCTAACCGCCATTTGCGCATATTGAAATGTCTCGTGTGCAGAAATCACGATGGTCTGTACCCAGGGTTTGGCCAATTTTGCATGCTGCATCAGATCAATCCCGCTCATTGCGCCCATCTGAATATCAGTAACGAGCAGGTCTATTTCCTCCATCCGAATGCAGTCCAGCGCTTCAAAACCACTGTTTGCTGTATAAATATGGTCTATGTTTAACCCCGAAGAAGCTAATAAATTGCTCAGCCCTTTACAAATCAAGGGTTCGTCATCCACAACTAATATATTGAACATATCTGTATGCTCCCCTTCCTTAGTCCTGATTCTCTGATTTCGGAAGCTTAACCGTCACCAATGTACCGCCCTCTTTACGAGGCGTATAGCTGATGCCATAATCAGAGCCAAAGTGTAAATGTATGCGCTGGTTAATGTTGCGAATCCCGTAACCGCTGGCCGGATTTGGACTGTCGTCATTCAGCACAGCTTCAATGGCCTGATAATCAACAGACTTATAGCCGTTATCTTCAATAGTGATCTCGACGGTATCGTCCACACAAACTGCGCTAATGATGATTTCCCCATCCTCGCCCATATTTTTGACACCATGAATAATAGCATTCTCAATTAACGGCTGCAGGGTAATTTTAGGAATTAGATTTCTTTTCGTATCTGGATGAATCTCCATTACAACACGAAATATATAATCATACCGGTGCTGCTGCAGCTTGATATAGGCCGTTGCATGCTCCAGCTCTTCTTCAAGGCTAATCAGCTCCCTTCCCCGACTGAGGCTAATCTTCATAAGCTTGGATAATTCCTTGATCATCTCGGCGGATTCAACGTTGCCTTCCAGCGAGCTTTTCCAGTAAATACTCTCCAAAGTGTTGTAGAGCAAATGCGGATTGATCTGTTGATAGAGCAGTTGAAGCTGTGATTCCTTCTGTTTTAGCTCCATCTGATATTTATAAGTAATTAGTCCATTAAGCCTGCGGGCCATGTCATAGGTAGATCCAATCAGCACACTGACCTCATCGTTACTCCCTCTTTTTGGCGTCTCAGGGACACGATTGCCTGGCTCAAACTTTCGGACGAAAAAGGCTAACTTTTGCAAAGGCGTCATTAATGAACGCCAGAAATAAGTAATCATGATTAATCCAAAAACAGCATAGGCCACAGTTATGTATTGAATCACACTTTTCATTTCGTTTTGTTGCTGCAGCAGTGCTTTTACGGCGATTTTGTAGACTAGCTTCTGTCCTAAGGCGTGGTTATTATTGACCACATAAATAAAATCCGAGGTAATAACATCCACGGTACCTTCCAAATCCTCAGCAATGACCGTTTCCGGCAACGTAATGATCTCACCAGTATTATTCGTAGTAGAAGCGAGTACACGATTATCCAGATCCGTTAAGTAAATATCACCATCAGGCAACGATATGGATTTGAGGGATTCTCCGATTTTCGCGTCCATCTTGGTAATGACTAAGACCCCAATAGTCTCAGCTTTCCTGGAGATGTTATTGACAGCTCTCATATAGGTAAGAGTCTTCAAGTTTTCCGCTTGCGCACTTAGCTTCCCTGTGAATTTTAGAGATCCGCGGCCCTTTTTCTGGACAACCTCCTCGAACCAATATGGCTCTTCCGCTTTGGAAAAGAAATATACCCCCGCCTTCTTAACCTGTGGGAAATTGGGTGCAAAAAAATAATAATCCTCGGGATCGTATATATAAAGGGAATAATAGATGCCGTCCCCACGCTCAGCTCCCTGCGAGTAACTGACCAACAGCTTCTCTATCGTCTCATAGCGTTTAACCCGCTCCAGGATGGTATCCGAACCCGTCATATTAATCTGCTGAATCAGAGGGTTTTGAATTACAGTGGTAGTAATTTTATTTACGGTATCGATATCTCGGTTAATGATGGTGAAGTTTTGCTTGTTCAGCTCTACATAAGCATTCGTCACATGGCGCTTCAGAATTTGCTCAGCCTTCATATTCCCGTAAATGTTCAAAAACAGAATGGGCGAGATCATAATCAGAAACAGCAGGATAAGCTGCTGTTTGACGTTCAGCTTCAGAATCGGCCGAATCAGCCTAGACAACATCGAGATGCACCTCCGGGTTCAATAACTATATCAAAGTGATAAACGCTTACATATGTTTATTTTAAAGTTTTTTATGTTCATTTGTATGTAGTTTTTTCTGTTGGACGGATAAAAAGAGCACGATGATATGTTCGCCACTACGTGGAGCGTTTGGGCTTACGATCGCTGTTATCCTCAGATTTCCTGATTTTATACCGCTGAGCGGTAGAAATCCGAGGATAAAGGCGACCACTGGCGTTTCTCCAGCTCCAAACCTCCACTTCGCAACTCCATCAACGAACTCTTAAAAACCGCAAACGGAAAAAGGGGGAGACGGCGTAAAGGACACTGCGTGGGGCTAGGAGGAATGGACTCTATATGGAAGAAGTGCGATGTATGTTCTTGAACACTTGAACACTCAAGTACTTCAATACTTGAATGTGCTTTGCTGTTGGGCGTCTGGATTACTTGATGTGCTATTTAGCTGCTTGTTGTGCGTTAGGATTACCGGATGTGCGGCTTTGCTGCTTGTTGAGCGTTGGATTACTTAATGTGCGACTTACTACTTATTCGGCGTTTTACATTCCCACACACCCCTTCACGATGAGCGATCGGACTCAGATGCAGCTATTTGGTCAAATTTCAGCTTTTACGGGGAGTTTCGGACTCCAGAGGCGTTATTCGTTCCAAACATGCGCGATATGAGGGCTTTTCGAGCCAATAGCGACTATGGAGTCCGATAGGTTCGCAAATGAGCCGTATTATTACTTATAGAGACTATGAGGTCCGATAAACTGTTGAGCTTTTTGACTAACCTTCTGAATTATTTACTATACGGCTAATAGCGACTATGGGGTCCGATCACCGTCTGAGCTTAATACTAACCTTTTGGATTACTTAATGTGTAGCTAACTACTTATTCGGCGTTTTACATTCCCACACACCCCTTCACGATGAGCGATCGGACTCAGATGCTGCTATTTGGCTGATTTTTGGCTTTTACGGGGAGTTTCGGACTCCAGAGGCGTTATTCGTTCCAAACATGCGCGATATGAGGGCTTTTCGAGCCAATAGCGACTATGGAGTCCGATAGGTTCGCAAATGAGCCGTATTATGGCCAATAGCGACTATGAGGTCCGATAGACAGTCTGAGCTAGCTAAATACAGAGACTTTGCACAACAAAAGACCGCCCCCAAAGTCATCCGCTACTTTGGAGTCGGTCCCTTGTTTATTTAGAACTTCAGTCTGTCAGCAGCTCATACAACCCTTTTACGACCAGATCAGCTTCCTTCAGCACCTCATGTTTGCCGATACCTACAACCTTCATCCCAGCAGCTTTACCTGCTTGAACGCCCGCCTCAGCATCTTCAAACACAACACATTCATCCGGCTGCAAGCCTATCTCTTGAGCCGCGATCAGGAACACCTCTGGGTCAGGTTTGGCTAGTGACACTTTGTTGCCGTCAACAACTGCATCAAATAAGTCTGTAATGTTCAGCTTATTCAAAATAAACTCAGCGTTCTTACTGGCTGATCCTAGCGCAATCCCAATCTCACGTGATCTCAATCCTGTTAGGTATTCTTTCACTCCAGGCAGCAGCTCCGATTCCTCGAGTCGAGAAATGTATTCTACGTACAGGCGGTTTTTCTTCTCCGCCATTGCCTGCCTCTCTGCTTCCTCAAATTCCAGGCCACCCACTTCCAGCAGGATATCAAGCGATCTCATCCGGCTCACACCTTTAAGCCGTTCATTATCCTCCTCCGTGAATTTAAAGCCAAGCTCATCTGCAAGACTCGCCCACGCCAAATAATGATATTTGGCTGTATCTACGATCACGCCGTCCAGATCAAAGATGGCGCCTTTCATATTTTCCAACATTGATTTGCTTCCTCTCCGTTGTGTATTAATATTTATACTCCCGTTTCGACAAAGCCAGTCGAAGGTTCTCACCAGCAGAGCACGACTTGCCTTCTCCGCCTTGCACCGAGAATACTAAGTCTCCACTGTAATCAGCAGCTGTGATCACAGTGACTTCATCCTTACTGATCCGCAGTTGGATGGTATCGCCGCGCAGTGTAACCGGAAGCTGAACGGACTGCCAATGTTGCGGCAGAGATGGATTGATGTGCACAACCCCTCCGTCGTAGTCCAGCCCAGCAAAGCCAAGAACCGCAGCCATCCAAGCACCACCATTCGCAGCTGGATGAGTCCCTCCGATGTAGAGATCCCCTACATATTGCTTAGATTCGCCGGTGAGATCGACGGTAGCCGTACGCATAAAATACGGATAGCCCCAATCCGGTGAACCAATATCAGCAGCTACCAAAGCGTAGATACAAGGGCTTAAGCTTGATCCATGTTCCGTACGCGGTTCGTAAAATCCCCAGTTCGCTTGTTTCACTTCCTTGCTAAAGGAGTGTTTAAACAGATTCAGCATCAACACAACGTCTGCTTGTTTAAGTATGGTTGTGGTGGTAGCTAAGCCATTGCCGCCGCCAAAATACTCATTTTTATTAAGCACACGTGATTTCAGTTCTGTTAGTTCTACATCCTCCAAGGTGAGGTACCGGTCGAATTGTTCAATAACAAGACTGGCAGGATCAGGCTGTGGAACATAAAAGCTATCCAGCATCGTTTTGAACTCCTTCAGGAATGGCCCTGAGCTAAACGGAGCGGACAATTGACCGTAGGCCTCAGGATACTTCTCTTGCAGCAAAGCTGCCGTATGCAAGGCAATCTCCAGCGTCTCTTTAACCAGTGCATTGGTAAAAGCATTATTGTTCACACGCTCATGATATTCATCCGGACCTGTTACATCCAGAATCTCAAACCGCTGTTTAACCGAATTATAGTAAGCGTAAGAGTAGAAAAAGCGAGCGCATTCCCAGATCACCTCAGCTCCTCCACTAGTAAGCAGACTTTCATCGCCTGTGAATTGAACATACTTCCAGATCCCATGCACAACGTCACCACTGATATGAACCTGCTTATCGCGGAAATAGGTCCGCATCGGCCGGCCTGTAAATACATCGTTCACATTAAACAGCGTACAGGCATCGTCTCCCGTATCCTGACTTTCCCAAGCATAAAATGCGCCCAAAAATCCATATTCCGCTGCCTTACGGCGAGCACCATCCAATGTATGAATCCGGTACATCATCAAGTTCCGCGCTACCTTAGGATCACTGTGCAGGAAAAACGGCAACATAAACATTTCCGTATCCCAGAATACAGCTCCCTTATATACCTGACCCGATAATCCCCGGGCTGGAATAGACACCTTCTCCGAAACTGTAGGGGCAATGATTAACAGCTGATAGATACTATATCTCAAGGCAAATTGGGCAGCTTCATCACCTTCGATGATTACATCGCTGTGTGACCATCTCTCGTCCCATAACAGACGATGAGCCTTAAATAACCCCTCAAAACCCAGCGCCTCAGCAGCATGGACAGATTTAACAGCTTCCGACTCCGGCTGATCAGCATCAAGTCCAGTATAGACTGCTACATACTTAAACCATTCATACGTCTCACCCGCACGGGCATCAAAAGAAATCCGGCGAACAGCAGCCCCATCTTCCAGTAGCTCCTCACCAAAACTGAATACCGCCCTCTCCGCCACAACAACCGGAATCTTCAATTCTCCGCTAACAGAAGAAGAGATCAGCACCTCGTCCTTGAGCTGTACCTTTTGTCCGTAAAGATGAGGCCCATTGATATCCCACACATCTACGTCAATTCCCGTCTCAATCGCTACTCGGCAGTCTTGAGTACTGCGAATAGAGTATTTACTAACGAGCAAGTGAAGATTATCCTGGCTTACGAAACGATCTGCGGTAAACGTCAACGCCCCACCGTCAGATACAGCATATTCAGTGCTCCGATGATGAATGGCATTTCGGATATTCAGCTCCTGAGTATGAGCGACCGGTTCACAGTCAAGCACACTTAAGAGCTGATCATTACAGAAAACTTTGGTCAACAATCCATTAGGGGCATTAACTGGTTCTCTCCATTTGTCCCCCTCTTTGTCATATAGTCCTGCGAGGGTGACAGCTACTAGCTCAGTTTTACTGAATTCCTCCAGTGTGCCGCGATACCCCATGTAGCCGTTGCCTAACATATATTTGTTACCGTTCGTCGTCACAAGCTGTTTATCAAAACAACTCTCCTTTACGATCCAGTTCATCCTGCCAGCATCCCTTCGCCTAGCGGAAGCGTCTTCCCGGAAGCATCCACTGTAATCGACTGTCCGTACACTATAATTTCGGTACTTCCACCATTAACCGCAGTGATTGTTACTGAATTTTTGTCGACCACAATTCTCAGAAGCACTCCTTCATACAATACTTGGAAGCTATATTCATCCCAGCGTTCTGGCAGGGTTGGCTGAAAGGACAGACGTGCTCCATCCGAACGCATTCCACCAAAGCCGTAAACAATATTCATCCAAGCAGCTGCAATTGAGGTAGTATGCAGCCCTTCACGGGTATTGCGGTTATAGTTGTCTAAATCCAGTCGAGTAGCAAATTCAAAAAACGAATATGCTTCCTCGGGTTTGCCGATTTCACTCGCCAAAATGGAGTGGATCGAAGGTGACAGCGAAGACTCATGAATACATCTAGGCTCGTAATATTCATAGTTCGCCAGCTTCGCTTCTTTAGAGAATTGTCCGCTGTACAAGAACATAAACATAAGTACATCCGGCTGCTTAATCATGTCATAGCGATACAAACGATCATATGACCAGTTCGAATATAACGGGAATTCTGTAACAGGAATCGAATGAATATCAATATGTGGCATATCGAAGAACCCATCATGCTCTTCATAAACTCCTGTCACTTCGTCAACCGGAATCCGCATATGCTGCGCCTTGTTTTCCCAATCGGTGAGTTCCTCGTCATGAAGTTCTGTTTTCTCTACCACAGCTGCAAAAGCAGCAGGAGCCTGTTCTTTCATCTCCCGAAGAGTCTCTAGGGTGTATTCAAAAGATTGTTGAGCCATCAGATTAATGTAGCAGTTGTTATTGACCATCAATTGGAACTCATCAGGGCCCATAACGCCAAAATAACCATATTCCCCGCTGCGTTGCCCCCATTGGCCACGTGTAGCATAGAATCTGCTGATCTGAATCAGCATCTCAGCCCCTTTACTGTGCAGGAAGCTTTTATCACCGGTATTTTTGACATAATGCCAAATGCCATAAGAAACAGCAGTCCCTACATGAAGCTGAAGATTAGAGTGCTGCCAGAGATCACAGCTTTCTGTTCCATCTATAGTAGCAATTGGATAGCAGGCTCCCTCACAATCCACCTCTTTAGCGCGCTGCATAGCCTGCGGCAATGTTTTATATCTGAATTCCAATAAGCTCCGGGCAGCCCTTGGATTATTGAACATATAGAACGGTAAGCAATAGGATTCTGTATCCCAAAAAGCCAACCCACGATAT
The DNA here is from genome assembly GCF_037965665.1 of Paenibacillus sp. FSL L8-0333. Taxonomy (NCBI): domain Bacteria; kingdom Bacillati; phylum Bacillota; class Bacilli; order Caryophanales; family Paenibacillaceae; genus Paenibacillus; species Paenibacillus sp. FSL L8-0333. Next base: position 4,905,195 of record NZ_CP150186.1, read on the forward strand.
ACTTCACCCGTCAGCCCTTTGGCACCAATATTAAATCCGGGATGATCGCCATGATAGGTCTGATAAAGCTGGAAGATACAGAAACGAATACCCTGCTGATTCTCAGGATCGCCCTCAATTCGGATATCACTTGTCTCCCAGATGCCCTTCCAATAAGCTGTCTGATCAGCGATTATTTGGGTATCTGTCAACTGGCTTGCTGTTTCAGCAAGAGACAGACCTTTGCTCCACAGCTCTTCAGCTGTATGGGCAGAATCACTATCCGAATAGTTCATAACCAGTTTGGTAAAATAGGAGACTTCTCCTTCCGTAAGGTCCAGAGTGAAATTTTGTCCAATAAACTTATCACTCTCAGTAGCAGTGAGCTGCAACGGCTGCGAGGATTGTAAGGTAAAGCTTGAGAACAGCTTATTCCCAGTATTCACTGTACTGGCCATAATAGCAGAGGACGCTCCACTTACTCCGCTGCGGAGACTGTTCCACATACATTCGCCGCGTTCTTCATGAATAATGCCGAAATCAAGACCTGTACAAATGTCCACGCTCCCCGAGAAATTAAGGGGTTCAAAATCTACCCGCTGCAACCCCAAATGAGACATAGTCATGCTGACCAGACGTGTAAAGACTACTTTTAGCGACTTGCCATCGTTTAGATGCCAGATTAGCTCTCTCCGATACGTACCCTTACGAAGATCCAGCTTGCGCACATAATCTGTTACGTTGCTTTTTGCTAAATCAAGCTGTTCACCATCTACAGATAGACGTGTATACAGCCAGTCCACCGCATTCACCATATATCTCAGCGAGCGAATGATCCCTTTGTAGTGATTGCCAATATCCAATTGTTCATTTAATCCATTAAAATAACTTCCTTGCAGGGTGTCACCTGAATACCCTTCCTCTGCATATCCGCGTACACCCATGTATTCATTACCCAATGAAAAAATAGATTCCGAAGTCCGATTTCTTTCTGGATCAAAGCCCTCTTCAATAATTGCCCACGGATCAACCTTAAGATATTTGTCTGCTACTTTAGCCATATATGATTTCTCCTTCTCCTGATTTTTGCTCCAATTTCAGGATATCGCTGCATAGCAATAGAGCCAATGTCCGACCGTAATGAAGATGTGTGCATTTATACGGAGTTGAGATAAAACTAATTTCTTTAACATGAATTTCAACTGTGTTATATGTTACAATCTAACGGGGACGCAAAAAAACAGCGATTAACCCAGTATTTGAGAATAATGGATAGCCGCTGTTCATATATCATAAACGTGAGATCACTTACTCTTTTTTAGTTAAAAAGAATATTACATCGAACACTTTAGAAGTGAAATTTATCACAATGTTGAAAATTCGACACTTTTAAACGATTTTTTATAACCAATTCGAGGGATTTTCAAGGTATAATTAATTTAAAATTTACTGAAAAACTGAGGGAATAAAGGGGATGTCGATTATGCTAAAAGAACATTACAATGTTATCGAAGCCCACGGAAATACAAACTGTTTCTCCGAACAGAATTTCAACAGACTTCTAGTTACAATGAAAGAGCGCATAGTTCCAGAGGGTTCACATCTATTCTGGGAAGGCGACTACTCGGATAAATTGTTTTATATCAAACGTGGACGTGTGAAATTAACTAAATCTACTGATGAAGGTAAAGAACTCATTCTTTATATGTATCAAGCTGGCGATATGGTAGGTCAAGCAGATCCATTCTTCAGCACTAAGCATAGCTTTACAGCCGAAGTGATTGAAGAAAGTGAAGTTGGCGTCATCGAACAAAAGGATCTAGAAATTCTCATTTGCCAACATTGTGATTTTGCTATCGACTTTATGAAATGGATGGGTATTCATCACCGTCTCACCCAAACTAAATTCCGTGATCTAATGATGTACGGCAAACCTGGTGCACTATGCTCCACGCTCATTCGTCTTGGCAATACCTATGGTGAGAAGAGCAGCGATGGTGAGAATATCCTTATCAACAAAAAAATTACGCATACAGATTTGTCCAACATGATCGGTGCCACTCGTGAAAGTGTTAACCGGATGCTGAGCGACCTGCGTAAAAAAGATGCTGTTGAGTATGAGAACGGTATGATTGTCATCAAGGACCTTGGCATGCTGCAAGAAATTTGCCACTGCGAACTGTGTCCGAACGAAATCTGCCGGATCTAATTCCGTTATAATATACCCTCTATTCACCTCAATGAAACATACATGACCCAATTATTCTGCATAATATAAAATAGAGTGGTCCAAGGCGCCTAATGCAGGTGTCTTTTTTTTATATTCAACAAAAAAAGAGCTAAACCCAAGATCGGTTCAGCTCTAATATAGTTAATTAAAAATGGATTTAACGGTTATTGCGAGTACCACGCACTGGTGAGATCAGCCAATAGGCCATGCCGACAAATACGCCCCCACCAATGATATTCCCCAAAGTTACAGGGATCATATTATGCAGCCATCCAGCTATCGTAATGGTTTCCGGATGATTCGGAAGCAACACAGCAACACTAAGCAGAGTCATATTAGCCACACTATGCTCATATCCGCTTGCGATAAAGGCGAACAGACACCACCAGATTAAAATTAGCTTAGCAGATTCACTTTTAGCACGTGAGGACATCCATAGCGCTAAACAGACCAGCCAGTTACATAGGATTCCACGAAAAAACAGCTCAGAGAACGGGAGACTCATTTTTTTAGCAGCGGCTGTAAAGATCAAATGCTCTGGCGGCGCAGCACTGAATAACCCAGTCCCACGAATTAAAAGCGCTAAAATCACTGCACCCACCACATTCCCGATGAATACAAGGATCCAGTTCTTAACGGTATCCCAGATACTGGTTCTGCCTGCCAGTGTACTTACAGTAAAAAACATATTATTCCCAGTAAACAGTTCTGAGCCTGCAAATACTACAAGCGTCAAGGCGATGCCGAAGGATGTACCCATAATAAGCGGTTGGAAAGGTGATTTAGCAGCTGCTAGCGGTGCTCCTAGAGAGAAAATAAGGATAATCCCAATGCCTACATAAGCACCTGCCAACAGGGCTGCTAGAAAATATCTTGGCAAGCTTTCATTCATTTTGTCCCGCTTACTGACTGCCGTCTCTACGATGCTCTCCACACTTTGCGTAAACATAATACTCCACCCCACCGTTTTCTATTAAATCTATTACTACACTCTTCGGTGTCTACACGCTCACTGTAACTTTCTCTCCGTCCAGTGTGACTGGATAAGTCACAACACTACCTTGGTCTGGAGCCTGCACCTCACCCGTGCGCAGATCGATTTTCCAATCGTACAGCGGATCGTACAGATAGTGACCTGACACGATCCCTTCCGCAAGCGGGCCACCCTTAGGATGAGGACTACGATTCTCTACTGCATAGATGGCTCCGTCAGAGGCACGAAATACAGCCAGTTCAACAGCTCCAGCAATCACTACACGGCCAATCTGCAGCAGGAAATCCTGTACTGAGCCTATTGCATACGTTTGTGTGGTCTTATTCATTGGTCTCTCCCCTTCTGTGTGCGTTATATCCGCTAGACTCTTGTTTCTTCAAAAAGCGCAGTACGAGTGCTACTGTCATTAAGCATTTTTTTCCAAGGATCCGTCACCTGAGTCAGAGCAAAGTCAATCCGTGCGGCCAGCTCTTTGCGGTTATCTTCATTATTCAAAATGACCATTTGAATCTGCTCAAGTCCCATACGCTCAACCCACTCGGAGGTTCTCTCCAAATAATTACCGGTCTCACGATAATATTGCATCACAGCGGAGCACACTTCGATCAACTCTTCATCGGTCTTAATTTTGCAGAAGGAATCAGCAATCCGTGGTTTGATCCCACCGTTACCACCGATAAATACTTCCCAACCGCCGTCATTACCGACGATGCCAATATCCTTCGTGCAGGATTCCGCACAGTTACGTGGGCAGCCGTTGACAGCTATTTTAAACTTGGCAGGAAAATCAAGACGTTCATACTTACGTTCTATGAGCGCGCCCATTCCCAGCGAATCCTGTGTACCGAAACGGCAGAACTGTGAACCCACACAAGTCTTAACCGTACGTAGCGATTTGGCATAACCATAACCTGATGGCATATCGAGCTCTTCCCATACCTTCGGCAGATCCTCTTTTTTCACCCCGATTAGATCCAGGCGTTGCCCACCAGTCACCTTCACAACTTTTACATCATATTTAAGGGAGACATCAGCGATTTTCTTCAAATCCTCTGGTGTCGTTACCCCGCCGTACATGCGTGGAATAACGGTATAGGTTCCGTCTTTCTGAATATTGGCTCCCATACGTTCATTAACAAAACGTGATTCCTTCTCATCTTGATGTGTATCCGGATTTAGCATCCCCAGATAATAGTTAATCGCCGGACGGCATTTAGAGCAGCCTTCCTCTTGTTTCCAACCCAGTACATGCATAACCTCTTTAGTAGTACTAAGACCTTTAGCTGTAATCTCAGCAACAATCTCATCCCGGCTAAGCGTTGTACAGCTACAGATACCTTGCTTGGCAGACTGCTCAAAACTATCACCCAGGACAAATTGTAAAATTTGTTCTACAACCGGTTTACAACCTCCGCAAGAACGCGTCGCTCCTGTACATGCTTTGATCTCGTCCACAGTAGTAAAACCATTTTCTATGACCGCATCCACAATCGCTTTTTTCGTAACCCCATTACAGCCACAAACGATTTCTTCGTCCGCCATAGCTTCTACAGATGTGCTCTTTTTGGCTCCGCTTCCGCAGCAGCCCGTACCCATGACCTCTGTATAAATCTCATCAGTCATTACAGCACCTTGTTTTACTAACTTTTGCAGGTTAGCCGATTCCGTCACATCCCCGAACAGGACTGCACCAACAATGACATTGTCTTTGAGCAGAATTTTCTTATAGGTTCGCTTCCATTCATCTTTGCTTGAGATTACAGTGTGCTCAGGGGAATCCATAAACTCACCTGCAGAAAATACATCCACACCGGAAATTTTTAATTTGGTGGAGACAACAGAACCTTCATATGGATTTGTATCGCTTCCGCAGAGATGTTTAGCTAGAACCATACCCTGCTCGAAGAGCGGCGCTACTAATCCGTAACAAACTCCGCGATGTTCGGCACATTCGCCAATGGAATATACATTCTGCATAGAGGTCTGCAAATAATCGTCCACTACAATTCCACGATTAACAGCAATTCCGCTTTCTTTTGCCACAGTTATATTCGGTTTGATGCCTACAGCCATAACTACAAAATCAGCTGCAAGTGTAGTGCCATCACTAAATTGTAAACCACTTACTCTCTGTTCCCCTGTCAATTCTACTGTTTGTTTGCCCATGGCAAATTTCACGCCTTGACGCTCTAGCTCAGCTTGCAACATAGAGGAGGCATTACGATCAAGCTGGCGCTCCATTAGATCTTCCATCAGATGCACTACAGTAACGTCCATGCCAAGGTTCACAAGACCCTTTGCCGCTTCCAATCCAAGTAAGCCCCCGCCGATTACCGCCGCTTTGTTGTATTGTTTAGCCGCAGCTAGCATCGCATCACAATCTGCAATATCCCGGAAACCCACTACGCCTTCCTTATCACAACCAGGTACAGGTAAAATAAATGAATTCGAACCCGTTGCAATAATCACTTTATCGTAAGAAACAGCCATACCGTTATCCGCAATTACTTGCTTGGAATGCTCGTCAATTCGCGTAACTGTTGTTCCTGTATGCAAGGTAATGTTGTTATCTTCATACCAGTTCCAGTCGTTTAGGATGATATCGTTGATGGTTTTGCTGCCTTCGAGAACATAGGACAACATGATCCGATTATAATTGGGGTGAGGTTCGCTTCCAAAGACCGTAATGTCATAAGCTCCACCTAGCTTCAATATTTGCTCTAGCGTACCTATGCCTGCCATACCGTTGCCGACTAATACTAATTTTTCTCTCTTCGCTGCCATAGTTAGGTGCCTCCTCAGTCTTATCCGTTCTTGTTGAACTTTGCTTCAACTTATCTTCTACATAATGAAATTATACATTTCAAAATTTAAGAGAGATTGTGATTACAGTCACATTAAATGTGAATGTTTTCACATAAAAAATAAGACAATTTTGTTAGGTTCTAAATTCTAATAAAAAAAGCCAGATCACAGGTTCTGAATAACCGTAGATCTGGCATTTATGTACTTTTTTTAACGTATAGCCAATAAAATCTCCAATTCATCCTGCACTCTAAGCTTCATGTCCATTCCATTCTCAAGCAGCTGCTTCCCATTCACCTTCATCTTCCAAACTTCATTGCTAAGAGGAGTATAATCACCAATGGATAACACCTTTTTGTTGTCTTCGGTCAACTGCACCACACTGCTGTTCTTCAACAAACCTCTCACTGTTAAATCTTCAGTAAATCCCATAACATATGAATGATTCAAATTCACTTGCTCACTTCCGCCATTCACGGTCAACAACACAATTTGAAGGGGTTCCTCTTGTTCCTTAGACATCGCCGTAATTACTAATTTTGATTCATGCCCGACGGTTCGACCCCAATCCTCAGATCCAATGGTCTCCCCATCCATTTGCAGCTCCCAATTCATTCCTGGACTGAGTGAAATATTATTTACCGTTAGAATGCTTGTGTTATCCTCAGAAAAGGTGGCCTTCCCACTACCTTTCAGTAGGTCAAAGATCGTTATCCCTTTTCTGTAGCTCTCGCTAAGCTGCTTGTCCAAAGGGTTGGTCAGCAAGTCATTTCCCGCAACGATAAGCGAAAGCGTAGGCCCGTCTGATCCTGCTAAGCCATTATTCCCTTCATTATTAACGTCAGCAAGAGTCGAACATCCACCTATTATGAATACGATGACTAATCCTAGTAACAACCTCCACATATATTTCGTGGGCATAGTGACACCGCCTTGTCCCGCCTAATGACCACACAGCGTCTCAGGCTTGTAGTAAGTTATGCATACTGTCTATTTAAGAATAACGTAAATAAGCTTTGTTCTCAAATATAAAAAAAGTCCCCTAAGGGACTCTTTGAAAACTCATTTTTTCTACTGGAATCTAGGGAACAATATATTATTCTCCAGATGAACATGTTCAAAAGTCATGCTCTCCAGCTCCTCTAGCCGGGCATAAGTCAAACGATAGGTTGTACAAGCATGAGCCGGTGGGGTGAAATCATCTGTTATTTTGCGTATTTGTCTCAATATATCGCCTGCTGTGTCATGTTCACTCTCAAGTTCAAATAATGCCTCGCGAAGTGTGGTTAGCCCTTCTTCACTTGGATTGGCATCATACGCTAATAATTTCGGAAACTCATCTTCCTCTTCTTTAGCTGTATGCTGTAGCAGATCTTCCTTGAGTGCATTAAACAAACTATATAACTCTTCTAAATGAGGTGAATCTCCGCCATGAACCCGGTATACCTTAGTTACATTTTGGCTAATCAGGGGCAGTTCTTCCCGCAGGTAATGGTGATGTTTACTCACAATATGGTCGATTAACTCTGCAGAAGGTGCTGTGTTCCATGCGAGTTCTTCTTGTGGTACCGGATATTCCTCGAACAGCTTGTTGAGATCACTAATGATCATCTCTTGATCTAGTCCACGCTCTACAGCTGCTTCAGCAAGAGGTTTGGCGCCTCCACAGCAGAAATCAATCCGTTTAGACTTGAAATAATCCGCAGCTTTTGGGAATTGCAGCACAATATCTTTTACAAGGGCATCTGGAGTAAATCCAGGTTGCACCGATTGCTTATGCTGTAAATCTGAAATTCTATCATTAGGTTGTTTAGTTTCCATAATAGTTCCTCCTCGGGATATGTGATCAGGTTCTGAAAAAATCTTTTCTACCTGTTCACCTTAACCCTGAAAGGAGTTTTGACTTGTGATTGTACTCACGAAAATTGTATCTCTTTGTTGAACGAAAAAGGTCAATCATGGAGATAAATCCCCACAATCGACCTGTCTTTTGTTTACCACACGGGCATCAGTAATGTTATTTGTCTTACATTTATCTATTCGGTCACACCAAATCTGTATCTTTTATTGAACATAAGCCTGCATATACGTTCGCTTCCCCTTTGCGTCCTTCAAATAAGGTCCTAAGCCAGCAAAGCGGGAGTGATCCATATAAACACCAGTCATCCATCTTCCCTCTGTCAGGCCACCATTCCATTTGAGAACAAGGTCAGGGGCGGCTATCCATTCCTGATAGATCTGTATATTCTGATCTTTGTACTCTTTACAAGGCTTAGACTGCTCCAGAAGACGTAGATCATTAAGGTAGGTTGGCACGAAATAAGAGGATATCGTATGCAAATCATCTTCATCAAAAAAGGGCTCATCCCCTAAAAAGGGTTTGAATAATACGGTATTCTCGTACATGGACCAAATTAAGGCTTGTAGCACCATGCTCTGGCGAATGCCATTATGAAACTTATATTGTCGTTGATTACCTGCCATATTCACTTCTTGAAGAGGTTCCGTCGACTCCAGGCAATGCCGTTCACAACCGATACATTTCCAGCCAGAAGGACTTTGAATCCATTTTTGAAAAATAGTTCCGCTATCATTGTTGCCTTTGTAGAGTGAAGAGATAATGCTGTAAGGCACACCAATCCACGCATCCCATAAGGAATCTGGAAGATGGCTATGCAGCATGAACAACGTCTTGTCATAGATGAGCTGTACTTTGATCGAAGCGTTCTCCAGCTCAGCAACATCCTTTTTTCCATACGTTATTTCCCGGGAAAACAGGGTGGTCTTCATCTCCCTCGCCTCCTAATAGTTTTGCTATGCCTGTACTCCAGCTGAGTAGATTTGAGCAAAAACCAATATTGCAAGCGTTTCCATGCAAGGAACATACAACGTTTTTTCTATTATATTACAGATTTTTTCGATCTGTGCAAGGTTTTTATTTAAAAATTGAAAAGCCCTCCTCCGTTCTTCAGGAAAAAGGGCCACAACACGACTTTGATTTCTACTCTACCCAGCTCTCAGCCCAAGACTGAATCTGCTGCATAACAGGCTCCAGCGCACGGCCTTTGTCTGTTAGTTCATATTCAATACGTACAGGTGTTTCCGGGTATACATGTCTAACCAGAATACCCTCACCTTCCAAATCCTTCATCCGCTCGGACAGCATCTTATCGCTCATTGAAGGAATGAGGCCGGAAATATCTTTAAACCGCTTCGGTCCACTCATCAATGTCTGAATAATAAGTCCATTCCAACGTTTGCCTAAGAAAGAGAAGGCTGTCTCAAATCTGGGACACATCGAAATTTGATGTTCTTCCATTGTTCTCACCTCTCACTAGCGAAACTTACTATTAGTTAGTATATATAATATTAACACATTTCATCCCTGATGAACATCGTTTACTAAAAAAAGTTCATCTGACATTATCATTATATCCTCGTTGTCAATCCCCTGTATGTGCTTTAGATTCCCTTTGAGCAATCGCTTCTGTCACGATTTGCGCCAAGTCATCATTTCCGAATAAGGAGAGTACGCCGAGAACTGTGTCATCGGAAATATCCCCTGCTTCCTCCGCAGAAACCGTTAGGGCAAGCGCTTTTCGCAAGGCTTCATTCCCTTCTTGCTGTGGATAAGCCTGCAAATATAAACTGTGCGGGTCGAGTCCTTGATTCACGCACCACTGGGCGAATACAAGGATCATCATCTCTTCCTCCCGCTTATAGCTTTCGATGATTTGTTCCTCCACTAATTTACGGTTGTCTTCCATATTTTACTCCTTTCTTAGAGACCTCATTCAGCAAGCTGAGCTGCCAATCTATGACTAGGCAGAACTGCTGAAGCAGCAATACTGCATAACTCTGGTGTATTTATATTGTTCAGAAAATGATCTACCACTCCACCGAAACCTCTTCTATCCAGCACCGTATCCCAGCTTCCAAAGCTCTGGGTCCATGGCAAAGCATTTTTTTCATATAGGATGGCTTGGTCCAGATCTGCCACTTCCACCGAACGGCCATTACCGTGCAGCTCCAGCTTCTCCAAATCAACACCAGCCTCACGAACCATGCTATACATCCCCACTGAGCCTTGCTCCCAACCCAGCATTCCAGATGCCTGGACAAGTCGCCCCTCTCCATTGGATTGAAGATTACTGCGAAGCAGCTCATACTGATCTCCACATAACCATAACAGCAGATCAAGCATATGAATCAAGTCGTCATGTACAGTCTCACGGCTGCTGCCTAATTGCAGCTTCGTGCGATGTTTAATCGCGTGGCAATGGCTAATGCCTCCAGCTTCCTCGAGCCAACTCTTGGCGGTGACATACATTGGGGCAAAACGCCGATTAAAGCCCACTCCTAGCAGCAGCCCTTTATTTTCTGCCAGCTCTGCCATCCTTCTGGATTCTTCCAGATCATAGGACAGCGGCTTATCTACATACACCGAAATCCCCTGTTCGAGACATTTTGTTACTATATCATAATGGGTCGTCGTTGGGCTATGCACAAATACTGCATCCAGATCCCAAGACAACAGCTCGTCTAAATTTGTCGTACCTTTAGGAAAGCGATAGGCATTAACAGCTTGCTCTACTGTTGTGGATGAGTGACTGAGAACCCCCACTACCTCAACTTGTCCATGCTGAGAGAGCAGTGGCAAATATACTTTGCGGGCGATATTGCCAATCCCGATGATGGCGACTCTTTTGCGTACAGAAACGATCACTGATCTAACTCCCCTCTTTATAATTCAAGAATTTATCTCTCTCTTTGTTCTCTATAAATGCTATTATACCTGCTTGGCGTTCGCCGACAATGATCTTCACTTCAATATTTACTTTTTATCCCGTATGATGAGATGAATGAGTGGAAGAAAGGGTATATTAGCTATGAGAAAATGGTTCTCGATTATTCTTTATGTTTCGGGCACAATCCTTGCGTTTATCTACAGATATGACATCCTTAGCTGGATGAAAGAGGATCATAATGTTTTTGGCTCTATAGGGATCGCAACTTTACTGGCTCTCTTTCCAGTTGTACCGTACAAAGCGGTCATCGGATTTTTTGGTTATGCATACGGAAGTTTGGCTGGTGCTTTAATTTGCTGGGTAGCTACAACCCTTGCTGCCGCATTCCTTTTCGGCGTAGTGAAGTTCTTATTTCAAGATCAAGCGAGAGCTTATCTGACTTCTATTCCCCTACTTGAAAAATTCACAAAAGGCATAGAACGGCGGCCCTTTGCTTCTATTGTCTTAGCACGTCTCTTGCCGATTATCCCGCAGACCGCAGTTAACATCTATGCCGGAGCAGCCGGGCTGCCCTTCTGGAGTTATCTAGCTGCCTCAGCTATTGGAAAAATCCCAGGCATCGCCTTGTATGCCTTCCTTGGGGATCAACTGTTCCAGAACCCTGGAAATGCGATTATAGCCATCGTTGTTTATGCCATTGTGCTTATTATAGCCGGACTAAGCTTTCGTTACAGTTCACAGGAAGTAAAAAAACACTAGGTAACAGAGAGCTTATTTGGCGGAAGCTGGCAGGCTGTGGTTATTTGCTTTATAATTAGATTGTGATCTATTTAATTGCATTACATGAATGGAGGGATATTAATGAGTGAACATCAGACTAACCATATAAATTCCAAGGCGGAAAAAGCAACCTTTGCAGGTGGATGCTTCTGGTGCATGGTCTCGCCGTTCGAGGAATTGCCAGGCATTATTAGTGTCGTCTCCGGCTATACTGGCGGGCATACAGTGAATCCTACCTATGAAGAGGTATGCTCCGAAACCACAGGACATGTTGAAGCGGTACAAATTACGTTCAACCCAGAAATTTTCCCTTATAGCAAGCTGCTTGAATTATTCTGGCAGCAAATTGACCCAACCGATGCGGGTGGACAATTCCATGATCGCGGCACCTCTTACGGAACGGCTATCTTCACCCATTCTGAAGAGCAAAAGCAACAAGCAGAGGCTTCCAAGGCAGCTTTGCAAGAAAGCGGACGATTCGCTAGCCCGATTGTTACCCCGATCCTCCCGGCAGCAACCTTCTATCCTGCCGAAGAATATCATCAGGGCTACCATCGTAAGAACCCGGGCCACTACAAACGTTACCGTAAGGGTTCCGGCCGAGAGGATTTTATCGAAACCCACTGGACACATAAAGAAGATAAACTAAGCTTGAAAGAACGTCTGACGCCACTTCAATATGAAGTCACTCAGAATAGCGCTACAGAGTCACCTTTCCGAAATGATTTTTGGGATCACCACGGAGAAGGCATTTATGTAGATATCGTATCTGGTGAAGCATTATTCAGTTCGCAGGATAAATACGATTCCGGTTGTGGCTGGCCCAGCTTTACACGTCCAATCCGCGATTACGCCGTGAAGGAAAAGACGGACCTCAGCCATTTGATGGTTCGCACAGAAGTGCGCAGCAAAGTAGCAGATTCCCATCTAGGTCATGTCTTCGACGATGGTCCAGGGGAAAACGGCCTGCGCTACTGCATTAATTCAGCGGCACTGCGATTTATACCGAAAGAGGATCTGGAGAAAGAGGGCTATGGCGAGTATCGTGTACTCTTCCAGCCTGCCTAATCTTCGATAACGTGCGAAACTGTACTATCTTATAGAAAAGCCTCCAATTCACGGTATACCATGAATTGGAGGCTTTTTAATTCATAGGAGCTTATTCTTTATTCTCGTCCTCGTTCGCTTTCTTATCCTTTATTGAGGTTGTCACCTTTGGCTCTGCTGGTGCAGGGAGTACCTCCTTGTTCAGCTCCCGATTTTCCTGCCGTATCCGCTGGGTCTGCTGCTCCCGTCGTACGCGGATATTTTTGCGGGCAAACCAAACGATGGCTAAAATAATGCCCACACCGATTAGAATCGGCAATGCGCCTGCAAGAATTACAAAAAGCCACTGAAACATAACAGATAGTGCGTTCAGGCTTCCTTTTAAAGCATCTGATGCGCGTTCCAGCAATGGACCTTGCTCTGCCTTTTCCTTCACAGCTAAGCTCTCATCCGTCTGGTACACTCTAAGCTCTACCGTTGAAAAGGATACGTTCTGATCTATATATCGCATTCTGCCTTTGATCTGCTCAATCGTTTCTTGAATCGAACCAAGCTCGTTTGCAAAGGCGACCAGATCACTTGATTTCGTTGCTTTTTTCATAAACTCAGTATATTGAGCTTCCATTAACTGCTTTGCCTTCAGACGCGACTCTAGATCAATATACTCCTCCGAGACATCCTGACCTTGAATGCTGCGCTGTAGCGATTCGTGTTTTACTTTTTCCAAATTATTCAGAAAAGGAGAGAATCCGGAGGCTGGCACCTTAAGGATAAACGTCCCCCCTTGCTCATATTGCGACATGTTCTCGTTAAACTCTATAATATATCCTTTAGCCATCGTTACCATGTTTCGAATTTCAGTCTGAGCTTTACCGTAGTCTTCTACTTCCATAGTCAGATTGGCATGATAGATAAGCTTCTTGTTCAATCCTTCCACGACATCACTGCCCGTGAATCCCGCGTTTGCTTGATCCGTGTTCTCTGATGTCAAACCTTTTTCAACTGGGGCTTCGTTGCCTCCCGCTGCTGTCTCAGCCTCTGCTGAGGTGTTCTTATCCGCTAATGTAGCTTTTGAAGATTGCTCAGTTGTTGCTGCAGCAGAATTACTCGTATTTCCGCCGTCACTAGCTAATTTGTCAGCTGCCGAATTGTTATCACCCGAGCCACAACCTGCCAATACCACCGCAAGAATTAATAAACATAAGTAATGCAGACCCCATTTGCGCATTCTCATTCCTCCAAAAATGTAGTGGTAATCCCTAGCATTGTAACGTTACGGAATGTCATGTTCTATACAGATCTCTTCCGTCTCTCATTTCTTTGACGCCCCAAAACTTGGAAGGTTGCACTGGAATATGGAATTTCGGTAAATTTCTTTTGGTTTTTCTTGTTGAAATACACAAAAAGCCGCATTTCTGCGACTCTTATTGGACATATTTTTTATATGGGAGGGGTCCCGAAAGTTAAAGAACTCATTTGCTTACAAACTCATTATTTGGTACAATTACCACGTCTAACCTAGTAAAAAAATCCAAATACCCTCTATTCATAATGAATGAGGGCGTGACACGGCTTTGCTGAGACAAGCTCCACCTTGCTGAACAGAGCCGTTCTTTGAATGATACTGTCAATTACTAAAAGGGGAGGTGAACCCTCATGGCAAAAGACGTAGTTTGTGAAGTTAACTCATGCACCCACTGGGCAGAAGAGAACAAATGCAGCGCTGAATCGATCTTCGTAGCTTTCCACAGCTCCCAAGAACCAAAACGCGCAGAAGAAACAGATTGCAAAACTTTCGAAAGTAAATAAGTAAATGCCTAAAGGGACCCTCCACGGTTCCTTCTTTTTCTTTTTCATTCTAACAAGATTGAGAATTATTATCAAGTAGCTGATTACAAAAAAATAATTGAACTAAAAAGCCAGGGTAAATTACCCTGGCTCTAATTTATTTAAGTCTATTTAGAAGCAATAACCCCTGTCTTTTCCCTCGCAATAGCAGCAGCTCTTACCATGTTACGTAGTGCATCCTCTGTCTCCTGCCAGCCCCGCGTTTTCAGACCGCAATCCGGATTAATCCAGAACTGTTCAGGGTCAAGCACCCGCAGCGCACGATCGATATTCGCAGTCATTTCTTCGACAGCTGGAACCCGCGGGCTATGGATGTCGTACACTCCAAGACCGATTCCTTTATCATAGGCCTGCTCCTCAAAGCTGATAATCAGCTCACCATGGCTACGTGAAGTCTCAATGGAGATTACATCAGCATCCATAGCCGATATTGAATCGATCATGTCATTAAATTCGCTATAGCACATATGCGTATGAATTTGTGTCGTAGCCTTCACATGGTTCGTGGCAACACGGAACGACTTCACTGCCCAGTTCAGGTAATGCTCACGGTCTTCTGCCTTTAGCGGAAGTCCTTCACGAATAGCCGGCTCATCCACTTGAATCATTTCGATGCCTGCATCTTCCAACGCTTTTACCTCATGGCGAAGGGCAAGAGCAATTTGATTGGCTACCTCTTCCCGGCTGAGATCATCACGTACAAATGACCAATTGAGGATAGTAACAGGGCCCGTCAACATTCCTTTAACCGGAAGCTTCGTCAACGATTGTGCATAGACGCTTTCTTTAACAGTCATAGGCTGTATAAATGCAATATCCGCGTAGATCACCGGCGGCTTAACGCAACGGGAACCGTAGGATTGAACCCAGCCATTACTAGTAAACAAGTATCCATCCAGCTTTTCTCCGAAAAACTCCACCATATCTGTACGCTCGAACTCGCCGTGGACCAGAACATCCAGACCTAGCTTTTCTTGGAAGGTAATTGCATCCGCGATCTGCTCACGAACAAATCCATCATAACGCTCCTGATTCCAGACCCCTTTACGCCATTTCAATCTCGCCTGGCGCACTTCGACTGTCTGCGGAAAGCTACCAATTGTAGTGGTTGGCAGAAGTGGAAGCTGCCATTTCTCTTGCTGCACCTTTAAGCGCTCAGCAAAAGGCAGACTGCGTTGGTCTGGTAGAGCTGCAAGTGCAAGCACTTGCTCCGCCACATCCTTACGGCCACGCTCAGGTAGTGCGCGGAACGCTGCAATAGCTTCACGACTAGCGGCCAGCGCTGCTTGAGAAGCTTCTCCTTTATCTGCGACGGCTGCTCCGAGCAGACTAAGCTCTTTAAGCTTCTCATCGGCAAAGGCTAACGCATTCTTAACTGTCGCCTTCAGCTTCACTTCACCTTGAACGGTGACTGGGACATGCAGCAGGCTGCAAGAAGGCTGAAGAATAAGACGATCAAGCGGTACATGAACGCTGAGCTTTTCTACCAGTTGCAGCTTAGCGTCTAAATCGGAACGCCAAATGTTCCGTCCATCAATAATTCCGGCACCCAGCCATTTGTCCTTCGGCCAGCCAAGACGTTCGATGGAAGCCAGATTCGTTCCACCATCGTGCACAAAGTCAAGACCCAAGCCTTGAACAGGCAGCTCTAGCAGTGCCTCCAGCGGCTCAGCAGCTTCAAAATACGTCTGTAAAATAATATTCAAGCCCGGCACGGAGCCGGCAATGTCTGTGTATATCGAGTTAAGCAGTGTTAATTCTTCTTTACTTATGCCTGTAACAATCGCTGGCTCATCGATTTGTACCCAGCTTACCCCTTCTTGCTTCAGTTCCTGTAGCAGTTGAACATAGACTGGAACAAAACGTGCAGCAATCTTGGCGATATCTGCCGCTGCGTAACCTTTGGACAGCTTAAGGAAGGTATACAGACCTAAAAGTACCGGTTTACCTTCAATCCCTGCCTGCGATTTAGCAAAACGATAAGCCGCTAGAGGTTTGTTTTCAGTCAGGCGTGGTGTTTGTGTGCCGATCTCTGGAACGATATAGTGATAGTTCGTATTGAACCATTTGGTCATCTCGCAGGCAGTAGCCTCAGCATTACCACGGGCCATTGCAAAATAAAGATCAAGCCCGATGTCGCCGCCATCATACGCATACCGTGGAGGTACGATTCCAAACATAACAGCCGCATCCAACACATGATCATAAAATGTAAAATCATTTACCGGAATAAGCTCAATTCCTGCTTCTTGCTGGGTCTTCAAATGCTGCAGCTGGATTGCTGCCATTTCGGAGCGGAATTGCTCCTCATTTATTTTCCCCTGCCAGAATGCCTCCAGTGCCTTTTTCCATTCGCGGTTCTTTCCGATTCTCGGATATCCAAGATTGCTTACTTTTACCTTATTCGTCATTTCGATACACTCCCTCTTCAATCTCTTATTTCAAACTCCAAAACTACTTGCTTTCCTATAAAAAAGAGCGCCCTTCCCTAAAAAAGTCAAAGGGAAAGACGCCCATGATATACCCATGGTTAACGTCTAACACCTCCCTATCTTCCGTAGGTGAAGCAGTGCTGTTGAAACAGGCAGGTCTCCTGGCTAGCGGCGTCAACATCTTGAGCAGTCTTCCCAGCAGTAGTAAATTGCCAGTGACCTCTGTTGCTCGAGATTCTTCCGTTACAGTGGCGGGACCGCATCGGCTTCGAACCGAATTTCCCTATTAAGCCTACCGAATTACTATTTTCCGGTCAGCACCTGTCTCCGATATCATTCATCATTTGAGTGTCTTAATCTGATGTCATCATACGTGAAAGCCCCAGCAATCTGCAATAGATTACTGGGGCTTCTGTTATATCGATTCCTTATAACGGACTTAGAAAAATACGAAATATACTACAGCAGCAAGAATTATACGGTATATAGCAAACGGTAAGAGCTTGATACGATTGATCAGTTTTAAGAAGAAACGCATCGATAACAGCGCAAATAGGAAGGCACTAATAAAGCCTGCAATAAAAAACGGCAGCGCGTCCATGGTGAAATATTGCCAGTTCTTCATCAGTGACAACAGACTGGCACCTGCCATGATGGGTACTGCCATAATAAACGTAAAATCAGCAGCGGCACGATGGCTCATCCCGAGGATTACGCCACCAGAAATCGTCGAGCCCGAGCGTGAAAATCCAGGCCATAACGAAAAACACTGTACAAGACCTACACCAAGTGCCTGTTTGTATGTAATCTGATCTACACTCTCAGTTCTGATCTTCTTCGGCCCAAACAGATCCGCAATAATCATTAATATAGCCCCGATCACTAGACCAATTAACACCGTTGAGGTAGAGAATAAATGCTCATCAATATAATCATTAAACAGAACACCTAACACACCTGCAGGCACTAACCCTACCAGAACCTGTGTCAGCTTGAGGTGCCCGCCCTGCTCTAACTGCGGTAGCTTCTCTGTTACAGGGTCCAACTGCTTACGGCTGAAACGCCTTAAGCCCAACAGATCAATGAATCGATTTCTAAAAATCACAACAACCGCTAATATAGAACCCAGTTGAATAACTATTTTGAAGGTATTTGCCGTATATTGTCCAAATAACTCCTGTGATTTCAGCCACATATCATCAACAATAATCATATGACCCGTGGAGGATACTGGAGCAAATTCGGTTAAACCTTCAACAAGCCCCAAAATAATGGCTTTAATAATCGTTAATAGCTCCATGTGTTTCCCTCCTTTTTAATAGTCATTTCTATTATCAGTCCTCCACCCGCTTAGCCCTCAATGTTCATTCTCCGGCTGCGTTTGCGGAAGTACAGAAACCCAAGAATAACTAATCCGCCAGCAATTAGTACATAGACCACATTGGAGTAGACATCCATGTACATGGCAATGTCCTCCCAGGATTCGCCCAAAGCTGCGCCAATAAGCACAAGCAGCAAATTCCATCCCAATGTGCCAATCGTTGTGAAGATCATAAATACTCCAAATTTCATACCTGACATTCCCGCCGGAATCGAAATCAGACTGCGGACCAGCGGAACCATCCGACAAAACAATACAGTCCAATAGCCATATTTATCAAACCAGGCGTCAGCCTTGTGGATATCTTTTTTAGTGACGCGAATTAGGCCCCCCCAGCGTTCAACCAGTTTCTCTAACCGGCTCACATCCAATAATCGGCCAATATAATAGAGAATTACTGCACCCAGTAGTGATCCAGCCGTGGCAGCAATGATTACACCAGGTATAGTTAAGCTCGTCGTAGTGGTCATAAACCCTCCAAAGGGCAGGATCACTTCTGAAGGAATTGGTGGAAATATATTTTCAAAGGCCAGCATCAGAAAAATACCGAAGTAACCAAACTGCTCCATAAAGTCTGTAATCCATGCTTGCATTCTTGTTACCCCCATTTCTCATATCAAGTTCTTCTTCAGGTTGCGTAAATAGCGGCTGCGAATAAAAAAGAAGTATAGTCCTTGAACAGCCAAATATCCGAGTAACACCGCGCCTGTCTCCGTTGCGATAGATAAGTAGAACAACCGTTGAAGCGCAATAAAGGCAAACACACTGTGTAAAATAGCTATTCCGACCGGCACAAAAAACAATAGAGCGAGCTGAATTGTGACTATTCGATTGAGTTCTTTATCCGTAAGCCCCATCTTGGACAAAGTGGAATATTGATTGCGATCATGATCAAGATCGGTATATAACCGGAAGTAAAGAAAGCTGCCTGCCGCGATAAAAAAGACAGTACCCACCAGCAATGAAGCAAAAAGCATTGTGTTATACAATGTTTTCTGAAGCTCAAACAGCGTGCCGCTGATCACAATCGCATACGGAGAATCACTTTCATAGGACTGTTTGCCTTTATGGGCAAGATCATCTGCGATACCTACCGTCTGTGGAAAATCCTCTACATAAAAACCTGTATAAAGATCCGTCTGCACGGGATCAATAGCGCTGTAGAGCTCATCACTGATCACGACACCACTAAAATCCCCGCCATCTCTACCATCCAGCTCCGGCAATAAATATTCAGCAATGGGGACTTGCGCGGTATAACCTATTTCTTTAATGGCAAGTCCTTGCTGCAAGGAATAGACCGCTTTTACTCTGCCTTCTGTTAAACTGCGATCCCGCTGTGAACCAATCATCACCAGACCTTCGTTGCCCACCAGAGCACGCTCAGCCGTTGTGAAACCTGCACGCTGCAGGGCGAGATTATAATCACTAAAAGCAATCAAGGGAAGGCGTAAAGTGCGATCGGGTCCAGTCTGAGCTTCGACCTCAGCATATTTAATCGGGATACTAAGCGCTTCATAAGGGAGTCCGTGCGTCTTGAGCTCTTCCTTAATTTCGTTCAGATGCTGATCAAAGGGTTCATCCGCCTGATTTCCTTTAGCTACATAACCCACTGCTGCAGGATAATCCAATTTCAGCTCTCTGGAAAGTGTATGTATCGATGCAAATACCCCTACTGAAGTGAAGGAGACTGCGGATACAATCGTCACCATAAAAAACATTCGGCCATTCTCTTTCCAGCGGTAGGACAAGCCCGATAAAGTGATGATATTCGTACGATGCCAATACAAGCGCCGAATGTCCTTAAGCAGCTTAACCACACAAATACTTAGCTGGGTATAAAAGAGATACGTCCCGATAACCGTAATCGCAACGACCGGAAACATGACTTTCTCTACGGAAGCAGCTTTTGCAGTAGCCGCCATATAATAACCACTGATCAGCAGTACAGCAGAGATAAATGACAATATAAACGATACTTTGGGTTCTTCTTCTGCCTTACGTTCTCCCTGAAACAGACGCATCAGTGACTCATTGCCGATAAAAACAAAGGTGCAAAGCGATATCAGAAAAAACAATAACACGAAGCTGCAGATCGTAAGCACAAGTGCCTGCCATGGGAGATGAAAGGTTAACAGGGGAATTCCCAAAAAAGTGGATCCGATCATCAGGAATAATTTGCCCAGAAGTAACCCGAGAAGGGTACCCGTCAGGATGGCAGAGGTGCCGATCATCATATTTTCCAGAAAAACCATGGTGTTTAGCTGTCTCTTCGTCATTCCATGCATCAATAAAATTCCGAACTCCATCTTCCGCGACTGCAGGAAGGATCCAACGGATACGAGCACGAACAAAGAACAAAAGACATAAATAATTGCCTCTGCCACCATCATCGTATGAGCCGCCGTACTATAAATTAAGCTCTTTGAAATATCCGGATGGTAAATAAACAAAGCGCACACGAAAAAGATCATCACCGAAAAAGCACTGACGACAAAATAAGCGGCATATTTGCGTTTATTACGTGTTACATTCCTATAAGCGAATTGCCGAAAGGTCATGGCTGGTTCCCCCAAGCAGAGACAACATATCAATAATACTTTGGAAGAAAGCGCCTCTATTACTGCCCTTGTACATTTCACTATAGAAACGTCCGTCTTTAATAAAGATGACCCGGTTGCAAAAGCTCGCAGCCACTGCATCATGCGTGACCATCAGCACCGTAGCTCCTTCTTCCTTATTCACCTCTGTCAACATATTCATGACTTCCCCTGAGGCTTTGGAATCCAGATTGCCTGTGGGCTCATCCGCCAAAATTAACGCTGGACGATGAATCATCGCCCGGGCGATAGCCGCCCGCTGCATTTGTCCGCCTGAGACCTCATACGTGCGCTTCTTCAGCAAATGTTCTATGCCAAGCAAGGTAGTGACCTCTTTTAGCCTGCTCTCCATCTCTGGGACACGGGCACCTGCAAGCGTTAAAGGTAATACGATGTTCTCCTCTACAGTGAGCGTATCCAGTAGATTAAAATGCTGAAAGACGAAGCCTAGCTCATGACGGCGAAAAAGTGCCTTTTCTTTTCTGCTAAGCAGATTAGGATCTCGCCCGTTGATCAGAATCTGACCGGAGGTCGGTTGGTCGATGGTGGCAATCGTGTTGAGCAGCGTTGTTTTCCCACTCCCTGATGGGCCCATTATGCCAACGAACTCCCCCTTTTCTACAGAAAAGCGGATATGATTCAGCGCCTGAGTGGACACTTTACCCTCATATATTTTTGATAAATTATGAACATCTAGAATGGGCAAGTGTTACCTCTCCTTCTTTCGACTGGATTGCCTTCATTATACAAAGTGTACACATGGGCTGCTATTTCTGAAACTTACAATGCCCTTACACATTTGTAAGGTTTGTTATATGCTGCTCCCTAAATACAATCCGCACGGTGGTCCCGCTTCCTTCTTCGGAACGAATACTCACCTCATGTCCAAGCTTGCCGCAGATCTGCTTCACGAGATATAAACCCATCCCCGTAGATTCCTGGAAGGTTCGTCCATTCACCCCGGTAAAATATGCATCGAACACGCGCGGCAGATCTCCTGCTGGTATGCCCACTCCTTCATCCCGGATCTCAAGCACAGTCTGCTTATCTTCCGTGACCATCCCTTGGAAAAAAACATGTTTGCCCTCTTCAGTCGTATAACGTACAGCGTTCGTAATCAGCTGCGTAAGGACAAAAGTGAGCCATTTTTCATCCGTAGTTACGGTAATCTGCTCATCTATTTGTATAGCTGGAAAAACTCTTTTTCGAATAAAAAGCCGCTTCTGCTCAGAGGTCACACCACGCACGATTGTCTCCAAATTCAGCCGTTCCACATAGAAATCGTGTTCAAAAGTATCCAGACGGGCCGTATAAAGCACGGTATCCAGTCCTTTTTTCAGACGATCCAGTTCATCACCAATTGCCGTAAAAGGAGGGCCATCCTTATCCTGAATGATCAGATGAATGACAGACAACGGCGTCTTCATGCCATGTACCCATTGATTAATAAAGTGAATATGTTCTTCTAATTTGTGGCGGTAGCTGTGCAAATCATTTTTGTAGAGGCGGAATTGCGACCCCAGTAAACCTCGCAAGCTTACGGCTAGCGGAGAATCCTGTGCAGGGCCACCTGCCTCATCGAGAGAGGAGGGCGTAGTCTCCAAACGTTCGTAGAACGTGCGATTGGTGACATAACGGTAAGCGAGGTAGCCAATCAGTAGACAAGTGCTGAGCAGCGCGGCATATAAACTTACATTCAGACCGCTGCCTCCATCCAGCCGATACACTAATGTGATCAGGACTAGCTGGGCTAGATAAACCACGATCAGGGGGAACTGTTCCCGTAAAAACAACTTCATTCCTCATCCCCCCAATTCGGAATCAAACGGTAGCCTTGACCGCGCACGGTTTGTAGTCCATCTGTGATAGCGAGAGCAGCAAGTTTTTTGCGTACACGTGTAACATATACATTTAATGTATTTTCATCCACGAAGGCTTGATCATCCCAGATTTTTTCGAGCAGCCTGTCCCGGGTAACGATGACTCCGGACTTTTGCATCAGCTCATCTAGTATTTTGGCTTCCGTGTGGCTTAAGTCCACTTTAGCTTCGCCTCGGGTAAGGATTAGCCGCTCTACATCCAGCGTCATTCCCGCAACGTTCAGTGTGCGTTCATTATTCCCTCCGGCATAGGTGCCGTAGGCGCGCCGCAGCTGACTTTTGATTTTGGCCATCGCGATTTCGTAATCAAAAGGCTTAGTGATATAATCGTCGGCTCCATTTTCCAGCGCCATTACTTGGTCCATTTTGCCATCGCGGGCAGATATAAAAAGAATAGGGCAGGTTGAAATTCCGCGAATTTGGCGGCACCAGTAATAACCATCGTATTTTGGCAAATTAACATCAAGGAGCACCAGATGTGGCGCGAACGCCTCAAACTGAGTGCGGACCCGCTCAAAATCACTCACCGCCTGCGTATCATATCCAAACTTATGTAAATAATCCTGCAGCAAAGCCACAAGTCCACGGTCATCTTCTATAATAAATATTTTAAACATATCATACCTCCGGTCCAGCCTTAACAATATAAGGGGGTCTGCCAAATAATATATACACCGTGCATAGGGTT
The DNA here is from genome assembly GCF_037965665.1 of Paenibacillus sp. FSL L8-0333. NCBI lineage: Bacteria > Bacillati > Bacillota > Bacilli > Caryophanales > Paenibacillaceae > Paenibacillus > Paenibacillus sp. FSL L8-0333. The sequence goes on from NZ_CP150186.1 coordinate 4,928,607, forward strand.
AGTCAAATCAGAAGGAAGAAAAAAGAACCCATGAAGCACCTATTTACGGCACCTTCTAGGTTCTTGGATAAGTTAGGTTTGCGGATATCAACTAGTCCCATTGTTTCTTCTGAATCCCGGCAAGAACTCGCTCTACAGGTGCCCAGCCGATAAGTTCTGGTTGGCTCCAGCCTGGAGCAGCTTGCAGATGGCAAATTTCCATGTAGTGATCTATCCTTACTTTATCCCAGGCATGAATGGCCTCGCCATTCCCAAGGGCCAAAGCTACATGCCCCCAATCCTTAAGCTCACCGTCCACCAAACCTGAGCAAGTATAAAAAACAAACGCGCCAGCTGGCGGAGCCCCGGTGTTCTTGTGCGCATCGTACAGCTCAGCGGATTCACGTGCATCGCTGCCTTCCCACATTTCGATCCCATTGCTTCTTTCATATGCATCTTCAACAAAAGCAAGACAACGCAGCGGATACTCCTGCGACCCCAGCCGCTCTTTAGCCCAACTAATAGCATTCTCAATTTCCTTGCCAAATTCCACGTCCATTACCAATATACATTCCTCCAAAGTACGATTTAGTGTTGAACACATCATACCTGAACCAGCTACTCATGAACTGGTATTATATAGTTATTAATTAAACTATCCCAATCCTACCTGAGTGGTCATCTACTTCAGCCAACCATTACTTACAAAAACATAAAAAACCGTAAATGAGCATAGCCCATTACGGCTTTAACAAACTATAAATTGGTTTAAGAATACAGTAGTGGTGGTAGCAGTGGTGGTAGCAGTGGTGGTAGCAGTGGTGGTAGCAGTGGTGGTGGCAGCAGTGGCAGCAGTGGTGGTGGCAGCAGTGGCAGCAGTGGTGGTGGCAGCAGTGGCAGCAGTGGTGGTGGCAGCAGTGGCAGCAGTGGTGGTGGCAGCAGTGGCAGCAGTGGTGGTGGCAGCAGTGGCAGCAGTGGTGGTGGCAGCAGTGGTGGTGGCAGCAGTGGTGGTGGCAGCAGTGGCAGCAGTGGTGGTGGCAGCAGTGGCAGCAGTGGTGGTGGCAGCAGTGGCAGCAGTGGTGGTGGCAGCAGTGGCAGCAGTGGTGGTGGCAGCAGTGGCAGCAGTGGTGGTGGCAGCAGTGGCAGCAGTGGTGGTGGCAGCAGTGGCAGCAGTGGTGGTGGCAGCAGTGGCAGCAGTGGCAGCAGTGGCAGCGATAACGGTAGTGGAGGACAATTTAGAGTTGATATTGCAAACGCCGAACGGTGATATCCCATCGAACATAAGTAACTTATTGCTTGTTGAAGTAACTTATCTGTGGATATATAGCGCTTATAGAGATGTATACGCTCGATCGGCTCTATTCTATGGGATTATACCGCTCCTTTGGCCGCAACTACTCCATCCGCTCCATTCTACGGGATTTATACCGTACATTTGACCGTATACGCTCGATCGCCTCTATTCTACGGGATTTATACCGTTCATTTGGCCATATACGCTCCATCGACTCCATTCTACGGGATTTATACCGTACATCTGGCTATATGTGCTCCATCGGCTCCATTCTACGGGATTTATACCGTTCATTTGGCTATAGGTGCTCCGTCGGCTCCATTCTACGGGACTTATACCGTACATTTGGCTATATGTGCTCCGTCGGCTCCATTCTACGGGATTTATACCGTTCATTTGGCTATAGGTGCTCGATCGCCTCTATTCTGCGGGATTTATACCGCTCATCTGACCGTATACGCTCGATCGGCTCTATTCTACGGCATTTATCCCGTTCATTTGACTGTAGGTGCTCCATCGGCTCCATTCTACGGGATTTATACCGTTCATTTGGCTTAATGTGCTCCGTCGGCTCCATTCTACGGGATTTATACCGTTCATTTGGCTATAGGTGCTCCGTCGGCTCCATTCTACGGGATTTATACCGTTCATTTGGCTATATGTGCTCCATCGGCTCCATTCTACGGGATTTATACCGCTCATCTGACCGTATACGCTCGATCGGCTCTATTCTACGGGATTTATACCGTTCATTTGCAGTATCAAGCAAATCAAAGGTACTTTTGTCCTTCTTTCGCGTCACACTAGCTAATTCGAGTAAATCAAAGGTACTTTTGTCCTTCTTTCGCGTCCCACTAGCTAATTCGAGTAAATCAAAGGCACTTTTACCCTTCTTTCGCGTCACACTAGCTCATTCGAGCAAATCAAAGGCACTTTTCCCCTTCTTTCGCGTCACACTAGCTCATTCGAGCAAATCAAAAGTACTTTCGCCCTTCTTTAGCGCGATACTAAACCTTTACAGCAAAACAAGGGCATTTCTGCCCTTGTTTCACCATCCCAATATAGCACCACCGCTGAAACGATGCGTCCTCTTGTAATGTTGTAAACCTCGTATGCTCCACATTTCGTACGCTCTTTGCTTCATATGCTCAGTATTTCCACGCTCACTCCATATTTCGTACGCTCTTTGCTACATATGTTCAGCATTTCCACGCTCACTCCACATTTCGGACGCTCTTTGCTACATATGTTCAGCAATTCCACGCTCACTCCACATTTCGCGCGCTCTTTGCCTCATATGTTCAGTATTTCCACGCTCACTCCATATTTCGTACGCTCTTTGCTTCATATGCTTTCCACGCTCACTCCACATTTCGCGCGCTCTTTGCCTCATATGCTCAGCAATTCCACGCTCACTCCATATTTCGTACGCTCTTTGCTTCATATGCTTTCCACGCTCACTCCACATTCCATATATCCTCTACTCCCACGCTATGCGCTTCGCTCACGCAGACTTATCTGCCATCCAGCAAATTACCAAGCCCACCAAGCACGCTTCCTTCTTCTTTCCGACCGCTGTTGCCGGCAGCGGACAGGATGCGATCGGCCATTCGGCTGAATGGCAGCGATTGTACCCACACCTTGCCGGGTCCGCGCAACGTTGCGAAGAACAGGCCTTCACCGCCGAACAGCGCGGTTTTGACCCCTTTTACAAACTCAATATTGTAATCCACCGAAGACGTCATAGCGACTAGACAGCCAGTGTCCAGCTTAAGCGTCTCTCCCGGTTGAAGTGTGCGTTCCATAACATAACCGCCAGAGTGTACAAATGAAAGTCCGTCACCCTCCAGCTTTTGCATAATAAAACCTTCCCCACCAAAAAAGCCGGTACCCAGCTTACGCTGAAATTCAATACCGATTGAAACGCCCTTTGCCGCGCAAAGGAACGAATCCTTTTGACAGATGATTTTTCCACCGTATTGCTGCAAGTCGAGCGGGATGATTTTGCCTGGGTACGGAGCAGCAAAGGTAACACTTTTACGCCCATAAGAACCACTGTGTGTGAAGACAGTCATAAACAAGCTTTCACCTGTCAACAGACGTTTGCCCGCGCCCATCAGCTTCCCCATCAAGCCACTTCCACGCGAGCCTCCGCTGCCGTCACCAAATATCGTCTCCATTGTTATTTCCTGATCCATCATCATGAAGCTCCCGGCTTCGGCAATTACACTCTCTCCTGGGTCAAGCTGCACCTCTACACACTGTATTTCCTCACCCATAATGGCATAATCAATCTCATGAGCACTCATCCCGCAGTTCCTCCTTATAATTAAAGTCATCATGTGACTTATGAATGAAAATATATACGTGCGTTGCGATTCACGGTTTCGCTAATCATAACTATCCATGAAAACCGCCTATATCCTGCAGAAAAAATCAACCAGAGGTTCTGGCTGACCTTAATCCTGGTATCCCTGAAAAATGATATTTATACCAGCTTTCTTCAGGTTACTGTACCACATCTCTTGTCAATACTTGATAATATGTTACAATACTTTTTATACTTAAATATTTATTTAGTAGTCTAATTCTAATGATAAAGGTGAAATGAATGAATCCACAATCGGAATATGCAATTCTGCTATACTATAAATTTGTAAAAGTGCCGGATGCAGAACTATTCGCCCAGGAGCATTTGGCTTACTGCAAAGAGCTTGATGTAAAGGGACGAATTCTCATTTCTGATGAAGGCATTAACGGAACACTATCAGGTACGGTTGCCCAAACCGAGCAATACATGAAGGATTTGCGCGCAAACCCTCTGTTTAGCGATATCGTCTTCAAGATCGATGAGGCTGATGCTCATGCCTTCAAAAAGATCTTCGTTCGTTATAAAAAGGAACTCGTGACGTTCCGGGTCGAGGATGAACTGGACCCTAACGTGATTACCGGAGAGCATCTGGCACCTAAAGATTTCTACGAAATGATGCAGCGCGACGATGTGGTGATTCTGGATGGTCGTACCGGCTACGAATTCGATCTTGGTCATTTCCGCGGCTCCATCCGCCCCGAAGTAGACAGCTTCAAAGAATTCCCGGACTGGATTCGCGAGAATATGAGCGACCTTAAGGATAAACCAATCCTGACCTACTGTACAGGCGGGATCCGCTGCGAGAAATTAAGCGGGTTTATGATGAAGGAAGGCTTTGAGCAGGTGTACCAGTTGGATGGCGGCATTGTGACTTATGGTAAAGACCCTGAGGTACAGGGCCAACTGTTTGATGGAAAATGTTATGTCTTCGATGAGCGGATCTCCGTACAGATTAATCATACCGACGAGGATATCGTTGTCGGACGTTGCCATCACTGCGGTCAGCCAGCTGACCAATTTATCAATTGCGCCAATGATGCTTGTCATCTTCAGCATATTTGCTGTGAGGACTGTGAAACACAGCACAGTGGTCATTGTTCGGACGAATGCGAAGCTATCACGAATACCGTGGGCTAAATAAAAGACAAGCTGGTCGCAAATGTCTCTACACGATTCAAAGACGAGCACAAGTGAGTCTTAAGTTAACTAAAAGGTGGCGTGCAGGATTTTCACTGTACGCCATCTTTTGTTATGAGCGAAACGTCCGAACAACGCCCCTAGGACTGCACCCTTTAAAATACGTCATATCCAACAAAAAAAAGTCAACCAGAAATTCTGGCTGACCTTAAATGTAGTATATCCCCGAAATAAGCTGTTTATACAGCCTTATTCACATTACCGTACCATCATGAGGTTTACGCAAAGTAGATTGAATCTTTGGCGACTTCACTAGCTTTGGTTTGCCTAAAGAGGTTGTAAAGGTGATCACATAGCCGGCTACGACTACTGCCATCACTGTATACATCGTTTCTTTAACAGGCATATAAAAGAGTGATAGTGCCAGAACGATTACATCCATCATGATGAATACCGTACCTACTTTGATTCCCTTCCATTCACTAACCAGCAGCGACAAAATATCGTCTCCACCGCTAGCCCCGCCACTCCGCAGGATAATTCCCGCTCCTAAACCTGTCAGTACGCCGGACAAAAGAGCTGCTAATGCCAAATTGTCCTGCAAGTTGATGACCAAACCGGAATAACGTTCCATGAGACCATAGAAGATTGTAAAAGCTCCTACAGAAACAAAAGTGTTGCACACGAACGCTTTCCCTTTGAACATCCATGCTATCAAGAGTACTGGAACGTCTAGAAGCAGAGTTGAAATCGAAGGTGAAATTCCTAATACATATTTGCCAAGCAGCGATAATCCTACGAATCCGCCCTCTGACAAATGATTCTGAAAATTGATGTGATAATAAGTAAATGCAAGCAAAAATGTTCCAAACAAAATGACTGTCAATCGGAGCAGTACATTCACTCCGTAATTGTGGTTCCTCATACAGGTCTCCCCTTATCGTATATGGCGGCTAGACGTCCCACCAACCTCTACGACGGGTAAAACCGGAGGTATCGCTCCTTCGCATATATATACTCCTTCCCCTCGCAGAGGCGGTTCGTCAAGTAACAACGGTTTACGCACCTTCTACAGGGAAGCTAAGTATAAGACAGATCATAACGTTTCCAAATCGTCCTTTGGGGAATCGTCCTTCGGGGACACATGGTATCCTGATCCTTTCTCTAATTTGATAAGTTCTGTTTACATTATACCACGGAGCCACCCTACTCTAAACAGTTTGCCAGAAAAAAGCAGGAATCACTCTGTACTCCGCAGCAAACGGTTGATTGTTTCACGTCTTACACCGATCAATTGCCCTATTTCTTCCTGGGTCAATAACTCTGTTAGCGCTGCGCCATGAGAATAGTCATTAAACCAGCGGGTTAGCAATTCCATACGTTCTGCAGGTGTACCTACAGTAAGATGATCCAGCCGTGTCTGCATAAACCGTACCTTCTCCTGAAGCAGTCTGGCGATTTCCATCGCTTGACCAGGATCATCCCGCAGCTGTTGATACCATTCTGCTGATGGAACTGCCTCCACCTCGCTCTTCATCATCGCAACTGCCGTTCCATGCGCCTCCTTTGGCGAAATGAGTGAATGATGGGGAACCATCTCACCAGGATACAGGATGTTAAATAACACCATGTTCCCATTCTCATGAAGTCTTGTGACCTTGAACAGCCCGCTTTTTACCTTAAATAAAAAATCACAGCTGTCTCCTTGGCGGAACAAGACTTCCCCCTTATGTAATATCATCTCGCTCGCTCCTTTTCCTTCTGATTATATATATTTTCAATTATATAAAATTAAACCTCATTTATGGAGATAAATCTACCTATGGGCGAGGAAAGGGGTAGATTAAAGTCCATGCAAAAACTGCTGGACACCAGAATGAAAATTCTGGCACCCAGCAGTTCAATTTACTTATAAAGTTACTTTGCTTCAAGCGGTTTCTTCCATAATCCGAGCATCAATCCGGAGATGACCGAACCGATCAGAACAGCCAACAGGAACAACAGCGCGTGGCTTGAAAGGGCAGCTACAAAGATCCCGCCATGCGGAGCAGGCACGTTGATATTCCAAAGTTGTGTAAGACCTCCAGCAACGGCCGAACCAAGAATACAAGAGGTTAGGACACGAAGTGGGTCGGCTGCGGCGAATGGAATGGCCCCTTCCGTAATGAACGACAAGCCCAGCACATAGTTCGTTAAGCCTGATTTACGTTCTTCTTCCGTGAATTTATTCTTAAAGAAAGTAGAAGCCAGTGCTATTGCAAGTGGAGGCACCATCCCCCCGGCCATTACAGCAGCCATCATGAAGCCGTTGGTATTGCCACTGGTAGTGAATACACCGATGGCAAAAGTATAAGCAGCTTTATTGAAAGGTCCACCCATATCTATGGCCATCATGCCACCGAGAACCAGGCCCAGAATAACAGCATTAACAGTTCCAAGATCATTAAGCCAATCAATCAGTCCTACATTGATCCAGCTAAAGACCGGATCGAACAGGTAATACATCAATCCACCGGTAATTAGAAGCCCGAATACCGGGTATAACAGGATCGGCTTCAGTCCGTCAAGTGTTTTAGGCAGACCTGCAAATACTTTACGTAGTCCGATAATTACATAACCCGCCAAGAAACCAGCAGCCAGCCCGCCGAGGAACCCAGCGTTGGAATTCAAGGCCATGTAGCCCCCAACCATACCTGGCATCAGAGCCGGACGATCACCAATGCTAAGCGCTATAAATCCAGCAAGGACTGGAATTAGGAAATGGAAGGCACCATCTCCGCCACCGATTGTCTGCAGTAACTGGAACAGCGGATGATCTGCTCCACCTACTTGTTCAATCAGGAAGGAGATTGCTAGCAGAATACCGCCACCGACTACAAACGGAAGCATGTGGGAGATCCCATTCATTAAGTCCTTATATATTTTACTGCCGATACTGCCAGATTTCTCTTTAGACCCTTCGTCATTGCCACCGCGACCTTCATTGTGATAGATCGGCGCTTCCCCATTCATAGCTTTACGAATAAGCTCTTCCGACTTACGGATGCCATCACTTACCGGTCTTTGCAGTACAGGTTTACCGTCAAAACGGGCCATTTCCACCTTTTTATCAGCTGCAACAATTACACCGCTTGCACGCCGAATCTCATCAGGGGTGAGTACGTTTTTGGCCCCTTCTGAACCATTCGTCTCTACACGGATATTAACTCCCATTTCTAGAGCTTTTTTCTTAAGGGCATCTTCAGCCATAAAAGTGTGCGCAATGCCTGTAGGACAAGCAGTTACAGCTACGACAAAAGCTTGGGAATCCGGGTTGCCCACGATTACACGTTCAGGCTCTGACTTTGCGGCAGTTTCAGCAGCTTCGTTCTCTTTCTCCTTAGCTTCGCCTTCCGCCTGCTTGGCATCAAACAAAGCTGATACCTCATCCGGAGTCTGAGTATTCATAAGCTGTTCAATGAACTCGCTATCGATCAGTAGTCTGGACAATGAGGCCAGTGTACGAAGATGCACATTGCCTGCTCCTTCTGGAGCGGCAATCATAAAGAAGATACGTGCTGGCTCATCATCAAGGGATTCAAACTCCACTCCCTTTGCGCTCTTAGCAAATACAACCGTCGCTTCATTTACCGCTTTAGTCTTAGCGTGCGGCATCGCGATACCGCCACCAATCCCAGTACTGGATTGCTCTTCGCGCTTCAGAATCATCTCTTTAAAAAGGATCGGATCATTAATTCGGCCACTAGCAGCAAGACTTGCAATCAATTCATCAATTGCAGCTTCCTTAGTTGTAGCTTTTAGATCCATGATCATAGTTTCTTTTATCATTAAATCCGTTATTTTCATCATGTTCAACTCCCTTAAGTACTTTGAATGCTGTCGGCTTACACTTCTGAGATTTGGATCAGCGGTCTCAGCTGTTCAATGAATTCTCTGTCCGCTAAATCATCAGAGAATGCGGTTGCACTGCCCGAGGCAACGCCTGCACGGAACGCCTCCAACAAGTCTCCTGTCAAAGACAGTGTCCCTACAAAACCAGCGATCATGGAATCCCCTGCACCTACAGAATTTTTCACTTTACCTTTTGGTGCGTTGGCGTGGTATACCCCTTGCTCCGTAATGAACAAAGCCCCTTCACCCGCCATGGAAACCAGTACATGTTTCGCTCCTGAATCCAGCAGCTTGCGTCCATAAGTAATAATCTCTTCCCTCGTGTCTATTGTTACGCCGAATAGCTCTGCAAGCTCATGATGGTTCGGTTTAACCAGCAATGGCTGATACGCCAGCGCTTTTTGAAGTGCAGCACCAGTAGTGTCAATGACGAATTCCGCTCCACTCTGTTTGCACACAGATATAAGCTTGTCATAGAAATCTGCACCCAGTGATGGGGGAACGCTTCCCGACAAAATCACTACATCCTCCGCGTTCAGAGCAGCCAGCTTTTGCAATAGTGCGTCGGCTTCCGGAACAAGAATGGCGGGTCCAACACCGTTAATCTCCGTTTCTTCTCCATGCTTGAGCTTGATGTTAATCCGCGTATCATCAGAAACAAACACGAAATCGCTTGAAATTGATTCTTCGTGTAACCAATCCTCAATATATCGGCCGGTGAAGCCGCCAAGGAATCCCATAGCCTTATTCTGAACCCCAAGCTGTTTAAGCACTCGGGATACGTTAATCCCCTTCCCTCCGGGAAGCTTCAAATCACGTTTCATCCGGTTCAAGTCACCCAGTCTCAAATCTTCCACTTCCACGATATAATCAATGGAAGGATTAAGCGTTACAGTATAGATCATGATTATCCCTCAATTATGTTGGTTTTCTAAGCCATAGATTACCGATCAAAAATACGGCATCTGTAATTTCTCCAAACGATCACACGGTAATTCATAATTGCTTATCCTATATAGAATTTATACCAGCGTGAAATCCACACCCAATTGCGTGATCTCACGGATGAATTTGTCAGACGCTCCTGAATCTATAATGCAATGATCCATTTCCGTCACATCAGCAACCTTGCTAAAGGATACCTGCCCCAGCTTACTGTGATCTGCCAGTAGAATAACTTGCTTGGCGACTGCGATCATTTTGCGTTTTGTAGCTGCCTCTAACATGTTCGGGGTTGTGATGCCTTCCCGCAAATCCAGTCCATTAGTAGCAAGAAAAGTTTTATCCACTCTCACCATATCTAAGGAACGTTCTGTCATCGGTCCAACAAAAGCCATCGTATCCGGGCGAAGCATACCACCTGTAATTGAGACTTCGATATTGCGGCAATCCCGCAGCTCATTCAGCGCCATAATCGAGTTCGTAATGACTTTGATATTCGAAAAGTTCTTCAGCTCTCTGGCAATCTGCAGTGTTGTTGTTCCTGCATCAAGCAGTATAGCGTCACCCTCCTGAATCATCTCCACTGCTTTGCGGGCAATCCGTTGCTTCTCATCCAATAAATGATCTTCCTTATCAGGATAAGCCGCCTCAAAATTGACACTCTGCAAGGAAACTGCTCCGCCATGAGTACGCTTTAATAGCTTGGCTTCTTCCAGCTCCTTCAGATCACGGCGCACAGTAGACTCGGATACGCCCATTTCCTGACTTAGCTCCTGTACAGAAGCTCTTGAGTTTTTTTCCACAAAAAGCACGATTTTTTGTTTTCTCTCTTCCTCAAACATCATCGTGGCTCGCTCCTTTATGTGAGAGCGCGACCTGTACAATTCCTTGCGCTCATCTATGAATTTTCTTGACCGTTAATTGATTATATGTGACCGTTATTGATCGTTTGTGCTCGTTTATGATTTTAACAGCGTTTTCATCCTATGTAAAGTGCTAAAAAGAGACAGTGCAAAATTACATCCCAATTGCCTATCTCATATACGGCATTTATAACATATTAATAATACATACCGGGAAAAGCGGGTGATCAGAAATGGCCAATGGAAGAAACCGTGGGAGAAATAACGGTAACAGCAATGCTAATAAGAATGGGACCACCAATAACACTAATCCAGTGGAATCCGCAGAACTTAGCGCTGAGGATTATGAGATCATCGCAGCTGGACTTGTAGCATTAGGTGAGATTTTTTCCTTTTTATCTCTTGTTAAAGCAAGACAAGTTACCAAAGAAACTGGAGGCGAGGAGGTAGTTCCTGAAATCTTCACTTTATCCACTAGAAAATCTCATAAACGAAAATCAAGATAATCCACGAAAAAAGCAGCGAAGTAGTGATATACCCTTGTTATATTGCGATCTTTTTACTTGGCGTAACCTTTGTAACTAGAACCTCTATATGGGTATGCCAAGAACTACCTATAAGGAATTACCCGCTTTTGAATCAATACTTGTAAATTAGGGTTATTAAACTACATAGATATAAATTTGAATTTTGGGGGATGTTTTTATTGCCACAACAGAAGTATTTTCGGACAAGCCTTGCTATTATCGCCTTTTTACTGATTTTGTACTTAGGCTCCAAAGTAATGTTTCTCTTCGCGCCACTAGGTGCCATTTTCAAATTATTACTTGTTCCCATGATGTTATCAGGGTTTATGTACTACCTGCTGCGTCCGTTAGTAAGAATCCTAGAGAAAAGAAAATTAAACCGGGCGTTCTCCATCCTGCTCATTTATTTTCTGATTGCGGGCTTGTTCGTTCTCTTCTGGATTCTAGTCTGGCCGACACTGCAAGAACAAATTCAGAACTTTATTGATAACACTCCCTACCTCGTGCAAGGTTTGCAGGATCAGTTCAATGCATTGAGGGAGAATCCGACACTGTCACGTTTTTTCAAAGGGGATTCTGACGTCGCGGCCCGTTTATCAGAATTTCTTAGCGATACTATTACCTGGGTTACCAATTCCATGTCCAATTTGATTGGCGTTGTTTCCAGCATTGTAGTGTTAATCGCCACTTTGCCCATCATTCTGTACTACATGCTAAAAGATGACTATAAGCTATCGCCTAAACTTCAAGGCTTAATTCCGAGAAAATATCGGAAGGAAGGCCAAGAGATGCTTGGAGATATCGACAGCGCCTTAAGCAGCTTCATCGTCACACGTGTGGTGCTAAATGTCGTACTCGGTATTATGTTATATATAGGATTCCTTATCATCGGACTGCCTTACTCCCTGTTACTCGCCGTAATTTCAGTGCCTCTTAACTTCATTCCATATGTGGGTTCATTCTTAGCAGCGATTCCGGTAATAATAGTAGGTTTCATTGAATCACCGACGATGGCCATATGGTCTCTAGTCATAATTTTCATTGCCCAGCAGATCCAGGATAATGTACTCTCACCGATTATTTACGGAAAATCATTGGATGTTCATCCACTGACTACGGTCATCCTTGTCCTTATAGGTGGAGACTTCTACGGTATTATCGGAGTTCTTATTGCGCTCCCTGTTTATATGATTATAAAAATTGTTTTCCTGCGCGTGTATGAGATTATTATTGCAGACCGTAAAGATGAAGCTGAGCCTATCAAAAAAGAGGAGCTATAACGGTTGTGATCTACTTCGTGAACGGGCGGAGCTTAACTATAAAATAAAAAAGGGTACGTCTCCAATCACTCGGAGTCGTACCCTTTTTTATTCTTTACAGGTTCCTGAAATCACCCTCGTAAAGAACGAACTACAAAGATGTGATTGCCCTTCATCAGGTTTTGGCCGTTCTGAAGTGTAACTGAACCTTTCGTATGTGAGGTAATAATCGTATTAAAGGCAATAAGCTGATCCTCTTTCCAGACGCTGACCGCCGATTTAAAATACACTGCATTGTCAAATTGCTGCCGATCCCTCATCACATAACCCACGGAATGGAGAACTGGAGGCAGAGCTCTTTCTTTTGGAGCCAGAGCCTTAATAACAACAATATCCCGAAACGGCACAGCAATTTCCTGATGGCCAATGACCGCCACCGATGCGGAAAGGTCCCATTTGCGCAGGATTCCCTTCATAATGGTATAAGGTTTCTCTCCGCAGTACATTATAACGGGTTTACCTACCCAATGCTTCATAGCTACCTCCCCTTCGCATCACTCCATAAATTATAAGTCCGGAATGAACCAATCTATTCCTTCCATACCCTGCGACTCTAGAAATTGACTGGCCTTCGAGAACGGACGACTGCCAAAGAATCCACGATGCGACGAGAGAGGGCTTGGATGAGGTGATTGCAGCACCTTATGCCGGCTTTGGTCGATGAAAGCACCTTTTTTCTGCGCATGACTCCCCCATAATATAAATACCATGGGCGTAGTTCTTTCATTCAGCTTTTGCATTATGGTGTCTGTGAATGTCTCCCAGCCCAGACCTTTATGTGAACCCGCCTCACCCTCACGTACCGTCAGTACGGTGTTCAGCAACAACACTCCCTGCTCTGCTAAGTGCAATAAAGAGCCGTGGTTCGGAACAGGCACACCGACGTCCTCCTTCAGCTCTGCATAAATATTGCGCAGTGACGGAGGGATACGTACCCCCGGATTGACAGAGAAGCTTAGTCCGTGAGCTTGTCCGGGACCATGATAAGGATCTTGACCTAAAATAACTACACGAGTCTCCTTATAAGGCGTTAGTTTTAATGCTGTGAACAATAATTCTTTTGGCGGATAAACGGTATGTTCCTTATATTCTTCTGTTAGTACATCCATTAATTTTAAAAAATAAGGCTTTTGCATTTCATCCTGCAATACCTCATCCCAATCGTTGCCAAACATCCCCAAACTCCTCCTTTAACCGAAACCATAGCGATATAGTTTTTTATTTCCGACCATAATCCGCTTTGATCTCGCCCCACTCTTTTGTGTGCCACTTGAGCACCTTATTGTCATATGTATTGGTTTGCAACCAACGCTCTGCCCGATCAATAAGCACCCAAATTTCCTCTGTTGAAGAATCGCGCGGCAAGGTTGTTGCCACCTTCTTCTGCTTCACCCACTTCATTGCATTTACAGAATCACTGTAAACCGTTTTATCGCTTCCCTCTTTCTTCAACAACGCCAAGGCATGGACAATCGCTAAAAATTCACCTAAATTATTAGTGCCCTTTTTGATCGGACCACAGGAGAAAATGATATCTCCCGTTTGTGTATCTACACCCTTATATTCAACAGGCCCCGGATTACCACGAGTCCCCACATCTACTGAAATACTGTTGTAATCAATCTCCTCAGAGTTCTCTACTGTAGCACTGCGTTTAAAAGAACTTGTCCCCTTAGACTTTGCTGCACCAGCTGCACCAGCTGCCCCTGTTCCCCAATTCCCCTTCCAGCCCGCTTTATATGCCGCATCAGCTGCTGCTTTGGATTCATAGGATTTATATTTTGCACCGGTATAATGATCTGTCTGTGCCTGGCATTCTGCCCAAGTGCTATAGACTCCCGGTTGTTTACCTTCCCAGACTACATAATATTTCTGCTTGGCCATGGATAATGCTCCTTTTCTACTGCCTGTACTTATTGTAATCCATATTGCTCGTGAATTCATCGGATAAATCACATTTTTCAGGTCATACTATACGCCAGAGATGTCCAGGCCTATATTACCATTTGTAGATTGATTGGTAAATTACTAACTAATCACTCTATAGTAAGCTCGAAGGATATCAGTACAATTACTTAGGGAGGTTATACAGATGAGAAAGATAGCAAGTGTTGCTGCGGTATTTGCTTTTGTGTTAATGGTCGGATGTGGAAATGCAACAGATAATGCTAATAATGCTACTGCAACAAGCACTCCTGAGAACACAAATAACGCGGGTACCACTAATAATGCAGGCACCGCTAATAATCAAAATAACACCACAGATGCTGTAACCTCAGCTTCCGTAGTAGATAATGAAGAAGCCTTCAAACGCGCCATCAGTCCAGAGGGAACCTGGATTGCTGCCACACTTAAAGACTTAACCTTCACCGAAGATCTCGTCGTGGATGGAGAATTCATGAATAAAGAGGAACCCGCCAGAAAAATTGCTCTATACACACAAGATGCGGATCACAACATCACCAACTCCTTCAAACTGACTGCTCCAAAATTGACCATCAAGAGTAAAAACGCCCGTATTCAAGGCGGCACTTTTATTGGAGATGTATACGTAGAAGCGGATGGTTTTACCCTGGTGAACGCAACCGTTGAAGGCAATGTCTACTTCGCAAACGATCAATATAAATCCACCTTTAATTCATCCGATCAAGGAAAAGTAACTGGTGTTACAGAAGTGAAAAAATAAGCTTCAACCCCAAAAAGGTGATCTGAAGTCGTTAAGACTTGAGACCACCTTTTTTATATACATTTTTATTCTTGATAAAAACCATCTTTGAAAAAATTGTACCATCCCTCGACGGTTTCGATTGGGAAACCCTCTAACTTCTTCATAACTTCCCTTGCAAATTCTAAAGCAGCCGTACCATTAGCAGTAATGATATGTTCACTCGAAACTGCCTGTTTTTCTATATAATTTGCATCTCCTTTATAATTAGGAGCGTTTTGTTTTAAATAATCCAATGAATTTCCGGTATGCGGTATGTTGTCTAAATAGCCATGTTCAGCCAAAAAAGTTGTAGCGTCACATATAGCGGCAATAGGTACACTCTCCTGCAAACATTTTTCAATCACTGGAGTAATAGCTGAATTATCTTTCCAGCCTGTGCCACCGATTAAAATTAACATTTCATACTGAACAGGTAAACTGTCTAAAGTATAGTCAGGTACAACAGTAAATCCACCCATAGATTTGACATTGTCGCTAGTTAAAGCAACTGTGCTTACTTTAAATTCACTCTCCGGCTTATTTAGTTCGGCACTAATATATCCGCTTTCCCAATCAGCGTAGCCATTGGATAGAAAGATCAAAACTTCTTTTTTCATATATTAGCACTCCCTTTAAGTTCTAACGTCACTTCCGCCACTTCTCGCCCATTTACCAGCAGCACAATCCGGTGCTCTCCTGGATAATGACGCCGAGTTGTTAAATCAGCCCAACGATGTGTCCGTTTACCTGACAGAATTGTACCTCCAGGTACGGTCTTATCCGATAACAAAAAAGATTTACGAGAGGTTCGACCTGCCGCTTTCACGAAATAGATTCCGTATTCAATCCGAATCCGTGCCGGAGCTCCCTCACGAACTTGAAGCTTATACTGTAATTCAGAGCTCTCGCCAATGGTCAGGATAGAAGGTTCCAATAGAATTGAAGCACTCGTTATAAGTGGAGTAGCTCCGTCTGTCTGCTCTGCGTATCCGAATAAAGCCATAATCTCTGGCTCAGCTTTACGAATCAAAGAACGGCAGCCGTGCCGCACAATCCAGTCTGTATCGGGATGTGTTCCCTTCCAGCGCCGAGCGGTATCGAGCACCACTTCCGGATGATCCTTCGCAATATCATTCAAATTATTAGCGACACTTTTACGCACATACAGGGATGTATCCGCCTTAAGCTGCTCAAGTACAGGTAATACCGGAGCTGGGTCAAGCTTGAACATGGGGAGCGCCTGTCCCCAAGGCAAACGAGGCCGACAGCCTTCACTAGCCAGCCTACGTACATGCTCATCAGGGTGCTTCGCCCATATCTGCATTTGAGCCATCATCCGCTCTGGTTCCCGAAAAAGAAACGGCCTAACTGCAAATTCAGCCGATGATTTCGTTGTGAATCTTTCCAGCGCCTGCATAGACAACTCCCAATGTTCGTCTCCTTGGCCATATACCTCAACGAAATCCGGAAAAATTAAATACGGAAATCCTACACATTCCTCAGCAATGGCGAATAGGATAGCCAGCGCTTCCTCATAAGGAAGCTGTAAGTGGCTGCCCAACGTCTCGGTGATCCGCCGCATTCTTGCCTTCAGCTCAAGCGTATCCCACGGTTCAGTCATGGCTGAGCTTACAAATGCCTCAGTATCGAAGACACTATGTACGCCACGAATCTTTTCGGCGAACTCACGCAGAAATTGTTCATTGTACATTGCTTTTAAAGGTTCAGCCATTCGATAATCCCTCATTTTCATCTTTAGATCAGCAAACGTGATTCTGTCAGGAAATCGTAGCACACCCAATTTGACAACAGTATGTCAACTTTGGCAGCTAAGAATTAATTAGTACCTTTACCTCTTCAATCCCTTGTTGGGCTCGACTGTTTAACGCACGTTTATCTTTAAGGTTATGTTCTTTAAGTTCGTGTCCAGGATCAATGACCAGCGGCTGTGAGATTACATCCTCGAGGATTTGAACAGCAACCTTACATCCTTGAAATAACAGTTCTTTTGTGATCACTTGATTATGAGAACGAATGATTTCAAGCATTTTTTCCGCATAAATCAGTCTAACCAAACTATCGGCGCTCATAATATTCCGCGAAGCAAAAGAAGCCACTTTTTCCACAATCCAGCTATCCTGATAATTCCGCGAGATGGATTCCAGTATCGTAATCGCATCCCAGTCCCGTATCGACAACTGCTTGACGTGCTCCGTGGCCCATTCCTGCAGCCATTCCAGCTCCACTTCTCTTGGAATTTCAAAACTCTTGTACTCCTTAAGCACTCCTGCTTTATGCATATTTAAAAAATGACCCAAAAACTGAATGTACAGCTCCTTGGCTCTTTGTGTCTGTTCCGTCATCTGGCAATCATCCTTTCATTATCCAAATCATATCCATTCCCCGGTTTCTTTTCAAATTAAAAAGATAAAAAAGGACAGGTAGCGAAATCATCGCAATACCTGCCCTTTAATAACTTCGGGTTATGGTAAATAGTTTGCTTCAACCGGAGGGTTTTTCTCCACTATTTTCAATTCTAGACCTCCGAATCTCTTCGCCAGCTTGTTATATACCAGCGCTACAAGCATACCCACCAATCCATAAATGAGTATCAAAATAACCGGCATAATCAAATAAGGGATACCCATAACAACCATAAACGTCTCTTTAATGATAAGCCCGATCACCACCATCCCTAAACCTACTATAAACAATAGCAGTGTAGGAATGATCATAAAATAGATAGTCGTTTTAAAAAAACTCTTTTTGTTAATTTCCAGCACTTCATAGTCTTTCATTATGTAATCCCCTTAATTTATTTAGAGTGGTAAAATTCCCCTCTTTGTTTCATTAAAGATGATCTTAAATACAATTTCAACCAAATTTCTCATATTTTCGACTTTTACCAAAGAATTCTTCCTAAAACTCAACGATAAATCATGGTAAAATAACTCCTATGGTTTAATATATCATCATGTACAAGATGTCACCGGAGGGAATAACATGCCACAAACACTAGTGAAAAACATTGATTTTTTTATAGCTGCCTTATCCCAAACCTATATTTCTGCGCTACAGCTTGATCCTGATGGAATGTATTCAGAGGTTGCTTCAGGAATTGTTGAACTGTTCTCTGATGAACAAGTACGGCTGAGAAGATATGACGGATCAGTATCCCATTATGCAAGAGACAATACCAAATTTCAGCGATGACAAAAGGACGTGAACTGGAAAAAGGTCATTGTGAATGATCCTCTTCCAGCTCACGTCCTTACTCACTCTGCACACAACTAATCTAGCACGATCCATTCGCCTTCAGCATCCGCTGACTTCATTTCTGCTTCCACGATTCTTAGAGACTCCGCTGTACTCTCTGGCGTACAAATAATGATAGGCTTATCCTGGATAATGACATTCAGAAAATATACAAGCTCTCTATAGTAGCCAACATCCGGCGAAAGTTCCGCTATATAGCCTGCCCTGTCATTCGGATTGACCTTGACCTCGCTGCCGTCAAACACTATATTTCCTCGTTCAAAATTAACCCGATACCCCATGTAAAACCCAAAATCACCTTCCAGCGTCCAATCCACCTGAGCATTAATTACTTTTGCATCCTTATAAAAATAGTGAGTCGATGCGATATCATATCCGCTTCCCGGAAGGATATTACGTCCTAAGGATGATACTTTATCCGGTCTGCCGAACAGATAGTTAATCATATCCGTATCGTGAATATGCATATCCATAATGCCTCCACCGCTTAGTGTCTCATCCAGAAACCAATCCTTAGGAGCACCAGATCCCCTGTAAAAATACCCTTCCGTGACCTGACCGAACTGCCCGCTCTCTATCACTTCTTTTAAATACTCATACCCCGGCCAAAAACGGAGACAATGTCCGATCATCAGTTTTTTCCCACAGCGGACTGCCGTCTCCACCATTTTCAGCGCTTGTGCGGAAGTTCTGGCCATCGGTTTCTCACAAAATACATGATATCCACGTTCCAGCAGCGAACAAGTCATTTCCGCATGCAGATAAGTAGGAACCGCAATGTCGATCATATCCAGTTCCTCACTGGCTATCATTTTCTCCAGATCATCGTATAGATTGTAAGCTGACAAATCATAGACTTCCTGGGCAGTGCTCATATTCCCGGCTGCTTTTCCATCCTTTAATTCCTCAATTCGCAAATCACAGATGGCTTTAAGGGCAATGGGCTGCCCCTCTTCCGTTAAGCGCACATAATTATCAAAATGCATCCGGCCCATAAATCCAAAACCGATCAAACCTATTTTCAACATCGTGAAGTCTCCTTTACTAAAAATATGGCACTTAACGTATCCGTATCCAGGTACCTTCCTGATCAGCCGATTGGATTTCAGCCTCAATGATTTCTATGGATTGGGCCGCACTTTCGGGCATACATAGAGTCACTGGCTCATCGTTCTGAATGACTTTTAAGAAATATACCAACTCTCTGTAATATCCGGTATGCGAAGAAAGCTTCGCAATGAACCCCGGTTGACAATTAGGATTCACCTTAACTTCCGCGCCATCGAAGACTACATTCCCCCGTTCAAAATTAATCCGATAGCCCATGTAAAAACCAAAGTCGCCTTCCAGTGTCCAGTCCGCTTGGGCATTGACCACTTTTCCATCCTGATAAAAATAATGAGTGGAGACGATATCATAGCCACTTCCCGGTAAAACCTTCCGCCCAAGCGTTGACACTTTATCCGGTTTTCCGAATAAGTGATGGATGATGTCCGTATCGTGTACATGCATATCCAGCATACAGCCACCACTTAGCTCATCATTGACCAGCCACCCTTTAGGAGCACCGGAACCCCGGTAAAAATAAGCCTCTGTCACTTCACCGAACTCACCGCTAGCTATGATCCCCTTCAAATATTCATATCCCGGCCAGAAGCGAAGACAATGGCCAATCAGCAATTTTTTTCCGCTGCTTTGCGCCGCCGCTACCATCTTCCAAGCTTCTGCGGAATGTCTCGCCATCGGCTTTTCACAGAACACATGATACCCTCGTTCCAGCAGCGAACAAGCCATTTCAGCATGCAAGTACGTAGGTACCGCAAGGCTAATAGCATCTAGTTCTTCTTTTTCGAGCATATGCTCCAAATTCTCATAAAAATTGTAAGGGGATAAATCATATACCTCGTGGGCCGTGTTCATATTCCCCGCGGATTTAGTATGTTTAAGGACTTCAATCTGCGGGTCACAAATGGCAACCAGAGAAATCGGATGGCCGTCTTCCTGCAATTGAACATACTGATCAAAGTTCATTCGGCCCATAAATCCAAAGCCCACCAGCCCCACTCTGAGCACAGCCTTCACCTCTCTTAAACTTAGTAACTAGTGCGTCCTAAAATAGCATCCATCGCTGCAGAAGTATTAAAAATGATTTGCTCCGAATAATGCGTATATGGCGGTATCATTTCACCAGTAACATAATTGCTGTAGCCGATCTCTTGCAGTGCTTCCATAACAGCAGGATAATCCACATCCCCAGCAAGTAGATCAACAAATCCATGAAGTCCTCCGGCTGCCCGGCGGTAATCTTTGAAATGCACCTTCTTGATTCTATGGCCTAGAATCCGTATCCACTGCTCTGGATAACCAGAATGAACGATATTCCCTACATCCAGATAGGAACCTACATAATTGGAGCCTACAGCATCTATAAAAGAACGTAATTCAAGCGGAGACAGCAGGAATTTATTCCACACATTTTCAATCCCAATAGAAACACCCGCCATTTTAGCATCCTGAGCTAGATCACTGATCGCCTTCAAGGCTCGATCATAAGCTTTTTCATAATCGATTACTTCACAGCCCTCAATAAAATCGACACCAACCGCACCAGGAATGACAAGAATCGTATCTACGCCAAGTGTTGCTGCCAGCTCCAATTGTTTTTTACATACATCGATAGCCTTCGTCCGGTTCGCCGCGGATTCACTTGTCATGGCATATGACCAATATAGTCCTGTCGCCAGTCCTGCAATTTCTAACCCCATCTCCTGAATGGAATTTCTGATCTTAATAGCTTCTTTCTCAGTGGTTTGCAGGCCAAGTTCACCCGATTCATTCAAAGACAATTCAATTCCATCGAACCCCGCCGCTTTAGCCAGACGTGCACATTCTTCGATCTCAGTACCTTCACGAAACGACCAAATGTTTATTCCCTTTTTCATCTGAATCCTCCTCAAATTTGTTATTTTCCGTCTTTTAAGATCCTGCCCTAAATACCCTTATATCCTTGATTTATTTATATTATAATAGATTGTAAGTTAGATTTATTTAGGTGAACAAGAGATTTTTTGCACGATTCCGGTCTATTTGAAAAAATCATTTTATACTGTATGGGAGGTTTATTCGTGGCTGAAAAAGAACCCCGTTATCCCCTGAGAAAACAGGTCCCTTCCCGGGAGTGGTCACCTGGCATTCACTACGCACAATTCCAAACCCTCTCACCTTGCCTCTTTCCAAGAAGAAGATTGTATGATTTCGAGCTGCTATATGTTCGCCAGGGGAAATTATCAACAAAAATGGATACGGAGGAATATATCCTGAATTCAGGACAACTGATATTCCTTTCTTCCGGGGTATATCATCAGAATGCGATTGTGTCAGATTCGGAAACCAAACTCATTGGGATCCATTTTGATTTTTTTGGGGAATCGATTATTACAAGCGATGAAGACATGCTGGTCAATGAGGAGGAGGTTATGGCCGAGAAGTTTGCCTTGGAAGCTGTGACCGCTCCTTTTATGCCATTGTCACAGGAGCCCATTTATACCCCGCCACCCGAATGTATTCATGCGATGGAACAGCTCGTGCATGAATTTACGATGCGGCCTGCCGGTTATGAATGGGTCTGTCGGGGGTTACTGCTCGGCATCCTAACCTCGCTGCTCCGAACACAAAGCTCCCGAAATGCAGCCAAATCTTCCGTTCATACCGGGCGGATCAGAGCTTTAATCGACGAGATGGATTCAAAGCTAGCAGACCGCTGGAGTAATAAATTCATGGCTGGTGCCATGAATATGCATGAAGACCATTTCTCCAAGCTATTTCGTGAGGTGGCTGGCATGCCTCCTGGTGAATATCTCCGTTCCATCCGGCATCGGGAAGCACGCAAGCTGCTGCGCGAAACGGATTGGCCGATTGAACAGGTCGGTGATAACGTTGGTTATCCTGATATCCATTATTTCAGCAGGGTATTTACCGCGAATGAGGGGATTTCTCCGCGGGCTTATCGCAAGTTGTCCCGGATACTCTAGATACGGAAACCCCAGAATATCTCAATCCAAGTGAGAAAAACCTGCCAAAAACATTGAGGGGGATGGATCATCTGCTTTGTATGATACCTGTGGGGGCCGATAAACAATATACATTGTACGGTGAGATGTGCAATATGCGGGGCGGCGAACGTTCGTGTTTTCTGCGTTAATGCAGTATGCGGGGACGGCTCTAAAACTAATTAGGGAAAAACTCCCTGAAAATAATCAATATTCGCTCTAAATGAACGAAATCAGGGAATTCCTCCCTAATAATAAGAGGAATTTCTATAATTGCTATCAAATCAGCTAAACTTTAGGGAGATTTTCCCTGATTATTAGTCTGATGACCAAAAATCCCGGAATTTCAGGGAGAAATTCCCCAATCACTCCATCGAAGCGGTACAATTCAGGAAAGTTGGAGATAACAGCGGCCGGAAGTCTAATTATTCGCCGTAGTTACGGCTGACTCCTAATGTGTGATCTCAAATTGAAACCACACACTTTCCATCCCACCCAACTCTATTTCTTGGATCACGGCATTGTCCATCAGGATCGTCGTCTTTTGGATCTCGGAAGTGTTATTTACGGCACAATATCGACCCGTCTCAGGATACGCATGACATTCAACATTCGGATTCACTGAGAACCATGAATACAACTGCTCCTCTTGATGTGCAGCCCAAAAGATCGCTCGGCTGAGTAGTCTGGTATTCTGAATACTGTACGGAAGTCCAGCGATATAAACGCCCCGACCCTGACCAAATGAATTCACGGCAAGATTGCAGCTGCCTTGGTGCACATCCAATATTTCTGCTCCGGCCTCCGCTTGATAAACCATGGTCATCCCTTCACCATAATCGATCTCACCTTCCAGATCTTCCGTTATGAAATGATCCTGCACAGGCGTTACCTTGGGCTTATTGATGCTTGCTGTAAATCCAATCTCCTTCTGAACCCCTAGAATATCCGCTAGTTGAAAAAGAACCCCTTGATGTTCATAAGCTGATGGATCACCAATCCCAATAAAACCGCCCCCTTGATCCACCCACTCACGAAGTGTTGCCACAACTTGCGGATCGCTCCATTGATCTCCACCGCTCCAAGAGGTATGGACATCACCCGCGTTAATAATCACACCGATACTAGGATCAATCCCACTTAACCTGATGTCATCAAAGCTTATAAACTCAATGTCGAACGGCAAGCCCGCCAATGACTCTAATGCCCCTATGTAGGAATAACATCTTTGATTCCATAAAGAATGAGCCACTTGATGTGTCTGCCAGCTTCGAAGGGAACCCCAGGTATTCAGAACCGCTACTTTAAAAGGAGCTTTAAAAGGCTGTGTCCCTTCTGCATTAGCATGAATCCCTTTGAACTGCGTCGCAATCTCTGTCACATGATCAATAAAATCCGGGAATTGATGCGCTAGACTCAAATATCCGCCATACCCCATCCTGCCAACTGGTTTGCGCATGAGCGCACGCCGGCATTTGATCCAGATCGGCATGGACTCTCCGACAGGGTCTCCCCCTTCAAAAAAGACATCTGGAAAGAAATAAGGATAGAAACGTGCCTCGGTATCCTTAATAGGTATATCCGCAATCATACGGGTTGTAACGCCATCTCCTGCTGCCCCAACCACTGCGTCGAGCCCGATCTCCGGAAAATATTTGCCATAAGGCTCTGTGCCCGCCCAGTGATCCCCAAAAAACATAATCGCTTTCTTCCCGAAATCATGCACCATATCTACACATTGTTTGGCATAACCTGCGATGAATTTCTGATTGAAGTCCATCCAGTCCAGATATCTTTGGGTCGGGTTCTTAAATGGTGTGTTATATCGCCCCTGATCCACAAAATCTTCTGCAGTCAATCGGTACCCATAAGCTTGTTCGAATTGCTCTAACGCAAGTGGACTTACACAACTGAGATAGCCAAACCAATTCACTTGTTTCTCCTTACCTTCCTTGTTAAAAATCAAATCAAAATTATAAAAGAAGGTAGTAAAACGTACGATATCTGTCTTGGGATGTTTCTTCAGCCAATCTTCCAGCACCCTCAATACATGTTTTTGAGCCTCGGGATAACGAATATCCAACGGTAAACGATGCTCCTCATCCCAATCATTCGTGATGTGGTTGTACATGGAGACCGGCTCCCATTTCTGGTAGGCCAAGAAACTGACCGTATATTTGTGAAATTGTACCGCCTGCTCAAATGTGACAATCCCCTCTGCATAACTCCAACATTCAGAAGGTAATACTTCTCCTGTAGTCCGGTTTACAACCTGCCAATATTTTTTTATATCCACATCTGTGTTAGGAATAAATTGATCGGCAAAAAAATCAGCCATAATATCGATAGTCTTCACCTTTGAAGTTACTATTACTGGAGCAGTCATCAGATAGATCTGCTGTCTATATTGCGGATGTTGCTTCGCCCACTCATTGTCCTCACGGACGAGACAAAGCGTTGAATAAATTTGCAGACCCATATCGAGAATGTCCTGCGATAGATTCGTGCCATCACTGTCACGTACAGCATCTACACCCCATCTTTCGACGAGATCGGCTATGACCTCTTCCATCCCTGTTTCACCAGGCAGTGTAAATCTTCCTTTGTCCACGTAACTTCCCTCCATGTCTTTGTTGTTCAGCCCTTAATCCCGCCTGCGCTTATTCCTTGGAGCAATTGCTTTTGTCCTATCACATATAAAAGAATCGTTGGAATCAGCACTAGGATCAGCGCGGCAAAAAGTGCACTCCAATCTGTAGCATAACGTTGAACCTCAAAAAGATTGGCTAAACCTACTGGCAATGTTTTTTTGCTATCACTTTGAATTAAGACCAACGCCAGCGGATACTCATTCCAAAAGCCCATCGCTGCCAGCATACAGACCGTCACAATACCCGGTTTAGCAAGCGGCGCAACAATTCTGACGAGCACTCCCGTGTTGCCACAACCGTCAATCTTAGCGGCTTCTTCATAATCTCTAGGGATGGACCGCAGAAATCCACTTAATACAAAGATGGCAAAGGGAAACTGCAGAACAGCATAGATTAAACTGAGCATCCCGCGATTGTCCAACATCCCGAACGAATTCACCTGAAGAAATAGAGGAACCATAATGTAGGAGGCTTGCAGAAAAATACAGGCCATATAAAGGTTAAGGATTAGTTTGGAGCCCCAAAACTTAAATCTCGTTAAGACATAAGCCATAGGAACCACAAAAATAACTAGAATCGCCGTGGATAACACCACAAGAAAGATAGAGTTCAGGAAATAACTCCCCATCTTGGATTTCTGAAAAGCGCGTACATAGTTATCAAAGTGTAAGGCTTGTGGTAAGGAGAAGGGGTCGGTTAGAAATTCCGTATTGCTTTTAAATGAAGCTAAGAGATTCCATACAAACGGATATAACAAAACAATGGTGGCTACAATCAGAAACAGCCGCGTGATCCAGTTGGCAATATTCATTTTTATAAGACTCTGTTGATTGCTCGTCATCCTTCTCCCCTACCCTTCTGCTCGATTTGTAAGTAGTCTGGACAGAAAAGAAAGCACAAAGGCGAACACCAGCGTAAAAATAGCAATAGCCATGGCATAACCAAAGTTCGCATTTTGGAAAGCTTGCGTGTACATGTAGTGGAGTAAAACAGTAGTTCCACCTGCCGGACCACCGCCAGTCATTACAGTTACAACTATAAAACTTAAATTGATCGTACCTGCCAGGGACAACACAAACGTAATGCCAATAATATCTTTTAGCAGAGGGATCGTAATGCTGGTAAGCTTCCGGAAATATCCCGCACCATCAATAGTCGCCGATTCAAACACATCCGCAGAAATCCCGTCAATCGCAGCGATATACATGACCATATAATAACCAACCGCTTGCCAGATCAGTGTAACGGCTACACACCACAATGCTGTTCGGCTATCTCCAAGCCAAGGTCTGCTCAGTTGATCTAATCCGATGCTCTCCAGAATATTATTCAAAATGCCCATGTTGGGATGAAACACAAAGGACCAGATAATTCCGACTACCGTCAAAGAGATGATACTAGGGAAAAAGAATACGGTTCGGTAAAATCCTCTTTCCTTCAGCTTTGTCTGCGTTAATAGAAAAGCGAGCACCAGCCCAAAAATCAACGTAATCACTGGCACAACCAGCATCAGTTTAAATGTATTGCTCAGCGCTTTGAGGAACATCTCATCTTGAAACATATATTTATAGTTATCCAAAAAGATAAACTTGTTCTCATCACTCATCCCGGTGGCATCCGTAAAAGACATAAAAAATGCCCGAAAGGTTGGAATAATCATAAATACGAGGGTTAACAAGAGCGTAGGAATCGTGCATACCGCTATGAATAGCTTAGGATTTCTGGTTTTCGCTGTCCTAATCTTTGATTTTCTCTGTCTAGGAGCTACTTCTGCCAGCTGCATTTCAGACATCTTTCTCACTCCTCTTCATACAAAATGCATCCCGTTCATAGATAACCTTATCCATTCCTAACAGGATGCATTTGCATGAGATACTATAGATTATTTACTAGCTGCTTTCTCTTTACGAATCTGTGCAAAAGCTTTTTCCACATTATCCATCCATTGATCCGTGGTCATCTGGCCTGTCATCACTGGTGTGACCGTATTCTTGAACATTTCAGTGACTACACTAACCTTGGAACCCTTCGGTAACGATTGCCAGCCCTGTAGAATAGAAATGGAACCATTATAAGCCTCAAACATGTCATAGACACCTTTAGTCAAAAATGGCTTAGACAGCTCCTTCGCATCGTTAAGCGCATACGCCCCATTCGCTTTTTCCGCGAATAGTTTCACAGACTCATCGGTATACAGGAACTTCAAGAATTCCTTAGCGAGCTCAGGATTTTTAGCCTTAGCAGGGATGGAGAATTGCTCGTAGCTGGAAAGCACATACTTCTGATCGCCTTTATTGAACACAGGTACTGTTGTCATCCCAAATTCAAACCCATTTTCTCTAGGTGAATCCTTCATTTCATTTTCCATCCAGTTGCCGTTTACGATAAACAAAGCTTTACCCATCATCATATCGGTCTGCGACTGTGTATGGTTCAAGGCAACCGTGCCGTCCATCAGATAACCGTCTTTAGAGATTTTATAGAAGATATCCAGTACTTTTTTGATCGTGTCGTTCTTAAATGAACCTTCTTCATATGCAAAGACTTTATCCAGCGTTTCTTTTCCCCCCGCACTGGCAATGGCCGGGTAGAGAATTTCCTCCAAATAATCCGGATAGATGCCTTGATAAGTGAATAAAGCCCGCTTCGTTTTAGTTCCATCTGCATTAACCAGGTAGTTCTCCTCTTTGTTCAGCTCATCACCTAAAGCAAAGAACTCCTCCCAAGTCTCAGGAACACTCCAGCCTTTTTCTGCGAACAGTGTTTTATTGTAAATCAAGCCCATCGGTCCAGCATTAAAAGGTGCGAGATACGTCTTTCCATCTTGATAGGGCTGAAATCTTGTACTGTCCAGCATCCCCGGTAGAATCATATCCTTAAGCGTCTCCTCTTTATCAAGCGCTTTGCTTTCAAATACATCGCTGATATCTAGCAGTCCTTTTTCTTTAATTAATGAAAGCACGATGCCACTTTGCTCTGTATCTGTAACAGACAGGAAGTCGGGAGGATTACCCGCAACAATCTGCGGCCGGATTACTTCACCAACTTTTGGATTAATCGTCATGTTCACTTTCACACCTGGATAAGTACTTTCGAATTTGCTGACAATTTCATTCCAATAATCCGCACCATATCCCCCTTGGAATACAGCAATACTAAGTTCCTTGTTATCAAAATCTTTAGCAGGTTCTTCTTTAGTATTCTCGGCGTTCGTTGTACTTGTAGCTTGCGCTGTGCTCGCAGCTTTCGTTGAATCCGATTCATTAGAGGCAGCAGGTTTATTATTGCTGTTCCCGCAGCCGAGCAACCCCACACCTAGCAGCATTACTGCTAATAATGTACTCATAGTCTTTTTCATAAACGCCCTCCTTAAGATATTCTTGTAAACGCTTTTTTAATAATCTAAGTATAGAAGGATTTACGCTATATTTACATTTACAATACAAACCTACCTATGTATTATCTTATCCATCTTCCAATGCGAGCTCGTATAAGCTTATTCATCAGGGTCACATAACCTGTAAACTTAGCCGTTAACGGAATGGATAATATTATCCATTCCATAGATTATTCTCACTTTTCGCCGCTGCATATATATTCCATTGTTCTTTTTATGTTAACTTGTAAGTAAAAGATAGTGAATGGGAGGTCATCCACCTGAGTCGACGTAAAGGGAAGCTGCATTTTCCTAATCCTCCGCAAATCATGCGCAAGGTTAAAATTCAAAATCGCTTAACCGTCATTTTCTTAATCGTTTCTGTGATCCCAATCATCTTTATAGGTTTCTACTCCTACACCATTTACTCCAAATCCATTAACAATAAATTAAGTAAATCCACATTTCAGGCTTTAACGCTGCTTAATCGAACGATGTTAAGTGAACTTAACAACTATCAATATCTTGCAGGCTCTGTTTCTACCAATAGTATTATTCAGGAGCGTTTATCGGCAGCACCAAATGAACCCGCTCCTAGCAATGCTGCCATTAATCATGCCATGGACAATTTATATAGAACCATCTACCCCGGATATGTCCAGAACGTTCGGGTCATCGACGCCAAGAACCAACCTATCTATGAATTAGGCTACGACGGCATCCCCAATCCTAAGTATGAAGAAATTATGAAACAAGTAGAGCTGAATGCCCCTTATGACAGTCTTAACTACGTAAAAAGCTATCGCGCTTACAATACCATTGTCCTGGGCCGGAAAATTTTTGATCAAGATGACATTGGCGTTCCCTTAGGTCATGTGTTTGTTTTTATTGGTGGGGAGTTATTTTCAAAAGTCATTCTTTCCAGTGTGGATTTAGGTACAGGTTCCAGTCTCCTTATTATGAATAGGGAGGGAAAAGTAATGTCCTCGAATCAAAAGGATACTCCGCTAGGAGAACCCTATTATAAAGATGAGCTTTTTAAGCAAATCAAGACACAAGAGGCAAAGAAAAACCATTCCTTCCAAGGCATGGTCAATGGAAAAATGCAGCAAATCTCTTATATTAACAATAATCAATTAGGCTGGTACATGATTTCTACCGTCCCCTTCTCTTATATCAATTCAGAGACAAGTAAAATCACCACTGGACTACTTATTGTTGTCAGCATCATTGTAGTCGTGTGTATTCTAATTATTATCGTATTGTATAAAAGCATCCTGAAACCAATCAAACAAATCATCGTCTTCTGCAACCAAATTTTTTATGGTGATCTATCGAGTCGGATCGAAGATCACAGCAACGATGAAATGGGCGTGTTGGCCAATAGAATTAACAGCATGGTCAGTAGAATGGAACAGCTGATGAAGGATCAAAAGAAAGATCTGAAAAGAAGACGTTCGCTCGAATTGCAAATGCTGCAATCGCAAATTAATCCTCACTTTCTTTTTAATACACTTAACTCCTTACGATGGCTGGCGATGATTAACCAGGTTCCCGTCCTTAGCGACGGCATCTCCTCACTAGCTGAATTGCTGCGTAGTACCATTATCGATCAAGATGAGCAAATCACCATCAAGCAGGAGCTGAACAATCTGGATCATTATTTTGCCATTCAAAAAATACGTTATGCCGACAGGTTTGACATTGAATATGACTTGGATGAGTCTTTATTACAGAGCATGATCCCCAAGCTCATCCTGCAGCCGATCGCAGAGAACGCGATTCTTCATGGGGTTACAGATATAGGAGGAAAAGTTCTAATCCAAATTAAGGTATACGCAAAAAATGAATATACCCTTATTATTGAAATCATCGATAACGGAAAAGGGTTTGACACCACCAAATCAGAAAAGGCTGACAATCTGTCGGGTATCGGAATTTCAAATGTGGCCGATCGCATTAAACTTCAATACGGTGAGAGTTACGGGCTGTTCATCACAAGCTCTATGGGTCATGGAACCTGCTGCCGCCTGATTATCCCTATACAAACATACGAACTTAAGGGGTGATACTATGTATCCTATGTATAATGTAATGCTAGTGGATGACGAACCTATTGTTAAAGTTGCGCTCAGAACCATGATTCCATGGGAAGAGCTTGGATACATGATCTGTGCTACTGCCTCTGACGGAGTTGAAGCCTTAACACTTGTAGACAAGTTTAATCCCCATATCATCATTACAGATCTCAAAATGCCTAATATGGATGGTCTGCAGCTGATAAAAGAACTGAATAACAGAGGGTTTGCAGGAAAAATTCTGGTGGCGAGCAACCACGGGGAGTATGAGTTAGTTCGTGAAGCCCTAGTGCTTGGTGCTGTAGATTATATGCTGAAGATTAGTATGAAAACGGGGGATTTGATCCATTTGCTGGAGAAATCTACGAAGTTAATTCAAGAGCAGCTTCAATCTAGGCAGCAGCAGGAGACCCAAACACAGTTATTACAACATAACTTAAAAAGCGTGAAAAATGCGCTTCTAAAAGATTATTTCACCGATCCTTATTACGATGTGCAGCAGCTTGATCAACATGAGGCTATAACGTTTGCTTTCAGCGAAAGCAGCTGTTATTTATTCTACATTACTTTTGAGCAGAATAACGCCACCCATAACGAAAGACAAAATCACATCTCCGTATCCTTTATTGAAAACATCATCTTAGATATCTTGGAGACCGTAGATCAGTTGGAAATTATTCAGCTTGAATCTAATGGGCTGCTGCTTCTAATCTCCTGTGATACCTTAGACGATCATCAAATTATCCGCACAGACTTTATCCAGAGGGTCATTCGGTTAATCAAAATGTATATTTCTATCACCCCTACCATTGTTTTTTCTGATCCTGTACGGGGATATGCTGAAGCAAAACGAACCCTAGAACGATGTAAAGAATCCTTGCTAATTCAATTTTACAACGAAATAACGATTATAGATCCAAAGGATGTCCATTTAAAGGATACGCTGGACTTCGAGGATGTACATGATTTCTCAACGCAATTAATTCAGAACTGGAAGCTTTCAGGGGTTGAAGCCGTTACTCAAGCAACTCAGCAATTTCTTGACATCTGTAAATCCAAGCAAATTAATCCTGCTGAAACCAAAAAGTTCATTGTAAATTGTCTGCATTATCTTCCCTTATGCGATGCCCATCTCATTGTCGAGGATCCAAAGCTTTTGAAGAACTATATAGAAAATATCGCCAGCAGTAAACGTACCACTGACGTTCTATCTATAATGGAGCTTGTGTTCCAATTATTCTCCCATCAAAAGCAACAGATCGTAACTACACACAATAGAGATGTTAAACAAGCGATTGACTATATCAACACACATTATCAGAAGAAGCTGACCTTATCTCTGATTGCCAAGCATGTCAACTTAAGTGAGAACTATCTGTCCAGAATCTTCAAAGAAGAAGTGGGGCAAAGCATCATTCACTACATTAATACTGTGAAAATGGAAAAAGCCGCAGATTTAATACTTAAAGGGAATCCATACATTAAAGAAATTTCCACGCAAATCGGTATACACGATCAATTTTATTTCACCCGGTTATTCAAAAAACACTTTGGTGTTAATCCTAGTGAATATAAGAATCACGTTCAGGCCACGCTTGGTTCAGGAAATTAAGACCATTCCAACTCTTTTTATTGGAATGCGGTTCCTGATTTTATGATCCTTTCACAACCTGAATGAACCCTTCTTTAGGTGCAAATATGGAATTAAACAACAATTCTTTTGTTTAACCGCTCCAGCTGCAGAAGATGATGACGATAGTGCATTTCAATAAGTAGGAACCATTCCTCCGCGCATAATCCACCGAATCGCGGGTGAGAAACGGTATTTTGTTTGGACGCTTTCTCAAGAGAGGGTTCGATCTCTCTCATTCTTTGGATGACTGTACGTAACCCTTGAATTAATTGTTCTTTGCTCTCCGGCTGCTCCGGCGTATATTGGGCGGAAGGCGGAACCTGAATACGAATGGGCGGAAAGCTTCCTTGCGCAAATATAGCCGCACCATCCTCAGTTTTCCCCACATGAGCTACTAAGGGATCTTGGTCGAGCACAAGGCATTGATCAATATTACGAAGCTGCATATACAGCGCCGAGTTAATGAGATGCTGAAACATCTGTCCGATGGACCACTCGTTTTCACTCGGCTTTTGCTTCAGCTGCTCCAGATTGAATCGCTCCAATTCTTGAATATAGTATGTCGCAGTTTCTTCAAATCGTTGTAAGACTTCTTTTGTTGTAATCATCATATATCAGCTCCTGTAGTCATTGATGGTCCAAGTATACAAAAACGCTGCTGACAGCGTTATGTCAGTAGCGTTTTAACATTATTTCTATTTCATTTCTAACCTGATCACGGAAAGATTCGGGCTCCAGCACAACCATACCGCCTCCCCAGCCAAGCACCCATTGCAGCAATTCCCCTGGCTCGCGAACGCGAAAAGTAACAAGTAACCCCTCCGCATGCTCCTCAATAGTTTCCATATAGAAATTATTTGATTCCCTTACCTTATCGGCTATGTCAGCTTGGACTAAGATAAGCACATGAACGTTGCGATCATCAGGAGGTTGGTATACCTCCAGATGAAAATCTGCTGGCAGTATAAATTCATCTTCCAGATTAATAAGCTCCCTCATTCGGGATAACCGGAAATGACGGATGTCTTGACGTAATTCACACCAGGCGATGAGTACCCATGACCCGTGATGAAGTACAAGTCCATAAGGAGCAACCGTACGAATACTTTGACGGTTCCCATCGGCTTCGGCGATTCTTTTGGAATAACGAAATCTTATTTTCCTTCCCTTCAATATCGCTCCACGAATGGCTTCCAAACATGCCTTCTCTTGTATGGGTGCTATATCTTCTACGGATGCAAATAAACGAAAACTTTTGCGAATCTGTGATGCTTCACTGCGGATGGCTTCCGGCAGGATAGCTTCTATCTTTGCTTTAGAACTTCTAGCCTTATTACCATAGTGTGCATCAAACCGCTGCTCGATAAAATCAGTTCCGATAAGCAATGTCACTGCTTCATCCAGCGTGAAACTAACGGGTGGCAGGAAATACCCCTCGATTAAGGAGTAACCCTGCCCTGGCGCTCCTATAATGGATACGCCCGCTTCACTCAGTGCCTGAATATCCCGATAGATCGTTCTTACGCTCGTTTCAAACCTAGCAGCCAAATCCTCCGCCCGCAACATTTTGTTACGCTGCAGTTCAAGCACTATAGCTAACAACCGGTCCATTTTGTTCATACGACTCCCCCTCCCCGAACAATCTCATCAACAGCTCGTCGATACCCACCCGAGTTCCGAAACGATTCACTGATATTGGAGACAGCTTTTTTATAAGATAAATCGCTTAATACATGATCTACGGCTTCTCGTAGGTGATTTGCAGTTAAACTTTGCATTTGTAACTTAATGCCTGCTCCGACATGGACGACTTGCTTCGCAATTATTGGCTGATCCGCACTTTGTGGAATTACAATTAGCGGAACCCCGTAATAAAGCCCTTCATTGATACTGTTCATTCCACCATGTGTAATAAATAACTTTGTGTATTGCAGTATATCCGTTTGTGGAACATAATTTTTCACGAAAAAGTTTTGCGGAATTTCCCCTAAATCAGTGATTTGGACTTTATCTCCAATTGACATCACAATAGTGTGCTCCGTGTTCCCCAATGCTTCAAAACAAAGTTTATAGAATTCAATGGCTTGGTTAAAAACTGTGCCGAGTGAAATGTAAATTAGACTTTTCCCCTTAATTGCCATGAGGTCGAAGTTTTCTGGAGCTAATCGTGAAGAGATGGAGGGTCCTACAAAGATATAAGACGGGTCGAAAGCTTCTCCCTCAGGTTGAAACTCCCTAGTTGTATAAACGATAGTAAGTGGGGCAGGATTACAAAACACTTCATAAGGGGATTCGATGTCCACATCATATTTGCCCTTCACCATTTGCGTCAAGCTTTGGAATTTATCCTTTATAGGATTAGTTACTTCTGCAGGAACGGTAGTATAAAATTGTTCTAACATTTCATCGAATGCTGCTTTTGTCTGCGCAAAAGAAGTACAGGAGCTAATGGCCGGAAGCTTAAGAATTTGAGCTAGCAAACGTCCACAACCAAACATAGAATCATGGATGATGTAATCAAAATGCTCCCCTTTGATCTGTTCAAGAACGCTTGGAATAACTATATCTGCCGTAAGTAAAAGGCCGTTGATTCTTTCCAGTACATAATTTCTTCCACCTGAGATAAAAGCTTGTATAAATTTCTGATCGTCAAATGTTCGTACTGTAGTCCCCGTCATTTCCATACGCTCTCTGTAAGCTTCTATACAAAAGTACACTACCTCTTCGCCACGCGAAATAAGCTCTTCCACAACGCCAATCGTGGGATTGATATGTCCCTCTGATCCACCATTAATAAATAACACACGCGCCAATTGTAATCCTCCTTAACTATAAATCATTTTTATATTAGATATTATAAACATTAATTTTACTTATATCGCTCTAAAAGGGTATAGTAATATAGGCTTTAAAACCATTTTAATAATATAGAGTATACCCTTATTAGAGGAGAGATCATATTGGAAAGAGTAGTTGGAACAGTTGTACGTGGACTTCGCGGACCTATCATTAACAATGGGGATAACATTGAAGAAATCGTAGTTCAGACGGTATTGAATGCAGCAACAGTCGAGGGTTTTTCGATCGAAGATCGTGACATTGTGACCGTAACTGAATCCATTGTTGCTCGGGCACAAGGAAACTATGCGACGATTGACAATATTGCTGCTGATATAAAGGGGAAATTCGGCGAAGAAACCGTAGGTGTTATTTTTCCAATCCTTAGCCGTAACCGGTTTGCTAACTGCTTACGCGGTATTGCCAAAGGGGCACAAAAAGTAGTCCTAATGTTAAGCTATCCAGCTGATGAAGTAGGCAACCACCTTGTAGACATCGACGAACTAGATGCTAAAGGTATCAATCCATGGACGGATGTATTAACAGAAGCTCAGTTCCGTGAGTTTTTCGGCTATATTAAGCACCCATTCACAGGGGTTGACTATATTGATTATTATAAAGGTTTAATTGAAGCTGAAGGTGTGGCTTGTGAAGTCATCTTCTCCAACAACCCAAAAACCATTTTAAACTATACAAAAAATGTATTAACTTGCGATATTCACACTCGCTTCAGAACCAAACGTATTCTCACAAACAACGGTGCTGAAAAAGTATTTGGCTTGGATGATATTCTTACACAATCAATCGATGGCAGCGGCTTTAACGAAGCCTATGGTCTGCTAGGATCAAATAAAGCAACAGAAGAAAGTGTAAAGCTATTTCCAAATAACTGCCAGCCTATCGTGGATGGTATCCAAGCAAAAATCAAAGAAATGACAGGTAAAACTGTAGAAGTTATGGTTTATGGCGATGGAGCATTCAAAGATCCAGTCGGAAAAATCTGGGAGCTGGCAGATCCAGTTGTCTCCCCTGCTTACACCGCCGGACTTGATGGAACACCAAATGAAGTAAAATTGAAATACTTGGCCGATAACAACTTCTCTCATCTTCGTGGTGAAGAGTTAAAACAAGCTATTTCTAAATACATCCAGAATAAAAATGATGATCTAGTTGGTGCGATGGAAGCCCAAGGGACTACACCTCGTAGATTAACTGACCTGATTGGATCATTATCTGATTTGACTTCTGGTAGTGGCGATAAAGGAACACCAATGATTTATATCCAAGGTTATTTCGATAACTACACAAAATAAGAGTAGTACAACAAAGGGAGTCTCTAAACGAGGCTCTCTTTTTTACTTTCTGGGTTATAATAAAAGCAAACAGCGGCATGCGGAGGATACTATGAACATAAGAAGGATTAAATATTTTATAGATCTCGTGGAATGCAGAAATTTTACGGAAACAGCTAAAAAGAACTATGTATCGCAGACCACCATTAGCCAACAAATCGCCGCGCTTGAAGAGGAATTCAACATTCAATTGATTGACAGAAAGCAGATCCCTATTGAGCCAACCAAAGCCGGATGGCTTTTCTATGGCGAAGCCCTCATCCTCTGGAAGCAATATAACCATATGAAGATGAGCATGGAAAACTTTCAAAAGTATAATACGCAATCCTTGAGTATCGAATATGCGGCGATGACGGATATCCAAAGTTTGTTGAAATTGATTCCCTCGTTTCAGGATCATCATCCGAATATTAAGCTGGAACTGAATAAAGTATTGCTAAAAGATATTGCAGAATACTTGCAAAAAGGGATTTACGACGTGGCTATTGCCTTTGATTCCGAGTTTCAAGGAAAAGAGGACATTGTAACCTATCCCTTGTATAAGGGACGTTATTGTGCGGCTGTGAGTCACCACCATCCCCTGTTTCATCACGAATCGATCGCCAAAGAGGAGTTATATGAACATCCACTAGTCATGCTGAATCCAACAGCTATTGGAAACTCTTATCATCTAATGATCCAGCATGCAATTGAAGACGGCTATCAGCCGAACATTCTTCGAACCGCAGACGATGTGGAGACAGAATTGTTTTATATCATCACGGAGAATTTGATTGGCTTTTTCCCGGATAACTATCAGCTCGCTTATCTTCAAGATGAAGTCCGGCTAATTCCCTTAGATGATTCACACCATACCTTTGCAATCGAAGCAGGTTATCTCAAAAATAATACAAACCCGGCCTTGCCTTCCTTCCTGCAACAAATCCAAATTGGATTTAGCAATCGACCATAAGTTTTATGTGTTAGACTATGTTACTTTTTTCACATACTATAAGGGTATAATTCATTTCAACAAGGAGTGACAACGATCATGGGTAAATTATTGTTGACTGGTGTCGATGGAAATCTAGGGAAGCAAGCTGCGGAATATTTGTTGGAGCTGGTAGATAAAGACCAAATCATTTTTTGCGCTTACGATCCAGCATGTTTGAAAGAATATGCGGAACAAGGGATTGAAACACATGTGACCAACTTTAATAACAAGGACGGCCTTGCCGAAGCTTTTGCTCATGCCGATAAACTCGCTCTAATCTCCATGCCTTTTGTTGGAGAAAAACGCCAAAATGCACAAAAACATGTGGTCGATGCTGCCAAAGAAGCTGGAGTCAAACAGATCATTTATACTTCTCTAGTAAACGCAGCCGATGAAAGCAATCCAAGCGTAGAAAAAATCGACCATGTGTATACCGAACGTTATATTCAAAGCGTTGGGCTAGATTATATCTTCCTTCGGAATTCCCAATACGCGGAAGCCATGATTACCAATTACTTCACGTATGTGAAGGGTGACGGGGTATTAACAAACAATCAAGGTGACGGTAAAATGGCTTATATCTCGCGGAAGGATTGCGCAAAAGCCGTTGCGTATGCCCTAGCCTCCAATAATTATCAGGAAGCGATTCTAAATATCAACGGACTTGAATTGATGACAATTACCGATTTCATTAAGATTGGTAATGAAGTAACGGGCAATCATATCACCTACAAAGAAAACACGGATGAAGAAAATTATGCCGTATTCGAAGCAATGGGCGTGCCTAGAACCACCGACGGTGCATTTAAAGAAGGCTCCGAAGCACCCTTTTCTTCAGAAGGTATGGTTACTTTCGGACAAGCTATTCGTGAAGGAAAAATGGATGTTTATACAGACGACTTCAAACAACTTACTGGTCATGACCCTCTGACCGTGAAATATATGTTTGAACATGCCGATGAATTCCAGGTTGGCGAAAGACACTCTAAAGACAATTAAAAGCTGACACTCTTACTTCTTAGGCTAAATCACCCCCGTTTATTAAACGGGGGTGATTTCTTTTATACTGAGCGTGGCAAAAAAACTCCGTAAAGCTCAATCATATGCTCGCCCTGGAGATAATTAGGGAATTCCTCCCTTATTACCAGAGGATTCTGGTCATCAGACTAATAATCAGGGAATTCTTCCCTGAAATTTAACTGATTTGGCGGTAATTCTTGATATTGCTCTGTTTTTTAGGGAGTTATTCCCTAATTTCATTCATTTAGAGCAATTATCGGCTTTTATTAGGGAGGTTTTCCCTAATCCTCCGTCACGGTATAGATAGAACTGGCCAAGTATATCGGTATGCTCACTGTAGAACAAAATACACCTTTAACCGAACGGATGAACATCCGAATGGCTAAAGGTGTATTGTCTCTGTCTACTTTTTAATTAGAGTTAGTTCCAAATCTCTTCAGCAATTTCTTTAATATAAGCAAGCTTACGCCATTGCTGCTCTTCTGTCAGGTGGTTGCCTTCTTCCGTGGAAGCAAAGCCACATTGCGGGCTAAGGCAAATCCGGTTTAGATCAACGTATTGCTTCGCTTCCTCAATACGCTTCAGAATATCTTCCTTGCTTTCAAGCTCACCAAATTTGGATGAGAACAGACCTAACACAACCTGCTGATTGTCTTTCAAGAAGCGCAATGGCTTGAAGTCGCCTGCACGTTCGGTATCAAACTCCAGATAATAACCCGAGTAGTTATTGATATTAAGAAGCGTTTGCGCGATAGGCTCGTAGCCTCCACCTACTCCAGCATAAGTCGAAACATAATTGCCCCGGCATACATGGGTCGTTACAACAAGATCTTCCGGCAGACCGGTTACAACTTCCTCATTCAATTTTGCAAGTTCGCTTGCATATTCAGCTACGTTCACGCCAATCTGATTCATAAACGCTATAAACTGTTCGTCGCAAAGCGCTCCCCACGTACAATCGTCGATTTGAATACTGCGGCAGCCCGCTGCATAGAAGGCAAGAATCGATGCTTTGTATGCTTTGGCAATATCCGAGATAAGCTCTTCGCGATTCGGGTATAATTCATTTGTGCTTTCCTTGTTTTCCGCCCGATCTAGCTCGAACAGGAATTGTGCAGCCGCAGGAATCGATTGACGCGCAACAACGTCCTCACCAGCAGCACCTTTTAAAAATTCATAATGCGAAACAAAAGGATGGCTGCTGTAGCTTATTTTTCCGGTCAGTCGGGCTGTTTCTGGTCTGGACTCTGCACCGTTAAATTGGTAACCTTGATCAATAATTGTGCGTTCTACACCGTCAAGTCCCCAGAAGAAATCGAGGTGCCACCAAGAGCGGCGGAATTCACCATCGGTTACCGCTTGAAGACCCACCTCTTTTTGTTTCTGCACGAGCTTAACGATTTCGTCGTTCTCTACTTCCTTCAACTGCCCGGCAGTAATTTCACCATTCTTGAATTTTAATCTAGCCTCTTTCAACGCTTGGGGGCGCAGGAAGCTGCCCACGATATCATATCGAAATGGAGTAACGGTTCGTTTTTGGGGTTTGGTCTGAATGCTCATATATTAATCTCCTCGTAAACAAATTATTAGAATTAATATAGCATAACCGACTGACTATACCGATCTACCAATGAGCTATGACAGGTTATAAGTATTAACTATAGCTAGATTCAGCGTGATAATTAGAAGGGCATGATAAAAAAAGAAGAGGCGC
This sequence comes from Paenibacillus sp. FSL L8-0333, assembly GCF_037965665.1. Classification (NCBI taxonomy): domain Bacteria; kingdom Bacillati; phylum Bacillota; class Bacilli; order Caryophanales; family Paenibacillaceae; genus Paenibacillus; species Paenibacillus sp. FSL L8-0333. Next base: position 4,968,597 of record NZ_CP150186.1, read on the forward strand.
ATGAGTAGCGCCTCTTCCTTAACAAATCATATCGACGGATATTACATAGTAATTAAACTCCGCAGTCACCTCGAACCCAACCGACTGATAGAGGGATAATGCATTTCTATTTTGAGTGACCACGCCAAGACGAATCTGAGAATTCTTCTGATCTCGCAAGATTTTAACTACCTCTGAAAGAATTTCACGACCGTATCCTCTGCCTTGACACGAAGGAAGCACACAAAAATCATGTATAACCGCAGTATTTGTATCTAAATAATTGACTCTGATCATCCCAACCGGAATCATGTTGTCCACAGCAATGTAAGTAATCCGTGCCGGTTCTCTTGTACGAGTTAAATAATTCCTAGTCCAGGACTCTGAATCACCAAAAGCTTGTGATGAACATTTAACCATGAACTCTAAATCCTGATCTTCTTCTAATCGCACAGCTAAACCGGAGTGGCTTGATCCAGCGATTTGTGCCCGATTAAAAACCATGAGGAATTCAGACGGTGCAGCACTTGCCCCTAAATACCGTATATAATCCATCCCTGATTCAGAATTAGAAGGTATCCTAAAACGGCAAGTTTGTATGCCTTGCATTTGCATATCTGATGCGGCACTTTTCAGTAAGTCGTGGAATACACCTTGGCGACGAAAGTCCGGGTGAACCATTCCGTTAATATTAGCTTCGATGCCATCCGAAGTATACCAACTGAGAAATCCGACTAATTGGTTATCGATCTGGCACAAGAATGCCTCATCTCCGTCTATCTCCTTAAGGCTTTCTATACCCACCCTCAAACTTGATCTGTCGGACGTCTTGCAAAGATGTTCTAATATGCGGATTTGATCAATCGATTGCTTTGAATAGTCTTTCATTGTACTAATTTTATATTCTTGCATCTAGTACCCTCATTAAGAAGGAAATACGCAGTTTATGGACGAGTAGGCGTTATCCTTCTAAATTCTGTCCACCTAATGATAGTTACCAATGGAACCGCCTCCTAAAAGTCAATGTCTTCACTCTAAACCAGGGTAATCATAAAACAAACCTTATAACTAAAAAAATGATAGCAATTATAGCCACAACGATCAACAGATTGGTTACCTCACTCCAGAATCCTGGAACGCCTTCAGTATGATATTTTTGCGCATTTACATCATGGTTTGCTTTATGGCCTGCAGGGTCCGACAAATTGGGATTAGGTCCTGAATTAAAAAAGTCAGACATAAATACAACTCCTTCCCATGATTATAAACCATATTATACCAGTTCATTGCCATTTAAACGACAACTTAATGCCACATTCAGTATATCGTTTGTCGGAGGGCTTTAGGGAGATTTTTGACAACCATATCGTAAGAATGATCAATCATTAAATAGATATCCGACTCTGGTAAGGAGCCATCCAAAACAATCGTATTCCAGTGTTTTTTGTTCATGTGGTATCCTGGCCGAACGCTCTCATGCTGCTCTCGCAAGTTCCCTGCAATCACCGGATCACATTTTAGATTTATGTAAGCATAATTCCCCTTATTCTCAAATATAAGCGCGAACATTTTACCGGCAATTTTGATCACCATTGGATCGAAGCCGAAAGGAAAATCCTTTGTTGCTCCATTCTTTTGTAAACAGTATTCGATAATATTATGGGTCAAAATCAGTCCCTCACCTTCTTCATTAAAACGAATCCTGTATACCTTATATCAAATATTATAACTGAAATAAACCTAACACTCTTGCCCTTGGCAAAATGAACTCGTGAGTAATCCTTTCAAGTGCACGAAACCTAAATAACCTTAAATACGTTAAAGTAATATACAAATCTACAGGAGGTTTTTATAATGAGATACAGTGCTGCAGGCGCACCAATAACCTGTCCTTGCTGTCAAAACGATACCTTTGATCTGGATTATAAACTGCTTAACACAAGCGGCGCATCATTTTTAGGCTTTGACTGGGCGAACAAAAACGCTGCCATCCTTATTTGTAAGCGATGCACCCATATTTCATGGTTTATGAAAGAACCAACATCTGATTAGTGTTTGGTAAAAATAAAGTATTAGACTGGATCCATTAAAACAAGCAGCGGCGGACCAAGACTTGATAAATAAAGTCTTAGACTGCCGCTGTTGTCGTTCCAATAACGTTCCTCGTGAGCGTAATCACCTTAAGTGACAAGGTCATCTTACCGTCTGGTAAACGAGACCTATGGCTCCAGAATCAAAGGTCTTGTTTTCGATTAGCTTAAGATTTCTCTTCTCCTTGAGACCTTGGAATAATGGCAATCCCTTACCGATCAGGACGGGAGAAACCGTAATTTTATACTCATCAATTAAATCAAGCTGCATAAGGTGGTGTGCGAATCTAGGACTGCCGAGGATGACCATATCCTTGCCGGGCTGCTGTTTGAGGTTATTGATCTCTTCCTCGACAGCTTCTTTCACGAGTCTGGAATTATTCCATTCGACTTTCTCCAGCGTCGTGGAAAAAACGATCTTAGCTGTCTTTTCGATCCACTCGGCATGATTCCGTTCATGCTGCGAAGCTGATGGGTTCGAAGGGACAGATGGCCAGTAACTGTGCATCATCTGATAAGTCCCACGTCCCCAAATGACAGTGTCGGCAGTACTCAGAATTTCTTTCGCATGGTTCTCCAAATCAGCATCGTAGGAAACCCAGCCAATGTCCATTTCACCATTCGGCCCTTCTACAAAACCGTCAAGCGATGCGTGAAGAAATAGAACGAGTTTTCTCATTTTCAGTTCTCCTTTGTTCATGAAGGATATCTACATTAGACATTAACTACATTTTAGCAGAATTCAACTTGGGTTGTTTTTTATGGATTGCTAATCTCAAACGCTCTTTTCTTCACTTTGGTATTTTTATCCACATCAACATTTTAGCAAACATACGTTCGTTTGTAAATGCACCTTTTTCTAATTTTCAAATCATCTTTCATTTCTTTAGAGCCGGCATTTTTCTGTGTTTCGTTTGTTGTTCGAATGCAAATGCAATCCGAATGAGTGTCGGTTCACTAAATGCCGTTCCTGCAAATGTGATCCCAAAGGCTCTTCCATTCTCTTGAAAGCCTGCGGGCACTGCTATAGTTGGATAACCTGCTCTAGCACTTAAATCAGCTCCGACATAAGCAGGAAACAGGATTGCATCCAATCCATACTTTTCTAAAGCATGATCGATCCCTATATTTTGCGAATAATATAAGTCAGAGATAGACTCTACAATATATTCCGAATGATTCAACGGTTTATCTAGCTGTGATCGATAGTTCAGCATATCTTGTCCATATTTCAAAGCCTTTTCCGAATTCCGCTCGTTCCATTCAATCAATTCATTTAGGTTATGGACAGGAAGTTGAGCCGGAAGGTTATATAAGTAATTTTCAACGGAATGCTTAAATTCAAGATTCATTTTGTTATATTTCCACTCTCTATGGAACGATGGAATATCTATATCTTCTATTATGTTGGCTCCAGAATCTTTTAATTTAGCCACAGCATCATTAAATAAATGTTCATCATATTCACCCATGTCACAATAATTCTTAGGTAGAGCATTTCTAAAAACGCCTATGGTCGCTTTATTTAATCCGTCTTTATCCAAAAATGCTGTGTAGTCCATAGTAGAATATTCATTTTTCCAAGTAGCAGGATCACTTTCATCTTTTCCCGTAAGTGCATTTAATAAGATCGCAACATCTGTCACATTCCTTGCCATAGGTCCAGCTGTATCCTGAGAATATGACCATGGAATTATGCCTGATCTACTTATTAGACCTACAGTTGGCTTTAAACCAACAATCGCGTTTTGCACAGCTGGACTTAAAATAGAGCCAGACGTTTCTGTCCCCACGGCTACTGTTGAAAAATTGGCTGCAACAGAAGCGGCAGAACCCGTACTGGAACCCCCCGGAAAATGATCCCCGTATGGATTTTTGGTTTGTCCTCCTATTGAGCTATACCCAGCCCACATGGATGATGACATCCCATTTGCCCATTCCGTCATATTTGTTTTTGCAAGTATAATTGCCCCAGCATCCCTTAGTTTTTGGACAAGAAAAGCATCGTTTGAGCTAACATGGTTTTCCAAAGCTAATGCGCCAGCGGTTGTATGCATTTTATCATTCGTTTCAATATTTCCTTTCAATAATACAGGCACACCATGTAAAAGACTTCGTGCTCCGCTTAATTTTCTCTCCTGATCTAATGCCTCGGCAATAAAAATCGCATCTGGATTCATTTCCATAATAGAGTTTATCATGGGACCACTCTGGTCAAACGTTGCTATCCGATACATGTAATACATAACAAGTTCCCTAGAACTAACATCCCCTCTTACCATTGCATCCTGCAGTTCGAGTATCGTTATTTCTTCACTCTTTATTTTTGCTAATTCGAAGATATGCTCCATGATAACTCCTGCTTTCCATTTGGGTCATTTATGTAATAGTGTCATGTTCATATATTTTGGTGGGCCGTCCCCACTCGAAGTTATCCAGACCTATCTCCTTAAATCCATATTTCTCATAATAAAGAATATGATCCGTCGCCAAGTAGACTTTTGCATAACCTAGTTGTCCAGCTATTTTTCTGGCATGCTCCAACAGAACGGCTCCTAGTGCTTTGCCTCTCTCACTTTCGTCAATAAACAATGGCGCAATCCAAGGTGATAAATCTTTTCGAGTTATAAATTCCTGCTCAATTAATTGATAAAACCCGATGATTACATCATGTTTCAACAGCAAAAATGTAAAAGGAAACTCCTCATCTTTTGAGATTAAACTTTCTTGTATATTGGGGAGCACAACTTGTTGTACTTTTGGCCACCGTTTTTTGACATACTTAATAAGCTCATTTTGACGAAGAGGACATTCTTGTAAGGATTTAATATCTAGCATCTAACCATCCCTTCTTGTAAAAAGAAATTCCTATACCCATGTCTGCTCTCACAATAGTCATCCACCAGCTCTCAAAATGCATAGCAGCAAGCCCCGAGTGGGGCTTGCTGTAGGTTGTAAATACTAAAGTAGGTTATAACGCTGGTTCACTTCATTACTTAGAAACCGGTGTATAGATCAGGCAGCGCAGCGTCTTCTCGGGATAGCGCAGCTCTGCCGTGTAGGTGCTACCGTCTTTCAGTTTGACCAAGACCGCTACCACTCCGCTTTTGTCATATGCACTGTCTTTAATGATAGAGGAGCTGGTTATCGCACGGGTCTCGCCCTGCTTGTCCACCACAATGGATTTAGCGGCTTGAAGCCAGCTGGAATCCTGGCTAATCTTTTTATTTATAGCTGCTGTAATCGGAGTTCTCTTATAGGACAGATCCACTATCGTAGTATCCAGTACGGTCCCACTCTTTGCATCCACGAACGTATTATACATGAAATAGGACTTATCCTGAGCCCGCAGTGTCTCTGCCCGGTAAGGTAGAAAATTAACGAACCATTGCCCTTTCGAATCAGGAAAAGGCTTATGATATGAGGTCTGAGCCTGCAACTTAGAGAGATCCACACCGAATAGACGGCTTACGCTCTCTTTTGCTCTGCGTAGGGCTTCATCCTGACTGATGTCCTTCTTATCTGGCTGTGCCACGACAAGATTGAGGCTTACCACATAATTAAAACGGTAATTCCAGTCGATCAATTGCAGCATTTCTTCATCGGTCAGTTCGCGCTTAGGAAATACATAGGTAAATTTGCTTTGATCCAGATAAAATTCGGAGCTCCCTGATTTCAAAGGTAGCTTCTGCTTGGGCCGTAAACCATCGTACTTGTATTGATCATCCAATAACATCCGCCGCTTATTCTCCTGGTCCGTAAATTGCCGCGTAAGCTGTTCATCCTTGCCAGTGAGCCTGGCCTTCTCTGCATACTCATTAATCTGCTTAATTTCTTCAGCGGTGACTGTGCGCTCAAAATAAGACTTGATCGTCGAGACTGGTGTTTTGGTTGCAACCTTAAGTACCGGGATCTGGCTGCTCGCCAGTTGAACAGCAGGCTTCTGGTTGAGTTCTTGCGTGTAGGAAACGTTCGCTTGAGACACATTCTGGTTCACTGTAGTGTAAGCGACGATTTTGGGCACTGCCAAAGCAGTCAGGGCCAGCAGACCACCGGATATCGCGATCACCCCAAGGGCTGATTTCACATCTTTACTCTTCATTTCTCATAACCTCCATAGTGTAAGTGGGCTTGACTTACATGTACTTTAAGTTACGAATGTTATAAAGTACGAAGCCCCTTGTTATGAAGTTGTAAAATCAGTTACAGACTCGTTCTAAATATTGGAGCCAAGCAACAGATCAAGGATTGGGAAGCATACACTGCCCATGTTGACATAGTCACAATTACTCATAACAGAAATAGCGATTTTTTCATCGGGAAGCAGGAACAGATTGCTTAAGAATCCAGTATCCCAGCCGCAATGTGAGAGAATACGAGAACCTTTATATTCTCCTAGAAACCAGCCCAATCCTATCTGTGCATTTTCCGGATCATAGCCCGTTTGTGCATGAGGTTTCCACATTTCATCATAGCTACCTGGCTGGAGGATTTCATTGCCGTTCCCGGCTGTTCCACCGTTTAGATGCATCAACAGATATTGGCACATATCTTCGGCATGGGTATATAAAGTGGAGCTAGGGGCATGGGCCCTGTTATATGGAAAAACACTACTAACGCAGCCACCACATTCATGGGTAGCTCCAAGCACATGAGGTGCAGCAATATAAGCTTCAACCTCCTGTTTAAGAAAAGAACTGGACTGCATTCCTGTTGGTTCAAGAATATTTTTTTCCATATACTGCTCGAAGCTCATATCGCTGACTTTTGCTATCATATCTCCCAATATCTCATATCCTATATTACTATAGGCAAATTTCTCTCCCGGTTGGCTTAACAGCTTGTGGTGACCTATCCCTTTTACATATCGTTCAAGACTTTGCTCGTCGTATTCAGGGCGATCCCACGCATAATCTTCCTCATCAGGCATACCGGAGGTATGATTCATAAGCTGTCTTATTGTTATATTTTGATACCGCTCATCCTCTAACTTAAAATATGACAGGTATTTAGTGATGGGGGCATCCAATTCTACCTTACCACGCTCAACTAATTGCATAATGGCGGTTGCTACGAAGGTTTTGGAGACAGAGGCTTGGTGAAACAAAGTGCCACGAACTACAGGATCACCCGTCGATAAATTTGCCGTCCCATATTCACCAGTAAACAGAACTCGGTTGTCCTTTACGATTCCGGCCGCTAATCCCGGAAACTTTTCATTTTCCACAAACTTGATTAGCATTTCATGCAAGATATCCTCTATCTTCTGATTCGTGTACATTTTGTCCTCTCCAATGACAATAAAGCACCATTTTCAATAAATTCACCCATACAAATAATAACATCTTATCGACCCTTTATCTGGTAATAAATAATTATAATCAAATAAACAGTCGCTTACTTGAAAAGGCAGCAATTCATTTTCCGAGCTTCCGAGCCAGCCTCCAATTAGAGGACCCACAACGCGTGGTCTTTCTACCTTGCTAATAATATCCATGAATCGTCTTCGCCTGCCCTTCAACAACCATAGATTTTACGGCTGAAACAGACGGCTGCCGCAGCTTGATAACCTCTAAAGCCTCAGTAACGATAGCATCCGCGGCTGATTTCCGGGAAAAGTTCTTCATATCCTGCACCTTTCCATCCCTGTACCCCAGATGCTCCAATCTCTGAAGCTGCTCTACTAACTGCTCCTCGTTTCGGGCAATCTCTATTAAATTGTGCTCAGACAACCATTCTGCATTGCCTGCCTCCTGACCGGGGAGCGGACGATAGACAATTACAGGAAGTGCTAGAGCCATCGCCTCAGTCAAGGTAATCCCCCCTGCTTTGGTCAACAGACAGGAGGATATGCACATTAGCTCCTGCATTTCTTCTGTATAACCCCGTATGTGAACCCGAGGATTCTCTTGAAAAAGCTCTTCCGTAGCCATCTGGAGCTTATGATTATTCCCGCACAATACCATTACATCGAAGTTTGATTGCTGCAGCGCCCTTATTATTAAATGGTTAATATCACTCAACACGCCGTAAGCCCCTGCCGCAAGTAATAGATAATGTCGATTTCCATCTAGTCCATGCTTACGTAAAAGGCCTTCACGTTCCTGAGTCTGTTTAAAAGCTTCACGAATCGGAATCCCGCTAACCACAAGCTTTTCTTCAGCAATACCTAATGACATCAGTTCTGCTTTCATACTTTCCGTAGCAATAAAATACTTCGAGGTTTGTGGATGAAGCCACCTGCCATGAACCACATAATCCGTCATGACAGTGAAAAGGGGGATTCGTCTTCCCTTTGTTGATGCAAGCTCAGCAGCGGCCAAATAGGGAAAGGTATGAATGATAATATCCGGTCCAATCTCGTCGATGATCCTTTGCACTTTCCGCTTGCCCATAGAATGAATCCATTTACCCATGAACTGGTCTGGTTTAATCTTGCTCGTCAACTTGTACACTAATCCATAAAATTCTTGAGTATAACCTGTGCTGTTCAGATAGAATCTGCGGGACAGCTCATTCAGACTAGGGTAGACTGCAGCGAAAAGATCCAAGGTAACAATCCGGCTGATCCCTCTACGTCTAAAAGAATGATCAATTGCTTCTGCTACTTTGATATGCCCGTCTCCAAATGCCGAAGTTACAATAAGTACTTTAGGATCTGTGTTCATGAGAAAGCTCCTTTTTCGCTTGGCCTTCTCTAACTCTAACTCTGAATCGTAAACAGATAGTGATGAGATCCTCAACTGAATATTAACTTCATGATTTTCTATAGAGCGAAGCAAACGAAGAAATCCGCAGAAAAAAACACAGTGCATCAACCTCCAGTAACGATAGGATTAATGTTCTGTGTTTAGTTAAAGGCCAACTGTGTCCGAAAGCATCTTCGAACATGTAATATGATCAAATTAAATGAAAGTTGGTGTCTGAGTAAATAAAGTTTTAGACTGCCGCTGGTTTATTGAACTAACGTGTCCCGTTAGCTCAATTGATTACCTTTGAAAAGTGAGTCTGTATTTGATATATATCCATAAATGAAAAATGTATTATTTTCTTCTCTATACGGAATTCTTAATTCATGTAAAATCGAAAGAAATTCTTTACTTATGTCAATTAATTCAGGAGGAAGCAGATTCCCCTTGTGCTTCTGATACCTTGGTCTAACCCGTATCCATTCTACAGAAAAAAAAGGTGAAAGTCCTTCTATCCAATCCCCTAAATACCAGACGTCGTTTTCGAAGTTCTCTGGATAAAGTATATCGTCTAATACATACTTAGCTTGATATGGAGGGGTAAAAGGTAGTTTATTTAGTACATCACTTTGTAAGTTTCCCCACTTAGTGTCATTCATAACTGAACATAATTGTTTCTGTGTAATAACTTCATGTACCCTTTTTTTAAAATCCTGTTCAAAACCCACAATTAAAAATCCTCCTGAATAACAACATAAATCCCACGCTGACCTGCCCGTGTGTCGTTATTGAGTTATCGTTATCCGTTAACTTAATACAAAATGGCTGCTCGGCTATTACATATTCAAAATTAGTCAAGTTTAATAATCTTATCAAAGCAGTATGAATCTTTGTCATAGCCATTATGCACATAGAAAGCATGGGCGTCGGTTCGCTTAAATCCGCTACATAAAATAATACTTGATATTTCCATTTCTTTAGCGTAATTTTCAGTGTATCTTAGTAGTTCTGTACCTATCCCACTATGCTGTAATTCCTTTTTAACAGCAAGCCCTTGAATATGTAGATAACCATTCGAAGACCCTACGGATAACGCCTGAACTATAGTGACAAAACCAACCACATCATTTTCAAATAATGCAACGAATGTTTTGTAATTTCCAGCCTTATTCATGTTTTCCATAGTAACTCGAAAGTTTTCAATATTAACATTGCGAACGCCAAGTACATCATTCCATAAAAAAACAACTTCAGTATAATCATTTGCTACAACTTCTCGTATTTTAATTTCCATCCCCCCCTTTATAGAAATATTCAAGCAAAGGATTCGACAATTGATGAAGCAATCCTGCCCGTAACTTTAACAAATAAAAGAGGAGCATTGTCATGGCAATGCTCCTCAGCTATCGTTTCCCGTAAGCTTTATAGATTGCCTCTTTTTCAGCCTGTAATCATTAGAATCCAATCTCTCATTAGTTTGTTGTTTTATAATATTCTGATAAAATGCCCTCTAAAACTTGCTTATAATCATTTTTATTATAAGAAGAGTTATCAACTTTTATCTTGGTAATGTTTAATCTGTTAAAAATTTCTTCTTCCAGTTCCCTTCTTGCTTTAAGAACCTGCAGTGTTCCATCTAACCCTTTATAATTTTGTTCTTTTCCATACCCTTGGTTCGTGTAATATTCAATAAATCCCTCTGACCATTCCTGAGGTCTTTCCTTTACAGCCTTTCTGAAAGAATGATCAAGATCATTCTGCTGTACATATATCAACAATGGATTCAATCGCTCTACAATTGTTGCCAGTTCAATAACATAACTTATAACGTCTTCCTTCTTCGCACCATGTTTAATCATGCCTATAGTTACAGGGTTTTGTATAAAACAACAATCAAAAACAAAGGTGTCTGCGCCATACAAAACACGATCCGCAAACTTCTTCCATCTTTCTGTTATCAGTTTCCTATTTTGATCTAGCGGCAATTCATAAATATCATGTTTAAAAACTGCGTGATGCAATTCATCTGGAAAACTTGACCAGACTTCATTTTTTATTTTCCGATATTCCAGGAAGTAATCGTTACCTTGTTTAATCATTAGATTACTCAACAAATCTTTAAACTTTTTACGGGTATTCAATAATTCATCGCATTCGGTTTTCTTAAAGAAAGCGACTCCATCATAATCAGCAGGATGTTCCAGATTTCCTTCTAAAAAAAGCTGGGATGTAATGTTCACTTCCGTAAGAATTTCATGAACTTGCTGAGCAGTTGTTGTTTTACCAGATCCTGGCATTCCCTCAATCAAGACTAACTTCGATCGCATAACAAAGTTCCTCCACTCGCTAGTAGAAGGATAAACAGGTAGGAATCAATAGAGATGCTGTTATGCTGTTTCCCACGAATAAAAGCGGATACCATCAGGTATCCGCAGGATGGGTATATGATACACTTTTTCCTGCATACCCTATAAGATTAAAGAAAAGCATACCTAATAAAATAGTGTAGTCACTATTTCAGGCATCCTTTCAAATTGTTAATCTTTACAGAGTATTCCACATGATAAGTTTATGCTCCTTTGTTTGCATCTCTATTGTTTAGATTAACAGTAAGCATAGGTAAATACAATCAGGGACTTTCTAAACAATCCTGCCTGTTAGCTTAATAAAAAGAGCAGGATACCGAAGCACCTGCTTATCAATGTAATGTATTATTCAACTATCGTTCTCCGTTAGTTGAATCCACCCGTGGAATGTAAAACTTGGCCGGTAATCCACTCCCCATCATCGGTGGCTAAGAATGCAACCAGACGAGCTGCATCCTTAGGCAATCCTACTCTACCTGTTACAAATTGCTTAGATAACTGCTGTCGTAGGTCAGGAGTCATCCAGCCGGTGTCTGTGGGTCCAGGATTTATCGCATTTACGGTGATGCCTTTCGGTCCCACCTCTGCTGCAAAAGTTCGTGTGAAAGCATCTATTGCCCCTTTCGTTGTGGCATAAGAGATTTCACCAGCCATGGGACCTAGTGATTGGCCCGATGTCATATTAATAACTCGACCACCTGCCGATTGCGTAAACCGTCTAGCGAATTCCACACTAAGCATAGTTACCGCCCTAACATTAATTGCGTAGTGTGCATCCAAAGACTCTGGGGTAATCGTGGTTAAGTCATCGTTAACCGAATAACAAGCATTGTTAACAAGAATGGAAGGTTCTCCCAGCTTCTGCTCAACGTTATTTAATAAATCCACAAAGCTTTCAGGTACAGAAAGATTCATCATTAGGTGTTCGCAACGAACGCCCATGGAACGTATTTCCTCACAAAGTTGCTTTTGCTCCTCATTATTGCTACCCCAGGGCATCTGTTGATCGTAACTAACCCAGTGTGTAAAAAATACATCAGCGCCTAGATAGGCCAACTCTTTGCACACTGCAGCACCGATTCCTGTGCTGCGACTTGCACCTGTTACTATTGCGATTCGACCTGTTAATCTGCCAAGTGTAGTATTCATGGGTCTTTTCTCTCCTTTTTATTTTGAAGTCGCATTAAACTGCGGTGACTATTGTGCAAATCTGCCCGTTACTTCAATAAAAACAGCAGGCTACCGTAGCGCCTGCTCATTAATGTGTATTATTCAACTAAAGTTCCCATTAGCTCAATAGTCATATGTTTTAATTAGAGTCGCTGCTTATAGTTGTGAGGCTTGCCAAACACCTAACGCTGTGACGTCCCGACGGGCTTAGGGGGCTGGATGTGGTCACTCGCTTCTCAGAGTGACCCGGAGCGTCAATATGGTGTTAGCCGAAGGAAGTTCTGGAAGCAGCCATTGCATTTAAGACGTTCTCAAAATAGCTACATACTTCATCTGCAATTCCCAGAAACTCTTCAACAAGTACATTACTATCCAAGTAACAAGCATACAGATAATCAACTAAAGCGGAGTCAATCTCACAATAGTTTAATAGGGCATTCTTCATCTTAATAATGTCATCTTGCCATACACCTGTATCTTCTAAAACCAAAGAGTATAATGCACGAATTAATCTCTTAGAGTAACCTTTAATATATCTAGTTTTCATTGTGTTATCACTAGCATTAGAAAGTAAACTATGTATACGATCTATTTCCTCCTTGGTCTCTGTATTTAAGTCTAAAATGAACTCTGGAGAAATAATTATCGGTGGTACTTTTTCACCAACGTCATGACCATATATGCAAACACAAATTATCTTTACCCAAAAACCCCACTCATTTGGTTTACTTAATACATCGTCAATCGAGCAAATTATCGTATCAATCTTAGTTACTATTGGATATTCTTCCAAAAGCCTGTCTTTAATTTTTGACAATCTTTCGTAATCAATATCTTTGGGATTTACACATACAATAGTAAAGTCTGCATCTGACTTAAAAGGTTTAGCAGTTCCTTTTGGAATCGAGCCACACATATAAATGCTATGAATCTTACCTTTGAATTCGGTAAGTATATTATCTATATACTTATCAACAAAATCCTTATATTCACTTTGTATTTCAATTCTATTTATAACTTTTTCTAATATCATATAGACTCCTCCTAAACTAAGAACTTCTTTCGGCTAACGCCTTTTTGCGAACTTCGTAAATTCGTCATGACTTAAGTTATTCGCGAAATCATTCAACTATCCTGCCCGTTAGCTTTAATGAAAAAGCAGCCGGTTGTTTGAGCGGCTGCTTACATGTTTTTATTAAATTAACGTTTCCCGTTAGTTTAATACCTTGGTGTATAAACATGGTCTGTATCTGTATCAATTACGAAATCAATCCCAATCCCTTCTTTGTATGCTTCATGAATTAATTCAAATTCAAATAGTCTGCAAAAGATGGCTGAAATATCATTTATGTTTGTGCAATGACTTTTGGCAATAATGTACATATTTCTTAATTCTATAATTGAACATGTTTTGCCTTTAAGCAGTACATTCTCAAAGTAACCATCAATTTCGATTATCACATCAATCACTGCTGGTTTCTAACCAGCCTATAAGCTCATAGTTTTTTACTTTCATCGGCTGTACTTAGATTCCGAAGTGAATAATCAATTGGTTATTGGCTGAAGCTTTGGCAGCCAAGTCAATTAATACTTCTAATTCACTTTGCATTGTTTCTCGTTTCAACCAATTTCTCGTCTGTTCCCAGTAGCCCTCTTCATTCTCTTCTTCTTTCCAAATAGTATCTCCCCTTAAACTAAAAGTGTCTGGGGCTTCTCCGATTAGTTCAAGCCATTTATCTAATATCTTTATTAGCTTCTCTGCTCCAAGCTTATTAATAACGGTTACGCCATAGTAATTTAACCCTTTGTGACTTACTTTTGTTTCAGGGTTATATGAAGGTAACCAGTTCAAAAAATCCGTCATGTATTGAATAGTCTCATCTAATACTACAGACTTCTCAGCCCATGTATACCGATTATTTCTGTACCATTCATATCTGTTATTCAAATCAAAATCAACGTTAAGAAGAAAAAATTCGTGGGTTAAACTCATACAAATCACCTGGGATGACCCGTGTTAATTTATTGGTCTTACATAAACTATATTAGCACATATCAGAACTAAACTACCCGTTAGTTCAATGAAAAAAGCAGGATACCTTAGCTCCTGCTCATCAATTTGTATTATTCAACTATCGTGTCCCGTTAGCTTAGTGCTACTCAGAAGGTATTCCTTTCAAGTCCCCATAATGTTTAACGATTTTCTTCAATCCATCCAATGTCTCCACAAAAAAGTTTTGATTGCTTTCAATTTCAAACTTTAACTTATTGTCCTCATGTGCAAATTCCTTAAAGTAACCTTCGACGATTACTTGCCCTCGCTTATTAAACGTAACATCTAACTTTAGGTTCACTTCAGAATTTATAAAGGTTGCAACACCGTCTAAATCAGCCCAACACAATATCAACTGATTATAAAACTGATAGGCTTCACCTGTTGAGAACCACAACTACCCCTTGAGATAATAGTTCCCACTTTTGATTTCGGCGGTTCCTCTAACATCATATCCACCAAAATGGCTTGTAATATTCGGGAAATCGAATACCTCTTCTATGGTGATTAATATAAAACAGCCCTTTTTCCCTCGTATTACAAATTCACACACCAAAACCAACCTCCTTCATTCGATTTTACTGTTTTGTTAAACTATGTTTTCCGTTAGCGTGATGGACTACTATAAGTTATTCATTGGAAGCTCTTCATTTATCGGCATTCTTACCATTGCTTTAAATCTTTCCTCACATACACCATATTTTTTAAAGTTTTCTCTAGCATGGTCTAAGGAAATATGGTTTGCACCTATATTAACTTTAGGCTTGTCATGAGCAACTTCATCGTACTGCCAAAAGCATACTTCACAGATTTCAAAGAGAGCATCTTCTATACTATTGAAAGTAAAATAGTCGCAACAAGGACACTGCACTCTCACCATTTTTTTGAGCCACCTTTTGATTATTTCCCCATTATTTCTACGTTACCGTTACGCTATCCTGCCCGTTAGCTTAATAAAAAGAGCAGAATACCGAAGCACCTGCTTATCAATGTAATGTATTATTCAACTATCGTTTCCCGATAGTTGAATGCTCAAAAAAAGGGTTCTTTTTCAAATAAAAGACGGTCAATTTCTCGCTGGTTCAGTTTCTCCTTTAGCTCAGGTAAAGTGACATCGCGGAATTGTTTTTGTTCCTCTTGTTGTCTCATACCAGCGTATAGGTGGCTTTTGTATAGCTAAAACCAAGCCGTTCAGCATTCTAGGGATTCCTTTTAGGGTATATTTCTCGCCGAACTCGCGAAGGACCCATGCACGAACGTCCAAGTGCATTTCGCTTCGAATCTAGCATCCACCGTTCTTTGCTTGGCAATGGTCTCCTTCAGCCGTTCTTCTTGTTCGTCAGAAAGTTTTCGGATTCCTCCAGGATACACACCAAATTCAAGGCCTGAAGTCCCAGCTTGCGTTAAGCGTTCCAAATACCCGCTGAGGGCAGGAAATAATTTGTCCAAAATGTCTACAATTTCGGTTAACGCATGTCTTTCCAAATGCCACCGGAAATACATAGAGAAGAATTGGAGATTTAATGCATAAGGAAATTAATATTATCGTAAAATGATGTTCACATGTACTTTAAAAGGTATTATTATAAAATTAGGAAAATAGAACATTTTATAGTGGGATCTTTTCCTTTACGAACCTTATCGATTCGTTCAACATTTTTGTGAATATAATGTTTTAAAGTAGGACATATTTACTGGTAAAGAAAGGTTGGGGATAGTATGTTTAAAAAAATAGGCTTAATAGCCTTTGCAGTGACTATTATTTCAGGAGTGGTGTTAATATCCAATTCAAAAGCAGACACCTATCCAGAAATGGTAACCGTAAATAAGACAGATGAACATCCTGTTAACACTAATTTTTCAACAAATAACGTGGAATCCGTAGAATCTGTAAAAGAATCCGTAGAATCAAAAATCGCAAAAGGGTATTATAGTCAACTATATACACCTCATGGCATGTTCTTGCGAGCAGATAAACAAAGTATCTTTAAGGAATCGGAGATAGCAAGAAATTTAGATCAAATCGGACCTAATACGAATCAACTAATTTTTGAAGGCAAGTTTTTTTTAAAAGTAGATGAATCAACATTTTCGAAATTTTATCCCAATTCGTTACTCATAAATGAAACAAATGAAAACCCGACTGATGCTGATATTCCAACAAGTTCATCAAAATAGCAAGTCATAAAGAAGGAGCCGTTGTTTTTCGACAATGGCTCCTTCTTCGCTTTCATGTTTTACTTTATTATTGATAGATCCATAACCACTAACATCCGTATTCCCAATATTTTATATTTGCGTCTCTCTTCCCTTATAAAATATTTTCAAGTTCAATATATATAGCTATATTTAAAAGCTCCGTTTCAGTCACGTCCATATCTATTTTCCTACGTTAATCTGCCCGTTAGCTTAGTACTGTTTCTCAAATAAACCTCCGGGGATTAGCCGATATTAATCTTGTCTTTATATTTCTCTGCCCATTCTTTAAACGGGGTTAATTTAAGATTATAAGTTTTTAACGAATCAATATCTACATTATAACCAGCTACGTTATTCCATTGCTCACTTCGTACAGATAATGGATGAATCCCTTGCTCTAATGCTTCCTCAATACTAAGTGTTGTGATTTTAAGCTCTTTTCCTGTTACCTCCGAGATGATCTCGGCAATTTCTTTATATGACAGCGATTCGGCAGCTAATTCAATATTATGTTTATTGAATTTTTCAGGATTTGCAAAGGCTGCACAAACAAAAGAAGCAATATCTTCAACTGCAATGTGATCTATACGTGTATCCGCAAACGTAACCGTTTTTATTTCCCCTTGTTTTAAAAGTGGATACATTAACTCAGGTTTTTCAGTGAAATTTTCCATAATATGTGCTGGTTTCACGATAGTCCATAAAGGAAAGCCTGCTGAACGAACAGCTTCCTCTATATCCCACTTATCTGTCCAATATTTTTCAAACCAATAACCTGTTCCCCATTCCGGGAATTCCGTATATCTGCTTGTGGCTGCAACGGAAGTATGCACAAATTGTTCTACGCCACTTTTTATTGCACTTTGAATTAATGCAAAAGCCTGTTTTCTCTCTCTATCTGTTTCATTGGTATCCACGCCAGAGATAGGCACAGAAAAAACAGCATCGACATTTTTCATAGCATTTTCCAAAGAGGTTGGGTCATCGAAGTTACCTACTACAGCCTCTGCCCCTTTTTGAATAAGTGCCTGGGCTTTAGTAGAATTTTTATCTCTAACTAAAATACGGACTTTAAATCCCTGCTTTAATGCTTCCCGTGCCACAGATCCCCCTTGTAAACCAGTTGCACCTGTGACTAATATTACTTTTTGCTTATTATTCATTTGAAAAACTCCTTTGTTGCGAAAATTTATTGATGTAGTAATAAGCATAGGATAGTATATAATGTGATTAAAAAACAGTATGCACTTATTAGTGAGTTACTATCCAAAAGGAGAGTATTAGAATGAACGAGAGCAATGAAAATTTCAATGGATTGGAATCCTTTGAATATACCCTCTCCATTATGAGTGGAAAATGGAAGATGTTAATTATTTTCTTTTTAGGACGAGATAAAGTGATGCGATACAATGAACTAAAAAGATCCATTAATGGGATTACACATAAAATGTTAAGCAAGCAACTGAAAGAATTAGAAAAAGAACAATTAATAATACGTCAGGAATATTCTCAAATCCCACCAAAAGTTGAATATTCTTTAAGCGATAAAGGGGTATCTTTGCTTCCTATAACAAAAACTATGTGTGACTGGGGGAAAGAACATACGCAACAGGGTTAATTCCTGATTACACTAACCTGCCCGTTAGTTGAACATAGGCAGCCGATCCATTGACCGACTGCCTGTGTGTCGTTATTGAGTTATCGTTTCACGTTAGCGTAAAGTTAAGGTAATGAATCGACATGTGATTCGACTTCAAAAATAAATTCTTCGAGGTTATCGCAGTCAAACCAACCACTTTTTTCATTAATTTCATATAGCCCTTGAAAACCAGGATAGGCAATTAATTCTATCCACCCGGCTCTCGAAATCATCAGCAGTTCGATCCATTTCTTATTTAATAGCCATAGTAGTTTTAGTCCTACTGCTCATTTTTTTAAATAGTAAGATGGCAAGAAGTAAAGCTATGCATACAGCGGCAAAACCCAGCCAATTCAAATATAGGACAGATGTACGACTGATAACTAACCCGCCTAATCCAGATCCCAGTGCAAAGCCAAATTGGATGAACGAAGTATTTACACTAAGAGCAATGTCCGGATTTCTAGGCGCCAGAGTAACCAGATATAGTTGCTGGGCCGGGGAAATACTCCACGTTGCTAACATAAAAATCATTAATACCAAGATTAATACCAAGAGATTCACTCCGGCTAGAGCGAATAAAAGCAAAGTCGCCCCTTGTAACAGGAGCCCGAGACAAATGGTAAATTCCGATCCTTTTGCATCTGCCAATTGTCCGCCTAATCTGGATCCGACAAAGCTGCAAATGCCCGCCAAGAACAGAACACCGCTGATTTCGGTCATGGAAAGAGAGGATGTTGCTTGCAAGAAAGGCGTAATATAAGTAAACAGTGTAGAATAGCCGCTGACATAAAATAACGTAATAACCAAGGCCATCAGAATAGTTGGATTTTTTAAAATAGAGAGCTGCATTCTGAGAGTAACCTTTTCCTCTTCTTTGATTGCCGGAACCTTTTTATAGATGATAAGTAATGGAAGAATACTTAATAATCCTATTAAAACAAATAGCACTCTCCATCCAAACATCTCACTAAAAAATGTGCCCACAGGAACACCAAGCACTAGCGAACTGCTAAGCCCCATCAAAATGATGCCGATGGCATTGCCCCTTTTTTCTTTTTCAACAAGACGTGTCGCTATTGCCATGGCCACAACGGTAGCAATTCCTCCGCTAGCCCCTTGGATAATACGTAACCATAGTACTGTTTCATAAGCAAGATCTACAAACATAAGTCCGTTGCTGGCAATAAACACACCTAAGGTGGTCATTAGTAGTTTTTTGCGATCTGCATTGATCGTTAATGCAATCAAAACCGGAGCGACAATGGCTGCGGAGAGGGCAAACACAGTCACCAATAATCCAACTTCTGAAGTAGATACTCCCAAGTCCACAGCGATCATCTCAATAACTCCCGTAATAATATATTCAATGGTTCCAATCAGAAAAACAGCCAGTGCCAGAACATAAATGATCCGTTTATTTTTCAATTTCCCCCACTCCACCTTCTTCAGTTATCTATTTATAATGGGAATTTGTATTTCTATGAATTGTGCATCTCGTTCTGGAGATAACGGTAAATATAACTCCCTGCCCGGTTCGTTCTCCTTGATCTGATAGTTGTTTTTCTCAATCCATTTAGCTAAATGAACACAGGCCGCACAATCAAAATTAGTATTTGAATGAAAAGCCATTGTGGCCATCATCGGTTCAGGAGGAAGAGTCCGTAGCTGAAACGGTTCTGGGAATGATCGCAGCTCACAGGTTAAAAAATACCCGACTTCAAACTCAAACTCATCCTCTTTTCCTTCGACTTCTTTCCACAAAACAACCTGAGTACCTTGAATTAATTGACGATTTTCCGTCGTTATAAACTGATCAAATTGACGAAGCAAATCCGGAATGTCCTCTTCTTTCCCGCATGCTTTCTGATAAAGAAACAATTGAGCACCCTCTGCCTTGACTCTGATTTCTTGACCCGTTTCGAATTGCCCCTCTTTTTCTATAAGCTGCATACGCTCCTCAATCCTGACGAGTTTAGCTTGTTCCGTATCGATGATATGCTGGATTTCGCTTCTTTTCAGCTTAAACATGCCTTGAATATTTTCTAATGAAATATTTTCCTGAAGCAGCTGTTTAATTTGGGGCAATGTAAAACCCAATTCCTTATAGATTAAAATTCGGTTGAGCTCAAGAAGCTGATCTGCGGAATAGTAACGGTAGCACGTATCCTGATCCACTTTTTTCGGCCTAAGTATGCCAATCTGGTCGTAATAACGCAGTGTTTTTAAGGATACCTTGCTTAGCCTAGAAAATGCACTGATTTTGAACAAAATATCATCTCCAATCTATAACATAATGTGAGTATACAGCTTCCCGTGCAGGGGAAAGTCAAGGATGCTTTTATTTATTTAAGAAATTACTCTTAGATGAACAAAAGCAGCTGATCGTGTTGATCGGCTGCCTTCTTGTTTATATTCAGCTTCTTTCCAATGTTTAATTGGTGCGTAATAAGCCAATAAACGTTTTCACCTTTGCCCATCCTTAAATTATCGCACGGAGTAGCTAGGTTGGGCTATAGGTAGCTAATTCCGCGCACGGTGTAGATAGCTTGAGCTATAGACGGCTAGTTTAAGCACTGGGTAGCACGTTTAGGAGCAAATTTGGCAGGCGGCGTTCTTTTCACCAACTGTTCAGACTCAGTTGCTCTTATTTCCATAATCCAGCTCGTTTTGCCACACTATCGGACTCAGTTGCAGCTATTCGCTCAAATGAACTTCTTTTCTGCGCAAATCAAGGGCAATAAGAGCTATACAGTCCGAAACCTTCGCAATATGAACCCATATGCTGGAATAGCTGCAATACGGTCCGATACGATCAAGATCGAGCAAAAGGCAGCTAGTTTCGAGACATAGGCGGCTAGTTTGAGCAACAGGTAACAAATTCTGCGCACGGTGTAGCTAGGTTGAGCTATAGGTAGCTAATTCCGCGCACGGTGTAGATAGCTTGAGCCATAGACGGCTAGTTTAAGCACTGGGTAGCACGTTTAGGAGCAAATTTGGCAGGCGGCGTTCTTTTCACCAACTGTTCGGACTCAGTTGCTCTTATTTCCATAATTCAGCTCGTTTTGCCACACTATCGGACTCAGTTGCAGCTATTCGCTCAAATGTACTTCTTTTCTGCGCAAATCAAGGGCAATAAGAGCTATACAGTCCGAAACCTTCGCAATATGAACTCATATGCTGGAATAGCTGCAATACGGTCCGATACGATCAAGATCGAGCAAAAGGCAGCCGACCACGCAGTTGCCTGATCGTGATTCTTGAGCCATCGTTTCCCGTTAATTAAACAAACTACTCCCAGTAAGGAGTCCCACTGAAGAGAAATTCTTCTTTATTTACATATAACTTAAATTCCCGACTTGCTAATTTACTAATATGACTGGGCAACCACTCATTAGAATCAGGCAACCCAAGCCAAAAATTCATTGTTTCGAGTTGGGCCGCCACAAAGAAGCCTTCTAACTGTTGAACATAGTTATGAGGCAGGTCGAATTGTTTTGCGTATGATTCTAGCAACTGGCTTCTGAAAACTGGATGGATATAAGAAAGTGTCCAACCTAAATCGAATAAATAATATCCGAACCCGCAAGCTCCAAAATCAATGGCTCTAGCTTCTTGTTTATGAAACACATAATTACTTGGAATCAAGTCTGCGTGAATTACCCCCCAGTTGCTAGGTGTTCTTTCTATATCGTTCATCATTAAAATTGCACGCTCTCCTGCCAATTGCAGAATTGCCACATCATTTTTATTGAGCTCACCACCGTCAGCAAGCTGTTTGAGCTTTTCTAATGATTGTGAAATTCTTGTATTATCAAAGGATGGTCTAGTAAATGATTGCGGAACCTTCCAAATAGATGATTGTTTATGAAGCTTTCCGATCAATTTGCCTACGTACTCGGCATCATTGACTGTTGGAACAAATTGTTTTTGCTCACCCTCTACCCATTTTACCAATGTACAGTTCATGTCAGCTATCTTAGTAACATATTCACCAATGTTATTTTTTATAGGTGACGGTAACACCAAATCAGTATCATTTATTAATGATTCCAGCCAAATCATTTCTGAATGAATGACTTTTTCCTCAGACCAAATCCTTTCCATCGAATCATTTTTTGATAGATGTATCCGCAAACTATAGCAGTTACTTTCTTCATCTGTCACTTTATAGATAGTGTTTGCATTTTGACCAATATGATCTATTGATTGATAAGTAATTGAATAACAAGTTAATGCTTCTATTGCAACATCATGAGTATTTAACATGTTCTCCTCACTCCCCCTGAAACAACCGAATAAGGACATCGTACCATGACTTTTTCTAATAGTTCGGGAGAGAACTCTTATATTTATATTTTATCCACCACCTAGTTTATTAAGGTAACTTGCCCGTTAGTTGAATAAAGGCAGCCGATCACATTTACTGACGGGCTGCCTTTATCGTGTTTATTGAACTAGCGTATGATGTTAGCTTAACGCCATTGCCTATGCATCACCAATCTCCGATATACGTGTCTACTTTACTTTATTTAATAAGTTTGTCACCATTCTGCTCAATGTCCCTTGATCGACGAAAGGAGCAAGGCTTGCCAGCAGATCTGGGCTAAGATGTTCAGCTTCGACTCCACTAATTAACTTCTCGAGATTTTCCCTGTCCAGAAAAGGTACGAGGCTAATGATCCGGTTCGCATCAATAGTGCCATCTGCAACCCGGTCTACCAAGCGGCTTAACGTTTCTCTGCTAATAAAGGGTGCCAACCCTTGAACGGAATTCCAGCTCAAGCTACCCTCTTCTGCTTGTTGTACCAACCGATCTACATGTTCTTTTTCAAGAAATGGGGCAATTCCAACAAGATTGTGCACTTCTAAGGAACCGTCAATTGATTTATCTACCAGTCGGCTTAATGTGTCGCTGCTGACGAACGGAGCGAGTCCAGTAATGGTATTCCACACAATTTCGCCCTCTTCTGCCTGACGAACCAGTTCATCCAATGTATCTGTTCCAAGGAACGGAGCCAGCCGCATGATCATGTCTAACTTAAGGACGCTGCTGTCTAATCGTTCTGTAACCTTATGCAGAGCACTTGCTTTTACAAACGGCGCTACTTCTACAAGCTCTTCCACCTCCACCTCACCGGTATTGACCATCTCTGCAACTTGGTCCGGCCTGTTCTCTGCGATCTCCTCAACGATCGTTCCTAGGTGCGGGTGCTCCCGATTTTCTGCGTTGTCTCCTGCATTTAAAATGTCGTCTACCGTTTTGCCGAATAACCTCGCAAACTGCGGAAGCGTTCCGATATCCGGTAGCGAGTCGCCCCGTTCCCATTTCGATACCGCTTGATGACTTACATTCAGTTGGTCGGCAAGTTCTAATTGGGTCAAATCCTGGTCTTTGCGAAGCTTTGAAATATAAGCTCCAATTTTACGCAAGTCGAGCATTGTATACCTCCAATAAAACAAAATGTACAGTGCGCACTGTCGAAAACAGCATAGCATTTCCTCAAACGCAATCCTATCAAGCGGTGGTTGAATTTTCACAGGCGCTTTATTCAACTGCCGGTAGAATTGTCCACTTTTGTCACTTTCATTTATAGGTTTTTTTCTACAAATCATTTCCATTATCCTACCCGCTAGTTGAATTACACCCAGGCCTTTGGTCAGTACCGAAGTCTTAAATACGTTGCTCTCTCGTCCAATTAATGCAGAAACCCTGAGGCTCATCAGCGCTCATCGTTTATACATAATATAATCATCACTCTAACTCATCGCTGTTAACAACACGGCAATCGTATTAAACACACCGTGAACGATCATACCAGGCACGACCGATCCCGTACGTTCATAGGTCCATGCCAGGACAACTCCACTAATAAAATTCACGGGCATGGCATTCATAGTGGGAAAATGTGCAAGCGTAAAGATTAGCGAACTAATCACAATCGCCCAGCTCATACTAACACGAGTCCGTAACCAACGATATACAAATCCACGGTAAAATATCTCCTCATAAAATGGTGACACGATCCCTGCCGACACAATACCAATAATTATAGTAAATAGAGTGACATTTTGCTTCAGACTCTCTGTTTTGCTATTGTCCACCGTATTCCCAAGAAAACTAGTGAGATAGAGAGTCACCACACTGAATACGATAAGAATAAGTGTCCACAGCGCAATCCTCCACCAATCTTTCGCAGAAAATCTCTTTACTCCTACCTCAGTCCAAGGCATTTTCTTCGGTCGTAAAGCAATAAAATATAAACCTAACAAAAGTACAATTGCTATGGTAAGCCCTGTAAGAGTCCCTGAATAAAGAGTATTCCCCAACCATTGCTCATACATTGACTGTACCGCATATTTGATAACGAATATAACGAATACAAATTCAAGCGCAAGTAAAGCAATAAACTCACGCCATGTCCACTGATCCATCTTCTTCCACATTTCCGTGCTGGTCATCCTTAATCCCTCAATCCTCTGTGATATAATTTAATGATAATAGGTGACGTTACGTCACCTGCAAGCATTATTTTTGGGAGGAAAAAGAACCATGAATAGATGGACAACAGGACAAATATCCAAACATCGGAACATTTCGGTTCGAACCCTACGTTATTACGATCAGATCGGTCTACTTACACCGAGTTATAAGGAAGATAACGGCCGCCGTTATTATTCAGAAGAAGATTTATTCACTCTCGAAAAGATAACGTTGCTTAAATCACTATCACTACCGCTTGAAGACATTCAAAATGTAATGGACAAGCTATCCTTTCGTCATATTCTAATCGCACATCATAATCATCTTCAGGAGCAGCTTGCTTCTCTTCAGGGCAGTATTGCAAATACTACTTCTTTGATCAACATGATTGATCTAGAAGGTACACTCTCCTGGGATCGGGTTTCTCATCTGGTCCAGAACGTACAACCCATTTCTAAACAATGGATCGATTACTTCAACGATGACGAAAGTACCTTTCTACAAAATGCACTACCCAATCTCAGCAGTAATGACCAGACCACTCAGCAATATGCCTCTTTGCTGCGCCGGATTGAGTGGTGCATACAACAATCTGTTCCACCTGAATCTGATGAAGGTTATTCCATTGCCTGTGAGTTAATAAAGCTATCACACGAAACCTTTAATGGAGACGAGGAATTGATGGAGAAGTTTTGGGAAGTGAGGAAGCTCCCTACATCAGAGTCAGGACTATATCCCGTTTCCGACGAAGCGCTGAACTTTGTGGAGCTTAGCATTGCTCACGCTCTAGAAAAAGAGACGGAACAGAAATAGGAGATTTCATCATATTGATAGATTTCTTTATACACCAGGTTGCGGTTTATCATAACTCGCTGGAGAACTTTTTTTTATTTCCTATAGCCATTTGAACGATAATCTGAAGCACGATGATTACAGCCAATCCATAAAATGCTTGAACGAAGCTGCCTGTTGCATCGTGCAGCCAGCCAATGGCTAGCGGCCCAAGCGCTCCGAGAATGTAGCCACCAGATTGGGTCATTGCGGACCAGCTACTGGCTTCTTGAGCACTGCTTGTTTCATCAATGGGCAACATCAGTGCAATCGGGAACAGCCCACCCGCTCCAATACCGAGCGGAATCGCCGCGAGCCAGGGGCTAACGGTTAGGTTCAGCATCAGGACACCCATCAACTCCAATAATGCACACCCGACAAGCCAGAATACACGTCTTTGGTAACGATGTACAAGCATGGGAATGAACAACGTAGAGGGCAGCGATATCAATGTAAATAAAGTTTGGATTTTGCCGGCCGTCTCTTGACTATACCCCTGGCTTTGGATTGCTGGTGCAAGCCAAGCGGTCAATGAATAGAAGATCGCTGCCATCAGCCCGAAGAATAATGTCAGCACCCAGGCACGTTTGTTGTTCACCGGAAGTGGTGCATTAAGTACACTGGAGATTTTACCGGATTGTCGATCTGCGTGCGCAGACCAGGCTAATCTCAACCATATCGGCAATGCAATGGCTGCGAGTAATGCCCATACAGCCAACGAGCCTCTCCACGAACCACCCAGCGTATGCTGTAGCGGAACCGATAGTCCCACACTAATGCTGGCCCCCATCACCATCGCTGTAGAGTAAATACCCACCATGGATGCCACTCGGTCAGGGAAGTACTGCTTGATGAAGCTGGACAACAGCGGCCCTGCCAATGCAATCCCTACACCGGACAGAAAAGAAGTGAACATCATCAAAGGAGTTGTACCAACAAACCATCGTAATCCCGTACCTAACCCAATGAGGATTAAAGCCAGAACAATTGCACCCTCATTTCCCCACCTTCTGCTTAATCGTACGGAGAACGGAGCAAATATACCCATACATAATACCGGAAGTGTGGTTAACAGACTGGCGGTAATCCCGCTTATACCCAGATCATTCTGAATGGTGCTCATTAGAGGAGAAATGGATGTAATGGGTGGCCGTAAATTCAGTGAAGCCAGAATAAGCGCCAAGACGATATAAAAAAGTTTCATTATGAATCACCTCATGGTAGTAGTATCGATGCATTCACCCATGATCCTATTTGTTAATAACAGATCTTTGGATGGTGCACGATTAAGTATAGAATCATTAGAATGATTGAACAATACTATAGTTTCTATTAAAATGATTACAAAAACCAATGATTAGAGGTCATTCATATGGAGATTCGTCAGATGGAAAACTTCATTGCTGTGTGTGAGGAGCTTCATTTTACACGAGCAGCTGAGAAGCTTGGCATATCTCAGCCTACGTTGAGTCAACAAATACGCGCGCTCGAGGATGAACTCGGAGTTCCCTTATTTGACCGAGTCGGCAAAAAGATTGTGATGACTCAGGCCGGAAATCTCTTTCTGGAGCACTGTGTACAGATGATTCGGCATTTACAGAATACCCAGGATGCGTTAGCTGAATTACGCAATGATCAACGAGGGCGGTTGGTAATTGGTGTTCTCCCTTCCGATCTGGACTATCGGCTCACCCCATTACTCGTGAATTTTCATACGCGATTCCCTAAGGTGCAGCTGAAGGTTATCTCTTCGATCTACGTCTTGAATCAAGTACTGGATAATGAAGTAGACATCGGGATCGAGATCATTTCCGCTCCTGATGACCGGCTTGTACGCATTCCTTTGTGCAGTGAAGAATATGTACTTGTCGTTTCCGAGAAACATGATTGGGCTGAACGAAGCACAATTGGAATCCAGGAACTGCGTAATATCCAAACTGTAATGTTCCCCGAAGGATTTACAGGCAGAGAATTGGTTGATGGCTATTGCCGTAAATATGGCTTCAGCTTAAATACGATCATGGAGACCAGTTCGGCAACTTCCATTATTAGCTTGGTTAAAGCCAACGTCGGAGGAACATTGCTGCCTTATCCTCTGATCCAAGCGATGAATGAACCAACACTACACTGCATCCGAATTACAGACGATCCGCCATATCGTCACTTTGAGATCATTCATCGTTCCGACCGTTTTCTGACAAAATCGGCCAAGGCATTTATTGAGAAAACTATCGAGTATTTCAATTAAAGGTGAGTTGCGAAAGAGATCGCTTCTGCTGCCAGAAGTAGAGTATAGTAGGAATAGTTGAAAATATATTAGGAGGCTACAGCCATGTCACAGGAGATTTGGATTAACCTGCCAGTCAAAGATGTTGAGAGGTCAACTGCCTTTTTCAATGAGATTGGATTCCAAGCGGTGAGTGTTGGTAACGAGAGAGCCAAGCTTGTTATAGGCCAAACAACAATTCTGCTGTTTCCGGATGCGGCGTTTGAGAAATTCACAGGTTCAAAGACCGCAGATACTTCCCATAGCGCTGAAGTAATATTCTCCATTGGTGCTGAAAGCAGAGAAGAAGTAGATGCCTTTATCCAAAAAGCAGAGTCTGCCGGAGGAAACATCTTTGGCAAGCCAAGTGAAACTGACGGCTGGATGTACGGCGCAGGATTTGCCGACCTGGACGGTCACCGCTGGAATCTGCTGTACATGGATGAGAGCAAAATGCCAAAACGCTAATATAAAAACGCAGGTCACCTGCATATTTGAACTAACCTTCCGTTAGCTAAACAAAGGCAGCCGCTCCATTGACTGGCTGCCTTTGTGTCGTAATTGAGTTTTTTAGGAGTGAAATTTGAAGCGAAAAGCCAACACCGACAAATCCAAGATATGGTGTAAAAATTTTGCTTATACGTTGATGAAAAGAGCTGGGAACGGAATGAATAAAGAAAATAGGGACTTCGCTGAACGAGTTCGATGATTTAGCTGGTCAACTGTACCTGAACATTGAATCAAAGTGGACTATATTTGATTCAGTTCCCTCTCAATACCCTAGTAATGAAAGTCAAATTGCAGATGTCTCAGAGGAAGAAAAGTACAGTCAAATAATAAAGCTGAGACGTGAAAAAATTACAGATATAAAATTGGGAGACGTTACTCCACATTTAATTATAAACTTGGAATCAGGAAGCATATTATTTGTTAATGGTTTTCATGAGAAGTATGAATGTTGGCAGGTGGGAGTAGAATTTGATAATTGGCTGGTTGTTGCATGTCCAATGAATGGAATTGCTACATGGACCTCAAATAAATTTGAATAACAAAAAACACTCCATTGTCAGGAGTGTTTTTTGCTTTATATACTGATATACATTTTGTGGTCAAACTGTACTTTGTATTTGGAAGCATTACGGTGAACCGTATTATATATTCAAATTTCATGGCTACGCGATTACACTTTCGGAGGAAACATACGTTTATGGACCCTCAACCACATGTACCTGCACTGTAAGCTTACTATCTACGGTTGCCAAGATGACATTGTTCAATAAGTGGGGCTGTATTACCGTTTCCAGCCATTCGCGGTTTTTGCCGATTTCGCGTAACAGTGCATGTTCAATGTGGCCATCCACAATAATCGGTTTGGTCAGGTTAAATGGTTGTGTGGCCAACTTCAGATCAGCCGGAGTTACAGGCTGATAAGCCGTATTTACGAAGACAGAAAGAGTACCGCCTGGCTCCCATGAAGCAAAGGCAACCTTCGAGATATCCTCTACGCTCGACTTTCTCAGCTCTGCATACAAAAAATCAATAGGTAACTTTGCCTTCGATAGGTTCCGGTAATTAAGCTTCCCTTCCTGAATAAGAGTAATCGCTGGAGGATCGAAAAATTGTTTTAACAGTGGGATCTTTAAACTGAGCCAGATCGCGACTATGTATAGGATCACGAGCGAAAGAGTCGTAATCATGGAACCCTTCAGGCCAAGTTGCTCGTCCGACAGTGGATGCGCAATAATATTTCCCAGCGTCAACGCGATGATGAAATCAAGAAACCTAAGCTGCGATATTGAACGCTGACCCATCATTTTGGCAGCAATTATAAGGAATACAAATCCGACAATCGAGCGTAAAATCCACCCTATTGCCGACAATGACTCTTGGCTCTTAAAAAAATCCACGCGCTCTTTTCCTCCGTTATCTTATTTTCCATTAATTAGGTTGCCCTATCTCTACCCAAGACATACAATTCGTAGCAACACTTTATGTAATGTTAGTTTTTTGTATCAGCGACATTACGCTCTACTGCCCGTTAATTGAACAAAGGCAGCCGATCCCCTGACCGGCTGCCCCAATGTCATCATTTAGCTATCGCTATTCGACAGTTTAACAATCAAGATTTCTGCACGCCGTGACCACTCTTCTAATGTCTATGTGCAAGGATATTAATAAGTTTGCCAAACGGGTCGCGGACATAGAATCGCCGAACGCCCCAAGGCTCATCAACAGGCCCATATTCTATCGGAAATCCAGCTTTCTTCATGCTTTCAAATGTAGCATCGACATCATCGACTTCAATTGATATATCAGGCGTAGGCGTTTCTGAGCCACCCTGTGAGGCAAAACTAATCTGAATGCTCATCTCCTCGTCTAAACCATAAGTTCTAATCCAACCATGATCCATCATTAAATCAAGACCGAGCACATCCTCATAGAAGCATTTAGCTGCCGTGATATCCTTCGTGTTTATATTGGCGACGATTCGTTTGACCTTCATTTCAAACCTCCCAGACATAAGTAGATTAATCTTGAATATAGAATACATTCAACATATAACAGTTAATTCTAGCCTCGGCGTTCCTAACCTTAATTTATCCATAATAAGCTGCGAGGCTCACCGAGCAGAAAACACCCGAAGAGTTGGCATTAAGTCTGGTTACGAAATCTCCGTACTAACCATCTCAACACAAGAAGCACCACGATTCCGCAAATGGTATAACTGATTGGGCGAATAAATTGCTCCACGATACCCCAGTTGTCACCTAAGCGGTATCCCAGATAGATCAAAGCTAAGTTCCACGGGATACAGCCGAGTGCTGTAAATGTTATGAATCTCCAAGCTTTCATTCCAGCAATCCCTGCGGGCAGTGAGATAAAAGTACGAATAAAGGGCAACATACGAGTAAAAAATACGGTACTCTCGCCATAACGCTCGAACCAACGCTCCGATTGCTCCAAATGATGCTCATTCAGGAGAATATATTTTCCGTATTTCTCTAATAACCGGCGTCCACCAGCCTTACCAATATAATAGGCAATGATGGAACCCAGTAGGTTTCCGAATATCCCAGCAACAGCAACTTCCATAAAAGTAAGCGAGCCTTGCGCAATCAGCCAGCCACCGCTGAGCATAATCACTTCGCTGGGAATGGGAATACAGGCACTCTCTAGAATCATCCCTAACCATATGCCCCAAATGCCCATAGAATTAACAAGGTGAAGCGCGGATTCAGATATCCACGTAAAGAGTTGATGCATGAGTGTTCACTCCGCTTCATAAATTTTCTATTATATAAGAAAGGAAACAAAATAATGGTGAAATTCAATATACACAAACTTTTGTACGGCATATTCGTTATAGCCGCTATCTTGCTGATGTTCCCTAAATTTTCTTACAATGATCCCGATACCTTCTGGCATATAGAGCTAGGACAATATATGATCGAGCACGGACAAGTTCTACATCATGCCATACATACTTTTTACGGAAATAAGCTGCCCTACGTCCCACATGAATTCGGATTCCAGCTGCTCGTTGCCCCGCTTTATGCAGCGTTTGGATGGCCGGGTGTGTATATTTTGACCGCTGTATGCTTGTTCTTTTTAGTGCTCGGATTGCTTCGGCTGGGTAAGGTTTCACGCAAAGAACTGGGACTTCCGGAAGACCATGTTCTCCTGCTCCCTTTTGTGCTGCTAATTTCTTGCTGGATTTATTATAATTATTTCAAAGGCCGTCCACAGATGATCTCTTCGTTTATGATTGTCTGGTTTTTCGTATATTTGCGTGAATATCAAATGAGTGCTCAAAAGAAATATGCCGCTGCGATGATTGCCCTTTCTATTGGCATTGCCAATTTCCATGCAGGAGTATGGCTTGTAATTGCTGTATTTACAGGGATGGCCTTGCTTGAATCATTGATCCAAAAAACGCTGAATGAGCGTAAAATTATAGTCTTCGGTCTCATCTGGTTAGTTGGCATTCTAAATCCAGGCGGCGTAAAAAGCCTCTTGTTTATTTTGACAGTAACGAAAAAGAACTTTAACCTGCTGATTAATGAATGGCAGCCGATTCGGTTCAACAGCTTGGATAATTTGCCCATTCTACTGTTGCTTTTGTTCTTTGCCTGCACACTTCCTTTTGCACTCCAGCGTAAACCGTTCCGTTTTTTTCTTATGCTTGGGATTCTATACCTCGGTGTATCAAACTTCAAGCAAAACCTGTTTATGTGGCTGTTCATTCCCTATTTTGCGGCTGTATTTTTTGATGCGCTTCCTGAGTTC
Source organism: Paenibacillus sp. FSL L8-0333 (assembly GCF_037965665.1). Classification (NCBI taxonomy): domain Bacteria; kingdom Bacillati; phylum Bacillota; class Bacilli; order Caryophanales; family Paenibacillaceae; genus Paenibacillus; species Paenibacillus sp. FSL L8-0333. Next base: position 5,000,650 of record NZ_CP150186.1, read on the forward strand.
ACCAAAACAGGTATTCTAGTCCGACAAAGTACATTACGAGGGTTACTGGCAGTTGGTCTGCTGCTAAACATTGCTTATCTGTTCCTTGTACCACCAGTTATTGACGCTAAAAAATATCCTGTAGATGAAATGGACTATATTCTGCAGCATACACCTGAAGGTACACGTCCCAAAGTTCTCGCCCACTACGGTTCATCCGGCTATGTCATGTTCCGAGGGGGAGATGTGTTATGTGATGGCAGACAAGATCCCTTCGTGACAAAAGATTCTCTTGGCGTATTGGGTTGGACTGCTTTTGAACGCTCGATGCACGGATTCTCTGAATACCTTCCCGAGATCGTTAATTACGATCATCCCGATTATGTTATTACGAGCAAAAAGGTCTCATATAAGCTACTCAAGGAATGGACACAAAAATTCGGTCAGCCCGTATTTACAGGGACCTATGGCAGTGTCTTCTCGTTTATCCCAGAGTGATGATCCGGCTCGTTAATTCCTCACTCTGTAGAACGCAAAAAAACGCTGACCTGAGGCAATCTAGCCAATAGTCACCGATCCGCAATTAAGTATTCTGATTAATAACATCCACATGGTAAGGATATACATAATTACGACAAATAAGAAAAATAAGTTAGTAAAATATCAAATCTAGCGTTGATTGTTCCTAAATTGTATAGTATTTTATGGAAGAAAGGTAATTTAAAAGAAGGGAGGAATTAAAAATGGACAAGATGTGTATGGAAATGATGATGAACATGTGTATGGATGATATGATGTCTAAGATGAACTGTATGAAGATGGGCATGGAAAAAATGTCTGAAATGGGCATGATGGATATGAACATGGATATGATGATGAAAAAAATGCAGGACTGCGATGAAATGATGACTATGTGTATGACAATGATGCGCGAAGGAATGCAAATGTCTAAGTAGCCTATAGACCATCGTAAGTTTGGCAGAGCAGACTAACTGCATGCCTTTTTTTATTTTCTTTTTTATCACAATGTGGGCTTAAATTATATCCTGATATATCTACTCTGAATCTTCTTCGATAGATTAATCCGTTCCTGCTTTAACTCCCAGATTTTCTCTTTCCACCGATACTGCTCTACTGGATCCACACTTTCCCTCAGCTTATTAAATAAATCCATTAATATTGCATTTATATCGTCGAATTGAATCCACAGCTCGTTCACACTTTGTTCTGTTGTCTCAGCATGAGAAGCCTTACTCAGCTTATTCAAACGGTCTATGATGTCAGCTTGCCACTGTCCATCGTTAATTGCTTTGGCGTAGTTTAGAAGATCCAGATAATCATCGACAGACATTTTCACCGACTCCTTATTCTGTGTATACCCAGTATTATACTCGGCATTATAGAAATTGCAATAGTCTATCTGCAGAAAAGGCATCTTCTCAGATGCCCCCGCAATGTTATTCCTAATCTGTTACTGGATTTTCCCACCTTCAACAACAAGCTCATCGGTATATCCTTCACCGTAAATTTCATTTAAGGTTTCTTTATAGGCTTGATGGATAAATTGTTCTTTACCAAGGGTATCAAGTTCTGTATTAATCCAGTCCAATAATTCCTTATTCCCCTTTGCCACTGCTGGAGCAATTGTATCCTGACCCCCGAAAGCAGGAATGCTGACCGTAAATCCAGGATTTGATTTAGCCCAGGCAATGAGTTCTGTATTATCGTTAGCGATTGCCGCCCCCCGACCATCTTTAAGCGCTGCAAAAATCTCGGTGTACTGATCGAATTTGAGCAATTCAATATCCGGATATTCTTTGGTAAAATAGGTTTCCGCTGTCGTACCTTTAGCTACAATGAGCTTTTGCTTGTTCCCTTTTAATTGATCAATGGAAGTGATTGGAGCACTGTCTGGGGATACGATCCCAAAGGATAATTTCATGTACGGATTAGCAAAGTCCACTTTTTCTTTTCTTTCCTCGGTGACCGTAAAGTTAGCCATAATGATATCAACCTTACCCGATTCAAGATAAGCCACGCGGCTGGCAGCATCAACTAATACAAATTCAACCTTCGATTCATCCCCCAGCAGATCCTTGGCAAAGCGTTTGGCAATATACACATCAAACCCTTGGTTTTTACCCTCAGCGTCCACATAACCAAAAGGTGGTTTGTCTGCAAATACGCCGATCTTAATCTTCCCTTTCTTCTTTAGCTGTTCAATAGAAGTGAATTTAGAAGATGCTGAGTTTCCGTTGTTATCCGAACTATTGCCGCAAGCAGCTAATCCCATCAATAATATACTTACACTTACCAGCATCGTTAGCCATTTCAAACTTTTCTTCATTTCTCTTCCTCTCCTATTTCTATAATTTTTCGTACTGAAATATATCCAGAAAATGCTGGGCACGTTCTGTCGCAGGGTGGGTAAAAAATTGTTGTGGGGCAGCGATCTCACATATCTTTCCTTGATCCATAAACACGATTCGATCCCCAACCGATTTGGCAAACCCCATTTCATGAGTCACGATGATCATCGTCATTCCTTGCTGAGCAAGCCCTAAGATCACATCAAGCACTTCCCGAACCATTTCCGGATCCAAGGATGCCGTCACTTCATCAAATAACATAATCTCCGGGTTCATACATAAAGCTCTTACTATAGCTATTCTCTGCTTTTGTCCACCGGAAAGCTGGCGTGGATAGTCCAGTTTACGCTCTAGCAGCCCAACCCGCTCTAAGAGCTGTTCCGCTTGCTGCGTTGCTTCTTTAAGCTCTCTCTTTTGTACTTTCAGGGGGCCTAGAAGAATGTTATCCATAACCGTCATATGCGGGAATAACTCATAATTTTGAAAGACCATTCCGATATGCTGCCTAACTTCACGCCAATCTACAGCAGCCCCCGCAAGGTTCTGCCCGCGATATTGTATCGCCCCTTCCTGAACCGGTTCCAAACCGTTAAGACAACGCAGGAACGTACTTTTTCCACAGCCAGAGGGACCCAGAATAACGATTACTTCTCCTTTTTCCACCTGCAATTGAATGCCGTCCAGAACCTTTCGCTCTCCAAAATATTTATGTAATTGTGTAACCTCCAGCAGGAGTTTTCCGGAATCCTCCATTATAACCGTTCCTTCCTAAGCCTTAATTTTGCCATCTGCTTTCAACTTTTTTCGAAAGTCTGGATAACGGAAAACATACAGAAAAATATAATATAAAGATAAAGCCGTATACCCAAAATGAAGCGGTGGGTGCTTTTATCACGCCAAGTTCAATAATCTGCTGCCCGATCTTTACCACCTCAATCACTCCAATCAGCACCACCAGTGATGTTGTCTTGATCATTCGTGTGGCAAGATTAATCATTCCCGGCAGCATTCTGCGTACAGCCTGCGGGATCAAAATATGCCGATAAAGTTGACAGCTGCTCAGACCTAGCGCCCTGGCAGATTCCACCTGATGTTTTGGCATAGATTGCAAAGCTCCACGAACAAGATCCCCAATCTCAGCAGCTCCCCATAAGCTGAACACCAATATAGAGGTAGCCTCCCCGCTGATATCGATATGAAGTAATGGAGAGAAACTGAAATGTACTACATACAGCCACACTAGAATCGGAATAATTCTAAAGGTCTCCAAATAAAGACGTAATATAAACCTTAAAGGCCTCGATCCCAGCGTCCGGAGCAATCCCATAAGGATACCTAATAACGTACCGATTCCAATAGAGAGGAATGAAATTTCAATCGTTACAAGTAAGCCCCCTAATAATCGTTCGAAATTAGAACCTTCAAAAAGCACCTCAATCCCCGAATTCTGCATATCTCACCTTCCTTTCCACCCAAGTCAATAAAAGCGATAAGGGCAGGACTAACACCAAATAGGCGACTACCAGAAGGAGCAGAGACTCCGCTGTTTTGTAATGCATGCCGATCAAGTCTTTTGCCACATTCATCAAATCCATTAAAGCAATGGCACCTACAATAGAGGTCTCCTTCAGCAGAAAGATCGCATTTGCCCCTAAAGAAGGAATACTTATCGCAAAGGCTTGGGGAAAAATAACATATCTGACCAGCTGCAGCTTAGACAGTCCAATGCTCTGACCTGATTCAATCTGCGTTTGGCTAACTGCCTCGAACCCACCACGAAAAGCCTCCGTCATATAGCTCCCGCCCAAAAATATCATGCCTACAATCGCACAGGTCATCTCACTAAAGTGAATTCCGATCTTAGGTAAGCCATAGTAAAGAAAAAAGAGCTGCACAAGTAAAGGGGTGTTCCGTGAAAGCTCAATGTAGATCTTAATAACATCACTTACGATTTTGACCTTATAGTACAAGACGATACTAAACAGTAAGCCAATAAGGAGTGAGAAGACAATAGCTAACAACGCTAGCTTCACTGTCAGCCACATCGCCTCACTATAAAGCGGCAAACTCTCATAGATAAACTCCCAGTCTAAATTCATATCTGAGTAACCCGATCCCCTTTTCTTAATTTCTAATAATTATCAAAATCTTACATTAAACCTTACGTGTGGTGATATGATTTTATTCATACTATTCCAAGTAAATAACTACATTTTAAAATTCTTGTATAGTAGTCCACAAAAAAAAGAAAACCGCTAAGAGATTAGTCTTAGCAGTTTCCTTTTTCTATAGGCTAAACCTTTCCACATTCTAACATCCCACTACCAATAGCCTCGGATGCCAGTCTGCAAGCGGATCAACGCTTCCAAATAATAATAATCTCCCCAAATCATATGACCATCAGGCACACGTCCACCTCTCACATGATAAGAACCATGCTCTAAAAGTCCCTCTGCTTCCGGATTTCCAGATGTCGCATAATGTTCCACTAGGGATTTCATGCTACGGTGTAAAGCAACTTCATAAATGGCCCGGTCCGGATCATCTACGCCTAGGTGATCGAGCAGTTCCAAAAGACCGGCCGCAGCAATCGCCGAAGCCGAGCTGTCGCGAGGGGTGTCCGCTCCCACTGGCACATCGAAATCCCAATAAGCCACACTGTCCTCCGGTAGATGGCTGATAAAATAATCCGCTAGGCTCTTAGAGGTCTTAAGAAAATCCTCATTCTGCGTATAGCGATACGCCAGAGCAAAACCGTATATTCCCCAAGCTTGACCCCGTGTCCAGGTCGATCCGTCCTCATAACCTTGATGTGTTCCCCCACGAATTGCATTTCCGGTAGCCGGATCAAAATAAAAAGTATGGTAAGAGGAGGCATCCCCACGCACAAGAAATTTCCGGCTCTTAAACGCATGTTCGAGCGCTAGTTCATAATAGCGCTTATCTCCTGTTTCCTCCGCTGCCCAGAACAATAGAGGTAAATTCATCAAGCAGTCAATAATGATACGTCCCGCATTCTCCGGGTCACTCTCCAGTCCCCAGGCCTGAAGAATCCCTGCTGGTTCACGCCAGCGCTTGCACAGCGTGTCCGCAGCTTGCAGGCCGACAGCTCGCGCAGCTTCGCTGCCCGTTATTTTCCACTCCGCTACTGCAGTCAGTGTATACAAGAAACCAATATCATGATGGTCCAGGGCAATGTGCTGATCCAGACGATGCTTGAAGTCCCCTAACCAAGAGGCTGCCGCCTCCCTATAGCATGAATCCTTACTATATTCATAGGCAAGCCAGATCATCCCAACATAGAAACCCTCTATCCAGTCGTCGTTGTCTCCCCATTCGTACTGTTGCCCCTCAGCGATATGAGGCAGTTTGCCCGGATGGTTAGCCATATTGCTCCCAACTTTGTGAATCGCATCCTCAATAGCCTTATTCCACATCTTTGTTTCTCCCTTCCCTTAAATCAACAGTATGCAAAAGTGTATCGTTACTAGGTTCGTATACAGCAACCCTTCCGTCCGAGTGCCATTGAATAAGCGGTGGTGAAGCAAGACTTGCCTGGTTCTCCGGAGTATTCGTCGCTCCGAAGACAGCAGATATCAATACTTGATCTCCCGGTTCCAGTCTGGAGCACAAGCTCGGAAGAAGTGTCCGCGGCTTCAGCAGATTGGTATTCGGCTCGGGATGTACGCACTCTCCCCGATCAAAGCCGCTTAGCCTATGTATGGCACTGATTCCCCAGGGCAGCTGCACCGAAACAGCAGTGTTTGATACCTTAATGGTTTCCCGTTCACTGTGAGAGAAGCCAGCTGACTGGCCAATGGCAAATCCACCCTCCGCTACATCCAGCCGCCGGGCAGTATGAATGCTGTGAACACGAACATGCCATAGACCTGCCGGAATAATCCATGTCTCCACATCTACATCACTCCAGGGATGCCAGCGGGAATATACATAGCTGTCTCCGATTTCCCAGGTCTCGCAGAATCTGCGTACCCGATAGTGTTCATCACATTCGCATAGTGCGAGTGTAGAATCGTAAGCGCCTTGAACCAACCCGTAACCCGCTTTTGGGACACTAAAGCCAAACAGAGTGGAGTATGCAAATTTAGAATATTTGGCTGCACTATGGGCCATATCAAAATTAGCCATCTGGCCAGAGGTATAGGCAATAACATGCCTGTTTCCTTCCGGACGACTCACAAGCATTCGCGCCTCTTGGAGAGCCCGTACCTCTTTCAAAATAGGCAGCGGCTCTTCCTCCGCCTGCCAAAAAGGATGATCATCTGGCAAGGCAAGAATAAGCATAGCTTTAAAGGCCCAATACGGAGATCCGGGGGCGTTGTAGCTCTCTGTCATAACTAGATTCGGATAAGCATATCCGATGCTAAGCAGTCCGTCTAATCCCATAATAGGTTGTTCAAACCACCAACGAAAATGGCGCATAATGATTCCCTTAAGAACGCCATATGAAAAAGGAACCACTTCTGCATACACCAGCGCGCTCCAGAAAGAAACCTGTGCAAAACGATAGGTCAGGCTACGACCAAAAGGAAGTGCGCTTCCGTCCTCAGCGAACCAATAAATGAAATCCTCGGCAAATCGTGCGGATCTTTCCCGATAAACAGCAGCTCTCTGAGGATCATCATCCGCCATCAGCTTAGCGTATATCAGCGTATAATAATGCATAGCAAAAGCAATATAATAGTCCCTCTGATCGGTCAATCCATCGGAATACCAACCATCACCAAGATAGTAAGTATCGATCTTCGCTAGATAATCATCCATTATGCTCTGATCATAAGGCAATCCGACTTTCTTGAAGCCCACATTCACAAGAACCGTGAACATCAGCCAGTTATTCGGATTGGAACGATCCACATGATTAATCTGATTTAGCCAGTTATATACATTCATTTTCTGCGTGTCGCTCAGTGGCTCCCACATTTTATGTGGTGCAAGAGCAAGCCCCAATCCCAACACGGCCTGCTCTACCATACGCTGATCTTTGGTAGTAAATTGCCCCCAATATTCTTCATGCTCCGGGTCTGTTCCGTTGATGATCCCTTCCAGAAACATCGGCCAGAGTGCACTTTCCCCTCCACCGCTGACATGAGGAACAAGGCCCCATAAAGGACGGGCGAAAGCTTCCATAAGCGCTGTAGCTTCATTGTAAATCGATCCTGTAGCGCCCATATTAATTCCTGCACAACCAGAAGTAAATCTGCTCTCCAGTGGAGTATATAGTTCATTTAGGAACATCTGTAATTCATTTTTAGTGGCCTTTATTTCCACAGCAATGTTTCCTCCTGTCCACACTTAATGCCAAGCCGCATATTCGCTAGGTCTCATGCCCATTTCCCGTTTAAACAGCTTGATGAAATAACTTTTGTTGGCATATCCCAAATACTCGGAGATCTCTTCCACTGTCTTTTCAGATTGGTTAAGCAGCTCCTTTGCCTTCTGAAGCTTTAGCATATTTACATATTCAATGAAGTTCTGGTTTGTTTCCCGTTTGAATAAGCGGCTGAAATAACTGGCATTTAAGTTAAGGCGGCCTGCCATGTCCTCCAGCGTTATTTTCTCCGTCACATGACTAATCACGAACTGCTGGGCTTTGATGACTTCACTCCGTTTAGACTTGATGGAGAACATACTTATTTTCCGCGCTAATTCCTCCAAGTACTGCACCAGCCATTGTTCCAAATGCTCCAGAGTTTCAATGTCACCAACCACGCTAAATAGCTTTTCTTCGGTTATAGGCAATGGAGATTGCAGAAGCTGTTTCGTCTTCATCTGCAAGTCCATCAGCAAGCGAAGCACACATTCCTTGACTTCATTCGGATGGAATTTTTGCGAGGCCACCCATTCCCTCCATTCCTTTACATGAACGCGAAGCTCCGTGTTCCTGTTCAAGGCAATATCATCATTGATAACAGCGTACAAGGTTCCATATTCAGCATAAATATCTTCTCCGGAAAAGCAGACTTCTTCAAAACGGTGAATTCCCGCCGCAGGGAGATAAAAGCGCTGTATTTTCTCCTTCAGCATCCGCTGCAATGTTCCGCGAATTTCCTCAGGACTGCGCGCCTCAGCGCCAAATAAGCAAGAGACAGAAAGTTTAAGATATTTCTGAACCGCAGAGGCTGCATTTTGAATGGAGTGATAGATTGCCTGGTGATCTTTGGAAGGCTGGTCGCTACAAAAGAGAATGACTATCTCCTTATGGCTGTATCTCGAAATAAACAGACTGTGATCAGCCTCAAGCACTTCCTGCATAATATTCTCAACCGCAAAAGAAATCGTATATTCACTCATCCGGCGCACCCTTGAAGCTTCCTCTGGACGGTCAATTACAATAACCAGCGGGATATAGTTTTTGGCATGGATCATAATTCCGTTTGATCGGGCCTGCTCGATCCAAGCCCCCTTGTCCCAGGATTGATACAAGGTATCTTTTAGAAACTTTTCCTTCAGCGCGGCGCGATTTTGAGACTGCTTTTGCTTATAAACCAGCATCTCCGTATGCTGCTGCCTATTCAGTCCCACTTCCGCCACAAGGGTTCTAATCGCTTGCTGTAACTGCTCAATATCCAGTGATTCCTTTAAAATATATTCTCCTACGTTTAATTTCAGCGCTTGCTGGGCGTATTTGAATTCGTTGTGGCAGGAGAGAATAATCGCACGGATTCCGGGCTGCACAGCTCTGAATAGCTCCAGCATCTCCAGCCCGTTCATCTTGGGCATGCCAATATCGGTAATAATGAGATCTGGTGGACTCTGCTGTGCTTTTTCCCAAGCCTCGAGACCGCTATAATAACATCCGGTGAGTTCAATACCGAGCTCGCTCCAAGGTACGGCCTGCGACAAATAACGGATAACCGGATAGTCATCATCCACCAATATTGCCGTCAGCATTCTCCACACCCACCTTTCCGTAATCCAGAGGAAACTCCAGACAAATCTCCGTGCCCACATCAGGTTCACTTTGAATATTCAGCTTAAAAGAAGCGCCATAAATCATACTGAGGCGTTGGGCCACATTGCGTAAACCTATGCCGGAGAACCCTTTTCTGTCCTCCTCTGTAATTTGTTCGCTACTGTATGCGGTTTCACGAAGTCTTGTTAAAGTTTCCGGTGACATCCCGATCCCATTATCCTTAATGGTGATAACCAAGCTTCCCGTAGTTGCAACAATACGAGCTTCAATAAAAATCTCGCCACCAAACTGCTCGAAGCCATGGATGATGGCATTCTCGATCATGGGTTGAATCATAAATCGAGGCACCAGTGCTTCAGCGCTCCCGTCCTCTAAATTCATTTCCAGCCTGACCTGATTGGCATGGCGGAAATTCATTAAAGTGACATAATGCGATATCGTATCTGTCTCCTCACGAAGCGGGATAAACTCATTGTCCCTGTTAAAGGTCATACGGAGCAAAGACGACAGCGAACCAATCAACTCAGCATTCTCCCGATCGCCTTGCATCAGAATATTTAAGCGAATCGAATTCAGCAGATTAAACATAAAATGTGGATTGATCTGCGATTGTAGCATCTCTAGTTCGGCTTTTCTTTTTCCCGTCTGTTCATAAGTGATTTGTTCAATCATAGACTCGATCCGATCCAGCATCTGGTCAATGGTGCGGGCGAGCTGTGCTGCCTCATTATTCCCTCGAATGAACGAACGTTCATCTAACTGACCACGACCTATTCGCTTTACAAAAGCGCTTAATTTTACGATAGGCTGAGTCAGCTTTGAGATTAGAACGGTTAAGAGAACGGAAAACAAGGTAAAGAAAAGAATCTGCACCGCCAGGCTGATAAATAAAATCTGCTTATTTTTTGACAAGGCTGCCTTCAGCGGGATAATGCTGACCATCCGCCATTTGTTGCTGCTCAGCTCCTGATCAACATATAAAAACTTTTCTCCGTCGATTTCCACAGTGTCAAGCTCGCCATCCTTTTTCAACCACGTCATCGTCTCTCCGATTCGGGCCTTATCAGCATGGGAAACTACAGTTCCCTTGTCATCCAAAAGCATCATCTCTTTATCATTATCGTTATTTAGATAAGGACGGAGCTTGCGCTCATTGATATTAATAATTAAATATCCGATGGTACTGCTAGAGGTCGATTGAATCGGCCTTGCAATGGTTACCCAATCAGCTGAGCCTTTATCAGAATAATTGTAGTACGTATCGTGCTCCGCTCTCCAATAAGTCGAGATGGGTTGAATTTGTTTCAGCAACGATGTCCAATTCTTGTTGTAGAAATTACTCGGATTAAAGTCACTGTAAGGATAGCTGGTATAAATAAGACCATTTTTTCCGATTAACGTCACCTTCAAATATTCTGTTAAAACAAACATATCATCCAGCATCCGCGACATACGGTTATACTGAATGATCTGCTTTGGTGCACGGAGCGACTCTGAATCGGCAGACATCATCTGCCTGATCTCGCTGTTCTGGAGCACAAAGTTGGACTGTTCCAGTGTCTGTTCAAATATGGCATTCATATTGGCGCTGGCTGCATTTAAAGATTCTCTTGCGCTACCAACCGCTTTCTCCAGAATGAGATCCCGGGTCAAATAATCAGTAACCATGTAAATGCAGATCAGCGGGATCAGCACGCAGATCAGCGATGACCAGACAAGTTTCTTACGGAGGGATTGATGCTTTCTAAACACGGATTACAGGCCCCACATCTGTTTGAATTTGGAGCAGGAGGCAGAAATGCTTTCCTGCCCCCACATTATAAGCCCCCTTTGAAAAGCGTACAATCAACCTCCGCTTACTTTCCGCTATTGTTCTGAACAACTTCCGTTATTTTTTTATCGATATTGGCAACTGTGACATCCAGATCCTGTTGGCCAAGGAGATACATCTCCGCTTCTGGAATAACGTTGTTCTTAGCTTCATCCGCATATTTAGCCGGAACCTGCGTTGCACCAGGTATCGAGTTCTCCATCGTATATTTCAGAGAATCTACATCAATCTTAGAGGCATCCTTAGAACCACTCACAATTGTATCCACTAATTTGTTCGTATCCGATTTGGCCCAGCCAGAGAAAACGCGTCCACCGATTTCCAGTCCTTCTGAGGTATACCAGCGCACAAAGGTATAGGCAGCTTCCTTATGCTTGGATTTAGCGGCTATTCCCATGTAGGTCGGCTGTACGGGCGAGTAGTGTTTGCTCTCACTGTCAAGTCGGGGAATCGGCGCAAACGCGGTAACAAAGGTTGCCGGAATGGCATCCGTTCCACCCGATTCCGCAACCATCCAGTCGCCCATCGGAAGCATCGCTGCTAAACCGTTAAAATACTGATTTCGGTAGGCTAGTTTTTGCGAAATAATATCCTCATAAGGAGTGGCACTCTTATCTTCGTACATCATTTTCTTCATCATCTGCAGATTAGCCTTAAATTGCGGGTCAAGTGCATTGGAGGTTCCATCAGCTTTTAGAAAAGTATTATCCGTAGACTTGCTCATCAGCTGAAGCTGGAAATAATCCGGCCAATTATGCAGATACGCGCCAAAACGTTTCGTTGCGCCCTCACCCTTGGTCAATTTCTTGGCATACTCTTCGAAATCCGCCCATGTCCAATCGGTCGGAACCGGAAGGCCCGCCTCATCTAACATTTCTTTGTTAAGGAGCACGAACCAGCGCTGCATGGAAGACGGTAACGCATAGATTTTGCCATTGACCGTAGTGTCCACCAGATATTCATCTGCGAGCTTATAACCTTCCTTCTGAATATAGTCATCCATCGGTTCCAATAACCCGATATCTGCACGCTGTGAATAGTTGGTATAAGGCAGTTCGACAATATCCAGCGGATCGCTTGCAGCCGCCATCAAATCCAGCTTCTGCATAGAGGCTACCGAATCACCTTTTTCATTCAGCAAATCTACTTCCACATGAATATCGGGATGCGTCTTCTCAAACTCCGCGATAATCGTGCTCCATTTCGCTTTGGCTTCTGTCTGCCAGGTGCTCAGCTTCAGGGTAACCTTCTCTGCTGCAGGCTTTGAATTTCCACCAGCATCGGGTGCATTAGTCGCTCCTGCATTATTGGTTTTCGCATTTCCGCCGCAAGCGGCCAATGATAACGCCATCGATGTGATGATGAATGCAGATAATAATTTCTTTTTCATTTAGACCCTCCTATAAATGTGTTGGGCATCACTCGCTTAATAACCAGTGACTATGTAACTGCTTACAAGAACATCCTAACATGCAGGATTGACGAGGAAAGTTCTCATATTCTACCGAAGAGAAACTATTTTGACTTTTATTATCCTTTCACACCTCCGAGGGCAATTCCCTCAATAACCTGCTTCTGTCCGAGTGCAAAAATGATGAGCAACGGCAGAATTGCAGATACCGCACCAGCCATCATGAGTGAATAGACATCCCCGTATTGATCCCCGAACAACCGGATCCCCAGCTGAATCGTAAACAACTCTTTAGATTTCAAAAAAATGAGTGGATATTGATAGTCGTTCCAGGTCCAAATAAAGCGCAAAATAGCATAAGTAGCTACAGCGGGACGGATCAGCGGAAAGGCAATCTGTAGAAAAGAGCGAAAATGCCCTGCTCCATCCATCCGCGCCGATTCAAGATACTCGTTGTTTACCCCCATAAAAAATTGCTTGAGCATAAACGCTCCAATAATACTAAAGCTGTTAATCAGGATCAATCCCAAATGTGTGTCAATTAAATTCAGCCAGTTAAACAGTAGAAACTGTGGAACCAACGAAGCCTGCGGAGGAACCATATAAAGTGCCAATACAACTATAAACATCGCATCCCTGCCCGGAAAACGCAGCTTGGAGAACCCATAAGCAGCAAGTGCGCATATCAGCACATTAATTATAGTCGTAGCCAGCGTAATATAAATGGAATTTCCATAATAGCGAGCGAAGTCACCCGACCATACCTGTTTATAATTTTCAATGAGGTTCCACTGCTGTGGCAACCATTGAATCGGAAAGTTAAACACATCTTTCTCCAGCTTAAAGGAAGTGGATAACATCCATAGGAACGGTAAAAGAAATGCGATACCTAGCAGTCCCATGGCGATGGTCCAGAAGGTTCTGGATAGAAGCTCTTTTTTCACTGTAATTTCTCCTTTCCGCCTTTAATAGTTGACCCATTTTTTTTGCGCCAACATCTGCAAGGCTGTAATGATCAGGCAAATAAGGAACAGAACGAGTGCCATGCTAGAGGCGTAACCTGTCTTCAGCTGATTGAAGGCTGTATCATATAACTCGTAGACGATAACGGTCGTGGAGTTAGCCGGTCCACCCTGGGTCAATACTTGTATCAGATCAAAGATTTTAAATGAGCCGATAACCCCTGTTACCAGCAGGAAAAAGGTAGTTGGCGAAATGCAGGGAACCGTGATGTTGCGGAATTTGCGCCAGACATTGGCACCGTCAATATCAGCTGCTTCATAAAGATCCTTTGGAATACTCTGTAAACCTGCAATAAAAATAATAATGTTGTAACCGAGCTGAATCCAGACTTGAATCAACATCAGCGACGGCAGAGCATAATGGATATCAGCTAACCATTTGGGTGGGTTGTTCCACCCCAGTGACATCAGGAATTGATTGACGGGTCCCAGCGAAGGGTGAAACATAACCTGCCAAACCATAGCGATGGCAACTACACTGGAAATGTACGGAAGGAAATAAATTACTTTAAACAGATCCTTCAGAAAAACCTGTTTATCAATCAGGATAGCCAGCAGCAGGGCAACGATGATCGTAACCGGTACTGTGATAATAAAGAGCAAATTGTTCAGCAAGCTTTTCATAAAAGCATCATCATGAAACAGCCTGATGAAATTATCCACGCCCGCGAACTTAATCCCCCCTAACCCAGCCACAAAGTTCCAGTCCGTGAAGCTTAACAGCAGTGAGCCCAGCACCGGGATCAACGTCAAGATGATCAGCCCAAGCATAAGCGGAGCAACGAATAAATATCCCGCCATCGCTTCGCGCGTGTCCATGTTAAGATGAAACCTTTTTTTGCGTATCATAGTTCTCCTCCTTTACTTATCCATAATTGTAGAAAAAGTAAGCGGTCATCATAAGAACTAGAATTGTTCATTTTGGAACGAATTTTACCGATCCAGCAGTTTTATATTCCTTTTGCACAACGCAAAAAAAGCGCGAGCTAAGCTCCCGCAGCAAACAAAATCCATATTAAGTTTTACATAAAGCAATCGCGTTATACCGGCGTAACCTCTACAGCGCCTTTTCCATCCCCGCCCGCACTATTCAGTTTTTTCCGAAAAATCATAAACAAAACCACACCCATCACACTCGTTATTACCTCAGTCACAGTCATCGACCAAATCACACCGTGCAGGCCAAAAATAGAATGCAATACGATAATCATCGGTATAAATAATACACCTTGGCTTATTGCCATAATAGTAGTGGGTGTGCCTTGCCCCGTTGCTTGAAAAATGCTCATAAATAATCCGGTAAATCCATTAAATAAAGCCGAAATCAGCATAGCTGCCAAAATATAAGTTCCCATGCTTAACACAGAAGGATCGCCTGAGAACCAATGAAGAATCGTTCCTCTAAACACATATACTAGACTCACAAAAACAACTGCAATGCCGCCTATATATGCAAAAGCGTATTTGATGCTGGATTTAAGTCTCTCCGTATTTTTACTAGCAAAGTTAAAAGCAAATAGCGGAATCAATCCCAAAAATAAACCCATCGATAAAAATTCTGGAATCTGCACAATTCTTAAAGCCACACCAAATCCGGCGACCACACTCTCCCCATATTGAATGGAATAGTTATTTAACAAAAGCGTGCTGACAATTAAAAAACTGGCTTGCAATAGCTCGGCTGTACCTATTTTATAAACCTCAAGCTGATCTCGTACAGATATCTTAAAATGCTTCAAAAATCCTCTTAAATGCTCACTTTTCGTTTCCAAAAAGTAAATATAATAAATAGCAGAGCCCAAATTTGCTAAAACCATAGCCAAAGCAGCCCCGGCAACATGCCAATTCAGCACGAGAATAAATATAGGATCAAAAATCAAACTTAAAGCCGTACTGATAAAAATACCATACATTGATTCCTTCGAGGCCCCTTCCGAACGGACCAGTTGTTCCAATGCAAAATTAAGCACAACAGCAAATCCGCCTGCAAAAAGAGTGAGCGCGTAAGACTTCGTAAAGTCTAAGGTAGCAGCATCTGCACCAAGCATGCGCGTGATCGGATTAATAGCTAACCAAGCGATGAGCGCGATAAGAAGCCCCACTACAATACTCCCGTAAAAAGTATATCCGGCAACCTTTTTCCCTTTTTCCGTCTCTTTTTGCCCCGCCAAGCGGGTTACAAATGTTCCTCCGCCTACCCCCAATACATTTCCAAAAGCCATTAAAACGGTAAAAATAGGCAGGCCCAGCGTGATTGCGGTCAGCATACTTGTATTGTGCAATAAGCCGATGAAGTAAGCATTGATTACATTATAAATAGTACCCACAGACATCCCAATCATCATGGGAATCGATAAATGAGCGATCGCTTTTTTCATGGGCGCCGACTCTAAATAATATTGATTTGAGAACTCATTTGTCATAAGTGAACCTCCGAACGTTTATAAACTTGAACTAACTTTTTGAAGTAAAGACTTTAGGGTTGCAGTTTCTTCCGGACTAAGCGTCTTAGTAATGCTTGCTTCTACCTCAGAGAAAATCTCATTGAACTCTTCCACTAAAAGAGCACCTTTTTCCAATACAAAAATACTCTTTTGACGTTCATCATTTTCAGGAGTGACACGCTGGATATACCCTTTCTTCTCCAACCCCTGAAGCATACTGGTGATGCTCGCCCCCTTCCTGTTAAAGACCTCCGCTAAATCCTTCTGAATAACCCCTTCTGCTTGATTCTCAAAAATATAGCCGATCATGCGGCCTTGTTGTGAATTCAGACCTAACTCATTTAACCTGGTGTCAGCTGTACCTTTTATTTTCATCCCAATCTCTCGTATTAAATTAGAAAATGGTGTGTCTACAACGGGTTTGTTCATTGTTATTTCCTCCTCTTTTGAATTAGTTAGAACTCTAAGTAACATCATTATCATAATAGATAGAACTCTAACTGTCAAGGTTCTAACTAAATACAAAAAACTCCTCTCCAGCACTTGTCGGCAGACAGGTACTGAAGAGGAGTTTATAGAGAGAATTACATCACAAGTTCTTCTAGGTTTCCGAATAAGCCTTTTGTTGATTTCAGCTTGGATTCATTGCCGACAACAGTGAAATAATTTTGTTCCGTCACAGCCTTAAGCAAATCGGTGTACTGTCTGATGTCTTCCGGTGTGGTCGACAAGATTTCATCCCGTTCCTGCTGCAGCTCGGCCCCGGTTACCTGCTCAAAATAATGCCGGTCCGCCCGCCGTCCCTGAGCGCTTGGGCTCAGCGGCTGGTCCAGCATGGACAGGGTGCCGATAATTGCTTTGGTCATCTCGTCGGCATCCGCTTCATATCCTTCGGTGAATCGGTACGCCTGATCATAAACCTCCAGCGTCTCCTGCAAATTGGGATCACGGTAGGAAGTGAACATCAATATCCCATCTCTGCGCAGCATCAGGCTTCCGCCATAAGCTCCGCCCTTCACGCGCACGGCATTCCACAGATAGGTGAGGCTCATGATTTTTTTGAGCACCTGCATTTTGCCGGAATACGTAAATCCCAGCTTGTTGAAGTCGTAGCCTTTAACCACATATTGCACCTGGCTGGAAGACATAAAACCTTCATTATCCGCATGGCCCTGCGCTGTAATCTTAGGTTTATTCACCACTGGCCGATCCTGAATATCCAGCTTCGCTACATTAGCGGCGAATTCTTCATACAAATCAGGGGTACCCGTCACGCTGATGATCAAATTCTGTTTATTGAATAAAACCGTACAGATATCCTTCAGCGTGTCTGCCACCTCAGCTCCCTGCTGATCGATCTTCTCGGCAAGCTCACGGATAAAGCGGTAATAGGCCACGCCACCCTGTTGTTCCTGATACGCTCCCATGTCCGAAAAATAAGACATCAGGCGGCTGGCCGCGATTTCATTGCCTTTTTGGTTCAGAACCGATTCCATCTGCGAAGCTTCCCGGCGCACGATTTCCTGTAGCTTCGTCAGGTTATCGAGCGCGCTGGTATAGAGCAGCTCGCGCAGCAGATCCAGCGATTCGCCAATATGCCCCGCCATCACCTTAACCTGCGCAGTGAATTTAGGCTGATAACTGGCTCCAGTATCTTTTGCAGCGCCAAAGATCTCATTTTTGAAATGAATGCCTCCGGTTTTGATCCCAATTTCACTAGTGAGCTCTTCAATGCTGTAAGAAGCTGTCTCCATTTGGCCCAATACCTCTGCCAGCAGTACAAGATAAGGAATTTGCTCAGGAGCCACAACACTCGTATCCCAATAAAACTTGCAGTACGCAATCTTTTGAGTAGATACGTCATGGTGGATCAGCTTTAGACCCTCAAGGTTATATTCATGGGATGGCACCTGAGGTTCAGCACTGCGGTTAATGTCCTGTAGAGATAAACTCGGCAGCTTCTGCAAATCCTCGGCTGCATCTGCACGACCTTGCCGCGCCAGAAGATGCTGTGTACTCTGCACAAGCTGCTCCAGCTGGTCTGGTTGCTGTGATAATTTGTATTCACTTAATTGACGCTGGGTGCTCGCTTCCTTGTCGGCTGCAATCGTCTTGGACGGGTTCAGCACCACCAGACTGCAATGATCACTATTCAGTAAGTAGACCTCAATCAGCTTCTCAAAATAACGATCCGTTATTTTTTCCCGAATGGTAGTGAATACCTCTTCATAAAGCATATGAGTAGACGGCTGACCGTCATAGAGCCAGGACTTCATCACTTCGATATTGTAAGTAAGTCCCTTTGGATATCGGCTAAAGTCCGCTTCCCGCAGTTCAAATTCCTTGCTGTTGACCGCCGCCAGCACCAGCTTCTCATCCAGCCCGTTCTTAACCAAGCTGCTTAATGTGGTCTTCACCAGCTCCACGAAGGCATCTTTGGCGGAGGCGTTCGAATGTGTCAGGGTAATGCCAAGCAGCGGCTGAACCATACTGTCGGAATAAAAAGCAAAGGCATCTTTACCCAGACCGCTTTCCAGCAGGGCTTGCTTAAGCGGAGCTGCGTTGCTGTCCATCAGCATGCTTTTCAAAATATCAAAAGCCAGATTCAGTTCCCGATCCGTAGAGGTTCCAATTACATAGTTCAGACTCAAATAAGTTTTGTCGTCGGCCGTTTCTGCTTCCAGAATCGGATAATCCGCTACCAGCTCCGTCATTCCGGTAGGCTGTTGTAGGGGAATGGTGGTATCAAAGCTGTTCTTTTCATAACGGCTAAGGTATTCCTGGTCTATAAATTGCAGCTTCTCTTCAATAGAGACGTCTCCGTACAGATAAAAATAACTGTTGGACGGATGATAATAGTTGCTGTGCGCCTTAAGGAATTGCTCATACGTAAGCGCAGGAATCTCCTGCGGATCTCCACCTGAAGAATGGCGGTAAATCGTGTCTGGATACAACGACTTTTTGATCCTGTCCATCAGTACCGTAAACGGCGAGGAATAGGAACCCTTCATCTCGTTGTAAACCACGCCTTTATAGATCAACTCGTCTTCTGTTTGCTGAAGCTCGTAATGCCAGCCCTCTTGCTCAAAAATCTCCTTTTGCTTATAAATATTCGGCTGAAAGACACTATCCAGGTAGACCTCCATCAGATTGGAGAAATCCTGCTCATTCCGGCTCGCCACCGGATACATCGTCTTATCCCCAAACGTAAATGCGTTCAGGAATGTCTGCATCGAGCCCTTTAGCAATTCTACAAAAGGTTCCTTCACCGGATATTTCTCCGAACCACATAATACAGAATGCTCCAAAATATGAAAGACCCCTGTACTATCTTCAGGAGGGGTCCTGAAGCTCACGCTGAATACCTTGTTGTCATCCTGATTCTGCACGAAAAGCAGCCTGGCGCCGCTCTTCAGATGTTCCATCGTGAATACGGCGGAATCGATCTCCCGGATAAATTCCTCATTAACGACCTGAAATCCATAATATATGTTGCCTGTGATCAAGCGGCTCATAGATTTGCCTCCTCTGCACTGGATGTGATAACTCTATCTGAAGCTTATCATATCCCTGGACGTTTATTCCATTAATAGAAGGCTTCCGGGATTAATTTCTGCAGTCTGACTAAAATTGCCGCTGCCTGCTCACGCACCAGAATCTGCTTAGGATCGAAACGGCTCCCGCTGCCGGTCATTACTTCATGTTCATTCACGGCCTGAATCGCCTGGCGGCTCGCCTCTGACAAACTGGAAGTATCGGCAAACTTCACACGGTCCGGGCTGCCGTACGTAGACAACCGGGCAGCTTTGGTTACCATATCCGCCGCTTCTTCCCGCGTAATACCGCGGTCCGGTTCGAACTTGCCGGCTGAAGAGCTGATAATGCCCAGCTCCTCAGCCTTGGCGATGGTACCGCTGTACCATTTGTCCGCCGGAACATCCTTAAAGCTAGAAGTGGCCTTGGCATCGGGGAACTCATGCAATAGCCGCAACAGCAGGGTCAGAAATTCAGCCCGGGTCAGCTTCTGCTTAGGAGCCAGCACATTTCCGCTGGCACTCACGCCCTGAATATATCCGCTGCTGAGCGCTGTTGCGATATCCAAACGTGCCCAAGATGCGACTTTATTGGCATCCGTAAAGCTCGCCAATTCCGGTGAAGAGACATGCAGCGCAAACGTCCGTTTGGAAAGTGCTGGAGCGGCATCTTTACGGTATTTGGTGACTTGCACAGGATAGACACCGGGCTTCATGCCGGCAAAAGACACCTTTCCCGTGCTGTCAGCCACTACGCTTTTTCCTTGAAGTGTCACAGTAGCGCCGAAAGCCGGAAGACCGCCCAGCTGACCGTTTGACTTGGTGATATGGAGGGAAAACGGCATATTGGCGCTTGCGTATCCACCCATTTCCTGGCCGTTTTTATCTTTCCATTTTACTTCCATCCGGTCAAGCAGTTCTGTATCATCCGCGTAGTAAACAAGCAGCTGATCCCCATTGCCTATTGTCAGTCTGTACGGGCTATTCTCAGGATACATCCATGCACTGCCCCCGCTGAATACAGCAATCTTCCATTCTCCGCGTCCATTGTATCGCCCGTTCTGAATCCCTTCTATAGCTGTGAAGGCTGGTTTAGCTGCATCCGCATTCAGCTTATACGCCAGACCCTTCGCCTGTAAAAAAGCTGCCGCTGCCTTCACAGCATCTCCGCCAACAATATGCCCCCCGGCAAGGGTGCCACCGGGTCCTTCGACCTGAATCGTTGCCCGGTCAAGTCCAGCATGATGTAGTCCGCTATACAGCATGCCAGCCTGCTTGGACAGCAGCTTATAGGAAGTCAGGGCAAGGTAGGCTTGCACAGTAGCGGGACTATCGTTTCCTCCGCCTGCTGTCTGCGCAAAGCCGCCACCCGTAAGCTTCCGCGCCAGCAAATGGTCCAGCAACGAGGCTCCGCCTTCCTTGGTGAAATCTGCTGCATCAACTCCCTGCGAGGATAAAGCAACAATCACCTGCGCTGTCGTCGTAGTTTTACCATCGAATCCTCCGTCTAGCTGCTGCTTGCTCTTAAGCCACTGCAAAGCCTTCTCAATCGGCTGCGCAGTTTGTTCTGAACTCACTTCGGAAGCAAGTGCCGTCAGTACCCAGGCAGTAGCTACCAGATCTCCTTGCTTCTGCCCGGCCAGCGGCCAGCTGCCATCCGCTAGCTGCATATCAAGCAGCTGATAAAACAGCAAATCGGGGTAACGGTTTGTCCGCTCCAATGAATTTGAAATGGAGTTCTTCGAGGTAATATAGGCGGCTGCTACCGCTGCTGCCCCTTCCGAATCAATTCCGTCATGATTCATCAGGAATGGATAAAGATCAATACCCGCGATGTTGTTGATGTTGCCCCCCGCAGCACTGTAAGCCAGCGCTGTTCGAGTTAGCCCTGCCACCTTGGTGAACTTGCCCCGCTGTTCCAGAATCTTATCGGCAGTCTGCTCCAGATATCCCTTGGGCAGACTACGCCCATTCTTGAAGAAACCTACGGCTGCTTCGTCCGGGAATGGCTGTATCGTAAGCAGCACATTCTGCGCCCCTTCCAAGGTACTCTGCATCTCCGCTGTGAATACCGCGGTTGTCTTTTGTGCCGGAGACGGCTCCGCCATTACCCTGCCACTCAGCAATACAAGCAAAATACATAATGCGGTAAGTGTAACCTTCCTTATCGTCCTGTTTATGGGTGTTGCTCTCATATTCATTCTCCTCCAATGTAGTTTGCTAGAACTTTATAAGGTTAGACGCAGCGAAATGGGATTTTGTTCCTGACTATGTTTCAATATACATTTTTATCCAGATAAGAATAACAAAAGACCGCACAGCTACCCGCTTACACGGTAGCCGTACGATCTTTTCAAAACCTTTATTCAGCCTGGCCAAACCCCAGCTCACGGTATAATGTCTGCTCCAGATAATCGTGAAGATAGAACCGGGATTTCACAAAATGCTCCGCCATATCGGATGGCTGGTAACGCTCCAAAACCGCTTTCATGCGAGGCAAAACGTTCTCACGTCCACGGCGATTTCTCATGTAATTGTTCAGCAGCGAATGCCATTCCGCATCGTCTCCCGGATAGAGCTCCCAGCGGTAGACATATTTGTGGATCGCCCGCGAACGGTCCGTCGCCGCTTCAAAATCATGCATAATGGCAATCAGCTCTGCTTCATCCTTATGATCCTTCACCTTGTCCAGCAGCTTCCAGATAACATCATAATAATCTTCCAGCTGATAATTCCCGAGCTGAGCATGACCTGTTCTAGGATCAATGCCATGAAACCGCTCCATGAATCGATCGATAAATGTTGAGGCGTCCGCTTTGCGGTTCCAGGCCAAATCGGCGTGCAGCAGCATCGGATACCACGTCGTCTCGAAGATACCATAAGGAACGCCAAGGCTGAACGGCCCCGTCCAGTTCGTGGCGACGATGCAACCGAGGTCCAGCTTATCCGCTGTCTCCGCCCATTGGAGCAGATTATCCGTCCGGTTCAATAGTACCGGATAATTCTGATGTTCAGCCCAGTCAAAGCTGCGAACCGCCGGTGCTCCCATAACCTCGATACCTAGTGACCTGAATTTATCCGCAAGAGAGGAAACCTCAGCTTCGATATTACGTCCGTTGTATATCCAGATCATCGCCGCACTCCGCTTATCCAGCTTTGCCAGTTCTTCCGGCGGGCATTTGTCCAGCATGTCATGCCAGAAAATCGCTTTTTTACCACGGCTGGCTGTAAATTCAATCAAAGTGTTCAAAAAAGCGATAAATGCCCGCTCCCGTACCCCTCCGAACAACGTTTTACAGCGTTCGCATTCACATAAGCTGTACACCTCGTCGCAGCCGAGGTGAATATAACGGGAATCAGGATGGGTATCCATCATCCCCTGTAACAGATCGGTAATCAGCTCGAAGGATTCCGGATGCGACGGGCAGATCTCCCCGAGGGATAACTCCGTTTCGCGCAAGTGCCGCCAGGTGTCGTGGCGGAGCACATACTCCAGATGTCCAAAGCTCTGCTGCAGCGGAATGATCTCAATAAAATATTCATGGGCTGTGCGTTTCAGCTCCTCTAGCTGTGTGAGGCTTAATGAATGCTGTGGATGCACGAATTCCGGGTACTTCTGGAACGGGAATTTATCTTCGTATTCAATCAGAACCGCATTCGTTTTATACCGGGCAAAATCCGCCAAATACGATAGTAACAGCTCTGGCTTGGAAAATGTCTGGCGAAGATCAAAATTCATCGCCCGCAAAGTAGTGTCAGGCCAGTCCGTGATAGACACGGCAGGAACTTCCCCTGCTGACTTACGCAGCTGTAGTAACGTTTGCAGCCCGTAAAACAGCCCCGGCGCGTCCAGTGCTTGGATTACCATCCGGCACTCCGACACCTCCAGCCTGTACCCTTCCGCCCTACCGTTAAGCATTTCCAGATCCACTTCATCTGGCTGAGCTCCTTTCGTTTCTGGCAGCAAGGGACTCTGAAGAATAAGTGAATATCCTTTTCCCGAGATAACATGTGTACATTCCAGCTCCGGAAACGCCCGACGGCAATGAACCACCAGTCTCGGATCATGCTGCTCCATGTAGAGGCTCAGGCTTACATCCTCGCTGAACTGAAAAGCTTCTCCCTCTTTCACTTGGATCTGCTTCGGTTGCGGTATCAAGCTCTGCATCGTTCTCCTCCTAATCTTTGCTGTAATTCATTACTGCAAGCCCTGCTATGACCCTTTTTCCAGCATTCCAGCACGGTAAGTGTCCTGTCTTCATAGCAGAAGCTCACGAGATCGGCAGGCGCTCCAGCCCTAAGCCCTGCCGCCTGCTCCAGCCCCAGCAAAGTAGCCGGATGAACAGAAGCACAATCCCAGGCTTCATCCAGCCGGGCTAATCCAGCCTCCGCAAGATAGGCTACCTGATCTGGAAGCATCATGGCGGAGCCTGCCAGCAGCTGCGGATTACCGGCCAGATGCAGCCGTCCTTCTGCTGTTAATACAACCTCTCCACCGATGTGCAGGTGGTAAGTTCCCGGCAGCATTCCGCTCAGTGATACAGCATCGCTGACCAAGATGGTGCGGCTGCGCTTCATCCGCAGAATTACTTTCAACAGAGCAGGCGGCAAATGTTGGCCATCTGCAATCATACAGCCGTATAGTTCATCCGCCGCCAGCTGCTCCCACAAATAGTTGGGATGACGGGGCAGCGTCAGATGTGTGCCATTGCCGAGATGCGTAGACATCACCGCTCCTGCGGCAACCGCCTCCCTTATCTGTTCGGGAGAAGCTGCTGTATGCCCGATGGAAACAAGGATGCCTGATTCGCTGCACCGGGCGATAAATGCAGCGGCGTTTGGCCATTCCGGGGAGACGGTGAGGATACGGATAAGCCCTTCAGCCGCTTCCTGCCAGCGGCACAACATATCCCAATCCGGCGGGCCAATATGTTCCCTTGGATGGGCGCCGCGTGGACCCTCTTCTGCTGATAGAAAAGGACCTTCCAGATGAATTCCTACAATCCCCCCAGCATCTTCCGGATACAGCGAAGCGGCTTCCGCAATAGCGGAGACCGCTTGAGCCAGCGCTTCTTTGCCATTGGTAATCAGAGTTGGACAATAGCTGGTAACCCCGTTTCCTAGCAGAAGTCGGGACAGTTCCAATACCGTGGCAGGCTGCAAAGGCAGCGTGTTGAGATCCAGCCCCCAGCCCCCGTTCACTTGCAGATCCACCAACCCGGGTGCCAGCCAGGGCCAATCGGCCATGGCTGGACTCTCCGCAAGTTCGGTGACCGAAGTGATTCGCCCCTGCTCGACACTTATCTCAACCGGCAGCCCAGTCTTGTAGTGTTTTCCCTTAATTGACACGTTCATAGGCCGAAGGCAGCCCGATCCGTGAACATCGTGATCTCCGGATGGGTGCGCAGAATAGTAGCTGGACATGCCGTGCTGATCGAATCATGGAGCGCCGCCTGTAAAGCATTGCGTTTGGACACCCCAGGTACAATTCCGTACAGGTGACGGCCAGCCAGCAAGGCTGGTACCGTAAGCGTCAGCGCATGGGTTGGCACCTCGTCCAGCCCGGTAAAACAACCGTCATTCACCTGCTGGCGACGGCAGGCTTCCTCCAGTTCGACCGCTTTGACCAGCTGCGGGTCGGTAAAATTAGCAACTGGCGGATCATTAAACGCGATATGCCCGTTTTCCCCGATCCCGAGGCAAACGATATCAATAGGAGCCTCGCTCAACAGGGCCGAATATCTCTGGCATTCCTGCACCACATCAGCGAGACCATCCAGCAGTTCTACCCGGCCAGGGTTAACCCGACTATATAGCCGATCTGTCAAAAAACGGCCGAAACGCTGGGGAGCCGAAGCCGCAAGACCAATGTATTCATCCATATGAAAAGCATTGACCCGGGACCAATCAATCCCCTGCTCCCGCACCAGCCCCTCGTACAGTTCATTTTGCGAAGGTGCGGCAGCAAACACAATTCGGACCTGACGCGCAGAATCTTGAAGCAAAGCTCTAATTTTCTGCGCAACCTGCGATGCCGCCGCAGCGCCCATTAGGCTACGATCTTCATAAACCTGAACGGACATCTGCTCTACTCTGTGTGTCTCTAACGGTTTAATGATGTCATTCATCCCGTTCATCCTTTCCGGGCAACTATTGTCCTTGGCACCAGACAGATTAATTCCCGTTTAACTGAATGTTCTGAACACGCTCGTAAGCTTCCTTATAAGTGCTCAACAACTTATCCACGCCGAGATTGTTCATCTCCTCCACATATTTGTCCCAGTCGGCCAGCTTTCGGGAGCCGGTTACAAACTTGGCAAAGCTTTCATCGCGGTGTTTTTGGATCGCCTGGCCGGTAATCGCGATAATTTCATTCTCTTTCTCCGTAAATGCAGGACGCGGCTGCATCATGGACGGATCATATTTCGTTGCTTCTTCAAAGGCATACTTCAAATTGTCTGAGAACAACGACAGATGTGAGCCAAAGTCGATCCAGGTGTACGTTCCGCTAGTCTGAAGTCCTGTCTGCTTCCGCATTTCGATCACATCGTTGTACTCTGGTTTGAACTTGATCGTGTCGCCTTCCTTCACATACGTCTCGCCCTCTACGCCCCAGCTGCTGAGCGTACGTCCCTCTTCGGAATAGAAAAAGTCCATATAGCTCATCACATCATCGATGTTCTTTGAGGTTGATGCCACGGTTAGGCCACCTTCCATATAATGAAAATACGGGTTCAGTTGCTTGCCGCCGGCAATGCCCGCTGGAGGAGCCATGAACTGCATGTTGAACTCCGGATTTTCCTGCTGCATCGCATTGTTGAAAAAATCGATCCGGCTGATGTAATCAATGGTCACAAACGATTTGCCCGTGGACACCATGTCCTGCCATTGCTTAGTTTGCAGAGATAGAAAGTCGGGCGGAATCAGCCCTTCGTCATAAAATATTTTCCACATGCTAACCATTTCCTTGTAACTATCTTCCGTGGGTCCAAAAAGCCACTCTTTTTTATCAAAATCATAATAAGCCCCTTCACCCGTCCCGTAATTCACAGTCATATTGGCATTCATTTCATCGGGAATTTGTCCGTAGCGGATCGAAAGCGGATAGCTGTCCGGATATTTCGCCTTCAAGGTTTTTAGAGCTGTATGCAGCTCCTCATATGTGGCTGGTGCCTGGATTCCTTCTTTGTCAAAAATGTCTTTACGGTATAACCAGATCATGCGATTCGTCTCGCCAAAGCCCTGATTCGGGAACATATACATTTTGCCATCAGCAGACAGTGCAGCCTTCGCTTCCTCTGGATACTGCTTTACCCAGGCGGTCAGATTCGGCATTTTGTCCATATACTCCATCAAATCCACCAACGCACCCTGTTGCCCGAATTTATTCGATTCTTTGCGGTTAGGCATATACATCAGATCCGGCATTGCCTTCGAGGCAATCGCCAGGTTCAAGCTCTCTTCAAGCTTTCCGGAAGGGGTCTGCACCTCGAGTGTGACACCGGTTTTCTCCTTCAGCCAGCTCCAAATGGGCCAGCTTTTCGAATAAGGGAACGTAGCATTGTTGTCTAAGAGCGCAGTGAAGGTTTTTTCCGTTTTGGACGAGTCAGTAGGTGAAGCGGTACTACTGCCCTGAGTATTACTCTGCGGCGAGGTGTCATTGCCCCCTCCGCTGCAGCCAGTTACTACGGTTGCTGCAATTACCAGTGGCAGCAGTACAGATTTCCATTTGTTCATTACGATCTCTCCCTTATTCTGAATTTGTGACGGTTCCACCCGCCTCAGCCTTTAACCGCGCCAATCATGGCCCCCTTAACGAAATACTTCTGCACAAATGGATACACAATCAGAATCGGAAGCGTCGAGACCATAATCGTCGCGTACTTCAGCGATTCTTCTATCACCATGTTGTCACCTCCAATGCTAGTAACATCTCCCGAGCTAGCACTGCCAGCCAGCACCAGATTGCGCAGCAGCACTTGCAGCGGGAACAAATCCGGTGAGCGCAGGTAGAGCAGCGGGTAAATAAAGTTATTCCACATGCCAACCGCGTAAAAGAGTGCTATGGTGGCGAAGGAAGCCTTGGAAAGCGGAACAATAATACGGATAAATATGCCGATATCATTCAGGCCGTCGATGCGGCCTGACTCCTCCAGCTCTTTAGGAATGCCGGAGAAAAAGGTCCGCATCAGAATCAGATTCCAAGTGCTAACCGCCCCCGGCAGCACCATGCCCCATACGGTATCGACCAGATCCAGGGAGCGAACCACGAGGAACGTAGGAATCATCCCCCCGCTGAAAAACATCGTCACCACAATCAACAGGGTGAAGCTCTTGCGCAGCGCCATATCACTGCGTGAGAGTGCATAGGCACCCGTGGAGGTAACCACCAACGAGATAAAGGTGCCAAGCACGGTGTAAATGAGTGTATTTTTGTAAGCCACCCAGATTTGCGAATCTCCGAGTACAAGCTTATACATATTCAGGTTAAAACCCTTAGGCCAGAAAGAAACTGTATTCTTCATGACATGCACATCACTACTGAGAGAGACAGCGAGCATATGCAGGAACGGATAAAGCGTGACCACCACAACCACGAGAAGGATAAAAGTGCTCACGACATTAAACCAGGATAAACGGGGTGATCTCATCACCACACCTCTTTTCTACCATAAACTTGTCTCGCTTACACGACGGCTGATGTAATTTGCTGTATAGATGAAGATCAAGCTAATCACGCCCATGAAGAGATCAATAGAAGCGCCATAGCTGAAGTTCCCCTGCACCATACCCACCCTATAGACATAAGTACTGATAATATCCGCTGTGTCGTAGATCGCCGGGTTCTGCATCAGGAACACCTTCTCGAAGCCAATCTCGAGCACTTTACCGATATTAAGAATCAAGGTGATCACGATGGCGGGTGAAATGCCGGGCAAGGTGACATGCCATATTTTACGCATGCGGCTGGCTCCGTCCATATCAGCAGCTTCATACAGCTGCGGGTCGATAGCGGTCAACGCGGCCAAGTAGATAATGGTCTCCCAGCCGATATGCTGCCAGATCTCCGACAGGACATAAATACCGCGGAACAATCCAGGTTCGTTCATGAAATTGATCGGTCCAATCCCTATGGCACCAAGCAGATTATTAATCAGCCCTCCGGTTGGGGATAAAAACATGATCACCATACTGGCTACAATGACATTTGAGATAAAATGCGGAAGATAGCTGACGGTCTGCACAACACGTTTGAAAGCAGCCTTGCGCACCTCATTAAGCAGAATCGCCAGTAGAATTGGTGCCGGGAAGCCGAAAAACAGCTTATATAAACCAAGCAGAAAAGTATTTTTCATCAGCGGCCAAAAATCGGGATTCTCAATAAACATCCTGTAATATTTGAGTCCCACCCAATCGCTGGCCCAAATTCCTTTAAAAAGATTGTAATCCTTGAAAGTGATAACTAATCCAAACATCGGTGCATAGCGGAAGATCAAATAATACAACAGGCACGGCAGGAACAGCAGCCAGAGCGCCTTGTTTTTATTCCAAGTTCTAAGGATTCCCGTTTTGTGGCGTTGGGGTCGCCGGTGCACTTTCTTTCGCATTTTGTCCTGCACTACGCTAGCTTGAGCCATATGCATGTCTCCTCTTGTTAAAATGATCATAAATCATATAGATGTCAGATTACTTCCCCCTTTTTTCTGGGATTTGTCTCCGAATTATAGCTGCATTTCTTTGGAAAGCGCTATCTACATGTTATATAACATTTCGCCTTAACTGCGGATTTCCATAGAATAGCGTACAAATCAGCAAAATTGCATATTGTTGGTGTTAGCTTTTTGCCGCTATGATAGAATTAATCCAATTCATTTACGGGTGCATCCAAAGGGGGATACATATGAAGGGATCCGTTACAGGCAAATTTGCGCTGAATGCCCTGTTCGTTAAGCTGATGCTAAGCTTCCTCAGTGTCATCTTGATTTTGGCATCATTTAATCTGTTCTCCCATCTCTATTTAAGCGGCAAAATCTATAAGGAGATGATCCGTCAAAATGAGCTTGGACTCGCACAAACGGTCGAAGGCTACGAAAATCATTTCCGGTTGACCCAGAACATGATTCTTGCCCTCACCCAATCCGATTCATGGACTGCCAATCTGGGCATTTTAAGCCACCTCAAAGAGAACCGTCGATATGATATCCCGGCAGAAGTGACATCGGATCTCTCAACTTTGTATGCTAATCCTTTTCTGCATATCGAAAATTTCATTCTTTATTTTAAAAAGGAAGATTATGTACTGGAGAGGGAGGGCCTAAGCAGCGCCGCAGATATGTTCGGTAAATACTACTTCAGTGCAGAATACCCTCCGGAGTACTGGAGCCGGCAAACGATGGACAATCAATTTTTAAAAGTCATGCCCGCCGTAACCTTTACCGAGAAAACTATACATTCCACCCGTACGCTCGGAAGGTTAATGCCAGTGCTGGTCAAAGCGATTCCTTATGAGGAAGTGTATGGGATTGTCATGCTGAATCCGCAGCTGATGCAGGATACCTACGGTGATGCCGGCAATACCCCATTCTATATTCTGGATGCACAAGAAAATTTATTGTTCTCTACATCAGATGTTAAACTGCAAACAAGCCAGCTTCCGGAAAGTAGCAATGCCCATGAGCGGGTCGGAGATCAATATTACTTCTATGAAAAAGGTAAACAAACCGGATTCACCTATATCCGAGTGACCGAGGTAGCGGCTATTGCCGCAGAAATGCGTGGTATGCAGCTATTGCTGGCTGTGTTACTCTCTGCGGCAGTACTGATCAGTGTTCTCTCATCCCTGATCTTCAGCCATCGGCTTAACCAGCCGCTCCAGCGCCTGATTGCTGCCTTGGACCGTAAAGCGGGCAGCCGGCCAGAAAAATTGAGCAGTGTGAAGGAATTCGCCATTATCGGCGACCGCCTGAGCTCCATTTTGGAGAATAACCGATTCATCCAGACCGATCTTGATCATAAGAACTCACTGGTACGCCAATATGCCTACACTCATAAAGTGAAAAATATCCCGCTGAGTAAAAGTCTTGCGGAGCTTGAAGATGTCCGGCAATCCGAACTACCCTATGCCTCCATTCTGTTCAAGGTCAGCTTCAAAACCTTGCCGGACGAATTTGAGAAACACACACTGATGTTATGGAAACTAATCCAAACCTTGATCACCGGAGGTGAAAGCGACAGCGTCGCACTCCAGCCGGAGCAGGATCAGCTCTTGCTGCTCCTGTTCAACCCCGGACCGCAGAGCAGTTTTCTGCAGGCTCTTGATACACTGAAAGAACTGCTGGATTCGGAGACATCCTTATACCTGACTATTGCTGTAAGTCCGGTATATTCAGGCGAAACCTCATTTACCGATGCCTACAATAATCTATCGATGTTGTTAAATGAGCGTAGATTGAACGGGGAAACACAAATTATCGTAGAACCTAGAGCCTCGTCCGCCAAATCCTTTCATTTAAAGGTGACCCACGGAGAGGAGCTGCACAATCTGCTGCAGTCTGGCAATGAGGAGGCTGTATTCGCTTGGCTGGATCGTCAGCTGGAGCAGCTGCAGCACAAGGACGCGGCGGCGGCGGATTTTCGGGCATTTGCCTTGGGAGCAGCGGAACAGACGAGCAAAACGGTGACGAAGCTGAATCTGCCCCAAGCGGAAGCGGAGCGTCTCTTACCACCCCGACTAGAGCCATTTAACGCTTTCCACTCAATGGATCAATACAAGGAATGGCTGCGTGATCTGGTTCGTCCTGTGCTCGTGGTCATCAGTAACCGCTCGGAGTCGCGCGACCCTATTATCAGCTTTGTGCTGGATTACTTAGACAAACATTACGGCGAGGACATCAACCTCAACCTAGTAGCAGACAAGTTGAATTTAACTCCAGGTTACCTGTCCAGCATTTTTAAAGAGAAAACAAACATCAACTTCAGTGAATATCTGAACAATCTGCGGATTGAGCGGGCCAAAGAGCTGCTAATGAATCTGGAACTGCGGATTCAGGATATCGCGCTTCAGGTTGGTTATCAGAACGTAAATTCCTTCATCCGTATGTTCAAACGTTGTGCCGGAATAACTCCGGGGGAATACCGCAAGCGCTATTCCCGTGATGATTCACTCCCCTCCTCCGGCCTTGGCTTATAAAGGGGCTACATTGCAGAGGAGAGGACAAAAAAGGCCCCCATTGGCTAGGGGCCTTTTTGTTGTAAAGATTTGCAATCAGAATCCCGTTTTCGGAATCTCTATTGGCACAATATTATAGGGTGCTGTCCTCCCCGTCCGCACCTGATACATCTGGTCATGGGCCTTTTTCGCTGCTTGCACGAAAGGTTCATATGGACGGTTGCAGACATCCACTACGCCGATTTGATAGTTTTCTCCGTCATAGCGTCCAAGCACAGGCTGATCATTCCATTGAAAATAATGAACTCCGATCAGCTGCGGGATGGCTGCCCCCTGCTCTACATAATAACGGTAAGCTTCACCGCGCTCCTTCTGAGTTGCCACCGCACGGATCCCATAAGCCAACATGCCGCCTTCAGCCGCACCAAAATGATATTCCCCAATCATGACTGGTTTGTTCAGTCGTCCGCTGATCTGGGCGATCTGTTCCTTGTCAGGACTGAACTGATAGCAGTTCATAGAGAATACATCAAACCATTCGCAGCCCTCCAGCACCTCATCACTGCCAACCCAGGCATAACGCATTCCCAAATTCAGATGATTCGGATCCGTCTGCTTGCAAAGACAGGCTGGCACTTCTACATACCGCCGGATCATGATCCGGTTGAACTGGTTATAATCCACTTCTCGGGCAGAAGTGAGATTATCCCCGGTTACATTCACATTCGATACATCGTATAAATCCTCGAATTCTTCAAAAACACTATCCCACGCCATGTTTAATTGCTCCACTGTTTTGTACTTTTCTGCAAGCCAGCGAATGAATTCCTTCTTGCTGGCATAACGGACCGGAGATTTCAGCATCTGCCCGGTCAAATTCAACCCATCCACGAATGCCCAATGCGGCTCATTACGCATGAAATAGCCAACCATTCTCTGATCTTCCCTTAATGGAAGAAGCTGCTCCGCAAAGCTCCCGGCATTCCGCTCATACTCCGGGCTAAACACATCCGGGAAATCCCGGAAAATAGATTGCTCCGTCATAGGAAAGTCCACTAGAGGATAAACATACGGAAGCTGAGATTCCTTAATAAAAAGATCATTGGACCAGTTACCGATGGTGTTGAATCCCCATTGTTGTAAGCGGAAATCCGTCATAGCCACCCAGTTAGAGCGCCACTCCGCCCCAAAAGCAGTGATCAGATTAGCAATCTCGAAGCTGAATTCCTCGCCATCCTGTGACCAAGCTTCTTGATAGATTCCTTCCCGCTCCGGCAACGAGGGTATCAAGTGTTCCATACCAGTTACATGCATAGAACAAGCCGGACCCACACAGTCCATCCCCGTACTGAACAGAGCATAACCCTCTGGATCAACGAACCACCAGCGGCTGCCGTCAAATTCCGTGCGGAAATATCCAGTTGGCGCGAATCTCAGCGCCTTCCAACCCCCGTACCTGCTGAGGTCACCTCCACTGTGATCAACTTGTGCCGCAAGTTGCCGCTCTTCGCGCAGCCGATCCGTCAATGCTTCTGCATCAACCGTTTTCCCTGGCCAACCCCTTCCCTTTAATTGGCCCAGATCATCTATATATGGTTGCTGTTCATACTCAAAGACGGGCTCAGTTAGACTTAGAGCCAAGCCACTAATTTGCACGGCTCTACTTGTTGTTGAAGGGAGAGTAGCGATAGAGAATCGGGTGATATGCTTGCGATCGATGCCTGCATCTCCCCTCAGTACTGTCTGCATCACACCCGGATAACGGGGGAGGAACAACTTTTCTCCATTTAAATGAATCAAAGGTAAACAAATTTTCGTGCGCACACCAGGTAAAATTCCTACATGATAAGTAATGACGCGATGATCCCGATCATAAAAACTGAATAACAGCACCAGAACGTCATGGCTTTCATGGTAAACCTCAGCATTAACGAAACCATAATCGCACCAAGCGGCGGATTCCAGATGCCCTGGCTGAAGCTCAATTCCACCACCTTCTGGTGTAGTGATTAACTGAAAAGCCTCAGAGGAAGTCGCAGTAAGTTGTGTATGGGGGTCACTTTTAAACCATTCCATAGGGAAGGAGACAGATAAACTCATCGGTATACCTCTTTTCTCTAAACTGTTTACCTTACTGAAATCAGTTGAAAAAGCTGCGGGTCTGCACCTAGACGGGGATCATGGCAGCGTTTGGATTCAAGAAACACACAACCCCAGCCCCCACGCTGTTCTCCTGCTACGGTAAGAACTCTTCCGTCATTGCTCCCAATAGTCAGTGAACCTGCTTCTGTCTCTGTAAGCAACCATATAAACTGATCTTCGTTGTCACGAATAGGCTCCAGCAGCAAGGAATTCAACGGGCCAATAGATAAGGCCTTTTCACTGTTTCGAATTCTCGCCCTACCCTTCTCTCCGTATTCAACCGTCCATCTCTGCTGCTGATCTTCATACGAAAGCGTACGGACTTCGACGTTCAGGGTCTCCTCATGTTCAATAGATTGATTTCCCGCCGCCAGATAAAGCCCCATTCCTAAGCTTTTCAATCTGAACAGACCACTACCAGAGCCGCATTCCACAGCTACGATTCCCTTCCTAAGGTCAATCACGGTTCGCTCTGCCCAGTCAAGCTTCATTTCCCGGTCAGAAGGAAAGCTGAGAGGCAGAAATACATAGGAAGAGGCATAATAATCCGCAGGGTCCCAGCGATCCCCAACATACAGGTAAGAGCACTGGTCATTGTCTGTTCCTACAATAGGAACTATAAAAGCAGGCTGGCTGTCGTATGTAGTGATGTCGCCCAAAGGCAGCAAGGGTGACCAACGACCAAATAATTCCTCGGACCAGGCATAGGTTCCTTGGTTAGGCAACCAGCCCGTACAGGCGGACGAGATGAGGAAGTATACACCCTGACGTTTCATTAATGCAGGTGCTTCACGCGCTTGTCCGGGCCACAAGGTCTTGACCTGTTCTTCTATGCTGAGGTAATCAGGTGACAGACGATACATAATAAGATCAGCATTTTCCCTTGCCGCGGAGATAAAATAAGCCGTCCCATCGTCATCCTGGAACAAGGTGCAGTCACGAGACATGTTACCTATCGGATTAAAGCTGCCCCGGTAAACATAATCCCCATCTACCGTCCCGCAATCAGCGATCGCGCAGCGCGCATCAGAGTAGTCGCGTCCATTTTCCCAATGCATCCACATAACAAATCTCCCTGTAAGTTTGTTGTAGAGTACTTTTGGGCGCTCAATTACCGCACCCGTTGGGCGACCCTCCCTGTCCAAGGGTTCAAGCTCTAATGTGGTGCGGTGATAAATCGGCTGTACCGGTGAATCGAGTGTGAGCACATTATTGCGCCATTCCCAATTCACTAGATCCACAGATCGGTAGCAGTTCACTCTCCGCCGATCCATCCGGTTCTCACCAAACCAGTAATAATATCCATCCTTATAGAGCATATGTCCACCATGTGCATGTACAGGATTCCCGCTCATATCCAGAAGCGGAGCGCTATTTAATAGGGTGACTATATTCGCGTTTTCGTCCATGATTATCCTCCAGAGGATTAGATTTTTATACAAAAAAGCAGGTTCGGCCAAGGATGGCCTTAACTGAACCTGCTGTTCTTGCGAACTTATTTCAATCCCATCTGAGACATCACATCCACCTTGCTAGCATTGTTATACCATTCGTTGATTTCTTCGGAAATTTTCGTACCGCCTTTGTCATGCCATTGCTTCACGAAGTCATCGTACGCAGTTAGCGGCTCTTTACTGTAAATAATTTTGGTGAAGGTTTCCTTTTCCATCGTATTCAGTTGCTCCCAGGTTGTCTGCATGGTCTTGGTAGGCGGACCGTTAAATGCATTTGGAAGCAGCGACTCTCTATTCTCATAGGAAATCACATATCCCTCTTTGGCTGTTTCATCATTTGATGCCGATCTGATCAAGACCCCATTCTCTGCTTTTGCACCTTTGGAAAGATCATAAAAAGATTTACCTGGGCCATCAACACTTGGTGTATTTTTGGTAAAAGCCATTTTCCCTACACCTTGAGCGGCATCCAAAGGAGTGTTGAATTTTTTTGAATCGAATACCACTTCATCGCCTACGATGTCATAATCATATCCCTGAGCATAACCATATTTGAAATCTCCGGTACCAAATGCCGCATCGTAAAGCTTGTCATAATACAAGAAGAAAGCTTCCATATTGTTAAAGTCTTTATTAAACATAAAGACACCATCGTTCTGTTGACCGGATTGGTAGGTTCGATCCCCACTTACACCGTTGATTGTTGGGTAAGCTTTGATTTTAGCCCCTTTTACGTTAGTTTCCACATCTTTAACACTGCCGTACAGCCAAGGACGGCCAATAATAATCCCTGCTTTACCTTCAGTGAAATCCGCAAGTGCATCCCATGCACCCTGTGTAGCCAATTCCTTATTTAAATACCCTTTGGAGTACCAATCGCGAAGTTTAGCTAACGCATCTTTTGTCCCATCAGCGACAGAACCGTAAGTGAGTTTACCATTGTCGTTATACCATTGGCCGGGGAGACTCTTCCCTGTATAAGCACTAAAAATCATTACAGAGTCGCTTACCCAGCCCGTGTTGTAAGAATCTTTTCCCGAGAAATCAAATCCATAAGTATCATTTTTTCCGTTACCGTCCGGATCATCATTCGTAAAGGCAGCGATAACCTGTTCAAATTCATCTATATTT
The DNA here is from genome assembly GCF_037965665.1 of Paenibacillus sp. FSL L8-0333. Classification (NCBI taxonomy): domain Bacteria; kingdom Bacillati; phylum Bacillota; class Bacilli; order Caryophanales; family Paenibacillaceae; genus Paenibacillus; species Paenibacillus sp. FSL L8-0333. The sequence continues at coordinate 5,037,072 of NZ_CP150186.1, forward strand.
GTTGGCGCTTTTAAATTTAATTTATCTAACCAATCTTGACGGATAAGCATGACTTCACCTTCGGTGAGGTTGGGCGAAATCGCCATCCCATAAACCTTGCCATTCTGGATAACCGGGTTGAACGTTGTTGGATATTGTTTATATATTTCTTTCAGACGCTCAGGCATGTATTTGTTTATGTCTTCCGCAATATCTTTTACAAGTCCTGATTGAATCAAATCATTTTCTAGTGAGGTATCATACACTGGCAAAACATCCGGGAGCTTCTCGGAACCAGTGAGCGCTAAACGAAGTTTCGTATTATATTGGGAGGCATCACCGCCCAAAAGAGTAGTTTGGATGTTAATCCCTAGATTCTCTACACCCCAGCGGGTCAACACATTATCATTTAAGCTCTCCCCGTTGATATATTTACCGGCATTCTCATCTTGTTGCTTGGCGATATTAATAGTAATAGGAGGATCGTATTTGCCGTCTTTGAGAACCGCTTCTGCCGCATTAGATTCTTTACCGTTTGAGCCGCAGCCCGCTAGTAATCCCGCCATCAATACAGTAGTCGTAATTAAGGCCCCTGTTTTTTTCATTGATATGCTCCTTTAAATTTAAGTTTTATATGTTGGTCACGTTATTCTTTTACAGCACCCAGAACGATGCCTTTGACAAAATACTTCTGTAGAAATGGGTACACAAGGATAATGGGCAGTGTGCTAATAAAAATTTGCGCAGCTTTGATACTCTGTTCTGACAACGCGGCTGCTTCTGATTGACTAAGTGCCATACTCTGCGCTGAACCTTGTACAACTACAGTCTGTAAGAATGAAGCTAACGGATAGTCCGTTGTATTCGACATATACAAAATCCCATCAAACCATGCGTTCCAGCTCCCTACCATGATAAACAATCCGACGGTTGCCAGACCGGGAAGGGAAAGCGGAAGATAGATTTTCCGGAAAATGACGAAGAACGAAGCCCCATCGATAAATGCCGCCTCTTCAAGCGCCTTAGGGATTGTTTTAAAGAAATTCATAATCAGAATCAAATTGTAAGCTCCGAAGGCACCGGGAAGAACGAGCGACCAGATCGTATCCTTGAGCCCAAGTTTCGTAACCAATATATAAGAAGGAATCAATCCACCGGAAAACAACATCGTGAAAATAAAAATCCACATTAAAGCATTACGCCCACGGAAATCTTTGGACAAGGCATACCCTGCCGTTGTAATAATAAACATGCTAATTAACGTCCCCAGCACCGTCCGGACCACTGAGATTCTCATGGAGCCTGTAAAATTCGTGTTTTTAAAAGTTTTCACATAGGCTTCGATATTAAAGTCCACCGGCCAAAAGGATACCAAATTCCCATTTACCGCTGTCTTACTGCTAAATGATTGTGCTAGCAAATGAAGCATAGGCAATAAACACGATAAGGCTACTAGAATCAGGAGGATATGATTGAAAATCGAAAATATCCTATATCCCTTGGATTTATAATACACTCCCATTCCTCCTAACTGTTTTGAAGGCTTAACAACTTCGACTTAAAATATTTTGTAGTTAGCTACCTTGTAAGCAATTCGATAGGAAATTACGATTAAAATGAAGCTGATGCCAGATTTAAACAACCCAACAGCGGTACCAAAACCGTATTGGCCATTCAATAAGGATGACCGGTAAACATAAGTATCGATGATATCTCCCGTACTATATACGAGTGGATTGTATAAGTTAAAGATTTGGTCAAATCCTGCATCCAAAATATTTCCAAGGCTTAACGTCGCAATTACGATGATCATCGGCATCATACTCGGTAAGGTAACATGGCGTATTTGTTGGCGGCGTGACGCGCCGTCTATCTCGGCGGCCTCATAATAAGAAGGGTCGATCCCTGTGATCACCGCTAAGTAAACAATCATGCCAAATCCGAAGTTTTTCCATAAATCACTGATGATGATCGTCGGTCTGAACAGCGTAGGATCACCCAAAAAGAAAATGGGTTTTAGTCCGAGGAAATTCGTAAGAAAATGATTTATGCCCCCGTCAAGACCCAGGATATCAATCATGATTCCGGCAACGGTTACCCAAGAGAGGAAATGCGGTAAATAGACCAAGGTTTGAATACTCTTTTTAATCCCCATGTTTCTAATCTCGCTTAGCAGAATCGCCATAAAGATAGGAACGATAATTCCGACTATAATTTTGATTACAGCAATAATGAGGGTGTTGATAATAGATTGTGTCGCCTCTTTATATTGAAAGATTCTTGCGAAGTTATCCCAACCAATCCAAGTTGAACCTGTAATTCCAAGCCAGGGCTTGTAATCCTGAAAGGCCATCACTAATCCGACCATAGGACCGTAGGCAAAAATTAGAACGAATACCAAAGCTGGGATACATAAAACATACAATGGCCAATTTTTTTTAATTTCCTTTTTCCAAGGATTTTTCCTGTTTTTTTTAACGTTGGCTTTCTCACTCCATTTGAGCTGGGTATTCATTATCTGTGCTATTGTGCTTACCCCCTTTTACATTCTTGGCTGCTAATTTCTTTCTGATTTAATGTTAACAAAAGCGCTTTCATTCGAAAATGTCTCAAATTAAATATCATAACCACTCGCTAAACATCTTTATAAACGCTTTCATTTTGCGAGAGCTCTTCCCTTTTTCTTTTGGAATATATGGCTTATGATGAATTCACACGAGTCCTAGCGACAGGAGTAATGCTTATGATTAAAAAAGTAAATATGAAACGATTCATATATTTTTTCGTTTTTTTCCTTTTACTTACCTTAAGTTTGTTTTTCATAATGAACTCCCTAGGTTCCAAAACCATTCAAGAGAGCTTGGTTAACTCCTCCAAAAATCAGCTAGCTTATACGGAAAGCATACTGGATGGCATCATCTCTGAGGCAAGTTTGTATGGCATCCAATATACAGCCGACACCTCCGTACGTTTCTATCAAAGCAAAATACAAGAGATGAACAATTACGATGCCCAGATGAAAAAAAACGATATCTATGACCGCATATCAGCACCACTCCTCTCCAGTCAGGCCATTGAATCTATCGGTATCTACTGGAAAACGGACGGCACTTTTATTTTCACGGGTCATGATTCGCTTGCCAAACAGCCCTTTCAGAAGGTCACGCAGCGAGGCTGGCAGATTGTTAATAATAATTTGTATTATTTTTCAATCTACCCTTATATTCATGAGCCTAAGAATCCTGCCAATATTCAATACATTGTGGGCGTTAAGCTGAAAAAGGAGTATTTAACAAGTCTTTTAGAAAAAGCAGTGAGTGGCGGTGAGAGCTCCAATGCCTTTTTGCTTGTGAACAAGAGTTTGATGATTAGCAATAAAGCGGTGGATATTCGAATCGAGGAAAAAGCCAAGGAGACGATAACACCCAATGCACATGAAATTCTAAAGTTTGACTATCATATCAACGATGACGATTATTATGTTTTATCGAAGTATATTGATCCGATTGATACGTATCTAGTTACCTATACGCGAATGAGTGATTTTTTGAATCCGCTTAACCAGAATAAACAGGTGTTTTTTGTCAGCATCTTAATGATCTTGATCATTGGCCTTATCGTGATTTTTATGTTCTATCGAAACTATTATCGCAATGTATATCTGCTCGACAAGAAATTCTACCAAGTGGAACAAGGGAATTACAGCACCAGAATTAGTGAGAACCCGGACAATCAATTTTATAGTCTATTTAAAAGCTTTAACCACATGGTCGCCAAAATACAGGCTTTATTCGCTTCATTAAAAATAGAAACCGAGCTGCGCAGAAACGCGGAAGTGAAACAGCTGCAGGCTCAGATCAATCCACATTTTCTTTACAATAATCTGTTTTTCATTATGGCTGTGGCAAAAACTTCACCGGAAGCCGTAATGCAGATGAGCAAACATTTAGCAGAGTACTATCGTTATTTAACAAAAATGAATTCAGATAATGTTACGTTGGCTTCTGAATTGCAGCTTGCCGATCATTTTTTATCCATCATGTCACTTTCCAAAAAAATAAATTATGAAATCAACCTGCCCCCTGAACTGGGAGAGCATCTGATTATGCCACTGATTATCCAGCCTATGGTCGAGAACGCGATTCAGCATGGGATTGAAGAACAGCAAGGGGCTTATCGCGTTACTATAGATGTAAAAGCACTTGATACTGGAGCGTTAATTATTGTAGCCGATGATGGTAAGGGGCTTACTGCTGAGGAAATACACCAGCTAATGGCCAGGCTTGAGAATGAATCCCCTCCTGAAGGATCAAGAGGAATTGGTCTTTGGAACATTCATCATCGCCTCAAAAATGCGTATGGTGAATTAAGCGGACTGCGTTTCTTCATTAATGACTGGGGCGGTTTATCCGTGCTGGCATTCATAGATTTCTCGCTGGATGAAGGAGGTCAATATGCGACTACTGATAGTTGATGACGGGCATTACATCGTTGAATATTTAAAACACCTTCTGGATTGGAACAAATTTGGGATTGAGCATATTGAGACGACAACAAATTCGATTGAAGCCAAGGAGCTATTGAATCAGAATCATATAGATATTCTTATTACAGATATTCGTATGCCCGAGGTATCCGGCATTGATTTACTGCATCATGTTCATGAAAAAAAGCTCAAAACCAAGGTGATTTTTCTTTCCGGTTATTCTCAATTTGATTATGCACAGCAAGCCATCCGTCTGGGCGCTTTGGATTATTTACTCAAGCCGGTAGATAAAGAGGATATGGAAAAAGCCATGAGTCAAGTTATTAAGAGTATCGCTGAGAAACCCTCAAAAACCCCAGTGGCAGAGAAAAAGATAGATGGGCTAGGTTACCTGCTATCTGTTATTAGCGAATCTTCCCCAATACGTAATGATTACAGTACATTCGATTCTACCTTCCGGAATGAGCATTTTTGCTTTTTTCATGTCTCAGGGGCTAGTGGGAAAGATGAAATGATGTTAAAAGATCATAATGGTGGACGAGACTTTATTTGGACCACTCCATCAGCCATTACTGGAATTATTCCAGAATCAAATACCGAAACTGTGGCAAGCAGCGTCGATTCCATTTCTTTTTCCGAGCCGTTTGAATTTTCTCAAAAGCATGCTGTTCGGCATATTTTTTATCATTTCTTTTTTAATGAAAATATAGGTACCAGTGACTTTACTATGCTGCATGACTCTAGTGCTCTCCCTAAATTAGAGCTTGGAGAATGGGAGCAAACCAGAAAAAACATTTTAAAAAACTTTGCCAAGCTCACTGTCAAAAAACAAAAGCTCCTCTACCTGCTCGAATTCATTAATTTGCTGTATTCCACAACCGCTAAAATACAATCAGCTGAGGCCGCAGACTGGATTTTCAATCAATTATCAGAGCCAAATACGGCTCTTCAATCCATCTTGCAGAGCCTCACCCAATTAGATAGAAGCGCTAAATTTTCCAATCAAAATATTGTCCATACCATTCAAGCCTATATCTCCAATCATATTAGTGAATGCTTGAGCCTGGAGGACTTAGGGAAAATTGTTCACCTCCATCCTGTTTACCTGTCCAAATTTTATAAGCAGGAGACGGGCGAAAATTTATCGAGCTACATTTCTTCTAAACGCTTGGAAAAGGCCTCCAAGTTATTGATCGATTCCAACTTACATGTGCTCGATATTTCACATCTAGTCGGCTACAAAAAGCCACAATATTTCATTAAGCTATTCAAAGATCAGTATGGCATTACGCCTTATCAATATCGAAGACAGCAGATTAAATGAAACAAAAATTGAACAGATCAGCAAAAAAGTTTACACTTTGAATGAAGTAACGAACCATGGAAAGGAAACCTGCTAATGTTGCGCTCCTCCTATACCATTCGCTCGGAAGAACAAGCTTCTATGCTTCTGTTTGATTCAATTGGCTGGGAACAAGCCGAGACTCCGGCATATTCATTTAACGGCCAGAACCGGACGGAGAGAAGTTGTGTTATTTTTCAGTACACCTTATCTGGAGAGGGTAGAATTGAAATAGACGGGGTTGTTCACCCATTAACGAAGGGCAAAGCTTTCCTAGTGACTGTCCCCAGTTTACACAGATATTATTATCCGGAGGAAGGTACAGAGCCTTGGGAATTCATTTGGCTGAATGTACGAGGGCCTCTAGCTATTTCACTCTGGAACCAGCTGATCGCACATGGCGGTCCCATTATAGAACTCCCTCAGGAATCGGTTCCGATGGATTTATTGTGGAGTATGTTCAAGGATATCCAGGTTGATGAAGAAAGAGATTTGCATTTTCTAACGGGGAAAGCCTTTCAGTGGATATTGTCCATGGAGAAATACCTCAAGAAACCGAATTTGTTAACCACCTATATAAAAAATGACAAACTTCATGCTGCTATACAATTTATGAAAAATGATCTGCACAATAATAACCTTAGCTTAGACGATGTCGCCGCACATGTTGGAATTTCCAAACATCATCTTTGCAGGCTATTTCAAAAAAACATCAATCTCTCGCCTTTTGAGTATTTAAGAAGGAGACGGATCGAGCTGGCAGCATCTATGCTGAAAACAACAGATCAGACGATCTACCAGATCGCTGTGGACACCGGGTTTGACAATGCCAGCTATTTCGGCAAAGTCTTTCGTTCCTATTTTGGAGTCAGCCCCTCCACTTACCGCGAGCAGGATCTGGAGTTCCTGTCCAAACATGTGTTTTTTGAAAATTGATGTTGCTCGGCATAACCATTCGGCTTTGATAGAGCTGAGTGGCATGCGTGGCGTGCTAATTCGGGGCCGGTGGATGCAAGTAGTAACCATTCAGATTTGGTGGCGCCAACTCAAAACCATCCCCCGCCGCTTTCGGACCCAGATGACGCTATTTGCTAATTTTTCGCCTTTTGAGCACAGTTTCGGACTCCAGTGCAGCTATTCCTTCGAAAGAGGTACATATTAGGTACTTTTCGAGTCAATAGCGACTATGCGGTCCGATAAAACTCCAAATGTGTGAAAAGACTGCAGTTAGCGGCATCTGAGTCCGATAGTACTGTGTTGGTTGGGTAAGCAACTTGCATGGTGCACCAATTCGCGTACGCTAGCCCACGGCTAGGAAGCATCTTGTTAAACACCCTAATTCGCGTACGGCAGCACCGAGTCACAACCATCCCCCGACGCTTTCGGACCTCAATGACGCTATTTGCCAATTTTTCGTCTTTTGAGCACAGTTTCGGACTCCAGTGCAGCTATTCCTTCGAAAGAGGTGCATATTAGGTACTTTTCGGGCCAATAGCGACTATGCGGTCCGATAAAACACCAAATGTGTGAAAAGGCTGCGGTTAGCGGCATATGAGTCCGATAGCACTGTGTTGGACGGGTAAGCAACTTGCATGTCGTACTAGTTCGCGTGCAGCAGTCCCCGGCTAGGTAAGCATCTTGTTAAACACCCTAATTCGCGTCCGAAAGCACCGAGTCCCCCCTCCACCGCCACTTTCGGACCCCAATGACGCTATTTGCCAATTTCCCGCCTTTTGAGCATAGTTTCGGACTCCAGTGCAGCTATTCCTTCGAAAGTTGTGCATGTTAGGTACTTTTCGAGCCAATAGCGACTATGCGGTCCGATAAAACTCCAAATGTGTGGAAAGAGAGCGGTTAGCGGCATTTGAGTCCGATAGCACTGTGTTGGCTGGGTAAGCAACTTACATGGTCCACCAATTTGAGCCCGCCGGCTTCAGTATAAACAATCAGCTCCAGTGGCGCCAAGCTACTTGCAAGTAGCACTAATTCACGTCTGGTAGTCCCCGGCCAAGTAAGCATATCTCGCAAAGCGCCCCATCCAATAACAGCTTCGGGCGCGCAGCTAGTCACAAAAGAACTCAAAAAAGGAGAAAAAAAAGGAAGGTGCCCAGCATCCAATGGCTTTTGAACTGCACCCCGTCAAGTAGACAGCACAAAAAATAAAAGTAGTTTAAGCGGCCTTAGTCCTAAATTCAATGGGACTGAGGCCGTTTAGTTTTGCCTGTAACCGTTCGTTATTATAAAAGTGAATGTAGGTATCAATATCTGTTTGGAGTTCTTCAAAGGTCTGGTAGGTATGTAAGTAGTACTTCTCACATTTCAATGTTCCCCAGAAGGATTCCATCGGCGAATTGTCAATGCAGCAGCCTACTCGGGACATGCTTTGCTTCAGTTCTGCATCGTCCAGCATCTTCTTAAAATGCAGAGAGGTATACTGGAAACCACGGTCGCTATGGAGTAAGGTTCGGCTCTCCGGTGCTGCCTGCAAAGCTAATTCCAGTGTGTTAAAAACTAGCGAATTATTATTGGAATGACCCAGAACGTAAGCAACAATGGACTTGTCATACAGATCTTTTATTGCACTTAAATACGCCTTCTTGCCGTTGCCGTATTTGAATTCCGTTACATCCGTTACCCATTTTTGGTTTGGAGCTTCAGCCTCAAAATTACGGTTCAGCACATTCTCTGCAACCTGCTGAGGCGTGGAGCCTACATACTTCTTTCTCTTTCTGCGGATGACTGACTGGATACCTTGGCATCTCATCAGCCGGTACACTCGCTTTGCGTTAATAGATTTATCCATTTGTCTGCGCAAATGCAGGGTCAATTGGCGATACCCAAAGGTTCGTTCCACCTTCTCATACAAGAGGAGCATGGCCTCTGTCAGTTTCTCGTTGTCAGCCTCTCGAAAACTGGGTTTGCGATTCAACCATTTGTAATAACTTGACCGTGAAATCCCTGCGATGTCACACAAAAGCCGAATGGAGCAAGACTGTTCCTGCTGAACAGCCTGAATGGCCAGGTAGATATTCACCTGGCGAATGGTTCTTAACGCCTCCTCTTTTCGAGTTCCTCTAACTTTTTTAGAAAAGCATTCTCCGCACGCAGGCGTGCATTCTCGTATTCCAGCTTTTGCATCGCGAGTTTGTGGCGATCTGCTTCCGTAAGTTCTTCAGGCGCTTTGGTGCGTCCTCTACCGTCTCGTAATGCCTCTTCACCACCTGCTTCGTACTTCTTTACCCAGCTATATACTTGTTGGTAAGACACGTGAAAATGGCTTGCCGCCTTCGCATAGTCTTCTCCGTTCGAAAGGCAGTACAGCACGATATTTATCCGTTCCTGCCAAGTGGTTACGCGTCCTTTGGTCATAGCTTTAGTTCCTCCTGAATGAGCTGTTAAGCTGTTGCTATGACCATTATACTTCCTAATCCAGTTGGCGAGTTGGGTTGCACTTGCAATCTTATACTTGCAGATGATTTGGTTTTGCGACAATCCTCCCTCGAGATAATCCTTAACGGCATAGAGTTTAAGTTCTGCAGAATACGTACGATTGTAGCTTCGGACTTCCAGCCCTTCGTATCCATACAATTGATAACGTTGCCGCCACTTCACTATAGAGTTTTTGGATATTCCATACTTCCGGGCCGCAGCTTTCAAACCAATGTCGCCCCGTTCAATTTCTTGGAGAATCGTTAACTTTTCCAGTGCTGTATACTTCTTTTGTTCCATAAAAATGCTCCCCATACAGCGACAGGTTTTTATTATTTCACCTGTCTACTATATGGGGAGCATATCATTTCGGGGCACCCTCCTTTTTTGATTAAACTTCTCTAAGCACGAAAAGTAGGCTTCTGAAATCGCCCTCTAGCTGTGGAAGCGTGAGTCCGAAGTGCATCAGCTCATCCCCTCTGTATACTCCGCCGTTAAGCTCAAGCTTATACGATTTTGCAGGGTCGAGTCCTTTCAGACGTAATCTGCGCAACGGTGGATTAGGCCCGGCCAGAACTTGGAAGTAGGTGGCGAAGGCTTCTTTTTTATCAGCGGAAACAAACATCCATGCCGTCTCGTTTCCTTCAAAAGGACTAAGCAGTCGATAGAAATCACCGTACTGAATCAGCATTCTCAGTTCCTTGTACTCCGAAACCTGCTTGCGGATATCCTCGCGTTCAGCTTCAGTAAGCTTGGTCAAATCCAGCTCGTAGCCGAAATTACCCGACATCGCGACATGACCACGTGTCTCCAAAGGAGTAATACGATGCACCTGATGGTTAGGAACAGCCGACACATGGGCACCCATTGAACTCGCTGGATACACAATACTTGTTCCGTATTGGATCTTTAATCTTTCCACTGCATCCGTATCATCGCTAGTCCAGGTCTGTGGCATATAATACAGCATCCCCGGATCAAATCGTCCGCCACCACCAGAGCAGCTTTCGAACAAAATATGAGGGAAACGGGAAACGATACGTTCCAGCACATCATAAAGTCCAAGGATATAACGGTGTGCCGTTTCGCGTTGACGTTCGGCTGGAAGAAGCGCTGATCCAATCTCTGTCATATTCCGGTTCATATCCCATTTCACATAAGTAATCGGAGCAGATGACAATACCGAGCTAACTGACTCGACGATATAATCGCATACATCCTTGCGGGATAAATCCAGCACTAGCTGCTGGCGGGCTAACGAACTTTTATGCCCAGGTACATGGAGACACCAGTCTGGATGTTCACGGTAAAGATCACTTTCTGGCGATACCATTTCTGGCTCGAACCATAATCCGAATTCCATGCCCATTGCCGTGATATCTTCGCCTAGCTTTCCAAGACCTTCAGGAAGCTTGCGACGATCCTCTACCCAGTCTCCCAGGGAGCTGTCGTCGTTATCACGTTTGCCGAACCAGCCGTCATCCAGCACGAACAGCTCCAGGCCTAGCTCTTTGCCTGCTTTAGCAATTTCTTTGATTTTATCCGCATTAAAATTAAAATAAGTCGCTTCCCAGTTGTTGATCAGAATAGGACGCTTGCTATCGCGGAATTCACCTCTGCATAATCGGGTCCGATACAGACGGTGATAGGTTCTCGATAATCCACCAAGCCCTTCACTGGATCTTACCAATACGGCTTCTGGAGCCTGAAAGGATTCGCCCGGTTCAAGCAACCACTGAAAGTTAAAAGGTTGAATACCGATCCCTACTCTGGAAATTCCGTATTGATCCACTTCTGCTTGGGCAAGGAAACTTCCGCTATACACAAGGCTGAACCCGTAAACTTCGCCATGATCCTCTGTTGCATCTTTTGCAAGCAAGGCCATAAAAGGATTCTGCTGATGGCTGCTGGAGCCGCGTTTGCTGTCAATCCGCTGGATGCCAGGAACGAGTGGTCTTTTGTGAATATGGCGTTCTCTAGTCCAAGTACCGGATAATTGCAGCATGTCATAGTCAGAATCATGGAAGTCAACATTCGCGCTTAATACTCTTTTCAGAACCAGATTGTCCTTACCCAGATTCTCAATCCGCACGGAACGTGTTATAACATCCTGATTGTTAAATACGGTATAGCTCAAGGCAGCGATCAATCCTGTTTTATCATCTTGCAGTATAATTTCCAGGGTCTCTGCTTCTTCTTCACTTTCAACATAAGTAGCAGGCAGACCCTTGAGTGCAGGTTTTCCTTTATTAATGGTGTGGCTCTTATAACGGAAATCCGTTACGGTCGTGCCATCTACTAGGTGAACCTCAAGTGCCGGCTCGCGGAAATCACCGTTTCCATAAGAAGGGAATTCGCTTGGCAAGGTGTCGAGGGAGATATTTTTATCCTCCTGCAAATAAGTTGGACTAAAAGAGCAACGTTCCACCAAATTCAACGGATGTTGAAATTCTCTCCCTGCCAATTTTGGGCCCCAGTAGACATGCGCTGGAATAACACCTTTGATCATTTCAATAATATAGCTGGATTTCTCAGACTGTAAATGAAACACCTTGCGGTTGTCATCATAATAAATACCCATAATATGTTTGCACTCTCCTTAAGGTAGCTCAATAGAACGTTTATAGTTTGTAATTAATGCTTCTTCGAAGTCTATTTTAGAGTGAAATGGAAGGGTATACAATCTTAATATCTATACCTATTATAGTAAAATATTGATCTATCTATACACAGAGTCTAAACCACTAAAATATATATCATCAAACTGTCATTTGGAGATTGACAGCCTAGGATATAGTAGGAAAATAACCTTTTTCTTAAATATCAAAGACGGAACGTACAGTAAGCTGGGTACGCAGTTCCTCAGCCGTAGCTGGTTTATCGAGATCTTTTTTAGCAACCGTAACGGTTCTTGAAACGCCAGCTGATAGGTCGAAATAGTTATCACTGAAGATCGCATCTCTTTCCTTGAAATCAAGTCCGACGAAACAGGCATATGCTTTTGACTTCACAGTAATAACGAATTGTTCTGCTTCCTCAGTGAGTACGGCTTCAAGCTCAGGATCAACAAAGCTGAAATGTTTCGGCTTAACGAACAAGACGGTTCCCCCGCTTATCGTCTCCCCCTCTACCTCAAATACATATTCCAGATAAGCTTTACGTTTCTTCTCTTTTGTATCCAAGACATGACCAAAATCAAGCCGATCGAACTCGGCACTGCTTAAAGCCTCAATCTTCACCGACTTCGCACCTTCCATTAGAACCTCTGATGTCGGAGTAAGCAGTCTCCATCTTAATTCACCACTCACCTTCTCTCTGCTCTCATTAGAGACATGCAGGGAAACTACGGTTCCTTCGTCATGTGCAGAAGCAAGAACTGGAGCAAAAAAACGTCTAGCTGTATAATGCATTGCTTTCCACCGGCCATAATAATCGATGCTAGACCAGGAAGCAACCGGCCAACAATCGTTCAACTGCCAATACAATGCGCCCATGCAGCGCCCTCTATGTCTACGCCAATGCTCTACGCCACAGCGCATGCCTTCGGCTTGGATAAGCTGGGACGCATAGAGAATAGATTCAAAATCCTTCGGATATTTGTAGGTCTCGCCGATATAATAGAGAATTTTCTCATTTCCGGTATTGTTCTTCTGGTGGGACTCCATGACATAGGAGAAAATATTGCGATCCTCCGGCAACGTAAAGGATTCAATCGTCTTCAAGCTTGGGAAGGATTGCAGGCCAAACTCAGACATATAACGCGGATAGAGCTTCCGGTAATCGGTAAAAGGCTCCTTGCCATGCCAAACGCCCCAGTAATGCATGTCTCCATAGTTCTCGTCATTCGGTTTATCAAAGCTTCCTTTAGAGGAAGGAGAGGCACGCCAGTAGAAGGTATTGGGATCAACTTCCTTAGCGATAGCCGGCAGAAGCACTTCATATTGCTTGATATAGTCGGCCTTTAGCTGGAGCGAATAATGATTCTCCCAATCCCAATCGACCCAAGCCATCTCCTGTTCGTTGTTACCGCACCACAAGCCTAACGATGCGTGATGGCGTAAGCGCTTCATGTTGTCCATCGTCTCATGTGTGATATTGTCCTCAAAAGATTCTGTCAGTGCATAGATCCCGCAGGCATACAGATGATCCTGCCAGACGATAAGCCCATATTCATCGCATAGATCATAAAAATAATCGTCAGGATAATAACCGCCACCCCATACACGAATGGTATTAAAGTTAGCAGCCACGCAGCTTTGGAGCAAGCGATCCGTGCGCTCCTTAGTCACGCGAGGCAGAAGATTATCTTCCAGAATATAATCGGCACCTGTAGAAAAGATAAGTACGCCGTTGATTTCAAAAGCGAATGATTGTCCCCACTGGTCTTCTTCCTGCTTCACAGAAATCGTTCTTAATCCAATCCGCAGTTCTCGACGATCCAGCTCCTGTCCCTTCTGCAACAGTACAACCTCGACGTTATACAGGGGTTGTGCACCCAGATTATTCGGCCACCACAGCTCTGGCTCCATAATTTCCAGTGTAATATGATGATCTTCTCCCGCAGTTTCGGACACACGACGTTCAACGGCCACACCTGCTGGAGTGTGAACGCTGACTACGATTTCCCGTTCAACCTCCTGCCAACTCTCTGTTCTTACCCGAACATCCAGAGTAACCTTATCCGGCTCGTGAAATTGTGTAATATAAACATCGTCAACACGGGCACTGTCATACCCCTGAATGGAGAGACTTCTCCAGATTCCAAGATCGGGCAGCTTCGGACCCCAGTCCCAGCCGAACATGGAATGTGCTTTGCGCAGATGGGATATTCCCTCCACTGCATCAGCACAACTGCTAAGCGGCAGCTCCGCTTGCTTCCGCAGAGCAAATTCCACTGGGGAACGAAAAATCGCGTGAATGGTGTTATCGCCTTGCTTCAACACTGACTTAATGTCCACTTCATACGTCCGGTGCATATTATCACTGTTCAGAATGTTAGTTCCATTCACAAAAAGCTCGCATAACGTATCCAGCCCCTCACACAGCAGAAATACGCGGTCATGCTGTAACACTTCAGCTTCCACTTGAAAGCAACGCTGATATTCGTAATCGTAATTGGATAATTCCAGAACCTCATATTCCTGCTCACGATAGAACGGATCCGGCATTTCTCCGGCATTCAATAAATCGTGATAGACAGAACCTGGCACACTAGCCTCCAGCCAGTTCGGCTCATGCAGACGTCTCATTTTCCATTTGCCATTTAGATCTACAAGATGCATTTTCTCCCGCCTCCAAAATGTGCTATTTTGCCTTCTTATAGATCAAGTCTATCAATAATATCTTTATATTTCTTGTGTTGTGTTCTCGAGAATCATGTGCTATTTTAACATCATTAATACACTGGAGGACGAACATGTTCAAATACACCGAGGCAAGCCATATGAATCCTGAACTACTAGCAGACCCTTTCTGGGTGGAGTCCTTAAGTCAGGTATCTCCAGAACATACGCATGATTTCTATGAATTTTTCATTCTCACAGAAGGCAGATGTCAGCATATTGTTAACGGGACAGCGCAGCTGCTTCAGACTGGCTGCCTTGTCTTTATTCGGCCCAGTGATACCCACAGATATGAAGCAGATGGTGATAGCGATTGCCGTTTCCTGAACATTCCCTGCCGCAAAAGCCTCATTGAAGATGCTTTAACTTATCTGAATGAAGAGGAGTTTTTGCACGGATTGCTGAACACGCCTCTCCCCCGAATCGCCATGTTATCTCAGCTGGAAATGGCTAGTTTCGTCCGTTCTATGGAACGCATTCGCATCCTATCAACCCTAGACAAGGTTAAGTCCCGGATTTTTCTAAAAGGCCTGCTCGTCGATACACTCACCCAGCATTTTTTCTCCGCAGAGACAGTCGCTCAACCAGAATTCCCACTCTGGCTAGAGCATGCCATAACCAAAATGCATTTAAAGGATAATTTGCACCGTGGACTTCATGCCTTATACGAGCTGTCAGGGAGAAGCGCCGGCCATGTGAACCGCGCCTTCCGGCAATACTTGAACCAGACGCCTACGGAATATATCAACCAGCTAAAGCTCAATGTAGCCCGCAACCTACTGCTCACTACCGAGCTGCGTGTGGTCGATATCGCTTTGGAATCCGGCTTCGAGAATGTCAGTCATTTCTATCATCAATTCAAAAAATTCTATCATCAAGCCCCGCTTGATTTCCGCAGGAATGCACATGTTAATCGGCTGGTTTAGCTTTTTTATACAACAAAAAGCTTCCCTCTGCTGAAATGCAGAGAGGAAGCTTTTACATAGATAAATATATTATTTTGAGTTCCACAATTCCATACGTTCGCTATACTTCTGATTGAAGATTTCTTCTACTTTTTCATCCCCAGCTTTTTTCATATCCGCAAGCATCTTGTCGAATGTAGAATTGGCTTCGGCTTCAGAAGGAGCGATGATTACTCTCGTAATGCTTTGGTCCATAATATCTTTTACTTTTTGCGCTGTCAGCGCTTCAGGCGTTCCGCCGTCAGGGCCTAAGTTATCAAATTCTGCTGTATCCCATACGGAATCTCCAAGGCTCTTAATGGCCATTTCGTCAATTTCACTACGTTGGTATTTAACGGCCATATCGTATGGCTGTTCATTGGCATCCAGACCATTTTTAACAAACCACAACCATTTACGAACACCGCTCTTCTTCACAGCATCGTCCCAGTTATCCTTGAAGCTTTGCAGGAATGCAGGGTCTGGTTGTCTCTTTCCATCCACCATGGTGTACTGCTCGCCTTCCTTACCCCATAGCAGCAAATGTTGTCCTTCGTCACTCGCTAGGTAGTTGAACAGCTTGATAGTTTCTTCAGGGTGTTTGTTATTTTTCGTAATGGCAATAGCATCCCATCCAAGTGAGCTTCTTGGTCCGAATGTTGTTTGGGAGGTCTCAGTGCCTGGAGCTACAACCTTGTAGGGGAAGAACTGATTATCATCTCCGCCATCCTTCTTCAGAGTACCATTTGCATTACCTGGGTCCCAGTATGCGCCTGGTGTGGAGAACACTGCGCCGGTAGCCAGCTTTTGAATCCAGGTTTGTGTTTTGCTGATGGCAAACTCTTTTTCGATTAGACCTTCTCTATACAGACTGTTCACATAAAGCAGCATCTCGCGATACTTTGGATCCTTAACATCATATTGTAATGTTCCATTATTATCATAGTAGGTTCTCAGACCCCACATCCCTTTAAATGTACCGAGGTTGGCGCCCATATTCTCACCGTTCATCGTCATTGGAACAGTTTCTTTTCCATCAATTGTCTTGTTTTTCTCTTTAAAATTCTTTAAAAGTGCTTCAAACTCATCCGTTGTGAGTGGGGTGGAGCCATCTGCCTTATCTGGAGCTAGGTCCGCAACCAGATTTTTTCTCATCAGCATACCGAAAACAGGATCACTATCCAGGCCATACCAGTTAGCTAGATAATAGTTTTTCCCATCCTTATAACGTGTTTTGATCAATGTGTCGCCGTACATTTCTTTAATGTCTGGTCCACTTTTCTCAATTAACTCATCGAGCGCTATAAATGCGCCACTTGTAATGTATTTATCGAGGGAAGCATCGCCCCGGCTCATTACAACCACATCTGGATAGTCACCACTGGCAAGCATCAAGCTCAGCTTTTCCGTAGGATTACCCGTTGGCTGCTGGATTGAGATCGAAATGCCTGTTTTTTTGGTGATTTCCTGCGCAATAGCATCAGTGAAAGGTTCTCCCTTGGTATTTGAATCAAACCAGGTCAATGTAATCGGCTCTTGTTTTTTATCGTCTCCGGCCGTTTGGTTTGTATTGTTTTTTCCATCATTTGAAGCACAACCCGCTAATACACCAACGGCTAATGCGGCAGTAATACTCACGTTCAACCATTTATTTTTCTTTATCATAGACACCCTAATTCCTCCCATTAAGTAAGTTACTTCATAAGTCTATCAAGCAACCAAGCAAGTCTGCCCGTTCACCCCCCTTCAGGGCCGCTATTTATTTAATCATATTAACTCTTAACCGCTCCCAAAGTCATACCCTTAACAAAGTACTTTTGCAGGAATGGGTATACCAGTACGATAGGCAATGTTGCCACCATCGTCGCTGCCATCCGGATAGTATCACTTGAAACCGCATTCCGCTTAGCCGAGTTAGCTAGCATTTGCGATTGCGATACCATGCCTCCGGTCTGGAATTGGCTTAATATTTTCACGAGTACGGCTTGCAAGGTCTTTAAGTCAGAGCTATAGGTAAACGCATAGGAGTCAAACCACGAATTCCAATGTGAAATTGCCTGAAAAAGTCCTACAGTCGCAAGCACGGGTGTGGTCAACGGTAGAACAATCCGGAAGAAAATCGTCAGGTCATTCGCCCCGTCTACCTTCGCCGACTCCTCGATCTCACCAGGCAGCCCCTCCATAAAGGTACGGACAATAATCATATAGAAGACATTCATCAGCCCTGGCAAAATAAATACGGAAAACGTGTCAATCATATTCAGCGCTTTAAGCACCATGTAATAAGGAATCAGTCCGCCTCCAAAATACATTGTGAAGACAAAATATAGATTCCATCCTTTACGTCCCATCAAATTCCGGCGGCTTAGCGGATAAGCAAGCATCGTAATGACAAGGACAGATAGCGGCGCGCCAATTACGGTACGTTTGACAGTAACCCATAAGCCATTCAAAATCTCGCTATCTTTTAAGATTTGACTGTAGCTATCAAAGGTGAGGACTCTGGGCCACAAATAGACGCCACCACGTACGGTATCCTCAGCAGCATTTAATGAAAGAACGAGAATATTCCAAAAAGGGAGAAAGGTAACTAGCAACACAAGTATAAGAATGAGATAAACTATAAATTTAAAAATATGATCCCCGTATCTATTCGAAATCATCACAAGCGCTCCTCTCTTTTTCGGGTTTAGAACAACGCTTGGTCGTTCACTTTTCTAGAAATTCGATTCACAATTACAACAAGTATGAAGGCAATCACGGATTTAAATACCCCAACGGCCGCCCCGTAGGAGAACATGCTGTTTTGTAGCCCGTATTTATATGCATAAATATCGATAACCTCTGAATACTCAAGCACGGTATTATTTTGCAGCAGGTATTGTTGTTCAAAGCCCGCATTCAAAATGCCTCCGACGGCAAGAATCCCTAAAATAACAATGGTTGGACGCAAGGCTGGCAACGTAATATGCCACATTTGCCGGAAGCGACTGGCTCCATCCACTCTAGCTGCTTCGTAGAGCTCTGGATTAATAGCGGAAATTGCAGCAAGATACATAATGGCGCTGAAGCCCATTTCCTTCCACATGTTGGACAAAGCGATGATCCACCAGAATAGCGGTCCATTTTGTAGAAAAGCAACCGGTTCCTGAACAATGCCCAACGTCACCAGTAAATTGT
Source organism: Paenibacillus sp. FSL L8-0333 (assembly GCF_037965665.1). Taxonomy (NCBI): domain Bacteria; kingdom Bacillati; phylum Bacillota; class Bacilli; order Caryophanales; family Paenibacillaceae; genus Paenibacillus; species Paenibacillus sp. FSL L8-0333. Next base: position 5,055,774 of record NZ_CP150186.1, read on the forward strand.
TAAACATCCCATCGGAAGCCAGCAGTGTAATCACGATGTTTGCAGCGATAACCCATGAGATAAAATGCGGCAGATAAGAAACCGTCTGTACAAATCTTTTGAAAAATCCCTGTCTAGCTTCATTCAGTACAAGTGCGAGGATGATCGGTGCTGGAAATCCGAATAACAAGGTCAGCAAGCTTGTAGCGAGCGTATTACGCATTACACGGTAGAAGTCTCCGGTAGTAAAGAAATACTCAAACCACTTGAATCCTACAAACTCTGCATGGAAAAATTGTTGAAAAAATGTTCCTCCGCCCGGCTGATAATTCGTAAACGCCATATACATCCCAAACATAGGACCATAAGAAAATAGCAATGTCGCAATTAAGGCAGGCAGCATCAGCAAAAATAACCATTTCTGCTCTTTTAATCTGTACCACAGATTATTGCCTCTGACTGTTTTGATAGCGCTTGCTTTATGCATCAAATACCCTCCCTTTTTATTTAGTGCAGCATGTCGAGCCACATCTCGATTCAAACTTCTCTCCTATTCATCTTAAGTCCGCAACAGGTGGCTTTCTATACTTCAATCCTCCGAATGATAGCGCTTTTTAAAGGAGTTTCGGCAGATTCGAGCATTGGATTTCGATATTCAGTCTGCTATGATGAACATGGCAAACAGCGAATTTACAGTAAAGAAGGGACTTCTTCTATGCGCCATATATATAGGAAATATATTTATATGCCTTTTATCGATTTGAGCTTTCGCTCCAAGCTGTTCAGCGTATTTGTGCTAGTGACCATTGTTCCGATGATGCTTTTCGCCTACCTTTCCTACGAATTAACAAAATCAAAATTAACGGATCAGATTTACAGCAATATGATGAATTCAACAGCTCAGATTAATAAAAATTTGGAAAACAAGCTGGACAGCTATGAACATATTTCAGCTTCCATCTACCTGGATAACAGACTTGCCAGCTACCTCACGAGTGAATACCAGGATGATCCTTCTTATCTGGATGTCTATCAATACATAGGCAACCGCATGGACACGATAATGACTGCCTATCCTGATTTTGATAGCGTTTTCATTTATTCGGACAATGAATCACTGCCCAAAGATGATTACTATATCAAGCCGGTGACAGCTGAGGTTAAAGAGACCGAGCTGTTCAAGCAGCTTCAGCAGTCACATGGGAATATCATTCATCTATCCTCACCGCAGACCGAAGATAGTCCGGCCATGTTTACCTTAGCAAGATTTTTGAACAATAACCGCAATCAATATCCCTACGGTATTCTGGTCTTCAGAATCTCCGAATCGGTCATCTATTCTTTAATGGAGGAAGAAGCGGGCGGGAAAGATATTTTTATTATTAATGACAAAGGGCTTATTCTCTCAGCAGCTGACAAGCACTTATTAAATACGAGCCTGCCGGAATTGCTTGATCAGAAATTCGATGAGTCACCATCGGGCAGATTTGATACAACTTACAAAGGGGTAAAGGCATTCGCGGTCTACAACACGCTCAAAAATGGATGGAAAACTGTATCTATCTTCCCCTATGACAGCATCATTCAGGACGCTAAATCACTCTCAGATCTGATTATCAAAATCTCACTGGGCTTTATTGGTGTGGCCCTCCTGCTGATTTACATTACGGCGTCGCTGTTCAGCAAGCGTATCCGTACTTTAATCCGGATGATCCGCCGCCTGGAACGGGGCGATTTCAATCATAGTACAGAAGAACATTTGGGGAATGATGAGATTGGCCAGCTGCATTTTGCCTTCAAGCAAATGACCACCCGGCTCAAAAGTCTCATTACCGAGGTGTATCAGAAGGAGCTGCAGAGTAAGGAGGCCGAGCTTGACCTGCTGCAAGCGCAAATCAACCCTCATTTTCTGTACAACACGCTGGGCTCCATCTCGTCGCTTGCCCTAAAACATCAAGATACGCGTATACAAGATTTGGTGCTTCATCTAGCCAAGTTTTATCGAATCTCCTTGAATAAAGGGAAAAGTATATTGACCATCCACGAGGAATTAAAGCTGACCCAGAGCTACAACGCCATTCAGCTAATCCGCTTTAAAGGCCAACTGAACATTACCTACACAGTAGATGAAGTGATTCTGCCCTACTCTACAGTCAAGCTTGCCTTACAGCCTTTTGTGGAGAATGCAGTGCTGCATGCCGTGTGGAGCCAAGAAAGTCCGCTGAACATTCATATCAAAGGTGTCATGGAAGCAAACGATATTATCTTGTCGGTAATCGATGATGGCATGGGGATGAGCCGTGAGACCCTCAGCTCTTTGCTTGAGGATAAGCCTGGACGAGGGTATGGAATCACTAACGTTGATCGTCGCATCAAACTGAAATTTGGTGAGCACTACGGCGTTAAAGTGTTTAGCAGACTAGGAATAGGCACCACCGTGCAGATTCGTTTACCACAAAAAGAGGTGTAGGAGCGGTGACGAGGGGATTCTCCATTGTGAGAATCCTTTGGCTTGCTTCTCCTTGGATTTGATGGGATCGATGGGATCGTTTAGATCGAAGGGATCGTTGGGATCGTTCGGCACTATTTGCTCCCTCCTCATTCGTATCGGACCGAGGGGACCCTATTTCGATGAATCAGGGCATTTTGCTCGGCTATCGGACTCAGATGCAGCAATTGACTCGTTTGTACACTAATTCTGGACATTTTTATAGCAATAAGAGCTATACAGTCCGAAATCTTTGTAAAATGCCTCAAATACCCGAAATAGCTGCAATACGGTCCGATGTGTTCTACTTTTGCGCGGGATTCTAATTTGCTGAGGTGTGTTCGACTTTTGCACGGGATTCTACTTTGCTGGGGAATGTTCGACTTTTGCGCGGAATTCTACTTTGCTGGGGTGTGTTCTACTTATACTCCTTCCTCTTACGCATCGGACCGAGGAGACCTTATTTCGATGAGTCGGGGCATTTTGCTCGGCTATCGGACTCAGATGCAGCTATTGACTCATTTGCACAGTAATTCTGGACATTTTTATAGCAATAAGAGCTATACAGTCCGAAATCTTTGTAAAATGACTCAAATATCCAAAATAGCTGCAATACAGTCCGATGTGTTCTACTTCGCGCGGGATTCTACTTTGCTGGGGTGTGCTAGACTTTTGTGCGGGATTCTACTTTGCCAGAGTGTCTTAGTGTGTTCCAACTTATACTCCTTCCTCTTACGCATCGGACCGAGGAGACCTTATTTCGATGAGTCGGGGCATTTAGCTCGACTATCGGACTCAGATGCAGCTATTGACTCTTTTGCACACTAATTCTGGACCATTTTATAGCAATAAGAGCTATACAGTCCGAAATCTTTGTAAAAAGACTCAAATATCCGAAATAGCTGCAATACGGTCCGATGTGTTCTACTTTGCGCGAGAGATTCTACTTTGCTGGGGTGTGCTAGACTTTTGTGCGGGATTCTACTTTGCCAGAGTGTCTTAGTGTGTTCCAACTTATACTCCTTCCTCCTACGCATCGGACCGAGGAGACCTTATTTCGATGATTCAGGGCATTTTGCTCGGCTATCGAACTCAGATGCAGCTATTGACTCATTTACATACTAATTCTGGACAATTTTATAGCAATAAGAGCTATACAGTCCGAAGTCTTAGTAAAATGACTCATATATCCGAAATAGCTGCAATACGGTCCGATGTGTTCTAACTATGATCTATTTTGTCGGGGTGTGTTCTACTTTTGCGCGAGATTCTAATTTGCTGAGGCCGGAGTGTGTTCGACTTTTGCACGGGATTCTACTTTGCTGGGGTGTGCTCGACTTTTGCACGGGATTCTACTTCGCTGGAGTAAGATCCGATAGATAGTAAAGTGCGGTACTAATAACTGCCGAACAGTAATGTACCTAATAATAATGTAGTACCTATTAGTAAAGTTCGATAAAGTAGCTAATTTCATCAAGTGATCTATCAAAAAAAGCGACTCTCCGGTTAATGGAGAGTCGCTTTTTTGTAGTGATTTCAGCTTACTTCAAAATCAAATTATAGATCACTTGAGCCGCTTCTGCGCGCGAAGTGATTCCTTTTGGTGCAAACCGTTCATGACTTTGACCTTGAATCAGTCCCAGACTGGCCGCTTCATTAACAGAAGCAGTGGCCCAAGCAGACACCTGATTCATGTCGGTGAACGCTGCGGCAGTTGCACCGTTGGTTGTTGCGCCGTTAGCTGTTGCACCGTTGGTTGGTACGCCGTTAGTTATTACGCCATTGGCTGTTACGCCGTTGTTCAGCTCGTAAGCCTTCATTAGCATCACCGTGATTTCTTCACGGGTGATTTGTGCTCCCGGCTCAAACTTGGACGCACTTCTACCACTCACGATTCCCGCCTTGTAAGCGATTGAGATAGGCTCCGCATACCAGGCGGATGGAGCAACATCAGCAAAGCTTTCTTTTCCTGTCGCGGTCAGTCCAAGGGCATGAACAAGCATCGAAGTGAACTCGGCACGTGTAACTGCCCGGCTTGGTTCAAACTTTTCTTTGCTTGTGCCCTGCACATATAGCTTGGACGACAGCTCTTGGATTACTGGGTTAGCCCAGTGATTGGCCGGCACATCGACAAAGATGCGGTTCAACTCCAGCACAGCATATTTGCTGAAGTGGCTGACCTCAGCTTTTAATACACCGTTAGCATAATCAGCTTGAATATATTCCAGCCTGCCATTGTCCGCGATATAATAAACACCGCCTCGTTTAGCATTGAAGCCTTCTGCCACTGGCATGATGAGTGTTATTGGCTTATCAAATGTAGCGAGTGTGTCTGTAGTGCCTGACCTGGTGGTGATAGAGAGACTAAGTTCATAGATGTCTCCCTTGAGTACAACAGCCGCATTAGTAGAACTAGCCACTGTAGCAACCAACTCATCGGCCTTGCTGCTGAGGTTCACCATCTTCAGGGCAATCGTGCTATCTTCCCGCTGTCCCTCTGGCAGCTTGTTTTGTAGCTGGTGAATTAGCTCCGCTGGTACCTGCAAGGAGAGCTTACCCGCATTCAAAACTAGGGTGTGGTTCGCCAACTGTCGGACTACAGCAGAGGATAACTGAAATTGTTGGATGTCCCCTTTAATCTCAACCACTACCTGGCCAGTAGAACTGTCCAATTCCAGCATATCTGGCATGAGAATCAAAGTGCCCGCAGCATTCTCTTGACCCGAAGTACTGCCAGAGGTACTACCAGAGGTACCGCCATTGTTTCCTGGATTCCCAGGATTACTAGGCTCTCCCGGATTGCTCGGTTCTCCCGGACTGCTCGGTTCTCCTGGATTGCTAGGCTCTCCTGTAGAGTCCTCTTTGACCGTGATTTCTGCCGATGCTTTGAATCCACCGTCTACCGTTTCCACAGTAATGGTGGCCTTTCCAGCTTCTACAGCGGTTACTGTTCCGTAGACTACGGTAGCTACAGAGGTATCGCTCGAAGTCCAGAGGACTGCTTTATCCGTCGCATCTTCCGGCGATACCGTAGCCGTCAATTTGCCGGTTTCACCTGCGGTCAACGAAAGCTCTGTCTTATCCAGTGTTATACCGGTTACTTGCTTAGGTGCAGCCGTCAATTTTACCAATTTCGACTCTGTCGGCTGCAAGGACAATTTCATAGTTCCTGTGACAGAGGAAACTTCTCCTTTCCAGAGATCTTGCGTAGTATAAGTCTCTGCAGCATCCAGTCCAGCGCGGCCAAGTTCAACTTGCTTATCTGCCGAAGCAGATGCACTGTAATTGAATACGGCCAGATAATAATCATTGCCATCCTTCATAACAAAAGTATCGGCGGCATTAGCGTTTGTATTTCCTTCAAGTGGCTTGAACACTTTTCCTTTTAAAGCTAAATCGAGAACATCCTTGTTGTTGAACAAAGCGGTCATGTACTCCTGTGCTTCTGGATCGTTAACATTGTCAGAGCCAAGCAGTACTGTTCCAGCGATAACGCCAGAGTTCATACGGCTACGCGCTTCAGTCAAGCTGGTAGCACGGGCCAATGCCAAATGATCAGGATCGGTGTAGGTGTAGATCGTGCCATTTTGCCAAAAGCCATAGGTTAATGAATTCAGCATATATTCGGTTTCATTGATCTTGCCGTATGTGTCGCAGGAAATTCGTCGGCTATGCGCATATTGGCTCGGGAAAATAGGCGCAATTGATGCGCTAATGAACATTTTTCCATCCAGACGTTCTTTCACATAACGCATTCCTTCATTATAAGCTTGGATTCCTGTCGTTATAGTTGGATCGAAATGTTGCCCCTCAAGCGAACCATGCGTTAAAAAATCTAATTTGATGAAGGTGAAGCCCAGACCTTTAAATTTGTCCAAAAAATAGTTCATGCGCAATTGGGCACCAGGATGTGTTACATCCAAAGGAAAAGCCCCGTCCAGAGTCGGCAGCGGTTGACCCGCGGCATCCTTAAGGACAATATCGCCGTAAGTATATTTATTGTCAGTTCCCTCTACAATCTGGTCCATATTGTTGCCCCAGTATACAAACGGTGCCCAATAAATACCCGCATGCTGGCCATTCCCTTTAATAACCGATACGGCGTCAGCCAGCTGCTTATCATTCAGATTATCCTAATAAGAATCCATGTTAATAAATACATTGCCGTTATTATTGAAATTTTGCAGATTCTCTTTATAGTAATTGGAGACATCCACTACATCCTGATACGAAAGCGTACCCTCGTAAGCTCCCCAGCTATTAAAACCAACCGGTACGCCTTGTGGCAGCTCGGGGTTTAGCTCAAGTGCAGGTGTAATGATCGCATTAGCTTTACCATACTCCTCAAGCCCTGTACGGTAATCACTGAAAGCCCCTACCATGATCATAGGTGAGGATAAGTTTGTTCCACTTAAGCTGCCATGAGGCTGGGTATCGCGGGTGACATCACTAGCTGCACCGCCATATACGACCAGTTCATTCAGCCGATTGGCGGAACCTTTCCAGTCGATGCCTGTCTTCCAGGTATCATGAGTTACAGAGCCAAGCACAAGGCCGCTGCGTGTCGAGTTGTTAAACACAGTAGTCACCTCATAGCTGGTATCTGCACGGTTCATAGATTGAGATTTATAACGAATCCAAGCATCGTTGTCAAAAGGAACTGTAAGCACACGATTATCCGCACTAGCTCCGATATCCACACCACCTGTACGTTTTACGGTAATAGGTGACATATAGTTGGTCTTGACCGCTGTATCGCTGGCGACATCCAGACGGGTCAGAAAATACTTTTGATCGTCATAAAACTTGTAGACCTGCTTTAGCGTCGGTTTTCCTGTGGAAGTGTGGACAAAAGTTAGCTCCACTCCTTTGCCGAAACCATCCTGAATTTCTACCGGAGCACCAACAATTGTATGACTCTCATAGCTTGTAGTCTCAACGAGCGTATCGCCGATTTTGATACTGCTATAGATCCCATGCAGCTTCTGTCCGTCAGCCCAGTTATAGCTTGCATATCCAGACTTGGTATTATAGGACACTTCATATTGGCCATTTGATACAAGCAGTCCGTAAGTATATTCGGTAACTGTGATAGCTCCGTAGTTCTTCGAAGCGCCCGGTGTTCCTAAATCACCGTCTTCCTCCACTGGGGGATTAGGATCCACACCCATGGCTGGCTCAACTATAATTCGGTCCAGATCTGGCGCATACCAGTTGCCATCTGTAAATTTGATTGTATTCTCGCCTTCGTTCAGTGGCAGTGTAAGTTCATACATTCCAACCGTATCCCAGTCCGGTGTCTTGGGCAGCTCATAATACTGTTCTGCACCACCATTCGCACTAACGTAGAAGCTGCGTGGGTCACCTGAAATGTAGGCGACTGTGATTCGGTAATCACCAGTCATAGGGGCTGTAATCTTGTTGAAGGTTATGGAACTGCCGCTATTCAAGTACCCTACCTTCTGGCCACCCGAAGCATTCGGGCTTTCGGAAACTTGGGCCTCACCTGTCAAAACATTGAGCGGAGATTCTGCTTCATAGCTGAGGGTATAAGGAATAATTTCTATCCGGTCGAAATCTGGAGAATACCAATCATGATCTGAGAAGGTGATAGTATTCAAACCCTCTACCAAAGAGGCCTCCACATCATAGGTCCCCACGGTGCTCCAGCTTGCCGTCTTTGGCAGGTCGATCATTTCATCCATTCCATCGTTAACCTGCATATAGACAGGACGTTGATCGCCGGAAATATAGGAGATGCGGATTAAATACGTTCCCGCTGCTGGTACTGCAACATTTGTGAACTGTAAGGAACTGTTTTTGTTCAGATCCGTTACGATTTTACCGCCAGAGCCCACACTGCTGTCCGCCACTTTGGCGTTGCCTGTAAGCATATTCTCAGTAGCCTCGGCTTCCATGATCACACCATGCAGCTTCTCCTTCCAGTCACCTCCGGGTCCTTCACCTGGATCGCTGTCGTCTAGTCCACGGATTACGATCTTATCGATGTCTGGAGAATACCAGTTGTTGTCATCGATCAAGATGTTATTAGCACCCGCGTTCAGCGGAAGCGTCACATCATAAGTGCCTACCGTATCCCAGTCCACAGTCTTGGACGGTTCTTCAAATTGCTTGTCACCGCCATTGGCACTGATATTAAACGGGCGCGAATCGCCAGAAATATAATACACTGTAATTTTATAATTCCCTGGCTCGTTTACGGTCACATTATTGAACAACAAGGAGCTGCCTTGATACATGCCGCCAACTTTTTTCCCTCCGGAAGCCGCTGGGTGGTCAGAAATTGACGCATTACCCGTCAGAATATTCCCATCCGCTTCAGCTTCATAGCTATTTGTATCCTCGGCGTAAACCTTGCCGGCAAACTGACCACCGCTGCCTAACACTAAGCTGATCATAAGAAAGAACAAGAACCCTCTTTTCATTACACGTCCAAACATTTAATCCCTCCATTTAACTTTCTGATATAAGAAAAGCCTTCCGGTTGCAATTCATCAGTTGTTCCTCTTTCCAAATAACGTCTTCAGAACTCCTCTCCTTGTTGTAAGTAACGTCATGTAAGGAATGAACGGCCCGTACCGATTACTCTCTCAAGAATGCTGTATCCAACTATTGCCGTCTGGATTTCTTGAAAGCGCTATCGCAATTAGATTTGTAAAAAAGCTTCCTTTAATCGCAATAATGAATCAAGCCCCTCACATGTGCTGAGTTGTAATACATGCTTATTGTAAAAAGCAAAGGGGCATCTTTCCATATCGCAAGTTTACAATTCATAAAGGAAAGCGACTTTTCTTTCTATTCAGTAAGCAGAAGTGCGGAAGGTTAAATATTTTTCCTATACTCGTTAGGTGTGACCCCAAGGTTCTTCAGAAATAGAGAAATAAAATAAGACGTGCTTTCGTACCCCACTCTCTGGGCAATATCTTGAATCTTCAGTGACCCGTCTGCGAGCAGCTCCTTAGCCTTATCAAGCCGAATACGGGTTAAATAATCGTGGATCGTGATGCCTGTTTTATCCTTAAAAATAGATCTTAAGTAGTTCGGTGACAGATAAACCTGATCAGACAGACTATTAATCGTAATCGGCTGATCGTAATTTTGTTCAATCACGGTGCGAACCTTGTGGACCAGCTTTGTATTTTTATCCATAAGTCGCTCACCTAGCATGCTCACGGCATCACCCGCAGTGCCCAGGATTAAATCCTCGATCTCATGTAAAGTCAGCGCATTATAGATGGAATGATAGAGCTCCGCCCGCTTAAAGCCCTCGGGAACCGACTGATGCAGCTGCTCTAGCAGTTCATCAACAAGATCAATCGCCCAATTACAGATGATTTTTTTCTTGATTCTCAGCGTGGCCAATCCCACGAAATATTGATGCAGCTTTTGTGCGGCCTGCTCGAAGTCCAGCTGATTGATAGCTTCAAACCACTCTTTTCTCTCAAAAGGTGGCATATGTTCACTGTCGAACTGATTCGAAATAGCCGCGGCATGAATAATTAAGCCCGTGCCTTTATAAAAACGTTCATTTAAAATCACACGCGTCTGCTTATACAGATTATGGACCAGCGCTAATTCTGCTGCCTGCGCCCCGACTGCTGCCGTCACCGTAAAATCCAGTGCACTACGAATAGCCACTGCTAAATCCTCCCAAGTATAATAGCCAGGCTGTTGAGTCGCTTCCATAAACACACCTGTCTCGCCATCCTTGTAAGGAACAAAAACAACCTCTATATTTTTCGCCTTAAAAAAGTGATCCAGATAAGAGATCAGCCTACTCATACACTCTTCCAGACTCTGCTGCTCACCCTCCGCCTCCTTGGGATCGATGCTAAACAGTGCCATGGTATAACGATTACTCTCTGGGAGACGGGTCAGCCTATTGAAGTTATTTGCCAGCTCTGCGGCTTGCTCCGCATTTTTTTCAAAAGAAAGCTCCTTAAGAATTTTTGTTTTAGCAGCCTCCATAGAACGTTGTTTCATCTGAACCTCTTCGCAGCGTGCTTTAACCTTTTCGATAACGCTTTCAATTTCAGTCAAATCTAGCGGCTTCAGTAAATATCCGACAGCTCCTACATTAAGGGCTGATTTAACATAGTGGAATTCATCATGTCCGGTGAGGAACATAATTTGCATCTGGTCATAACATTCATGTATTTTTTTAGCCAACTCAATTCCATTCATTATCGGCATCTGAACATCTGTAAGAATAATATCCGGTTGAAAAGCCTCTATTTTCTCCAAAGCTTCTCTACCATTGCTCGCTGTTCCAACGACATAGATGCCCATCTCTTCCCAGCGGATATAATCTCTCATCATCTCAAGACCCATTTCTTCATCATCTACCAGAAAAATACTATACACCTGAGGTTTCCTCCTTCTTGTTGTCTGTATTTGCTCCTATTATATTCTTTTCCCCTTAGGCGATCATCGACCAAATTAATGTAAGTCATTTTCAGGCATGAATCGTTACTTTGTAAGATCTAATCCCAACGTGCTTGTAAAAAGGCTATCGGGTCCTAAGCAGACCAGATAGCTCTTCGATACCTACTCATCATTATTCGGACGCATAATGAAAACGGAGGCTCATCGCCCCCGCCGAATTATTATAACAGCTCCAATTGGCTGTTGAAATAGTAGCTTCCTCCTGTTTCTGCTTGGAAGGTATTTCTCTGATCTCCCCATCGAAGGGTCACCGTTCCCGGTGAGTAGGTGCGAAGCGTAGCTTCCGTCAACTGCCCCTTCTCCCAAACTATGTCTACCTCTACCTTTCCTTTGGCTCGTAATCCAGACACCGATCCTGTATTCCAGGCTTGCGGGAGCGCTGGCAACAGATGAATTTCATCCGCGTGGCTTTGCAGCAGCATCTCTGCAATGGTAGCCGTCCCGCCAAAGTTGCCATCCACGACAAAGATATTGCACTCTGCCCCACCAATCCCTGATTTGGAGAAACTGAACAGATTATCAAAGCACAGTCCGCTAATCAAATGAGAGATATGCTTATACGCCTTCTCCCCGTCATATAGTCTGGCAAAACTAAGGCCGAATAAGGCGGCGGTGAACTCTACATCCTCCAGTTCTTCCTGAGCCATCCGGTTCTCCAGCGTTACCCTTGCTGCCGCACTTAACTCCGGTGTTCTGTCCGGTGTAATCTGGTTGCTTGGATACAAAGCGAACAAATGAGCCAAGTGTCGATGCTCAGGTTGCGCTTCTTCATAATCTTCAAGCCACTCCTGCAGCTGACCTCTTTTGCCAATCTGTAGCGGGGGTAACTTAGCAATAGCTTCCTTTAGCTTCAGCTGAAGCTCCACATCTGTATCGAGCAACACCGCAGACTTCAGGCAGAACTCGAAAAGATCCTGTACGAGCACTTGATCCATGGTAGAGCCCATAGACAACTGCTGTGCACCCTCGCTGCTATCGGCGGGATAGAAGCTGTTCTCTGGCGAGTTCGAAGGACCCGTCACCAGCCAGCCATATTTCGGATGAATCGTCATATAGTCGAGGAAGAATTCTGCGGCTTCTTTTAGAACAGGATATGCCTGGCGCTCTAGAAATACACGATCCTGACTATATTCATAATGCTCCATCAGATGGGTTGCAATCCATAATCCGCCTGTGACATTGAGCCCCCATGAGGTTTCCCAGCCCGGAGCTGTAAAACCCCAGACGTTAGAGAATACATGCGCCACCCATCCTTTGCTGCCATATAAATCGCGTGCAGTTGATCTTCCCGCCTGAGATAAATCTTCAATATATCGCATCAATGGAAGGTGGCTGTCCCCAAGGTTCACGACTTCTGTCGGATAATAATTCATCTGTGTATTAATATCGAGATGATAGTCGCAGCTCCAGCCCATACGACAAGCCTCACCGTCATTCCAGATTCCCTGCAAGTGCAGTGGAAGAGGTGAATCTTCCCGTGATCCGGCAATGGTCAGGTAGCGGCCATACTGGAGGAACAATGCGAACAAATGAGGGTCCTCCACCTGATCCTGTGCCAGCAACCTAATCCGCTGATCGGTAGGCAGACTTTCTTTCCCGGAGCTTCCCAATTGAATATCCACCTTTTCATATTCCTGACGGTAATCTTGAATATGATCTTCTTTTAACTGTGCATAACCTTTGGTTAAAGCCTGCCGTAGGTTGCTGTAGCTCTCCGTCTCCCAATCCTGGTTGCTCCGGCGATAATCGGTACTGACCCCAAAATAAATCCGGGCCTCATTAGCTCCGGAAACTCTTAATCGGCCATCCCCCCTGTAGATCGTACCGCCGGATAGACTTACTTTGAGCTGCCCTTTTGCCCATACCCCGCATTTACCATTACTATGCACCTTTTCTGTAGCTTGCCCCTTGAATTCAATGGTGTCGCCATCCACAACCTCAGTCGTAAACGATTCTGTCCCACCTTCGATGGCAAGCGTAAAGGATACACCTCCAGGCTTATCGCTCCAAATTCTTGAAACTAACAGATCATCGGCATGTGAAGCGAAGACCTCTCGATGGATGGTTGTTTCGCCGCTCTCATAGACCGCCCCAGCCACTGCACTTGTCAATTCCAGCTCCCGCCGAAACACACCGCCTGATTTAACATCCGCATCCTGGGCAAAATCAATAACAACCTCGCATAATCCCAGGTTCGTACCGAAATTTTGTTTTTTAGGCTGTAAATACTGTTTGGCTAAACGATCACCGCTGTCATAATCGCCGGCAAAAAAGTGACTTCGCGCCTCTTCAAGCGCAGTTCTACCTCCGGCAGGAGCAGGGTCGGGATCCTTTTGCCCAGACCAATAGGTCACCTCGCTCATGCTCCAAACCTCACGATGCGGCGCCGCCATTATAACAGCACCTATTCTTCCGTTGCCCAATGGCAAACCTTGCAACCAGCTTGTTGCAGGGGTTGAATACCACAATTTAAAATCGCTCATTAGATCGTCTCCTGTCTGTAATAGACCTCAAAGTGTTGTTAATTAATTCGCTTATTTCTTTATTAGCATTGTCTATTTATCGCATTTATCGTAACATTGTCGGTATTAATAGTCTTTGTTGACTCGTTCATTCATTTGACAATTTATCCGTTATCCCAAACATTTAACTACAGGCCAGAATTAAGAAATGCTGCTAGAAAAGGGGTATAGTATGAACAAACTATCTGAAATCACACCGTATGTTGGAGCAATCATGCCTTATCTGTACGACGGCAGCAGCAATGAGCATCTGCGCGTCGGCAATGCCTACGCTTTTCATCTGTTTACCGATGGCCCCGGTGAGATGGAAATCGACGGAATTCGTTATCCGATTGAGCGTAGAACACTGGTGTTTCTCCGTCCCGGCCAGCCACATGCCTTTCATATTTCCCCTTCTCATCCACTCTCGTCCTACAATGTCTATTTTGATTTGTGGGACAAGCAGTCGCCTATGTCTACTAATCTTTCTTTTATCCATGCGCCTGAACCCTTAAGGCTTGAGAAAAAGGCCACCGAAGTCCCCTGCGCCGAGCTGAACGAATTGCCTTGCGTCTTCCCGCTAGCTAAATATCCACAGCTATACGATAGTCTTGTGATGATTGCCAAAATATACAATGAAGCGATATTCTACCGGAATGAAGCGGTCCATAGCTTGTTATACGGTTGGATATTAAGCTGGTATAATGCCCTCCATCAGCATCAGCCAAGCGATTATCGGATTGTCCGCCTGTTGGAGTATTTGAACACTCATCCCGAACGTGGTAAATCTATCGAAGACTGGGCACATCTCTGCGGACTCAAGCGAACCTATTTTCATGAGCTGTTTCTGCGAGAAACCGGGATGACGCCGCGCGCTTATCATCATAATCTCGTTATGCGACGGGCGGCAGGTCTGCTTCTGGAGAGCGAGCTAAGTGTTACTGCCATTGCTGAGAAATTAGGCTATCCTTCGATCCATCCCTTTTCCAGACATTTCAGTGCCTGTTACGGCATAAATCCCACACAATACCGCCTTAATCCGCTAAGCCGAATACAAATATAGGTTATAAAAAAAATACGCGCTATCCGCAAGAAGCAGAGGGCGCGTATTCTTTTTTATTTTGCTGTCAATTTGAAGATTTTAGATTCTGCGGGTTCAAGCGTAACTTCCAGCTCTCCTGAGGTTTCCCCTTCTACACCTTCCCATAGGTCCAGCAGCTGGTAAGCACCTTGAGCATTCAGCCCTGCACGTTCTAATGAGATAGATCTAGGAGCGGATTTCACGGCATCGTAATTGAAGACGGCTATATAAAAAGCATTTTCTTCTGCAGATTCGAGCACAAAAGTATCACAGGATTGCTTGCCGAGGTCCCCTTCTATCGGTCTGAAGGTTTTGCCAAGACGAGCAACATCCATAATGTCCTTATTGCTCAGCCAAGCTTTGGCCCGGGCGGCGGCTTCCTCTTTTCGGAAGTCATCCCCTAGCAGCAGCACCGTTCCCGCGATCACCGAAGCGGTTAGCCGGCTGCGACCTTCATGCCAGCCCGTGGCTTCCTGGTTATGGCTCTTGTACAGTACGGAATGGTCAGGATCATTGTAACGGTACAATGAATCGCTCATCCACCAGCCATGGGTTAAAGAGTTGAGCATGTATTCTGTATCCTGCAGCGTGCCAAAAACATCACAAGAGACACGCCGGCTATGTGCAAATGCATAAGGGAACAACGGTGCGATGGACAGATTAATAAAGAACGGTCGACCAATTACCTCTAGAGACAGCTTGTTCTGCAAGTAGGACATACCGTAGTGATACGCCGCAATGCCCGTCGTAATCTCCGGATTGTGATGCTGCCCTTCCAGTGCGCCATGTGCTAAGAAATCCAGCTTGATATACTCGAATCCTTCCGAGATGAATTTATTTGTATACCAATCCATTCTTTGCAGGTTCCCCGGATGTGTGGGGTCAATGGCTAGCCCTCCATCAACATCCGGCAGAATCTCTCCTTCGCTGTCCCGAAGCAGGATATCGCCATAGGTGTATTTACCGTTCGTACCCTCCACGACATCTCCGAACTGAGAAGGACTTCCCCAGAAAGCGAAAGGGGTCCAGTAGGTTCCCGGTCTATGACCATTCTTCCGCACTAGCTCAAGTGCATTTTTCATCTCTTCTGCTGTGAAATTATCCCAAAAAGCGTCAAAGTTGATGTACAGCGTATCCTCATTCTGGAATCCTAACGGCTGCACTTCTTTTTTCAAAAACTCACTGGTCGACGTATACAAATCATAATCGAGTTCAGTCATTGCTGCAGACCAGCTATTCCAGCCAACAGGAACGCCACCCTCCCAAGCCAGCGGAGCTTCAATCCATGTATTGGCCCGGCCGTAAGCTTCAAGACCTTCTCTGTAATCGTCATAAAAACCTACGAATACGAGCGGTGACTCCACTCTTTTGCCTTTTACATAACCGTGCGGCTGAAAGTCGCGGGTTAATTCACTCACAGCCCCACCGTAAAGATCCAGCTCCTCGATCTGGCCGCTTCGCTCGCTTTTGATACGGATACCCGTTTTCCACACCTTATGAGTTATGGAACCCATGATAATCCCTCGCCGGCTATCCGGCGCGAACACTGCTGTTACCTCGTAGCTCTCTGTATCCATAGGTGGCTTCACCACTGTATATCTGACCCATTTATCGTTGTCGTAAGGCACACGCAGGATGCTTGGTTCATCCGGTTGACCTGACTCGCCGCCGAGTGATACCGATTTGCTCTGAATGACCGCCATGCGGTTCGCTTTGATATCCTCATCGCTTGCGATCGCACTTTGCATCAGCACATATGAGGATGACTCATAAATATAAAAATGCTGCTCCAGCTGTGGCAGCAGGGATGTTTCATGCACAATCACTAGATGAACACCTTTGCCAAAACCTTCACGAACAACCTCTTCCTGCAACTTCAGCACGTGGCTCTGATAGTGCTCAGTATTATATTCCCGGCCCTGCCAGCGAAAGGCGCTGCGAATCCCCTTTACATGTGCAGAAGTCCCGCCGACAACGGATGACTCACCTGTTCCGAGATCAATCTCCAGATTCACCAGGCCATTGGTTACACGGATAAGAGACGTTGTGTCTGTATTCACGTTTACGGTTGTATTACTGTCAGTTAGCATAATTTGCCTCCTTGTTGCTGCATTTTGGACCTTGAAGGCGGTAGTCTCAGTAGCTGTATCCCCCAAGTATGACCTCATTATAAAGAGCGGATAAAGCGTTTTCTATACAACGATCTTCCGATCCATACCGCGATCTAACACATCTTACCTAAACACTGCTGGTCCTGAAGATTCATGCAGCAATACAAAAAACAGCAGCAGGACCAAACGTTCAGGTCCTACTGCTGTTCATACGCTTATTAAACGGATTATTGCTGGTCATCAATGATAAGCTTGTAGGATTGTCCCGCGGTTGTAGCGAAGCTTACCCTTCCTTCGGCAGAATGTTCACACTGTAAATCGTGGCTGCCACAGGTTACCTTAAGTAGAGTATCCATGCGGATCACACATTCTGTGCCCAGCAGCGAAGTGATCTGCGCTTCCACTAGCTTGCCGTTGTCCCACTGAATGCTGACTTCAAAGCCACCGCGGGCACGTAAACCTGCAACGCTTCCCTCCTGCCATTCATTTGGCAATGCAGGCAGTAGTTCGAGATAGCCGCGGTGAGATTGCAGCAGCATTTCGGCAATCCCGGCGGAGGCTGCGAAGTTGCCATCAATCTGGAACGGCGGATGCGCGCCGAGCAGATTGGCATAAACTCCGCCGTGATTATACTGCTCCGACTCCCCGTCCTTCACCAGCCGCAGCATGTTGGAGAGCAGACGCAGGGAACGGTTTCCATCCCGGAAGCGGCTCCATAAAGCGACTCTCCAGCCCAGACTCCAGCCTGTGCTTTCATCCCCGCGCCGCTCCAGCGAGGTTCTTGCCGCAGCAAATAGCTCAGGGGTCTCTTCTTCTGACAACTGGCGGCCCGGATAAATACCAACCAGATGCGAGGTATGTCTGTGATACATGTCCTCATCCTCAAAATCAGAGGACCATTCCTGCAGTTGCCCGTACTTGCCAACCTGCAGTGGCAATAGACGCTCACGGGTACTTTTCAGCTCTTCACGCAAAGCTTCATCCGTTCCAAGAATCACAGATGCCTCGATACAGTTCGTGAACAACTCCCAGATCAGCGATATATCCATTGTGGCACCCGGGCTGACCGCAGCCACACCTTCCGCTGTCCGGAATTTATGCTCTGGTGAAGTGGACGGGGAGGTCACAAGATTGCCTTTGCCATCGTCAATTAGCCAATCCAATGCGAACAGAGCCGCCTCTTTCATGACAGGATAAGCCGAAGCCCGCAAGTATTCAGTGTCTCCGCCAAAAGCATAATGTTCCCAAAGATGCTGAGTCAGCCAGATACCCCCCATTGGCCAATAAGCCCAGCTTGGATCTCCATCGCCATAATCACCTACCGGTGCAGTGTGTGCCCAAAGATCCGAGTTATGATGAGCTACCCAGCCCCGGGTGCCATAGTTGGTCCGAGCGGTATCCGCCCCTCTCTTCGCCAGATTGCCGACGAAATCCAAAAGTGGCTCATGACATTCTGCCAGATTGCAAATCTCAGCGGGCCAATAGTTCATTTCTGTATTGATATTCAGTGTATAATTACTGCTCCAAGGCGGACGAGTAGAGGCATTCCATATTCCCTGAAGATTGGCAGCCTGCGTTCCGGGGCGCGAGCTTGCGATCAGCAAATAACGTCCGAAATGGAACAGCAGCTCAACTAGACCCGGATCTTGCGCGGAGTAAGTCGTAATCCGCTGCTCGGTTGACATTCCTTCCGGCGCCAGCGGCTTGCCCAGCCGAAGCTTCACCCGATCGAAAAGTGCCCGGTAATCAGTGATATGGGCTTGAAGCAGGCTGGTGTAAGACTTGCCTTGAGCACTTGCCAAGAAAGAAGCTGCAATGGTGGAGGCATCTTTTCCTTCAATTCCCGGGATTAGGTCATACCCTTTAAAACTTGTAGCCGCACTGAAATAAAAGGTTGCCGCTGTCGCACCCAGCAAATGAATCCCACTGCCATCAACCGTTACTTGGCCGTCATCCGCCGTCACGGAGAGTTGTCCTTCGAAAGCCATTCCCTTGCTGCTGCCTGATTCACCGTATCGGATGGGATTGTCGCTCCCGAAATAGCTTGGATCTACATGCTCCGGTGCCGTTCCCGATAGTACAAAGCTGTCGCCTTGCGAATAAAGGTTGTGCCGGAGCGGACTTTCCAGCGTAGCATGCACATTCAATGCGCCTGGCACACTTGCGGTCAAACGAAGTACAAGCAACTGATCAGGATGAGAAGCGAACATCTCACGGGTATAAGTAACATTGCCAATCTGATATTCAATGCGATGCAGCGCATTTTCCACATCCAGTGTACGCTGATAAGAATGATAGACGTTGCCATGCTCAAAACGAAGCAATAGATCACCAAAAGGTAAATAAGATTGAGTATACGGCCCCATCATTTCTCTAGTCAGCGTGTCCGCCTCAACATAGCGGCCTTCTTGAATCAGCTGTCGCACCTTTGGCAGAACGTTTTTAGCACCGGGATTGTTACCCTCTTTTGGGTATCCTGACCAAAGCGTATCCTCGTTCAGACTAATTTTCTCCTGTTCCACACCACCGAAGATCATACCGCCCAGACGTCCATTCCCAATTGGAAGACCTTCCGTCCATACATATGCTGGCTTGTCATATTGAAGTTTCATACGCGCTCTCCTCACCATCTGTCATTTAATAAATTATCAGCAATTTCAACCTCACTGCAGCATTTAATTCAATCGCATCATCAAGATTCGAAAGACTCGCCTCACCACTGCCTGCCGGAATTCCATTGCACTTAAAGACCAGTCCGCAGGTGCTCTTGGTACTAAGGGCCAACGCATCAATACTCTCAAACTTGGATTAGTGACATCCCGGTTCTCTTCCTCGCTGGCAGTATTCGAGATAAAATAAGGTTTCCGGATGGCCTCGTCCGGATAGAAATGATAGCAGCCCTTCGGCAATCCAGTAGTCCCGGGCCGGGAATTTCAGCGACAGCCTGAATAGCCCGAACCATGGCTGGCTGCGCGTCTAAACCAGAATCCGGCAGTACTCCATAATCCGTCAGGCGGATTACAGTAGGAGTAGTTAAGGCATTATTCTCGGCAGAAGTGATCATCGGCACCGCCTTTCTTTTTTGTAAACGCTTAATATTTGGCAGTATAATATCTCCGCTTTAAATAATCAATTGTGCAGCAGTTTCAGAATACGCAGGCTGGTACCTTTACTCTGTTCGTCCTTCAGCCCCGTAATGCGTACTGTAACCCGCAGTTCTTGACGTTGTTCCCGGATCGGAAACATGGCGATAATAGGCCGAAAGGCAAGCGGACACCATTCATCGAATAAGTTCACAGCTTTATAAGAACTGTCATTAAGCGAATATTCAAAAATCCCGCTGTCCGGTCCGTAGAGCAGCATCAAGCCTGCGCTTTGCCCGGTTACGGTAAAAGAAAACATAGCCTCCTTGCTATGGGTATACAGATGCTCTGTTCCAAAACGCCAGTTCATCAGCGGATCTCCTGCAGACAGTTCGCGAAGTTCGTAACCGTTCACATGATCAGCCGCGCGGAAATCAAGCAGACTGCCATATTCATAATTTTGCACCGCCAAGGGTGGAATATCTAAAGAGCTTTCGCTGCTCAAATTCGTCTTGCCAGGAACAAGCGCTGTCTCCAGATACTCTCGCAAAAAAGAAGCATACAGCGCATGACCGTCATCATTGGGATGATATCCATCCGGTGCCAGCTTAGTCCACTCCATTTGTCCCGCCTCTAGCTGCGCATAGACTCTAGCTGCAAAATTAACAGAGGGAAGCTTATAATGCTCAGCTACTTCTTCATGGACAGCGATATTAAAGGGATTGCTCCCGGAGAGATTCTTCTCTGCTGCCGTATACAAAAAGCAAATATCAGTGCCCGGTGACAACCGTCTGCATTGGCGGACAATGCCCTCCATCCCTCTAATGGATTCTTCCCGGTCACTGCCGTCATTGACGCTAAATTCAACGAATAACAAATCAATTGTGCCCTGCTGCAGGACATGCTCCTGTAATCGATGAGCACCTAAAGTTGAGTTCGTTCCTCCCACTCCTGCGTTGATGAAGCGGAACTCCTGATCCGCAAACCGTTCCTGAAGATACTTACCGGTGAGCGCTCTCCAGCTATATGTGTCTGCTTCGGAAGCACCTGCCCCCTCCGTAATTGAGCCGCCTAAAAAGGCAACGGTCACAGTCCCTTTTTCCGTAAGCCTGCCGTTAATTTGAGGTAGTCCACGGCGCGGAACTACAAATGAATGATTGCAATGTTTCTCGTCTGTCATAACTCAACCTCCATCCATAAAAAACCATATTTTCTCCTTGAAATCAAGAAATCAGATGCGGGGTCTATCATACAGCACCTGATTCTGATTTCAATATTTATTTTTTTGAAGTATCATAAGCCTTTTGTAAAATTTCGAGATAACGGTCAAGCTTCAAGTTCTGCAATCCCTTTACATAAGCGTCCCAGTCCTTGTTCAGATCCTTGTTGCCTGTGATGAATTGCAGCTCATTTTGTTCGATGTAATTTTTCAAATTTGTCTGCAGCAAGCTGGCTTCATCAATCTCACTTGGATCAATCCAGATCGACCAGATAGGGAACAACTCTTTAGGTTCATGACCTTCGTATAGCAGAGTCGCATCATACAATCTACGTTCGTAACCATCAGAAGCAAAGATGTCGGTACCTTGAACGTAAGTATCACGGTATTCTTTAGGCTCATAGAAGTGAGCCATACCACTCCAGCCCGCATTACGTGGTGCTGCGCCTTCTTCACCTGGAATTAATTTGATCATCGGTTTAACATCTTTACCCAACGCCACATCGCCTTCAACCGGATCGGTCCAATCGGTTCCCTTCAGGCCAGCTGCGCCATTCGTTTGGCCTTCTGGTGTGAACATATAATCCACCATCTTGATCAGTGTAATTTGCGCTTCTTCACTTGCTTTGTTTGTGATCACGAATTTTGCACCCGGGACTACGCCGCCTCCATCATGAGTCGCATAAGAAATTCCTGAAGGTCCCGAAATCGGAGGAAGCGGGTTGTAATGTGCTGAGCGGGTATTCCCCGGGTCGATGTTTACGAAGATCGCTGGGTGCATACCTGCACCGACACCTAGAATTTCTGCATCAGCATTTTCACCGATTTTCTTAAAAGCTTCCGCGTTTTGTGTAAAGGCACCCGGATCAATTAACCCTTCGTCAAACAGGGATTTAATATAGGTCAATCCTTCTTTCCACTCCGGAGTAATGGCAGCAGATTGCACCTTTCCATCCTTCATGTTCAGGTAATTACGATCATCATCATAAACAAATGCGTTCATCAAAAAAGGAACGATCCGTACGCCGAACTCCTCGATGGAACCGCTTAGCGGCACTTCATCCGCTTTGCCGTTGCCGTTCGGGTCTTGCGTTTTAAAGGCTTTCAATACATTTTTGAATTCCTCAGTGGTCTTCGGCATCTCCAAGTTAAGCTTTTTCATCCACTCAGTATTCAGCCACATTTTGCTAGGATAGGAACAGTGGAAGCATTCTGTATAAGCTACAAGTCCGTAAATGTTGCCATCAGGTGCAGTATTAAACGTTCTTAGGTCAGAGTTCTTTTCCATGGCTGCTTTAATATTCGGAGCATATTTATCAATCAGATCATTTAGCGGAATGAGTACACCTTGCTTGCCGTATTTCAGTAGATCGGCCTGTGAGAATTGATCAATATAGTGAGTAAGCAGGTAGGCATCTGGATAGTCGCCACTCGCCAGTGAGATCTGGCGTTTTTCCTGAGCACCATCCGATGGATTGATCTGCCAGTTGAATTTGAAATTAAATTTCTCTTCTACATGTTTTGTGAATTTATTGGTAGAAAGGTCGATGCCGGATTCCTGAACTGAGAACACGCTGATCTCAACCGGCTTGCCAGACGAACCCGAACCAGAGCCCTGCTGCGTGCTGGATGCGTTACCTGTATTTTTATTTGCACATCCGCTAATTACAACCGTAAATGCCATGACCAGAATTAGTAAAGTTATCAAGCTTTGCTTCTTCAAATATTATCACTCCCTTTTGTAATTTAGCAGGTGATACGATGATACCTTAAGTGTGTACTCCGGGCATACCTCCTTTCCAAAAAAAGAGATTCCTAAGATCAACCCTTGACGGAACCAACAAGCATCCCCTGTACAAAATAACGCTGTACGAAAGGATAGATAACAAGTACCGGCAAGGTGGCAATCACAATTAAGGAATACTTCAGCAGCTCGGAAAGCTGTTGTTTCTCGACCAGTTTCCCCACGTCCATAGCCCCACCAGCGCTGTTGTTCTGAATGATGATGCTTCGCAGGACAAGCTGTAAGGGGAACAAATCTGCTGATTTCAGATAAATCAACGCATCGAAATAGGCATTCCATTGACCTACCGCGTACATAAGCACCAACACTGCGAGAATCGGTTTGGATAACGGGAGTACCACGCTCCAGATGAATCTCATATCACTACAGCCGTCGATTTCACTAGCTTCCAAAAGCTCCTCCGGAATCGAGGATTGAAAGAAGGAGCGGGCAATAATGACCTGCCAGACCCAAATGGCGTTCGGAATCAACAGCGCCCACCGAGTGTCGATCAGATGCATCTCCTTCACTACCAAATAGGTGGGAATTAGCCCCCCACTGAAGATCATGGTGAAGGTAATGATCATCATCAGTGTATTTCGTCCAAAAAAACCTTTTCGAGACAGTGGATAAGCAATCATAACCGTTAAAGTTATACTAATCAGCGTTCCCGCTGCGGTGTAGAAAATTGAGTTTCCATAACCAGTGATAATCTCAGGCGTATTCAGCAATACTTTAAAACCTTTGAAGGATATATCTACAGGCCAGAGCCAGACACGACCAGAGGTCACGGCTGCCGGACTACTGATTGAGCTGCTGATGATAAAAATAAGCGGATAAAGTACAGCGATTACCACAAGAGTGAGCACAATATAGATTGTGATCAGGAACGCTTTGTCGCCGACGGATTCTTTAATCTTTTTTTGAACTGCTGCTGCCATAGATAAGCTCCTTTCCTACCAGATGCTGTTCTTCGTGATTCTTTTCGCCAGACCGTTTACTGTAAATAAGAGAACCAGGTTGATGATGGAGTTGAACAGGCCCACCGCAGTTGCAAAGCTGTAATTGGCATTCAACAGACCGACCCGGTAGACATAAGTGGCAATGATCTCAGAATTAACGAGGTTAAGCGGGTTCTGTAGCAGGTAGACTTTTTCAAAGCCGATCGCCATTACATTCCCTACATTCAGAATCAAAATGATAACAATAGTTGGCACAATCCCTGGCAAATCGACGTGACGGATTTTTTGAAACCGCGAGGCTCCATCAACTTTGGCAGCTTCATAAAGTGTTGGATCTATCCCTGCAAGCGCTGCCAAATATACGACTGCACTGTAGCCCGCTGTCTGCCAAATATCAGACCACACATAAATCGAACGGAACATGCCGGGTTCACCTAGGAAGTTAATAGAATCCAGTCCGAAGAAGTTGAGTGCAATGTTGGCAAAACCGAGCCGTGGGGCCAGAAATAGCATAACGATTGACACCATGACAACCGTCGAGATGAAATAAGGAGCAAACGATACAAGCTGAACGAATTTCTTAAACCTTCCTCCCCGTACCTCATTAATCATGAGCGCAAGAATAATCGGGATTGGAAAACCCGCCAGCAACTGATAGCCACTAAGCATAATAGTATTCTTGAGCAGCGTCCAAAACTGCGGATTCTCAAAGAAGAGCTGGAAGTTTTTAAATCCGACCCATGGACTTCCCCATATCCCTTTTATGACGTTATAGTCCTTAAAGGCTAGGACAGTGTTCAGCATCGGATAATACTTGAAGATGATAAAAAACAGCAAAGGCGGAATCACAAGCAGATGTAACTGCCAGTGCTTTTTTATGCTTTTGCGAGCATTTTGTAAGAATGCGGGGCCTTTGCTTTTCGGCAACGACTTGCGATGTAATACTATTTCTTTCTCCAGAACAATTCCCCCTAAGCAGATGTCTGTGATTTTTGATAGCGCTTTCTACGGATTGATCATAGATGACTTTTATCTCCAAAAGAAAGGTACACTTGGGGACTTCAGCGTACAAATCGCCTTATCTGAGGAGCACAAAATAGCAGTAGAACGGCCATTTTTCCGAATTGCAGGGTTGAAATCAGAAAAAAGACTGCATCGTCCAAAGTGGACAGTGCAGCCGTATGTTATGGCATATTTTTTTATTCATCCACAGATTGTCTATAGGTACTCGGGGAGACACCCATCAACCTTTTAAATGCGCGTCTGAAGGAATGTGAACTGTTGTAGCCCACCCGCACGGCAATCTCATCCACCGTTAATCCATTCTCTTTGAGCAGGATAATGGCTTGATCCATTCTGACTTTTATCAAATGGTCGGAGAAGTTGACACCCGTTACCTCTTTAAACAGCTGGGAAATGTATTTTTCCGGCCGCTCCACCTGTTCCGCCACCCGGTAGAGGGTCAGTTCCGTATCCGAATAGTTTTTTGCTGTGTAGTCCTTAATCTGCTTGATGATCTGAATATGAATATCTTTCTTTTTATTCGCAATGAGTCCGCACAGCTCTTCCATAATGTCAAAAAATTCGTTCTGGATCGTCTCAAGCGACTCTGATGAGCCAATGTCTATGACCCGCCGTTTGACACTCTCGATCTCTGAATATTCGGTAAATGCCTTTTGATCCAATAGCTTGAGAAAAGTCCCCTTCATTTCCCCGACAAGCTGGTGCTTCATTTCGATGGATAATTCTCGCTGCTCCATATTCTGGGCGATAATCGCACGCACAATCCGTTCGGCTTCTTCTAGCTCTCCGGCTCGAATCGTGCTGATTAACCGTTGCTCCGAATCCAGCGGATAATAATAAGTTGTATTCTCGATCTGAGCTTCACTACTCCAGATAATTCCTTTCTTATTCATGTAAACTGCATATTCCAGCGCCTGCTTCGCTTGATCATATGAAAGGCTAACCTCCGTTACCTCTGTGAATAGATCCCCGAAGCCCGCCAGAATGGTAATGCGGTACTCATCAAAGACATTTTGAGCGAGCTCCTCCATCGTCTGGGTGATATTCGCTGCTTCCTGTTCCTTGTCAGCTCCTTTTTCCCTAGAAAAGAACAGCGTTACAACTTTATCAGAGCCCATATCCGTCATCAAGACATCCACGCCAAGATCAGCCAAGGTCTGTTTCAGCAGCAGCCGGGAAGCGCTCAGCTCGTTCAGAATTTCAACACTGTCCATACCCGCATAACCGTTAATTTGAACAATTCCTACGTAGCCAGTATCCTGATTCATGCTGATATCCGCCTGCTTGGCTGCAGAGATAATTTCATCCCGCGTCTTGAATTCACCGGCAATCAGCCGTTTCAGGAAGGCATCTCGGACCAGAGGAAGCTGGCGGTTAAGCTCGGACTCGAGCAGCTTATTTTTGGTAATCATATCGGCAATATTTCCGCTCAAAAAGTCAAATTCATTCCTCTCCGAGGCTTCTTCTTTACCGAATTGCTCCTTCATGACACTGAGCATACGATTGATTGGCGCGCTGTTACGGTAAGCTAATACCAGTCCGGCAATCAAACCGATAATTAGAGTGCCTCCCGTAATTTGTATGGAGATTCTTTTGATCTTGTTAGCATTCTCCATCAAAATATCTTGAGGAATCCCGGTCTGATAAACCCAGCCATTGGAATCGGAACGGGTAGTAACCACCAGATCATCCTTGTAGAACTGACTGACCTTATTCTTATCAAAAGCTGGATCGTCGAGCATTTTGGCCATTTTCTGCTCATCGCTTCCTTGCAAAACAATCGTATTCCCTTTAGCATCACTAATATGCACCCAACCCCCATATCGCTCGGTCAGGCCTGAAAGCAAGCTGGAAATATTTTTTTCATCAATAATCACTACTGCGACAGCCGGCGAGGAATCATTAAAGCTATCCAAGGGGAGTGACTGCATATAGGTAATAACCGAGGTTTGCATCCCCCTGCTGACAAAATCACTAAGTGGCTTGATCTCGCTGCGGTGGGTTGTCTCAAGCACTTCTTTTCTCCAATCCTGTAACGAAAGATCCTTATAGTTGAAATTAGAGTAGTAATGCTCCGGACGATAGGTCGAACCTGGGGTTAGGATAAGATTATAGTTGGCGAGGTAAATATAATAGTTTTGCAAAAAATCATTAGTCTGGCCGAAAGTCAAAACATTCCGCATCGTTTTCCAAATCCCATACACATTCGTCTCATTTTCACTTTCATTCATAAGAACATTTAGCTCCTGGTTGACCGCCAATTGCCTGGTAAAGCCTTCAACCTCCGCCATACGGCGCTCCAATATCTCCTGACTTTTCTGAAGCTGAGTGACTCCATTCTCAATCGAGATGGACTGTGTCACGGAGATTGAGGTTAGATAGGACATGTACCCGCCAATGCTGGGTATGACCAAAATGACCACATAAGAGATTAGAAATTTACGAAAGATATTGGAATATTTCAGCGTAGTTAGCCTCCCTCAATATGACATTTCGATAGCGCTATCATTACCATAGATTAAAACATTTTACTTCATAGTCAAGGGTTCGAACTCACTTCACCCTCCTGCACCTCTTCAGAAATGGAAAAAAAACAGCGATCTACGCCGTTATCACTGCCTTTTATCGGCAATTCCGATATTTTATCTATAGTGTGTCAGCTGTTTCGATGTGTGACCCTTACATGGCCCTCCTGTCATTTAGAAAAAAGGGGCCAGTAACGGCCCCCTTCATCATTGCTTTGGCTAGACAATCAGTTCTTCTTCTGATCTCTGGCCTCTAATCCAGATGTAAAGACATGATCCGTCGAAGCTTCTTCAATGTCGCCGAAGGCCCAATGTGTTGCCGGAACATCTGCCCACTGTGGATTCGTTACATTGATTAGGGGACCTCTGCCTAAAGCTCTATTCATAGCCACAACAGCTTCGGCACGAGTAAGCTTGGCATTAGGACGGAAAGTCCCGTCATTATAACCAGTGAAAATGCCAGTACCTTGGGCTTGCAAAATCGCCGCCTGTGCCCAATGTCCATTGATGTCAGAGAAACCGGAACCCTTCTGCGTCGAATCCGTTCTAAGCAGGGTCACCAGAGTGGCCATTTCTGCACGCGTCAACGTTTGATTAGGTTTAAAGGTGCCATCGCTGTAACCCTTTATTAGTCCCATCTTCGCTACTTTAGTTATGGCATCAGCACCCCAGTAACCAGAAGGCACATCACTGAACACGACACCTGCTCCAGTAGCCCCCTTCTCAGAAACATTGGCAAGAATCGTTGCCATCTCAGCACGCGTAATTTCGTGCTCCGGCTGGAAGAACCCACCCGGATAACCTTTGATATATGCGGTATGACGGAGCGTATTAGACTCGCCATTCCCTGCAGATCCATCCTCGTTTCCAGTTGCCGGAGTTGGCGTCGGAGTCAAGGCAGGTGTGGAAGAAGGCTGAGCTGGAATGTACGAGCCACCCGAATCCGTTGATGTTAGTGTTGATGTTGGTGTCGGACTTGGCGTTGGTGTCGGTGTCGGACTTGGCGTTGGTGTCGGTGTCGGACTTGGCGTTGGTGTTGGAGATACAGCAGGACTCGTTGAAACTGTGAATTTCAATTGATCCGTCAGCATGAAATCACCAGATTTCTTCACAGCTTTAAGCGTGTGTATCCCGCCTTCCAATCCCGAAATACTATAAATTTCCTGACGGCTCACGCGGCTCTGACTATACGCATTCACGGTTTGGACCCGTTGTCCATCCACATAAATATCCATATCACCTTGCTCTGGACCAATAGGTGTAATCAGGCTGATTCCGGTACCCTTGAAGGTATATTCAAAGGAATCACCGTCCACTGATGTAGAGTGAACATCATTAAGATAATCTCCCCCTACAGTAAACTTAAGGTTCAGCGTGCCCACTGGCTGTGCAGCAAGATAAGATTTATTCAGTGTAACACGGTTACCTGCTACTGAATAATCAGTCCCCAGAACCAAATCATATGATCCGTTAGTAATGCCGGCAAAGCTTTCCGCTTGCTGCAATAATGTCACCTCAATATCTTCCTGAGCGGAAGCAGCTTTATCAAAGCTGGCAGCGATCGGATTAATCATATTCGGAATTTCTACCTTGAGCATATCAAGAAGCATAAATCTGCCTGATTTCTTCACAACCTTGAGCGTGTGCATACCATCCGGTAAGCCAGAAATGCTGTAAAGGTTCTGAAGTGACATTTGTCCATGATGATAGGCACTGACTGTTTCCTTAAATTGATCGTCAACATAAATATCCATATCACCCTGTGACTCATCTACCTCTGTGAACAGCTGAATCCCCGTTCCTCTGAAGGTATATTCAAAAGAATCACCATTCTGCTCCGTATATTGCACATCGTCTTTATAGTCGCCCAATCCTCTGCCACTGCTGCGGTTCCAAGTGCCATTGTACTTAACTGTCGAATCATCGTTATTAATCATCACATAACGAATGCCTGTAGAATCGCTAATTTGTATCGACAGGGTCTGTGGATCACCAGCGTTAAAAATGAAAATCAAGTCGGTTGTGCCTGCCGGCTGCTGCGCAAGGTATTGCTTATGGATGGTCAACTTGTCATTCGTCACCGTAAAATCGTCTTCCGAAAGTGCCTCGCCATTATTTTCAATACTGCTCAGTGTATTACCATTCAAATTCAGGGTGACAGTAACATCCTCTTGTTGTTCTGTTGCTTGGTCGAATCTAGCAGATGTCGGAGTAATGGTACTATTCTGTCCTCCTGCTGGAGTTTCTGTAGTCACCTTAAATGCGTCAAGCAGCATAAAATCACCTGAGCTTTTGGCCACTTTAAGCGTGTGAGAGCCGTTAGCCAGTCCCGAGACACTGTACAGATTTTGCTGTACCTCTCTTGATCCCGTTTTATAAGCACTAACGGTCTGTGCAGCCTCATGGTCCAGCGTAATAATCATATCTCCCTGAGATTCATGCTTTTCGGTCAGCAGGTCAATGCCAGTGCCCGTAAAGGTGTACTCAAAGGAATCACCGTTCTTCTCGGCATAATGCACATCGTCTTTATAATCACCCAATCCTCTAGATGAGCTTACCTGCCATGCGCCATTATATTTAATGCCGCTGTCATTATCATTAATGTATACTACATTAGTGACCGTTGCCTTGTTCGCAGCAGACGAATTCTCAGACGGGTCAGTCCCATAGTTCGTAACATCCGATTGTGAAGCCATCGACGGAGCAGACGAGGAATCCTTGATCGTAATGCTCAAATCTTGCTTTCCTTCTAGCAGCTCTTTGCCACCATTTCGCTTCCAATCCCCGCTGTAGCGCATACCTGTATCATCATCATTGACTGTAGAGGTGCCACCTAATGCTGTAACTTTAAGCATCCTCGACGCATGAGGTTCAAGTATCCCTCCGCTAAATTCCTTCTCAAAGTCTCCCAGCTCAGTGTGACTCCATAAATCGCGAACGGAAGCCGGGCCCTCAAGGCCGAGATCACTCCATTTGACTTTCACC
Source organism: Paenibacillus sp. FSL L8-0333 (assembly GCF_037965665.1). Lineage (NCBI taxonomy): Bacteria > Bacillati > Bacillota > Bacilli > Caryophanales > Paenibacillaceae > Paenibacillus > Paenibacillus sp. FSL L8-0333. The sequence goes on from NZ_CP150186.1 coordinate 5,085,980, forward strand.
TCCGCACTCCGACTGCCCAAATTGAACAGAGCTACGCTGTAAGTGCCATCTCCATTATTGGCATACCAAACCTGCTGCTGGGTATCCATAGATACCGGATGGCCTGGACGTCCTGCCTGATTTACGGCAATTACCTCATCATTGGTAAGCAGTTCTAGACCATAGCTGTCCAGCCTAGTCATGTCATTACCTGTATACAATGGCACGGAAGAGATTGACCAGAATGTCATCGCGGATTTCCGCTCGTCTTTGGTCAGACCATCCATTGATCCGTTGCCAACGTTCAGGGAATCAAAGTCATTCCAGCCACCAGGACCTGCATCCCTCCACCAAAGTGCTGCTTTGGGGAACAAGCGGGAAATACTCGGCCAGGCTGTCAGCCCACTGCCGTCGTAAGCTTCCACATCCCAGTCAATACGCCAACCGTTGGCATACTTTTTCCAGAAATCCACGTAATTGTGATCGAGCGCCCAGGACAGCTCAAACCAGATGTTATTTCTGTCAAAAGCCTTAGACCATGCCTCTACATCGCCGCGCGCATCACGGCTTAAGTTGTCAATCCCCGAGCCAGGAGTCACGCTGTCAAATTTGACGAAATCAATGCCCCACTCGCCAATCATATCCGCAATGGAATCCACATACTTCTGGGCACATGGATTTGTGAAATCAATTTTATAAGTGTAAGAATTCCAATAATCCATAATGTTAAGCGGTTTGGCTGTAATGTCCTGTATACGGCATTGGCCACCCGTTCCGTAAATCTCTAGATTCTGATTATAGGCATCGATGGATACCCCCGGAATCATATAGATTCCAATTTTCTGTCCATTATTATGAACATAGTCGATGACCTCTTGAAATCCGTTAGGATATAAGGTCTCACTTGGAATCGGTCTGCCGTATTCATCCATGCTGCCATTCCAGCCCGCATCAATATTGATGTATTCATACCCATGGGCTTGCAACTTCTCATGCATAACATCCGATTGTTTTTTGATGCTTTCGGCCGAGGTCCAGTTACCTGCACCGTCATACACCTGCATGCTGTAACTGCTCCAGCCCATATAGGGCTTTTGCGCCATACTCTTCTCAGCTGCTAGTGCCACATTGCCCTGTGTTCCTGTGAAACCGAACTGCGCTGCTGCAATTATAAATACCAACAGACTCATTCCCAGCTTTTTTCCCATTCGCTTCAAATCATCCTTCCCCCTCATAAAATGTGGTTAAAATTTCTTTGATAGCGCTTTCTTTACGGGATGATCATAAAGGAAGAACGAGTTCCACGATAGGTACATTTCCGCATTTTACGTACAAATAACCCAAAAACAAGGGGACAAATGAACAACAGAACAAACATTATTCCTCCAACAATAGAAACTTAAGGAAGATAATATGGGCTGGATCTATTTTGAAAATATTAATAAAGACCCTTTTGACCTTATGTAACGTGATGGAAATCACATGATTTAATGTAAAATAAATGAATAATTTAGAAATGAAATACAATTATCTAAATCGATGCATGATATGCTCTAGAAAGGGAGATAGGATTGAAGTTGGATTTGGAAGGGTTGAATGTGGATTCCTTGATTCAGATGCTTAAGGCATCATTTTCATTTGAGAATTGGGATGCCATGATTGAAATTGCAGACAAGCTACATGAACAAATTTCCGTCATATATGAAAACAATAGTAACCTCATAAGAGGTCCTAAACTGAAACGGAGTATCCCCTATTATTTTGGATATAGCTCATGCGCAAAAGGTATAGCACTACAAAAATCCGGTAAGTTTGACGAGGCAAAAATATGTATTCAGAAGTATGCTGACCTAGGCTGGATAGTAGGTTTAGATGAAGAGGGTATTAATGAAGTCGAATATTACCGCAATATAGCAAAAGCCAATTCATACGTTATCGATCTGCTGGAAGGCAAAATGGGAGTCCTACATAAATACGTTGAGTTTATTAGAAAAAGTGATGATGAAGAATTATTGCCGGGACTCATTACAATCTTAGAATCTTCGATAATACATGATTATTCCGTTGATTGGATTCTGAAGGAATTCAAAATCAATGTTGATGACATAGGAGAACATGAGACTATTGTGAATATCAGATACCATGAGGATTACATTTATCTGCTGGCGATGTATTACTATAAACAAGAGAATATGTACGATACAATCAACACTATTCTAGAAATCTTATTATTAAGCATCAAGCTAGACGATGATACAGGCTTCAAAAAATCAGCAGCGCTCTTTGAACTCCTTAGAGACCACGCCGATCAATCACAACTCAAAGTACATCACAATATCATGAAAACAATAATCGAAAAAGAGTTTACTAGGTCCTTCAGCTCGCGAATCGAGTTCAGCAATTTACACAGTTAACGATCACGGGGGTCGTCGTTGATTGGATTATAAAGTTGGCTATAAAAAAGGAGTGGTTCTCCGGTTAATGGGCGGAATCACTCCTTTAAGGTGTATTGATCCGGACCGGTCCGCTCGATCAGCTGCATTCTGCGGGATTTATCCCGTTCATTTCGCCACATTCGCTCGATCCGGTACATTCTGCGGGATTTATACCGCTCATTTCCCCGTATTCGCTCGATCCGGTACATTCTGCGGGATTTATACCGTTCATTTCCCCGTATTCGCCCGATCGACTGCATTCTGCGGGATTTATGCCGCTCATTTCTCCGCATCCGCTCGATCCGCTGCATTCTGCGGGATTTATACCGTAGATTTCACCGTATTCGCTCGATCCGATATATTCTGCGGGATTTATCCCGTTCATTTCGCCACATTCGCTCGATCCGGTACATTCTGCGGGATTTATGCCGCTCATTTCTCCGCATTCGCCCGATCGACTGCATTCTGCGGGATTTATACCGCTCATTTCTCCGCATCCGCCCGATCCGCTGCATTCTACGGGATTTATACCGTAGATTTCACCGTATTCGCTCGATCCGGTACATTCTGCGGGATTTATACCGTTCTTTTCGCCACATCCGCTCGATCGACTGCATTCTGCGGGATTTATACCGCTCATTTCTCCGCATCCGCCCGATCCGCTGCATTCTGCGGGATTTATACCGTAGAATTCTCCGTATATGCTCGATCCGGTACATTCTGCGGGATTTATACCGTAGATTTCACCGTATTCGCTCGATCCGGTACATTCTGCGGGATTTATCCCGTTCATTTCCCCGTATTCGCCCGATCCGGTACATTCTGCGGGATTTATACCGCTCATTTCACCGTATTCGCTCGATCAGCTGCTTTCTACGGGATTTATACCGTTCATTTCACCGTATTCGCCCGATCAGCCGCATTCTGCGGGATTTATCCCGTTCATTTCACCGTATTCGCTCGATCCGGTACATTCTGCGGGATTTATCCCGTAGAATTCTCCGTATATGCTCGATCCGGTACATTCTAAAGCAATTATCCCGTAGATTTCTCCGTATTCGCCCGATCAGCTGCATTCTACGGGATTTATCCCGTTCCTTTCGCCACATCCGCTCGATCCGCAACATTTTAGGGCATTAATGCCTCTATTGTCTCCGCAACCACTCCATCCGCCTCATTCTACGGTATAAATCCCGCTTCCTTTTCGCCGCTTCTACTCCAGCCGGCCTTTCTGCCCGCTCCACAACATGGTGTTGAACCCCCTCAAAATTCGTCGCTCAGTTGACGAACACCGGTTATTCGCCATGTTTTTAGTTTAACTTTCGTTCTTCTCATTTTACATAAGATTCTTTTCACACTTTGTTTGGATTTTTTAAAATCATACAAAAAAAGCCCCGATTGATTGCCTCGGGACTTTTTTTTGCTTTATTTTCTCCTATATTAAATCAAATCTACTTAACTGCCTAGCTTTCACTTCAAATAGTTCTCTAATGTTCTCCGTACCGCTCCTGGGCCTGCCATCATTTCCTGGAACATAACCTCAATCTTATCGCCTAGACCAATTGCGTACAACGGAACCCCAAAAAGTCGCTCATCTTCAAGAATGGGGCGCACACTTGCGGTTTGGTCTCCAAGCGAAACTCCTTGAAGGTAACCTTGCAGTGTTTCTAGTAACGGATCTGAACTCAATGTGAAGACCTCTCCAGCATCATTCACTCCAAGTAAGTAACGACACCACACCGCGATAGCCAGTGGAATCGCTGTTAGCTGCGCTGGATCGAGCTCCTCCCGTCGAATATAGGATTTAATAGTTTCACCGAACCGTATACCCACCTTCTGCGAAGTGTCTGTAGCAATCCGCTGTGGAGTATCGGGGATAAATGGATTGGCAAAACGCTCCGTAAGGACTTCGTCCAGGAACTGCTTTGGACTGAGAATCCCCGGGTCCACTACGACGGGCAGACCTTCTTTGTAACCGATTATCTCCACAAACCTCCGCAAAGTATCGTCCTTCATCTCATCCGCGATCAAGGTGTAGCCAAGCAGACAACCGGAAACAGCAAGCGCCGTATGCAGCGGATTAAGGCAGGTCGTTACTTTCATCGTCTCCACCTTGTTGACTGTCTCCCGGTCCGTAAAAATAATTCCGGCTTCCTCTAGTGGTGGACGTCCGTTCGTAAAGTTGTCCTCCACTACAAGGTATTCGCTAATCTCGGCATTTACGAAAGGAGCGGTATATGTGTTTTTGGAGGTAATGATTACATCCATATCACCAATTCCCTGTTCCAGAAGCGCGGCCTGTACACTCTCCGAAGGACGTGGTGTGATTTTATCGATCATGGACAATGGAAAGGTTATTAATCGTTCATCTTCCAGATAGCGCACAAAGTCTTCCACAACAAGTCCTCTTTGGGCCCATTCCTTAGCGATGGACACAATACCGTTCTTCAACTTGTCGCCATTGTGTGAGCAGTTGTCCATGCTGACAAAGGTCATCGGATATTGGCCTTTCAGATATCTTCGATAAGCAAGCGAAGCTACAATGCTCATGACATGAACAGGATGCTCCGGTCCGCTCTCGATATCCTTTTTCACAATGCCAAGATATTTATCATGCGGATCCGTCAACGAGTATCCCTTCTCCGTGATGGTGAAGCTGGCCATTTGCAGGCTCGGATTCTCGAACACCTCGATCAATCGGCGGTACTCCGCTTCACGGTTTTTGTCCGCTGCGATTCCCTCCACAATACTGCTGACTACTCTTTTCTGAAAATCACCACGAGCATTCATCAGCACTAAAAGGGTCAGATTGTCGTAGGGCTTGTAAACTTTATCAATCATTTCGAAATCAAAGGTTTCCACCGCAATAATACCTGTATCCGACTTCCTGCTATCCAGCAGCTTCTGATGAGCATTTGCCACGAATCCCCTGAAAATATTACCTGCACCGAAATGAATCCATTCCGGTTTAAGCTGTGTATTGTTTGCTACCTGCTCATAGTCGAACTGTGGAAGCTCCACTCCAGCAGCTTTCCAAGCTGCTTTTTCCCCTTGGATACTGCTTCTGGTCAGATGCAGCATTTATTTTGCCTCCTTGACGTTGTCCAAGCTATCCCAGACACCAAGCAAATACATGATGCCCATAGCTCTATCATACAAGCCATAACCCGGGCGGCAGTTCTTCTCTTCCCCCCACAGATGACGCCCGTGATCCGGACGTACATAACCAATGTATCCGTTCTCATGATAGGCTTTGACCACCTCGGCCACATCAACGCTTCCGTCACGCCCACGGTGCGACACCTCAATGAAATCACCGTTCTCAAATACCTTCACATTGCGGATATGTGCAAAATGAATACGGTCATGGAACTCGCGGATCATCGCTGGCAGATCGTTATCCGGATTCGTGCCGAGTGACCCTGTGCAGAACGTCAAACCGTTGTACGGGCTGTCCACCAAATCCAGAAAGCGGCGGATCATATCCCGATTGCGGATAATACGCGGCAGTCCAAAGATCGGCCAAGCCGGATCATCCGGATGAATAGCCATCTTGATGTCCACTTCCTCGCATACTGGAATAATGCGTTCCAGGAAATACTGGAGGTTGTCGAACAGTTTATCTTCCGTCACATCCGCATAAGCCGCAAACAGCTCATCTAGCTTCGCCAGCCGCTCCGGCTCCCAGCCCGGCATCGTGAACTGTCCAGCTCCCTTCAAAATCCGGTCCACCATCTCACGCGGATTATCGGTAATGGCAGCCTTTTCATAAAAGAGGGCATTCGAGCCATCAGGCAACTCTTTATACAGCTCTGTGCGGGTCCAATCGAAAACAGGCATAAAATTATAGCAGATCACCTTAACGCCAACCTTGGCGAGTTTACGAATGGTGTCGATATAAATATCGATATATTTATCACGGGTCGGCAAGCCGATTTTGATATCATCATGAACGTTGACGCTTTCTACTACAGCCGTGCTGAAACCCTTACTGGTGATTTGATCCGCCACTTCTTGGATCCGTTCCATTTCCCACACTTCTCCAGCTACTTTCTCGTGCAAAGACCAGACAATCCCCATTACACCCGGAATCTGCCGAATATGATCCAGCGTGATATTGTCATTGCCCTCGCCGTACCATCTCCACGTCATGTTCATTGATAAACCCTCCTGTGAATTCGTTTTCATCTATCTTGTATACAAGATTTACTTGATCATAGAATAAGAACAATTCTTTGTCAATCACAAATTCATCAGGAATTTTATCATAAAAACAAGGGATTTCCACCCTATTTTCATCTCGATAATTTTAATGAATGAACTTATCATGTATACTAGTACTGTATCTGTCATCAATAATTGAAAGCAGGAACAGAAATGTCAATCAAAGCTGAAATTCTAAACACATTGAAGCAAGAAATCCTCACGCTGGCGTTAAAGCCAGGTACCATTCTAAGTGAAACAGCCTTGTCTGAGCGGTTTCAGATTTCACGTACGCCGTTGCGTGATGTTCTCAAGCAGCTTGCACTGGAATCTTATACCGATATCTACCCGAAAAAAGGTAATATTGTGTCCTTTATTGATCTTGAATCTGTTGAACAAATCACATACTTGCGTTGCACACTGGAAAAGGAGATCCTCAAGGATCTTTCTGCACAGCTTTTACTACCCGGGGTGCACGAACTGAAGGAGATTCTTAAGAAACAAAAAGAGGTCATCGGGCAGGAGAATGCTGTAGATTCTTTCCTTAATTTAGACGACGAGTTTCACCGGGCCTTGTACAGGCTTGCTGGACGTGAGTATCTGTGGACTCTGATCCAGCAGTCGAATGTACATTATCTCAGGTACCGCAGACTGCACATGCTCAAGACCGACAAGCTGGAAGAAATCTGGAGCGAACACCAATCCATTCTTGAGCTTATGGTGCAAAAGGAAACCACCAATATCGGTCCGCTAATCCACCACCATCTTCGGGAAGATATTCATTCACTGGACTTTCAGGAGAACTTCTCGGAATACCTAAAAAAATAGTCGGCCAAAAAGCGGCTTGCCCATAAGTTAAGTGCCTTCCCGGATAAAACTTCGTTATAAGAAGAAACTCACAAGCTTCCTATTCCTTATTAAAAAAACAAAAAAACCTTGATTTCTCAAGGTTTTCGTAAAAAATGAACAAGGACTATAACGCCGCACTAATAGCTTAAATTTGCTCCGTTAGAGGTTATGACCTTTTTGTACCAGTAAAAGCTGTCCTTACGCAGACGCAGCAGCGTTCCATTGCCTGCATCATCCTGATCAACATAAATGAAGCCGTACCGCTTGCGCATCTCCGAGGTGGAAGCCGAGATCAGATCAATACAGCCCCAGCTGGTGTAGCCCATTAGCTCCACGCCATCGGCAATGGCTTCCGCCATCTGCTCAATATGCTGTGCCAGATACTCTATCCGGTATGGATCACGGATGGTGCCATCCAGTTCGAGTACATCTGCAGCACCCAGACCATTCTCTACTACAAACAAAGGAAGCAGGTAGCGGTCATGCATCTCCTTGAGCACAAACCGCAGCCCCTTTGGATCGATCTGCCAGCCCCAGTCGGAAGTTTTCAGGAAGGGATTCTTCAGCCCTGAGGACAGGTTACCTTCCGTGGTGGCCGTGATGCTCTCATCCACACTGACTACTGAGGACATGTAGTAACTAAAGGAAAGAAAATCTACAAGATTGTCCCGCAGCAAAGCTTCGTCCCCCGGCAACATGGTTATTGTCACTCCATGCTGCTCCAAATGCCGGCGGATATAAGAAGGATAATAGCCTCTAACCTGAACATCGGAGCAGAACATTGCCATTTGGTTCTCCGCTTGCGCTTTCAGTACATCACCGGGATGACAGGAATATGGGTAGAGCAGCTTGCGGGCCAGCATGCAGCCGATCTGGAACTGCGGATTGATCTCCCGGCCCCGCTTAATCGCAAGCGCACTGGCTACGAACTGGTGATGCAAAGCCTGAAAAGCAACCTGCTTCTCATTTGACTTGCCATCCAGAATAATCCCTGCGCCCAGAAACGGCGCTTTGAGCGTACAGTTGATTTCGTTGAAAGTCAGCCAATACTTCACCTTATCCCGGTAACGGGTGAACACAGTTTCCGCATAACGGACGAACAGTTCAACCAGTTCTCTGGATTCCCAGCCGTTGTATTTGGTGACTAGGTGCACAGGCATTTCATAATGGGAAATGGTGACCAGCGGCTCGATATTATATTTACGCAACTCATCAAAAACATCGTCGTAGAAACGCAGTCCCGCCTCGTTGGGTACCTGCTCATCGCCATTCGGATAAATACGTGGCCAGGAGATGGACATACGGAATACCTTAAAACCCATCTCAGCGAACAAGGCGATATCTTCTTTGTAGCGGTGGTAGAAATCAATCCCTCTGCGTTTGGGGTAATTTCCCTGATTATCATCCTGTATGGCCTCTTCTAGCTGTGGACCGGACATGGACAATAGCTGCTCCAGGCTCTGCCGTTCCTTAGGAGGACAATATTTGACTACATCAGCAGTGGACAAACCCTTGCCGCCCTCATTATATGCGCCTTCGACCTGATTGGCGGCTACCGCACCGCCCCACAGGAAGTTTTCCGGAAATGGATAAGTCATCGGTTGAGCCTCCTTTTATTAATTGGTGGCAGCGGTTGCTGCCGCTTTAGCTTCAGCCTGCTGCTCTTGCTCCAGCGCTTCGGCATCGGCTTTTTTAAAGAATGGATAGTAGATCATGAAGCTTGCACCAATCATAACCAGCTGGAACGCACTTACGCGCCAGCCCCCGTTCATCCAGCCATTAACCAGCACCGGAATGCCCAGCGGCACCTGAATCCCGTGCAGCACAGGAAGGATACCCAGCGTCGTCAGAAGAATCGCCAGACCACTACTCACCAGCGGAGTCAGGATAAACGGAATCATAAACCGAACATTCAGCACCAATGGCATCCCGAAAATCACCGGCTCATTGACACCGATCAGACTTGGGATAATTGCCAGTTTACCAAGTGTCTTATAACGTGTAGATTTGGCGAACAACATCGCAATAATGAGACCTAACGTTGCCCCCGCACCACCGATCAGTACATAAACCGGGAAGAACGGTGAACCAATGATATGCGTACCTTCCACACCTCTTTGGTAAGCGTCCAGATTCTCAAGTCCCAAAGCCACCCAAATCGGGCCGACAACGGAATAGACTACCAAGGTGCCGTGAACTCCAAAGAACCACAGCAGGTGAATTACGAAGATGCAGATCAGCATCGCCCACCAGGTACCCCCCAGACTAGTCAGTGGCAGCTGGATAATCGAGAAGACAAACTCGTGCATATTGCCATATTTCGTTGCGGCGAAAATCGCCGTCAGCACTAGCATCAGAACCGCTACGATAAAACCAGGCGTAAGCGCGGCAAAAGATTTCTCGACCGTGGGCGGAACACCCTTCGGCATTTTGATATAGAATTTCTTTTCCAATACAAAGGTATAGATCTTACCTACCAGCAGTGCCAGGATGATTGCCACAAACAATCCCTTGGCGCCCAACCAAGAGTAACCAAATGCTTTGGTCACACCGTCATCCAGCAGACCTTTTGGTGTAACTAGCAAGAAACTCATCAGCGCCAAAATCCCTGCCGAGAAGCCTTGCTGCTTATGTTGGGTAGCGAAATTATAAGCGATGGAGAACACCGCGTAGAGTGCGATCAAATCAGTGGTTACGGTTGCCGGAATCGAAGTATAAGTTTTGAGTCCAGTGCTTTCCAGGAAATTCTGATAAGGATCAAGCTTGAGTGCATTAATCAGGGAAAAAATAGCGCCCAGAATCAATATTGGCATCAAGGCCATCAGACCGTTGGAAATAGCGCTGATATAGGTGTTTTTTTGGATTTTCGTGCTGACTTTCTGGATCTTGGCTCTCCATTCTGCGCCGCCTGCCATGACTTAAGCCCCCTTCTCCATCAGTTCAAGTGCTGTAGCCAGCACCTTGTCCCCATCCATCATGCCATAGTCCATCATATCGATCGTAGTTACTGGAATGTTCGGATATTCTGCGGCCAGATCGCCTTCGGCGTGTCCCATTTGTGGTCCAAGCATAATGATGTCAAAAGGCTTTTGATCGGCGATATCACTCTCCGCTACTGCATCAATAACCACTTCAACCCCTTGTGTCCGTGCCGATTCTTTCATCCGTTCCACCAGCATACTTGTCGAGAATCCGCCTGCACAGGCGAGCAATATTTTTTTCATCTTAGTTGACCGATCCTTTCAATTCTAGTTCGAGTGCTTTGCGTTCTTTGATTTCTTCGATCAATTCCACAGCCAGTTCTCTAACCGTCAGGGCATTCATCAAATGATCCTGCGCGTGAATCATCAGCAGCGTAATTTCTGTCTTTTCGCCCCGGCCTTCAGCCTGGATCAGCCCCGTTTGCACTTTGTGTGCTTTGGTCAGGCTGGTCTTGGCGTTCTTAATCATCTCGCCCGCTTCTTCCAGGTTTCCGGCGCGCGCGGTTCTTACCGCTTTTAGGCTAAGGCTTCTAGCCTCTCCGCTGCTGGCAATAATCTGCATAATCGTTTGTTCATAATCCATGGGTTCTCCACTCCGTATCGTCATTTTATTTATAGTAGGTTCTCTATCTCATTCATAAATTGCTCATAACTATTCGTGTTTAGCAGCCGGTTACGGCTGTCTTCCTTCTCCATTAGAACCAGTAGCAGCTTGCTGATCTCTTTGTGCAGGAACAACTGCCCCGGACCCAGATTGATCAGAAAAATCAACTGGACCGGCTTACCCTCATAGATCAGCGGTTTCTTCAACACGGTTACACTGATACAGTCGCGGATCGCGCTCATCCGCATCGGATGCGGGCCGGCCACCCCATTTTTGTAAATGGTGGTGAATTTCTGCTCTCTGAGCAGCACTTGTTCAGGGAAATCGTCAGCTGCATAATGATTGCCCACGATCTCCCGGCAGCGCTGCTTTAACAGCTCCATGTAATCTTCGTCCGAACCAGACAGATGGAACAGCTCCCTGCGGAACAAATCCTTGAAATCCATCAGCTTGTAGGACGGTTCTGTACGATTAATCTGCAAAGACAATATTTCTTTGATCCGCTGAATCTCTTGATCATCCAGCAGCTGTTTGATATGGATCACCGGTTTTTCCTTAATCTCTGTTGCCAGCGGTACAGTAGAGAGAATCAGATCCACAGGCTTGCTGCTGATCTCCTCCACCTCCGTAATGGAGGCTGTGATCACCGACGCTTTGGGGAATACCGCTTCCAGCTTTAGCCGGATTAACTGGGCACTGCCCCCTCCCGTCGAGCAGATCACGGCAATCCGCTTGAACTTCTCCAGATTGCGCTGCTGCATCCGTTCCAGATGGGTGGCAAAATGCAACGCGACATACCCTGCCTCATCGCGCGACATCCGAAACCCGTACTGCTCCTCTACAATCTCAGCGAAGCGGAAGGAAATGACGAACACATTGGCATACTGGCTGTAAACATCCTCCACCAATGGGTTGCCGAGCTGAAGATTGTAATACAACCGGTTCAGCAGCGGGAACATATGCAATAGAAGCGCTTCGCGCAGCTCGTGATCTTGAGTGAATCCAGTGAGGAACTCGCGGTCCAAGCGCTCCAGAATAGCCGTAATTCCCTCCCGCAGATGCGATTTGGTCTCTTCCGACATCCGCTCCATAATGGTCTTACCAGAAATGTGCAGCGCCAAATAATCAATCTCATCCGCCGGAAGCTTAATCCGGTAGTGAGAGGAGATAAAATCTGCGATGCTCCTAGCAATATCCTGATACAGCGGCTCAGGTGTTCCCTGCAAGGCTTGACCAGCCACAATGAAATTGTGCTTGGAAACCCGGTATAGAAGAATGAACAGATGGGTCAAGATATTATCCAGAAACACATCTGAGATCTTCAGTTCTTTTTCCTTGAGGATTTGCAGTAGAAATCCCTTAAGCTGCTCAGCATCAAAGTCCTGACTGAAGGCATGAAAATCCTCCGTATGCTGCAGTGTATGACCCGATTGCAAGATAAAGTAAGAAAAGGCTTTGCGGAAGTCTTGCTCTTCCCCCTCGATTTTCATGCCATAATGAGCCCGACGTTTCAAGCTAAGCCGGAAAGCGGCCAGTCGCTGCTCTACTTCCTTCAGATCGGAAATAATGGTAGAACGGCTGACGCCGATTTCTTCCGCCATGTTATCCATAGACTGATAGCCATCGTTCTGCAAGAGATAAAATAGCAAATACTGCTGGCGTGACTGCTTATTATCGAGATCCACCTGATCCAGCTGCAGCATGCCTTTTTCTTGGTAGCTACTGAATTTGGCTTCATCACCAATCTCCAGCAGATAACCCTGGCCGCGGATCATACGGATACCGAAACCATTCGCCTCTCCTGTTTTGTCGAGTCCACGGATCACGTCACGGAGAGTCCGTTCGGACAACCCCACTTCGGCAATCAGCTCACTCATGCGCACAGGACTCTTGCGGGTATATAAAATATTAACAATCGTATATTCTCTCACCTTAAATTCCCTCATTTGTGATACTAGTATCGGATGAAGCACTCAGCTGGTTATGAATACATCATACGTGGAAGCGTTATCTTCTGAACAGTTTGTATTCTGCTGTTTGGAACGGCAGAAACTGACGGATAGGTAAATAACGGATTAAATTCTTAGCATACATTATTTGTGGCCACAAATCAGGAGGAAATATACAACAAAGGGGAGAGTGCCGATTAATTGTTAAAATAAACAAAAATAAATTAGTTAGGAGGACGATTCATTTTCTACAGATGGGATGTGAGGGGAATAGGATTAATATATAGAGTCAAAAATCCCAAGGTCAGTATGACCTTGGGATTTTGATTATCTTCTGCGGGGAATCCCGCATGGCTTTGCAATATTTTTTATCCACTACATGCCTACAGCTGAGGAAACTGCGGCAAAGATTGCCGCCACCAGCCAAAGAATTGGAAACAGCTTGAGAATTACCTTTAACCATTGTCCAAAATTGATCCGGGCGATGGCCAAACCTGCCAGCAGCACACCGCCTGTTGGCGAAATGAGATTCGTTAATCCATTTCCAAATTGGTATGCGGTTACTACTGCTTCGCGGTTAACACCCACAAGATCGCCTAATGGTGCAAGCACAGGCATCGTCAAGGCCGCCTCTCCTGATGAAGAAGGAACCAAGAACGTAATAATATTATGCACGACCAGCATGATGGTGGTGAACAAGTAATTCGGCAAGCCCTCAAGCATAGTAGCCAGCCCATTCAAAATGGTATCGATAATCATCCCGTTCTCTGCAACGACGAGGATCCCCCGGGCCAAACCGATAATCACGGCAGCGTAGATAAATTCTCCGCAACCTTTAACAAAATTCTCGGCAATTTCCTTCTGACTCATCCGGGTGACAATCCCCGAAAAAATCCCAAGTGCAAAGAAAAGCGCTCCGATCTCGGTCATATACCAGCCTTTGCTCAGTATTCCCCAGACAATTAGCCCCAAGGTAAAGATGAAGCCTCCAATAATTAATTTATCCCGGTTCGAGAAACTTACATCTATCCCATCGTTCTCCTTGATGAAGTGTTGGCGGTTTAGAATATCATTTTGGAATACCGCTGATTTCTCCGGATTCTTCTTCACCCGCTGCGCATACCACATCGTAAAACCAATCGATATCGCAGTAAAAACAACCCATTCAATAAATCTGAGCCATAGCTGTGGATTTCCCTGCACCCCTGCTACGCCTTGCGCAATCAATACAGAGAAAGGATTAACGGTTGATCCGACATAGCCGATCTGTGTTCCGAGAAATAGAATGAGAATCGCCGTCATGGAGTCAAAGCCCAAGGCAAACATTAACGGTATAAAAATGGCATAAAGCGGAATGATTTCTTCACTCATTCCAAAGGTTGAACCCCCCAGGCTGAAAATCACCATGGCTATCGGAATCAGTAATATCCCTTTACTTTTGAGTCTTCCGGCTAGAGCCATCAGTGCCCGGTCAATCGCCCCAGTCTGCAGAATAATTCCAAAAGCTCCCCCTACAATCAGGACGAAGGCGACGACATCAGCAGCATTGATGATTCCTTCTAACGGCGCACTGACAATTTGGGCAAGTCCTTGTCTCAAATCCCCTTGCTCACTGATTTTGGGAACGGTATGATAGGTTCCCGGGATAATGGCTGTTCTGGAGGAACCATCCACCAGCACTTCCTGACGGTCAAATTGGCCGCTCGGGACAATCCAGGTTAATCCGGCAATAGCCACGATAATCAGAAAAATCAATGTATAACTATGAGGAAGGGACCATTTTATTTTACGTTTAACCGTTTCCATTTCTACCCCTCGTTCCTGGCAGCATCATAGGTGATTTGACCGGCGGTAATTGTCAAAATCACACGTGCATCTCTAATCTCGGTTGCAGCTGTATCCAGAAGATTACGGTCAAATACAGCGATATCAGCAGCTTTTCCAACTTCCAAGGTTCCTGTACTTTCCATACCGCAATGTCTGGCCCCGTTAATCGTCCAGGCCTTTAGGACTTCTGATGCCGGCATCCCCTGCTCGGAATTCCAGCCTCCCGGAGGGGATCCATCAGGGAACAACCGAAAAGAAGCCGCATACAGCGAATCAGGAACACTGGTGAGGAAAAGCGGCAAATCTGTACCTATCGTAATCGGTACATTGGCCTCAAGCATGGACTTGTAATTATAAAACCGGCTTTCATTCTCTTTTCCGGCCACAGCAGCCATATAAGCATCCTCATAAGAAGAATTTAAGAGCAAGATCTGGGCATATACCTCGGCAAAAATCCCGTTCTCCCCCATCCTCTGAATGTCTTCGGGATGTGGATATTCTAAATCGCTGATTGAATGCCTAATCCGCTGTTCTCCCCGGTTACGATTGCAATCTTCGATCATGTCTACTGCCTTACGAATTGCTGCATCCCCCTCAGCCGTTAGACAGCATTTAATTCCATGGCTATCTGCTGCCCGAAATGCCTCTTCTAACCCTTCGTAGTCAACTGACTGCAAGTTTGTAACACCTGGCATATCCGCATAAGGCTCCAGCATATCTCCCGTATGATCAGCTACCACACCATCCAACATCAGCTTATATCCCTGAAACCGAAGAAATTCTCCTTGATAACGCTCTTTGTACTGCAAACCCGTGGAAATATCAAGCGGCTGCAATACAGGTTCAAGCGCAAAATGGACCCGCAACGGCAGCTCTCTCGCTGCTTCCAGCTCTTCAAGGACCGGCAGCAAACCGCTATGCCTGTCAAAGCCTATATCTTTTATCGAAGTGACACCCCGTTTAGCAAGCACTCGGGCAAAGTCCAAAAACTCTTGTCTGACTAATTCCTGATCCTGCATCATGTCATAAAGGAGGAGGGCGCGTGATTCCGCGCTGCATTGGTCAGGGAGAAACTGATACTTATCCTGAGCAAGCTTGTTCATCCAACAATAGCTTTTCGTCAGATTAATGGCGATTACAGCCCTTTCAGTAAAAGCTTCGTCTAATAAGCTTTGCCCCGGAAGCTCGCCCCAACACTCTTCACTCCACCCGTAAGCGTATACATTTTGCTTTGAGGGTATTTTTTCTGCTTCTTGTTTAAGCAACTCTAAAGCCTCTTGAATTGTAGCGACATTCGTCAGATCCACTCCACGGTGCATGGACATATAACCGGTAAAAAAAACATGGTTATCATGTATACCAGGCATAATGAACGCATCCTTCAGATGATGAACAAATGTTGCCGGTCCTATCCATTCCTCTGCTTCTGCCGGGATTCCAACCGCGACGATTCGCTCCCCTTGCAGGGCAATAAATGCCGGTGAAGCGCCATCTTCTATTCCTGTAAATACTGCATTAGACAACAGTACCCGATCTGCAAAACCATGTTTAACTGCTTCCATGATTTCAACGCCTTTCTGCCGATTAATAATACGACTTATAACGTTATATCGAAGCTTCTGCTTCCCGCTTACCGCAAGAAGCAGAATGAATTATAAAGTAAATTGATAACGGTCACCGATAATGTACTGCTTGCCTACATGAACCGGCTGACTGTCCTGATCATAAATAATAGTGTTCATATAGAACAAAGGATCACCAATGGGAATCTCCAGTAATTTTGCTTGCTGTTCATCAGCCAAGGTGATTTGCAACACCGTTTCTCCCGGCTGATTGGGATCAATATGATAACGTTTCCGCAGCAGCTCATATACCGATCCTTCAAGCTTTTCATCCATTAAGAAAGAAAAACGGTCATACGGATAATAGTTATTTTCCAGCATTAGGGGTCTTTCGCCAGCATATCTTTTACGTTGAATATATAACACCGGTTCACCCTGCTGTATTTGCAGCCGCTCCGCGGTTTCCTGATCGGCTTTAAGCTTAGTTCTCTCCGTAACGACGCTGTGTGATGAAACACCATTGGCTTTGCAGGCCGCCGTAAAACTGATGACATGCTCAATCTTGCGGCCGATCTTTTGTGCGTTGACAAAAGTGCCCTTGCCCTGGCGTTTCGTCAGATATCCCTCATTCACCAATTCCTCTATAGCTTTCCTAACAGTAATTCGGCTGACATTATATGTTTCACTAAGCTCAATTTCAGTAGGAATTTTATCTCCTGAATTAAAGGTACCGTTCGCAATGGCGGATTGGACCGCTTTTTTCAATTGAATATATAATGGCTCTGCCTGCTCTGAATTTAACATGATTTACCCTCACTTGTTATATAACGTTATATTACTCTATTGTTAGAGTAACAAACGATCCTCTTTTTCACAAGCAAAGATAAGTACACATCCGTTGTTAATAAGAAGCCCCGAATCCAAAGGAACCTTCCACCATACAGCTCTTGGCAGCTAATCTGGAGCCTTCCCGCATAGCAGCTTGAATATCACCATCCTTAATCATACTCATTAAAAAGGCAGTAATATAAGAGTCGCCTGCTCCCATCGTATCAACAGCCTCAATAAGCTCAGGGGTCTGATAATAAAAGCTTGCTCCATCATAGGCAATGGATCTGTCTCCCCCGCGTGTTGCCACCAATACTTGGCCTTCTCTTCTGCGTTTAGTCTCAATAAAATTCTGCGTCTCTTCATCCGTCATATGGCTGCAGGAAAAGAAAGCAAAATCCGCATTGCCAATATACCGTTCTACCTGCGCATCCTCGAAGTCATCGGAGAAATCAAAAGAGAGGGGAATTCCCAGTGCATTCAGCTCCGCAAGCAAATGTCCGGTGTGACTATAAAGCCCTGTATGGATGATATCAAACCCGCGGATATATTCTCTGTCGGCTTCACTCAACGCTATTAGATTCAGTCTGGTAACCCCGCCTTCGTTGCTGCCCAGAAATACTCGTTCCCCATTCTCTAAGGTTACCCGTGCACATCCATTCTCTCCGCTATGATGTCTGCAATGTGAGATATCGATTTCCAGCTGCTGCAGCGTATTTTCCACAAGACGTGCCTCGTCATCATCGCCGAAAACACCGAGGAAAGCCGCGTCAGCTCCTTCACCTTTGGCGAAAACACTAAAGTTGAGCGCATTGCCGCCGGGATACATCGTACGCTGATGAACATACTTGTCTACCACATTATCGCCAATACCTAGAACTTTCATGGTTTATCCTCCCGATTAGTAGGCTACTTTCCCCATATAACGGCGGGTTTCTAGCGGATGATTTCTCACCTCGGCAAGAGCCTCGCGATAGACACAAATGATACTGTAGAATAATACCGGATTAAAGAATTCCACAACTTCATCAGCAATTGTACCAATTCCCAGCTCTTTAGCATCAATCACTTCGACTTTCTCTGCATACTGATTCAGGAAAGTCCGTGCCCGTTCATCCAGCTCACGGGTGCGCCCTTCATTAATCATTAGGATGAATGGGGTTTCTTTATCCGTCACTTCAAAAGGACCATGGAAGAATTCACCGGAGTGAATCGCCGCAGCATGCAGCCATTGCATTTCCATCAAAGAACAGATTGCAAATCCATAAGCATGTCCGTACGAAGCTCCACTTGTCAAGATATAATAAAGCTCCTCATTACGGTATTTGTTGGCAAACACACGGGCACGTGGAGCGACCTGCTTTTTACCCTGGTTAATAATGCCATCGATGGCTTCCAATCCTTTTTGAAAAGCTTCAACATGCGCATACCCTTCAGCCGCATCTAACAATTGAGTAGCGAGATCCAGAATGATAGCCATCGGGTTATTTTTCACATTGCTATCATCTCCCCATTCATACAAGAAAGAATAATCAGAGTAATTCAGCAGCGCAGCTTCCTTGTTATGGGTTAGGCCAATGGTGTGCGCTCCATGCTGTTTGGCTACTTGCGCCGCAGCTACCGATTCCGGTGTATTTCCGCCATGGGAACAAACGATTACTACCGATTGTGTGCCCAGACGTTTAGGCAATGCATGAACAAACTCATTCGCCGTATAGAGCCCCATGAAGCGTCCTGGAAAAATTCGAAAATATTCTCTTTGGATGTTAGTCTGCCTAAGAGTTGCTGTCGCAGGTAGTGATCGACGCGTGGGAACTACGATAACAGCAATGAATTTGGTATGTTGGATTAATGCGCATGGTGGCTCTGCTTGCTATGTAGAGGCTAATTCAAACAATCATTTGGCTCAGGTTGTTCACTTATTTGAACCCAATAAGACAGGGAATGCTTACAGGTTGGAAGGCAATGATATGTATATAACTGAAGAATTGAACCAGAAATACAATGTTATTGTAAAGGATTGTGGAGTTCTCGGCGAACGTATTCAGGAGAGTTTTTCAGCAGCAGACATTCGGCTTTTGTGCGGATCTGCAATGCCTTATGATTTGGCACAATTTTATCGAGCTATTGAAAGATGAAAGAAATCTAGTTACACAGTCATTTGGATTGTTTGTTCCATATGATTTAAAACCGTACATGCTTGAAACAATTGATCCTTTCATTTTGTTTGGAGAACCTTCACACCTTTTATTTGATTTTTATTCCAACGAAGCTTTACATCAAAAGTTGCTTGAAGCTTATATCATAGCATTATAATGAGTTCTTTATTCTTTAAGGTACTCCAATAAAAAAGTTGGGCAGTGATTATCTGCCCAACTTACGTTCATATCCAACTTTCAACACCCCTAACTAATAACTGTGGCTATTATAAGTTAAGAAGCTAGCATTTAACATTAATTTTTATTTTCTACATATAATCTCATAAATTCATCTGCAAATTTCCTAACAAAATCCCGATCCAACGCAGTAGCTAAGGTCTCATCGTTTTCCCTTGCATTTTTGCTCCAATTATAAGATCCATGCATAACAAATTCAAAATCAATAATACAAAATTTATCATGAAGTCTGTTCTTACCCGTTAAGGGAACTTTAATTGTTTCAAAATTTGTTACTAATTTAGTTATTAAAAATCTATTACTTTCTTCATCTGATGTAATAATTCTAATTTGAACACCAGCATTTTTCCTTAATAGTAATTCGTCAAAGATCTCTTTGTCAGTAAACCATGCTACAGCAGCCCAAATTGTATATTTGGCATTTCGAATTCCTTGAATAATCGTGTCCTTTATTTCATCGAAGATAGCATCATGTTCTTTAATTGGTTCTTCATCAGCTAATTCCACTGGTTTCGGCTTAATGAATAATCCCCATAGAGAATATTCTTCTGTATCAATGTATACAATCCCAGCCAATTTATCAAATTCAGCTTTTAATTCATTTGCAGTTTTTAGTAATGGCACTGGTACACGTAGATCTATGTACTCTTTACGTTGGTTAGGAACTCTTGTATAATCACTAGTTTTCCGATAAGCGATCATAGAGTGTCTTAAAATACCAAGCAATTTATCTCTGTTACTTTTATAAAGATCATCATACTTTACCATTTCAATCATTGTTTTCAAAAAAATATGTTCCTCCATAGCGCTCCTCCAACGTTAATTTTTACTTATTTTCTTTTCATTTTACCATATAAAATATTAAACAACTAAGCCATCCGAATAGTCCAAAACACCAACTTTAGTTAGCAAAAAACAAGACCTTTGCTCATTCTGAACTTTGGTCTTGTTTCAAGCAGCTGCTTTTGTATCCTTTTAGCCTAACTTTAGATTCTTTATTACTAAATTATATTCATAAAATTTGTTATCGTCTATTAGCAATATCCAGATTTTTGGATGCTCCACATCTTTATCTAAATACTTGTACTAAGTGACGATTTGCATTATAAGGTGTTCCTCTGTTTGTATTTCTTCCTGTTTCGGCTATTAATATTAAATTATTTCTAGCCCTCGATGATAAAACATAAAGTAATTTCTTGGAAATTTCATTTTCATCAATTTCACGGGTGAATATATTATTCCAATGAGGAAGGTAGCCCCATAAAAGACAAAATCCTATTACTGTATCATACTCAAGCCCTTTACATTTGTGTGAGGTAATAAAAGTTACACCTCCTGATTTAGCAAACCCATTTCTATATACTGATATCGAATCTCCTAGTCCAATCCTTCTTTGCTTAG
This sequence comes from Paenibacillus sp. FSL L8-0333, assembly GCF_037965665.1. Lineage (NCBI taxonomy): Bacteria > Bacillati > Bacillota > Bacilli > Caryophanales > Paenibacillaceae > Paenibacillus > Paenibacillus sp. FSL L8-0333. The sequence continues at coordinate 5,106,994 of NZ_CP150186.1, forward strand.
TTAAACATTTTTTTTCAAATTCATTTAGTTCCAACAGTAAAACTTGAAACATATTAATATCTACATTCAACCTACTAAAAAAATATAAAAATGCTTCCTTTAAATAATCCACTCCAAGTACAGTAACAGATGTGAATGAATTACATATTTTCAATATTTTCTGTGGAGTAAATTCAATATTAACCATTTCGGGAATTTTCGCTACAAATAACTCCCAAAATTGTTTAGCCCATTTTATGCGTTTTATAACTTTGTCTGGTGCAGGAGTGGATAAGAATAACTTAGAAAGATGAAAAAAAAGATTATTATCATCTCTACATAAGGGAGACAAGCCAACAGCATCTAAAGGAATTTCAGGAGCTATTTGTTTAATTGCTCTTGCCATATTAATTAGTGGTATCCATTGAGGAGCGATCACAGCTATCTCTTTAAATGGAATACCTTTGTTATCATGTAGGTCATATATTATTTCTTTAATAAAAGTTGCTAGATCACCAACGGATACAACACTATTGTAAGTTATTAACGAAATATTATTTTTGTTTTCTCCCTTTGCTTCAATTCTCTCTCCATAGATTTGAAAATTTCTATAAATATCAATAATTTGTTGTGTTGACCTATAGTTACCCATTAGGTTTTTTTCCTGAATATTATAGCCACCAATACATGCTTCTATTTCTTGTTTGGTTTTTGAGACTCCTCCAAGTGTTTGATAAATACCTTGATTCGGATCACCAACAAATAATAACTTAGATCGATTTCCACTAGCCTTTATTATTTCACCTATGATTAAATACTGTAATTCTTGCGTATCTTGATATTCATCTATAAGTAACCATTTAAAAATAGTAGACAAATTTTTTGCTACCGAAGTATTGTCTCTTAATACTCTATATGAATAATACAGAATTAGATCAAAGTCAACGAGACGCTCAGCCTTCAATCTGCGATCGTACTCTCTAAGTAACAAATCATTATCACTATTTAGATTAGCTAATTCACCATTTGCATTACGGCGTGTACTATAATTTATGTTGCCTAACTGCATAGTGTTCTTAATACTATCAATAATTTCTTCTGAATGTTCTTCATCAATAAAGGAGTAACCATACCTTAATTCCTCAACCAAATACGAAAACGGCTTCAAAACCCACTGTATACAAAAAGAATGAATTGTACCTCCCCAGTAAAATTGATCTTCAATGCAATTAGACTCTAATCTATGCTCAATCTCTTCAGCCGCTAGGTTTGTATACGTAATAGCTGCAATTTTTTGATTTTTCTTCAGCTTAGCTCCTTCATAAATCAACTTTGCAACAAGTGTCCGTGTTTTCCCACTACCTGGACATGCAGCAACTAACATATGATCATTATATTCTACAACCTCTTTCTGTTCAGCATTTAGCAAATTAAGGAGATTCAATAATATTGCCCCCTTAACATTATGAATTTTGTAATAATGCTATCTTGATTCAGTTGGCAGAAGGAGTCAACAATATTAGCAACAGAAGGGTTTGCTCCATATAAAAATTCCACATGATTTACCAAGCTTTCGTAACCAGCATTTCCTAAATGGTACTGAATTATTGAGAGTATATGTCTTGTATCTATTGAGGCAGCAAAGGCTATTGCATTCAGTAAATAATCGGGAATGACAGTACTCTCATCTAGACGTGCTGCAATAGCGAGAGCCAGCCAGCCTTTACCCTCCATTTTGGCTAAGCGTAATATCTCTTTTCCGTAGATGCTGATATCTCGATCTCTAATTTTTGCAACGGCATTATTTTGATCTCCTACCCGCTGATATATATCATTTCGAATTACATTCTCAATAATTTCCTTGTTCCCTACTTTTATTAACTCGACTTCAAAAGTATTTGGGGCATAAAAGACCGAAAGATATTCATTACCCACACAAAAATCATCCAACTTTTGTTTTCGAAGTTCTCCAGCTGATTGAGAATCTCCGCACTTTTTTTGAAAGTCTTTATCTGCGTAATTAACATCATTTAATGGAACTATTGAGAGATCATTGTCAGTAACGATAGCACATTTTCTTTTAATTCTTTCTTCAGAGAATAGGCGTGCTATGTTTGTAAATTGAGTACTACCAACATTAATGATACTAACTCCAATCTCATCCAATGTTATACCGAATACCTTCTTCACCATTTCTGGAATAAGTATAAGTTCTGCATCGCCCTCTACAAGTATCACTGATTTTGCAAATAACAGTGTTGATCTCGTAGCATCAAGATAACGCTCTATCTTTCTTACTTCATTAACATCTAGTCCTGTACTAGGTTGGGATACTTCACAGCAGTTATTTTGAAGGTAAACGATGTTTACAGAATTTAAAGAACTGGATGAAGAGATATGGCTTGAATGAGTGGTTAATATTATCTGGGTATTTTCATGATAATGATATTTTTGAAACAAAGTCTTTTGAATATGGTTATGCAAATGCGCTTCGGGCTCTTCAATTAACAGAAAGTGCGCTGCTTTATTTTGATCATGGTCAAGCTTACTGTACTCCTCAAGTTTTAATGCTAAATAGAGTAAATTGGCACCACCAAGACTCATCTCGTTTAAATCACCAATATAGTCCTCATCCATAAGTTCACCCGCTCGAATATTTAACGCCTTTAATGTTTGCTTAAAATCATCTGACAAATTAGAATTAATCTCTATTCGAGGTGCATATGTATGTCCTACAGTTCTGTGTAGTGACTGGGATACTCCAACCGCCAATTCTTTAATTTCACGTAAATTTGTTATGTGTAGGTTCAAATCTCTAATAGTACTACTGACTGCTTCCGTACTTGACTCATCAATATTAAGATTGCTTAATAATCTGAGTAATGGTGAAGTTCTTGGATTTTTCAAATCCCCAATAACATCTCTGAGTGCTTTCGCATAAGTACAAGCAAAATCATTTTTGAAGATAAATTGGTTTGCTGGTGTTCCGAGTAAAACGCTATCTTCTTCATCAGGATTTGGAAAACTAAAATTAGTAAAATCCCCAACTAGTGTTTTATAAGTCTCATCATCACAAAAGTCAGCTGATCCCCTACCAAACAAAACCGACTCATAGTTATTAATCTTTAATGAAGAAAGATAGTTTAGAAATTCCGCATCATCTGCCCATTCCTCCGTCATGTCGTATAGCTTCTTCCGTACTTCATACTTCGGTCTGAAGTATAAATTTAATGATCCACTATTTTCAAGAGTGTGGGTACCTTGAAAAATTAGAGCCTGTGAAGAATCTTCGTCAGAAAGATTTTCAAAATGAAGACTAATAACGATCCAGTGCCCACGCCAACTTACGAGGGAGCGATTGAAATCTGTATCAAGAAGATTTGTTGAAGATCTCGGTAGATTTTCATCAATTATAAGTCTTAACGCATACAAGGCATTTGTTTTACCAGATCCATTAGCTCCTATTATTGTATTTACTCCATCTTTGAAAACAAAGCATGCCTTTTTAAAGTTCCGAAAGTTCCTAATTTTCAAGCTTGATATATGCATAATAAACCTCCAATTTGCTGATTAACGTTGAATTTTCAAACCTCTTCTTTTCAAAATTCTACCATAGATTTCAGCTACGATATAGGTTTAAGTCATCTGAATTTAACGTTAAACAGAGCAGTGCTTATTATTGAACAAAAAAAAGAAACCCAATAAATATTCCGGGTTTCCCAATTATCATAATCATCTTAATATTGGTTTTTATTATTGTTTCAGTTTCGTTGATTGTTCAATAAAGCTCATTGTATTCACTTGTTGTTTCTCAATGAAGTCATATACATACCCAGTTGAGTATAACAATGAGAAGCCACAAAACAAAATCACTGCAAATAACATATGGTATGGCTTGCTTGTAAACTTAACAGTACGCCTTATGAAAAATGCCGTTATTCTATCATTAAATGCACGGTTCAAATTCACAGAAAGCATGTGGATTAATAGAATAAAAAGGAGGATATTTGGCAGAAGACTTAACAAATATCCGACACCAATTATTCCAAATCTAGCAATTCGGTCTATCCCAGCTGAACTAATGAAATCCGAGAAACTAATTGTAGAAATTATTGAAACATCCTGTTTCGACATTACAAAAAGTTGGATGCAATCAAAGACTAATATTCCAAATAGCTGTATTGTCCATAAACGATTTAGTTGGTCATAACAATTGTTTCTATACAATTTAACAGCAACGGTCAAAGTACCAACAATACCAATAATTATTAAGCTAGCCATAAAGTTCATTAGTTCCGAGTGATACTTTACATATAAATATGATAATACAACCCCAACTATGGCAATTACTCCAAAAATAGAATTATCATCGTCTGATGTGTTTCGATTGTTATATCTTCTTCTAGGTTGTTTTGGAGAGGCTGTAACAACTGTCTGAGTTATGTAATGTATACTCTCTCGTACAGTGGTATGATTGTTAATGCCATCATTCTGACTTTTTTGGGTCAAAATTAAACCTGATATTAAGCCAATTAGCACATCTTTAATCATATCTATCCAATTATGTTGAAGATAATTTATTAACCATTCAGCCAATATAGTCCCTCCAAAATTAAGTTAAGGAGTGGAGTTTTATCCACTCCAGTAATAAGCTAATCTTCCTTTCGCACGCCCTTGAAAGCTCCACCCGAAGTTTTTTGATCCACAAAACGACCTGTTGATGTATCTCTTTTCACAAAGTTCCCATTAGGAGCTTGGAACTGAGAACGTTTTGATACAGCGCCTTTACGGAAACCACTACCAGAATTTTTAGCCAATCTACTCACCCACCTTTTATATTTCAAGTAATGTACTTCTACCTAAAAAAACACTATTAAAGTCTTATTTATTATCCTTTTCATCTTTGTTTTTTTGTTTATCAAGATAAGCCTGATGCTTTTCTTCAGAGACTTCGAAACAAATTGCTTCAAGGCCTAATTGACTTGCATAAACTCGAGTACCGTCTTTACGAGTAATAAACTTACGGCAAATCAGCAAAATCATCTTTCCCTTCATAATATGATGTATTGTTGAAAAATCATCATCGTGATATTATGAAATCACCTCTAATTCCATAAATAAGCACGTCGGTATTACTATCCATTAAATCGTAGGTTCTCGACAAACGAACCTGCGATTTTTTGTTTTATCCATCACTGATTCCTCCACAGCTTCGATTTCAATTTCGATTTTGAACTCTGATCTAATTATAACTCTCTTTTGCAGAGAGTTCAAATACAATTTTGAAGTCGATTGTTTTAAAAATGGAGTATTCCTCCATTAATAAAACAAACTGCGATAAACATATTGTCTACCGCCTTCTTCAAGCTGGACTTCATAGCGCTTCAACAACCGCATTTCATTTAATTTATTTAGCTGTGTACTGGTTAAATTTAGTCTCTTATCCAATCGATCAGTAATATCCCGTGCAGTTACCTCACCAAGTTCATTTGCAATTATAAGAATTTCTTTAAGCGAATCTCCTATATTCCCCATGATAGCAACTTCATCTTCTTGCTTGCCAACCACTGTCACTTCTTCTTCTTTGAGGGTTAAATCAATATTATAGATATGGTCATGTTCTTTACTCAGGTTCATTAAAACAAGATACTTATCATCAGTTTTGTAATGCTTCATAAACTCTCGAATAGGTTTTACAATAAGTTCATCTGCTCCTGAGCCATTAATACCCTCCACCTGATTCATATCATAATAAAAAACAGTTCCTGAAGAAGCCATTTTCATTTGTTCCATTAATCGTTCCCTAATTGGAATTAACTTTGGTCTAAACAGTAAGTTAACCGTCTCATGCCCTTCACTCAATAAGTTTAAATATATCATACATATCCACCATTCTATTTGATTTCAAAATAAAATTTGAAATCTACTTGATAAATAATATATCAATTTTAATCGTTTCAAGTCAAGGGTTTACTACAATATAATAATACGTACCATTGAAGTAATTCCCCTTACCAAGAGGTACAACTCTATCATTAAAGACTTGATAAGCACTTTTATGAGTTCGTAAATAGAATTCGGCATTATTTAACATCAACGCAACATTTCGAACATCTGGTAAACCTTTTCCTCTTCCCTCGCCTCGTGAAGACGCATTCGTAAAAATCGCTTGTCTTACTACATCATCGTCATCAAAAGAATCAATATGAGACTCCAAACTTTCTACAATCCCTATTCCATTGTCACAAATAGCAATCCCCATTTTCCCCCCTCTATAAGACTGTACGCAATAAAAGCATGAAACCACATCATTATATTTGCCGTGTTCAACTGAATTTAACCCTAGTTCTGTCACAATACGACTGATATTAGATACCTGGTTTGCTGCTATCCCCTTATTTCTTAAAATTCGTTTTAAGGAACTATCAAACTTTTCTACATCCGTATCAGAACTGCATAAGGTAATTTCGTTTAAAGAATCCTCCTTATTATAACGTTTTCGATTATACAAAGTCCCCATATCTAATTCGTATTCAAAAGCCAACCTTACGTCATTCGGGCATAGCTGAAAAAAATTCATCCTTTCCATATAACTAACAACATTCGTATCTTCTATTCGTTGAATACGTGGTACCAACGTGTCCAAATAAAAATATTTATCTAGAAAACATAAGCTGGATAGTAACGCGGTGCATCCCAAAGGTGTTACAAAATTTAGGAGCGATAAATCAACTGTTATTGTATCCCTCATTTTCATTTGATGATAACTTAGTGCACAAGAATTTAGCCACTCATGAATTTGGTTAATATCCCTTAATTCCCCAGCAACTTTCAACAAGCTTCTTCACCTCTCTATGTGATGACTGTAATCAGCAAAAAGCGAGGAATCTCCTCGCTTTTAATAAATATTATTTTTCACATAATAATCTATATTTTTATTAGGTAAGGATGTCTTCGTATTTCCATATTTCACCACACTTAACGCCATAATACTCAGGCTCTCCAACGTCGGGAAATATTTTCAGGGAGCAACTCAAACATTCTGCAGCAATAGACTTGACCCATATACTTAAAGGAGCCCCTTCTTCGTCAGTATCAAAGTCAGTTTCCGTGTTAACAAGAAGCGTTTCTTTATCGCAAACAAAACATGTAGCAACATCCATATCGTGAATAGCATTCACAATTGCTTGAGCTCTTTCTTCGATTTGATCAAAATTAAATTTCCAGGGGGGTATTGTGTAGCAGGCAAGTCCATATGCTTTAAAAAAAGCAATACGCTTATAATCTATTTTATCTATACCTGATCTTATTATTTCAGCTATTGGATCTAATGGAGCTTTTCTATATTTCCAATAAGATTCCAAACCACTGTAGTCACTGCTAGTTATACATCTCATCACTAAAGGTAGTATATTTTGAGAAATAAACTGATCCAATTCGTTAATTCGTAGGACGTACAAGCCTTTATGCCAAACACTATTTCTTAATTGGTTTAAATCTACTAGTGTTTGCTTATTTTCACTAACAACCTTTGATATTATTGGAATAGTACCATCATTGAGTTTCATTAGGCTTATTACTCGATTTAATGATGTCATGAATTCTGCAGTATTATCTTTTGTTAAGTCTCTTGAGTTCTTGTTTAAGAGTATATCGAGAATTAAAGCAGAGTTGTCACCGTCGAGCTTTACCTTATAGGCTAGTTTTGGATGCACGCTTGCCAGAACATCTTTCAGTAAAAGTTCAAAAAAGTGATGGAAGTGGAATATACATTGTAGATAAACTTCTTGATAATCTGTATTGTCACAGAATAAATCAATTTGCTCCATAGAAAACTCGTAGAAGGCATCGTCTTCCTCAACATACATATTCCTAACTATGTCTTTCTCTGAGGCTACCTGGTAAGTCTTAAAATATGATTTAATCGCTATTCTCAACGAGGCAAGCGCTGATTTCGTAACGTTTTCTTTGTTTTTAATCTTTCCAATCATACGTCCATGTTGCTTATTCAGTTTAAACAATTGACTTTCCCCCCTTTATTAAAAGGTTAATTCCTCCTACAGCATTGTTATTAGGACCTATACTAACACAGCCTGACTAATTTGAACTATGCAAATGCATCAAATTATTGAAAAATGAATGTATCTGTTCTCCGTGAAAACAGCGCATAACCTTTCTTATGCGCTGTTTTGTTTGGCAGATCCCGATTTAAAAAAGTGCGGTTGCTTGCTCCTGCAACGGTCACGGCTTTGCATGCACTGTTTGCTGCCCTGTATGCAAAAAACGTATACCTGAAAGGAAGATGTCGTACTGGTATCCAGCTTCTAAAACTATACCCACAGCATTTGAAAAGGGCTTTTTACCTGCTACGATTCGCCCTGAGTTCCACTTACGAATAATGACCATGAACGTTATATTCGTCAAGCGAAAACAAAATACCGGCGAACGAAGGGACGCCGCAGTTGGAACGAACAAACTCTTCGCTGTGGTGAGTTTTTCGTCCCATTGATGATTCTTTAAACTAACAGAATCTCTTGCCAAGGTTGCAACTAGTTTCTTGTGATGCCTTTAACCAAGAACGTTGTCGGTGAACGAATCTACGAAACGCAGACGCTTCCCTCGTGACCCGTTAGCCTACCAAAAACAGATTGAAAATAAACTTTGATAGTTTTTTTCTGCTAACCATCTCTAACTCCTACTAAAAAAGTTTTGGCTTGTAACTTCCACTTTCATTATGGAAAACACAGATTTACAATCCATGACCTTTTCATTTCATGGTGTTGGCGTGAAGCCGCCCAGTTCGCAATATTCAGGACAGTAAAGATACTGAATTTGCTGACACTAAACTTCAGCCCCAGCTGATTCGCCGATACTGGACGTTTCCGGCTGCAGCAGCACCTTCTCGTCGTCGCTGTGCTCGACATAGATTGCCAGATTGACTAGGAAAGCCTGCTTGGCTGATTCATCTGCCGGAATTACATTACCCGGCAGCGGGAGAATCAGGTCTACCGGATGATTCACAGCGGTCTTAATAATATCCGGACGGCCTAAAGCTTTGACCTCTCCGGTATACTGGAGTATCAAATTTAATAAAGCAAATTAGTTTAGGAAATAAAACCATCAAGAAAACAGCAGTCATTCCACTCAGATATGGAAAATGACTGCTTATAAGTTACCATTTCAGTTTATCACGTTCCAATTAATTAATTGTTACTGCAGCAATTTGTGGGCTCCATGCTTGACCTGAAGTATTATTCCAACGGACTTTTACATAATTAACATTGGATAAGCCACTAAGAGTGTAAACATAACTCTGCCATGTTCCGCTACCACCTGTAATAGCAGGTGAAGCCTGACTCCAGCTCGTTCCGTTACTCGAAGTATAAAAACTAAAATGGGATATTGCCTCAGAATTCCAGTAGTATCCATACAATTTAAACGAACTCATACTATTTTGATTCCAAACGATCTCCTCGTTGGTTGCTGAACTACGTATCACTCGAGTAGGCCAGCTTTCGAAATAATTTGAATTTTGTGAATCAAACGTAATATTCGCTGTATGAGATGTGATTTGATTCCACAAAACTTTGTAAAACGGTGTAGTTCCCTGAGAGATGACTTTGGTACTGTTATAAAGAGATTGAATTGAGGAATTTGAGTTATACCCTGTGAGGTACTCTGTCCATTCCATAAAATAGGCCCATTTCGGTTGGGAACTGAGTATTGCTGATGTGGGTAATTGTCCAACTTCTCCGAGGGCAATCGGTTTACTCCCGGCCAGTGAAACCATCGTATTGTAATACGAACTATTAAAATCATTATCATAAATGTCCATGCTCAGAATATCTACGTAGTTACTTCCCGGGTAATAGCTTGCTGGAGCGCCATTGGACGGGCGATCAACATTCCAGACCCATATCAAATTATTTAATCCATGTGTATTACTATAGCGATCATACATAATTTGGTATAGTTTTTTGGAATATGTTGTGTTACCTCCCCACCAGAACCAGTTTCCGTTCATTTCATGAAATGGCCGCCATAAAACTGGTACATCAGCATCACGAAGTTGCTTCAGATATGGAACTGCTTCGTCAATTCGAGTAATAAACTGGTTGTATAGAGTTGTGCCAGGAGTAACGATCTGTGACCATTCATTATTTGTTAGAGGATGCCCTTTTACACTACCTTCAAAAGTATTGGGAGAGTTATCTTGAGGGCGTATCATATGCCAGGTTAACGTGACCAAGGAACCTGAAGCCCACTTGTTTTTTGCTTCATTTACAACTCCTTGGCGGTTGTTCATTGTATCCAGCCCTGATGAAGCAAACCCCAAATCACTTCCCCATAAACCAGGATACTTGCCCGTAATGTTCTTGACATTATTGAATGTTGAAGAAACGTCCCCCGGTTTATCATGCTGACCCGACAATGTGTAATTACCAGATAAACTGTATATATAGTTTATTACATCCTTGGCCTTTCTGGTGGCGTTTCCATTTACAGGCGTGGCGGCTTCAACTACATTGCTAGGAAATAATGCTAAGCCAGTCAGTGTAATTAAAACCGTGAAAAAACAAAGAATTAGCTTTTTCATTAGTATAACCTCCTAATAATAATTAATAACTTAAATAAGCCAGTGATACCGCTTACAATTTGCTTGATTTTCTTCATCTTCCTCCTTCATTAAGTATTAAAAAAAGCAGACTATATAAATTGATATTATATAATCTGCTCTCTTGATAAAAATGATTGTGACTATTGATTTAATATTCTTTGAATAAATACCGCCGCTTCTGCTCTTGATAAATGATTGGAAGGGGCAAAGCTTCCATCTGCATAACCTTTAATCAAGCCACTCTCCATAAGAGCATGCACAGATGATACCGCCCACACGGGTAAAGTACCTTCATCTTTAAAGAAATTTATTTTGCCGGTACTAACCAAGCTTAAGTTCATAGCACGGCCTGCTATAACTGCCATTTCCGCACGACTGATTGGAGTATCAGGATGGACGCTTCCTTTCCCGTCGCCTAGAACCCAACCTGCCTTATAAGCGGAAACCATCGCCTCCGCATACCAATCCGATGCCTTCACATCTATAAATTCATTTACATACGGTGTCGTAGAGAGTTTAAGGGAATGGGCGAGCATACTTATAAATTCAGCTCTTGTGACATCGTTATTAGGTGCAAAAGAAGTTTTACTCACCCCTTGGATGATCGATTTCGCCGCCAGAACCTGAATGGCGCGTGCAGCCCAATGGTTAGTTGAAACATCATTGAAAACTTTGTTGTACTGAAGGACAGCATATTTACTTAGGTGAGCTAATGGACTGGTAATTTGACCTGCAGCAAGGAGCTCACCGCCTACATATTCCCAGGAATTTGTAGCTTCATTTTTATAATAAATTCCTATTAACTCTGCATCTGTCCCTTTCGGTTCATAATCTAAAGTAAGCTCAAGACCCTTGAAAGGTCCGGTAAGGATATGCTGTTTGCCATCCTTCTCGATAACGCTTATTTGAATTTCATATTCACGGCCGACCTGCATCAGCCCTGCCGGTGCAGAACCCGCTGCAAGTGGTTCAGCCTTTACATTTAATATTGCGTTGTTTAAGAAAGAACTCTCCGACTTCAGCTGCTGTAGAAGCGAAGCTGAAAGAAGCAATTGAACGCTTCCGATTTCTACATTCAAAGGGATGTTCTCCAATTGTGAAATATCAACCGCTACCGAAGTCTGATTGTCGGAAGCTTTGGCAACTGTCACTCCATTGTCTAGAGAAACTGTTGTCAGCAAGATCTCATTAGCAGTGTTTGAACTAGGCGTTGATTGTACAGGCAACGAACCATCATTCGCTGAAATTGTCTTCGCCACTACCTCAAGATCGGTGCTGCTTGCAAGTCCATGGGCATCCACAGCTCGTATCTTGTACAAGTATTCCGTTCCAGCGGATAGTCCGGTGACGTTATAAGTAGTAGAATCATCTATGATCTTAGCGATGAATTGATTATCCTGATATACTACATAAGTAACTCCCGAATTGTCATCTATCGCAGTCGGCCAGCTCAAAGATAAGCTATTCTGAGTGAGATTCGTAACATTAATTACACTTCCTGCCACCCAATACGGCGGAATATTCTTCGCTGGACCCTGTTCACCAGCAAGTGTCTTTATGGAAGCAAGCAGGCTGACAGCACTCCATTTCCCATCCAGATTCCGCGCTTTAACTTCAAAGGAATAAGCTGTGTTTTCTTGAAGGTCTTTTACCGTAAAGAATGTTGTGTCTGCCCCCAGTTCTGCCACAAGCCGGTCTCCCATATATACCCCGTAAGCGTCTATTCCTTTGTAATCCTCAGCCTTAGGCCAGTGTAGTGTAACTTCATTGCGGGTGAGTCCACTTGTTGCGAGGGCACTATCAGCCGGCCATTCAGGCAAGGCGCTGAGTAAATGCAGATTGTCTATATAAAGATTGCTGTCCGTTACTTTTGCTCCGTTAACCGCATTCACATAAAGGGCAAAAGAAGCAACAGAAGCAGGATTAAATGTCCCTCCCGATTTGGGAAGAAAGGAATCAAAAGGAATTTCAAGAGATTGTGGCTCTAAAGAGTCTGAATTAAATCCTTGCAGATTATTCAGATGTGCCTCAAACGAATATCCTCCAGAGCTGATTTGAAGAAGGATGTCTTGACCAAGTCCATCCCCCTGAAAATCCAAACCTACTGCTCTGCTCTCACTCCAATCAGCATTGACCGTTTTGGATATGCCCGTATATCCGGAAGATTCCAAGTTATACTTGAAATTCATGGCATAGCCTTGATCGGTACCAAAGAAATCAGGAACTAGCTTGATATTATTGATATCTCCATTGCTGTTCCTTAGCCACTCTTCGCGGAGCAGAGCAGTGTCTCCATTGTAAGTTTCAAAGTCGTCAATAATTGAAGGTTTACGGCCCTCTACATCTGTTGCATTTTGTACGGTGACGACTGAGCTATCTACCAGTTCTCCCGTATTAAGCCTAATTATAGCTTTTACAGTCACAAGACCGTCTGTTATCTTGGTGGTATCCCAATTCACGGAATAATAACCATCATTATCAAGAATAGCGTGCAAAGGAGCAGAGTTATCCACCGTCAATGATACATCCTCGACAATAGAATCATAATTCAGGACTTTTACCTTGAGTGTATACAGTCCTTTAACCTTTTCTCTCATTCCAGGCGCCATGATATAAGCAGACGGAGCCTTGTTCTCAACATCGACTTTTAAATTGTATTGTCCTTGCACCCGGTCAGCGAACAGAACACTATCAGTATTATAATACTCAACAAAATTATAGAGCATCTCATGATTTCCGTACTGGGAATCACCTTTGAAGGGTACCCAGAAATGGCTTGGGGCTCCACCATTTTTAGCTTGATTTCTCCAAGTCATCATATAAGCGATGTTTTGGGCCACGGGATCATCTGTCAACGTCTGATGAAGCAAATTGTACCAGTCCGGCATTGTATTTCCCGTTAAGGCAAGTCCGTTGCTTCCATCCCACCGCGGCCCAGTTTCTGTTAGGGCTGATACCTTATCTCTGGCTGCTGCCAGTCCTGCGACGATTCGCGCATCCTTCAGAGTTGCCTCCATCCAACCGCTGTCGTATTGCGGATTGTCATTATACATATCAAATCCAAGAATATCGACGTAATCATCACCTGGGTAACGGCTCAAATAATCCATATCGTCTGTGAAATGTCCATTAGGTGAATAGGCGTACAGAAAGTTATTTACACCTTTAACATCTCTTAAATACTCAACAGTATATCTCCAAAGACGGATAAATTCGCTCTTCGTGCTGTTAGATGCTCCCCACCAGAACCATATGCCTGAATTTTCATGAAATGGCCGATAAATGATCGGAATTAGGTTTCCGTTATCATCGACAGACTTCTTCGCCAGTTCTGCTGTCGCATCCAGACGAGCAAGAAACTTGGCATTGTCCTTTCCGCCAGGTAAAATATGGGCAATAGTAGGTGTTAAATCGCTGTATGACCCTCCAGATGTGAAATTCGGCATGTGATCGCTTAAAGTAATAGTGCCATTATGCTCATAAGCAGCTTTTATTACGGATACAGTGTCAGTTATACCAGATCTCATAACATCTCCCATATCCATACCAAACACCGCAGGGTACGCATTTACATTATTGTAAGTATCCGAGATTACGCCTGCTTGATCGGAGACACGCTCCGTTGTATCATTCTGATGTCCGAACATCACGTAATTGCCCGAAATATTTTTAAGATAGGCAAATAATGAGGCTGTTTCACCAGTAGCATGACTGTCTACCAGATTTACTGGAGATACATCGAATCCTGAAGTTTCAATAGCGGTTCTATTATTTATAGGTTCTACCGGTTCAGCCGGCTTTACAGTAGACTTGGCTAGCAGAAAATCATCAAAATACGCGTCAGCATTAGTATCAGATAGATAGATTACAACACCTGAGTTGCTTCCACTCGAGAATGATATCGTGTAGGGCGTCCAAGCCGCATCAGTATTCGAAGTGCTTCCTTCAGCCAGTATTGATGACCAATCTGATGTCATTATTTTATAATACGTATTGCCGGGTCCTTTACCGTTGAAAGTCAATGTATAATTAGTATTAGTACTGATAGGAACGCTCTGATAGAGACTGTCTGCCCAGCCCTGATTATTACTTGTAATTTTCAAACTATAATCTCCAGAATGGTAGACGGCATCAGTAACACTAAACTTATTATTAGTACCGAGTACACTCCAGCCGGATAAATCACCGGTTTCAAAATCACCATTAGCCGGAATTGTAGGATTCTTAGTCAGAGAAAAATCATCAAAGTAAGCGTTACCAACTGAATCCGATAAATAGATGATTACATTCGAATATGATTTGCTGTTAAAAGACAGAGAATACAATGTCCACTGTTCGCTGACATTAACGGTAGTCCCTTCTTTTAATGACTCAGAAAATCCGGAATCCAGAGCTTTAAAAATAACATTTCCTTGTCCTTTGCCATAGAATTGAAGAGTATACTCTGAATTAGGGACAACATCGACTGCTACGGATGAAAAACTGTCCCAGTCTTGACTTGCACTTGTCAGCTTTAATGAATAACTTCCGCCATGTGCTTCTTCATTACTAATACTGAATTTCCCACTTGATCCAGCGTTCCATCCTTCCAGCCCATCCTCAAACCCCGGATTATCAATCAAATTTGCAGCAGCCGCTTGCGCCTTTGGTACCTTAAGGTTAAACCCAGCTATACCAAACAAAGTGGTAAATAAGAGAATGCAGGTAAGGGTTAAAGATATGCCTTTCTTTATAGCCTTATTTTTCATTTTCGCTCCCCTTTTCGTGATTGTTTTGCATATTCCCTACAATTTAAACCTATCCCTTCGCCGCCCTATGGTAGCCCAGTAAATATATAGCTTTGCAGCAAAAGATAAAGAACTACGGTAGGAATTATAATGGTAAGGATAGTGGACGAAATATAACTCCATTGCGCCTTGTTATAAATGCTAAATCATTTTTAAAATTACTAACGTCACCGTAGCTGGACTCAGGAGCGGAAATAGATTAGGCCAGTAGATCCGAACCAAGCTTACTTCATCAATCTTTCTTCAAGGTCTTCAGGATTTTTAATGAACTGCAGATATAATGTTCTTTGTAAAGTATCTGCTCCGATGATAAGATAACCACTTATATTGTAATGGCAGAATAATGATGGAAAACTAAAACAGGCTTTTGCCCTTAAACTGAATTTGTGCCATGACGTAAGACACCGATTTTCAAAATAGGTTATTCCCGATAAGAGAAACAGCTATAACGAGGAAGGTAGTGTAAGGTGGAAATAGAAGACTCTGACCTGATTTGAAAACGGGGCAAAACATCCGGCTCTTGGCAATCCGACGTTTTGCCCCACTTCAGCAGTTAATAATTATTGCAGTACCGCTTTTTTCGCTTTCGCCCACAACGAGTTGTATTTATCAAACACGTCTTGAGGATTTTCGTTCAGAATAAATTCTTGAACAATGGCTTCTTTCGTAATTTGTGCCTTGTTGGTGATGGAAACCGCATCTACACTATCTGACATTCCTTCAATGTAAGTAGGGTTATAGGACTCGAACTCTTTAATTTGAGCCAATTCAGGCTCTTTATCCTTCAAAATAGGAAATACGTTCTTGTCATCCCCAGATTCTTCAATCATCCATTTTACAAATGCTTTGGCTGTAGCGATATGAGCGCTATTTTTGTTCACACCGTAAGAATTGGAACCAGGCTGAAGCAAAACATTATTGGTTGAAAGATCGTTGTCGTAAGGGAATGGAAAGAATCCTACATCATCCGAAGGCATACCCGTGCCCGTAATAAGCTGGTCAATAATCCATTCACCTAAATAGTACATTCCAACTTTGCCATCGGCGATATCCTTTTTCGACTGTTCCCAGTTGGACGAGTTCACATCCGGTTCCAGGTATCCCTTCTCATACATGGTACGGATGATCGACATAGATTGGCCGAATGGTCCATCCATCGTATACGGTGTATCAGTATTCACACGATCATTATAAAAGTTCGCGTTTCCAGAGATAGCAACAGGTGTCTCTTGAGCAAATGGATAGAGAGGCCATTGATCTTTAAAGTTAGAAGCCAGCGCAACTATCCCCTTGTCCTTCAATTTCTCAGCAGCAGCATAAAATTCATCTAATGTTTTTGGCACTTCTGTAATACCCGCTGCCTTAAAGGTCTTTTTACTATATACAATACCCACTGCGTCTACAGAAGAAGGAATCCCATAAACTTTACCTTCGAAAGATTTATGTTCTTTAAAACGAATTCGGTCATTAAGGCCAAGATCATCTAATGGTGCGTAAAAATTCGCTAACTCCGTATTTGAGATTGTAGGAATGTTCATAACATCAGGGTATTCTCCAGAAGACAGGCGAACCTTTGCGGTTTTGTCATAATCCGTTATCGCTTCAAACTCTACATGAGCATTTGGGTACTTTTCATTAAATCGTTTAGCATATTCGTCATATGTGTTACCAATGAGGTCAGTGCGGTTGCTTAAGTAAGTAATCGTTCCACTAATATCTTCCGGTGCATCAGATGGGGTAGTAGTACTTACAGCCTCACCATTAGTCTCAGAAGGCGTAGTAGTGTTACCATTGTTGTTATTATTGCCCCCACATCCTGTTAAACTGGCAGTCATCATGGCTAGCAAAGCCACTGTTGTAATTGTTTTTTTCATTTTTATCCCCCTTTATGATATTGATATCGCTTACAAATAAATATTAACATATGAATATGATTAATTCAACTATTTTATTCTGTTTCATTAAACATATAATACAACGAATTTTATCCACCGAATTACTTTCAAAAGATACATATCCCTTTCCAAGATGATGATGCGATTCATCATTTGTTAGATTAACTTTATAAATTTATATATCTAAAAAGAATATTGCAATTCGCGTACCACTTCTAAGCTAACCAATTCTGTGGCAAAGAAAATTTGCTCGAACACGTTTCCCAGTTATGATACGTTCTAGGCTAACGATAAATAATTAAATTCAATAATATGGTTTAAATCCCATTATACAAATATAAAGCCGTCCATTGATTTCAGGACGGCTCATAATTCTAGCGTTTTGTCCAAATTTTACATCAGACAACTTTTCAGCTTAAAAATTCATTTCTTAAATGTGTACTTCATAACTCTAACGTCATTAAACAAATAAGTTTATTAAACTATATAATTATTTTTATAATTTTGCTATCATTTATATTGTTAACTTTACTATCACTTGTTAATGGAGGTTATTTTGAATGATTAAAGACACAAGTACGCTTCAACACACATTAACTTACCGATCAATCATGAGCGTCACTGATTGGGGAGCCACGGTCAGCAAATTAATAATTTGCTTAGGCCAGTCAGTTACAGCAGAGAATATTGATCAAGATACTTTTATCATCTCCTCGGTTAGAAATGATACACTAACCGGCGCCGCTCTAACAAATGAAACATGCACAGTTACACATGCTCATGTTTCAGATGAAACCGGGAAACCGCAATATTGTGATAATTACATTACGCTTCATTTAGAAATTGATCCATCTATAACTGCTAACTTCCCCTTCATCTATGATCCCATCTCCAAACTAAACCACTGGGTAAATATTGAATTCACTATTTCACAACACAAAAGTTTCGCTACAAAATCCGGAATGATTTCCGGGCTCACAATTACTCAAAGCATGGGTAACAGAATAGAAAATACAGAGAAATTTTCAATTTCTAGCTATACACATTCATCAGATAATATAACTCTGAAATATGCGAGTTACACTCCCACTAAAGATAACCAACAAAAGCCACTAATTATCTGGCTGCACGGCAAGGGTGAAGGAGGAAGAGACGGTTTACTTCAAGTATCAGCAAACAAATCATGTAATTTCGCCTCCCCTGAAATTCAATCCATTTTTAATGGTGTCTATGTTTTAGTACCACAGTGCCCAGATGGTTGGGGAATAATCGATAATGAGAGTCCACTTAATGGAACTAGTATATATGAAGACTCTCTAATGGCACTAATAAAAAACTTCATCTCTATGAATACTGATATTGATATAAAAAGAATATATATAGGAGGTTATTCTCTCGGAGGATATATGACAATGCTATTGGCTCGAGACTTCAGTAATTACTTCGCAGCAGCATTCCCAACCTGCGAAGGACTAAAAGATAGTTACATAAAAGATTCTGATTTGCATAATTTGAAAAACATCCCAATTTGGTTTACGTGTGGTGAAACAGATCCAATTTTTCCTCCTGCTCATTACAGTGTGGCCACTTATAATCGCCTGGTGAGAGCAGGTCATGATAATGTTCATCTCTCTAATTTTAGCAGTGTAATTGACACAACCGGTCAATACAAACATACAGATGGGAGTGCCTATGATTTTGGAGGGCATTCATCATGGATCTACGTCTATAATAATCAGTGCAATAACATAATAAATGGGAATAAAATATCTCTCATGGAATGGCTTTCCAAGCAACGGCTTCAATAATGCAATACACCTTAATTAATCCATTCAGAATTAAGTATATTTCACTAACAACTTTACTTAGGCCTTTAGATTTTATATTCACGAGAATGCCCAATACTCCAATTATTAATATTCTTCGTATGCCTGTTATTAAAACAACCAAAAGGAACCGTCTTTAACTGGACTAGTTCCTTTTTTTACTCTAAATTTTCATAAGTGAACATTTTTCCCTTTTCGCTATATATGCGTGGAATTATCGATGCTTATTCTATTCGAAGAGACGGGCACGAGAAGCTGGTTATAATCAAGTAGGTCTTATGCCTCGCAGCTTTTGCGAGTACTCATTGCCCACAGAGGCTTAATGTCAAATCTCTATTCCTCTTTCATATACACCCTTAACCAAGTAGCTTACCGAATAGTCACATTCGTCCAATATATGAAAATTAAAAGTTTTCATCTTCTTAAAACACTATAAAAAAACAGGAGCACAACCCTCCAGACGGATTGGTCGAGAGTTTCGAGTGCTACAGTAATGGATTTTGTAGGATTGTTTGCGTGTTACGGTACGCCTTATCTCTCAAGAACTAATAATGCTCACGAGCGTTCTTGTCAAACTAAGACCCGCCACCGCAGAATGACGGGGAGACGGAGCTGGGACCGCTATATTTACGTGGCGGCGAGTTTGTAGTTTGGGTAGATAATGCCTTGAAGCAACGGATCTGCTAAACCGGCTCAGCTGTGTAAATATGAGATTACCTCCATGAACGCAAAAGATGGGTAGCCCGGCTGCTAGAAGGCACACACCGCCTTCGCTTTCGTCGAGATCCCCATCTTTATTTAAGCCAGCTTGAAAAACGCATTTGTTCGTTAATTGGGCAGACGTAGTTTTAAAAAGCTTCAGACTCCACAGGATCCGAATATGGCCCTTCCCCGCCGTTTGTACTTATTGCCTTCATGCGGTAATAGGCTTTAAGCGTCTTGACCCTCAGCGGATCCTTCCAGCCTCCGTCATAATAGGACGGTCTTCTCTCAATCAGCGTTGTCCATGGACCTTCCGGGCCTTCTATTGATTTTTCCAGGGTATAAAATGCCCCGCCGGCTACACCCCTGAAAGAAATCCTGCCTTCGGCCGCACTCAGCAGGAGCGGTGCGTCTGTAATCTTCTCCTCTGGAATCGCCTCTCCTCTAATCCGGTACGCATGGCCGCGCAGCGCTTGAATACGGTTCAGATGGTCCTGATTTAGGCCACTTCCCGGGTAATGTACGGAAAAGCCGTCATAATGCTGGACATATCCGCCGTGATCATCATGACTAAATAGCGACCAGAAACATGTCCCCGATACGTCTTCATTCCGCTCCGCCTCCTTCACAAAATCGTGAAGCTCACCCGAGGACCAGCCGTACTCACCCGCAATATATACTTTGTCCGCTTCGCTCACCACTTTGACATCTGCTGACAGCTCCTTGGCATCTGCTGGATAGTAATGCACATCCATAATATCCAACTGTGCAATATCCAGCTTGTCTGCGTCAACCTCAAACTGCTTGCCGTGACTTACCAAGTGGTTCTGGTCAATACCTTTGATGTAGCCGCAGATATCCTCCACCCAGGCGGCAGGTGCATGATTCAACTCATTCCCCAGCTCCCAGGCCATAATGGACGGATCATCCTTGTATTTCACACCGCTGATCGTGTTAGTCCGGTTCAGAACCTGTTCGATGTACCATTTGAAATCCGCGATCACCACAGCATCCGTGTAAAAATCGTTTTCGTCCTCCAGGCCGCGCCAGCCGGTAAAGGTGGACTTACCACCGTGATAATATCTCCAGTTGCAGACAAACGGGATAATTACCCGCAAGCCACGCTTAGCAATTTCGTTAAGCGCAAAATCAACCTTCACAAAGGCCTCTTCGTTTAATTCCTTCAGCCGCGGCATTAGTGACTTCGGGTGACCTACAGATACGCCGAGCGTGTGCGATCTAAGGGCATTGGCCCCCATCATAACTGCCGTATCCAGAGCATTGATGACCCGGAACGGAGTGGGCCAGTCAATTCCGCCTACATTCTCGTCTAGACCCAGCCAATAAATATTCGGGCCAGCAAAGCGGTATGGCTCTTCTCCAACAAAAAGCCTGCTTCCCTTCCTTCTGATAAAACCCTGTTCTCCCATCGCATCTCATTCCTTATCCCTAGATAGTTAAATTTGTTGTAAATTTGTTTGATTAAATGTTGATATATAAAAAATAAGCCGGAACCCCTTATTCAGAAGTTCCGGCCATCATACCAATGACCACTAACCCAGATTGCGTCTAATCAGCTCTGAACGCTGCTGCACAGAAGCATAAGAACGCATCGCGTCTTCTGGAGTATTTTTGACGTAATCCATCAGTCTGTCGACAGTGGTAACCGCAACATGGCAACGGGTATCCGAAGAAGCGTAATAGAGGAACAGTTCTCCGCTCTCTGTAGCGATCATGCCGTTACTGAAGACAACATTGGACACATCCCCAATACGTTCCTCCCCATCAGGAGCAAGCAGATGCCCGCCGGGGCGGTAGGTTTGAACCCATGGCTTGTCCAGATCCGTCATAAATGCATAGAGGACATAACGTAGTCCGGCAGCCGTGTTGCGCACGCCATGGGCGACATGCAGCCAGCCATCCGGAGTTTTGATCGGTGCTGGGCCCTGGCCATTCTTCACTTCCTTAATGGTGTGATAAGCCCGCTCGTCAATAATAATCTCGTCACCCACAACTGCCGGATTCATCGACTCTGATAATCCCCAGCCGATCCCCCCACCGGACCCGGTGTCAATGAATCCGTCCTGCGGACGGGTATAGAAGGCATATTTGCCGTCTACGAATTCCGGGTGCAGGACTACATTGCGCTGCTGTGCCGACTTGGTCTGCAGATCAGGCAGCCGCTCCCAAGTTTTCAAATCTGTTGTGCGCACAATACCGCACTGTGCAACCGCACTCGATAGATCGCCTGCCGGAGCAGCGGGGTCTTTGCGTTCCGTGCAGAAGAGCCCATATATAAATCCGTCTTCATGCTTAACCAAACGCATATCATAGACATTGACATCCGGATTCTCAGTCTCCGGCAGCACCACCGGATAATCCCAGAATGCGAATCCGTCGACACCGTTATCGCTTTCGGCAATGGCAAAAAATGATTTCCGGTCCACCCCTTCCACTCGGGCAACAAGATAGAACTTCCCGTTCAACTGGATAGCACCCGGATTAAACACACAATTTACTCCCAGTCGTTCCATGAAATACGGGTTGGTCTCCTGATTAAGGTCGTATCTCCAAGACAGCGGGATATGGCGGTTCGTCAATACGGGATGTTCATAGCGTTCGTAAATGCCGTTCTCAGAGAACAACGGTTCGTTCTTCCGTCCGATAACCTCCTCATAGCGTGCTTTTACCTGTTCATACCGTTCCTGAAAATTAGATGTGTTCACTATACTCTTCCCCTTCCAGTCGTTCCAATATTTCAAAGCATGCTCTTCCGTTGTGATACGGGCATTTCCACTCATTGACCTTCGGCTCGTGATAAGGCGTACCAGACTCACTTACTTTCCAGAACCATTCACCATGCTCCTGGTCGAGCATAAAGTTCTCGATGAAATTCCAGCTTGCTTCCGCAGCAGCATAATACTTGGATTCGCCGGTAAGCTGCCATGCATTAATAAAGCCTACAGCGGCCTCAGCCTGCGGCCACCAGTCCTTGTCCCTGTCGATGATGCCTTCCGGACCAGCCTCGTTCCACAAACCTCCGTCCTGATCAATGCCTTCTGCCAGCACAACATCTGCCATTGCCAGTACAACAGGCCTGATTCTCTCTACAATTTCCGGGTCGCCCAGCACCTGAGCCGCCTCATACAGCAGCCAGCTTCCTTCAATATCATGACCACAAGAAATACGTTCCGACTTCAGTGTCCAATCCTCATCAAAAAACAGCCGAAAATGCCCGGTCACCGGATCGACAATCCGCTCCACGGTCAGCAGGATCAGATTGCGCAGCCGCAGCCGGAGAATATCCGCCGGCCAGACACGGTATGCATTTGTATAAGCCTCAAGAATATGCAGATGGGTATTCATTGATTTCTTCTCGTTGAGATCGTGGCTGCCGAGGCGCAGATCCTGTTCCAACTGCCACTCCCGGGTGTACGCCTCATAATATCCGTTATAAATCGGGTCATAGCTACGTTCCACAAGATCGATAATATACTGAAGGCGCGGCAGCAGCTCCCGTTTCCCGGTTGCAAGCATATACTCAGACAAAGCGTACAGGACAAAGGCCTGGCCGTAGATCTGCTTTTTAGTGTGCAGCGGCTGCCCTGTACTGTCCAGCATCCAATAATAACCGCCATATTGCTCGTCCAAAAACTGCTCTTCCAGCACATTCAGCGCTCGTTCGGCCAGACGCAGCCACTTTTCATCCCCGTCATGCCTGTAGGCTCTAGAGAAGGTCCATAGCAGCCTCGCGTTCAGCACAAGTCCCTTAGGTGCACCTTCAATAACCCGAGAATGGTTGTCGAGCGCTCCGTAGAAGCCCCCATGCACTTCGTCCACCGTTTTACTGCCCCAATAAGACAGAACACGCCCTAATTCCAGCCGGACTTGTCCGGTTAACTGCCGACTTCCCATCATTGTCCGCTCCTTTCTTCATCTATCCTTTAACAGCCCCGTTGGTTACCCCGGCAAAAATGTAGCGCTGCAGGAACAGATACAGCAATACCGTCGGCACCATGATGATCAGAATCGTCGCACAGATATAACTCCACTGGGCCTGATTGTTACTGGCAAACCGCATGATCGAGGTTGATACCATCACCAGCTTCTGCTTAGGCATATAAAGGAAAGGAATATATAGCTCGTTATAGATATTGATCGTTTTCAGGATGACCAGCGTTACGGTTGCCGGACTCAACAGCGGGAAAATAATCGAGCGGTAGATCCGGAACAGGCTAGCTCCATCAATCATTGCACTCTCGTCGAGCTCCTCCGGAATATTGCGGATAAACTGCAGGTAGATCGTGATCTGCAGCACGTCCGCTCCGACAAACAGCAAAATCGGTGCAAACAGTGTGTTAAACACACCCAGCGATTGAATCAGCGAGAAGATAACCACCTGTGTCGTAATCGTCGGAATAATGCTGGCAAATAGGAACAAACCGAGAATAAGTCCTTTTCCTTTAAAAGCAATACGGGCCAGCGCATAAGAAACCATCGTGCCAAACACGATATTTCCTAACAAAGAGACAGCAATGACCAGGAATGTGTTGCCGAACGCCTGCAGAATATTAGCCTTGTCCACCACAATTCGGAAATTTTCGAAGTTTAGAAAACTGGCAGGAAGAGCGAACGGGCTGGAGCTCTCATCTGGCCCCTTGAATGCGTTCAGCACAACAACATACGGCGGGAACAATACAATCAGGCTGGCGATGCCAAGCAGCACGTATTTGAGCCACTGCACAGGATCGTTTTTTTTATTTGTCTTCATCTGCTATCCCCCTTGCGTTTCAGCGCGACATTCTGTACCAGTAGGATGACCACCGTCAGAATAAGCAGCACTATGCTCATGGCGGAAGCCAGGCCATAGTTATTGAAGGTAAAGGCCGTCTCCGTCGTTTTCAGCAGGAAGGTCTCACTGGAGCCGACAGGTCCACCTTTTGTGAGTACAAACGGCAGGTCGAAGACCGCTAGCGCCCCGCTCAGGGTAAGGAACATATTCAGCTGGATTACCTGAGTTAAGCTCGGAAGCGTCAGATACCACAGGGACTGAAAACGGTTCGCGCCATCGATGGTAGCGGCTTCATACATATCACCTGGAATCGACTGCAAGGCGCCCAGGTAAATGATCATCGTGTAACCCATATACCTCCAGAAGCTGACCGATGCGAGTGAAAAATTAACAAGAGAGGTATCTCCCAGCCAGCTGTGCTGAAGCGAAGACAAGCCAGCCATTCCGAGCAGCGCATTCAGCGAGCCGTTGTTCGTATCAAATACGTACTGGAACATGAAGGCGACCGCGACACCGTTCATAATATAAGGAACAAACAGCAGAACACGGAACAGATTGCGTCCTTTGATTCGCGAGTTCAGAATCACTGCAAACAGAATTGCAACGATATTTTGAAGCACCCCGCCAAGTACATAAGGGATCTGATGAATAAATACACCAAACAAATCCGGATTGGTAAATACCTCCTTATAGTTGTCGAGTCCCAAAAAATTTACCGTCTTACTGATTCCGTCCCAATCCGTGAAGCTGAGATACAGCAGTCTTACCGCTGGATAATAAGTAAAGAGCCCCAGCAGCCCCAGCGGTATAAAAAGAAATGTGAGTAATATGAGAATTCGTTGTCTGTTATAAGAGCTTCCCATCCGCCGCACCGTCCTTCTCATTGTTCAATATCCAAAAGCGCATGCCCAATCCCCCTGGTTAATTTTAGATATCGCTTACAGTAAAAATCACTCTTCAACTATTAATAAATTTTATTCGAAAAATATTAATAAAATATAACCTCCTATATATTCTGAATTCGTCTGCTTTTAAAACTTTATCATAATCATAATATTTCTTCAACTATTTTATTTGTTTCATTAAACTAATTGATTATGTTTAATTGATTATCGAGTAGGAGAGAGCGGCAAGCCCTCGTCCTATCAAACCACCCGTACCTGCGGGTCTGAATACACGGTTCCAAAAAATTCGCTACCGTTCCGTTAAATTATCCACTCCAGCAAAATGCTCCTCCTTTCTACATCTCTCCCTTGTACGTGAGTCGAAGGTTTTTTCTCCTTCGAACATATGATTCAACAAGTTTTTCTCTGCCTTGCGGAAGGAAGGGGCGTCTTGTTCCGACGATGAACCCGGCACTTTAGCATACCCTGGCGGCTTCACTGCATCTCTTTGCCGCAAGCTCTCTTGCGGGAAATTCTGCTGTCCTTACTCTTCATAAGAACGCGCCGGTTTCCTCTCTCCTTTCGGTTCAGTCCTTCCGTAAGCTTCCTTCAGATTCCGTCTCATTGCGGACACCCTTGCCCTTAGCTAACGCTACAACCTTGCCAGCCCCACTCGGACTTTCACCTAGAGATGACGCCTATGCTGGGCGTACACAAAAAAGAGCATCTCCATTTAGGAAAAGATGCTCCTTTTCTTTTTCTATACTAAAAGCTATTTTCAGGCTAATTCGGCCCTATCAAGAATTTTGACCGTAGAACGTTCGATCAGCTTTGTTGCTAGCAAGATTTGTTCCGCCACAGTTTCAGGGTGCTTGATCCGTTCAAAAATAGTCTTAACTGCTCTTGAGCCCATTTGTTCTTTAGGCACTTGGATTGTTGTTAGCTTGGGTATCATAAATTCCGACAGCGATAAATCGTCAAATCCAATGACCGAAAAATCGTCCGGACAACGGTATCCCCATCCCATCAGATATCGCAGCAACTCAATGGCCAGCATGTCATTGGCACAGAAGAAGCCGGTAACCTGTTGTTCCGTTATGGACAAACGCAGCTTGTCCATAAATTCTGAATTCGTGTAATTCCCCCTGCCGCTAACGCCGACGCCCCGTACCCAGGTTATGCTCGCCTGGTCTCCACCGGCCGTATTATGATCGTTAACCGCTTCTTCGAATCCCCGGTCCCGCTCCCTGAAGCTCCACGCGGTCTCAATATCGCCGACAAAAGCAAGCCTGCGGTGCCCGCATTCAATCAGCTTTTTGGTGGCATTATAGGCTCCAATGTAATTATTCGCGAGAATATGGTCATGCTCCGCACTTGGCACATTCGAGTCCACCAGCACAAACGGCAGCTCTATTACTTCCAGTGCTTTCATGTATGACTCAGGAATATGCCCCAGCAGCAGCGCACCATCGGCCTTTGCCTCACTTATACTAGAAGGCAGTCCCTCTTCCGGCTCAAGCGAAATATTGATTCCGGATAGGATCATACTGAAATCGTAGGCAGAGAGCTCCTTGTCAATCCCGCGGATGATTTTCCCCCAGTATTCTATATCATCCAGATAAGCCTCAGGCATTAGCACAGCGATGTTTCCGGTCTTGGTGAATTGAGATGATTTGCGCAGCTTGTCAAAACGGTATCCCATATCCTGAGCCATTCTCCATATTTCCTCGCGGGTACTATTATTGACCGCAGGATCATTGGAGAGTGCTTTGGACACAAGAGCTTTAGACACTCCAACCTGCTCAGCAATCATCTGTAAGGTAACTTTCTTCAATTTCCATGCTCCTTACGAGTTATTTTCTTAAGCATACTGTGTCTTTAAACTTTTTTCAACACAAATACCCTTGAATGGCCGGCAGCATGTGCCGGTTCATTTCAAGGGTGCTTATCGCCTAACCTTAAATCTGAATGGTATCTTGCTGAAGCAATTTACCCTCCTGATCATACTGGCGAATATGGTTTACCAGTTCCTCTAGGTTAACCCAGGAGATCCCTACTTTTTGGTCTGCAGCACCATAGGACATAATCAGTTCGCCATTCAGTACCACTCCCCCGGTGGTAAAGAGACACGGCGTCGGATAATCGGAAGGCATTTCCCATTCTCTTTCCGCATACATAAGCCTGTCGGGACAGCGGTGTATCAAAACGGGATAGTCATTATCCCGCTCTTTAATAATCATAAAAGATTGCGTGTACCCGAATTCCACATTTTTCTTCGCATGATAAGGAACCAGCCATTCTCTTTCTCCAACCTTAATAGGCGGCCAGCTTGCTCCCACACGATTCTCCTCCCAATCAAAAACCGGAGAAGCAAGCAACCGGTGCTCTGCCTTAGGCGAAGCAAAATCCGCTATGGCTTCTGCCGCCGCCAAGTAAATAGACGGCTTCTTTACACGTTCTCCTTCCGGGAAAGGCAAAACATTCATAGGCCTGTGCAGCATTAAATACTGATGTTTATCGCCAATCTTCATTTTTTCAGGAAACAAAAATACATCCCGGTTATCACTGACATGACCTTCTGTAAGCGGACCGATATAATGAAAAGCCTGTTCATAGTTTCCGTTTTTCAGCTGCTCCAAGTCAAGTTTGTAAAGCACCGTAACGGTATCATTGGAACGTGCTGTTTTGACAAACGGGTCCTCATCGCTGGCCTGCGAGATCCACTCCGGCACATACTCAAACCGCGTTTCTACCGGCGGATCTTGATCGCTTAGCCAGTAAGGCCCTGGCGGAAATGCCCGGCAGGCAACCGTCACATAAAGCTCTCCTTCTACCGGGAAAATACGCGGGTCCTCAATGCAGCCGTTGGCATAATTCCTAACCTTATTCCCGTGAATATCTGTAATATAAAGCTCGTCCTCCTCGTAGCCAAGGTTTGGTGCCAGGGCGGGTCTCGAGAAATCCGCATCCCATGTTTTGCCCAAATCATCGCTTTTGGCATACCCTAAAAAAATGGGATAAGGATCATGGCAACCCTCTCTTCTCTTTTGTGGCCACGGGCCTGTCGCACGGAAGAGCATATGAATCGTATCCGAATCCGGATCTTTTACGATCGCAGGATTCAAGACCATTTTGTCAGCCCATGAACAACCAGGTACTGGCTCTAGGGCAGGTTTATCCAAATAACGAAATTGCGGTTTCATAAGTTCCTCCTCCATAAAGCTCGAATTCTTTACGAGAGTCACATACTATTCGTTCGTACATAACACCCACGAGCCAACTTTATCACACACTCTTAATTCTTTCAATATTTTTTAATTGTTTAATGAAACTTTTTGGTTTTTTAAAAGTATACAAATTTATCTTGTCTTTTTCCAACTTTCTTTTAGACCAATTATTGCAATTTGTTTTGTTGTAGCGTAATTATTTTAATTTTATGTTTTTTATACACACACCTGAGCTAAAAATGTGGGGTCCAATCACAAAAATTATTTGAATTGTGAAATTTTAATGTATTACATAACAAAAAGTAGCATTTATCACCTTTATTATCCATTTAAATACAAAGGTGGTGGTAAATATGGCATTTGAGACTAACAGAGAGTTGTATTTTTCTGTCGAAAAAGGATTTAGTAGCTATATTAAGTCTTGCCTTGCTCATAAAAGCAGTAAAATATTTAAAAACTATGATCAGGAAAGGATTCGCTTCAGGTCTCTCAACGATTTTAATGAAAAAGCTCTCACAAGAAAATGGATTCACAACATTAACTTCAATTTCCGAAGAAGAGAACTCTTTATTTGAAGTATTACGTTCCTTGAATTTATTAGAAAGAAGACTTATTTATTTGAAATTCCATGAGGAAAAAACAGATTGGGAAATAGCTAAAACATTAGGGGTTAGTAGACAAGCTGTAACAAAAGCAAAGAAGAAGTTGCTAAAAAAAATGAAAACAAGATTAGAATTATAACAATATCCCTTGATGTTAACTTACAAATCGCCCTTCTTTTGATCTCTAAAAATGATAGGAGATACGAATATGCGCGAAGTATATGAACTTATCGTATTATCCCAAGGCGGGGATACGCAGGCAGAAGCGGAACTTATTCAAAGATATGAAGGGTTAATAAATAAAATGTCATGGCATAACGGAATTTTTCATGAAGATTGTAAACAGCAACTAACATTAGAGTTTATTTTGGCAATTAGAAGATTCGATCTTACACGTTATATAAATATATTCACATAATTTTTAAATTTTTGGCCATTGGGTTGCCATTTTTATACCGAAACTCTATTTAAAGTTGAAAACAATTTAATTTCACAAGCATTCCCAACAATACTACTTAAGATCCTTGATAACTTCAAATTTTAATATTTCAAGCACTTTCCCCTTGTTCCATTAAAAAAGGAAGCGACTTAGCGGATACGCCACGACCCTCTGAATCAGTATCTTTAGAGGCTAGCGACACCTCCTTCCGGCTTAAATCAATCTATGGTGGATTGAATCGCAATGACCCACAAGAGGGATAATGATACTTCTGCCCGGCCAACGTAACGGTACTGGGGGCAGCTCGCTCAGTTGAGGGAGAGTCTCTGAGAATGGTCAGAGCTATGTTGTCGCATAACCATCGACAGCCTGAAATATTATTTTTTATATTTTCAAACTTTTATCAAAAGAATCATCCATTCTCATATTTTTAATTATGCTATTTTATTCATGGAGGCCTGATGATGGACTATACAGCCCTTATATCAGTGAAACAACATAAAATGTATGATCTTTTATTTCAAGACTTTCCTGATGTAGTGAATATCACTGAAATGTGTGAAATGCTTGGCGGTATTAGTAGTAAGTCTGCTTACAAACTTCTGCAAGAAGGTAAAATTAGTTATTTTAAAATTGGTCGAGTATATAAAATACCAAAAATAAACATTCTTATGTATCTTGATTTATTCATTTTCAATTTTGATCAGCCTAACTTCAACACTTTACTGCATTGAATCGCCAAGTTTATACGTGTTATACTTAGTAAGTCAATGGTAGGATCAATGCGGGCTGCTATGAAGGAGGAATATCCATGGTAGCAGGCCACCTACAAGAAAAAAAGGGCCTTTTTTACATCGTTTTAAATTGTAAAGATGAGGAAGGTAAGCGAAAACCAAAGTGGATCCCAACTGGACTTACGGTAAAAGGAAACAAAAAAAGAGCTGAGGCATTGTTGCTGGAAACACGGATGAATTGGCCTCCTCCACTAGCCGAGGAAGAAGCGATAGTTCAAAAAAACATCATTCAATCCGCTGCCGAAGAGCAAATTGATAGAGGGCCGCTTTTTTGTGATTTTATGCTTCGTTGGTTAGCAATGATGAAACACAAAGTTGAATTTATCACTTATGCTTCATACTACAATGTTGTAACTAACCATGTCATACCTTACTTTGAAAGCAAAAAACTTCTTCTCAAAGAATTGTTACCAAGTCATATTCAAGATTATTATCAGTACGAGCTTGATGAAAATGGCGTGACTACTAATACAGTCCTCCACTACCACGCTAACATACGTGCAGCACTGCAGCATGCACTTAAAACTGATCTCATCGCCACCAATCCAGCCGACAAGATCGAACGTCCAAAGAAGAACGAATTCTTCGGCAGCTTTTATAATCATCAAGAAATTAATTTTCTTTTTGATAAGGTAAAGGGCGAATTAATTGAGCTAGCAGTAATTCTCGCTGCTTTTTATGGTTTGCGGCGAAGTGAAGTGGTCGGCTTGAAATGGACTGCTATTAATTTTGAAAACAAAACCATCAGTATTAGGCACACTGTAACTCCAGTGTATTTCGAAGGACAAGAACATCTTATTGAAAAAGACCGAACTAAAAACAAATCGAGTCGACGCACTTTACCTCTCGTGCCGGCCTTTGAGGATTTGCTACTGCGGATTCGTGAACTGCAAGTTCTTAACAAAGCCATATGCGGGAACTCTTACTGTAATGATTATGATGAGTATATCTATCTAGATAAGTTAGGACAGCGAATAAAACCTGGTTATATTACTCAAAACTTTACAAGAACAATAAAGAAATTAAAAATGCGAAAAATCCGTTATCATGATCTCCGTCACAGTTGCGCAAGCCTTTTACTTTCAAATGGCATCAGCATGAAAGAAATACAGGAATGGTTGGGCCACAGCAATTATTCTACAACAGCCAACATTTACTCTCACTTGGAATACAGTTCAAAAGTATCTTCTGCATCAACAATGAGCAATGTTCTGACATTTTAACACAAAGAAAGATCGCATGACTCTCAACATATGAGAGTCATGCGATCTTCTCCTCGTTCTCTCCTTCGGAAAAAGGAGAGAACTGCAGGAGAGAACTCGATAAAAAGTTCTCTCCTAAGTCGTTTTAAAAACCAAGGTTTTTCGGAAAAAACCCTTATAAATCAAGGATGCCGAGGACGGGGGTCGAACCCGTACGGTACTCACGTACCGCAGGATTTTAAGTCCTGTGCGTCTGCCTGTTCCGCCACCCCGGCATATTATGTGTTGAAGCTTCATACGTTGTTCACATATAACGCGACAAGAAATATAATATCATGAATATCGATAACGCGCAATCCTTTTTCGAAAAAAATTATTTACAATAAAAATAACCCGTTCAGCCTAAACCGACACGGGTTATTATAGACGGGGATTATCTACGCTCGTCACTTCTGCTTCTCATTCCGGCAAGACCCAAAAGTCCAAGCAGACCGAGCCAGCCCCAGTTAGATCCTTTGTTAGTCGCAGCATTCGTTGTTGTACTAGTTGCACGGTATTTGCCGGTCTGTGTAGTGTTGGTTGCCGGGTTAACAGTGCTGTTGGTTCTGTAGTTATTGCGGGTGTCATTGTAGTTATTGGTGTTGTAGTTGTTAGGTCTGTAATTATCATCGATGCGGATCTTATCTTTCATAATGCTCTCATGCTGATTCATTGTTCCCGTGGTGCCATTCATTAGATTGCCTTCCGTATTCATCATCCGAGTGTGTTCCGCAGTGCCATCCATTCCGGTATTCGCGGCTGGGATACCGCCCAATGCTGCTGATCCAACGGCATTTGATGCATAGCTAGCTCCCATTAGACTCATTGACAGTACAGTACCGCATGCAAGGCTTGTTATCAGCTTGTTCACAGTGTTATGCCTCCCTTTAAGGTTAGTTATCACTGATAATTTCCCCTTGGACGGCACTGTCTATGCATGATGATTTTACTCTTTTACTACATTAACTGTCTTGGTCACAGCATCATAAGTAACCTTTGCTCCAAGTGCCTCAGCCAGCGCACGTATGGGCACATAGGTTATTCCGGTATCGAGAACGCCATCGGTAAGCTTACGGCCGTTTAGGTTAATGGTCACTGTAACGTCTTTGTTCACCTGATCATCCCCTCCGGTAATCTTTTTTAAAGCCTCTTTGGCTTGGTCCGTCGTTGGACGTTTACCTGCCCGAAGTTGATCTATAGTTAAACCGAAAGTCATTTGCAGATGTGAATAATCTTTAAAAGAGGTCCAGTCCCCGCCCCATTCTAATCCAAGCCGCTTAGCCTCCTGTACAACCTCTTGCCAATCCGCAGTCTTATCTTTATCACCATCACGATTGATATCCCAAGAAAGGCTAGTGCCATTCGGCAGCAAAAGCGCAAAATCAAACGCAAGACCATAATTATGATAGCTGGTACCGCCTTTAGCGTTGGTAACTATCGGCCCCGGTTTGCTTCTACCCTGCGCATACAAAGCATTTTGCTCAGCGATGGTCCGTAGACCCTGAGTAATAACGATAGGGACTCCTCTCGCATGGCTTTGCTGAATCAAAACATTCGCACCTGCCGCCAAGACAGGATGAAGCCCGACCAGACGCGCCGCGGATTTTTCCCTCAATTGCTCCAAAGTCAGCATAGAATCACCCCTTTGGTATATTCAATGATGCCGCTGTCCTATTTGCCTGTACCCCTGTCCCCCTTAGGATGATTTCCACAAAAAAGGACAAAATATTTAACGAAAGGTGGGAGACATATGGATATTCATAGCGATAGCTATAAAGTTGCAGCCCTTAGTGAACAGGAAGAAGCACTGGAAATTATTCGGAATGCTGAAGCTTCCATTGCACATCTGACCGGTAACCCTACCGTTACCTTAATCGCTTATGAGAAAAGCGAAGGCAACGGTTCTCAGCATTAAACGATGTAGACCTCGACAATATCATCCACATCGATCCACTTCCATTCCTCCGCCCACTGCAGCTTAAACTCACGCGAGTGGGTGTGAATGGAAGTCACAAAGCCACTTAACATCGTATTTTCAAAAGGTTCAAACAGAACAACTGTCACTCGTACATGACTCCGCAACGACAAAGCCAGTGTACATTCGATCTCCTCCAGCTTTTGCTCATCCAGAATAGGCTTGATGCGGCGCAGCGTCTCCCGTTCATCTCTTATAATTCTTGTCTTATGCTCCGGCAGCATCATGCGGCTGCTTTCCCACAGCCCGTTTTTTTCCAGCTTTTTGCCCATGGTAACCCCTCCCTTATAATATATCTATTCTTCTGAACACGAACGTATGTTTGTATTATATCCGCATCTTCGCATATTAATCAATAATCAGGAAAAAGATACCTTTTTGAAGGAGCGCTTTTTATCCAAAAGATGTATATCAATGTATATCCATGTAAGCGCAGCAAAAAGACGCTGACAGATAAACTGTGCAGCGCCTGATTTGATTTATTCTTGAACAACATCTCCAGATACTGAGGTAGCTTCACCTTCGGAATCTATAAGTCCAGTTGCTTCTCTTGCCTCATTAAGCTTGGAGATACCGAACAACATCGCTATATCAGCTTTTTGATTCAATTCATTAAATTGCTCAGCCGTAACATTTGCGGAATCTGCGCCCTGAGAAGCCTCTTTTTTTAAAGAATAAGCACTTTCAAAGGAAATTTTAGACTCTTCAAGCAACTTACGAATGTCTTCAGGCAAGCTGGAGGAAATTTTTACTTTCTCGGCTTGATTCGATAAATCAGTTGCGGTAATCTGGAATTGCTTAATTTTCTTCTCCAACTGCTTGTCCGTGAGTTCTCCTGCTGAATAACCCGCAATGGCTTCATTGAACTCCGCTAAAGAAGATTTTCCCGACTCTTCAAGTTTAGACATTTCATTGTAGAAGTTTTGCACAGTCTCCTGCACTTCTTCTTCCGTGGCAGGTGCCGATGAAGTTGAATTATTGCTGCAGGCGCTAAGGATGACAGTCATCATCAGCATTCCTATTAGTAAAGCTTTTTTCATTATTTATCCCTCCACTTAACAGGATAATGTCGGTTTGTGTAAAGCGCAAATGAAATATATGTAAAATGACTGTTATGTTATAATTATTTTAATTGTGATCAGAAAAGGAGGGTATTTATGCCTTATTGCACCACCTGCGGAGCGGAATACAAGCAGGGCGCTAAATTTTGTGGAGAATGTGGAACCAGCCTTAACGGTACCGCTCCAGTGACCGCCCATCGACCAGCAGAAGATAATCATGTCAATCAAGAAGTTGTGCTCTGGAAAGGCAAACCTGCCGGCATCTCAGATCGACTTAAAGGAATTATAGCTCTTAACACAACTTCATATACCATTACAAGTCAGCGCATTATGTTAAAGACCGGACTTATCGGTAAAAATGTTGAAGAAATCGAATTGCTGCGCGTACGCGATTTATCCGTGAAACAGTCAATAATGGACCGGATGCTTGGCATCGGGTCATTAACTGTATTTTCTGATGATGCCTCAGCGCCTCAGCTTCTTTTTCGAAAAATCCATGATGCCCAAACCGTCAAAGATGTTCTGCGCAAAGCCGTTCGTGACGAGAAGATCGCCAACAACATTAGCTACCGCGAACAAATTTAAGACGCTCATACGTAAAAAGGCCCCGGAAAACCGGGGCTTTTTGCTTGCGCTTGTACACTTGAAGTACTCTTTTTTAAGGAAGATAAAATGCCCCCGCTGGGATAACCCCCTTGATCTGGCTAGGACTCTCCCACTGCAAAACAACCCGGGCGTCGCCCGCATTCTCATAATACTCCACCTTTATTTCATACGGCTTACCTGCTATCAGACTTATGCTTCCTTTTCGTTCCTGGCCGCTCTGATTCACCCAACTATCAATGACTAGCCCGCCATCAATCCATACCCGTATCCCATCATCAGAGTAGGAATAAATGGTATAAATCTCGCTAAAAGCAGCCGTCAGCTTCCCACTCCACCGCACAGAAAACGCATCTACACGAATGGCAGGATCAGGCGAACCTTGTCTCCATGAAAAGTTAATATTGGCATCCGTACGCAAAAGTGCAGGTGTGCCGCTAAGCGTCATGTTATTGTAGTATTGCCCACAGAGTCCACTCTCCAGCACACTATCCCCGATAGCAGCGAAAGCGGCGGCCTCAGCAGCATACTCCTCTCGTGTGAATACCATTTTGTCGTTCATAAAAGCTTTTATCACAGCATCGGTATTCTTCTCATAGAGGAGTTTCCCCCAGGTCAGCTGATAAGACCATTTGGGCTGCGTTTTGGACAACAGTTCAGCAGACGGAAGCTCTCCATTCTCACCAATCGCAATCAGCTTGCCACGACCCAGATCCCATAAATTATCATAATGGCTAATCTTGAAATCCGCGTCATAAATGTCGAGCGCCAGCACATCTACCTTATCACTGCCCGGATAGTATTCTGCCGGCTCATCACACCACTGATTTTTTGCATTTGGACTCCAAACCCACAATAAATTATGCAGCTTATGATAATTGGTAAAACGATCGAACATAAGGTTCCACAATGCAGCGTAATTGCTCTTTTGCCCCCACCAAAACCATCCACCATTCATTTCATGATACGGCCGCCAAAGTACAGGAATCCCTGCGTCATTAAGCTTTTTCAGCGACAGGGCTATCTTATCCAGATCAGCTAACAGCGCATTATACTGGGTGGTACCTGAGGTTATATATTTATCAAAATCAGCATTGCTTAGGCTCGTATTTACATTCCCCCAAGTTGGCGCTGTCCCCGGTAATGCAGCGTGATAACACATCGTTACGATCCCGCCGGCCCTAGACCAGCGTATCGCACTGTTGACGACCCAATTCCGCTGATTGTCAATTAGAGCCTGGGACTGATTATTGATTGCGCCCAGCTCGTAGCCATGAAGCGCAGCATATTGCCCACTGGTATTTTTAAGCTTCTCCATGAGCTCGTCTGCACTTTCCAAATAATCATGTTGGCCGCTTATCACACCCTTTCCCTGCAAGTAATAGAGGGTATTCAGCAATAGCTGAGCCGAGGACGACAGTCCCGAATCCGCCGGAGCCATTTGTAATCTGCGAAAAGCCATCTGCCACTGCACATCGCCCACGAACCTTGATGCTGAATCAACCATCTGACGAATAATCCGCTGCTCCATCTATTCTCACCATCCTTTTAAATCTTTTTAAGTTATAGTATGGGGACAATAGTGACATGAACTCAGCGAATGGACATGAAGTTGTAAAATAAGTTGGGACGATATAAGGAACTGCTGAATAATTTCACGGCTCAACAAAAAAAGGAGCTCAGCGGCTCCTCATTACTTTTTTTCTTATCTCGTGTACCTTAAAGGCAATAGCTCAGTGATTTCATATTTAGCTAATCGGTCATCCTCCGATACAATTATCTTGCTGTCTATTCCGTAATCCGCAATTAACTCTCGGCACATGCCGCAGGGAGAGACTACTTTAATCTCTTTTTCCTCGCTGTCTGGATCAGAATGCCTTACCGCAACAATCGTATCAAATTCCTTATAACCTTCGGATATCGCTTTGCCAATCACCATCGCTTCTGCACAGACTGTAATCCTCCCCATGCTGGCTTCCACATGTACCGCTGTAAAAATCTCTCCTGTTTTAGTACGAAGCGCTGCACCCACATGATGACGCCCCCATTCATAACGTCTGGTAATTATATCTTCGGCAGCCGTAATAAGCGTCTGATCCTCAATGGTAATTATGTACTCCATATCCAGTTACGTCCTCCTTTATTTTACCTAATTATATTAAATCGCACTGAATTATGATATAAGATATACTATTTTAAGTGCCAAAAAAGGAGGAGCAGAATTGAAAGTGAAAAAATGGATCTCCAGTCTCATCATTGTTGCATTACTTGCTTTGGCTAGTTACTGGTTTGAACAAAACGGAGAGCCTACAGACCCCTCGTCTCCATCCAATTCGAGTGTTGTTCAGCTAACCTTCCCATCAGACCGCTATCCTGAGACCGCCAAGCATATTCAGGATGCCATTGCGAAAGGTGAATCCGCCACATGTACGATTAACCGAGAGCAGGCTGAAGAGAACCGCAAAGAGTCCTTAAAAGGGATCCCTACTAAAAAGGGATATGACCGGGATGAATGGCCAATGGCTATGTGTGAGGAAGGCGGCGTTGGTGCCGACATTGAATACATAACGCCAAGCGATAACCGCGGGGCAGGAAGCTGGGTTGGCAATCAGCTGGAGGATTATGCAGACGGAACCCGGGTGGAATTTATGTTTAAATAACGATCTGTCTGACCATCCCCAGGCAACAGAATAGCCCCACCTGGCATTCGCCAGACGGGGCTACACTTCACATCAGCTAACTTAGAATAAGCAAGCTTTAGTGATGATAACCAGCAAGATGAAAAGTACCAGGATTGCTCCTGTAGAAGTCCAAGGACTACACACCGGACCTACTGATGCTGGACTTACTACCGGACCTACGTTACAACCACAACCATGTTCCATACCCATTTTCAATTCCTCCTAATGATTAATGACTACAGCACAAGATATGTAAAAAGGAGATAAGCCGTTTGGGCGAATTGGCAAACAAATGCCAATCACCTAATGAATTGAAGGCGGACAGTCGATAAACAGGATATACACAAAGGAGGTGCAATATGGATATAGCTGCATTATCAATGGCAATGAGCCAAGCATCCTTAGCTCAAAATGTTGGGATACAGGTCATGAATATTGCCAAGAATCAGGCTGAAACCCAGAGCCAAACTATGGTGGAAATGCTGGGCAAAAGCGTTGCTCCGAATTTGGGAAAAACACTTGATATTAGTGTGTAATTGCTTTATGCTAAGGGTACATGAGAACTAACGTTCCTATGTATCCTTAGACTTTTTTTACTCTACATAGCCCTTCGGGCTTTTCTTTTGCGCATTTATGCGAACATACGATCCCATTAGTGATTTATTAGTGATTTTAAACGAGGTGAATAAGTTGGAGAACATGAAATCATATTATCAAATGACTGTGCTTGAGAAATGGACGGAGGATCTATACAAGCGATTAAATCTTCATCAGCCTTCGCAAATTTCAATATCGTATATTGCAGAGCGGCTTAATATCTGGGTTCATTATTTGGATGTGAGAAGCAAGAGCATTGAAGCGTCTGCAGGAATGTACAGCCTGTTTATCGACAACCGCCTTCCAGCCAATCTTCAACGGCTAGAGTTTCTTCATGAACTGTGTCATCTACTTCGCCATGGCAGCGATAATCAGACCTTGATGCCAGAGCATTTCACGCGAGCACAGGAGGACGAATCAGAGCGTTTTATCTTGTATGCGGCGATGCCTTACTCCATGATCTCCCGCATGACATTGCCTGAGCAACGGGAAGATGCCATCTCCTATCTTGCAGCAGAATTCCAAGTACCTGCCGAGCTGGCCTTACAGCGGATTGATCAAATCCAAAGACGTGTGTTCCAAGGGCAATTATTGGCCGTGATGGGAAGAAACGAAGAACGACTGACACATATTCGCAACGGATCACGGAGATAATAAGCTTAGTTGCAATAGTTCTCTGCATATTCATTTATGGTGGAATTTCTCGTGAGGGGGAACGACATGGAAGCCATTAAAGTAATTGAATTATTACTGACTCATCCGGATTATAATGTAGATGCAGTACACCCCGAAATCCCGGATTTTGTGGGCATTGAGACGATTGAGGTGGATCACGAAACGGGGACCTTCTCCATTTTATTGCAAGAACCCAAAGAAGACTAAAAGAGAATCATTATTCTTCATAAGTTAAAAGGCAGCAAATATAGTATGTCCCGGCAATTCTTCGTTCGCCTACGCCTGGATTACTATCGGTATTTGCTGCCTTTTTGTATTACACAACCCCAAATTAAAAACCATAAGATTTTCATCCCCGGCAGCCTCGGACTTGCCTGGTTTTCCAGCACCTTAATTCGCTGCTCCAGCTCCAGTATTTTCTCTTCTTCCTGCGTCATATTCTTACCTCCTTTCTTATTTGTACATTTACAAGATATCTATGAATGACATAATAGTCCCTGTATATTATCTTATACTATATACAAATTATCTATATGGAGGGAATTAATGAAGAAAAATACAAAATTAATCTTCATCGTTCTAATCCTTTTAATCTGTGGAATAACATCCTTAGCCCTCCACTCCTTCCGAAATCATATGAACAGAGAAGTCATTCATTATCTAATAGAGACGAGAAATTATAAGAAGGAAGATTTTTATAAAGTATACACCCAGATTGCCAAAGCTCCCCTCGTAAGTACCACGGTGATTTTTGCAGACGAACCCTACGCAAGATACTTTTATCGAAAAGAAAATGGAAGGATCTATCAATACAGCAGGGCTCCTGTTAAAGGTAATGATCCTAGCTATACATATAAACATATCGAAGAGGATCTCCAGTGAAGGAGTCACTCTATTAAAAAGACGCGTTTGTCCAGCAGTCAGCACTTGGTGCTTGGGCAAATGCGTTTTTTTTGATCTCCTCTGTTCTAAATAAGTAACCATCGTTTGCGTAGACAATATTGGCGTGCTGCTTAGCAGCTATCGGACACAGTTGATCTTATGCGTAGCATAACCCTCCATTTCGAAGTGTAACGGACCCCATCGCCTTTATTGGCATGAGCAACACCTTACAAGGCCCACTTTTTAAGGAATAGCGTCACTGGGGTCCGCGAACCTGCTCAAAAGTCTATTTATATGCAAATAACGACTTCTGAGTCCATAACCCTCTGGCGATAATTTATGAATAGGCATCATCTACTCTCAAACACAAAGAAATTTTCTCAGGAACAAAATGTGACCTAATGCCGTCCTAAATGGTGTTATAGGTAAAGGGGGGCACAGTATCATGCAGCGATCCATGACCCGGCCGGGAAATCATGTGATGAAGAGTTACGAAATCTACGCAGATATGCTTTTCCGGATCGCTTTGGTCCATCTAGGCAGCCGGCAAGATGCCGAAGAAGCCACTCAGGATACCTTCATCAAGCTAATAGAAAAAGCGCCAAAGTTCAAAGATGCCGAACATCAGAAGGCATGGCTGATCCGGGTAATCACCAATCATTGTAAAACACTACTGGGCAGAGG
This sequence comes from Paenibacillus sp. FSL L8-0333, assembly GCF_037965665.1. NCBI lineage: Bacteria > Bacillati > Bacillota > Bacilli > Caryophanales > Paenibacillaceae > Paenibacillus > Paenibacillus sp. FSL L8-0333. The sequence continues at coordinate 5,147,938 of NZ_CP150186.1, forward strand.
CTGGCGCAAGCGCGAGGTTAAGCTGGAGAGCGCTGAGCCAATTGCGGCAGACAGCCCCGAGGATTGGGCTCTGCTGCAGTTAGTTATGGCGATGCCCATGAAGTATAAAACCGTAATCCATCTTTATTATTACGAGGACTACCCCATCCAGGAGATCAGCAAGATTCTGCAGATTAGTCAGTCTGCCGTGAAAATGAGACTTCAGCGGGGACGGCAACGGTTAAAACTGGAGCTGGAAGGAGCGGAACCACAGTGAAGGAAGATCAGTTTCGAACATCATATAAGAAAGCGGTGGATTCGATGAAGCCAGGTGAAGAAATGAAAAAAGAATTGTTCGACAAAATGGAGCAGCGGCAGGAGCGGAAACGTCCGCGCAAGACGGTTTATATCGCGGCAAGTGTCGTGCTCGCCGCAGGAATCGGTCTGGCTGGGCCTAGTATATGGCAGCAGTTGAACAGTCAGAGCTCCCCGGGGCAGGTTGCCCAGGTAACTCCGGGTGTAAGCAATGCTGGCAATTCGGGCACAGCTACATCGGGCAGCATTGTCATTCCCAAGCTGAAACTGCCAGATAAGGAATTTGGCGTGAAGGCAGATATGATCGCCTTGGTCGTGTATAAAAATAATATTTACACACAGTCAGCGACTCGCATCGACGCTGCCGATGCTGCCGCTCTGCGCGGTGACAAGTTAGGACGCACTACAGGCGGCATCAACGAATGGAGCGGTAACGACGAATATATTGAGTTAGCCTCGAACATCGGCGAAACGGATCTCTATTCCGTGAAGGGCTATGATTCCAGCTTCCTGATTATGTCCTATTCGAAAATCAACGGCGAGGTATTCGCTGAACTGTATGAGCACACGAACGGCATCACCATAAACAGCGGCGCCGACCTATTCGGCAAGCTGAATCTTGAAGGCCGAGTTACTTCAGCTCAGTGGGAAAGCTTCAACAGCTGGAACAACGGCCTCCAGCAGCAGGCGCCAATCGCCAATGGCGAGGCGCTTGATGGCTTCCTGACAGCACTCCAAGCGGCTAAACCGCTGACAGCAGAGCCGCTGATCGAGCAAGGCATCTACGACAGCGAAGACCGCAAGATCATCTATCTGCAGCTGGAAGACAACGCCCGAGTAGAGCTGACGCTGTTCGGTCAAGGACTTGTACGCTACGGTCAGGCACCGGTAATCTTCGAGGTCGAATCCGGGGCATTCCAGCAGCTGTGGGACAGCATGAAACTTTAGGGATGTTGGTGGATACCCAGGGCCTGCGGTTGGGACTGCGGTTGGGATTGGGACTGTGATCGGGACTGCGAAATGCGACTAGGAGTGTGATTGGGATTGGGATTGCGATCGGGACTGCGACTAGGGCTGTGGTTGGGATCGCGATTGCGATCGGGGCTGCAACTGCGGTTGGGACTGCGGTTGAGATCGCGATTGCGATTGAGATTGCGATTGGGCCAGCGGTCGGAAGCAATTGGGTACATCGTTTCGGTCGCCTTGCTCTCCATTGGAGGAATTTAGCTGACTGCTAACAAAAACGGCGCTGCTTCCAAACCATTTCATGGTTTGGAGCAGTGCCGTTTTGTGCTTTACTGTATGGTTTATGAGCTCGCATACTAGATATGCTGGTTGCAGAGGTGAAACTACTGATTGTTCCTTTATAGGCTACTTCTCATTGTAATTTCTGCAACTACATCTGCGAGGAGCATGGCACTAACGAGCTAACGAACTAACCTCCTTCACCTCGAGCTATCGGACCTAGATGCCGCTATTTGCTGATTTTCAGCCTTTGGAGCATGGTTTCGGACTCCATGGACGCTAATGCCTAGAAAGAGACTCAAATGCGGTACTTTTTATGCCAATAGCGACTATGGGGTCCGTTAGAATTGCAAATGTGGAGAAAAACCTCTTTAAGGGTCAGCTGGGTCCGATGGGAGCCTCATACCAAAAATGCTCCCTAATCAAACGAAGTTTGGTGTTTAGTATAAGTAAGTTTGCAGCAAGAAAGAGTGCCCCAACATGATATGCTCCCCATATAGTAGACAGGTGAAATAATAAAAACCTGTCGCTGTATGGGGAGCATTTTTATGGAACAAAAGAAGTATACAGCACTGGAAAAGTTAACGATTCTCCAAGAAATTGAACGGGGCGACATTGGTTTGAAAGCTGCGGCCCGGAAGTATGGAATATCCAAAAACTCTATAGTGAAGTGGCGGCAACGTTATCAATTGTATGGATACGAAGGGCTGGAAGTCCGAAGCTACAATCGTACGTATTCTGCAGAACTTAAACTCTATGCCGTTAAGGATTATCTCGAGGGAGGATTGTCGCAAAACCAAATCATCTGCAAGTATAAGATTGCAAGTGCAACCCAACTCGCCAACTGGATTAGGAAGTATAATGGTCATAGCAACAGCTTAACAGCTCATTCAGGAGGAACTAAAGCTATGACCAAAGGACGCGTAACCACTTGGCAGGAACGGATAAATATCGTGCTGTACTGCCTTTCGAACGGAGAAGACTATGCGAAGGCGGCAAGCCATTTTCACGTGTCTTACCAACAAGTATATAGCTGGGTAAAGAAGTACGAAGCAGGTGGTGAAGAGGCATTACGAGACGGTAGAGGACGCACCAAAGCGCCTGAAGAACTTACGGAAGCAGATCGCCACAAACTCGCGATGCAAAAGCTGGAATACGAGAATGCACGCCTGCGTGCGGAGAATGCTTTTCTAAAAAAGTTAGAGGAACTCGAAAAGAGGAGGCGTTAAGAACCATTCGCCAGGTGAATATCTACCTGGCCATTCAGGCTGTTCAGCAGGAACAGTCTTGCTCCATTCGGCTTTTGTGTGACATCGCAGGGATTTCACGGTCAAGTTATTACAAATGGTTGAATCGCAAACCCAGTTTTCGAGAGGCTGACAACGAGAAACTGACAGAGGCCATGCTCCTCTTGTATGAGAAGGTGGAACGAACCTTTGGGTATCGCCAATTGACCCTGCATTTGCGCAGACAAATGGATAAATCTATTAACGCAAAGCGAGTGTACCGGCTGATGAGATGCCAAGGTATCCAGTCAGTCATCCGCAGAAAGAGAAAGAAGTATGTAGGCTCCACGCCTCAGCAGGTTGCAGAGAATGTGCTGAACCGTAATTTTGAGGCTGAAGCTCCAAACCAAAAATGGGTAACGGATGTAACGGAATTCAAATACGGCAACGGCAAGAAGGCGTATTTAAGTGCAATAAAAGATCTGTATGACAAGTCCATTGTTGCTTACGTTCTGGGTCATTCCAATAATAATTCGCTAGTTTTTAACACACTGGAATTAGCTTTGCAGGCAGCACCGGAGAGCCGAACCTTACTCCATAGCGACCGTGGTTTCCAGTATACCTCTCTGCATTTTAAGAAGATGCTGGACGATGCAGAACTGAAGCAAAGCATGTCCCGAGTAGGCTGCTGCATTGACAATTCGCCGATGGAATCCTTCTGGGGAACATTGAAATGTGAGAAGTACTACTTACATACCTACCAGACCTTTGAAGAACTCCAAACAGATATTGATACCTACATTCACTTTTATAATAACGAACGGTTACAGGCAAAACTAAACGGCCTCAGTCCCATTGAATTTAGGACTAAGGCCGCTTAAACTACTTTTATTTTTTGTGCTGTCTACTTGACGGGGTGCAGTTCAACAGCTATTTTATCGGATACTGGATAACTCTTTCTTTTTTTCTGTCCATAACAAATCTTTCATACTCCAGAGTCCTTATGTTACTAATCCTCAGTCAAATACAATTCAAATTTCCTCACTATTAAACTATTTCACATGGTAAAATAAACCTGATTTAAATAAAAGGAGAGTACATAATATGGGATTTTTCAAAGGAGTATTACAGGGTCTTCTTACAATAATAGAAGATAGAGAATATCAGAAACTTTCGGAATCAAATACTATAAAAATCGATAATAAATTAACTTATACTCCAACAGTAAACAGACAATTCGCCATCATTGAAATTAAAGGTAATAATTATCTGCATAAAGATAGCATATTGAGCATGAAATTGAGTTCAGGATTTTTATCCATTGGAAACGTTATGATAAGTCGTTCATTAGTGTCAGGAAATCTTGATATGCTTAATTTATCGCAAGATGACTTTAACAATGGCGTTAACCTATATGGAATGATTTCCGATGAACGACAGAATGTAACAGAGATAGTATGTTGCTTGAAAAATGATATTTCCTTAATTCAAGGGTACGTTCAAGAAGCACTCGCTATTAAAAAGATTGAAGCTGAAAGAAAATTCATAATTCAACAAAATGAACAACTTAGGAAAGAAGAGGAAGAAAAACGAAAAAAATCACAAAAAGAATACTTCCAAACGCATATCAAAGAAAAACAAATTATGAAATATGGAATACGTCACACTAAATGCTGGAGATGTCATGCTCCTTTAGGCACTGAGACACACCCTATTCATTATTCTTGTGGTTGGCTCCAGTGTGACTGCGGTGCATGTAAATGCAATTATCACAGATAGTAAAAGAGTATTTTCGTTTTCATCGGTTACTTCTCCTTAGTGGGTACTTGTAAACTCAACCGCGGTGACCGGGGGCTAGAGTTATTGCTGGATTAATTCTTTAGGAAGCAATTCGCCCCAAAGGCAAATCAAAAGTACGCAGTATTTAGAGCATGCTTCTACATTGTGCGTTCAGTCATTCGCGAGCATCTCCTGTTGAGCATTATAATCCGACTACTACGACATAAAAAAGGAACGCCCACCATGGACGCTCCTTTTTTTCTTATTCGTCTACAAAATTCTAGCTAGTTACGCATTTACACTTTCCGTTTTTCGATCCTGTCTTGCGTGTAATGTTTTCATCGCAAATCTTGCTATCGGCTGCGCAACCAACAGTTCAATCCAAAATGCTATACCAAAGTTTCTTGGCCAGATGTGAAGGAAATTTTTAAGTGGATCCAGGCTTATTTGTTTCGTCCCAACCCATGTGCCGATAATTGATAGTAAGATAGATAACACCGTGACATTCAATAAAGTATTCAACAGAATCCTTGCATTAAATCCATCTGTTTGTCCCATGAATTTCGGCATCACTTTCCCAACAATCGGTCCTGCAACTAATCTTACAGATAAAACTACGATCATCCACATAAACGGAATAACCTTTAGTGTATCTATATACACTTCCTTACTGAAGCCACGTTCCAACCCCACAATAATAGGGGCAATAGTGTTTACTGAAATGATTGAAATAATGAGTAAAAATAGTATACCTTCTTTTCCGTTTCTGGGCAGTCTTTTGTCTCCATGCATGTTTGTCATCTCCGTGAATAATATTTCAGATGGCAGACGTATCATGAGACATATATTTTTGGCCCAACAAAAAAGACCAATATCTCTACACACTGATTTAATAATTATAACATTTATTCAAAATGAATGTCAGAACTTCTACTAAAATTTATTAAATCCCCCTACTAACAAAGAACAGCTACCTGCATGCGCCTTAACAAGAGCGGCAGTGGCAGAGAAGTAAACTGCCGTACTCTACAAACGACACTAGAAATATTCTAGATTGGCTACAATGATAACCAGTGGTACTTTGCAAGGTTTTTCAGAATATTATTGATGGTATTAAGGAACGCTATACGCAAATCGGGGCTAAAAAAAAAGAATACGAGGACTCATACAAGGAAATTGACTTAGTATGTTGCTACTCTGGTCGGAACTATATAAAGCTAAAGGTAGCTGCTGAACGACTGGGTATGACTCCAGCGATGTTCAACGAATAATACTCACACCTACTCCCAATCATGCAAGAAGAGGCCGTTGATAAAATTGAAGCAGAACTGAATAAATACGCTGAAAAACAGCTCGAAACTGCAGAAAAATAATTCCCGTTAGCAAATCCGTTAGCAAACTCAAAATTCTGTTCTTTATCCATTCTACTTTCTTATATTGCTAAGCTTATAGACAGCAAAAAACCCTTACAAAGTAAGGGTTTTTGATAAGTGGGCCCTGAGGGACTCGAACCCCCGACCAATCGGTTATGAGCCGACCGCTCTAACCAACTGAGCTAAGGGCCCGGATCTAAAAATATCCGAATGTACAATTGCTGTTGTAATAAAATTGGTTGCGGGGGCAGGATTTGAACCTGCGACCTTCGGGTTATGAGCCCGACGAGCTACCGGGCTGCTCCACCCCGCGTCAGAAATAATATTCAAACAGCGACAATAAATAATATACAGTACAAAATGGGTCTACGTCAAGGATGAATTTGTAAAAGTTCTCAAGGCAAAAATCTAACCCCATATCTTCCTTTGCGGGATCGATAAATTTCCACAAAACTTGGGTCATGGTAGCCATAAATCCAGCCATCTTGCTCCAACCTTTTTGCTAAACAACCTGCTTGAAATCTCGTTCTGAACAGTTTCGCGAAGTATATCCAATTCATGATGCCCTCTTCTCCTTTTTGCAAATTAATCTCACGCTGCTCTGAACTTATCATGCCCAAGTTCCACAAAATAAGCCACCGGAAATCCGGTGGCCGCTACATATTCCAAAACTTAATCCCCTATAGAGTCGAAATAATATGTGGGATCTTTTTCGAGCGTACCCAGCATGGTATTCCCTTGCTTCTCCCAAGCTTTGAGGGCACTCTCCACCGTTCTTTTGCCCTGATAAACTTCTGTGAATAGTTGGCGCCCAACATCGTTAATACGGCTAATTCCAGGCTTCTGTGTTTGTAGGACGTTCACCAAAGGATCATTGGCTGGTAATGGTTTGAGCGTATAGAAGGATTCCAGATTTACTGAAGGTACCTTCGTGGTAATGTAATCCTTACGGGAAGTTAGTTCCCCGCGGGTATGAGCTTTAATTTTGGCTACCTCATTACTGTTGACGAACTTGATCAAATCCCAAGCATCTTCCTTATTAGCAGCCATAGTGTTGATAGCCATCATATTACCTACCCAAGTACCTACAGCCACTCCTGGTTTCTCCTTAAAAGTAGGTACGGTAACGAAACCCCAATCGACGGGACTGTAATTTTTAATTTTTGCTGCATTGCGGCTCACACCTGCAAGCTCATTAAGATAATCGTATTCTCCAATTACCATTGCAGCTTTTCCGGTAAGGAATAGATCCCCTTGGACAGGACTATAGGTGCTCCGTTCTGTTTCTATAAAATCCATACCGTTTAACCCAGGTGTAATTTGCTTTTTCACCAATTGGCTGTAGGTCGTCCAAGCTTGACTCCACTGTGTTTGGTTTACCTCCATCTTATGTCCCTTGTTGTCATACATAGCAAGCTCAAGCGGTGAGACATAGGTCTGCATATCCCAGAAAGGATCGCTCATATAACGGTTCATCGAAAATCCATATATACGCTTATCTTTATTTGTCGATTTCTTGGTCACCTTTTCGGCCAGCGCGAACACTTCATCCCAAGTCATTCCGTCCGTCGGATAACCTACACCAGCAGCATCAAAAATACCTTTGTTAAAATATAACGCACTCGACATAAAGGTCGGCGCTAACGCGTAAAGACTTCCTCCACCCAGCTCACGTACTCCATTTAACATTGTAGGTGCCATATTGCTTAAATCATATTGATCTCGTGCGATAAGCGGCTCCAGCGATTGCACCAGATTATGCTTCACCAAACTCTTCACCAATGTACTATCACCGACGATTACATCAACTGGCTGTGCACCGCCCATAATTGCTCGGATATTCTCCAGATTATCTGGGTTAACCTCTGGATAGGTGCTGTCAAAACGAAGCTCATTCATATTGATGGCTGGAATAATCTCAAGTTTGATTTCAGGATGCTGCAATTCATACATATCTGTAAACTGCTGACGAAAAGAAGAATCGTCCTCTCCAGACCAGAGGCTGCCAATACGTAGTACACGCTGTTCTGTAGATGGCTTAGAAGCCTCCGCCCAAGCTGTGTGCCTGCTTTCAGAAATTAAAGGCAATAGCAGTGCAGCACATACTCCAAAGCTTAACCAGCGCCGCCATAGCCTTCTATTATTATTTATATGATTCATTCTTGAACCCTCCCATAAAATACTCAATCCATCCACCTTATGAATAATTACCCATAATTCTAGTAACAGTATATAGCTTTATTCAGGAGGGGAAGTTACAGGCTGTTTAAAGTTATGCTACGATTTCTTCATATTATTTCTATAAAAAACATTCCGGGAGTTTTCTGAGGATCCTGATATGCCTTTCTACGGTAAGATAATTGCACTTTGTGCAACTATTACAGCTGTGTGTGTTGCGCTTCTCCTTTTAATTGCACTATGTGCAGTTAAAAAACGTTATTAGGAGCTTTCGGCGGATTTCTGGCGGATATAATTGCACAAAGTGCAACTATATCCGCCAGATCCTCTAAGGAAGGTTAGTTTAAGTGCACGAACTGCAACTATTCTGCGTGTGTGACGACATTGCGATGGCATCACCGGGGCAGAATATAGTATTCCAGAGTGTCAGAGTGTCAGAGCGTTCAGAGTGTAGAGCGATAACGCATAGCTGCAGAGTTTCAGAATCCCGAGTGTCAGAGCGCAATATACCAGAGCGACAGTGCGCAGGTCAGCCAAATGTCAAAATGTGAATGTGAATGCAAACACCAAAACCCTACTCTCCACTCACTCTACTTTTCCTTTTACCAATACAGCATTTGCCTTCCCTACTAACTAACCTGCTGCCTTTCCTATGACCGGCACAAATCGCCCCTTCTACGCAGGATAATTGCACTTTGTACAACTATTAAAGCCGAATGTATTATGCTTCTTCCTTTTAATTGCACTATGTGCAGTTAAAAAACGTTATTAGGTGCTTTCGGCGGATTTTTGGCGGATATAATTGCACAAAGTGCAACTATATCGCCAGATCCTCTAAGGAATGTTAGTTTAAATGCACGAACTGCAACTATTCGGCGTTTGTGACGACAGCGCAATGGAATCACCGGGGCAAAGTATAGTATTCCAGAGTGTCAGAGCACCTTTTCCTTTTAATTGCACTCGGTGCAGTTAAAAAGAAAAGCCTCCCACCAAAATGTGAGAGGCCCGTCCAATCTATACTTAAATATTTAGTTTAAACGCCAAATGCGGAAGGATCTTTTCTCCAAGATTTCAGCAGTTCCACATCTGTAGCTGCGATCTCGCCTTGTGTAAGAGCCACATCAATCAATGTGCTGTAGTTGGACAAGCTTTGTAATGGCATTTCAGCGGCAGCAAAAGCATCGACCGCACGATCCAGCTCGTAGCTGAAGATTGCCAATACAGCCAACGCTTCTGCGCCTGCTTCTTGCACAGCTTGAGCTGCTTTGATGGAGCTTCCACCAGTGGAGATCAAGTCCTCGATAACGACTACCTTTTGCCCCGGCTTAATTAGGCCTTCGATCTGATTCTGCTTGCCGTGACCTTTAGCTTTATCGCGGATATAAGCCATTGGCAGATTGAGTTTATCAGCTACCCAAGCTGCGTGAGGAATGCCTGCGGTTGCTGTACCTGCGATCACCTCTGCATCTGGATACTGGCTTTTAATAAGCTCAGCGAAGGCATCAGCAATATAGTTACGTACCTCTGGGTAAGCCATAGTCAGACGGTTATCGCAATAGATCGGGGATTTAATACCAGAGGTCCAGGTAAAAGGCTCCTGCGGTCGCAGTGCCACCGCTCCTATCGTAAGCAGATAACTTGCTACTTGTTCACTTCTATTTAATGTACTCATGCTAGGGTCATCTCCTCAATAATATTTAGTGCTGCTTGACGTGGATCAGCTGCAGTTGTAACAGGACGTCCCACCACCAGGAAGTGGCTGCCTTGCTGAATGGCTTTGCCCGGCGTCATCACCCGGGACTGGTCACCTAGGGATGCACCTGCTGGGCGGATACCAGGTGTAACTGTGCAGAATGCGGGTCCACAAGCCTCTGCGATCGCTGAGGACTCTTGTGGTGAAGCCACTACCCCATCCAGACCTGCAGCGGCTGCCAGCTTAGCGTATCTGACTACAGTATCTGCTACGTCTCCTGCGATTCCAATTTCGTTATTCATCACTTCTTGGCTCGTGCTGGTTAGCTGTGTAACTGCGATAATCAAAGGCATTTTAAGCGTAGCATTCCCATTAACTACTGAAGCAGCGCCTTCACGGGCTGCAGCCATCATTGCCGAGCCTCCAGCGGCATGTACGTTAAACATATCTACACCGAGGTTCGTAAGGCTTTCTGCCCCGCCTTTTACCGTGTTAGGAATATCATGCATTTTGACATCTGCAAATACAGAATACCCCCGAGATTTCAGTTCATTAATGAATTCCGGTCCTGCTGCATAGAAGAGCTGCATTCCCACTTTCATATAACAAGGAATCCCTTCCAGCTTGTCAATCAAGGTTCTTGCCCCAGCAACATCAGGGTAATCCAAGGCGATCATCAAGCGATTCGCCATTTCATTCCACTTTGCATCTCCCTGTCCCATAACCGTTCTCCCATCCAGTGCAGACTTAAATCCACACTCTTCATTTATTAGCCCCTAGGCATAGCGGAACGGTCTGCGTAAACGCAAACCGCCCTATGCATCTTTATGAGATTAGTTTAATTGTCCGACAAAAGCAGGCATGGACTGTGACGAGAAGTTGATCGTCTGCAGCATTCTGAGCAGTGCCGTTACTGTATCGAGTGATGTCATACATACGACGCCATTCTCAACCGCTTCACGACGGATACGGAATCCATCACGCTCTGGTGTTTTCCCTTTAGTCAGTGTATTAAAGACGAAGTTGGCTTGCCCACCACGAATCAAGTCGAGAATGTTCGGTGCACCTTCATCCAGCTTGTTCACGTTCATTACGTTGAGACCTGCTTCTTCAAGCGCTTGAGCGGTGCCTCCGGTAGCAATGATCTTGTAACCCAGCGAGTGGAAGCCTTTCATAAGCTCCACAGCTTCTGCTTTATCTTTATCTGCCACTGTAACGATGATAGCGCCAGTTGCTGGAATTTTCATTCCTGCTCCGATTAGACCTTTATACAAAGCTTTTGCATATAATTTATCGCGGCCCATAACCTCACCCGTCGATTTCATTTCAGGTCCGAGTGTTGGTTCTACTCTACGCAGCTTGGCAAAAGAGAACACCGGCACTTTAACCGATACATAATCACTTTCCGGCCATAGACCTTCTGTATAACCATCATCTTTCAGCTTGCCGCCGAGAATGATTTTGGTTGCCAGATGCGCCATTGGAATTCCAGTTACTTTACTCAAGAATGGAACCGTACGCGATGAACGCGGATTTACTTCAATTACGTACACTTCATTCTGATAGATGACGAACTGGATGTTGACCAGACCAATCGTTTTCAGTTCCTTAGCAATCTTGATTGTGATCTCAGCAATTTTTGCTTTCAGACCTTCATCCAGATATTGCGGAGGATATACAGCGATGGAGTCACCGGAGTGAACGCCTGCACGCTCAACATGCTCCATAATCCCTGGAATAACTACCGTCTCACCGTCACAAATTGCGTCTACCTCAACCTCTTTACCAAGCATGTAACGGTCAATCAATACCGGATGCTCCGGATTCACCTTAACTGCTTCTACCATGTAGCTAAGCAATTCCGCATCATTATATACAATTTCCATTGCGCGTCCACCAAGTACATAGGAAGGACGTACCAGCACCGGATATCCAAGCGATTGTGCAGTTTCTACTGCTTGATCTACGTTGATAACCGTCTTACCTTTTGGTTGGGCAATATCCAGACGAGCCAGCAAAGCTTCGAATTTCTTCCGGTCTTCAGCTTCGTCAATACTGTCTAGGCTAGTTCCGAGAATCTTAACGCCAGCCGCACTTAATGGTGCAGCAAGGTTAATGGCTGTTTGGCCTCCGAATTGTACGATAACCCCAATCGGATTCTCTTGCGCAATTACGTTCATTACATCTTCAAAGAACAAGGGTTCAAAATACAACCGGTCCGAAGTATTAAAGTCGGTAGATACAGTCTCAGGGTTATTATTGATAATAACCGCTTCATAACCTGCCTTCTGAATCGCCCATACTGCATGCACAGTGGAGTAATCGAACTCAATCCCTTGACCGATCCGGATTGGACCCGATCCAAGCACGATAACCTTTTGTTTATCGGAATGGATGACTTCATTTTCAGTCTCATAAGTAGAGTAGTAGTAAGGTGTAGAAGCTTCGAACTCAGCCGCACAGGTATCTACCATTTTGAATACAGGCGTTAATCCTCGCTCTAAACGAAGCGCGCGTACATCAGCTTCATTGATGAATTTAACGTTCGCTTGTCCTTCTGCACGAATCTCAGCAATCGCACGGTCTGTAAAACCTCTGCGTTTAGCTTGATACAGGGTTTCTGCTGATAAGCTTTCATCCCCACGGATAACCTCTTCAAAGTTGATCAATCCCTCGATCTTGGACAGGAACCACCAGTCCACGTTAGTGATATCTTGGATCTCTTGCAAGCCAAATCCGCGGCGGAAGGCTTCCGCGATCAAGAACAACCGCTCATCATCAGGTTTTGCCAGACGTTCACGCAGGACGCTTTCTTCCAAATCTTCAGCGCCCGGCAGGCGGAAACGGTGTACACCGATTTCCAGGGAACGAATTGCTTTATGAATGGACTCTTCGAAGGTACGACCGATGGCCATAACTTCTCCAGTTGCTTTCATTTGTGTGCCCAGCTTACGGTTCGCATGAATGAACTTGTCGAACGGCCAGCGTGGGATTTTGCTTACGATATAGTCAAGTGTAGGCTCGAAGCAAGCATAGGTCTGTCCAGTAACTGGATTGACGATTTCATCAAGTGTGTAACCAAGCGCGATTTTGGCAGCCATTTTGGCAATCGGATAACCGGTTGCTTTCGAAGCCAAAGCCGAAGAGCGGCTGACACGTGGATTTACTTCGATTACATAATATTGATAGCTTTGCGGATCCAGTGCGAACTGCACGTTGCAGCCACCCTCGATATTCAGCGCACGAATGATTTTGAGTGAAGCGCTGCGCAGCATTTGATATTCACGATCGGATAACGTTTGGCTAGGTGCCACAACGATACTGTCACCTGTATGCACACCTACCGGGTCGAAGTTCTCCATGTTGCAGACAACGATACAGTTGTCGTTCGCATCACGCATAACCTCGTATTCAACTTCCTTCATACCGGCAATACTTTTCTCCACCAAACATTGTCCGATCGGGCTATAACGAATACCTGCTTTGACAGTCTCAAGCAGCTCTTCTTCGTTGTCGCAGATCCCGCCGCCGGTGCCGCCAAGCGTATAAGCCGGGCGTACAATTAGAGGGAAACCAATTTCCTCAGCGAATTTCATCGCTTCATCTACTGTGGTAATAATAGTGCTCTCTGGTACAGGCTGTTCCAGTTCGCGCATCAGATCACGGAACAAATCGCGATCCTCTGCTTTTTCGATGGACTCAAGCTGGGTACCTAGAAGCTTAACATTCTCTTGCTCTAGTACTCCTGCACGAGCCAATTCTACAGCCATATTAAGACCTGTCTGTCCTCCCAAAGTTGGCAACAAGCCATCTGGGCGCTCCTGACGGATGATGCCAGTTACGAATTCAAGGGTAATCGGCTCGATATAAACTTTATCAGCCATATTGGTGTCAGTCATGATAGTCGCTGGGTTACTGTTGATCAGCACAACTTCGACGCCTTCTTCTTTCAGGGCCTGACAGGCCTGCGTTCCGGCATAGTCAAATTCTGCGGCTTGCCCGATAACAATCGGTCCAGAACCGATTACTAATATTTTTTTAAGCTTTTCATTCTTAGGCATGTTATAGAGCTCCTTTCACGGCTTCAAGCTGTTTTACTGTAGGTTTTGGCGCCGTGATTCTGGCGTTTGCCGCAAGCTGCGCCTGGCGCGAGCTTACAGGTGTGTTAGCTTTATGATCAGCGATCATCTGTAAGAAACGATCGAATAAGTAGCTGCTGTCATGAGGTCCCGGTGCTGCTTCTGGATGGTACTGTACTGAAAACGCAGGATAACGGGTATGTTTAAGTCCTTCAACGGTCTTATCATTATTATTAATGTGAGTAACCTCTAGATCCGTGCTCTTCACAGAGTCTTCATTCACTGTGTAGCCATGGTTCTGAGAAGTAATGAAGCAACGTCCGCTCTCCAATTCTTTAACCGGATGGTTACCGCCACGGTGTCCGAATTTCAGCTTCTCTGTATCCGCGCCACAAGCCAGTGCAAACAGCTGGTGACCTAAGCAGATACCGAAGATTGGGTATTCACCAAGCAATTCTGAGATCGTCTTCACTGCGTGTGGAACGTCTTTCGGGTCCCCAGGGCCGTTGGACAGCTGGATACCATCTGGATTGAGGCGACGAATCTCATCAGCAGTTACGTCATGAGGTACAACTACAACATCACAACCGCGATTGTTCAACTCGCGTAAGATACCAGCCTTCGCTCCGTAATCTACCAGCACGATGCGTTCTTTAGTTCCTGGGCTATTGTACATGCTTGGAGTAGATGTGCGTGCTACCTGATTGCGCAGTTCTTCAATTGAAGTGTCGCCCATCATTTCCATCAATTCCTCTACCCGTTTGTTAGAGGTAGTCAGGATCGCCTTCATTGTTCCGTAGTGGCGAATAATCCGCGTCAACATCCGGGTATCAATCTCGCTGATTCCAGGAATATCGTATTCTTTCAGCAGGTCGTCCACACTGTATTCTGCGCGCCAGTTACTTGGAACTTCTTCATGACGACGCACTACAAAACCGTGTACGAAAGGTCGAACAGATTCGAAATCATCCCGCGTAATCCCGTAGTTCCCGATCAATGGGTACGTCATGGTAACGATTTGTCCGCAATATGAAGGGTCAGACAGCACCTCTTGATATCCTGTAATTCCTGTGTTAAAAACAACCTCGCCTGTCTTTTCACCTTCAGCGCCAAATGCGGTACCTGTAAATAAAGTTCCGTCTTGAAGCAGCAATCTCGCCTGCATTCCCTTCCACTCCTTCATGTTCTGTAGTCTGATACGTATGCCTTGCATGCCTTCCGGAGTGTACGCGCTCAAATTGCTGATCTGTAAAGATCAGCAATTTCGCCTCACCAGTCCGCTAGTTTTTCTCAGTCCATACGGCTTTGCCGTCCACCCAAGTTTTTACTGGCCAACCCTTAAGCTTCCAGCCGCCAAAAGGTGTGTTGCGTCCTTTGCTTGCGAAGGAACCTGGGTCTACTTCTTTTTCCTGCTCCAGATCGATGAGTGTCAAATCTGCAGGAGCTCCGATCTCCATAACCCCGGTGTTCAATCTGAATACCCGTGCAGGATCGGCAGTCATTCTTTGTACTAGTAAGGATAAATCCCATTTTCCGGTTTCTACAAACGCCGTGTATAAGAGGGGGAAAGCTGTCTCGAATCCAACGATACCAAAAGGTGCCAGCTGCATTCCTTTCGCTTTCTCTTCCTCACTATGTGGCGCATGATCTGTAACAATCATATCTAGTGTGCCATCAAGCAACCCTTCGATACACGCTTCAACATCGCGGCGGGAGCGCAGCGGCGGGTTCATTTTCCAATTGGCATCCAGGTCTGGAATATCGTCTTCAGCAAGAAGCAAGTGATGCGGACATACCTCAGCAGTTACTTTAATGCCGATCTCTTTTGCTTGGCGAATCAGCCGCACCGACTGTTCAGTACTGACATGGCATACATGGTAATGAACGCCTGTCGCTTCTGCCAGCAAAATATCGCGTCCAACATGGATCGCCTCTGACTCATTCGGAATTCCTTTGAGGCCATGCTTCTTAGCAAACTCACCTTCAGCTACACAGCAGCCCTCAACCAGCGAGTTATCTTCGCAGTGAGCAATGACTGGCATATCGAGCGATGCTGCGATGTTCATTGCATCTTTCATCATTTGAGCACTTTGTACGCCCACACCGTCGTCTGTATAACCAATAGCTCCAGCTTCTTTGAGCGCCGCAAAATCCGTCAACTCACGTCCGAGCTCATTTTTCGTAATGGCTGCATAAGGAAGCACTTTAACTAGTCCTGCTTCACGCGCCTTGTCTTTCACAAATTGCACGATCTCCGGGCTATCTGTCACCGGACGAGTATTTGGCATACATGCAATGGTTGTAAATCCGCCTTTAGCAGCTGAGCGACTTCCGGTTTCCACTGTTTCCTTGTGTTCAAATCCCGGTTCACGCAAGTGCACATGCATATCAATGAGTCCCGGAATAAGCAGCTTACCTTCAGCATCAATGATCTCCGTGGCTTCTCCGATAGCTTCATTTCCGTCGATTATAGCCGAGATCACACCATCCTGTAGTTCGATGTGTTTGCGCTCAAGCAAGCCTTCCTTATTCAATACGCTGGCGTTTCTAATAATCACTGTCATGATTCTACCTTTACCCTCAGATCACAGCTGCGGGCCCTCTCGTTATTATATAATAAAAATTCATCTTTGTGTATATTTATTAGTCTCTATACGTTAGCATTCCGTAAGCTTATAGTAAAGCTCTTTCGAGAACCGCCATCCGGACCGGTACGCCATTAGACATTTGCGGGAAAATCCGCGATTGACTGCACTCTACTACTGCATCATCAATCTCTAGATTCCGGTTAACCGGAGCTGGATGCATAATGATTGTGTCTTTGGCGAGCTTAGCTGCCCGCTCTTCTGTTAGACCATAGTGGCTACGGTAATCTTCAGCAGACAGCTTAATGCCGGAAGTATGGCGCTCAAGCTGTACTCGAAGCATCATTACTACATCCGCTTTAAGAGCTTCTTCCATAGTTACGTAAGGCGCATACTCCATAAGCTCAGGAGCCTTCATATTATCCGGTGCGCAGAACTGCACCTTGGCTCCCATTTTCGTAAGCCCCCAGAGATTAGAACGCGCTACGCGGCTATGCATAATGTCCCCAATGATGGAGACTGTCAGGCCTTTTAGTTCCCCAAAGGTTTTGGTCATGGTGTATAAATCAAGCAGCGCCTGCGTAGGATGTTCATTGTTACCGTCGCCCGCATTGATAAGCGGTATGGACACCTTCTCAGCTAACTGCTGCAGCACACCTGCAGGCTTCAAACGCACAACTCCGGCATCGATCCCCATCGATTCCAGTGTGCGCACTGTATCGTAGATCGACTCCCCTTTTTCTACACTAGAAGCTGCAGCCGTAAAATTAAGTACTTGCGCACCTAGTCGTTTCTCTGCCATCTCGAAAGAGAAGCGTGTGCGTGTGCTGTTCTCAAAAAACATGTTAGAAATAAAATGGGAGTTCAAGATGGGCGTCAGCTTTTCACTTTGATTGTCCCAAAATGCTGTTCTGTCAAGCAGTTGGATAATTTCCGACCGGTCAAGCTCTTTGATTCCCAGCAGACTACGTTCCTTTACCTTGGTAAGTGTCATGATGTTATCGTTCCTCCCGGTTTGAAATAATGTAGACCTCATCTTTGCCGTCGTATTCCTTCAGCGCCACTTCAATCTGCTCGTGCTTTGAGGTAGGTACATTCTTACCGATGTAGTCCGGCCGGATCGGCAGCTCGCGGTGTCCGCGGTCAGCCAGTACTGCCAGTTGAATCATTCGTGGGCGTCCGCAATCCATCAAAGCGTCCATCGCCGCGCGGATGGTGCGTCCGGTGTAAAGTACATCATCGAACAAAATGACTTTCTGATCATGGATGCCAGCACTTCCTGAAGTAATAACAACGTTGCTCTTCACTACTGCTTCACTGCCTTCCACTTCACGGTCATCCCGGTAATGTGTGATATCCAGCTCACCGTATGGAATCTCGACGCCTTCAATCTCCTTGATGCGCTCAGCGATACGCTGTGCCAGATACACACCTCGTGTCCGAATGCCGACCAGCAGACAATTTTCGATACCTTTGTTCTTCTCCAAAATCTCATGAGCAATACGCGATAAGGCCCGGCGGATCGCCGTTTCATCCATAATGACATTTTTCTCAGTAACCATAATCTTGTCACCCTCCAGCTTGTTCGCCTATTCAAGTTCCCGGAAATCAAAAAACTCCTTGCCTATAACAGGCAAGGAGTGAAATCCGCAGATGAGGAAGATGACGGCCGCGCGCATAAAAAGACAGTTCCGTATTTACACACGGATACCTTTCTAAGAGTCGCGAACCTCGATTCACGTTACCTTGCCAGCCTCACAGGACTGAATTAAAGGCGCTATTCATTTAACAAGAATTATGACAGAACAACCCCCTCATGTCAACTTTCTCTGCCTAAACTTTTGCACTTCTCTTCCTTACTTCTATTAACAACAAGGGGAAAGCGGTACTCAGTATATCTGCATAAAAAACGAGGCTGGTCCCAAATAGCCGTTTCATCACTTTTAGGACAGCCTCGTTTATGTTCTTAACACTACTTGATGTCCAAATGGTTCAAGAGGCGCACCTAGTAATGCTCCAAATGATGCAATCGTTGAGGTACTTATATAGTAATTAGGGAATTCCTCCCTGAAATTCAGAGATTTCTGTTCATCAGACTTGTAATTAGGGAAAACTTCCCTAATTATTGACCGATTCAGTAACTAATATAGAACCCCCCCTGATTATTAGGGAGGTTTTCCCTGATTTCGTTCATTTAGAGCGAATATCGGTTAATTTCAGGGAGCTTTTCCCTAATTAGTTTAAAACCCACTCTTTACTTCACACAAACACAGAACGCATATAGCTCACCACACAAGTCCGCCACACAAGTCCACCGCACAAGTCCACCGCACAAAGTCCACCGTCACAGCTACCACAAATCATCTACTGCAAGCTGTACGAAAATCACACACAGCCATTCATCCACCACCCACCCCAATAGTACAGAACACGACACGCGGCTTATAGTCATAAGGCACAGCAACATCTACAACATTTCCTATTCCATAAAAAAGAAGCTGCCCCAAAGTAGAATTCACTACTTTTGAGACAGCCTCATTAATTTCAATAACAATGCTTAAAATTCAAATTCCACATCGCTAAGACGTCTTTGAATTTCAGAGATGACACGTCTCTCTTCCTCTTCACCTTTAGCAATAAAGGTAACGGAGAAACGAACAAACGGACCTGCATCATCCCAAGGCACAGTGGAGATCAGCTTCTCACGAATCAGGAATTGGGAGAAATCTTCACCGGATTCAAAGCGACGGCCGTCTTTGATTCCCTTAGGTGCAGCGACATACAGGAAGAAGGAACCTTTTGGCTTCTCAGCTTTAAAGCCGAGGCTGTTCAGTGCATCAACTAGCAGGTTGTGACGACGGGAGTATTTATCCGCAATCGCTTCAGTAATCTCCGGATGAGCAAGACCATAAGCCGCTGCTTTTTGAATCGCGATAAATTGGCCGGAATCGTTATTATCCTTCACATCGCTGAAAGCTTTAACCACTAGCGGATTACCAGCCACAAAACCAATTCTCCAGCCCGTCATATTGTAAGACTTAGAAAGAGAATGCAGCTCTACACCCACATCCTTTGCACCTGGAACGGAGAGGAAGCTAAGTGGCTTCAAACCGTCATAAGTCAAGGCAGCATAAGGTGCGTCATGGATAACCACTACATCGTATTTTTTCGCCCATGCAACGACCTCAGCAAAAAACTCAGGAGTGGCACTAGCGCCCGTTGGATTGTTTGGATAGTTTAGATAAAGAAGCTTAGCTTTACGAGCAATGTCTTCTGGAATTTCGTTCAAATCTGGAAGGAATTTATTCTCCTTCTTCAGCTCCACTGTAAATACTTGTCCACCCAAATATTTAGTATGTGTACCCAAGACTGGATAACCCGGCACGGTCATAATCGTGATATCACCTGGATTGATAAAACAAGATGGCAACATAGCCAGCGCAGGCTTCGATCCGATGGAGTGAACTACTTCCGTTTCTGGATCAATTCCTTCCACCCGGAAAACTTCCCGCAAATATTCAGCAGCAGCAGTCTTGAATTCGGCAATTCCGTTGTCCGCATATCCGCGGTTTTCTTCCTTCGCTGCTTCTTCAGCAAGCTTAGCTACGATACCCGCATCAGCCATCTCATCCGGCTCGCCTACGCCCATATCAATTAGTTCAATGTTAGGAAAATCCTGTTTTGCGGATGCTTTAGCACGTTTGATTTTCTCGAATTTATAAATCGAAGTGTCTTTGCCATAATTGGCACCGCCGATGCGGTCTGCAAAATTAGTCTGAATGAAGCTATCTTGGTATTGTTCAATACTCATACTGTCATCTCATCTCCTGAATATCTATTCTACTTTTAAAAGAAACGGCTTCGCCGTCCCTTGGATGGCGTATGTTTCCGGATATCCGTTTCATTATAAAAATAAGGATAAAGAATAAGGCATTACCCTTTCTTTATCCTTATGTTTTTAAATATGCCGTAAAGTAGTGTTCAATACCATAGACTAATTATCACTTCATTTGTACTTATCTGCTGCGTAGTGTGAACAGGACTTCTTCCATGTCCTCCGGAATAGGTCTGCTGAATTCTTTATATTCACCTGTGGTAGGATGAATAAATCCGAGCACCGCCGCATGCAACGCTTGTCCATTCATCGTAGTGCCCTTGCTGCGTCCATATATCGGATCGCCTACAAGTGGATGGCCAATGAACTTCATATGTACCCTGATCTGATGCGTGCGGCCAGTCTCCAGCTGCAGCTCCAGCAGTGTACAATCTCCGAAGCGTTCCATTACTGTAAAATGGGTCACGGATTTCTTGCTGTTCTTTTCGGTTACTGTGTATAGCTTGCGATCATGTGGATCTCTGCCAATCGGTGCGTCAACAGTGCCCTTATCATGCGACAAGTTGCCGTGTACGACTGCAATATATCGGCGCGTAACACTATGCTCTTTAAGCTGTGCGGCAAGTGAGGCATGACTGGCATCATTCTTAGCCACCATGATAAGACCAGAGGTATCCTTATCGATCCGATGTACAATGCCTGGACGAATCTCACCGTTAATGCCGGACAGATCCTTACAGTGATACATCAGCGCATTTACTAAGGTGCCTGACGGATGTCCCGCAGCTGGATGCACAACCATGCCCCGGGGTTTATTAATCACAATGACATCGCTGTCTTCATATACAACTTCAAGAGGAATGTTCTCCGCGATCAAATCCGTTACTTCTGCTTCAGGGACAACAACGCTAACCACGTCGCCTTCCGATAGCTTATAGTTGGCTTTCACTGGCTTGCCATTAACCGTAACGTTACCGCCGCTGATCCACAGCTGCACCTGAGAACGGGAAATTTCTTCTTCCCATGATTCCGTAATATATTTATCGATTCGCTCCCGCGCGTTCTCTGCCGAAACGGTCCATTCCGTGACGTCCCTCTCTTCTTCGCTCGTAGATGCCGCTTGGTGATTGACGTCTTTATTCAAATCATTCATTCCCTTCTCTTACTTCCTTTGCTTCTTTTACTTCTTTTATTTCTGTAATTTCTTCGCCGTTTTTAAGGTCACGAAAAGAATCCAGAAGAATCAATCCAACCCCAATGACGATACAAGAATCCGCCACATTAAAAATCGGGAAGCTATAGCTCCCAAAATTGAACAGAAGGAAATCAACAACCTCACCATTGATTATCCGGTCCAGGAAGTTACCGATAGCTCCACCCAGTACAAGCCCTAGGGCAACAGATAACAGCTTCCGCGAGTGTCTAGTCTTGTTCAAATACCAAACGATACCACTAACCACTACAACCGTAACTAGAAAGAAGAACCATTGCTGACCTTCGAGAATCCCAAAAGCAGCCCCGCGATTGCGATGAGAGGTAATCAGGAAAAAATCTCCGATAACAGAAATCTGTTCTCCGATCTCCAGACGTGTAGCAATGAGATACTTTGTCCCTTGATCCACCAAAAATACAATAAGAGCAATCAAATAGTACACCACAGAAGTTGTCACTCCGTTCTTATTTTTCCCGCTAAATGCGGTACGAATACTGTTTAAAGACTTGTATATTGTAGCACAGCCCTTAAAGAATCGTCTATTGCGGGACATCCGCTAAGTTCAATCTTGGGGACTATTTTCCAGCGGTAAAATCCCTGCTCTCCGGTCAACCTAACAGAAGAACCATTCGGTGTTATCCGGCAAGTCGGAATGATTCTTATAAAAGGTACAGAAAGGAGCTTTCTCATTATGACGCACCTGACAGTACAGCAGCTCTCAGAGCTACGTGCACGATTGGAAAAAGATCGGGATACGATTCAGCGCAGGCTTCAGAATAATGAGCATTACGGCTTAGATGAATCCATGCGGGATGGTTCCGGAGAACTTTCCGAGAATGACAACCATCCAGGAGATGCAGCCACCGATTTGTATAATCGCTCCATGGACATTTCACTGTTAGAACGGGACGAGCATGAGCTGGACGATATTGAAGCTGCTTTATCCGCTATGGATAATGGCACTTATGGGATATGCAAGGCTAGTGGTGAGCCGATCCCTTTTGAACGTTTATCTGCCATCCCTTCCACACTTTATTGTAAAGAGCACAACCCGCGGCAAAACGCACCTTTCACTCGTCCAGTGGAAGAGGAGCTGTTATCTCCACCTTTTGGACGCACCAGTCTGGATGAGCGCGACGATCAAAACGGTTTTGACGGCGAGGATGCCTGGCAGATTGTTGAAAGCTGGGGTACCTCGAATTCTCCCGCCATGGCGGAGGGCAACAATATTGATTCTTATAATGATATGGAGATTGAAGCCGATGAGCTGGAAGGCTGCGTAGAGCCTTGGGAGAACTTTATCGCCACTGATATCACGGGCAACAATCTGATTGTAGTGCCGGGACGGAGCTACCAGCGTTATTTGGACAGTGACGAGGCAACCCATAGTCTTGATCCTCTCGAGGAAGACTAAACACAGATGTCCCATACACAAAATCATTTAAACGGCGTACTGTTCCAGTTTTAAGGAATGGTTCGCTGTTTTTAATCTTAACGTTTCGATGGCTATTTGAATTCTAGCTGACGCTGTACGATCCGCACAATATCCGCAATATAATCCCCAATGATCGGTAGATTGAGCGCGCCTAGTCCCTGAAGGATATAAATAATCGTTGCCGCAAAAAAAGTAAAACCCAGTGCAATCCCAACTCCCCGAGCTGCTCCAAATAAAATATTTCTCCAAATCAACCGCCAAGGTGAATATAGCAGATCCGTATATTGATAAATTCGGGATTTTTCCAAAATATGAGCCCACTCAAAGGTCAATCGGTACATTGTATTCATTTTTTCTTCCAGCGGAATATCCTCGGGATTACGTGGATCTGCTGTTAGATACTCAGGATTAACTTCAGGAAAAGCCTTATTCTCCTTTTCCTTGTCTGGGTTATTCTTATTGCCGGATGTCTTAATGGAGATTCTCCTCTTGTTTCCCTCCACAGCTACGGCTCCTCTCATATGTCTTTCCTTCGCTACAAAGTAAACGAGCCCGGCCAAAGAGAATTCATCTCCTTAAGCTCGGGACTCGTTAGTTTTGCGCCGAAATATAAAGACTATATTTCCCGCATAAACGGAAGATCTCCGTTTACACTTATGCCGCTAGTATATGCTGTTTTGGGACAGGTAATGCAGAATTATGCTTCGATATGGATACCGATGGATTTATCACCGACTTCTACCGTCTCAAAAGCATGTTCTCCATCAAAATCAACCGTAGTCACAAGTACATTGTCTCGCAGTACATTGTCAAATGCTGTAACAGCTGCTTTTAGCTCATCGTCTAACTTCAAAGTGAGTGCGATCCGTTTCTCGATCGGCAGATCCAGACGTTTACGGTAATCTTGAACCGCACGAATGATCTCACGAACCCAGCCTTCTTGTTCAAGCTCAGGCGTGATTTCGGTATTGAGCGCAACCGTAACTCCATATCCGGAAGCTGCGGCGAAACCTGCTTTGGCTTGTTTTTCAACAAGCAGCTCTTCAGAAGTGATTACAAGCTCTTCACCTTCAGGTGTCGCAATCGCGATTGAGCCGTCTTGCACCGCTTTACGGGTAGAGTCACTATCCATAGCTTTCAGAAAGCCTTGCAGGAAGCCTACGTTTTTACCGTATTTTTTACCGGCAACCTTAAGATTCAGCTTGAGTGTGAAATCAACAAATCCGCTGTCACTGTTCTCCAGCACGATGTTCTTGATGTTGATCTCGTCTTTGATGATCTCTTCATACTCAGACAAATGGAAGTCACGGTTCATCGAAACGATCAGCTCGGACAGCGGTTGACGATTCTTAATGCCTGTTTCGTTACGTACGTTACGCGCCAGCTCAACGATCTGTCTTGCACTTTCCATATCCTCTTCCAGCTCTTTATCGATCAAGTTCTCGTCAGCAACCGGGTAGTCTGCCAAATGCACACTTTCTCCGCCGCCAAGGTTCGTGAAGATATCTTCGGACAACATCGGTGTAAATGGAGCCATCAAAGTCGCTGTCGCCAAAAGCACATGAGTCAACGTACGGTAAGCATCCAATTTATCTTCACCTAGACCACTACCCCAGAAGCGGTCACGGGAACGACGGATATACCAGTTGCTCAGCTCATCCACAAAGTTCTCAATCGCTCTAGACGTATTTACGAAGTCATTTACCGCAAGTCCTTTATCCACCAAAAGAATCAAGCTGTTCAGACGGGACAGGATCCAGCGGTCCAACTTATGTTTTGATACCTTAAAAGGATGATCGGCTGGGTCGTATCCATCGATGCCCGCATAAAGCGTTAAGAAGGCATGTGTATTCACCAGCGTATCCACTACTTTAGATTTTGTCTCACCTACAAGACCACGCGAGAAACGTTTATTATTCCACGGTGCACTGTCGGACAAAATAGCCCAACGGAATGCATCCGTGCCGTAATCGTTCATGATTTCCCAAGGATCAATAACATTGCCTTTGGATTTGGACATTTTTTGACCATTCTCATCGAGGATATGACCGTGAGCAATAACTGCTTTATATGGAGCTTTACCCTTAAACAAGGTGGATACTGCAAGCAAGCTGTAGAACCATCCGCGGGTCTGGTCGATCCCTTCACAGATCATATCTGCCGGGTACTGATCATTCAGCTTATCCTCGTTCTCAAATGGATAATGGCTTTGTGCAAAAGGCATTGAGCCACTGTCGAACCATACGTCGATCACTTCCGATGTACGAACCATCTCTGCACCTTCGCTAAACGGACTGCGCAGCTTGATCTTATCCACGAAAGGTTTATGCAGCTCGATATCTTCCGGAACATCACCAATCGCCATCGCTCTTAGCTCTTCAATGCTGTGTGGTGCAAACTCTTTGCCCGTTTCTTGACATACCCAGACGTTGAGGGGTGTACCCCAATAACGGTTACGGCTGATATTCCAGTCAACCAGTTCATCCAAGAACTTCCCGAAACGACCTTCACGTACATGCTCAGGGTACCAAGCCACACTGTTGTTGTTAGCAATCAGCTGATCTTTGATCGCTGTAGTGTTGATGAACCAGCTGTCTGTTGCGTAATACAAAAGTGGTGTATCACAGCGCCAGCAGAACGGATAGCTGTGCTCGTATTTCTCTTTACCGTAAAGCAATCCTTTTTCAGACAAAACCTTAATGATATCCAGATCGCAATCCTTAACAAAACGTCCCGCAAAATCAGAAACTACATCCGTATACTTACCGGAATTATCAACCACATTTACGAAGCTGATGCCATTCTCACGGCAAGTCTTGTAGTCATCTTCACCATGTGCTGGTGCCATGTGTACGATCCCTGTACCACTGGAATCTGTAACGAAAGAAGCACCTACGATAACATTGCTTTTCTCTGCCTTAATATATCCGAATGGAGGTGCGTAAGTTTTACCGATAAACTCGGAACCTTTATGTGTAGAAAGGACTGTGTGCTCGCCTTTCATTACTTCTTCGACCAAGTTTTTAGCAACGATGTACACACCATCTTCTTGTTGCACACGTACATAATCCATGTCCGGGTTCATAGCTAGCGCCATATGGGCTGGCAAGGTCCAAGGTGTTGTCGTCCAAGCCAATACGTAGTCTCCGCTGTCATCCAGCTTGAACTTCGCAGTTGCACTGAGATCCTTAACGGTTTTGTAGCCTTGGGCAACTTCATGCGAGCTTAATGTAGTCTGGCAGCTCGGGCAATACGGGCTAACACGGTGTCCGCGGTAAAGCAACCCGTTCTCATGCACTGTAGCCAAGATGTTCCATACACTTTCGATATAGGTGTTATCCAAGGTTACGTAAGGATTATCTAGATCTGTCCAGTATCCAATCGCTTCTGTAAATTCGCGCCATTGCTTCTCATAACCGAAGACGCTGTCTTTACATTCCTGGATGAATTTTTCTACGCCATATTCCTCAATCTCTTGTTTACCGGAGATGCCAAGCTTCTTTTGTACACCTAGTTCTACTGGCAGACCGTGTGTATCCCAGCCTGCTTTACGTACCACGCGGTAACCTTTCATTGTCTGGTAACGACCGATGAAATCCTTGATTACCCGTCCCAGCACGTGTCCGATATGCGGCGCACCGTTTGCTGTTGGCGGACCTTCATAGAATACATAGTTTGGACGTCCCTCACGGTTCTCCATGGACTTGCGGAACGTATTCTCTTCGTTCCATTTCTTCAATATGCGGACATCTCTTGCCCGCGCCTTTTCTCTGACATCTACTTTTTGCATGTGATGGTCAATCCTTTCATGGATTAGTCTATAAAGCTCTTTTCGATCCTTGGGCGATCCTGCGCAGCAGCTGCCCCTTCTTTCCGGGCACCCGAGCTGCGATCCCGTAGGGCAGCAATAGCTCGGGGGCTTCGGCGGCATTGCGCAGCAACCGCCCCTTCTTTCCGGGCACCCGAGCTGCGATCCCGTAGGGCAGCAATCGCTCGGGGCGCCATTTCGCGACCTTGCGCAGCTGGTCGCGCACCGCTCTTGCCCTGGCTCCCGAGCCGCGATCCCGTTAGGGCAGCAATCGCTCGGGGCGCCAATGAGCGACCTTGCGCAGCTGGTCGCTCACCGCTCTTGCCCTGGCTCCCGAGCCGCGATCCCGCAGGGCAGCAATCGCTCGGGGCGCCAATGAGTGACCTTGCGCAGCTGGCCGCTCACCGCTCTTGCCCTGGCACCCGAGCCGCGATCCCGTTAGGGCAGCAATCGCTCGGGGCCATACGCGACCTTGCGCAACTGGTCGCACACCGCTCTTGCCCTGGCTCCCGAGCCGCGTTCCCGCAGGGCAGCAATCGCTCGGGGCGCCATGCGCGACCTTGCGCAGCTGGTCGCACACCGCTCTTGCCGTTAAGGCCCCGCAGGCGAACCCGCCAGGGGAGCCTAAGAAGGGCCGCTCGTTCAGCCACATGAGTCCGTTCGTTTCCACCACCGTACCTATTTGCACGAGGCTTTACTTTGCGGGTGTCCAGAGGGCGGCAGCCCTTGGGGTCCCCCTTAGAAAGGGGGATTTAGGGGGATGGCCGCCCCGGAACAACAAAATAAGCGTCATCCCACCCCCAAAGGGGCGAGACGACGCTCGCGATACCACCCTAATTCTGCGCATGAGCACATCCTTAAGGGGAGTGTATTCAGCACAATCTCAGTCCTGCGCGTAAATCTTGTGCACAGGTCCGGTGTAACGTCCGGCAGACGGTTAAGCTTACGCACGATCAACGCTTCAGCTTAACTTCTAGGGGAAGATCTTCCGGCAGGGCTCGAACAATCGGCTCTCAGCAATCGCCGACTCTCTGGAGAACGTTACCTTGTCGTACTTGTCCCGTCATCGAATACATATAAACATTATACAGATATGTTCTATTTATAGACTTTTTGAATCTAAATGTCAACAGCCATTCGCCCAATCTAGCTATTAAGGACGTACTTGCGCATGGAGTTCACTTTATTATGGTCTATTTTATCGGAAAATAAAAATAGAGGGAATAGCTCCCTCTATTTAGCCAATTATCGTCTGAAACCTTTAGATGCGATGAAGAACATCATCCTTGAAGGCTACGTTCTCGCTCGCCTCACGACTCTCTAAGGCATTCCAGTCATCCTGTGATAACAGCTCCAGCTGAGCTTCCACTAATGTCCGGAAACGAGTGCGATAGATCGAAGCTTGCTTACGCAATTCTTCAGTCTCAATAGCAACCTTACGGGATTTGGATAACGCTTCGTTAATAATCCGATCGGCGTTTTTCTCCGCTTCCTTGATAATGAGCTGGGATTCCTTCTTGGAGTTGTTCTTCACATCATCCGCCGCTTCCTGAGCGACTAAGATCGTCTTCGATAAACTTTCTTCAATATTCACAAAATGATCCAGACGCTCTTGAATAGACAAAAGCTGATTCTGCAGTTCCTTGTTCTCACGGATGACGCTTTCGTAATCCTTGATCACTTGATCTAGAAATTCGTTGACCTCGTCCTCATCATAACCGCGAAGTCTCCGAGAAAACTCCTTGTTATGTATATCGAGCGGTGTTAATGGCATGCTGTGCACCTCCTAGAAATTTCGGACCTTCTTTATCTCTAAATCGCAACTAAGCGGCAGACAAAGAAGAAAGACTGTACTTCAAGTAAAGGCAGAAGGTGTTTCTGTGTTCCGCCTGCCATTTATGGTCCGCCTCTTCTTTAAAGTATCGGCGTCCAGCTTTAAAAATGTTTGATTCCCTCGAAATAATCAATTTCGACAAGTAAGACCGTATTCCTGCAAGGGATTCACACAAATTTACCAATCTGAACACGGTATCGGCCCTTTTTCGTCAAACTGCCGACCTCTAGCACCTTGAAGCGACCGAAACCTTGAATAGATACCATGTCACCATCCTTAAGACTGCAGGATGGGTCTTCCTCCACTTTCCAGTTTACCCGAACGCGTCCAGCCTTGATGGGAGCAAGAATTTTGCTTCGGCTAAGCCGTGTTACATCTGCGGCAATGCCATCCAATCGCAGGGACGCTACAGTCAAATCCATCACTTCCAGCTTAACCTCACTATTACGCAAGGCGGAAAGGGGTAATACTTCCGTACTTACCTGTATCCGGTGCACTCCAGTTAAATTCATAGCTAAATAATCTGCAATATCAGCAGCGACTACAACATGACAACCATCGTCCAGAACATGAATATCACCGATTTTGCCTCGTTTAACGCCCAGCCCCAGAATAGAACCCATGTAGTCCCCGTGCTCCAAGGCCAGAAACTTCTGCTCCCCTGAGGTTATCGCAAGCACCTTCAGCTCCATGTCTTCCTGATCCAGATCACGATAATCAGGGGCGACAAGCGCTCGCTTCCGCTCTGCCTCAGCATGTCCACCCTCCCATTTAACAATCACGTCAGGATGGCGGTTAACTAAAGTTTGCAGAATAAAACCTTGGCGGGGATCGAGAAATTCAGTTAATTTAGTCTCATGATATTCTCCAGCGTTGGTAACCCATTCAAAGGCCTTGTCCACAAATTGACGTTCATCGGGATGAAAATGCCCGTAAACTTCGTTCTTCATCACAGATGCCTAAAAAATCAAATGCAGGATAGATTTAAGTCCGCCTGCTGCGAATTCCAAGACAAGTAATGCAATGATTGGAGAGATATCAAGTGTACCGAAGAGCGGTGGAATAAACCGTCTGAAAGGTGTTAAATACGGCTCTACGAGTTTGCTTAGCAGTTCTCCAATGAAGTTATCACGAACGTTGGGTAACCAGGACATTAGCACATAGAAAATAATCATGTAAAAATAAATATTAAACAAAATATCGATAATGTAATCAATTTGAAGCAAAGCCCATTCACCTCATTCTGTTATAGTCTTGATCGTCACCTAGGATTTCTGTAATGGAGCCTTGAATTTCAACAGTATCTGGAGTGCACATAAATATATTGCCCCCAATTTTAGAGATTCCTCCCCCAAGGGCATAAACAGTTCCACTGAGAAAATCAATAATTCTCATTGCTTGATCATTGCGAACACGCTGCAGGTTAATTACTACCGTCCGATGCGAACGGAGATGATCAGCAATCTCCTGTGCCTCATCATATGAACGTGGTTCATATAATACAACCTTGACATTTTTTTGCGAATGGATACTGACAACGTTGCCCCTTTGATTTTTGCGGGTTTCTACAGGGGCCGGCTCATACTCATCCTCTTCGTGGATTTGCTCCCGCTCCACAACTTCCTCTTCCTCCTGCAAGCCCAAAAAACTCATAAATCGGTTCATAACGCTCATCACGATCCCTCCTAATGGCCTACTAACACCGTACCCAGGCGTACCCAGGTAGCTCCTTCCTGTATCGCCACTTCAAAATCATTCGACATTCCCATGGACAGCTCCGTAATCGGCTCAGGTGTCAAAGCAAGTTGATTAAGCTCATCGCGCAGCTCACGAAGTCCGCGAAATACAGGACGGGTAAGCTCTGGATCACCTTCTAAAGGTGCCATCGTCATAAGTCCAATTACCTTAACGCGGTCCAAACTAGCGATTTCACGTAAAAATCCAGGTACTGCCTCAGGTGACAGACCGAACTTCGTATCTTCGCCAGAGATATTCACTTGAAGAAACACATTCACTTCCTGATCGGCGGCAAGCGCCTTTTTGTGTAATTCTTGCGCCAGAGACATCCGGTCCAAAGAGTGTATATATTGAAATTTTCCAATAACGTCTTTAACCTTATTGGTTTGCAAATGCCCGATAAAATGCCATGTCCCTTTGTCCCCTAAAACCTTCCATTTGTGCTCAGCATCCTGCCAGCGACTCTCGGCAATATGCTCTAGTCCTGCCTCCAATACGGAGGATACCATTTCCAGAGAAACATATTTCGTCACTGCAATTACCTTGACGTCATTACGATCCCGGCCGCTTGCCGCGCAGGCACGTGCTACACGTTCCTCTACCTCAGCAATTCTCTCCTGCAGTGTTAAAGACAACTTTCAACTCTCCTTTATTCCGATCCAGCTCGTCATTCTGCCTGTAATACCGTTTTCTTTGCGATATGAAAAAAACAAATCACGATTACAGCTTGTACACCATGTTGTACATTCGATATGAGTCGGCAATATTCCTGCTTTTATCATAATGCGTCGATTCATTTCTTTCAAGTTTAGCAAGTATTTACTCTGATCAGTCTCTGAGGCTCTGTAAAGCTCCACAGCATCGAAAGTTTCTATACCCTCATTCAAGCTGCCCTCCAACTGGCGAACATGCTCCATCACATAATCATCCACCTCATAACAGCAGTCGCCAATGGATGGACCGATCGCTGCCACAATATCATGTGGATTGCTGCCGTATACCGTTTGCAGCTTATTCACCATGGCTGCGGCAATCTGAGCCACCGTCCCTTTCCAGCCTGCATGCGCAAGACCGACGACTCTACGCACGGGATCATAAAAATAAAGGGGCACACAATCCGCATAAAAAGAAGTCAACAAAACCCCGGGCACATCCGTCAGCAGACCGTCCGTGGCTTGAAATGCCGATGCTCTGTCCTGTTGTCCCCGCCCACGGTCTACTTCCCTTACCACAGCTATCTCTGCCCCATGGGTTTGTTCTCCACAGGTCCATGCTTCCGGTTTGAAATCAAGAGCTTCGACAAGCGCTCTCCGATTGCTCAGGACAGCTTCAGGAGCATCCCCAACGTGAAACGCACAATTCAGGCTGTCATAGGGCGCCTTGCTAGCCCCTCCCTGTCTACCAGTAAACCCCGCTGTAATTTCGTTATGCTCCACTCGCCACGGCTCCAGATGGAGCAGCATAAGCATTTCTTTCCCCTGCACAAACGGTTCCATTTCCTCACCTCCGCCTTAGTGTACCACATGTAAATACCCGTACAAAGTGACGCTTAAGCCAGATCGCCTAAATTCTTAAATAAAAAAACAAAAAACGCACCTAATTAATAAGTGCGCCGTTCGCTGCGATCTCCCCGCTCCAGATACATCGTTTCCCGCTCTTCCTGTCCCGGAGACATCCGTGACTCTTCAATCTTCACGAGCACTACATCGGACCCGATCTTGACTATATTCCGCCATGGAATAATCAGATCTGTCCCGCCTCCGAACAATCCCATAAACCGAGTGTATCCGGGTATAACGATGGCATCTATGACACCACGGCGCAAATCAAGCTCCAGATCACTAATCTGCCCCAGCCGCTTGCCATCTACAATGTTGATAACATCCTTCGTCTGAAAATCAGAGATTTTCATTTTTTTGGCAGACCCTTGATAATCCTCGTTCATCTCACCACCCCTGTACAATCCGACCTATAGTCCAATATATGATACGGAAGCTTGTCTACATTCATTAAAAAGAGGAGATCGCCCAAAATCCTTAACCCGGATTCTGGAATATCTCCTCATGGCTACTGCTCTAAGATTTCACGTGTTTTTGCATTTGCTGAATCGCAGATTTCTCCAAACGTGAGACCTGTGCCTGTGAAATGCCAATCTCGTCTGCGACCTCCATCTGTGTTTTCCCTTCGAAAAACCGCATGGATAAAATTCGTTTCTCCCTTTGTCCTAACTTACGCATCGCTTCACGTAATGCAATTTCTTCGATCCACGACACATCCTTATTCTTATCGTCGCTAATCTGGTCCATTACATAAATAGGATCGCCGCCGTCATGATAGATCGGCTCGAATAAGGACACTGGATCCTGAATGGCATCAAGAGCAAATACAACATCTTCCTTCGGCACACCCAGCGCTTCTGATATTTCGAATATCGTCGGTTCCCGCGAGTTCTGATTGGTCAGACTATCACGTACCTGGAGCGCCTTGTAGGCGATATCTCTGAGAGAACGTGATACCCGAATCGGGTTGTTATCACGCAGGTAACGCCGAATCTCACCGATAATCATCGGAACTGCATATGTGGAGAATTTAACGTTTTGTGATAAATCGAAATTATCAATGGCTTTCATCAGACCGATGCAACCCACCTGGAACAAATCGTCAACAAATTCTCCCCTATTATTGAACCTCTGGATAACGCTTAGAACAAGTCTAAGATTACCGTTTACCAATTTCTCTCTGGCGGATCGCTCGCCCTGCTGCTGCAGCGAAGTGAACAGTTGCCGCATTTCCACATTCGTTAGAACAGGCAGCTTAGCAGTATCCACACCGCAAATCTCGACTTTATTACGGGTCATGATGATTTACCTCCCAAGGAGAAACATTACTGTACATTATCTCCCGGGCTCGCCATTTTATTCCTTGCTAATTTCACCTTACACCATCTTGTTAAACTCCTTGCGCAGCCGCTTGATAATTCTTTTCTCCAGCCGCGAAATATAAGATTGGGAGATGCCAAGCAGATCGGCCACATCTTTTTGTGTCTTTTCTTCGCCTCCGCGCAGGCCAAATCTCAGCTCCATAATGAGTCTTTCCCGGTCACTCAGCTTTTCCAGTGCCTTTTGCAGCAGCTTGCGATCAACCTGTTCTTCTATGTTCCGATAAATGGTATCATTTTCCGTTCCTAATACGTCAGAAAGCAATAATTCATTGCCATCCCAATCAATATTAAGCGGCTCATCAAAAGAAACCTCACTCCGTGTCTTGCTGTTCCGCCGCAGATACATCAAGATTTCATTCTCTATGCAGCGGGATGCATAAGTAGCCAGTTTTATTTTTTTCTCAGGATCAAAAGTGTTCACAGCCTTAATTAAGCCAATAGCGCCAATCGAAACCAGATCCTCGATATTGATGCCGGTATTCTCAAATTTACGAGCGATATATACTACCAAGCGAAGATTGCGCTCAATCAACATCGCACGAACAGCTGCATCGCCGCTAGACAGCCGCTGAAGCAGATACTCTTCTTCTTCCCGTGTCAGCGGTGGAGGAAGTGCCTCACTCCCGCCAATATAATAGATTTCCTGACTCTTCAGCCCTAGTAGAAACAGCATGCGGTAATATTGCAGCTGCAGAGCAATTTTCCATTTGACCATTATTTGTTCCTCCTCCAAGAAGTGCACGGTTCGCGTGTGAAGCTTTCAAATCCCGCTTTCAGCCATCAGAAGTTTGGTTCAGCTAGCTTTAAAGATTAGGAAGGCAGTGCTGCATCAATAGCGCTCTCTTTTTGAGTCAAATCAGGATGTATTACAGCCCGATAGGCTCCATCCCCCGACAATGTCCCACCATCCAGCCCGATCAAGACTCTTTTACAATAAAAGATATCTTCACCAAGCTTTATCGTCACCTGATCAGGCTTCAGTGCAAGCATAAATGATGCCCCCCGGTTAACTCCCCTGTAAGGCACCAGACGCATCCTGTCCTGCCAAGCAAACGACTGCCCGTCCGTTTCTAGTAAAAGTTTGTCCGCTCCGTCCTGAGTGAGTCTACCTTTCCATGTTTCAGGCAGATGTCCCTCCCAGAGCGAAGATTCCATAACCATCACCGGTATGCGGGTCAAAGGATCACAAAGCCGGTTACCTGTGTCTAGCAGGCCGGGACAGGAAACAGTCACTCCATCAATTTCTACTACCACCTCACCGATATAGGTTTCAAGCTGCTCCCTTCTGATTCGTGAGGAGTGCACTGCCTTGAAGCAGATTAACACCAGGGGAAATACTGCAATTACAAACCAAAAACCAATCTTTAGGCGGTAAGCATGCCCTCCTGAAGCAGTGAACATAATACCATTCCAAATATCACCGGAGCTCTGCAGCAAATAGTGAATACCTACAATCCCACCAGCAGCTGCAAAGTTGATAATATAAAAAGCTCCCATAGTGCGAAGGTAGCTTTGCAGACTCCCAAAACCAAAGGCAATCCATAGCATAACCACCGACAATCCAAACTTAATGAGGAAGGTATACATGAAAGACAACTCCGGCACAAACATCATCACCACATAGAGCGCACCAACCAGAGCTGAGAGGACTAGCCGCCACCATGATATCCTCAGCTTGACCATCCAGCCTGTCAGCCACAATAGAATTCCGTCGATCACTAGATTGGCGGCGAATATCAAGTCAATATAAACAACCAGTGCATTCACCTGCCTACTATGGCGGAATCTATCCTGTAGCCAAAATGGATCAGGCTCTGTTTTTTTGGACGATATGATTAGTATAAAAAGTCTCGCTTTCAAAGTCTGTCTAAACTTGGGGGGCATTCTTAAGGTTTTTTTGTCGAGTTATAGCGCGGGAGGGTTTTATTCCTACTGAACAACATTTCACATAAAAAAAAGCACCGCATTGCCCTAGCTCTATTAGCTGGGGAATACGGTGCTTCATATCTCTTAATAAAAATATTTAATTAGTCATTGTTGCCACGATTACGGTTACGCAGGAACGTCGGAATATCTAATTGATCTGACGTATTCTGATTCCCGAACGGACGCAGATTAGCAGCGTTCTTATCCGGTGCTGCCGCTGGCTCGTTATTCGTCGAGACCGGACGGCGTCCTGGTGCTTCAGGTGATGGTTTATGTTCAAAGCCAGTAGCAATTACTGTTACTTTGATATCATCCTTCAGGCCTTCATCAATTATCGCACCAAAGATCATATTCACTTCAGGATCAGAGGCGGATGTAACAATCTCAGCCGCTTCATTGACTTCGTATAGGGAGAGGTTAGATCCTCCCGTAATATTCATGATTACGCCGCGGGCGCCTTCAATAGACGTTTCCAAGAGTGGGCTCATGATGGCTTTACGTGCTGCTTCAGACGCACGGTTCTCACCATTTGCTATACCAATTCCCATAAGCGCTGAACCGCGCTCTGTCATGATCGTCTTTACATCCGCAAAGTCAAGGTTAATCAGACCAGGAACCTTAATTAGGTCAGAGATACCTTGAACAGCCTGCCGGAGAACATTATCTGCTTCACGGAAAGCTTCCAACATCGGTGTTTTCTTATCAACGATCTCAAGCAAACGGTCATTTGGAATGACGATTAGCGTGTCGACTTTTTCTTTCAAAGCTTCGATTCCAAGCATTGCCTGGTTATAACGTTTTCTTCCTTCAAAAGTGAACGGGCGAGTAACTACACCCACAGTCAGGGCTCCACATTCTCTAGCAATTTCAGCTATAACTGGCGCCGCCCCTGTACCTGTACCGCCACCCATTCCTGCAGTAACAAATACCATATCTGCACCTTTAAGGGTATTCGAAATCAGATCACGGGATTCCTCCGCTGCTTTCTTACCGACTTCAGGGTTGGCGCCTGCACCCAAACCACGGGTCAGCTTGTCCCCAATCTGCAGCTTGTGCTCCGATTTGGCCATATGCAACGCTTGGGCGTCTGTATTAACCGTAATAAATTCTACACCCTGAACGCCGTTTTCAATCATCCGGTTGACAGCATTACTACCTCCGCCGCCCACGCCGATGACTTTTATTTGCGCCAAGCTCTCCATTTCAAAATCAAATTCTAACATATTGTTCCATCTCCCCCTCAATGTGCTTGGATGGCCGGTCCAAGTATATCTGGACTTACACTTATATAAACTCGCTAAACATATTTTTTAGACGCTCCACAAATCCGGGCTTCTGAACAGTTTCCTGACTCGGAGTGGCGTTCTGCTTGCTCCGGTTGACCGTCTTTTTGTTGCTGCTTCCACCACTGTTTCTTGCTCGGAAACTACGGACAACATTATGCAGAATACCGACACCGCCGGTAAACCCAGGGTCCCGTACACCGATATAATCCGGCACGGCGATGCGTACAGATGCAGCCAGCTCGGTCTGAGCAGCTTTCAATACACCCGGCATCGAGACAGTCCCACCTGTAAGTATATAACCTCCAGGCAGTTCACTGTAACCAAGCCGTTTAACTTCTTGACGAATCAGGTGGAATATTTCTTGCACCCTTGGCTCGATAATTGCCGCCAGATCCTCTTGGTTAAATTCCTTCTCCACGTTACTGCCAATGCGCAATACCTTGAAGACAACGTCTGAGGCTGCATCGTCAATCCATGCGCAACCATATTTAAGTTTTACCTTCTCCGCTTGATCAGTAAGTGTCCGAAGTCCGTAGGCAATATCATTGGTTACGAATTCTCCTCCGATCGGAATCGTGGAGGTTGCACTAAGAGAACCCTCTTCGTATATGGCTATTGTTGTTGAGCCCGCACCAATATCAACCAGAACAGATCCCATCGATTTCTCGTCCTTGGACAGCGCCAATCCACCAGCTCCAAGAGACATCAGCACAAGATCCTTTACCTTCAGCCCTGATTTCTCAACACAGCGTAGTAGATTATGTATTGGCGTCTTAGCACCCGTAATGATTGTTGCCTCAACTTCCAGACGAACACCAATCATTCCGCGCGGGTCTTGAATTCCTTCAAGACCATCGACGATAAATTGTTTGGGAACAACATCAATCACTTCACGCTCCGGAGGCATAGCAATGACTTCCGCAGCTTTAATTACGCGATCGATATCATCATCGCCGATTTCACGATCC
This sequence comes from Paenibacillus sp. FSL L8-0333, assembly GCF_037965665.1. Lineage (NCBI taxonomy): Bacteria > Bacillati > Bacillota > Bacilli > Caryophanales > Paenibacillaceae > Paenibacillus > Paenibacillus sp. FSL L8-0333. The sequence goes on from NZ_CP150186.1 coordinate 5,185,373, forward strand.
TCATTCTGAACGGCCACAACACCGTGGCTGGATTGCAGGCCAATATGATTACCGGAAATGCCTACATAAACCTCTGATATTTGAATACCCACCATCTGCTCTGCATGATCTATAGCACTTTTGATCGATTGCACAGTTTGGTCGATATCTACAATCGCGCCTTTACGTATTCCTTCCGAATCAGCAGATCCAACGCCAATAATATTAAAGGTTCCATTGGTAACTTCCCCAATTATTGCCCGAACTTTGGATGTACCGATGTCCAAACTAACAATGATGTCATTGTTGCTCAAGTCCTATGGCACCTCCTGTTATAATCATAATTAATTGCATTACCTTATCCCGGTCCCGGGAAACTTCTCTGTACATATTCAACATACCTAATCCTTTCCCTCTTTTTTCTACAAATTTTTTGAACGGAATAATATTCCAACATCCCCAAATGTGAATAGTTACTCATATGTTATTGTAAAAATAGCAATTATCACAAGAAATATCGGCCTAATTGGTCATTTCAACCAAATATAGTACTATATCTCAAAAAAATCGAAGAAAAAAGAGGGATATAGCTTCTTGCCCGTAACTCCGATTGTAGCATTTTTTTAACTCTATTAGTAGGGACTATTTACCTCCACACTAATCTTGCGCAACATCTTCTTCATCGCTTTCCACCTGAAAAGGAACATATGAATCGGCTTCTAGCATTTTAATGAGTCCAGGCTGTTCAGTCTCTATAATCTGATTCAAATAGGACACCTTGCTCTTTAGCAAAGAGATGGCTGTAATCACCTCAAAACGGGATCTAGTATAGAGCTTGATCCGGTCTGGAAAAGACAAGGTTGGCGAGGGAACAATCTCAGAGATATCACTTGTCAATTCATTAGGAATGCTTGCTAATGCTTGACAAAGCTTAGCCTTATTCGGATCTTCCGGGTCCCAGTTCGTTAATATAGGTTTCTCAACAGCAATTCCAGTCTCATTAACAGGCACTGCAGCTCCACTGGACAGAATCGCCTTTAAGAGGCCTCCCTGTTCCAGTTCATAAGCTACCGCAGGGAATTCCTCAATCTTTACTGTGATCACCCCGGGGAAATTCTTCTGCACGCTGACGTCTTTAATCGTCTTAAGCTTCAGCAGAGATTCTTCCACAGCTTTAGTTGATACAGCAAAGAATTGCCCACCTATTTTAATTCCACTTTGTGAGAGTAACTCTTCACTAGTAGAATACTTGCTACCTTGAAAATCTATCACTGTAATATGGCTAATAGACGATCTGAAAAAAATCACAGCAAGAAGCGCAGTGAACAGCAGCAGCAGGATCGCCGTAATCTTACGGCTCATTTTTTTCTTAGGCTTGTCCTCTTTAAGAAGAGGTAATCGGGTTGTAGTCATTCTCATATCTCCGTAATAAGGCCCTGTCTCCTTCTCTGAGAGATCTGGAAGGAGACAGGGAGCTTTAATTGGCCAAATCAAGTGGATCCGTTACAGGCACCTTACGGCTTATACGCGCGCCAAGCTTCTGAAACAGCTTCTCTATTCCATCATAACCACGGTCAATGTGATGCGCTTGCTCAACGACCGTAGTCCCTTGTGCAGCAAGCCCGGCAATGACCAGAGCTGCACCCGCCCTCAAATCAGTAGCTTCCACAGTAGCACCATACAATCTCTGAACGCCGCGAATAAACGCACGATTCAAATCGATAGAGATGTCAGCACCCATCCGGGCCATTTCTTCCACATGTTTGAACCGTCCCTCAAACACCGTTTCCTTGATCACACTAAAACCATCGGCGAGCGACAGCAGCACCATGACCTGAGATTGCAGATCCGTCGGGAAAGAAGGATAAGGAGAGGTTACGATTCTCTCAACCGCACGCGGACGTCCCATGCAGCTGACATTAATTATATCATTGCATACTGTGATTTGAACACCAGCCCGCTTAAGCACATGAATAAGCGAAGTCAGATGCCCGGCGTTCGTATGTGTCAAGGTCACATTCCCACGTGTAGCTGCCGCAGCAATCATTACAGTTCCAGCCACTATCCGGTCTGGGATTACCTCGTACGTACAGGGATATAAGTTTTTGACACCCTGGATCGTAATGGTATCCGTGCCTGCACCGATAATCTGAGCACCCATACTATTCAAAAATTGCTGTAGATCCTGTATTTCCGGCTCTCTTGCTGCTCCCGATATCGTCGTTGTCCCCTCTGCCTTGGCGGCAGCCATCATAATATTCTCCGTGGCTCCAACACTTGGATAGTCGAGATGAATATCACTCCCTACAAGCTTTGAGCCCCGACAGGATATTCGTCCGTTGCTTTCCTCGATCTCCGCCCCCAGTGCTTTAAGACCCTGCAAATGAAGATCGATTTTACGCTCCCCGATCGCACAGCCACCAGGCTGATAGATCGTTACCTCACCAAATCTGGATAACAGCGGTCCCATTAAAAAAATGGAAGATCTCATCTGCCGCATCAAATCCTCAGGTACATGAGATGTCCCCACGGCTGACGTATCTATCGTCACCGTATCCTCTTGATGCACGCACCTGCAGCCCAGCCGATCCAAGATGTCTAGCATAGTCTCGATGTCCAGCAGCTTCGGCACATTATGCAGTGAGTGAACTCCTTCGGCCAGCAGGCTTGCCGCTAGAATCGGCAGCGCCGCATTTTTTGCTCCATGGATACGAATGGTGCCTGACAGGGGACTTCCACCCTCAATCACCAATTTGTCCAATGTATCACCTCCGAGATTACCGCTCACCCACCACAAACACTTCCGATACAAGGTCATATGAAATGTACAAGATTATCCTGCACTACCTTTCAGGTTAGGAAGTGTTCTGGGTGATTGTCACGATTATAGGATTATCCTATGTTCGTTCCTCCAAGTGTGTGACAGAGAGCTGCCAATAAGGAAAATACCTCTCAAAGGTAAATGGCTTAAGACTGTTTACCGGCTAGTCTTCGGAGTTCGTTAGTGACAATGGCAGCAGAATCCCTTTTGCCCAGTCGTTTGGAAGCCTCGGACATTTTTTGGCGTACAGCTTCAGTTCCAATGATTGCTTGCACAGCTTCATAAAGCGCCTTACCATTCAAATCCTTCTCAAGCAGCACCACAGCGGCCCCTTCGCGTTCCAGCTGTCTTGCATTCGCCTCTTGGTGATTGTTCGTCACATTAGGAGAAGGGATAAGTACAGAAGGAATACCCAGCGCTGTAATCTCAGCGAGAAAGGATGCCCCCGCCCGATTTACGATTAAGGAGGTACAAGCCAAGACCTCCGGCATATTGTGAACATAAGGTAGGACATGCAGCCAGTTCGGTGTGCTACCCAGCTTCTGACGCAATTCAGCACGGGTATCCTCAAAATAAGGCTCACCTGTAACGTAAACATAATGAACACCATTACCCTTACCCACAAATGGGGCCATTTCAATCATGGCTTTATTAATAGCCTTAGCCCCTTGACTGCCGCCAACAACCAAAACAACCGTGCTGTTATCCGGAATGCCCAGCGAGGCAAACCCCCGTTGTGGACTAGCCGTAGTAACCGTCGTTGCCCGAGGATTACCTGTGTAGATTACGTGCTTGCTCCCCGGAAAAGCAGATTCTGTCCCTTCAAAGCTTACGGCCACTGTACTCGCGTAACGACTTAAAAAACGATTTGTTAAACCAGGGATAGCATTTTGCTCATGGATCAAGGTTGGGATACCCAGCCGGGATGCAGCGTAAACGACCGGACCACATACATAACCGCCTGTACCAATTACAACATCAGGCTTAAACTCTCTTAACATTTCTTTGGAAGCCTTAACGCCCTTTAAAAAACGCATCACCGTCTTGACGTTGTCCATGGACAGCTTGCGCCGAAAGCCAGTGATGTCGATAGATTTGAAAGGGATATTCTCTTGGGGAACAAGCTTGCTCTCTAAGCCACGCGTTCCACCAATATACAGGAAGGTAGATTCACTATCTTCTGCTTCCAGTTGTCTAGCAACAGCGACTGCGGGATAGATATGACCACCCGTGCCTCCGCCGCTTAATACGATACGCATGTCTTTCACCTCGCATAACGGGATAAGTTCAATAGAATGCCCAGGGAGGTTAACATCAGTGTAAGCGAAGAACCTCCATAGCTAATCAGAGGAAGTGTGATGCCTGTTACAGGCATTAGACCGATGACCACACCAATATTAATAATGACTTGCACAGCCACCATACAGACGATGCCAACGGCCAAATAGCTTCCAAAACGGTCAGGCAGACTCATCGCCACCTTCATTCCGCGCCAGATTAGAATAAGAAACAGGATCAACACAGCCAAACCACCGATAAACCCCAGTTCCTCGGCCAATATAGAAAAAATAAAATCGGTCTGCGGCTCAGGTACATAACTGTACTTCTGCCGGCTCATTCCAAGTCCGAGACCCCCAAGCCCTCCAGGGCCAATCGCGTATAGCGACTGAATAATCTGGTAGCCTGCACCGAGGGGATCGGACCAAGGATCAAGAAAAGCGGTTATCCGCTGCAACCTGTAAGGTGCTGCGGCAACCAAAGCAACAAACCCAGCCACGCCAGCTACTCCTAGTGAGAGTAGATGTTTCATTCTTGCCCCAGCTGTAAAGACCATCATCAAGGCTGCGCCAAACATAACGGTACCTGTACCCAGATCCGGCTGGAGCATAATCAGTGCAAAGGCTGATCCGATAAGCGCTAACGGTGGAAGTAAGCCACGAGTGAAGGAGGTGATATCATACTCTTCTTTTCCCAGCCAATTCGCCAGAAATAGAATCATCCCCATCTTCATGAACTCGGAGGGCTGAATCCCGAAGGAGCTGATTCCGAGCCAGCTGCGCGCTCCCCCGCGAACTACACCAATGCCGGGAATAAGCACCATAACGAGCAGGATAAAGCAGACAATCAGTGCCGGCTTAGCCAGCTTTTTTAACACTTTGTAGTCTGTATTCGCTGTAACAAACATTGCAACAAGTCCCAGTCCTGCAAACAAAAGCTGCCTCTTTACAAAGTAAAACGAATCTCCATAATTGCGGAAGCCCAAGACAGATCCGGCGCTGTATACCATCACCATGCCGATTACCAGCAAAGAAAGAATGGGAATCAGCAACCAAATATCGGGAGCATGACGAGTTTTGTTCATCAGGAGCACACCTCTTGCATCCGTAGTAGGGGCTTATCCACCCCCCTACTTAAAGGTTATGCACCGCCTCTTTAAAAATACACCCGCGCTCTTCATAGGATGTAAACATATCCCAACTAGCACATGCAGGAGACAGGAGAACGATATCTCCTTCTTCCGCCAGAGCGGAAGCTTCCCGCACAGCTGCTTGCAGCACGGCGGCGGCGCTCTCCCCATTATCGACGGAGATAATCTGCTTTAATCCTGCCAGCTGTGCTACATTTATTAGCTTGTCCTTGGTTTGTCCTAACGCCACCAAAGCTTTGACGCGTCCGCTCAGGACAGGCAGCAGCTCCATATAATCGGAGCCACGGTCTAATCCGCCAGCGATCAATACCACCGGACGCTGAAACGATGTCAAAGCCGTAATTGTCGCTTTGGAGTTCGTTGCTTTGGAATTGTTGTAATAAGCGGCTCCAGCCTTATCAGCTACATACTCCAGGCGGTGCTCCACACCACGAAAAGAAGAAAGCACTTCGCTTAATAGAGAGGGGTCAGCTCCAGCGGCAATAGCAATTCCACAGGCAGCCAGCGCATTCCCCACATTAAAGCGACCCGGAAGAGCGATGGAATCCACATCCGCGATTATCGTTTCCTTGTCCGCAGATTCGCGATAGATAATGTGGCGCTTCAGCTCATCATCTTGCCCCGTAATATAGGACGGGCTAACAAATACTCCATGAGGCAGCTCCTCAAACAAGGAGAATGGAAGAATCGAAGCCTTCACATAGGGCACAAGTTCCCGGCAGACAGGATCATCCCAGTTCAGCACTGCTGTATCCGTAGCTAATTGATTAGCGAACAGCTTGGTTTTGGAATCCACATAATCTTTCATGCTTCCATGATAATCCAGATGAGTCTCTGCAATATTCAGCAGACAGCCTATCTTTGGCCGGAAGGTCTCCGTACCTTTGAGTTGAAAGCTGCTAAGCTCGACCACCATCCAGTTATCCTCTGTAGCCTCTTGTGCAGCCTGACAAAGAGGCGTACCAATGTTGCCCGCAACTATAGGGTTCATTCCCGCAGCTTCCAGCATATGGCCTACCCAGGTCGTCGTTGTCGTCTTGCCATTGGAGCCTGTGATGCCGATCATCGGCGCTGCACAAAGTCGATAAGCCACCTCTACCTCTGTGACCACTTCAATTCCAAGCTCAATTGCCTTTTGTACAGGGGGCGCAGAATAAGGAATGCCTGGATTTTTGATTACCAGACTTACACCTTCATGAATAAGTCCTTCCGGATGCCCGCCGCATATAACACAAATTCCCAAAGATTCCAATTCGGAAGCTTCGGGACTTTGATCTCTTTCCTTTTTGTCGTTAACCGTAACTATAGCGCCGCGTTCATGCAGCACTTTAGCCACCTGGACACCGCTTTTAGCAAGCCCAAGAACCACAACTTCTTCACCATGATACATATCTGGATGTTTCATTCTCTACAACCCCTTGCTAATAAATAGTCCCACAGCAGCCAACACCAAGCTAACCGCCCAGAACGAAATTACCACACGCCACTCCGACCAGCCACCAAGCTCAAAATGATGGTGAATCGGGCTCATTCTGAATACACGTTTGCCACGGGTTTTAAATGAAACCACTTGAATCACAACGGATAACATTTCAATTACAAAGACACCGCCTATGATGAGAAACAGCAGCTCACTCTTCGTGACAATAGCAATAGCACCTATAGCACCACCAATACCAAACGAACCCGTATCCCCCATAAACACTTTAGCAGGGTGGGCATTGAACACAAGAAAGCCTAATACAGCACCAATCATTGCCGCAGCACATACACCTGCCGCAATAGACGTAGCCTGCATTGCCACCACCGCGTATGCGGCCAAGGCAATGGCACTGACACCAGACAACAGTCCATCGACTCCATCTGTAAAATTAACGGCATTCGTCACTGCCATCATCATAATAATGATGAATGGATAATAGAACCAGCCACCCCAATCAAAGCTGAAATCAGTACCTGGTACGCTGATACTTGTACTGTGTCCGGCATAAATCAGAAGACCGCACATCAGAGCACCAACCAGCAGCTGTCCAAATAACTTTTGACGTGCTGTGAGCCCTAAGGAACGCTTAAATACAATTTTGATATAGTCATCCAAAAACCCGATCAATCCAAAACCAAGCGTAGCTACGAGCAGTACGTAAAAATCTGTATTCACCACAGAAAATTTCAGATAAGACAAGGTAAAAGCTACGATAATCACGATACCGCCCATAGTCGGCGTTCCCGCTTTCTTCAAATGGGTTTGCGGTCCGTCATCTCGCACCTGCTGTCCGAATTTCATCCTGCGCAGAAGCGGAATGAAGAGCGGAGCGGCAATGACCGCAAGGATAAAGGAAACAGCAATAGTCAATAACAATAGTTGATAATCCATGGGTACACCCCCTCCAATGATTTAGGTCTGTTGAATATCTTTATTTAGGCTCTGAAGCACTTCCTCGAGCTTCATTCCTCTTGATCCTTTAAATAGAACAATATCCTTAGCACTGCATTTCTCTAGAAGGACAGCGGTTAGTTCCGCTTTATCTGTAAAAGCTTTTACGCGCTCTTTGCCGAATTTCTCTTCTGCTGCTTTGGCAATATGAACGGATAATGGTCCGTAAGTACATACAAAATCAGTTAATGAAGGGTCAAGGTAGTAGCCTATTTCTTGATGAAATTCTACTTCCTCCGGCCCAAGTTCCAGCATGTCCCCGAGCACAGCGATTTTATTGCCACTGCATTTCATAGATTGCAGGACATCTATAGCCGCCTTCATAGAAGTAGGGCTGGCATTATAAGCATCGTTTAAAAGCGTAAGTCCGGAAGAAGTTCGAATCACTTCAATCCGCATGCCCGTCAACTTGAGCTTGCTTAGACCGTCCTTCATATTCTGCTCCGTAACCCCATAATGACGAGCAACCGCTAGTGCAGCCAGAGCGTTAACAACGTTATGCTGACCTGGCAGCGGTAATGTAAAAGCATGTTCCTTATGACGGCTTGACGTGAACGTCATGCCACCAGTATGGGACATCATCCCTGTTGGATAATCATCATTATCCTCATTTAGACCAAAACGGAAGGTTCTCATCCCTTCTGGAGCCTTAAAAGTGGACTCTTGCATTACCTCAGTCAGCAGCGGTTCGTCACCGTTATAAATCAGCAGTCCCCCCGGCTTCAGCCCCTCAGCAATCTCCAGCTTGGCGCGGGCTATTTCTTTACGTGACCCCAGCTGCAGTAAATGCGACTCGCCTACATTAGTAATTACCGCTACGTCAGGTTCAGCCAAAGAAGCCAGCAGAGCAATTTCTCCCCGCGAGCTCATCCCCATTTCAAGTACAGCGATCTCTGTATCCTCAGCCATGGATAAAATAGTAAGCGGAAGACCGATATGATTATTGAAATTCCCCGCTGTCTTGTGCACTTTGAACTGCACTTCAAGCAGAGACATAATGATATCTTTTGTTGTTGTTTTCCCGTTGCTGCCCGTAACAGCGACAACCTGCGGAGCCACTTCCTTCAGATAAGCAGCGGACAACTTCTGGAGAGCCTCCAGCGTATCTTCAACAATAATAACTCCGCCACCTTCAGGTACCGGTCCTTTATCGCGTTGCCACAAGGTTGCGCCAGCACCAGCAGCCAGTGCTGCGGCAGCATAGTGGTGACCATCGAATTTGTCTCCAGATAGAGGCACAAACAGGCAGCCGGGTGTGATCTTACGGGAGTCGGTAACGACTCCCGTAAGGGTTGTATTCATAGCTTCGACAGCAGCAGGTTCCCCTGCGCACATGGCAGCAATATTTTCAAGCGTTCTTGTAATCAATAGTTTCGGCCCCTTATAACTTCTTTAGCGACGATGCGGTCATCGAAATCATGAACCACTCCGCCAATCAGTTGATAGGTCTCATGACCTTTCCCCGCAATCAATACTACATCGCCAGGGCTTGCCATTTCAATAGCCTTCCCGATAGCTTCTCGGCGATCAACAATCATATGATACCGGTCAGAGGTGACTCCATCCTCTACTAGTCCTGCTTCTATATCCTTCAAGATTAGTTGAGGGTCCTCCGTCCGAGGGTTGTCAGAAGTTACGAATACCATGTCGCTATATCGTGCAGCGATCTTCCCCATTAATGGACGTTTCGTCCGGTCTCTGTCTCCGCCACAGCCAAACACTGTAAGCACTTTGCCGGTAGCAAATTCGCAGACCGTCTTTAATACATTCTCTAGCCCGTCTGGTGTATGTGCGTAGTCAACGATAACAGCAAATTCCTGACCTTCATCCACTGACTCCACCCGTCCAGCTACACCATCGATTGCCTCAAGACTAGTCTTGATATCAGCCAGAGAGACATCTTCCAATAAAGCAGCTGTAATCGCCGCGAGTGCATTGTAGACATTGAACTTTCCAACCATACGGAGCGAAATGTCCGTCTTCCCCTTAAACGTATCAACATGGAAAAAAGTTCCTTTTGCAGTGATCGATATTTGCGAAGCTCGGACATTAGCGTTGTTATCAATGCCATATGTAATCACTTCCGCCGCAGTTTGGGCTGCAAAATAGTGACTTGCTTCATCATCCGCGTTCAACACCGCATATTTGCGTTCTTCCTTCCACGGAGAGATCACATTTCCTAATCTGGAGAAAAAGAGCCCTTTAACCGCCCGATACTCCTCCATTGTATGATGATAATCCAGATGATCTTGGGTTAAGTTCGTAAAAATTGCCGTACGGAAGTCCGCACCCTTCACACGTCCTTGCTGAAGTGCGTGAGAGGATACTTCCATTACGCAACACTCCACACCTTTGGAAGCCATATCATGAAGGGACCGCTGCAGATCTAGCGACTCCGGAGTTGTTCCTGACATAGGGTAGCTTTTGCCGTCATAGCGCATTTGAATCGTTCCAATCAGACCTGTCTTCATATTCTGATCCTGCATAATCCGCTCAATGAGATAAGTCGTTGTTGTTTTGCCGTTTGTGCCCGTCACCCCGATCATTCTCATCCGGCTGCTAGGTGAGCCAAAGAAAGCATTCGACATGACAGACATCGCAAACCGGCAGTCATCCACAACAATCTGCGGGATATCAAGCTCCAGCTTGTGCTCACATACAATAGCCGCCGCTCCGGAGGCTACTGCTTGCGGCGCATATTTGTGCCCGTCCACGGTGTGGCCAGGCAAACAGATGAATAGATCTCCCGGGCCTACACGGCGGGAATCCGTCTGAAGATCAGTAATCTCCACATCTCCATCCCCGTATAGTTGCGAAGTAGCAAGACAAGCAGATAATTCGTTAACTTTCATAGTAATCCCTCACTCTACATTTTCGGATACGAGCTGAAACCTTATACCTTAATCATTATTCACTAGATGCTCCCATATAAATCCTGATGGTTGAGCCCTGTTCTACTCTGGCCCCAGCCTTAGGAGCTTGATTGATGACCGTATTTCCTGTGCCTGAACGTGCAAGATTAAAATTCATATTTAAATCCTCATAGATATCCTGCACCGTTGCTCCGGTAAGATCAGGTACGGTCACTATCGGAGTTTCGCCATACTTATAAGTTTTGGGAAGCTGATCACTGCGCTCCGGAACCTTCATATAGTGCAGTGAGTCTTCCAAAATATTTTGCACGATTGGAGCTGCAACCACACCCCCAAATTGAATCCCTTTCGGATTATCCACGGCAGTGTACACAACGATCTGAGGATCATCCGCTGGCGCAAAGCCAATAAAAGAAACAATGTGCTCTGTTGGAGAATAACGTCCATTTACAACCTTCTGTGCAGTACCCGTCTTGCCACCTACACGATAGCCGTCAATAAAAGCCGGCCGTCCTGTGCCTTTGGCAACCACGCTCTCAAGTGCTGCCCGCACCTTCTTGGATGTTTCCTCCGAAATGACCTGCCGCACAAGCTCTGGCTTCACCTCTGATACAGTCTCTCCCGTAACCGGGTTAACCCATGCTTTTGTTACATGTGGTTTATAGAGATTGCCACCATTGATAGCTGCGGATACCGCAGCTATCTGCTGAATAGGCGTAACCGAAACCCCTTGGCCGAAGGCTGTAGTCGAAAGCTCTACCGGACCTACTTGACTGAGCTTGAACAGAATGCCATTAGCTTCCCCATTCAGATCAATTCCCGTTTTACTGCCAAAACCAAAATCACGAATATATTTGAAAAGTGATTCTTTTCCCAGCCGTTGCCCTAAGGCGACAAACCCAGGGTTACAGGAGTTCTCAACTACCTGTAAAAAGGTTTGACTACCGTGGCCGCCCTTTTTCCAGCAGCGCAGCTTTGCGCCCGCTACCTCGATAAAACCCGGATCATAGAAATGATCGTTCTGAAGATCTACTTTACCTTCCTGCAGCGCAGCAGCCAGAGTAATGATTTTGAACGTTGAACCAGGTTCATAGGTCATCCAGATAGGCAGATTCCGGTTGTAAATCTGCGCATCATATTCCTTGTATGATGCTGGTTCATACCCCGGTCTGCTAGCCATGGCAAGTATCTCACCATTCTTCGGATTCATAGCTATAGCCCAAGCACCCTGCGCCTGATATTTTACCATAGCCTGATCCAGCTCACGTTCCATAATGGACTGGATCTGTTTATCAATCGTCAGCTCCAGATTAAGTCCGTCTTGAGGGGCAGAATATTTCTCAGATGAGCCAGGCATAAGTCTTCCGCCTGCATCAGACAAATAAGAAATATTGCCGGCTATGCCTTTGAGCAGATTGTCATATATACTCTCTACTCCTGTAATACCCTGGTTATCTATACCTGTGAAGCCTAAAATATGCGCGGCTAAATCGCCGTAAGGGTAATATCTTTTGCTATCCTCAGCGACAACGATGCCCGGCAGCTGCAAATCACGGATGCTCGCGGCAAGATCCATCGTAATTTTGCGGCCGCCGGGCTGAAGTTTCACCGACATTTCTTTTTTGGACAGCAATGTCATCAGCTTCTCCTCAGTCATCCCAAGCAGTGGAGCTAATTGCTGTGCTGTCTTTTGCTTCTCTTTTACCTGCACCGGTACTGCATACACTGTAGGTGTGGTGATATTAGAAACGAGCGGCACACCTTCACGATCCATAATTTCACCACGTTTAGCGGTAAAAGGAATATTGCGGCGCAAGGAATCTTCTACCTTCGCAGTCAATTCCTCGCCTTGAGATAATTGCACATACGCAAGACGCACGACCAGCGAACCGAATAACACTGCCAGTCCCAGCAATGTCCACAGCATTCTCCGCCGTGTTACGACTTTGGAAACCTTCATTCCGTTCTCCCCCACTTTCAACAATAGACATGAGCTCTTATCTTCATGACTATTCGGGACAAACAGGGGTTAGAACAAGCTATGTTCCGCTCTCGGAATCTGTCCCCTCATCAGCAGGCGGGGCCACGGGAATATCTTCGCCATAATCATTTAATGGCTTCATTTTCAAAGTGACCAAGGTCTTGCCATTTTGCGTTCCTACAATCTGTTCTGAGACGTAACCTTCTCCGTCTACCGCAATCTCTACTTTTAGTAGAGTTAGAATTTCAAGTGCATCACGCAGGGATTCCCCTTTTAAATCTGGAATGGTAGGCTGAGCCCCCTGCGGACTTAATAAATAGATCCGTTGCCCTGTAGCAAGCTTCGTACCTGCCTCAGGATATTGACTCTCTACAGCAGATCCTTCTCCGACCACTACATAATCGAAGCCTTGATCCAAAAGTGCTTCTCTTGCTTCCTTCATCGTCTTGTCTGTTAGATCTGGTGTAGTCCGAAGTGCGACTGTTTCAGTCTTAGCCGGCTTTTTGCTGCTGCTATCACTAGCCTCAGACGCCAGCTTAGGTACTCCCATGTATTGCAGAGACTGGGATACAATCTCTTTAAATACTGGAGCAGCTGCCTTACCGCCGCCAACCTCAACGTTCGGTTCATCAATAATGACAATAACAGCGATCTTTGGATCATCAACAGGAGCATAACCAATAAAGGAGACAAGTACTTTGGATTTCACATAATCCTTACCTTCAACCTTGATAGCCGTTCCTGTCTTTCCTGCCACGCGATAGCCGTCAATATAAGCGTTGCGGCCTGTTCCTTTTACTTGGTCAGCAACAACCTGCTCCAAATATTCACCCGTTTTCTTGGCGCTTTCCTCATCAATCACCTGACGCACTACACTAGGCTGAGTAACCTTTGTCTCACCAGTGTTAGGGTTTGTGACCTCCTTAACTACATACGGAGTCATCAACTTCCCCCCATTAGCGATAGCAGATACGGCAACGAGCTGCTGAAGTGGGGTTACTAGCACTTTTCCGTGTCCATATGCGAGTGTCGCAATTTCTATAGGACGTCCAACATTAGGGTTAACGACCCCGCTTGCTTCTCCTGGCAGATCGATTCCCGTTTTCTCATTGAAGCCAAAATCATTGATATACTGTAATAGCTTGTCCTGTCCGAGCATTTCATATAGCTTAACGAATAGAACGTTACTAGAACGTTTCACACCTTCAAGAAAACTGATTTGCCCCCATCCAGCATGATTAATATCATGCAGTGCCTTACTATATCCCTTTATCCGGATGGACCCGGACAAAAATGTCGCAACAGGATCAAAAAGCTTCTCTTCTACTGCGGCGGCAAGCGTTACAATTTTGAAGGTGGAACCAGGCTCATAAGTAGATTTAATAGCATGATTATAGAATCCTGCCCCTTCAGCCCCGGTCTTCCAAAATTCATTTGGATTATAGGTAGGCATGTTGGCTAATCCCAAAATCTCCATCGTGTTCGGATCAGCAGCAATGACACTCATACTTTTTGGCTTATATTGCGCATACGCCTTTTGCATGGCCTCTTCTATATAATGCTGGATCGTACTATCGATTGTAAGCTTGAAATTACTTCCATTTACTACTGGCTTATAGGTATCTTGTGAATCCGGCAATTTTACCCCTTGACCGTCACTTTGATAAAGCAGCTTGCCATCGGCACCCTTAAGCTCCGTATCAAAGTATTTTTCCAGTCCCATGATAGCATTGCCGTCCCTATCTGTATAACCTAAGATATGTGCAGCTAATTCATCTTTTGGATAATATCGTTTCTGCTCTCTAACAAGCCCAATACCGGTCTCTTGAATTTTATGTTCTTTACCTAGGGCTACATAAAATTCTTTCACCTTATCGGCAAGCTCCTGATCAATCTTCCAGCCTTCATTACGTATTTCACGGTTCTTGAGGTAAGCACCCGTCTTTTCGTCCTTGGCTTCAACCAGCTTACGCAGCTCATCCTCTGGTTTGCCTAGCAATTCGTGTAATCCTGTGATGACCTCTTCCCCGATGCCTTGTTGTTGAATCACTTCAGGATTCACCACCACGGTATAAGCAGGGACATCGCTAGCGAGCACACTCCCGTTACGGTCAGAAATCGTACCTCGCTCCGCTTTGATAGTTGAGGTATGTGCCCAAAGTGTGGCGGCCTTTTCCTGCCATTCCTCACCTTGCATAACTTGAATCCAGAACACTCTAACGATCAAAACAAGAAAAAAGAGGGTAATACACCCTCCTATAAACAGCGTGCGAAGTTTTATTCTTTTCAGCATAAGCGAACCTCACAACTTTTTTTATTGCGATCTTGCCAATCGCTCACTAATTATCACCTGGAGTCGTTGCCGAGCTTGCCGGAATATAGATTGTTGCATTCTCATCCGGAGACACATAACCAAGATCCCGTGCTTTTTGGGCGACTTTCTGCTCTAGATTCTGCTTTTCCATCTGATACGTAGAAATCTGCTTCTTGGCTGTTGCAATATCCTGATCTAATTTCTGAGCCTGCAAGTTCAAATCATAAATTTGGACGTAACGTGAAATCAGGGTGATCGCCACCAGAACGCATACTCCTAGCGTCAGCATATACAAAAGTTTCTCTTGCAGCGGAAGTACTCTTCGTCTGGTAACTACTTTTGTCTTCTCGCGGTAAAGGGGGTTTACCTCTTCTTTTCTTTTGGGCTGAACTGCTAAATTGCCGCGGGTATAGGCCATCTCTGACTCTCCTTTATCGTCAATTACAATTTTTCTGCAATGCGCAGCTTAGCTGAGCGGGCTCGGGTATTAAGCTCAAGCTCTTCTTCAGAAGGCACAAGCGGTTTACGATTGATTAACTTAAGCGTGCCTTTCGCGCCGCATACGCAAAACGGAAAGTCAGGCGGGCATGTACATCTGCTTAAATAGCTGCTAAAAATTTGCTTGCAAATTCGGTCTTCGAGCGAATGAAAGGTGATGACGGATACTCTGCCTCCTGGTGCAAGGCAACGTACTGCACTATGTAGCCCTTCTTCAAAAGCACCCAATTCGTCATTCACAGCAATCCTTAATCCTTGAAAGCTACGTTTAGCGGGATGCCCTCCTGTTCTTCGAGCAGCTGCCGGGATACCTTCCTTGATCAGTTCTGCTAATTCTCCTGTTGTCTCAATAGGAGCTTCTTCTCTTCTGTCTACAATTTTTCTAGCGATTCTCCGCGAGAATTTCTCTTCTCCATATTGGAAAAGAACACGGGCAATCTCCTGCTCGGACCATGTATTCACAATTTCAGCAGCCGTCAAAAGTGCTGACTGATCCATGCGCATGTCCAGCGGAGCATCATGATTGTAACTAAAGCCTCGTTCCCCTTCGTCAAACTGGGGAGAGGATACGCCAAGATCAAAGAGCACTCCATCTACTTGGGGAATACCATCTGTTTGTGGCACAAAGGGCACATCCTTAAGTACACTCTCCAGATCACGGAAGTTAGTCTTAATAGTCACAACCTTGTCTCCGTATTCCGCTAATCTTTCTTTTGCGTTCTCCAAAGCCCAATCATCTTGATCCAAACAGATTAAACGGCCTTCGCCGCTAAGCTTGGAAGCGATAAGTGAGCTGTGTCCCGCTCCACCGAGAGTGCAATCTACATAGATTCCGTCTTTTTTGATGTGCAGCCCTTCTGTCGCTTCTTCCTTAAGCACCGTGATGTGGTGAAACAAGCTGCATCCCTCCAGGACAGTATTCGTTATTGTGTTTTATAGATCAAAATTGAAATCCACCAATTTCTCAGCGATTTCGTTGAACGATTCCTCGGACTGTTCGAAGTACTGTTCCCAAAGCTCTTTGTTCCAGATTTCCACCCGGTTCGAAACGCCCAGAATGACACAGTCTTTGTCCAGTTTGGCATACTGCCGTAAATTAGCCGGCAGATTTACCCTTCCCTGCTTATCCCAAACACATTCAGTTGCACCTGAGAAAAAAAAGCGGCTAAATGCGCGGGCATCTGATTTCATCAGCGAAAGGCTTTTAAGCTTTTGTTCCATGATTGCCCATTCTTCCATGGGATAAACAAACAGGCAGGAGTCTAGGCCGCGGGTCGTCACGAAGGAGGTTCCGAGCAATTCACGGAGTTTAGCCGGAATAATGATTCGGCCTTTGTCGTCAATGCTGTGTTGATACTCTCCCATGAACATCCTTTTTCCCACCCCTAATCCCCGAATCCCCACTTTACCCCACTTTTCACCACTTAAGCATAATAGATTCGCCATTAAAAATCAAAAACCTTTTTCTGGCCAAGGAAATTTTTCCTAAATCAGATAGCTCGTTTCCCGAAAAACATTTCTCCACAGAAAAAAGCCATACAATCGGAATCTTGTCCGTTGCATGGCTTTGTTAAAAAAGTTGCTTCAGTTCAAGGTACACTGGTTAATACACTTTATTGTTATACGTTCAGTTATTAATCGTTCAAATTCCAGCTGTCCAAATAATCCACTTGTGCCGGAGTCAGGCTATCTATGTTAATGCCCAGACTTTCCAGCTTATAGCGTGCTACTTGCTCATCCAGCTCATAAGGAACATTTTCAACTTTTACGCCAATGCTCTTATAATTATCATTTACATATTTCAGCGACAGCGCCTGGAGCGCAAAGGTTGTATCCATAATTTCAGCAGGGTGACCATCAGCAGCACCCAGATTTACAAGTCTGCCTTCGGCAAGCAGATATAATTTACGTCCGTCACGAAGCTGGTACTCTTCGATATTTTTGCGAACGGTACGTTGGGATACGGATCTTTCCGACAACTCAGGCTTATTCACTTCAACGTCGAAATGGCCCGCGTTGCACATGATCGCTCCATCCTTCATCACATCATAATGTTCACCGCGAATTACATAACGGTTACCAGTTACTGTAACGAAGAAATCACCAACCTTAGCTGCTTCCAGCATTGGCATTACTTCAAAACCGTCCATATGTGCTTCAACGGCTTTAATCGCATCAACTTCTGTGACAACCACTTTTGCTCCAAGCCCTTTGGCGCGCATGGCAACACCTTTACCACACCAGCCGTAACCGACAACAACTACTGTTTTACCCGCTACGATAAGGTTGGTTGTGCGAATAATTCCATCCCATGCCGATTGGCCAGTGCCATAACGGTTATCAAACAAATATTTGCAGTAGGCATCATTAACCGCGACCATTGGGAACTTCAATACGCCTTGCTTTTGCAGAGCTTTTAGACGAATAATCCCGGTAGTTGTTTCTTCAGCACCCCCGCGAATATTCTCCATCAGATCAGGACGCTCCGAATGCAGCAATGTAGCAAAATCCCCACCGTCATCAATAATCAAGTCCGGTTTGCTCTCCAGTGCCTTGATATTAAGGGCTTTAAATTCTTCAGGAGACGGATTGTATTTAGCAAATACTGTGATTCCATCCTCCACAAGCGCTGCACATACATCATCCTGTGTAGAAAGTGGATTCGAACCTGTAATGGTTACATCTGCACCACCAGCTTTGACAACCTTCGCCAAATACGCGGTTTTAGCTTCCAAATGCAATGTAATCGAAACTTTTAGACCTTTAAATGGCTGTTCTGCTTCAAACTGCTCACGAATACGGTTCAGTACCGGCATATGCTGGCGAACCCAGTCGATTTTCAAATGCCCTTCCGGTGCGAGTGACATATCAGCCACGATACTATTTTGTTTAGATGAACTCATTATGAAACCTCCTAAAAGTTTTGTGAGCGTTACTACATTGAATCTACTTCGTACAAAACTTGCTTCGTAAGCATACGCTTTGTTTTGTGAGCGTTACTACATTGATCTACTTCGTACAAAACTCACTTCGTAAGCATAAGCTTAGTTTTGTGGAAAGCGATACTTCCATTACATATAAATGATGCGATGTGTTCCACTGTAATCCGGTTCAACCGTCATTAGCTCATCCAGCCAAGCAAGCCCGTACCGGTTCAAGTAATACATGATATTGTACACTCTTTCCTGCAGTTTACCCAGTGGCATTAATGACAGCTCGATTCGCTCCCATTGCCGGATTGCAGCTTCGTTCTGTTTTGCCATTGCATCTTGGGCTTTCGCCTGTAAAAAAGTAATCTGATCTAGAATCTTCTCTTTATTGTTATTCCCCAGCTTAAGCAGACCGGCCTGAACCGTTCCAAGCTGCTCAATCAGCGGTTCGTACATGGCGGCAAATGAGGTTTTGGTTTCTTCAAAACGGCGTTCAATCCCGAGCTCATCCTGTGCGGCCAGCCATTCATGTCTTTTATGATCCAGTCCTTGTCTTACATCCTCAAAGCTAAGTTGATATTTGTCCATATGCTTGTGCAGCGTACCTTCTACGACAGTAAAAGACATTCTAGGGATAATTAACGGCATTTCTCCCCCAATGGTCTCAAACGCACGGCGCGGAATGGCCCAGTAAGCAATCTCACCTTGACCCAGCACCGTTGCCAGAACAGGCAGCACATAATCCTGCATAAGTGGACGTGTCAGCACATTGTTGCTAAAGCGTTCCGGATGTGCCTGCACCTCCTCAAGTAATTCATCACGGGTAAAGGATACCTGACCCTTGCGATCCGTAAAGATTCCGTCCTTCTTGTGAAGCAGAAGCCGTGTACCTTCATGAATATAAAAGAGGTTAGCATTGCCAGCTGTAACATCAGCCTGAAGCTCATATCCAGCGCCCACAATATCAGAAGCAGAATTCATATACGCTGTTTCCAGTGCATCATTCTGCATAATTAGCGAAGTGAAAAATGGCTGTTCTAACTTACGTAAGTTGGGATCAGCAGAATCAAGCAGAATCAGACCAAATTTACCAAATAATGAACCCATCAGCTTGGCAAATGCATCCGTCATACTATCAGCTCTAAAAGAAGAAGTGCGAATGAATTCCATGATCTGCGGCTTAAAGTCGCTTTCCTGAAGCAGACCGTCTAACTGTTCTACTACCTGCTGCCAGCTTTCCTCTTCTACACGAATATCACTTACTGAGGAGCGTTTCTCTTCTGACTTTTCTATCTTAATCTTAGTAATCTCCTGCGTACGATTCAGTACATACGTATGATTCACTTCATCCCAGTCATGATCTTCACCTGCAATCCAGAATAAAGGAACTACAGGTCGGCCGAGTTGTTCAGCTGCTTCTTTTGCCGCCATAATGGTAGTTGCAGCTTTATATACCACTAACAGGGGTCCAGTAAATAGTCCGCTTTGCTGCCCACCTGTCACCACTAATGTCCCCGGCTGCTCTAAGAGCGCCAGCGAAGCCATCACCGCATCATGCGAATTATGCTTTTCATTATATTGTCGTAGACACCCAGCAATCTGAGTCCGGTCGGCACGAAGACTTTCTCTGCTATCTAGCCAATCGGCCCGTCTACTTCTACTTTCTTTATTGCGGAAATCCCCACCGTACAAATGACTAACCTTTTCAAAATGATCTATATAGTCGCGCGAGAGTGCAGATCCACCCTTGAGCGGTTCCGTTACAATATTCATTCGCTAGTGCCTCCAGTTCTACTAAGCAGTTATATGTAAATCCAAGTTCGTAAAAACTCTCTATGATTGTATCCAAAGTCAGGAGCCGCGTCAAAGCAAAACATGTCTTGATATCAGCAACACAGGTACAGCCAACTGTTCAATTATACTATAAAATCATTAAATAATATCCTAAATACATACAAGAGGCGAGAGCATAATGCTCCCGCCTTTGAAAACCTAAGTATAAATTATGCGAATTTTTTGCTGACAAAGTGGCCTTTAGATACTTCTACTAATTCAAAGTCACTGTCATTGGTCTTATCGTTAGCAGAATAAATAGGGCTGCCAAGCTCATCATGCAAGTGAATACGTTTTTTGTTGACTTCAATTTCCGGGTCCGGAACTGGAATAGCCGACAATAGGGATTTAGTATAAGGGTGGATAGGATTTGCATATAGCTCTTCACTTTCCGCCAACTCAACCATTTTACCCAAGTACATAACTGCTACGCGATCACTGATATGTTTAACCATGGACAGATCATGCGCGATGAAAAGATAAGTCAATCCCAGACGATCTTGCAATTCTTTAAGCAAGTTAACGACCTGAGCTTGAATGGATACGTCAAGTGCGGAAATCGGCTCATCACAAACGATGAACTTAGGATTAACCGCTAACGAACGGGCAATCCCGATACGTTGACGTTGTCCACCGGAGAATTCATGCGGATAACGGGTTGCATGGTCATGATTAAGACCAACCATATCCAGCAGTTCTTCAATCCGTTTCTTACGTTCTGCACGGCTGCCAGCCATTCCGTGAATGTCCAGTGCCTCGCCGATGATATCAGAAACCGTAAACCGCGGGTTAAGCGATGCGTACGGATCTTGGAAAATCATTTGCATGTCACGGCGCATAGCCTTCATTTGATTTCCAGGTAATTTATAAATGTCTGTACCATTATATTTCACACTTCCAGCAGTTGGCTCATACAAGCGAAGAATCGTACGTCCAGCAGTAGTCTTACCACAACCGGACTCACCTACCATCCCAAGTGTCTCGCCCTCACGGATCGTGAAGTTAATATTATCAACAGCCTTAAGAACCTTACCTTTACCTACATTAAAATATTTCTTAAGACCTTCTACCTCTATTAGGTTCTTACTCAAGAGTACTGCACCTCCTTGGCCATCGAATGCAGATTCCAGCAACGCGCCATATGCGTTTCGCTGAATTCTGTGGCGCCGGGATCGATTTGTTCGCACACATGCATCGCTTCATTGCAACGAGCAGTGAACGGACAGCCGATCGGCGGCTTGATCAGATCTGGCGGTGTGCCGATGATCGGAATAAGCGGCTCGCCTTTCTTTTGGTCCAGACGCGGCATTGAGCGCAGCAGACCTTTGGTGTATGGATGTTGTGGATTTTTAAAGATTTCCCATCTTGTTCCGGTCTCCACAACCTCACCTGCATACATTACAATCACCCGATCACACATGCCAGCAACTACGCCGAGATCATGTGTAATCAGAATAATGGAGGTACCTAGTTTTTGCTGCATCTCTCTCATAACTTCCATGATCTGCGCCTGAATGGTTACATCTAGAGCCGTTGTAGGCTCATCCGCTATCAGCAAAGCCGGACGGCAAGCTAACGCGATTGCGATCATTACACGCTGGCGCATACCGCCTGAGAATTCGTGGGGATATTGGTTAAAGCGAGCCTCCGCATTTTTGATGCCTACTAATTTCAACATCTCCATACCTTGCTTTTTCGCTTCGGCCGCTGACATTTTCTGATGTTTAATCAAAACTTCAGTGATCTGTTTGCCCACTTTGATGGTTGGGTTCAGAGAAGTCATCGGGTCTTGAAAAATCATGCCAATATCTTTACCGCGAATAGATTCCATTTCTTTCATGCTTTTGTCTAGCAGATTCTGTCCTTGAAAAATAATCTCTCCCTTTTTCACTTTAGAAGGTGGAGAAGGGATCAAACGCATAATCGATTGAGCAGTTACACTCTTACCGCTGCCGGACTCGCCGACGATGGCAACCGTTTCGCCTTTGCCAATTTCAAAATTCATACCACGGACAGCTTGTACTTCTCCGCCCTTAACAAAAAAGGAAATATGCAAATCTTTGACTTGTAAAATAGGTTCCATCCATATTCCTCCTATTTCTTCAGCTTAGGATCAAGCGCGTCACGAAGACCATCACCGAAAATGTTGAAAGAAAGCATTGTTAAGCTGATTAGGATCGCAGGGAACAAGAAGCGCCATGGATAATACAGCCAGCCGGTGAGTGAGTCATTGATCATCGATCCAAGTGAAGCAACAGGAGCTTGTACACCAAGACCCAAGAAGCTTAGGAAGGCCTCAGCAAAGATAGCATTTGGTACAGACAGTGTAATGGTTACGATAATCGGACCAACCGCGTTCGGCAGAAGGTGCTTGAACAACAGTCTCGCAGAACCAGCACCCATGGAACGGGATGCCAATACGAATTCGCGATTCTTGAGCTGCATAATTTCTCCACGTACAATCCACGACATCGTAATCCAGCCTGTAATGGTTAGAGCTAGGATGATTGTTCCAAGACTTGGCTCAAGAACGACCAAGAGCAAGATTACAACCAGCAAATATGGAATAGAATACAAAATTTCAGAGAATTTATTCATAATATTATCTACACGGCCGCCGAAGAAGCCCATAATGCCTCCGTAGATAACACCGATGAACAAGTCGATGGCTGCCGCAGCAAGACCAACGATCAAGGAGATCCGTGCACCGTACCAAGTACGAACAAAGATATCACGACCAAGATCATCCGTTCCAAACCAGTGATCGGAGGAAGGGGGCTTGTTGGTGCTCATCAAATCATTAGAATAATAGTTATATTTCGAGATAAAAGGTGCAAAAATCGCTGCAAGTACAATCAAACCCAGGATACCGAGCGCAGTCATCGCCATTTTATTTTGACGCAACCGTTGCCAAGAGTCTTTCCAAGCAGAGAGACTCTCACGCTGGATAACTTCGGCTTCTTTTTCATCCACACCGACTTTTTGAAAATCTTCCGGTTTTAGATTTAGCAAGTTATTTTCAGTAGCCACTCTTTAGCCCTCCTTTCCTCCACTTAATTTCATACGTGGGTCAATCAATACATAAGCAATATCAGTAATAAAGCGGGCAACCATGAGTAATACACCATAGAAAATGGTTATCCCCATAATAACGGTATAGTCACGGACACCAATCGCTTCCACGAACTGTTTACCAATACCCCCAACACCAAAGATCTGCTCGATAACAACCGAACCAGTTACGATGTTAGCTGTCATTGGACCCATATAAGTAACAACAGGTAGAATTCCGTTACGAAGTACATGACGGCTCAGAATAGCCATCCAGCTCAATCCCTTTGCTTTAGCCGTTTTGATATAATCCGCATTCAAAACTTCAAGCATGCTTGAACGGGTCAAGCGGGCGATAAAGGCGATCGGCTGTGCCGAGAGCGCGGCCACGGGTAAGAAATAATAGATTGGCCCTTTAAAACCTGAAACCGGTACCCAACCCAGTTTGAAAGCAAATACGTACTGCAGTAATGACGCGACTACAAAGCTCGGAACCGCAATCCCCAGAACTGCCAGCACCATAGCTGCGCTGTCAATAAACTTTCTGTGATAGAGTGCCGCCAACATGCCGAGAAATACTCCGACAATAACCGCCACAACGATTGCGACGAGTCCCAGCTTCAGCGACGCTGAAAAGGTTTGACTGATCAAATGTGATACATCTTGATTTAGGCGTTTCATTGAGACACCTAGGTCACCTTGGATAATATCACCTAAATACTTAAAATACTGATGAGAGAGCGGCTTGTCCAGACCATATTGTTCCATCAGACGTGCTTTAATTTCTGGCGGTACCTTCTTTTCAGAAGTAAA
Source organism: Paenibacillus sp. FSL L8-0333 (assembly GCF_037965665.1). NCBI lineage: Bacteria > Bacillati > Bacillota > Bacilli > Caryophanales > Paenibacillaceae > Paenibacillus > Paenibacillus sp. FSL L8-0333. The sequence continues at coordinate 5,209,328 of NZ_CP150186.1, forward strand.
CGGATCCCCCGGAATAGCTTTCATCAAGAAAAAGGTAGCTGAAATCAATACAAATAGAGAAACCAACATATAGAAAAATTTATTTGCGACATAACGAACCATCCCCATCACACCTCCTCCGACAATTTTTGATACACATAATAATGATTTTATGAAAAAAACGGATTTTTGTCTATTTTCTATATATGTTATTAATAACATTAATTAACAAATAGACAGGAGTACAAAAAAAAGGGATATATATGGAATTCCACATATATATCCCGAAGTATTCTGCAACTTCAGTCAACTAACTATTCTGTTGTAATTACTAAAGCAATATCTTAGTGCTCAAGCAAGTATCCGCGAGTCAAGTCAATTGCACCACTAAAGTCAAGAGTAACACCTTTAAGGTACTCTTTAGTCAGGGAGTTGTTAGTGTAGTAGTACAAAGGAATCAGAACCATATCTTGCTCGATGAGCAATTTTTCAGCTGCAGCAAACTTTTCTTGACGTACTGCCAAGTCAGTGCTTGTTTTAGCTTCGCTGATCAATTTGTCATACTCAGGGTTAGCGTAACCAGTATCATTGTTACCGCCACCTGTTACCCACATATCAAGGAAAGTCATTGGATCATTGTAATCCGCAGTCCAACCAGCACGAGCAACTTGGTAGTTCAGGTTTTGACGGTTTTCAATAAATACAGCCCACTCTTGGTTAACGGTTTGTACGTCGATACCAAGATTGTTTTTCCACATATCAGCAATCGCCAAAGCGATTTTCTTGTGACCTTCACTTGTGTTGTAAGTCAGGGAGAATGTAGGCAGTTTATCCATACCTTCTTCTTTCAGACCTTCAGCAAGCAATGTTTTAGCTTGTTCTAGATCTTCAGTGAAGTAGCTATCTTTAACTGCTGTACGGTATTCACCATCAGCACCAGCGATACCTGGAGGTACAAAACCGAATGCTGGGAATTGTCCACCTTGAACTACATTGTCAATCAAAGCTTGGCGGTTAAGCGCCATTGCAAGAGCTTTACGGATTTTAGCGTTTGTGAATGGTTTTTCAGTGATATTGAATTCGTAGTAGTATACGGAAGCAATACCTTTACGGCTGAATTCGTTAGGAAGTTCTTTTTGTACGATTGGAATTTGTTCTGATGGAATTTCACCAGTTGGTCCGCCCGCACGATCATATTCACCGTTCTTGTAGCTGAGCAGTTCAGTTGCACCGCTGTTTACAAGGGAGAAATCGATAGCGCTAAGTTTAATGGAATCTTTATCCCAGTATTTATCGTTTTTAGTTACAACAAGAGTTTGACCAGTAGTCCACTCAGTAAGAGTGAAAGCACCGTTAACGATCATAGAATCTTTGCTTGTTGCCCATTTAGGATTACTCTCAATGGATTTGTGTACAGGGTAATAAGTGTAGAAGGAAAGCAATCCAAGGAAGTAAGGAGTGGAGGATTCAAGAGTAACTTCAAGAGTTTTCTCATCAATCGCTTTGACACCTACTTGACTGAAATCAGTAATTTCCTTGTTGTAGTACTTTTCAGCATTTTTGATGTAGTACAATTGATAAGCGTAAGGCGCAGCAGATGCAGCAGCAGGATCGAGCACGCGTTTCCAAGCGCGAACGAAATCTTCTGTTGTTACAGGATCGCCGTTACTCCATTGTGAATCACGGAGTTTGAAAGTATATACCAGACCGTCAGCGGAAACTTCCCAGCTTTCAGCAACACCTGGTTCAGCTTGACCTGTTTCATCATTCATGCGAGTCAAACCTTCGTACATTGTTTTCAGGACAGTGTTAGCTTGGCTATCTTGCGCCAATCCTGGGTCAAATGTTGGAGGCTCAGAACTAAGGTTAATTCTCAATGTTTGGTCAGCAGCCAATTTTTCTTCTGTAGCTGCATTACCAGTTGCCGTGTTACCAGTGTTAGCATTGTTACCTTTATTGCCGCTGTTTGCATTGTTTCCGCCGCAGCCAGCAAGCACTGTGCCGATAACAAGTACTAATGCAATCATTAGCAATAGACTTTTACTCTTCTTCATCTAGCAGTTCCCCCTAAATAGAATGTGGTATATGGTTTATGATTATACAACCAGTGGTCAAAAAAATCTAGTGCAATGTTTTCAGAAAATATTTTTTTTTTAAAACTTTAAACTTTTGTGACGTTGACGCTTCACCGAAGCAGTGGAACGTTACATCGCTTGTGATATGTAGGTAATTAGCCCAACAAACATAAATAATAAATATCCGACGCTCATAAAAAAGAACGAAAGTCTCCAAACTGCCCGAAATAACCGCTTCCCATCTACCTTTCCTTTCATCCGATTTTGAGCTCCGCCAATCAGTCCAGCGGATATTAATACAATAATTAGTATAAGGTAAAACCCAAAACCGGAATTAAAGATGTTATTAAACAATGCGGAGACCGACAATAATAAAAAAAATGTGGTCACGTCCATAGCGAGCATAAAAGTTTTCTTTTTATCTTTTTTTAAGCCTTTTCCAATGAAAAAAACAATCAAAAACGGCACAATCGGAATAACGCTTAAAGTAATAACCGAATCCATCAGCAGTCCCATAGCTTCACCTCTCCCCAGAGATCATACCCCAATACCTTCTACTAATTGGCAGAGCCAGCGATTTAATGGTGCCGACACTCCAGATCGTTCTGCCATTTCTACAAGACTTCCATTGATCCAACGAATTTCTGTGGTTCTTGAAGCAAGTACATCTGCCAGCATAGATGAAATATTGCCAGACGTTAACCGGCACACCTGAAGGATGTTATCCCAAGCATCCTTATCATAAGTAATTTCACAGAAATCATACACCATTGTTGCTTCTTCAAAAACTTCCTTCATTAATTGGAGGCGTTGCTCTGAAGACAGCAGCTTCCCATTTGGAATACGCCAAATCGCCGTGAGTGGATTAATAACGGCATTGATCAAGAGCTTCCGGTAAATCATGGTATCCACTTCATTCGACAAAAAGGCTGCGAATCCTGCCATTATGAGAACTTCTATTAAATTATTCGCTTTTAAATCATTATGTATGCTATGAGCTTGTCCATCCCCTGAGCTCCATTTTCCTATCCACACCTCCCCTGCTCCTGCATGAATGACCTCAGTTAATGATTTGCGCTTCGCAGCCTCCGTAGTCACAGCTACATATAAATTGGCGTCCGGCAACAAGCCCCCCAACATCTCCATATGTCCTGTACCATTCTGAAAACATATCATATGTACTTGCTCTTCCTTAAGTAGGGATAGAAATTCAGGCAAATCATTATGTAGAGTATTCTGTTTAACCGTCACCACGATCCAATCACTCGGCTCTTCCAGATAAGCACCAGCGAACTCCCCTATTGGCGCGGATACAAACTGATCTTCCGAAATTGTTATCGGCTCGCGTTCATCCTCGTAGGTAACCGTTAAGCCATCACGCCCTAATCGTTGGCATTGTTCTACCCCTCGGCACCACAGTCTCACATCATTCCCGGCTTGGATCAATCTCCCTGCCAGCAGCAGCCCGAGTGAACCTGCACCAATTATATCAATTTTCATATAACCCTCCTGCTGATCTTAAGCACAATTTTTCTAAGTATACCAAAAACCCCGCAAATGGTGCTTAAAAAGCAGACCACTTGCGGGATTGTTAGTTAACCTATCGTTTATTCAATGCGTTCTAAATTTCCGTTACCATCCATTTTGAAACGAGTCTTCATTTCTTCTTCTTCTTCATTTAAGAAAGCAAGCCTGCGAGCACGATCCATAATCTGAATTAAAGCTTTGTAATCATCGTTGACTACCCGGTAGTCGCTTTGAGCAAGATTAACCTCTTTAGACAACCGCTCATTCTCAGATCGTAATTCTGTTAATTCATCTTCCTTCTCGCGCAGGTCTCTTTCCAGCATTTTCAGCTGACGTCCTGCTTCCTGAATCGTACCCTTCCATTGCCTTAAGAAACGAATGACCGCATCGATGGATAATGTGTTTTCACTTAATCCCTCACCGCGTCCAAATTCCTCATCGACATCACCCAGAATCAGACCAGCTACTTGCGCTCCTCTTACTGACGGCTGCTTTTTCAGGTAGCTACGCTTTTGACGCTGCCCTTTAGCAATACCGATTGCACCTTCATAACTTTTCCGAACACAACTGTTCCAGCGGAATCCGCAAGCGGCCGAAGTTCTGCCGATTTTTTCACCCACCTCTTCAAAAGCGGCAAGCTGTGTGCTGCCCTCCCGAATGTGTCGCAAAGTTACTTCTGCCAATATTAGATCATCTTCTGCACTCCAAGCGTCCTGTCTAACGGCTGTCATAAAGCCAAACCTCCTAACAACGTCATGAAATAACCATCTCCATAACCGGCAGTTCTGCCGGGTAGTGAATAGGGATAAAAGCTGCTTACTCCATTTCTATGCTTCTCATAGAGTTCATAGAATCTATTTGATACTAATTTGTATTTCCATTATCTGCGTACATCATACGCATAAAACTATAAATTCTCTTTTTTAAAGCGCTAATCACTCAGGTCAATTATAAAAATCACATTTTTTGAAGATTAGTGCATTTTTTTCAATGAATTCGTTTACACATAATTATGTTGAGGGTATAATAAATCGAAGGAATATTCGTGAGATACATACTGGAAGGGGGACTCTCTCTTGGACCGCATGTTTCGGGTATTAGGTTTTTTCACATTAGCTATTGGATTGATGGCTTTCGCCGGAGGTCTAACAGAAATGGCCTTGCTTTTCTTTTTGCAAACAGCATTTTTCGTAATACTTGGCTATATGAAATTTACTGAAAAAACTTATGTTCTTCTCTTCTGGGCATACATGATTCTGACTTTCACCGGATTTAGTTATTGGACGATCTTTCAAATGGGTCTTCCACTATAAATTGCAGTACTCTTTTGGAGCGGATGAGGTCCTTATCTTATAAGGATCACTTCCGTTTTTTTGTTTGTATGCTATTTTAGAAGGGTTAAACATATTATTAGTACATACATATATCATTTCAAAAAAAAGGTGGTGGTGTGGTGCGCTCCCGCAATTTACAAAGCCGCATGATTGCAACCATACTAATTCTCTTCTGCTGTACTTTGTTTCCGTTACAACCTGTGAAGTACTTGTCTGCCGATCCTAGCGGTGATTTTTTCAACTCTGCTATACCAGATAATGAAGAAACCCGTAAACTACTTGAACAGACCTTGTCTTCTGCAGAAATTGAACGTGAAATCATCAAGATTACAGCCGAACAAAAAGCGCTTGAACAAAAGGTAGAAAGCTTGAACAGACAAGCTACCCAGAAAAAAACAGCCATTGCTGACCAACAGGAACGGGCAGGTGCAGTTGTGCGTTCTTATTATATGGGGGATAGAGATAATCTTCTGGTCGCGTTTTTTTCAGCAAAAAGTATCAGCAGATTCCTGGCTCTGTTCGATTATTATGAGATTATTATTGGGAATGACCGTGATATTCTCTCACAATATGAAGAACAATATAAGGATTTGAAGGATACCATTCAGACTGCGAAGCGAAACTCGGAAGAGCTCGCCCGGCTGCGCACGGCTCTGGAGGAACAGCAAGTTCGGGTAAACGCGCTCAACAAGGAAATTGAGGGTGGGATTAAAAATAGCAGCGATCCTGAAAATATGAGTACTCTACTTAAAGAATTCACATTATATTGGGAGAATATCGGCCTGCACGAGGTAAAAACATATTTCAAGGCGTTATCCTCCGCAATGAATAAACTACCACAGTTTGTTCAGAATCGAGAGGGTGTACTGACTCGAAAGGGAATGACTTATGAGCTAAACTTGAAGGAAGAGGATTTGAATGAATTTTTGCAATCACAGAATTCGCTGTTTAAAGACTTCGCCTTTCATTTCAATGACGGTTCAATTACTGCCACTGGAAAAAGCGGAGCGCTAGCTCTTTCACTGACCGGTCACTACACCATTCAGGAAGAACCGATCAACGGCCTTATATTCCAAGTCGATCATATTGTATTTAATGGTCTTGAATTGCCTGACACGACAAGAAAAACGTTGGAAGAAGAATTTGACTTAGGCTTTTATCCTGGAAAAATAGTATCTTTCCTTCGTGCCACGGCAGTAGATAGCCAAGAGGGCGTCTTGCATGTTAAGCTTTCCATTTCATTTTAGACCTTCTTTTAGATATTCTTTGTAGCCTTCCGCATCTATCTGCCCTGTTAATAGTAATGATACAGCTTCAACAACCTTACTCCAGCCGCCCTGTGACTCATCCTCCGGGGCGGTTTCTTCTGTCAGCAATAGCTCAACATCGAAAGGAAGTTTGTATTTAAAAGCATGCTCCGAACGATAAAGAACATCAAGCGCCGGCAAGCTCCCCGTATTCTCCAACCAATCCAACTGAGCATCCTCTGAGGTGATAAAAGTCAGCCAATTCACAGCTTCCTTTGGACTTTGAGATTGAGCTGGAAGGGCAAAAGATCGACTGTAACAGGATTCAAACCCACCTCCGTTATTGGCAGTCAGCGCCGGAACAGCAGCAAGGGATGAATTACCATGCTTCTGCCACTCGGATAACGGTAAAGAAGCAACCGCGACACTACCTCCTTGTAGCATATCCCAGACATCTTTATTGTAGCGGCTGGTGAGATAAAAATAACTGCGGGCGTTCTGAGTCCAATTCAACACTTCTTGGTTATCTGCTAACAAGCTGCTATTCATGCTCTCCATTACCGCTGACAATCCATAAGGATTACGGGTATCCATCGCGAGTAAATATTTTCCTTGCTCTTTAAGCACATTCTGAAGCAGGATATTCCACTCTTCGAGGCTTTTGGGTAATGCATTAAAACCCAGCTCCGCCAGCCGTTGTGGGGAATAAACGAGCACGTAAGGATCTATATCTAACGGGACTCCCCAATTATATCCATTCCACTGCATCAAGGGGATCAACTGTGTTAACGGTGCACTCCCCGGAACGCTCTGATACACATCCATCGGCAATAAATATCCACGTGTGGCCCAGTCCAGTATGCTTCGTCCATCTGCCATGACTATATCCGGGCTGTCCCCGATCGTTAAATCATGCTTCAATACCTCATCGGCATCCTCAATATCCACATTGCTTAAAATAACCTTTACTCCACTTTCTAAGGTATAGCGGTTGCTAAGGAGCTCCAGTTCACTAAATTCTTCGCTATTTAACGATACTCTTATATGTAAGCTATCTATAGTTCCCTCATCTCCGGAAGAGGGATTGGTCGACTGACTTTGCGGTCTTTTCATAGGACGTGGATCGTTACTGGTACTCAATTCCATACTGGGCGACAGGCTTGTCAGCGATAGTAGTAAAATTGCAAAAAGCAGCCAATAATTTTTGCGTTTCAGCACGATTTCCCACCTTCCCTTTTGATTGGTCTCCCCTATTTTACCAAACCCTCCGGTGCTTGTCTTTAGTTTGTGAAACCGTTCTCTTTCTATTATATGGGTGAAACGCCAGAGGCATTAAAAATAGGAAGGTGATCTGACCGCCATTACAAGAAAGCTTTGGACTTCCGATCGCTGTTATCCTCAGATTTCCTGATTTAATTACCGCATCATGCGGTTAAAATCCGAGGATAAAGGCGAACGCTTCGCTTCTACAGTTCCAAACTTTCTTTCCATGGCTCTAATCACCACAACCAACTTTAAATTCCTCTGCCGTTTCCGGGCGGGCAGGAAAAAGCCGGGAGTGTTTGCTTCTCCCGGCTGAAAATTGGATTCATGAACGGCTAGAGTAGATCCGCGGCCAATTGCGCCAAGCGGGAACGTTCACCTTTTTCCAAAGTAATATGTCCGCTAATCCCTTGCTGCTTAAACTTCTCGACGATATAGCTCAGTCCGTTGCTCGCAGCATCCAGATATGGATGATCGATTTGCTCCGGATCGCCCATTAGAATGACTTTACTTCCTTCTCCCGCTCTGGAGACAATGGTCTTCACCTCATGACGGGAAAGGTTCTGCGCCTCATCAATAATAATGAACTGTGATGGGATTGAACGGCCGCGAATATAGGTTAAGGCTTCTACCTGTATACTGCCTAACCCCATTAAGATTTTATCGATATCGCCAGCTTTTTTGGTATCGAACAGGAATTCCAGATTATCATAAATAGGCTGCATCCAGGGTCTAAGCTTCTCATCCTTCTCACCGGGCAAGTAACCAATGTCCTTACCCATAGGAACAACCGGACGGGCGATAAGCAATTTTTTGTATTTATGTTCATCCTCCACTTTGAATAGTCCGGCTGCAAGCGCCAATAACGTCTTCCCTGTCCCAGCCTTACCCGTGATCGTTACGAGTGGGATTTCATCATTTAGCAGCAGCTCCAGTGCCATTCGTTGTTGAGCATTACGGGCGCTAATCCCCCAAACCGAATCATTGCCCAGATAGAGTGGCTCCAGACGTGTGGCATCACTATTCACTTTGAGAAGAGCTGATTTGCCAGTGCCAATCTCATCCTTGAGAATCACAAATTCATGAGGGTACAACGGATACGACAACGCGAGCTGTTTTACCGTCAGAGAGCGGTGACTATAATATTCATCAATCAATGCGGGATGCACCTGCAGAGATTGGTAACCAGTGTATAGTTCATTTAAGTCTCCAGTACGATCTGACAAATAATCCTCTGGCGTAATTCCAAGTACATCCGCTTTAATACGAACCAGTACATCCTTGCTCACAAGCACAACGGGACGCGGATCAGGCTTCTCATTCTCTTCATTCAAATAATTGAGCGCAACAGCCAAAATCCGATTGTCGTTAGACACCTCACCAAACATTTCCTGTACCTTCACAAAACTGCGATGGTTAAGTTCTACCTTCAGCTTGCCTCCATGCTCCAGTTCCACACCACTATGCAAATGACCTAGTTCCCGGAGTCCATCAAGCAATCGGGATACCGTACGGGCATTCCGACCGATTTCGTCAGCATTGCGCTTCTTGGAGTCGATTTCTTCCAGCACAACGGCCGGAATAACCACCTCATGCTCCTTGAAAGAGAAAATTGAATTGGGGTCGTGCAAAAGCACGTTGGTATCTAGCACAAATATCTTGTTCATATTATCCCCTCCACAGCGCCTGGTTTGATTGATCATACATAACTCTTTCCGCCAAGGGAAAAGATAAGGTACAGAAACGATTCATTGGCTGAAAGGAGTAATCACATATGAGAAAATCAATATGTCTGTTGCTGGTACTGCTGCTACTGACAAGCTGCGGTATCGCTAATAAAAAGACATCACCCTCTCCTCAGAATAAACAATCTGCGAATGCTGTAAAGGGTACGGGGAACCATGAGGTTCGGCAATTGTCCAATGATGGTGCGACTAATCCTAAAGCCACCTCAAAAGCTGGTCAAGCCGTCAATGTTAATGGAGAAAATGAAATTGCACTTAAGGATCATTTTGAACAGTTGGCCAAAAGAGTTCCCGGTGTAAATGGCGCACACTGTGTAGTCATGAACAAAGTTGCCATTGTTGGTCTTGATGTAGAAGGTTCTCTAGGCCGCTCACGTGTAGGAAGCATCAAATATTCTGTAGCAGAAGCTATCCGCAAAGACCCAAGAAGTGTACGGGCGCTTGTCACAGCGGATATGGATCTCTCCAGCAGATTAGCGGAAATGAGCCGCCATATCTCCAAGGGACATCCGATTTCCGGATTCTCATCCGAGCTGGCTGATATTATCGGACGAATCATGCCACAGCTGCCAGAGGATACCAAGCCGCAAAGAAATGCACAGTAGTGGATAAAGGACAAAAGAAGTCCTTAGAATTCAAAAAAAGCCCAGTGATATTTTCACTAGGCTTTTTTCATGGCAGCAAATACTTGTCCGTCCAACTTCTCAGCGGCACGTCCATCATAAACTTTCGCATATCTTGGGGCGGAGTCAAGCTGCGCGCCGTAAAAAAGCGCGTTGCGGACCGCTTTAATTTCAACATCAAAACAGCACATCTTAAAGGGAACATCCTCTAGCGGGTCCTGCCTTACAGCAGCACTACCGTTAATGGCATAGACAGTTCCTTCACCAAACACAGTTATAGTTATTAATGGATTAACCTTCATATTATTCACAAGTCTTGAACGATGATCAATAGCCAAACGCACAGTACTAGGACTAACAGCATAAAGCCACGAAATAGCTGTGGATGTAGGACCGCCTGTCTCCGCATCAACTGTGTTTAGAAGAACAAAGGTTTCCGATTGCAGCATCGATAGCAAAGTTTCATTCAGCTGAGCAACGGCTTCGGACATAAGTACTGGCCCCCTATGCGACGTTAATTCATTCGATTTATTATATTATAGCACAGGCTGAAACTTGCATTCAATTTTAGCTATGGAAGATATTAAGGTCCTCAAGGCGCCTCAGCAGTTGTCGAATCAGCTCCAGTGGAAATTCCTGCAATTCGATCCTGCAAGCTTTTCTTAGCGGCCTCCAACTCCTCATCATTAATATATACATATGGACTTCGCCACGTACCAGTAACCGGCTTGAATTCGATATTCTCTTTGGAAATCTTCCAATACGTCGCAATCATATCTTTGATTTGCGAATTTTCGATATCTGTCTTCATGTTACTGTCCACTGCATCAAGCACCTTGCCGATTTTCAATACGCCACCAAGCGATTGCATCTGATCCACCAGACTGTTCAGGACTTCGTTCTGGCGTTTGTTGCGATCAAAATCATCTGAAGCGTTAGTCTTAGGCTTGCAATTGGATTTACGATACCGCACATAGTCCAATGCATTTTTTCCATCCAGCTCTGCCGGACCCTTTTTCAGATTGATATTCGTGCCGTCCACAGTGTCTGTATAACACATATTTTCACTAATATTTACTTCGACTCCCCCAAGCTCGTCCACCACATCCCGGAAGCCCTGAAAATCAAGAATCGTTGTATAATCTACATCAATGTCCAAATACTTACCCATCATCGTCTTCATCTCGTCTTCAGCCAGTAGACCGGAGGATTTCTCCTTACCCTTGAAGCGAGCATAAAATTCATTAATCTTCGTTTTCTTATAGCCGCTTAGCTCCACATAGGTATCACGAGGAAGCGAAACAATGGTCGCTGATTTGGTCTTAGGATTAAGTGCTGCAACCATGATTACGTCAGTCAAATAAGACTCGTGTTTAGGTCTGTTATCCGTTCCCAGTATAAGCATCGTCAGTGGCTTTTCTGAAGCGGATTGCCCTGGAGCAACCGTACCCTCAACCCCTGCATTAAATACGCCATGCTCAAGCTTCCAATACAGATAACCGCCATAACCCAGCACGCCGAGGATCGCAATAATTAGCAAAGTTAACAATACTCTAACTAATCTGCCAAAAAAACCTCTCTTTTTCACTTTCTTTTTCGTTTTTTTCTTAGAAACACCCTTCACAGGCTGTTTTCTATTAGTAGGTTGTTGCCCGTTTGCTCTTGGAGGTAAACCGCTGTTTCTTGTACTCATAATAGAATAAAGTCCTTTTCATTTCATTTAGAATTAGAATTGCTACATTAATTAGACGATCCATAAGGTACAAAAGTTGCGATTACGATCTCTTCGCTGCTGCCGCAGCCTTTCTCTTCTGTCGAGCTTCTACTATATAACGTATCCGTACCATCAGCATTAATCCGACAGCAACCAACAGACATTGGATAATCGGAAGCTTATCATGTTGGAAAATGAGGAGCATGCCAGAGCCAATCGCCATCATTATGTAGAGCATGATTTCCTTGCCAATCGATAACTTTTGATTCACACGAAAGACTTGATTATAAACAAAAGTAAGCAATATAAAGATAACAATATAAGCGACGATTGGATGCTCAGCGAACCACACCTGCATAGATAACCGCACTCCTCCCAAATTTAAGATACGTTTACATTATATCATCAGTAGGGGAATTTTTTGTTTCTTATATTAAAAAAAGCCGCCGGATGCAATAATCCGGCGGTCTTATTCAAAAGCATGTGTTTACGCGTTGGCTTGTGCTGTTTTACGTTGTTTCTCTACACGTTCGCGTTCGCCTTTGTTCAGAATCTTTTTACGCAAACGAATGGATTTAGGTGTAATTTCACAATATTCATCATCGTTCAAATATTCAAGTGCGCCTTCCAAAGAGAAGGTGCGTGGTGTCTTCATTTTTACAGTATCATCTTTGCCTGAGGTACGCATGTTGGTAAGTGCTTTTTCCTTACAGATGTTAACGATAATATCGTTATCACGGGTATGCTCACCTACGATCATACCTTCATAAATTTCTGTACCTGCATCCAAGAAGAGAATACCACGATCCTCAACACCCACGATTCCGTATTGAGTTGTTGATCCAGTCTCACTTGCTACAAGCACACCTTGATGACGTCCGCCAACTTGACCAGCAACCAGTGGAGCATAGCTGTCAAAAGCATGGTTCATAACGCCGTAACCGCGTGTCAAAGTCAAGAAGTAAGTGTTGTAACCAATCAAACCACGTGCAGGAATCAGGAACTCCAGACGTACTTGACCCGTACCGTTGTTAATCATATTGACCATTTCGGCTTTACGAGTACCCAGACTCTCCATAACAGAGCCCATGCTTTCTTCTGGAATATCAATCATTAGACGCTCAAGCGGCTCCATTTTGACACCGTCGATTTCTTTAATGATTACTTGTGGTTTAGAAACTTGCATTTCGTAACCTTCACGACGCATATTCTCGATCAGAATACCAAGGTGAAGCTCACCGCGTCCAGAAACGATAAATGCGTCAGGACTATCAGTTTCTTCCACTCGCAAGCTCACATCTGTTTCAAGTTCTTTAAAGAGACGCTCACGTAGTTTACGGGAAGTTACCCATTTACCCTCTTTACCAGCAAAAGGACTGTTATTCACTAGGAATGTCATTTGCATGGTTGGCTCGTCAATCTTCAGAACCGGAAGTGCTTCAGGGTTTGCAGGATCAGCAATGGTCTCACCAATGTTGATGTCCTTGATCCCTGCAATAGCAACGATATCCCCTGCGCCCGCTTGCTCTGTTTCAATACGTTTCAAACCTTGGAAGCCGAACAATTTCTCGATACGTGCAGTTTTGCTCTTACCATCACGCATAATAACTGTTACAGATTGACCTTGTTTGATCACACCGCGGTTAACACGTCCAATCGCAATACGACCCAAGTATTCGTTATAATCCATCAACGTTACGAGGAATTGAAGCGGTTCTTCAACACTTTCGGTTGGAGCTGGAATATGTTCAACGATGGTTTCGTAGAGCGAAAGCATCGTTTCATCTTGTTTCTCAGGATCCATGCTTGATGTACCATTAAGAGCAGATGCATAAACAACCGGGAATTCCAATTGTTCGTCATTTGCTTCAAGTTCGATGAACAAATCGAGCACTTCATCAATAACTTCCTTAGGACGAGCAGCTGGACGGTCAATCTTGTTCACGACAACGATCGGTGTAAGTTTTTGTTCCAATGCTTTACGCAGAACGAATTTCGTTTGCGGCATGCAGCCTTCATAAGCATCAACAACCAGCAATACACCGTCAACCATTTTCATGATCCGTTCTACTTCGCCACCGAAGTCAGCATGTCCAGGTGTATCCACAATGTTGATCAAAAACTCTTTATAAGTAATTGCTGTATTTTTAGCTAGGATTGTAATTCCACGTTCCCGCTCGATATCATTAGAGTCCATAGCACGTTCTTGCAAGTGCTCATGGGCGCTGAAGATCCCCGATTGTTGAAGGAGCTGATCGACGAGTGTTGTTTTGCCATGGTCAACGTGGGCAATGATCGCAATGTTGCGAATATCTTTTCTTGAATGCATGATTTGTATCCAAATCCTCTCATTTATCAAATTAAAACTGTTAAAATTCATAGCATGTCACGGCAGTCTCACAAAAGAAGCGCCAGGCAGAAAGCCGACGCTTCAACATAACATTAATATTATAGTGAAAGTACCATGAAAAGCAAGTCTTTTTATGAAAAAACAGTTACCAATTTCCGTTTTTTTTCACAAGATCCTACAGCAATTAACTTCGGTACCATCTATTCCGGCCACGTGCTCTGCCTCGACCGGTAATCAGCCAAATTCCTGCAGCTATTAATACAATCCCGATCAGGTAGATCGCGCCGGTGCCCATAAGGTTGAAAATACAAAGTGCAAGGCTTAGTAAGCCTAATGTTACAGCAATTGCTGACAGTCCACCCGTCCGTCTTGGTTCATAGATAGAATATTCATACAAGCCCACGGCAAGACCAAGCAACAGCACAGGCCATAAGTTACTCATAAGCCCCCATCCCCAAATATTGCAAAGGCCAAACAACAAACCGTACACCGTTAATATCCCAGCAGGAACCAATACCGAGGCCGAAGCACGACGGCTGAAAAATAACATGTGCAGCACTATTCCTGGAATTAAAATCACTAGAGGCCAAAGCGCGCGGCCCAAAAATCCGAAGACGCCCAGCTTACCTAATAAAATCACGATGCCAGCAGCAACAATAAAAATTCCTAGCTGTATATCTTTCTTTGAAGACATCCTTCACCCATCCCTTCAATTTCACGTCTACCTCATTTCCTCGTCACCTTATAGCCTGAAAGCGACAGGATTCTTACTCATATATTATCCGAAACATACACAAAATGCCATCACTCCCTGTGATTAATCAGTGTCTATAAGCACTTCTGATCGCGCAAAAAAGACGGACAATTCCAATTTATGGAGATGTCCGTTTAGTATTGCCTTTTATTGCAGTTTATTAACCTGCAGATGTTTTTCTGCGTTTAATTGCTCCCGTAACCACAACTAATATGCCTAAGGCAATGGGCAAAAAGGAATGTAAGGAGGGGAATAAAAAGGAGAGCATCGTCCCTAATTTTGCATCCTGAAGCAACATATCCCCTGCTGTAAACGCCAATATATAAGCACCGATAAATACGAGCACTGGAAACCGATGCAGCCAGCCTACAATGATGCCGCTTCCCCACACTACTATCGGAATGCTAAGGGCAATCCCGATGACAATTAAAGCTAAATCTCCTTTAGCTACTCCCGCAATGGCTAGTACATTATCCAGGCTCATAATAAAGTCCGCTACAAGAATCGTTCGGATTGCTTTCCAGACTGAGGAAGATTCCCTTACTCTGAGATCCTCCTCTTCCTCCAACAGCAGCTTGAACGCTATCCATAGCAGCAGCATCCCCCCTCCAGCCTGAATATAAGGGATTTTTAATAGCAATACCGCAACAAAAGTAAGCAAACACCGCAGAACAACTGCGCCTGCTGAGCCCCACCATACCGCAGTCTTTCGGTGCTTCGCCGAAAGATCCTTGCTGGCCATTGCGATAACCATTGCATTATCTCCGCTCAGCACCAGATTGATCATCAATATTTCACCAAGGAGCAATAATGAATCCATTCGCACTTACCTCCCCGAGTCACATGTAACTACTTGTATGTTCGGAAATGACAAGCTATGCTTCCTGTCCAACTTTTTTTGAGCGTGAACGCATGTTGGCTCCTTTTTTTGCGTATACAAAACTAAGCATATTTTGCAGCTCAATCTAACAAAACTTGGGAGTGACTTCGCTTTGAATACATCCATCTGGGAGTTTATATTATCGCTGCTCAACATTATTTTTCTAGATCTTATTCTGGCGGGAGATAATGCCATTGTGATCGGACTTGCAGCGCGTAATTTACCGTCCGACACGCAAAAAGAGGCTATCGTATTTGGAACAGCAGGCGCTGTAGTGTTGCGGATCTTCGCAACGATTCTGGTCGTATGGCTGTTGAAAATCCCCTGGTTACTGCTTGCCGGAGGGATTTTACTCATTCTGATTGCCTATAAGCTGTTAACCAGTGAGAACACTTCAACAGATATCAAGGCAGGTCAAAGCTTGTGGTCCGCTGTAGGTACAATCATTTTAGCTGATGCTGCCATGGGCCTTGATAATGTGATCGCCATTGCCGGAGCTGCCAAGCATAATATCTCACTGGTTATCATAGGACTGCTGATCAGTGTTCCCATCGTGGTGTGGGGAAGTACCCTTTTTATTAAATTAATCAACAAATATCCATGGATCATTTATATTGGTTCTGCTGTCTTAGGCTTTACTGCTTCAAGTATGATGACAGATGAACATCAGCTTGCGCCATTTTTTGATCATCATCCGCTGCTCAAATATCTGTTTATAATCGTGATCATTATAGGTATCTTGGCAGCGGGACATTGGAAACGCCAATCAAAACCAGAAGAGCCTCAGGAGGGCACAATCGTCTAAACCACAAAAAACTGCCTCAGAACGTAGATTTCACTACACTCCAAGGCAGTTTTTTGGTTTATTATTTTAGAACCATTCTTCCTGTAATCCCGCCTCGACACTTACAACATCACTAGGCTTCTCATCTCCATAAGGAGTGATTAACACGGTCTCTGTGGCTTCAATCGCCGCTTCCAGAAGTTCAGAATATCCCGGAAGCGTAGCCTCTATCTTATCCACAATCCGTAAATTCGGATTTGTTGTAGGTGATTTTGGAACAAATAAAGTACAACAATCCTCATAAGGAAGGATAGACAACTCATAGGTGCCGATGTTCTTCGACAGGTCCACGATATCACTTTTGTCCATCATTACCAGCGGACGCAGAAGGGGGAGGGTTGTCGCCCGGCCAATCACGTTCATGCTTGGCAAGGTCTGGCTAGCGACTTGTCCCAGACTATCCCCGGTTACAATCGCCAATGCACCTTCGCGCTCCGCAAGCTGGGTAGTAATTCTCAGCATTGCCCGCCGCATCAGTGTAATAATCAGATTATCCTGGCCGATGCCGGTAAAGGAAGTCTGCACTTCTGTAAAGGGTACCAGATGCAGCTTGATTACACCCGCATAGCGTGACAATACTCGCGCAAGATCCACAACCTTTTGTCTAGCAAGCTCGCTTGTATAAGGATAACTGTAGAAATGCACGCACTCCACTTCAAGTCCGCGCCGCATGGATGACCAGCCTGCTACGGGACTATCAATGCCACCGGACAGCAATAACATCGCTTTTCCGTTAGTGCCTAATGGAAATCCACCTACACCGGCAATATTTTCACAGAAAATATAAGTATGTCCCTGACGAATTTCGACCCTCAGCTCTAATTCAGGCGATTTAACGTCTACGGTGAGGCCAGGATATCCTTGCAATAGTGGTGTCGCGATCAGTTTATTCATCTCAATGGAGCCGTAAGGGAACTCTTTCCATACCCGCCGAGCATTAACCTTAAATCTGGTGCCCGGAGCAGGCGCGATTATCTCCAAAAATTGACGGCTTACCGCTACAATATCCTCAAGCTCTGACTTAGAAACCTTCACTGGACTGACAGAAGCAATGCCAAAGACATTCTTCAGTGCTTGTACCAATTCAATCGCAGATTCCCCGTTCAGTTCCACGTAAATTCTTCCGAATTCCTTGCTCAGAACTACGTTTGGATAAGGCTTAATCAATTCCTTCACATGACGCAGTACGGTTTTTTCAAATCGGGTACGATTTTTGCCCTTTAAAGTAAACTCCCCAAAACGCAGGAGCAGCATATCAGCGTATTCTATACTATGGGCTCTGCCTTCTGCAGATTCCTTGTTCATCATGCTCATATGTTACTTCATTCCTCCTTCAGCAATCTTTAAAGCTTGTACCGCAGTGGTTAATGCTTGCTCAAGCGCAGAGACATCCTCATCTGTATGACTGTCGCCAAGGCTAATACGAATCCCACCTAAAGCACTGGAGACATCTTTACCCATAGACAATAACACACGACTAGGCTCAGCCAGTCGTGAGGAGCAAGCCGAGCGGGTGGAGACTACCATCCCCAGTTCCTCCAGCTTGCGGGCGAATACCTCTCCCTTCATGCCAGGGTAAGAGAAATGCACAATATGGGGAGCTCCATCCTCTCTGCTGTTTATAACAAATTCAGGAACGGTGCGCAAGAAGCGTAATAATCGATCTCGGAGTGGAACCAACTGGGCAACGAAGGGTTCGCGCTGCTCACCACTCATGCGGATAGCTTTGGAGGATGCGACAATCGCAGGTACATTTTCAGTTCCAGCGCGTTGTCCTTCTTCATGAGAGCCCCCTGTAAGCAATGGGAATAGCTTAATTCCATCTTTGATATACAGTAATCCCACTCCACGTGGGCCTCGAAGCTTATGAGGAGACAGGCTATAAAGATCCACCTGCCAATCCTTTAGATCAACTACAAGCTTACCATATCCCTGAACACCATCTACATGAAATAAGGTTCGCGGATTCACAGCTTTAATCAGCTTACCCATCTCTTTAAGCGGTTGTATCGTTCCAATCTCGTTATTGACATGCATCACACTAACAAGCACTGTGTCGCGCCGGACAGCAGCAGCTACGCGCTCAGGATCAACAACGCCAGTGCTATCGGGTGCTACAAAAGTAACCTCCCAGCCCATTCGCTGCAATTGCAGGAAACTCTCATATACAGAGGGATGCTCTATTTCTGTAGTTACCAAATGGCGGCCTCTAGTCTGATATTGCAGAGCAGCGCCTTTTATCGCCAAATTATTGCTTTCCGTTGCACCAGAAGTAAATAGAATCTCCTGCGGTTGTACAGATAAAGCAGCAGCGCATACTTCACGCGACCGTCTGATCAGCTTACCCGCTTCACTGCCCGCACGGTGTAAAGAGGAAGGGTTCGCATAATGCAGCTTCATAATTTGTTCCATCGTCTGCACCACTTCTTCATAGGGCGGTGTAGCGGCGGCATAATCCCAGTAAAGCATATGTCAAATGTCTCCTTTACTTCGTTGAGTGAACTTATTATCGAAAAAGGATCAAACGGTGTTTCCCGTTTGATCCTTTTTATTATACCGCGTATTGAGCGCGAGCGCGTTCTATTTTGAAGATATAAGACTGTGTCTCTTTTGGAAGCAGGCTAAGTTTCTCCAATAATTCCTGATCATTGGTTACTCCAAGATCTGTTACCCGTCCCGGCCCTGCGTTGTACGCTGCAAGTGCCATCTTTTCCTCTCCGCCAAAGCGTTTCAGTTGATAAGATAAATAACGTACGCCGCCATCAATGTTTTGCGCCGGATCGAACGAATCAGTAACCCCTAAGCCGCTCGCGGTGCCATCCATAAGCTGCATTAAACCTTTAGCCCCTGCCGAAGAGACCACATTAGGATTAAACGAAGATTCAGTATCAATCACTGCTTTGATCAGATCAATCGGCACGCCATATTTAGCACTCGCCTTCTGGATGAGATCATCATAGCTTGTAGGTGTAGAACCCGTTATTTCCCCGGAAATTATGTTATTGAAGGTTTCTGTTGTCCCACCTATCTGCTGCCATAACAAGCTGCTGACTGAAGTTGCATCCGGGAGAGAGGTCAAATAGCTTGAACTTTCACTACTCGTTGACATTGCCTGAAGCATTGTCGCAAATCCAGAAGCTGAAACCCCCGTTGACCGTTCATTTCCATTCGCGGAGCTAGTTTTTTCGGTTGTAGCCTTAAGGTTGATCCATTTAAGCTGCCCTAACCCGTCGGTTACAGCGGGATTGATCTGCATGCTGGCGCACTCCTTTTTTTGTCCTACTCGAATCATATATAAGGTTTCGCGTTGAAATTTCGATGAATTACGGCTTAATCTTACATTTTATCTGAGATTATTGCTATATGTTGGAATGAAAAAACAGACTTCAGACCCTGATATTTAGGTCTAAAAGCCTGTTTAGATCAAAGCCATTCAGTTCTTTTTAGCGCGCAAAGGGAATCATCACGAAGTAGCTTAGTGTCGCAACAATCCCTAAGCCCATTGCCCATGCCCCAAGCGTTTTTTGCTCTTTGACATAGGAATAATAACCAACTACGGCAGCGATGGGTCCGAGAATAAAGGACCAGATGAACAATGAGGCGATTCCCATCCCCAGTCCAACATACCCCATTATCCGGCTTCCACTATATTCCGCTTCACTGTCCTTGCGCTCTTCCACTATACGCGGGGCATCCCGTACCTGCATTGGAACCGGATTTACCTCAGCAGCGTATTCTTCGCGATGCTCTCTGTCCCGACGAGGATAGTCCACTCTCCGCGGACGAAGAATGACTTTTCTCGGAACGGATTGTTCCCGTGATGAGCTTGATTCATTATCCTTTTCTGTGTCCATTCTGGCGGCCTCCTAAGCGTTCGGCTTAAACGTCAGACAACATGTTGCAGATGATGTACTGGCATGATCGCGGTGACCTTCATTCGTCATTTCTTCAGCATATTCTTCCTTATAACCATTGCCTACGTGCTTATCGATCTCAATGACAATTTCTTCAGCCCGGCATAAATTATGCTCACCCCAATAATGACAATTGCTCACGCTACATTTTACTAATGGTTTTTCACTCGACATAATTATCACCTCGGCTTCATTATGTCCGCTCCATTTACCCGCTATTCGACAGAGTGGTTTCCAGTTGATGTATCGAGACAGGCTTTCAATCCACGCAAAAAAGGACCAGCTCATCGTCATTACAAAATGACAAAGTGCTGATCCCTTTAGATCACTATTTAGAAGTTAAACCTGATTTTGCATACGTTTCTCGGTCAAATAGTCGTTCTCATAATAAATGAGATCATCGCGAAGATCTTCATACGTTTTGGTGATTTCTAGGATGATATCACGTGCGGGACGTACTGGCTTTTTGCGGAAACGGATTGCATCCTGACCAGTATAAGCGTAACGGCCATCTTCAGAATAGCTTTCATTTTTCGGATAAAAGAAGTTGTTCACGCCATAGTGATATACATTATAAAGCGCTTTCTGTGCAAAAGATTCATCGAATGTCGCACGACGCAGCGCAACGCCTAATTTCTCATATGACATTTCCGAGAACACTAATAGATGACGAAGATCGGACAGAAAACCTTGGTAAAATTGTACAGTTTCCTCATCTCCCTCAACTACAAGCTGAGGCAATGCATGCTCATTTAGAAATACTTCCATTTTGTCGATTACCACTTTAAGTTTATCTCTCGTCGATTCACATAATTTCTGCACATTGGCTGCTGACATAGCGGTTGCTCCTCCTTATTATTCCCTGCTCTTGTAGTCAATAAAGTTAATCCTCTGAAAGAAACCGCCCTAAGGACGTATCTCTTTATTCTTGCAATATCAGGATGTGAACACAGAGAAGTCTAACCTTCTGAACAATTATTAAGAACAACATCTAATGAGGTATCTCTTACACAATCAAGAAGACAATTCGAGATACTTATTCTCTCTGATATTATCATAAAAAACGTTAGGAAGGTATCCTTTTCTAAGATGCATAAAAGATACGCTCTCTTCTAAACCTATAGACATTACATTGCATAGAGGAGCGGAAATCATGTCACGAAAAAATCTAACAGTTGCAGGTTTGGTTACAGCAGCTTTTACAGTTGGGTTACTTACCTTTGCCCTGCGGCCTGCCACTAATGGGACGACCAGAGATGCCGCTAAAGTCGCTGTTCAGAATCCGGTTGCAACTTCAGCTTTGCATTCACCTCCAAATCCCTCTCAGGAAAAAACATTAAAGAAAACCTCCTTAGGCCAGGATGTGGAGGCGACAGATCATCTGAATAGAGTCGATGTCAGTAGACATTTAACTAAACTCCTGTCTGAAACAGACGGGATGTCTTCGATTCATGATAAATCAGTGTATGCGAAACGATTGCAGCAAGACCACGGGTTTATCTCCATGCTGATGTGGATCGATTTTCGCACACAAAAGACTGAGACCTTTAAGTCATCTTTTCCAAAAGGAACCGAACAGGAGAACAAGCAGCTTCAAAAATATCTCAATACGGCAAAATCAGCAATCCACGGTCATCAATCCTATGAATCTCCAACGTTTACAATCGGTAAAGAAAAATATTACTTTATCGCTCAGCGGAACAAAGAAAAAAATGTAGGGATTATTGCACTTATCAACCAAAAGGTGCTTGGGCGTGTGGCAGACCATCAGCTGAAGAACCTGCGTCTCATTCCGTATCCTAAGGAAGGCAAATACCATGTGGAATCAGTCCATACCGATAACTTAAAGGACATTACGGTCAAGACAGGCCATGATAACGAAAATGCCAGCCATTTTTATGAGAATGAAATTGTAGTCCGTTTTCAGGGAAATGCTCCGACTCAAGGACAGCTCCAGACGATAGTCGCCGATATCCACTGCAAGCAGCCACGCAAGCTGGGATATGCCTATATCTTTCGCTCTGAGAAGATGACCTACTATCAGCTCAAATCCTATTTCACCAACAAATGGCATCCCGAATATACGGAACCTCACTATATGTATTTAACCAATGATACCATCACTAAAAACGCTGAAGGAACTGTCACTCCTAACGACATGTTATTCTCCACTTACCAATGGAACCTCCCGGCGATTGAAACCGAGCTAGGGTGGAATCTTTCCAAAGGCAGCAAAGAAGTGGTTGTGGCCGTGGTGGATACGGGAGTACAGATTAATCATCCTGATTTACAAGGTAAGCTTTTGACTGGTTATAATGCCATTACCAATGGTTCCACACCCGAGGATGATGTAGGTCACGGTACACATGTATCTGGAATCATTGGCGCACTTGTTAACAACGGGGAAGGTGTAGCTGGCATCAGCTGGTACAATAAGATCCTCCCTGTAAAAGCGCTAGATAACTCAGGTGCCGGAACGACTTATTCCGTAGCAGAAGGTATCATATGGGCAGCTGACAATGGCGCAAAGGTTATTAACTTAAGTTTAGGGAATTATGCCGACTCTCAGTTCCTCCATGATGCGATTAAATACGCCTACGACCGGGACATCGTGCTTGTGTCTGCAGCAGGCAATGATAATACAGAGCGGCCTGGATACCCTGCAGCTTATCCCGAAGTGATTGCAGTGGCTGCTACAAATGCTTCAGGGGAAAAAGCCTCCTTCTCCAACTACGGCGATTATATTGATGTCGCTGCACCCGGAGAAAGCATCGCAAGCACCTATCCGGACAGCCAATATGCCGCTTTATCCGGCACGTCGATGGCCAGTCCCCATGTCGCTGCGCTGGCGGGTTTGGTACGTTCACTGAATCCTAATCTGACGAATAAGGAAGTTATGGACCTTATGACCAAAAACGCTGTTGATCTGGGAACTTCCGGCCATGATAAATATTTTGGCTGGGGTCAGGTCGATATTTATAAAACGCTACAAGCGGCAAGCGGCAATCAAGTCCCATTGCAGCTTTTCCCTCAACATGTACGCCAGCAAATGAATCAATTAAAACAAAGAACAAATAACACCCCTTAACCGTGTCATTGCAAAAACCGGCCAAGTAAGCGCAGAAACCGCTGTAACCCTTCCTCCATTTCCGGTTCCTTCATTTGCGAATAGCAAAGACGGATGTGGCGGGAAGGCGTTTCCGCAGAGTAACAGACATCACCGGGTAAAAAAGAAATGCTCTCCTGCTCCGCCAAGTCATGCAGGCTTGCGATATCAGGAGAAGGGGGCAGCTCCAGCCAGAGATTAAGTCCTCCCTCTGGTAGAATATAGTTCACTCCAGGCGGCGCGTACAGCTTCAGAAGCTTCGCCGCCTTTTCCATACGACCACGGAGTGTAATTCGTAGCTGTGCTGCGTAGGCGTCGTATTTTTCAGCGATGAAGGGTAATACGGCCTTCTGTGTCAGCAAGGGACTTCCAAGGTCACTCGCAGATTTAGCGGCGATCAGCCGGGACAGAATATTTCCTTCTGCGGCTACACAGGCAATTCGGCAACCAGGTGCAAGTACTTTGCTAAAGCTTTTCATATAGACTACATGTCCATCGGGATCCATTGATTTAATCGCCCTAGGTGGAGGTTCATGGAAATATAAATCACTAAATGGGTCATCCTCAACAATGAGGCAACGGTAGCTGCGCGCTAATTCCAGCAGTCGTTGTCTTCTTGTGATGCTCATAGTTACGCCGCTTGGATTTTGAAAAGTAGGGATGGTATAAATTAGCTTTGGGGGTCTTTGATCACACATTTTTGTAAGAATATCCACCCGCATCCCTTCACTATCCGTAGGCACAAAAATCATCTCTGCACCTCGTCCCGCAAAAACATCAATAGCGCCAGTATAGCTAGGCGCCTCAAGATATACTGTATCTCCAGGACCAACAAATGTACGAGCCACCAGATCAATGCCTTGCTGGGTCCCGCTGGTTATCATCAAATCGGAAGAAGTTAGCGAAATCCCACGCGATTTCAAATGTTCTCTCATGACATTCCGCAGCTTAAGATCTCCCTGAAAATTTCCGTAGGTCGCCATAAGCTCCGGTTGCTCTTTGACCAAGGACGCGTAGGTGTCACCAATATCTTGAAGTGGCAGCAGCTCACTGTGGATGGCGGCTATATGAAAGGGATATTTCACTTCCGAAACATCAAAATTCCGCCAAAGCTGAGCCCGCGGCAAATAATCATCATATAAATCCTGCCAGCAACCCTCTTCTTGACGTCTATTATGGGTTGGATCGGCTACAAAGCAGCCTTTACCCTGTCTGCAGTAAATAAGTCCTCGTCTCTCAAGCATATCGTAAGCCTTGCTTACTGTAACCTGACTCACGTTCAATGTTATAGCTAGACTTCTAACGGAGGGCAGCCGGACACCTTGCTGAAGCAGTCCTGATGAGATCCGCTGACTGAGGGTTTCACTGATTTGATGGGGCAGAGTTTTGCTGCCGCTGCGATTCAAATCGATATGCATGAACCCTTCACCTCCACTGTTATATTCAACGCTTTACTGTTATACAGCACTCCTATTATGATAGCATCAAATCGAAAGGTGGAGAACTAATTTATGGATATCAAATACTCAACGGCAGCCAATCATCTAGGGTCATCAGCAGTTCGGGAGATTCTAAAAGTTACACAGGGCAATGACATCATTTCACTTGCAGGCGGGCTGCCTGGGGAGGATTTGTTTCCCTTGGAGGCCGTACGTGATGCCTATAATCGCGTGCTCTCCAGCGACACCTCAGCGCTTCAATATGGGCTTACTGAGGGTTTTACTCCACTACGTGACAAAATCGCTGAAAGGCTTACCCGTCAAGGTATCCCGGTTACAGCCTCTGAGATGGTATTGACTACAGGCTCACAGCAAGCTATAGATCTGTTATGCAAAATATTGCTGGATCCCGGCGATGCAGTTTTTGTGGAAGCGCCCACCTATTTGGCAGCACTACAGGTACTCGGTTCTTACCGGGCTGCTATTCATTCGATACCAAATGATGAACATGGCATTCTGCCGGATCAGTTGGAAGAGCAGATTCGGATACATCGGCCAAAACTGCTATACGCAGTTCCGACCTTCAACAATCCGTCTGGAGCAACCTGGAGTAAAGAACGCCGCGAGAAGGTGGTTGAAATCTGCCGCCGTTACGGTGTTCTTATTCTAGAGGACAATCCCTATGGAGAAATAACCTTTGATGAAGATAAAACTCTATATCCCCCCTCATTAGCCTCCATCGATAGAAGCTTCGGCGGGGATCATTGTGTAGTCTACACAGGGACCTTCTCCAAAATCGTCGCCCCTGCCCTGCGCACCGGCTGGATTATCGGCGATTCTGAACTAATCAAGACCATCGCCAAGGCAAAGCAAGCAGCCGATCTGCATTCCAGCACCATCGACCAGCGTGCTTTAGATGAGCTGCTGTTGCATTTTGATATTGAACAGCATATCCGCCTCATCTCAAAAGAGTATCATTCGCGTATGAAGCTCCTGTCCGCGGAGCTCAGATCACATAACTGGGAAGGAGCACATTTCCTCGAGCCAAGAGGCGGCATGTTCCTATGGCTTACCCTTTCTGAAGAGATTAACACTAAAGAATTACTCCCGCTGGCAGTGGAAAACGGAGTAGCGTTCGTACCCGGAGAGGTATTCTATTCAGCGGAGCCTCACAAAAACAAAATGCGCCTTAACTTCACGCATACGCCACCCGAACTAGTTCCTGCTGCTGTTCAACGTCTAGAGAAAGCATTGGTTCAATGGCAGCAAAATCAAAACATCGTTCGGTCGTGAATAACTGCTCATAATCAATAGCCACGATAGCTAATTAAAACGGCTTCTCCATCCTTTATTGGACGGAGAAGCCATTTTTTGTGAGCAGATTTCTGCGTCTTCACTTTTGCGCATTTGCAGAATGTTACCTTTACGCATTTCTGCAAATCAAATTTTCGCATTTCTACTTTTAGCGTTTTTGCAAATCTCATTTCGCAATTCCACATTTGTGTGTCTACACAGCTCATTTCTGATTTCCACATTTCAGCGTCTCTGTACAGCTCATTTCGTATTTTCACATTCGGCGTTTCTGCACAGCTCGTTTTGCATTTTCACATTCGCGTTTCTGCACATCTCATTTCGCATTTTCACATTCGCGTTTCTACCCTTTGCACATCATATATCCAATTCCCCACATTTCGCTTTCCGCATCACCAATTATCCTCTAGTTACTCAACACATCTACCACTCAATTAACCCCGATTTCACAGCGAAGTTACAGCCAGAGGTTACAATTGATATTTTGCTACTAACTCCAATCTTCCCGCAGAAGATTAGCCAAGCTCCGCATTGTTACAGTTTGCTAGCTACTAATCTAATTCTGGCTTCAAAGTAACTATGGAGTTCTGGAGTTCTGGAGTTCTGGAGTTCTGGAGTTCTGGAGTTCTGGAGTTCTGAGTTCTGGAGTTCTGAGTTCGGGAGTTCGGGAGGTTCGTATCGGACCCCAGCGCTCTTATTTGCATCAATTCCGCTCATTTGGTTTGCTATCGGACTCCATAGTCACTATTGGATTCAAAACGCCCGATATCCACCCTGTTTATGCCGAATAACGGCTCTCCAGTCCGAAACTCCTCCAAAAAGGCATAAAATACACAAATAGCTGCATCTCGGTCCGTTAGCATATCAGCTCATCAGCCCATCAGCCCATCAACCCATCAGCCATCAGCCATCAGCCATCAGCTCATCAACCACCAGTCATCAGCCCATCAGCTCATCAACCACCAGCCACCAGCCATCAACAATCAGCTCATCAACCACCAGTCATCAGCCCATCTGCCGCTAGCAATTCTTTTAAAAAATCCAATTTCTGCATATCACGTTACTAAACACCTGCATTTTCACGCATTCACTGCTTTATATATTTGCCTTATCCGCATTTGTCTGCAACAAAAAAGGCGGCGTAGCCGGGTTACCGGGATACGTCGCCGTTTGTATGGTGTTGTTATTATAACGTTGCAGTTAGGAAAGTTTGCCGTAAGCCGGGTTCTGTGCTCGTCGTGGTTCGATCGGGAACTACCCTCCCACCATAAGCGACAATCATCTATCTAGGCCATACATTACTGCACAGCTCCAGCGACCAACCTAGACGCGCCTCAGGCTAAGGCTGCTTATTCAGCTGCGTCTCATTAGGTCTTGCTCCAGATGGGGTTTACCAGGAACGAAGTCACCAGCGTTCCTCGGGGTCTCTTACACCTCGGTTCCATCCTTGCCTGTGCCGCCCTAAGGCGGCCATCGGCGGTCCATTTCTGTGGCACTATCCTTCAGCTCGCGCCGACTGGACGTTATCCAGCATCCTGCCTTATGGAGCCCGGACTTTCCTCCCGTGACGTCTTCACGTCACCGGCGATTGTCTGTCAAACTTTCCGAACAACATTATATATTATACAGACATCACATGTCTGGCACAAGCATTATTAAATGGCAATTTTATAGGAACTTAAATGGCTCCGTATTCACCTGCGAAGCATGTACAGCTGTATCATACTTATGCTCGGCCAGTTTTCCAGCCATCCACTCCGCTACTTTCTCTTTCATGATCTTCTCCGCATTATGTCCCGGATCAATCAGAGTGATTCCGGCGAGCGCAGCATCCTGTACTGTATGATAATCCAGATCCCCAGTAACCAGAACATCCGCACCGCGGAAAATAGCACTGTTATAATACTTTCCACCCGAGCCACCGAGAACAGCGGCTTTACGAATTGGACGGTCCAAATCACCAACAACCCGTACATGGTCTACCTTCAGACCTTTTTTTACCGTCTCCACGAATTGTCCAAGGGTTGTAGGCTCTTTGAGCTTTCCTACCCGCCCAAGTCCTAAGCTGCGGCCTTTAAGATCCATTGAATACAAATCATAGGCAACCTCTTCATAAGGATGGGCCTTAAGCATAGCCTGCACCACTTTATTGCGGATGGAGTGCGGGACGATCGTCTCAATACGAATTTCCTCGGCACGTTCCATCTTACCTTTTTCCCCGATATAAGGATCCGTGCCTTCTCCTGGAATAAAAGTACCGTATCCCTCGATATTGAAGCTGCAATGACTATAGTTGCCAATTGCCCCTGCTCCAGCATTCAGGATAGCATCCAGAACCTTCTGATGATGATCCTTCGGCACAAATACTACCAGCTTTGATAATTGCTCTGAATGAATGTCTTTGATGGGTACTCCGTTTTCTATGCCAAGAGCTTCCGCCATCCAATCATTCATTCCACCTTCGGTAACATCCAGATTCGTGTGGCTGATGTACACCGCAATGTCATTCTTGATTAATTTTTCATACATTTTGCCCGCCGGTGTGTCTGTCTGGATTCCTTGCAATGGACGGAAAATAATCGCATGATGCGCAATAATCAAATTGCAGCCTAGACGAATCGCTTCTTCAACTACCTCATCATTCACATCTAAAGCAACTAATACATTAGTTATTTCTTTTCGCAGCGTGCCCAGTTGAAGGCCGATTTTGTCCCAATCCTCAGCTAAATGCTTAGGAGCCAGTTGCTCCATATACTGAATTACTGTTTGTCCCTTGGCAAACATTGTAGCACCTCCGTAATTTCCCTGATCTGACCTTGAATCTGTTTCCGTTTATTCTCAGCAGATTCTAGTTCTGAACGTGACAACGATGTTAAAATGCCTTCCAATTTCTGAATCTCACCCTGCCACTTAGCAAAAAACACAGCATTTGGTGCTTGAAGCAACCATGGTCCCATTTGCAGCAAGGCCTCTTGCCCAAGGACCTTAGCGGAATCCCCCAAGGTTAATTCACGATATACACTTTCATTTGTAATTCCAGCGTCCGTATTTTCTGGTACAGCCGTCAATACTTCATATAGCTTCCCGTCTTCTTCCAAAATTCTCTCAGCTACGAGTACCCATTTATTATTTAATAACCAGCGGCGCAAAATATCCTCGCCTACATTCGGCTGAAGCAAAAGGGTTGTAACATCTTTTAGCTTACCTTGGCTTTGACCCCGGTCCAGAATCGCGGCAATTAATGCGCCTCCCATGCCAGCAATCGTGATACAATTGACTTCACCAGGTTCCAGAACCTCAAGGCCGTCTCCTCGGCGCACCGAGATCACCTTCCCTAGTCCAGCCTCTGCAACGCCCTTACAAGCAGCATCAAAGGGACCCGGGTTTACTTCACCTGCAATTGCAAACACAGCCTTACCGCTTTCGACAGCGGCCACAGGAAGCAAGGCATGATCGGAACCGATATCTGCTAATCTGCTTCCTTGCGGAATTTGCTCCAGCAATTGCTGAAGCCGATCTGATAATTTCACATTGTTCATGTTGCCACCCACGTTATCCATTTTTTTCGAAACCCAAACAACAAAGCTAACCCTGCTGCAATCTTTAGGATCAGCATCAATGAAATCCACTGCGGATAATCCTGTCTTAATAAAAGAGCGTCAAGCTCTGGCATGATCCAAAGCGATACTCCCACTGCAAAATAAACACTGGCAACACCCCTTACCTTATGATGCAAAAGCCAGCTTAACCATACCATCAGCACACACAATGGCAGCCATAGGAACTCCAGTTCAAATATAGAGGCTTCCGGGCTTCTTCCACCGAAGAACCCTGCATACAGTAATGCCCAAAAAGCAAAACCACAGTACTGCAACAAACCTATCCGGAGTAAAAATCCCAAAATACACCATAACAAGCCGCAGCACCCAATTAGAATAGGCCTCCAGAGCTGAGGATCCAGATCATGCAAATCAATCAGCCATAGCCCAAAACCAAGCGTTAAAACACTGCCCAGCCCCGCTAGGATAAGACTGATAACATTGTTCCGGTCCTTATAAACGGCGGAGTATCCATAACAAATAATTAATACAGATAGTGCGGTTGCAAGTTGCAAAGGCCAAGGAAAAACGCTAAAATAAAGACTAATCAAGAAAATCAAGGAAATAATTCCAAAAGAAAACAGCCAAATTTTGATGCTTCCCTGCTGTAAATTTCTCAGCGAAATTGGATTGTTATCCTTATTCGCATCCTCATCGTCATACAGATTGGTTAAGAAATCGCAATACTGCTCTGGCAGCAACCGGCTTTTTCTCCAATACTGAATCTCTTTTATAATGATGTCGCGTTTTTCCAAATTCACTGGTTCATCCTTCTTTCCAGATACACAAGGTCAACACATTTTTTACCAGCGTAAATTTCAAATAAAAGAACC
This sequence comes from Paenibacillus sp. FSL L8-0333, assembly GCF_037965665.1. Lineage (NCBI taxonomy): Bacteria > Bacillati > Bacillota > Bacilli > Caryophanales > Paenibacillaceae > Paenibacillus > Paenibacillus sp. FSL L8-0333. The sequence continues at coordinate 5,239,865 of NZ_CP150186.1, forward strand.
TCCTGCCACTGAGCAGCAGAAGGTCCAGTTCATGAAATACTATTCAAGGAAATCCTTAAGCCGTTTACTGCGGCTAGGGTGACGAAGTTTGCGCAATGCTTTGGCTTCGATCTGGCGAATCCGTTCCCGGGTAACACCAAACACCTTGCCGACTTCTTCAAGCGTTCTTGTCCGTCCATCATCAAGGCCAAAACGCAGGCGAAGTACATTCTCTTCACGCTCCGTGAGCGTGTCCAGCACATCCTCCAGTTGTTCCTTCAGGAGTTCATAAGCCGCTGCATCCGCAGGAGCCAATGCTTCCTGATCCTCAATGAAATCTCCCAGATGAGAGTCATCTTCTTCACCAATTGGTGTTTCCAAGGATACAGGTTCTTGGGCAATCTTCATGATCTCTCTAACTTTCTCAACCGTCAGTTCCATCTCAGCCGCAATTTCCTCTGGGGAAGGTTCACGTCCCAGTTCTTGCAGCAATTGGCGAGAAACCCGAATCAGCTTGTTGATCGTTTCCACCATGTGTACAGGAATACGAATGGTACGCGCCTGATCCGCAATCGCACGAGTGATGGCCTGGCGAATCCACCAAGTAGCATACGTACTAAATTTGAATCCCTTATTATGGTCAAATTTCTCTACTGCTTTGATCAGACCCATATTACCTTCCTGAATCAGATCCAGGAACAGCATACCGCGTCCGACATAACGTTTCGCGATACTTACTACGAGACGCAGGTTCGCTTCTGCAAGACGGCGTTTAGCTTCTTCATCGCCATTCTTAATCCGCATAGCAAGCTCAACTTCATCGTCAGCCGACAACAAAGGAACGCGTCCGATTTCTTTTAGATACATACGGACAGGGTCATTAATCTTTATCCCTGGTGGCAGTGACAGATCGTCATCAAAGCTGAAATCATCGCTGTCTTTATCCTCATTATCCTCGCTTGGTCGGAGGCTGTTAACCTCTTCATCGTTCTCGTTTACAACCTCAATTCCCAAATCACTGAGTTGCTCGTAGAACTCCTCCATTTGCTCGGGGTCTTGATCAAACGGCGATAATTTCTCCATAATATCTTTGTAATTTAATGATGATCTTTTCTTACCTTGCTCAATGAGCTGATCCTTCACCTGATCCAAAGTAAATTCTGCTTCCAATTCAGTATGCTGATCGTTCGCCATAATTCGACTCCCTCCTCCCTAGGTACATCCTGTCAACATGTCATTGTCTCTCTAGGGCTATAATCTCACTTGCTATTTGTGCCGCACGCAAAAAGTCACCTGACTTTTCAGCCTGAATCATCTCTTCACGCTTCTGTTCCATTTTGCGTTGCAGTGGGTATTTCCGCACTTCACGAATACAATCATCTAGAACCTGCATATTCCAGTCCGGAGGGGTATCCATCATGGATATTGATGTCGCAGTTTTTTCCAGACGATCATCCTGAAGTGATGATAGAAACCGACTAATGCCGGGTGGTTTGCCTTGCGCGTAATAGGCATATAGATAAGCAGCAATTGCCGCATGATCAACGATGTTGAAATCTTCTCCGAGGCGTTCGCCCACATACGTGGCGGCTTCCGGGTCCTGAATCATAAAGGACAATAGACGCCGTTCCGCGACATGATAAGCGGGTAGTAAGGTCGGTGTCTGCACCTGCCCTTTTTTATGCCTACCATTATTCCACCTTTTGTCGTTATTATCCCCTTCAGGGATGTTTTTTTGCATCGATGCCCTAAGTAAATTACAATCCTGCTTCAAACTATCATATGAAAGTTCGAGTTCAGCAGCGATTTCCTTCAGATAAACCTCTCGCTCTGTTGAGGAATGCAGTGAAGCAATAACTTCTAAGGCTTCCTTGACATAGGCGATTTTGCCATCTTCCTCTAGGAGTATATGGTTTTTTTTCAGATATATAAGCTTAAATTTTATGGATGAAACTGCTGAATCAATAACCTGATCTTTAAATCTTTCTCCTCCATGCTTGGAGATAAATTCATCCGGATCCACCCCGCTTGGCAGTAAGGCGATCTTTACACGCAGGCCGCTGCCTTCAAGCATCGGAATGGCCTTCATGGCTGCTGCTTGTCCCGCCCGGTCACCGTCGTAAGACAGTATAATTTCATCAGCCAGGCTCTTCATAAGTGCCACATGACCCTCCGTCAAGGACGTTCCCATCGTTGCTACGCCGTTATGCACACCCGCTTCCCAGGATGAGATGACATCTCCGTATCCTTCAAACAGGACGATTTGTCGAGTTTTGCGAATGGATGCTTTGGACTGGTGCAAATTGTACAATATCCGGCTTTTGTTAAACAATCTACTCTCCGGAGAATTTAAATACTTAGGTTGACCCTCTCCAAGTATTCTTCCGGCGAATGCGATTACCTTGCCTGTACGGTTGGCAATCGGAAAAATAATCCGGCCACGGAAACGATCCAAATAGCCTTTGCCCTCACCGCGGGCTGACAGAAGTCCGCCTTTCTCCATTTCCGCAAGGTCAAAATTTCGTTTCTCCAAAAACTGCAGCAAAGTATCCCAGCGGTCCGGAGCATATCCGATCTGAAACTGGTCAATCATTTTATCACTGAAGTTCCGGCCTCTTAAATAGTCCATAGCGGCTTTGCCGTGTTCCGTATTCTTCAGCAAGTAATGATAGAACTTTGCCGACCATTCATAAGCTTGAATCAACCGGTCGCGTTCCGGATCAGGGGGAGACATCATACCTCCCTTACCTTCTGGAACGGGAATATCACTTTCTTCAGCCATTATTCTGACAGCTTCGGGGAAGGTTAATCCTTCGATTTCCATCCTAAATTTGATGGCATTTCCACCCATACCGCAGCCAAAGCAATGAAATACTCCCCGGTCGGGGGTAACAGTAAAGGAAGGGGTTTTCTCCGAATGGAACGGGCAGAGGCCCCATAAATATTTCCCCTGCTTGGACAAATGAACAACCTTACCGACTGTATCGACTATATCATGACGCGCAAGCACGCTTTCGATAACCTCTTCCGGAATATTGCCGTGTCCGCTAGCCACTTCAACCACCTTCATCTCTTAACAAATAAATATAATTCGCTATTGCTACACATTCTCCTGCAAAAGTATTAAAAGTTTTGTCAGTTTATGTTGAAAATAAGTTTTTTCTTCTGCCGTTATGGGTTTTGGACCCTTGGAATAATGTCCCCGTCTTCGTTCCACGGCCCTGGCATGTCTTCCCTCCAACATAAAATCCATCTTGGAATTGTCGTATTCCTGACCACGAAATGAAAGCACACTGCATCGTTTACCTAGTGCAAGTGCCGCAAGACCATAATCTTGAGTCAGTACCACATCTCCTGCAGTAATATGATTGGCAATATATAGATCGGCACTCTGATCTCCTCGATCCACCTGCACAACCGTTACACCCTCTTCAGCTTTCAGTGCATGGTCATAAGAAGATACCATAAGTACCGGAACACCAAAGGTGCGACCTACCTCAGCGATCTCTTTTTTGACCGGACAAGCATCCCCATCCACCACTATCGTTCTAGACTGGGACTTCTCCATGATCATCACCAATTTCCCGTGTAATATATATACGCCCTCTCCGCAAGAAATCCTTCTTTCTAAGCATAAATACGGAACGGATGTCAAATGACGCATTGGCACCGTTCCGTATATTTATACCCCAAACCAACATTCTATACCATAAGATTCAAATTTTCTTGATTAAAATTACCAGACAAGCTTCGCGAAATCAGCGAACGACTTGGAGTCAGCATCAATACCAGCAAGCAGAGCCAAACGGTTAGCACGCACTTGCTCGTCCTCAGCCATAACCATAACGGAATCAAAAAATGTTGTAACGGCGTCTTTTAGACCCGAAAGAATCCGAAGTGCTTCTTCGGCATTTTTTGCCGCCATAGCTTTCAGGTAAGGTGTGTGAAGCTCCTGCCATGTATTGAAAAGCTGCAATTCAGCATCTTCTTTAAGTAAAGCAGGATCAATCACTTCACTAGTTGCTTTACTTGCCAAATTACTGACACGAGTAAGCGAATCTACGGTAATCTTGAAATCTGCTTGGTCGGACACAGCAGCCATAAGAGCACGACTTCTGCCCACAACATCTACCACGTCGTCAAAACCAGCCGCTGTTACAGCGTCCACAACATCATAGCGTACATTGTCAGATAAAAGACGTTTTACACGCAGACCGAAGAACTCGTACAGGTTTATACGTAGTTCATCTCCAGAATGTTTCGTATTTCCTGAATTTTCATGAATTTCAATCGCCGCTTCAAAAATTTCGCGCAGCGTAATTGGCAATTTATGCTCAAGCACAATTTGGACAATTCCTGCAGCCTGACGGCGCAGCGCATATGGATCCTGAGATCCTGTCGGGATGATGCCGATGGAGAAGCAGCCAACAATCGTATCGATTTTGTCCGCTATGCTGACAACTGAACCTGCTTCTGTTGAAGGTACAGCATCTCCTGCAAATCGTGGCTGATAATGCTCGAAGATCGCTTTTGCCACAGTTTCAGGCTCGCCTGCTTTACGTGCATAATCTTCACCCATAGTTCCTTGCAGCTCAGGAAATTCATAAACCATTTGTGTGACAAGGTCGAATTTACAAATATCCGCAGTGCGACTTACTTCGGACACAGCAGTAGCTGACAGTCCAAGCTTCACAGCCAGACGATCAGAGATTTGGCGAATACGGCGCACCTTATCCCCTACGCTGCCCAAATCTTCATGGTAAACAATGTTCTCAAGCTTGGCTAACGCATCGTCAATCTTCATTTTTTGATCTTCTTGATAGAAGAATTTGGCATCTGATAGACGAGCACGAAGCACTTTTTCATTTCCCTTAGCGATAACATCCAAGGATTCTGCATTCCCGTTACGTACCGTTACGAAGAATGGCAGCAGTTTGCCAGCTGCATCAAAAACAGGGAAATAACGCTGATGCTCACGCATCGAGGTAATCAGCACATCCTGAGGAATCTCTAAGAAAGATGGATCAAAGGTTCCAAAGAGCACGGTTGGTGTTTCTACCAAGAACAGTACTTCTTCCAAAAGATCTTCTTTAATCGCAATTGTCCAGCTTTTCTCTTCAGCCAATTTGTTGATTTGATCCAGGATGAGCGTTTCCCGTTCCTTCACATCCACAAGTACATGCTGCGCACGCATGCTCTCCACATATTGTGCAGGCTCCGAAATTACAGTCTCTGTACCGAGAAAACGATGTCCACGGCTCACATTACCCGCTTTTACGTCCGTAATTTCCAAATCAATGATCTCTTTACCAAAAAGAGCAACCATCCAGCGAATCGGACGAACGAATTTAAAATCGTAAGCTCCCCAGCGCATATTCTTCGGGAAAGTCATCGCATTTACAATACCCAGAAGTCCTTCTGTGAGCAAAGAAGCAGTCTCTACACCCGCACTATTTTTTGTGGCATAAATATATTCCACGCCAGCTAGCTCTTTAAATGTAAATTGCTCTGGAGATACACCCTGACTGCGGGCAAATCCTAGTGCAGCTTTACTCCAGTCGCCGTTTGCATCCAACGCGATTTTGCGTGAAGGTCCTTTGACCTCTTCGCTAATATCCTCTTGCTTCTCAGCCGCGTCCTTAACAAATACAGCGAGACGACGCGGGGTAGCATATGCAGTAACTCCAGCATGGTTTATACGTGCAGAATCCAACCACTTGGACATTCTATCCTGCAGCTGTTCCATCGCAGCACGGATAAAACGTGCAGGAATTTCCTCCAGACCGATCTCAAACAGGATATCTTTAGACACGGTCAGCACCTTCTTTCTTCAGCAGCGGGAAGCCAAGCTTCTCGCGTTCCTCAAGATATGTTGCCGCTACGGAGCGGGCAAGATTACGCACACGGGTAATAAATCCAGTCCGTTCAGTTACACTAATTGCTCCACGTGCATCGAGTAGATTAAAGCTATGTGAGCATTTCAACACATAATCGTAGGCTGGGAACACAAGATGTTTCTCCATCGCTCTACGCGCTTCCTCTTCATACATGTTGAACAGCGAGAATAACATTTTTACATCCGATACTTCAAAAGTGTAGGTAGAATGCTCAAACTCCGGCTGATGAAAAACATCACCATAAGTCATACCGCTTACCCATTCAAGATCGAACACATTTTCTTTATCCTGAATGTAAGAGGCTAAGCGCTCCATACCGTAAGTGATTTCTACAGCAACAGGATTCGCTTCGATGCCACCTACCTGCTGGAAGTAAGTAAACTGAGTGATCTCCATACCGTCCAGCCATACTTCCCATCCCAGACCTGCACAGCCCAGCGACGGATTCTCCCAGTTATCCTCTACAAAACGGATGTCATGCAAGAGCGGATCAATACCGAGTGCTTTCAAGCTATCCAAATAGATCTCTTGAATGTTATCTGGTGAGGGTTTGATGATTACTTGAAATTGGTGATGCTGATACAGACGGTTCGGGTTCTCTCCATAACGACCATCGGAGGGACGACGTGAAGGCTCTACGTAAGCCACTCTCCAAGGCTCAGGACCTAGCGAGCGTAAAAAAGTCATAGGGTTCATCGTGCCGGCGCCTTTTTCTGTGTCATAAGGCTGTACGATGATACAGTTCTGTTCAGCCCAGAACTGCTGCAGTGTCAAAATCATCTGCTGGAAGTTCATAATACCGTCTCCTTCGCTTTACAAGTTTTTTACAACAGCTTGCCTAAAACTTTCTACCATGGAGGCGGCACTTTTAGCTCCTGACAGCAACAAAAAGCCCCCGCCCCCATGCCTGATTAACAGACATAGGGACGAGAGCTTAACTTATTCTCCCGCGGTTCCACCCTACTTGATTTCATACCTTGTATGAGCAAGTTTGCTGCCAAGACAAGAACGAAATCCACTTTCACTCGCCGCATCCGTACTCCCGGGTGCCATGTTCATGAACGTTGTCCCGCCAGGCTTCCACTGCCCCCAGCTCGCTGAATAACGACAATACAGTCCACTACTTTCCCGATCAATGCACGCCTCTCCCCAATTGGAGCATAACGACGATCATATAATAAACTGATCCTATAGTAACGGAAAAATCAGTTTTCGTCAAATCTTGTACTTGTCGAGCTGGTCTAGGAAACTTTGTGACTTCAGCTTTAATCCGAGTTGCACATCCATAAAGGCCCGCATAATTTTTTTCAGCTCATCCCGGCTGCTTTCCTTTACATCCACATTGCCTAGTCTAGTTAGGTCAAGTCTGGCGAATAATCGCAGCAGCTTCAACGCACGAGCAGAGACCTCCATGGCTGGAGGGTCATTATGTTTACAACTGCGGCACAGTGCTCCACCAAGGCGAGGGCTGACCAGCAGTTGATCATCCGGCTTCTCGGCACCACAAATTACACAAGAATCGAATTCAGGACCATAACCGGCTGCCTGTAAGATTTTCATTTCAAAGACATTTATGATAACGCCGGGTTCCTTGTCCTCTTCAAGTGCATTAAGACAGGCCGTAAGCTGGCGAAACCAGAAGCTTCCCGTTTCCTCATCATGCAGAACACGATCAAGCAGTTCACACGCATAAGACGCATAAGCAGCTTTGATCAAATCCTCACGGAGCGGATGGTGAGACTTCGTAATTTCGCCAGAATTCAGTGTCCCAAGTCCTCCATTATTTCTAAAAAAAACAAATTCCCCAACGGTGAACAGTTGGATCAATGCAGCATGGCGGCTTTTGACCTTCTTTGCGCCACGCACCAGAACCCCTACTTTTCCCGCGTTCTCGGTGCAAAGCGTAATAATTGCGTTCCCCTCGCCGTAGTCCATGCTGCGGATGACGATCCCTTCCACCCTGTGTAGCATGCCTCTTCCCCCAACCATTCGGCAAGCAACCAGTCCTTATTGCGCTTCTTCATCACAGGCCTTCTCTTCCTCCACTAGCTGTAATCCACTATCTTCAAGCGGATGGCCAGCTTCCTTATACAGCAGGTAAGCATCGACGTCTCCTGTCATTGCAAAATACTTCCACGAAAAGTTTCGCATTCGTATTCATCCTTTCTTGGGAAAGACGATGTCTCTTATCAAGAATTAGGATGGTGCGATGGAGCAGGTTCTATCCTTGCAATTCCTACCAAACGAGGAATAACGGAATTAACTTAAAGGTCTTTATGGAAGCCCAAATCCCGCAGAACGCGGTCCTGATTGCGCCAATCTTTTTTCACTTTTACCCATAGCTCCAGAAAAATCTTCGAACCCAGCAGGTTCTCAATATCTGTCCGAGCCCGTCTGCCGACCTCTTTCAGCATTGCCCCTTGCTTGCCGATAATAATTCCCTTTTGGGAATCACGCTCAACAAAAATAACAGCTGAAACATGTACTACTCCATTAGGCTCAACCTTCATATCTTCGATGGCTACAGCAATAGAGTGCGGCACTTCTTCACGAGTCAAATGCAGAATTTTCTCCCGGATTAATTCCGCGCAGACAAATTGCTCGGGGTGATCCGTGATTTGATCTTCCGGATAATACTGAGGGCCTTCCGGCAAGTACTTGGCAACCTGCTCTAACAGCGTGTTAACATTGCTGCCCATCTTCGCAGAAATCGGAATAATTTCGGCAAAATCATGCAGCTTGTTATATTGGGCCATAAGCGGGAGCAAAGCTTCCGGCTCTATTTTATCGATCTTGTTGAGCACCAGAATCACCGGTGTCTTCAGACCATTTAATTGCTCGGCAATGTAACGGTCTCCACCGCCCAAGCCCTCTGACGCATCCACAAGGAATAACACAGCTTCTACTTCACCCAGTGTACTCATTGCAGTCTGGTTCATGTAGTCGCCTAGCTTGGACTGTCTTTTATGAATCCCCGGTGTGTCCAGGAATACGATTTGTGAAGTGTTTGTTGTGTAAACACCATGAATTTTGTTTCTGGTTGTCTGTGGCTTATCCGACATGATGGCAATCTTCTGGCCAATGACCTGATTCATGAGTGTTGATTTACCTACGTTTGGTCTGCCGATAATTGCGACAAAGCCTGATTTGAATTTCATATTATCTTCCTTCCATACTTACCTTCTAGTTCAATCTTTTTCAATCATTCAATCTTTTTTTAAAAGCTTTTTCGCTCCCCCTGAATCTCCCTCAGCCAAGGGGGACCCCAAGGGCCGCGACCCTCTGGACACCCGAAAATAGGCGTACCCGCAACGTTCGACGGGATTAGAGGGACGGTTGTGCATGAGCGCTTTTGTCCCCTGTTGGGGACACGCTTCACTGTCGCTTATTAACACGGTTCGCATTAAGCTCACCATGGAGAAAAATTACTGAGATGCAGCTTACAAGCAGGGTTTCAAGTTACGATGGGCAAAGAATCGCTGGCGGCTTTTGCCGCGGCGCTTACCTCGTAATATTACTCTAATAACACATAGTTTGCACCAGTTTAGCCTAACTTGGTAGAACTAGAACACTTTTAATTGTATTTTGTACAACTAATTTTAGTTTGAGTTTATGTTTTGGTGCTTTAGTTGTATTCTGTGCAATTAAATCCTGTCTTAAGAGCCTAATATGGACTTTATCATAAATTTAATTGTACTATCTGCAACTAAATTCATTTTTGTGGGAAAGAGTAGCAATTTAACTGTACATTGTGCAATTAAAGTAGCAACCTTCGTCTAACTATGCCTAATTTGCCTTTATACGGGCACAGGCATTAAATCAAAACCTCATTTTATTCTGAAGCTTGTCCTTGCTTTAGATCTACGGGACCAAAAGCGCCTGGAAGCAATTCTCCCACCGTAGTCTCAACGATATCACCCTTCATGTTTCCAAGAATAACCTTCATATCTGGTGAACACAACTCAATCATTACTTGCCGGCACACACCGCAAGGTGAAACGGGGCCGTCAGAGTCAGCTACTACGGCAATTGCTTTAAAAGAACCAACAGCATGTCCATCCGCAATCGCACGGAATAATGCTGTCCGTTCCGCACAGTTGGTTGGGCCAAAAGCAGCATTTTCCACATTACAGCCGTGGTGAATATGACCATCCTGATCAAGAAGGGCAGCTCCCACTCCGAATCGGGAATATGGAATGTAAGCTTTAGCTCGTGCTTTAATCGCCTCTTGCATAAGAAGAGTAGAATCCATATTTTGTCCTCCTAAAGTTTTGTGAGTATTGACTTCGTTGATTTTTCTTCGCACAAAACTCACTTCGTAAGCATACGCTCTGTTTTGTTTATCGTAACTTCCTGTTATCACTTCAACAAAACTCACTTCGTAAACATCTAATTAGTTTCGTTTATCGTTATTTTCTCAGCATGCACTAAATTTTATCAGCGTACTTCATGAGATATATTCGGGTACATAACTCACTTCAAAATTATTCAGTAACGAAAGAGGCGGAATCGCAAAACGCGGGTCCGCCTCTCCCCTGAATTGATTTTGTATCCTGATTATGACATAAGTCCGCTAATCCAGTCCATCACAGGCTGGTAAAAAACATAGATCCCGACTAAGACAGCAAACACCGCCGTGAGAAGCACAGCTCCTGCGGCGGTATCTTTTGCTCTCTTAGCCAGTGGATGAATCTCTGGCGAGATCAGATCAACCGTCGCTTCAATTGCCGTATTGAGCAGTTCGGCAGTTAGGACAAGCGTGATCGAGAACAGCAGCAACATCCAACTGGCCAGCGGAAGTCTGAACACGGCAGCGGCAACTAGCACAACCACCGCTAAACAGCAATGCACCTTCATGTTAAGCTCGGATTTGAATGCCGACACTAAGCCTTGCGATGCAAACCGAAAAGAGTGCCAGAACTTCTTGTGCCCTACCGCCGTGTTCTTCACCATTAGCGCGTCAACCCAACCTGAGATAGTACTTTTTCTTGCTTGGACATCATTTCTGCTTCTGAGGTTTCATCCTGATGATCATATCCTAACAAATGCAGAAATCCGTGAACAAAAAGAAAACCAAGCTCTCGTTCCAGTGAATGACCGTATTCCAGCGCCTGCTCCTGCGCACGAGTTACGGAAATGATTATATCCCCAAGTACGTCTGGAACATCTTCCAGCGCCTCGCCTTCCTCTACCTCGTATATAATGTCCAGCTCGTCCTCTCCGCTTTCATTCATAGCAAAAGAAAGCACGTCCGTCGGACGGTCAATTCCCCGATATTCTAAATTCAACTCATGTATACGAGCGTTATCGACAAAAGTAAGAGCTACCTCGCCCCGATCGATCCCTTCCGCTTCACCTGCTTTTTGCAAAATACTCTCCAGCAGCGTAATGAGATCGTCCTTTATCTCGTATTCTTCTTGCTCGTTATCCCAAACGATCTCCAAACTCATGGGTTAGGTGCCCCTTCCTCTTTTTTCGGCTTACGCACATCTTCTGGGTATTCGATCCGTGAATGGAAAATTCCCATAACCGTCTCCTTCAGAGTCCGTGCAATAATATCCAATTCTTTAATCGTCAAATCACATTCGTCAAACTGATGATCATCCAGTCGACTTTTAATAATCTTCTCAATCATCGTTTCCACCTGCAGAACAGTTGGCTTACGCAATGATCTCACTGCAGCCTCGACACTGTCGGCAATCCCCACAACGGCTGCTTCCTTCGACTGGGCTTTCGGTCCAGGATAACGGAAATCTTCCTCGGTAAAATCAGCCTCGACACCTTTTTCTTCAGCCAGCTTCAGTGCCTTATGGTAAAAATAATGCAGGAACGTTGTTCCATGATGCTGCTCAGCAATGTCACGGATTGGTTTTGGCAGCTTATATTCTCGTTGCATTTCCACCCCGTCACGGGCGTGGGCAACGATGATAGATTTACTAAGCTTCGGTTCAATAGAGTCATGTGGATTTTCCATATTATTCTGATTCTCGATAAAATAAAACGGACGTTTTGTTTTGCCGATATCATGATAATACGATCCTACCCGGCATAATAAGCCATCTGCTCCAATTGCTTCCGCGGCAGCCTCCGACAGGTTACCTACCATTACACTGTGGTGATAGGTTCCCGGGGTTTCGGTAAGCAGCTTGCGCAGCAGCGGGTGGTTTGGATTAGACAATTCTACCAGCTTCAATGCTGATAGAATACCAAAGGTTGCTTCGAAGAAAGGCATTAGCCCAATCACAAGCACAGCCGTCAATAGACCCCCTGCAAAAGCAAAACCAACCGAATACAAGGTACCTACCTCTTTCCATGCCCCTCCGCCTAACAGTATCTGCATAAAAACTGTCAGACAGCCAAAAAGCGATACCATAATCCCGCCTTTAAGGAGCGTGGAGCGTTGACCCGCACGGTGAGTCGCAAAGATAGCCACGTAAGAAACCACGATGGCAAAGAAACCAAAGTTAAAATCAAAGATTGAGTTCTGCTGCACATTCAAAATAACACTCGCCAGTACACTGAATAGAATGGAGCAGAAATAGGCCAAAGGCATGTCCAGAAGCATTGCAATTAACATTGCGCCTATCGCCACTGGTGCCAGGAATCCGATATAAGATCGAACATCGGTCTGCAAAACAGCGGCCAGCCGCATAGAGATAATAGTTATAACAAATACAAGCACCAGCATCAATAGCTGAGAATTGTTGTACTTAAAGCCTGAGGTACCGCCAGAATAACGAATGAACGCAAGCAAACCGACGGAGAGCATCGCAGAGAGAATCAATAGGCCTAATTGGGGCCAGTAATTCACCTCATTGCTTAGTAGGCCATTCTCATCCAAAAGAGTGTAGAGCTCTGGAGTAATTAACTGCCCCTTAGCAACAAGCGTGTCCCCTTGCTCGATGAATACATCAGGTGTGTTCTCCCGAGCTTGTACCTTCGCTTCCTTGGTGGCATCCTCATCGTAGAACTTGTTACTTGTGATCACAAGACGTACAAGCTCCTGAACAACCTCACGCGCTGTACGCTGGCTTAGAGAACTAATACTGACCTGTTCCGCTACCTTGGCGCGAGCAGTCTGCGCATCCGTAATCTGATCATTCATCAGCCTAGTTACAATATCTCGGGCGACAGGCTTCATCTCGATAATGTCCTGAGAGGTCAGGCGCGGAATCTTAATGTAAGTCTCTTCCGGAATGACATAGGTCTGCTCTTTGATGACAGATTGCATTTCATCCAGAAGGTGATCTGAATAAGTAGCGCTGCCTCGATTGGAAGCTACGAAATTCAAGATGAAGTCGCTGGCTCTCTGCGGAATCTCATCACGATAAATCCCCGTCTTATCGCTTTGCGAAATCAGATCATCCTGATTGAGGCGATCTATCCGGTCCAGCAGTGAGGTCACAAGGTTGTCCGCCCTCATCGGGATAATTTTGTACTTGGGAGATACGCTTTCAGCCGCTTCCTCAGCCGCCTTTAACGTAGCTTTGGTGTCCTTAATTTGTTTCGGTGCCGTTATTTCCTTTGCACTGTAAGTATTCTCTTTAATATCATATTTCTTAGGTAGCAATTCTGGCGACAAGCTGAAGTAGAACACTAGTCCGAGTAACAGGAAAAGAGCATAGCGTGTCACTGCGCTATACTTCCATCCGTTGTTCGTATATACAAATCCGCTTAATTTAGATGGTTGCTTTGAAGCCATGAAGACAATCCCCTTTATTGGAGGTTTTCGGCAGAGCGGTCATAGGCAACGATAATTTTCTGCACCAGGGAATGCCGTACAACATCCTGTTCCGCGAAGTAGACAAAGCCAAGTTCTTCTATGCCGGATAAAATCGCTTTGGCTTCAATCAAACCGGATTTCTTGCCGCGGGGCAGGTCAATCTGGGTAACGTCACCTGTAATCACCATTTTGGACCCGAAGCCGAGTCGAGTCAGGAACATTTTCATTTGCTCAGGTGTGGTATTCTGTGCTTCATCCAGGATGATAAATGAATCATCCAGTGTACGTCCGCGCATATAAGCCAGCGGAGCAATCTCAATCAATCCCCGTTCAAGCGCCTTAGCCACCTGATCGGGTCCCATAACGTCGTATAACGCATCATAAAGCGGACGCAGATATGGATCTACCTTTTCTTGCAAATCCCCTGGAAGGAATCCTAGACTCTCTCCTGCTTCTACTGCGGGACGCGTAAGAACAATACGCTTAACCGAACCCTCTTTCAGTGCCGTAACTGCAAGCACCACTGCCAAGTAGGTCTTCCCCGTTCCTGCAGGACCGATTCCGAATACAATATCACGCTTCTTGATCGTTGTCACATAATGCTTCTGGCCGACCGTTTTGACACGGATAGGCTTTCCGCGAAAAGTTGTAGTAATTTCTCCTTTGAACAAATCGAGCAATTGATCAGCACGAAAATCTTTCGCCAGTTCCACAGCGTACTGCACATCACGTTCAGTAAGTATGTAACCGCTACGAATGAGGGACAGTAGCACATTAAACAATTGCCCCAGCATGTCTACTTCCCGCTCAGCTCCACGAATCGTTAGCTCAGCTTCACGCGAATCAATAATGGCGGGAATTTCACTCTCGATGATTTTTAAGAATCCATCCTGCGGGCCAAACAGCGATTGCGCTTCTCCCGCATTTTGCAAAGATATACGAATGCTTGCAGTCTGTTCTGACAAGTAGCCTCATTCTCCTCAATTGTTTACTATTGGCAGTTCTTCGGAAATTTTTTCTTCTACTTCAAAGATCACTTTCATATAAACTTTACCATTCTCTTTCTTCTCATGCAAAACTTTTTGACTTTTGATGACGCTATCAACACCATATCGAGCTAAAATATCATTCTTAGCCCGCTCAATTCCCCTCGCAACTCCGGCTTCTGGAGTTATCGTATCCTTTGTTTCATTGATCTCCATTTCTTTCTCAGTCATCAGGCCCAGCGGCAGCTCAATAGAGCGCCAAGACAGCGGATCATGCTCTGTGAGCGTCTTTGAATTCTCAAAGGCGGATTTGCCATAACCCCACAGCTGAATAGCCCATTTCCCCAACACAAGATAAGTGCGATCCTTACGCTCCCCAGTGTAGGTGCTATTTGTTGTTTTAAGAGGGACCTCGATATTGTACTCATGCCAAACCAAGCCCTTAACCTCACCCTTGGCTACCACATACTCTACATTTTCTTCGTCTCCAAGAGCACCGGAAATCAGGATATCTCCTTTTTTCACACGCGAATTACGCGCAACTACCGGTCTGCCCTGTTCCGCATATATTTCTGTTACCACCGCATCTGTTCGGCTAATTAAATGGCGCTGGCTAAGCAAAGGTTTGATGTCGGGCTGTTTAGCCTCTACAACCTGAATTTTGATGCTCGTCCCCGTCCGTTGCAGCCCTATCCAAGAAACACCCGGTAAATGGGCCAGCAGCCCCTTAGAGAGCTTGTCCGGCTCCTCCAGACGCCATATCCACTGAAAAGGGTACACCCCCTCCTGGCGAGCAGCAGCCAATATATCCTCAGAGGCAATCTTTTCATTTCCTTCGACTCTAATACTCCATACCATCGTAGATAACATAAAAAGTGTAATTCCAAACATTAAAATACCTATGCCAAAAAATTTCCTTTTCCACAGCCGTGCCATAAGAAATGGAAGTCCGCTTCTACCGGTAACGTGCATACGACAGCCTGTCTTTTTTAAAATCGGCCGGAGGACATAAAAATCATCCAGAAGCAGCTTAAGGGAAGCGCCGCCCTCAGCGGGCCTCACATCCCAAATCATGATTCCTGCTTCAGAAATGAAATTAATAAATCGCTCCACCTGAGGTCCCGTCACATGCAGTGTAACGAACCCCCGCAGTGATGACAGAGGTGGCTCCTTCATGATCTCTCCTCGCTTTCGTTATATCTGATCTCCCCGATAACGCCTTCTACAGCCAATTCCTGGCCTAGAATATTTCGGATGACAAGTCCCTCGCCTTTGATTTCAAGCGATCCTTTAGCTAACGCGAGCTTAAGCTGACCAGAGGAAAAATGCAGCACGCCGCGATGGTTCTCAATATGCAGTTCCTTATTGCCGATCAGGGTGATCCGGGGCATTTCCTGTAATAAGTCCTGTGGTAGATCCAGTACCCCGTTTGTCCATCCCCGCAGCCTGCGGCCAATACGGGTCATAAGTAGACGTTCCCCCTTCCTGCCTTCTGTACACCTTATGCGGCAACGCTTTTTTTTATGAGAAGAAGTAACAAAGGAGGACCCTTCTAGTGTGAAAAAAGCAAAAAAAGCCCCGGCAACCTATCGTAAAGATAGGAAACTGAGGCTTTATTGTTACTATGATCCGTAAATATTATCTTCGGGTAGAATGCGGCTGACGAGAACGCGGTGGTCCCAGAATCTCTGCCCAGACTACACCATTGCGCAGGTCGTCACGACTCCCTGTTCCATGTGTCTGGTCTGCCGCAGAGGGTGAGTTGGTGTTCTTAGTCTTATTTGACCTTTTGGAATCTGCACCCGCTATCCCGTCAAAAGCAGATTGAAGACGCCGCACCTCTTCTTGCATTCTTTGTGTGCGTAATTCAACTCCGTCATCGGCATGCTCCAAAGACATTCCTTCTCCAGTAGAATAATCTGGAGTTGGTATATACGCGGGTTCTGGAAAGGCAGGAGAGGCATCATACTCCCGGTTATCCTCTGACATCGACTGCCGGGAAGAGGTGTTAACAGGAGCAGGAAATCCACTGCCAGACTCCGCTTGGCGCCCTCCATCGATATCCGGGCGCTTTACCCGGCGGAGCGGAGAATCCTCTCCGCCCCCAAAAGTGGGCATCCCCCCGCGAGGAGCTCCTTTGGGCTTGTTTTTAGTTGCTTTATTCACATTGGATACGATCGCGAATATAATAACCGCAATAATATAGATCCAGCTCATGGAGATTCACATCCCCTTTTATTTATTATTGTTAGGACGGTTATTGTCGTCCTGATCATTCATTTTGCCGAGAGATCCCCGCATTTGGGTATCTGCCTCGATGTTTTTGATATTCATATAATCCATCACGCCGATTTGGCCATTTCTGAGCGCCTCAGCCATCGCCATAGGCACCTGAGATTCAGCTTCTACAACAAGAGCCTTCATCTCTACTACGCGTGCCTTCATCTCTTGCTCGTGAGCGACAGCCATCGCTCTGCGTTCTTCCGCCTTGGCTTGGGCAATACGTTTGTCCGCTTCTGCTTGCTCAGTTTGTAGATAAGCACCGATGTTCTTGCCTACATCGATATCCGCAATATCAATGGAGAGGATCTCAAAAGCAGTACCTGAATCCAGACCTTTGGACAATACCGTCCGCGAAATCAAATCCGGGTTCTCAAGGACATCTTTGTGGGAATCACTCGAACCTACTGTCGTTACAATCCCTTCACCAACACGGGCAATAATCGTTTCTTCACCCGCACCACCCACGAGACGGTCGATATTGGCACGAACAGTTACGCGCGCTTTTACCTTAACTTCAATCCCGTTCTTAGCAACAGCCGCAACAACCGGTGTCTCAATTACACGAGGGTTAACGCTCATTTGCACAGCCTGCAGCACATCACGTCCTGCAAGATCAATGGCTGCTGCGCGAGTAAATTCCAGAGGAATATCTGCACGTTGTGCTGCAATAAGCGCATTAACCACCCGGTCTACGTTACCACCTGCGAGATAGTGACTCTCCAGTTGATTAATGTTCAGTCCAAGACCTGCCTTGGTCGCTTTAATCATTGGGTTAACGATACGACTTGGGGTTACACGACGCAGTCTCATCGCCACCAGTGTAATAATACTGATTCTAACGCCCGACGCTAATGCAGAAATCCAGAGCATAACCGGGAAGAAACTTAAAAACACGCTTAATACAATAATCACCACTACCGCGATAAACAGAATAGGAATCAAAGATGCTTCACCCATACTATATAACCTCCGTAAATTTATTCTAGAACTGTTATTGGTTCCAGTGTTTACCTTATTCCTTGATTTCTTTCACAACAATCCGTCCGCCCTCTACTTTAATAATAGAGACCGGTGCATTAGCACTAATAAAACTACCTTCTGTAACAACATCCACACGTTCGCCGCCTATCATAGCCGTTCCTGATGGACGAAGCGGAGTAATACTGGTTCCTGTAGCGCCTAATAAGCTAAGCTTCTCTTCTACGGGCACAAATCCCTGATCTTTAGTAAGGCTTTCCTTCAAAATAAATCTGTTCCAGATCCCTCGTTCTTTAAAAATGACCGCAACAATTACTACAACTATAGTCGCAGCTACGAAAGAGATACCTAGACTGAGAAGTGCATGCTTATAGCTGTAAGCAGCTCGTACGACACCCGCTACAAGGCTAACAGAGCCGAGCAGCCCCAATATTCCGAAGCTAGGCACAAAGAGCTCCAGCACAAGCATGACAAGCCCAATGATAAACAAGAGCCAAGTTTCCGCTCCGGCGAATCCTGCAACATAGTTGCCGAAGAAATATAGCACAAAAGCCAATGTCCCGATAATTCCTGGCGCACCAAAGCCTGGAACAATCAGTTCAATTACAACGCCTGTAATCCCAATGAACAGCAGAATCGTCATAATAATCGGATTGGTCAGAAATTGCGACATTTTTTCCGCACCGGTATGCTCTACGCGAAAGATGTCGTCTGTAGTATATCCAAGCCAATGAATTGCTTCTTCAGGGGTATCTGTAATTTGATCAGCGTAACCAGCTTTTAAAGCTTCTTCACTAGACAAGGCAATGATTTCTCCCTGTGTCTTAGTCACACCAAGCTCTGGCTTATCCACGACCAAATTACTATCCACCATACCAGCGGCAATGTCTGGATCACGATCATTCAGAGCAGCAGCGCCAATCATTTTAGATCTCCAGTAGGATATCATTTTGGCATCATCGACTTTTTGACCATTCATGTCTACCAAAGAAGCAGAACCGATCATACTGCCCGGCTTCATGATTATTGCACCTGCATTAAGTGCTATGTAACTGCCTGCAGAAGCGGCATCACCTTTAATATAGGCAGCTGTTGGTATTTCACTCTCTCTTACCATCGTCCCAATCTCTTCTGCCGATTTCACCAGCCCTCCAGGTGTATCGACCTCTAGTAGAATAAGGACTGCTCCATAATTAGCGGCTTCTTCAAATCCTCTTTCCAAAAAGCTTTGCAAACCCCGTTCAATCTTTTGATCTACCGGAATAATAAACACGGGACCTTGTTTCAGCTCACTGTTCGTAACCCCCGGTGTTTTCGGGGCTGTCCCGTCAGCGCTTACATTCGTTGCAAAGGGTGTCAGGAGGAGTAACAGCAGGACCACAGGAATGCTAGCTAACAGTATTTTCCGTAATCTTCTCAATGATTTTACCTCCCTTCTTTAGCTTGACCCAGAACTCATAACCCTTAATACGCTGAAATTGGATTTACGTTTCATAACATAGAAAAGCACCCCTTTTACAAGGGGTGCTAGTGCTATATTATTGCAGAAATTGCAGAACCGCCTGGTTCACGAGTTTACCATCAGCGCGACCTTTGACCTTAGGCATCAGTGCGCTCATGACCTTCCCCATTTCGCTCTTCGAAGAAGCACCGGTTTCCTGGATGGTCTGCTGTACAATTACTTTAATTTCTTCTTCGGAAAGTTGCTCGGGAAGATATTTAATAATAATCTCGATTTCTGCTTTTGTACTCGCGGCAAGCTCGTCGCGACCCGCTGATTCAAATTCTTGGAGGGCATCTTTGCGCTGTTTGATTTCACGACTAAGGATATCAAGCACTTCGTTGTCGTCCAATGTTCTCTTCAGATCTATTTCAAGATACTTTATTGTAGAACGAACCATTCGAATCGTGGAGAGCGTGAACTTGTCCTTACTCTTCATCGCTTGCTTCATATCTTCGTTCAATCTCTCGCTAAGATTCATGCGTGGGTAATCCTCCTAAAACTTTCTCTTACGAGCAGCCTCAGACTTCAGCTTTTTCTTAACGCTCGGCTTTTCGTAATGTTTGCGTTTCTTCACCTCAGCCAAGACACCATCTTTTGCGATGGAACGTTTAAAGCGACGAAGTGCAGCATCAATTGTCTCGTTTTTGCGAACTTTCGTTTCAGACACAGGTTTCCCCTCCCTCCGACCATACCGTCCAAGAGCATAACACGGTTTATCAAACTCCATTATAGGTCAAACGGAAATAACGTGTCAACCTTCGTGCTATTCTTTTTTCTGGCAAGTTCTTCAACATTAAATGATTATGCTATGCGTGCGAAGCTGAGTTTCCAGTGAGAGCACCCAGCTTGGCTCCACCCAGCAGGTGATAATGAAGATGAGGCACAGCTTGTCCACTATCAGGCCCGCAATTATTGATTAAACGATAACCAGACTCAGCAATTCCAAGGTCTTTGGCGATCTGTTGGGCTACACTGTGGATTTCAGCAATTAGCGGAAGATCCTCAGGTGTAACATCATTCATTGAAGCAATGAACTTCTTGGGAATGATCAACACATGTACCGGTGCAGCCGGCTCGATGTCGTAAAATGCAAGAATACGTTCATTCTCAAATACTTTTTTGGAAGGAATAGTACCCTCAATAATTTTGCTAAACACGGTCTCCATAGAGTGCTTGCCTCCTAAAAATTGGTGAAATTCCACTTCATCATAAGATAATCATACAGGATAATCATCAATTACGAAAGCAGCAAGCAAACTCAGTATAATCAGCCCCAAACTGTATCTGTTACAGAATGAACCATTAAATAAATATATCAACACCGTTAGGCCTAAAAAAGACAAAAAAAAGAGAAACACCCTTCACAGCTTATAAAGCTGATTCGGCGGCGGACGTATGAAAAGGAGTTCATTCCCTACCATACGTCCGCCGAGGTGTTTCTAAAGTAATGTCGGCTTAGCTGTATTATAACAGCGCGTTGATACTGTATCTGTGATAAGAATCACACACATTGTAGATCTTCACATTTTTTCCAAAAGGATCCGAGATCCCCCTCCACCCTGTTCAGCAGGTACTACTACCAGCTTGCGTGGCAGTCGTGCCCGAAGCTCTGGAACATGGCTGATAATGCCGACAGACAGTTGGTCGTTATGCAGTCTTTCCAGTGAGGTAATTACCGTATCGAGCAATTCCGGATCCAGCGTACCAAAACCTTCGTCCAAAAAGAAAAATTGCAATGGATACTGCCCCCGCAGCTGAATCTGTGCCGAAAGAGCAAGTGCAAGTGACAAGGAAGTTAAGAACGTCTCTCCGCCGGAAAGCGTGGAGACCGGTCTTCTTACACCACCGTTTCCATCATCACGGATTACAAAGCCACCGCCCGAATCAACCTCCAGCGCATAACGCTGTTTGCTCAGGAAACGAAGCCGCTGAGAAGCAGACTGGCACACCTGCATCAATTGTTCCTCCGCAATATACTCAACAAAAGCATTTCCACGTAAAACCGTCTGCAATTTGGACAAATGATCCTGTAGGGAAGCATGTTCTAGCCGCTGGGCTTCAAGCTCCATCCAGCGAATATGCCGATGCCGCAGATCCTCTAGATCTCGCTCTGCACGCGCTCTTGCTTGCAGAGACATTTCATCCTCTGACTTACACGCGCTTAAGCTCTCCTGGCTAACTTGCCATTCCTCTTCACTTAAGCTGGCTCCATCAAGCTTCTCTTCAATATTGCGCAGCTGCAATGAGACTTCAGCTTCTTCAGCACGATGGGCACGTACCCGAGAAGATGAAATTTCCCGCTCTTCAGGTGCGAGAGCTGCTCCTTCAACCTCAGCGGCCGAACTAAACGGTGAAGAGGTTAAGCTTTGCTCCCACAGATGGCTTGAAGTCACATAATGCTCTCGAGCAGATTCTGCAGCCTGGCGGGTAATCGCTGCCTCCTTGATCTCATGCTGCGCTTTTTCCGCTGCCGTGAGATGTAATCGTTGGCTGGTCTCCACAGCTGCTAACAATTCCTGCAGACGACGCTCACACTCTGCTAGAAGTGGGGCAGCAGCGCGGCCATTAGTCCACTCTAGAAGACGCCGTTCTTTTTCACGCTGCAATTCTTCTTTGCCTTCCATCTGTGTATTCCACTGAGTAAGCTCTTTATCGAGTCCGGTGATAGTTTCCTGAAGATTCTGTACCGAAGCGCTTTTCTCATCCAGAAACTTGACACTGATTTCCAGTCGGGATCTAATTTCCTCAGCTTGAGCATCCTTGGCTAACAGCTCACGATAAGCTTTTTCTACCTCTTCCGGTGCCAAATCAGGGAACTGCTGTACCCAGTTCTGCCGCAAAGCGGTTAGTTGGCCACTCAGTTCCTTGGCTTTGGCGGTAAGACCTTCTACCCAGCTTCGCTCACCTTCGGCACCTGCTGCTTCTTTGAGGCATAGCTGCTGAACTTCCTGCATCGATTGCTGCCACTGTATCGCTGTACGGCGCAGTTCTCCAGACTGGCTTTTTAATGCTAAAAATGCAGCATCAAGTTCTGCCAAAGCTTTTTCATCTGGGATGGACATATCGGTAGAGGAAACCTCTGTAGTACTGACTTCTGAACCTGCCGCTGCAGGATGATTTACCGTATCAAAAGCTCCATCACCAAACACCTGCTCCAGCCAAACCAGGTCCTGCTCCCTTAAACCACGGAACATATGGCGTGCTTCCAAAGCACGTCTGGACAACACCCGAGCCTGTTGAAGCTTTGACTCCAGTTCCTGTTGCTCTAGGTTATCCTGCAATACAGCAGGGGTCGGGTGGTGTTCGCTGCCACATACAGGGCAAGGTTGTCCTGCTTCCAATTCTTTAGCCAATCCAAGCGACAGTCTGTGCAACTCATGCCCCTTGAGGGCTGCTTCCAAAGAACTGATATGTTGCTCCAGGCTTTCTGCTGCGGTGCGCGCAGCTTCTTCTGTCGCCAGCAGCTTCTCTTGATGCAGCGCCGCCTCGCGGATCAGCTGCCCGCGAGAAGCTTCCTGCTGCTCGCGACGGCCATCAGCCTCAGCGAGTCGCGCCTGCGCAGCCGCGAGTGCAGCGGCACGCTCGCGGCGCTCCTTCTCCGCCGAATCCCACTGGGATTCGGCGGAGTGCAGCCCTTGCAGTCTCTGCATCGCTTCTTGCAGAGACTGCCGCTCCTGGGAGCGGACACCGAGCGGCTGCAAGCTCTGCTGCAGCTCTTGCTGGCGCTTTTGGCCCTTGGCCAAAAGCTCACGCTCCCGGGCCATGCCCTCCCGCAGCTCCGCCAGCTTGCGGGAGGCCTCTTCGCGGCGCTCGCGCAGAGCCGCGAGTTCGCGCCGCAGGGCGCCGAGCTCGGACTCGAGCTCGAGCGCGCGGCGGTAGGTGTCGGCCCCCTGCCGGAGGGCCGGCTCTTCCGCCGCAAGCGCGGCCTGCGCAGCAGCCGCGGCCGCAGCGGCACGCGCCGCCTCCTGCTCGGCAGCGGCGGCCAGCACCTCTTGACCCTCCGCGCGGGTCAATCGGCTCTTGAAGGCTTCTTCCGCGCTTCGCCATGCTTTCAGCGCGGGAAGCCTAGCCTCGGCCTCGTCAGCTTGGCCGAGCTTCCGTTCAAGGAGGAGAATCTCCTCCTCCTTGGAAAGCAGTCCCTGCCGCTGCAATTCGCGGCGGGTCCGTTCCTCTTGCAGCTCGCGAATGCGCGTGAAACGCTCCGCGACCTGCAGCGCCGCCTCCAGCTTGCGGCGGCATTCCACAGCATGTTGGGCTGCTTGTTCGAGGCGCTCCGCCGCTGCCTCTACATCCTCTTTGCCTGCGCTGCCAAGCCCCTGCTGCTCCGCTTCGAGCGCGCGGAGCGCAGCCTCATTCTCCTTCACCCGCCGGCTAAGCTTCAACGCAAGCTGATCGCCATACTGTTCCAAATGGAACAGGCGCTGCAGCATTTGTCGGCGGTCTACGCCCCGAAGCGATAAGAATTCGGCGAATTTCCCCTGCGGCAATACAACTGCTCGCGTGAAGTCATCCATTTTGAGTCCAATATGCTCTTCCACACAACGTGTAACATCTGCGAGTTTATCCGCCATAACGTTATCCCCGTCAGGTGTGACTTCAATGAAACGGCTAATGGTGTTGCTGACTGTTTGCTCACCTGTCCGCTTGAACTTACGTTCAACACGATAACGATGTGCCCCAGCAGAGGAAGTGAGCTCGAAGGTAAACGCCACGCTGAGTGAATCCTCAGAGTGATTCATAATCCCCTGTGTCCCGTTAACGGCGCGCTCTACTTTCCCGTACATCGCCAAAGTAATAGCATCCAACAAACTGGACTTGCCGCTGCCCGTAGGTCCAAAAATCCCAAACAGCCCGGTCTCACACAGACTTTCAAAATCTATTTCCTGCATTTCTCTATAACTCTGCAATCCTGCAACTTTTAAAAAAATAGGCTTCACCTTAGTTCTCCTCTCCTTCCTCCGGCTGCTGCCGTTCTTCTTCGGTTAGCTGTAAGAACAGCTCAATCAAACGATCCTCCGGCTCCGCCCCGCCCGTCTGCCGCTGATAGAATTTACGGAACAATTCTTGTACAGGCATACGTGAACGGGAAATCTGTTCGAGCTCCAGCTCCATTTGCGGATAAATCGGACGAATATGAATGATCCCCTCACGTGATTTACGCAGGCGCTGAATATCATTCATCGACATAGCTTCACTGAGCCGAATCTCCAAATCTATAAAAGCAGAAGCATCTCTACCTTCATCCAACCAGTTATATACCTCTTGCAATCCACCCGTAGAGCTCCATCTTACAAGTGGACGCCCACAGCGTAGATAGATTTCTTCGAAGGTCGGCTCACCGCCCGGCGCGACATCAATCAGCGTCACCGACTTGGCTTGTCCTGCTTCCGAAAAGCTATATGCCAACGGGGATCCGCTATAACGGATCATCCCTTCCCCTTTAACACGCTGAGCGCGATGAAGATGGCCTAGGGCAGTATATTGCGCTCCACAGGATAAAGCAGAAGGATCTACAGTGTAAGCCCCACCCACTTGAATCGGGCGTTCCGAATCACTCTCTACACCACCCAGCACATAAATATGGCTCATCGCCAAATTTACGGTTTGTCGGGTAAATTCCCTTCCCAACAGCTGCATGAGTTTGCCTACCCGTGCGCTGTAAGCCAGTCGAAGCTCCTCTTCCCCGCTGTCCCCAGCAAGCAGCTCACCAAGACGTGCCTCTGAGGGATAGGGAAGGGCTGCGATTTTGGCAATCTCACCCGTGCGCGCAGCATGAACTGTCACTGGCTCTGAGGTTGGAAGTCCTACCAAGGTAATCCCCTGCCTTAATACAAGCGGGGAGACTGAAGATACGCGCTCCGGTTGGTCATGATTGCCGGCAATCACCACAAGGGGCCTGCCCCCTGAAGATAGCCTGGCAGCAGCCTCATAGAATAATTGCTCCGAAGCCGCTGGTGGATTAACGGAATCGTACACATCTCCCGCCATCATAATCAAATCCACCTTATGAAAATCGGCGATCTCCACCAATTCATCTATGAACTGCTCTTGCTCCTTCTGGCGGCTTCTTCCCTCCAGCGTACGGCCCAAGTGCCAATCCCCCGTATGCAATATCCGCATCTTCGTCCTCTTTCCCCGCTCCTATGCGGCAATGAATAATTTATAATTTCACAGCATGATCGCCGTCAAAAAAGTACAGCCAAATCTCGCTGATCGGTTCTCCCAAAATATCATGTAATGCCTTGCTGTATAACTCTAGCTGAAAACGATATTTTTCCTTAAGTGCTTCTAGGCCGCCCTGATGTTCTAATACAGAGTCCGTCTTATAGTCTAGCAGAATAATCCGGTCCTCTTCTCGGAACAGGCAGTCAATGACCCCTTGAATTAGCACAGCCTCACTAAAGCCTTCCTTATTGTTCTCAGGGGTAAGCTCCGAGACGGCTTCATTCATATAATCGAGCCCTCGATAAGCCTCACCTGCGGGAACCATATAACTGAATGGCATTTCTCTAAGCTTCCAAGAAGAAGCTATTAATCTACGTCCAAGTTCATTATTATAAAAAGCTTCTATCTGATCGGGAGCTACAGCCTCCACCTGCTCAGCAGTTAGAATAGCCACTCTCTGAAGTCGGGCTAAGGTTTCTTCCACAACCATAGGATCAACTGAACCCTCCAGCGGAATATGCTGCATGACTGTATGGTATGCTGTCCCGCGTTCCGCTGGGGTCAGACTGCGTTTTTCCATAAATTTCGGACGCCGCAAATGAAGACTGTCCGCACCTGCAACACTTGGACGTTTATCGTTTTCTATTGAGGTTGTAGAATTGCCTTCTTCCAGCAGATCAAAAGAGGGCTGCTCCTGTAATGACAACAACGCTTTTAACTCCGTAACAGAAGTTTTAGTCGGAATACCTGAGGCTGCCGCATACGGATAATTCCATTCCAGTCTTCTAGCAATTTCATCGCTAGTCTCTGTTTCATATATATTTACAGATTCACCCTTATGCAGTGCTTCGAGTACAGCTTGCCGTTCCTCTACCTTATCTTCAGTCTGATCCGTTGGCAGGAACGCCCCAGAATTAAGTTCGGAAGCATTTTGCACACTGATGCTCCAGTTGGAGACATCGTTGTGCAGCACCGTGGAGACGGTACCTTCTGAACCGCCCAGCTTACGAAGAATCGCCGCAGCAGGGTGCCGGATCAATGCCGGTCCAACCCAATCCAAATAGCTGCGCCCTCGGGCCAGCAGATGGTCTGCAAGCAGCAGCTCATCCCGGTTCTGTACGCTGCTCCAGCTAGCGATTTTGCGTGGCAAATCTCTTACGGTGCCCACTAGAATCATTTTATCTCTCGGACGAGTTAACGCCACATATAATACACGCATTTCCTCAGCTAATAACTCAAGCCGTGTACGCCGGTTAATAGCCAGATAAGGAAGTGTTGGGTAACTAACTCGCGTTTCCCGTTCCACAAAACGTGGCCCAAAGCCAAGCTCTTTGTGCATAAGAAATGGCGAATGCAAATCTTGTCGATTGAACTGTTTTGCCATCCCGGCTACAAAAACAACAGGGAACTCCAGACCTTTGGATTTATGGATGGTCATGATTCTGACGCCATTGCCTTCTTCACCGCCACCGCCAGCTACACCCAGATCTCCGCCATTCTCACGAAGCCGTGAAATGAACACCAGAAAACGGAACAATCCGCGTGCTGCGGTGTCATTCTCAAATTGCACAGCCCGATCATACAAAGCTTTAAGATTGTTCTGGCGCTGCGAGCCTCCAGGCAGTCCTCCAACCCATTCCAGATAGCCGCTCTCCCCATAGATACGCCAGATCAGCTCACTGAGACTACCTTGTCTAGCCGCATTTCTCCAGCTTTCCAGCTGTTCTAGGAAATGTTTAAGCTTGCGCTTCAGTTCTGGACTGATCTGCGGCAGATCTTTATCAGGTAAAACATTATTTTCGACGGTGCTTGCGGATTCAATCACATGAGCCGAGAAGAGGTCATACTCTTCTTCAGCCTCTTTTGCATCTTGCATATCCACCGCCATCTGTACTGCTTGAAAAAAAGGACCCTGACTACACATACGCACCGTAGCCAATTCTTCTTCCGTTAATCCGACCACAGGTGAACGAAGTACGCCAGCCAGCGGAATGTCCTGCTGAGGATTATCAACTATTTTTAAGAGGGAAAGTGCAATTTCCACTTCTGTAGCTTCAAAATAACCTTTATTCAGATCACCATAAGCAGGGATTCCTTCCATCCGAAGCTCTTCGATGATTAGAGGGGTCCAGATTCTTGCCGAGCGAAGCAGGATCACGATATCACCGTAAATAACCGGGCGCATAATCTTGAGTCCTTTATCGTAGATAAGCAGTGGCGATCCACCGGTCATCCCCGTCATTTGTGAAATACGCCGGGCAATTGCCCGCGCTTCCAGCTGCGCCGTCTCGCTCTCAATGGCTTCACTCTCCTGAAGTGGCGCCTCACCGTCTTCAGAGGTCTCTTCTGACTTCCCTGCTGCCGAACCACGATCAATCAATAATAACTCCGGTGCAAAAAAGATATCAGGCCCCTTCTCTGCTGCACCTGGGAAATTCGCTCCGTAAACAAGCTCAGCGCGTTCATCATAATTAATCTCCGCTACCGTCTCATTCATAATCTGCCGGAAGATCATATTCACGGCATTTACAACCTCCATGCGACTGCGAAAATTACGGGCCAGATCGATGACCGAACCGCTAGATGATTCATTAGTAATTTCAGATAGATCATCGATTTGGTGTGAGCCAAAGCTGCGGTATTTATCCAGGAATAGCCCCGGCTCCGCCAGACGGAATCGATAGATACTTTGCTTCATATCTCCGACCATAAACCGGTTACCGGGTGTTTCACGGGATATTAGCCGCACAATCTCCTCTTGCACACTATTCGTATCCTGATACTCATCCAGCAGAACCTCATCGAATTGAGCACGGTATTCCATAGCTGCATCAGAAGGCAGGGAATGACCGGGCGTAGAGTCCGGATGGCGTAGAATTTGCAGACAATAATGCTCCAAATCACTGAAGTCGACTAGACCTCTTCCTGCTTTTTCAATTCTATAACGTTCACCGAATGCTATCACTGTCTCTGCAAGCTCTGCCATCAGTGGAGCCGCTTCGTTCAGCTCTTTCAAAAAAACCTCAGGCGGACGGCCAAACAATGCTTTCTGAAGATCTAAAATACTCTTCTTCACACTGTCGCGCAGTTCCTTCACCATCTCCTGCAGTCCAGGATCTGTCGAATCCTTCTTACAAGCCTTTAATTTCCCAAAATATACTTCCATGAAAATATCATATAATTCTGCCCAAGGTCGTTCGTTTACGGCATCCTGCAGTGCATTTACCATCTCAAGATCAGCGGTTAAATTCTCAGCATAGGGTGCCGGACCGCCCGGCTGCAGTGCAATCTCCCGGCCTTGAATCAGCTGACTGGCTGCGCCCGCAAGTGTCAGCTTCGCTTCTTCAAGAATGCTCAGCACCCATGGCGTTCCACCCAGACTTTCGGTGTCTGGCAATGAGAAATCAGCTGCAGTATCACGGAGCCATTGCGCAGGCCAAGGATGGCTGCGGGCATAATCATGCAATCGCTGTATGAGCGCATGCACTGCATCATCACTGCGTTCACCACTGAACCAATCAGCGAGCTGCACAAATATACTATCCTCGCCATCCGCACCTGCTTCACCGTACTTTTCCTCCAGCAACTCTTCGAGCAGCTCCTGCCGCATCATCTCCGCTTCATGCTCATTTAATATGCGAAAACCCGGATCAATCGGAATCATTTGATAATAACGCCGGATCACTTCCAGACAGAAGGAGTGCAACGTTGTAATCGAAGCTTTGCCCAGCAGGGATAGCTGACGGCGCAAATGGTCGTTCTCCCCATTCTCCTCCAGCTCCCGATCAAGGGCTTCCCTGATCCGCTGCCGCATTTCGGCAGCCGCAGCTTTGGTAAACGTAGCTACTAATAGCCTGTCTACACTGAAGCCGTTCTCTTCCTTACTGATTTTTCGAATAATCCGTTCTACCAGCACCGCCGTCTTACCGGAACCTGCTGCCGCAGCAACGAGGATGTCATCACCGCTCTCCGCAATGGCGCGCCACTGGTCATCACTCCATATACTTCCTTCCGGTTTCGCTTCTATTTCAGCCTTCATACTCAAGGTGTAGTTCCTCCTTTGCGGGACAGCAGATCCCATATAACGTCCTTCCCTGGCTTACCCAGATTGTTATAGCTGTTGCCTTCCACAGCTTCATCGAACTGGCAGACAGGTCTAAAGGAACAGAATGTGCAGGCGGTCTCCTGCCCAATTCGGTACGGCTCAATCGCCACATCACCTTCTGTAATCCGTGTCCCGATATCCGAGATTGTCCCTCTAACGGAGGATAATAGATGACCCCACTGCTCTGGTGTAGCTACTGAAGCACTGCTATAAAAGCTGCCGTCAGCTTTTACTGCTACAGGCACGATAGAAGAATACCCTTTGTCTAAAGTGGTATCCATCAGGGAGACAACCTCACGATCTGCTGTAAGCAGTCCTTTCATCTTGAAGCGTTTCAACAGCTCTTGCTCAGCCTGTTCCTTGTTCATCCCATTGGATGAGGTCAACAACGGATCATGCACATGGAAATAAAGTGTGCCGGCTGGAAGTGCCGGCTGCCCCAGCCATTGCTCCGAATATGTTAGCAGCACATCCAAATAAGTCAGCATTTGCAGCGATAATCCATAATACACCTCATGCAGCTTGAGATCCTTTTGGCTCGATTTATAATCAATTACCCGCAGAAGAATTCCGTTCTCTCCACGGGCCATATCTACACGGTCAATCCGGCCAACAACCTCCATCACGCAGCCATTTGGCAGCGTAATCCTTAAAGGCGGCAACTCCTTATCCGGTCCAAAGTCCAGCTCCAGCCCTACTGGCTCAAAGCTGCCCCGGCGGGCATGCTCGCCCAGAATCACAGAAGCACGTCCAACAATATTCTTAAGTTTACGGGAGATGTACCCGTAACGTTTGGAGCTCATTAGGATTTCACCCTGCAACATCGGAGATAGCCGCTCTACTGTCTCACTGGCCTCACGCCGACATTCATCCGGAGACAAGCTGCCCCAGCCCCGTCCCTCTTGTTTCAGTCTTATCGCCATATCACTTAACGCAGCATGGAACAGCTGTCCAATATCAGGTGCTTGCAGCTTATATAGCTGACGCTCCTTCAGTCTTAGTCCGTAGGACGCAAAATGGGAAAATGAGCACGCAACAAATTTCTCCATCCGGGACACACTGCCCCGCAGTGTTGAGCCACCATACAATCTGAGGCTTGTGCCACGCTTTAGCTTCGTTCCCTCATTACGATAGAACAGTGAGCTTAGCAAACGTTCCAGTTGAAATTTACGATCTTCGTTCTTAGTAAACCAGTTATACACATCCCACCATAGCTCCGGAATTTCTGTCCCCTGGCGCCACTGCCGCAGCTGCATAATCAATGCGCGAAGACTCTGTTCTGGTTGACCAATGAAACCGAGATGAATAGAATTTCCGACTTCTGCCGGTAGTCCCGCAGGGGGAAGTGCTGACAAGCTATGCTCTTGAACCCTTGGGAACATTCTATGCAAATGCCGGATAACCTCAGAGGGAAGGAGAGCTTTGCCCTCATCATCTGCTGTAGCGTAGCTAATCCAGAGCTTTCGGCTTCCTGTCGTTAGCGCATTATAGATCAGAAACCGCTCGTCCAGCAGTTTACGAGAAGCGCCGGGAGCAAGCTCCATTCCAGCATTCTCTAGTACGGAGCGTTCACCTTCCGAGAGAATTCCATCTTCCTTAAACTGCGCAGGCACAACACCTTCATTAAATCCAAGCAAAAAAGCGTATTTAACCCCCGTTGGGCGAGTCCGATCCATATTGCCGACCAATACTTGATCCAGTGCGGGCGGAACTAGTCCCATTTTAAGCTCAGCAAGTCCTGTCTCTAGAACTCCGGTGAACACTTCAAACTCAAGTCTTTCATTGCCCATCATTTCTACTATCTGATCTAGCAGATCAAGTACCGCACCCCACAACTGGCTATGTTCCCTAGCCTTCTCGGGTTGGCCCTTCTCCATAGACTTAACACTGAGTTTCTCCAGCTTTCGTGCAACATCCGTCTCTTCAAGCAGCTTGTACATTGCCGTACATAGTTCAAGGCCGCTACGGCTTTTCTGGATTCGTTTCTCAAAAGCAAATAATGGTCCTGTTATACTAGCACGGCATCGTTCCATAGTAGCAAGCAGTTCATCATCCATCTGTCTGCCGCCTTCCAGCGACAAGCTAGGAATACCTTTCCATGAGCGGCCATCCGTCCAGCGATACCCTTGAATCCCACAAGCCAGCACATAGTTTTCTAAAGCATCCATATCCTCACGTGTAATACTACCGTCTAGCGGAAGCAAAAGCTCCGTCTTTACGCAACGGAATACATCCTCGTAACGCCAGCGACGACGCACTACATCCAGCGCGGAACGTATAAATTCCACTAGCGGATGATGCAGCTCATTTACCTTCTGGTCCAGAAAAAATGGCACTCCGTAATCTTGGAACAACGGTTGGATCAGCTGCTCGTAATCGCCAATATTGCGCATCAATACAGCCATTTCGCCATATTTTGCACCTTCATCACGCGCCAGTCTAGTCATTTCGCGCAGTGCTCCCTCAACCTCTGCTCTGTGCGAAACTGCGGCGCCTATGGATATAGCCTCTCTTGCCAGTTCATCCGCACCTATCCAGGCCTTCCGGCGATCATATCCCCGTTCAAGGTGAGCAAGTACTGGACTTTCTTCAAAACGCGGAAGAACCGTTGGCTCCAGCAGCTCGTCCCACACATCAATGCCCAGCTCTTCAGCTATTCCACGCAGTTTAATGTAAGTAACCGCAGTGGGGTGAAACAATTCAAGCTCATTCAACTGATCTCCATATGGGTAAGGACGATCAATTGTAAGCGAAACGGTCAGCTTCGAAGCTTGCTGCATCAATTCTCGAAGCACTACGAATTCCTGCGGAGTAAATCCATGGAATCCATCTACCCAAATCTCCGCCCCGCGAATGTAGGAGGAATCAGGAATATGCTCAGCCAGTTCTGCTAAACGATCCTCTTCATCGATATAGAGACGTGACATTTCCTTCTCTAAATCGCTGAATACCAGCTGCAAATCATCCAGCTTACCCTCAAGAATAGGACTTCTTGCAATAGCTCCTCGCATAGCGGACAACTGCTCTTCTAAATCAGTGGAACCCAAACAGCAACGCTTCATCTCCGTGTGCAGTTGGTTCAGACGTTCCACAAAACCCGGTCTGTCTGCTGAGGCACCGAACAATTTCAGTTCCTCTTTGCGACGACTGATGATTTTGTAAATTAACATTTTCTTACCTTCATCACTGATTGGCAGACTTGCACTGCCACCAGTTTCCTGCTTCACACGATAGGCAAGCCGCGAAAAACTCAGTGTCTGCGCCCGAAGGCTTCCCTTCACATTCCCTACGGTCAGAAGCCCCCGTTCTGCTCCAAAAGAACCTTGCTCTGGCACAAGAATAATAATCGGCGCACCAAGCGGTTCCTTCTCTAAGGAAGAAGAGATAGATTCCCATATTTTTGTTGTCTTGCCACTGCCCGAGCGGCCTAGTAAAAAGGTTACCGACATAAATGATAGACTCCTTCCGTAGCGGAGAAAATATATAAATTACAAGGTGAAATATCCACCTATTGATTACACTCCAATTAAAAAAGTTCAGTGATTCCTCGTCCCTTCAGTATATCATAACCACACTAATCGGAACATGTGTTTGCTAGTATTTTCTAATGTTTTACAAAGGATAACAGCTACGAGTACAAATAAAAAAAAGCAAACCTCCGGATTTTGGCGGCTTGCTTTTTAGAGTGTTTAGTTTGTTTTTAATGCCAGATGTGCAACGTTAGATTAGAGCTGCCAATGTCGGAGCATAGGGTCAATGTTAGACTGTTCGGTGTTCGGTGTTCAGTGCTCAACGTTCAGCGTCCAGCATCCAGCGTTCGTCATTCGGCATTCGGCATTCGGCGTTCAGCGTTCAGCGTTCAATACTCAACACTCAACATTAGCACTCTACGCCTATCGTTTTGTAATCCGCATTCCGCATATCATAATTCAATAAGCATCATTCGTTGTTTACCATTTAGTATTCTGCGTTCAAATTGCACATTTTCGGCTAGGCTTGTTTCATTAATTACTTACGGACCCAGAAGCCGTTATTCGTGGATTCAGTGCTGTTTTGGCAACTTTTCGGACCCCATTGACGCTATTCTTCGAAAATGTGTTGCATTACGGGTGTTTTAAGAGCAATAGCGCCTTTGGGGTCCGTAAGAATTCAATAATAGGCTGTTTACGCTAAATAGAGTCATCTGAGTCCGTTGGCAACTACTTGCCTTACAGTCGACTCACGGCCACCCTACGTCCAGCCCTTTTATCCTATTTGTTACTTGGCACTGTAAACCTTTTTGACCTTCAGGCTTATTTTTTACTCCGCACTTCAAAAATCGCAAACTTCAGATAGTGTCCTTCGTTAACGCCAAGTATTTGTGGGTGGTCTTTGCCTGCGGCCCGCCATTCCACAAGTCTCAACACCTTGCCAGCATCTTTAGCTGCATCGGCAATCGTTTCGAGGAACAGATCTGGCTGCATATGGTAAGAACAGCTTGCGGTAACCAAATAGCCGCCTTCGTTCACCAGCTTCATCCCGTGCAGATTGATATCCTTGTAACCACGGCAAGCGCCAGCTACTGCACTTTTGGTTTTGGCAAACGCCGGAGGGTCCAGGATGACTACATCCCAAGTTCTTCCTCCACCTGCCGTCATCGGCTTGGATGTGTCGGTTTTGGCTGTTTTGCCTCCGGATTTAGGATTTGCAGCAGCTGCTGCCGTCTCTGTTCCACTTGCAACTGTCGCCCGTTCAGAACGTTCCTCTAGTCCTTTAACCTGATTCCGTAAATATGCAAAAGCATCATCCACTACGAATTCAACACGATCGCTAAAGCCGTTCAGCTCCACATTCACTTTGGCACTCTCAATGGCATGCGCTGAAACATCGAGGCAGGTTACTTTTTTCGCGCCATACTTGCAGGCATGCAGCGTGAAGCTGCCCGTATGTGAGAAGCATTCCAGCACTGTCGCACCGTCCCAATAAGGGAACGTTACATGTTTACCGCTCTTATTAACTGGCAAGGTCTGTAGCGAACCCTCCTCAGTTTCAATTTCCTGTAGCGTAATGCCGCTTCGTCCTCCCCAGCCTTTCATGAGCGGAGCAATGGAAGCTCTATTCTCACGTTGGTCAAAGAAGTAACCTGTCTTCTGGCCTTCTTCAATATCAACGACCAGCTTCAGGCCATTCTCACTCACAGTTACATGCCGTGGACATTCCCCATACAGCAAACCCGTTGTCTGCTCCATACCTTCAAGCTCGCGCACACTAACATCACTGCGCTCATAGATTCCGCGCGGTGCCATAACCTGCACCAATGCTTCGACGATTTCTGCACGCCGCTTGTCCATTCCGAGCGTAAGCAGCTGCACAACCAAAATATCTCCGAATCGATCTACAATAAGCCCCGGCAAAAAGTCCGCTTCACCATAAACTAAGCGATAAGCATCCGCACCCGGAAGGAACCGATTTCTGTGTTGCAGACAATTCGCAAACCGTTCTGCAAAAAAGGCTGTGTCCATGATCGCAAGCGGTCCCTGTGATACAATTCTTACCCGAATCTGTGAGGCTGGATTGTAATATCCCACGGCCAAAAATCGGCCCTGATGATTAAGGACATCTACTAATCCCCCCGCTTCCGGATTTCCTTCTACCGATGCGACTTCACCTGCATAGACCCATGGATGGCCCTGTTCCAGTCTTTTTTTGCGATTGCGTTCTAAAATAACCGATGGCAATGACTTCAACTCCCTGTTTTTCTAAAAATGTTTTTATACATGTCCCATGCAATACATTCATATATTGGTGTACAACCCTCGTCCAAAGGAGTATGCCCTATGTTCAGTGATTTGCTGTTCCCTATCATATATGGTCTTGTTATCTTTCTAGCCGGCATGAAGCTGATGGAAACGGCGTTGTCCAAGCTAGCAGGCCCTCTATTAACTACAAGTCTAAATAGAGCTACCTCAACACCTATTAAAGGAATGATTGCCAGCAGCCTGTTGTCCGCCTTACTCCAGAGCAGTACTGCTGTAACGGTGTTGACTATCGGCATGGTCAATGCCGGCCTGCTCACCTATGCCCGCACACTTGGCATTATCTTGGGCAGCAACATCGGCACCACATTAACTACAGAATTGATCGGACTTCAGATCAATACCATGGCCACCCCCTTGCTGGCAGCCTCGCTCAGTCTGTGGGCAGCGGCAGTTATTGCAGGCGAACTGCCGCCTACATCGCGAGTGGCAGAGCTCTGCCACAAAATATCCCCGCCACTGCAATTTATCAGTCTGGCTGTATCAGGCTTCGCCCTCGTCCTATGGGGGATCGCTGTCATGCAGTCTATCGGCGGAACACTTCAGGAAAGTGGCTTATTCCTCTGGTTCCTAAAAAATGCCGCTACAAGTGCCCTATGGGGGCTCGCCGCTGGAGCGTGCCTAACAGCCCTGCTCCATAGCAGCGCTGCTGTCATAGCTATGGCTATGAGCATTGCCGCCTCGGGTGCCATGCCGCCTGAGCTAGGTATAGCCATAGTGCTAGGCGCCAACGTAGGCACCTGTGTCACAGCGGTCATTGCTTCCATCGGCGGCACGCCATCCGGCGTCTTCGTCGCTTGGTCCCATGTTGCGCTTAATGTAGGCGGTGCACTACTATTCTTGCCCATGATCGGGCTGCTACAAGCAAGTGCAGCATGGATTGGTGGAGGCCCTGCTTCACAAATCGCCCACGCCCAGACCATTTTCAACGTAGTCTGCTCACTTCTAGCACTGCCATTATGTTACCTGCCTATATGGACAAAACTGGAAAAACGTCTTCAGTCTTAGCTTAAAGGTACCGTTTTTTTATACCCCAGCTTTCCACAACTGTACTATTATACTTCAATCGAAAATATTATAAAACCGCGAACCGTCGTAAAAAGTGATCACCGTCGAGAAAATTCCAATCAGCACAAACAAAGCCAATGCAAAATAATCGTCTCTCGTGAACGGGCGACTGCTATACCAAGTTCGTTTTGTCTCAGTGCCAAAGCCGCGCAGCTCCATAGCGGTACTGATATTTTCAATTCGCTCGATACTAGTCAAAATTAGGGGCATCAGAATCGAAATGATATTTTTTAGCCGCTTAGGCAGCCTTTCTTTTCTGGAAATATCTATTCCCCTTGCTTGAGCAGAAAACGATATATTCTCATAATCTCGTTGAATATCCGGAATGTACCGTAGAGCCAGCGATACAGAATATGCAATTTTATAGTTCACTCCAACTCTGTTTAAGGATGCTGCAAATTCACTGGGATGGGTCGTTAGAAGAAACAATAGTGCCATTGGAATGACCACTGCATATTTGAGGGCAATATTGAATTGATAAAATAGCTGCTCCCAAGTTACCGTATACCGGCCTGCAATGTGCATAATATCATGACGTGTACCGTAAACACGTACGCCCTCCAAAGGAGAAAAGATAAAGATAGCTATATGATTAAGCAAAAAGAAAATCAAGATGAAATATAATACGAAAGCATAATCCTGAAATTGGACTTTGGAAATTCTAAAGGCAAGCAAACTAAATAACAGCATCACAATTAGACATCTTGTATCATATGTAATCATCCCCGTCACAGACCACACTACAAATAAAATCAACTTAGTAGCGCCGGTAAGACGGTGAATAGGTGAATCCTGCTTCGTAAAAGTTAACATTTTGGCCTTCATCCGCCTCGGCTCCTCCTATCATACGCAATGAACCTTCTAACGAACTCCTCAGGTTGTTTCAGTTCAGCTTTTACAGCTAGGGCAAAAAGCGAGGTTTCTTTCAAGTTCGCTTTTTTTACCACATCAGTATTCGTTAATATTCGCTCAGGGCTATCATCCGCAAGCTTCACGCCATCAGCTAACACTATAGCTCTATCGGCATATTCCAGCATCAAGTGCATATCATGCGTGATCATAATGACCGTCATCCCCTGCCCCCGCAGCGTCAAGAGAAATTCCATCATTTCGTTATAATGCCTGTAATCCTGAGCAGCAGTCGGCTCATCCAAAATGATCACTTCCGGCTCCAGTACCAGAATAGCGGCAATCGTAACCCGTTTCTTCTGGCCATAACTAAGCGCCGAGATAGGCCAGCTGCGAAAAACATAAAGTCCGCACACCTTCAAGACTTGATGGACACGTTCACGAACTAGCTCCTCAGAGCAACCTCGGAGTCTAAGTCCTAGAGCGACCTCGTCATATAAAAGTGTCTTAGAAATCATATGATTGGGATTTTGCATGACAAAACCGATCCGCTCTGCCCGCTCCTTAATCGTGTCCTGAGCAATATCACGCCCATGCATCCGTATTGATCCGGAAGTAGGTTTATAGAAGCCACAAATAAGCTTGGAAACTGTAGATTTTCCAGCTCCATTTCGCCCCGCTATACAGACCATCTCTCCTTTATGAACACAGAGATTGAGCTTATCTAGCACCTGCTGATTTTTTTCGTATCCAAAAGAAATATCGCTAAGCTCAAGGATGGGTGGGCTATCCAGCTTATCCTGGCGTGACTGATTGCACTCATACCAGATCTTTAGTTTATTAGAACACGCCTCCAACTCTATATCGTTCACATGCTGCGGATTCATATTTGCTGTAATCGAACATCCGGCATACTTTAAAGCCGTTAAATAGAGAGGTTCCCGAATGCCAACTTCTGAAAGTAGGGTTGTGCTCAACAGTTCTGCAGCCGGCATATCCGACACAATACGTCCTTCATGGATCACAATAATACGATCCACTGCCCGATGCAGCACCTCTTCAAGACGATGCTCGATCATAATAACGGTTTTACCTGTCTCTTTATGCACTCGATCAATAAGCTCAATCGCTTTTATACCGGTATAAGGATCTAAGCTTGCCAGCGGTTCATCAAAGAGCAGGATGTCCACATCACCTACCAGAACACCTGCCAAGGTCGTTTTTTGCTTTTGTCCACCCGATAACTCTTGAGGAGAAGAAGCCAGAAATTCGTGGATATCCACCGCTCTTGCGGCAGCCGCCACTTTACTCTTCATTTCTGTCTGCTGAACCACATGGTTCTCTAGACTGAAGGCGATATCCTCACCAACCGTTAATCCTACAAATTGTCCATCCGGGTCCTGCAATACGGTACCCACCTGATTGGACAGCTCTGCGATACTCAGATCCTTCTGCTCCTGGCCCATAATCCGTAATGAACCTGATATTTCCCCACTGTAAGCAAAAGGAATGAGACCATTAATACAATGAGTAAGTGTACTTTTCCCAGAACCTGAAGGCCCCACGATAAGTACCTTTTCCCCTTCAACAATCGTTAAGTTGATCCCCTGCAGTGTGGGTTCCTGCTGCGCCCGATATTGAAAGCTGAAATCCTTAAATTCAATCATTACTTTTTTCATCCGAGACCTTCCTCTGGGTTAATGTGAAGAGAAAAAAGCCGGTGATTTCCACCGGCTTTTTTAGCTTGGATTTGTATTCCACTCAAGCTTCTCTAGTTAAGCTGCCCTGTTTCGTTCTTGTCTTAGCATACGCAATGGCTAGTAAAGATCCGATCACTGCCACCGAAGCTATATTTAATGCACCTGCGGTCAGTCCTTGCGTAAATACTTTATTTACGGGTTCTGCATAGATCAGAATATCCAACACCGGGGCTACAAGGAACCATGCTACAGCATTCGCTGCAATCTGAGCCAGATTAAAGCGTATTATTTCCTTCCGTCCGAATTCCCCGTCATGAATAGCGATTCTAGCTACTAACAAGCCAATAACCAGCCCTACAATGCCAGATGATATGACCCAACTGAACCATGGCGATCCATAAGATATCGTATCCTTCAGGGTATGCCCGATCAGGCCTATAAATAATCCGGCAAACGGACCGTACAATAGGGAGAACAATGCCAGTAATGCGTATGTAGTCTCGATGTTAGTGTTTGGAATACCCGAAGGAATCGAGCCGAATCTCCCCAATATAACGAATAAAGCAGAACCAATACCAATCGCTACAATCGTCTTGATCGACAACACCTTTTGTTTTGCCATGTTCTCATCTCCCCCAACGCATCTATTATGTTTTATGTGATTATACATCGGAATAGTCGGAATTACTATAGAATCCAAATAAAAAAATCTGCAAAGCAACATAATGTTGGCTTTGCAGATTCATATTTGATTATTCAGATCATATTTTCTATTACTTCACTGTCACTGATACCGTAACTGTCTTGCCGCCTAGCTTTCCTTTAATGGATGTCGTTCCTTTACTCACAGCTACAATCTGACCGCTAGCAGATACTCTCGCTACAGAAGGCTTGGAGCTGGTCCATACCGCACTTCCAGTAACAACAGCAGTCTTACCAGTATCATACTGTGCAGTCACGACTACATTCTGAACGGCTCCCGGAGCCATTTTCAGTCTGCTTTCATTAACGGTTAGCTTTGTCAGTTTAGGAACTACAGTAATTTTGACACTAGCAGCAATCCCTTGGTAAGATCCTGTCAGCGTAGCAGTACCTTCTGTTACTGCTTTAACGGATGTAGCTTTAACCGTAGCAACCGCCTCATTCGAGGACTGCCAATTCATACTGCTGGAGACATTCCCCGTTTTACCATTAGAATAATAAGCCGTTACCTTTATCGCTTTAGAGCCTTTAATGTTCATTTCGATAGCAGTAGGTTCTACAACAAGCTTAGTAACCTTTTGTTCAATGGTAACTGGGATACTGATGGTTTTATTGGCGTAAGTTCCCTTTAAAGTAGCAGAACCCTTCACCAGTCCTTTGATTACCTTACCGGAAGTTGTTGTCTTGATAATTGCATTCGTACCGGTAAGCTCCCATTCCATAGTTCCAGTAGCATCAAGTTCACTGCCGTTTTCCATCACAGCTTTCACTTCAGGAACAGCCTTCTCTTCACCAGTAACAATCACCAGATTTTCTTCTGGTCCAAGCAAGACAAGGACTTTATCTTTCACTGTAACCTTTACTTCAACACTTTTTTCTCTTACAGCTGTTTTTGAAGTCGTTGGGTTTTCTGATTTTATTTTACCGATAACCTTCACAATACCTGCCGATTCAGCTACAATTTTACCGTCTTTAATGGTGGCAATCTCATCATCCGCAGAGGTCCACTCGATATCACTGCTAAGATCTAGCTTTGTTCCGTCAAGCTTTGTACCGTTTACTTTTGGAAGGCTTACGGTGTCATCTGTGTAAAGCTCCAGTTCCGTCTTGTCGGCTTCCAGTTCTGTAATCGTAGGATAAACTGTCAGCTTAAAGCTTTTATTAATTCCTCTGTACTCTGCTTTAATAACCGAAGTTCCCACTGCTTTAGCAGTCACTGCCGCGGTATCGCTACCAGGCGTAACGGTTGCCGCCAATTGGTTATCCGAAGTCCATACTGCGCTGCCTGAAATATTCGGAGTAGAATTCGCAGCATCGCGAACCTCAGCCTTAACGTTCAGGGTTTCACCCATAAACAGGAATTGATCTCCTGTAGGAGTAAGTAGTAGCGCTTCATAAGGAGCACGTACATATACGTCTACAGTTTGTGTAATCCCCAGATAGGATACTGTAATTACAGCTTTACCAGCAGACAACACTTTGATCTCGCCTTTGTCTACTGTAGCTACACTAGCACTAGAAGAGGACCATTCCGCTTTCGCTGAAATATCATTTGCGCTGGATTTTGTAGTTTCTTTAGTCTCTGCAACCAATTTCAAAGGTGCATCTCCAACTAGCATCTCTAGTTCTTTAACGATTTTGTCGTCATGTTTAAGCTCAATTTCAGAATAAGGCAATTTCACTACAGCCTTAAAGGTTGCTGTTAAGGTCTTGTATTTGGCAGTGATCGTTGCTGTACCTTCACCAGCCAAAGTGATCTTACCTTCTGCAATGGTCAATACGCTTGTGTTGGAGCTGCTCCAAGTAGTATCAGCCGTTACATCCTTAGCAGAAGTCGCTGTTTCTCCACCAATCGCATTGGCTTTGACCAGCAGTTTATCCTCATCATCACCCAATTTGTAGTTCCCTTCAGAACTATATTCGAGCTTCAGTTCTTTAACAGGATGTGCTACCTCAACTTCAATGGTAGCAAGTGCATGATTATAAGTCGCTGTAATAATAGCTTTTCCACTGTCTATCGGAGTCAGCAGGCCATTTACTACCTTTACAGCGTTTGTGTTAGAAGAATTCCATACAACTGCACCTGTCACATCTCTTTTAGATGAGGACCCTTCCACATTCGCATATACCTTAAGTTGCTTTGGCGTTTGTCCAACCGTAAGCTCTACTTTAGCTGAGCTTTCGAATTCAATCGAGTTGATATCGCCGGTCGCTGCAAAGACACTTACCGGAAAAACCGCAGTAGCTAACAATATCATGATGAGGAGCATTTTCGTCATTTTCCTGTACACAGTCATTTGTTCTCTCCCTTAGGCTATAATGTCGTTCGGTGGTTTATCCCCACACTCTTTTACTTATATCGACAATTGTACCCTAAGTGTTTACCCCCTGGCTCTATAAAGCGAAATTCGGGACTTTCAGACTAGATAATACGGTAAAGGTTGATCAAAATATTAGGAAGTAATATGCTAACTACTAAATTCTTTCTTGAAACAAGGGGGCTACGATGAGTGCAGAGAACGTCCAACTAGAAGCAATCCCGTCTCCTAAACAGGAAGATAGCTTCCTTAAAGGGGTAAAAGATTGTATTCCCACACTACTAGGCTACTTAAGCATCGGACTTGCAGCAGGCGTTGTTCAAAAGACAGCCGGACTCAGCATTGCTGAGATTGCCTTAATCAGCTTGATTCTTTACGCGGGCTCCGCTCAGTTTATAGCTGCTGGAATGATAGCCGTTAGCAGCTCGCCTGCGGCCATTATCATTACGATATTTATCGTGAATCTTCGCCATATTTTGCTTAGTGCAGCTCTTTCTCCTTATTTCCGCCATCTTTCCCCACTGAGAAATATGCTGGTTGGTTCTTTATTGACTGATGAGACCTTTGGAGTTGCCATCAATCAAGCTTTGAATAAGCAGCAAATCAGTGAAAAATGGATGCACGGTCTAAATCTCACAGCATATTTAAATTGGTTTCTTGCGAATGTAGCGGGAGCTTTTTTAGCCCAGTGGATCTCAGACCCTGATCAATTCGGTTTGCAGTTTGCCTTACCTGCGATGTTTATTGGCATTCTTGTAATTTCCATGATTGACCGTAATAAAATCAAACTAGATTTGGTTGTCGCAATCCTTGCCGTAATCATAGCAGTAGGAAGCTCTTTCCTATTCTCCAGTAGTGTTGGAGTGATTATCGCTACAGTTATTGCGTCAACGATAGGGATGGTGTTTGAAAAATGGAAGTGAGATGGGATGTATTTCTGATCATTCTAGGAGCAGCTTTTGTGACCTTTATTCCCAGGGTGGTTCCGCTTATGATCCTTAGCCGGTTTGAATTGCCAGAATGGGGAATGCGCTGGTTAAATTATGTTCCTATCTCTGTTATGGCGGCATTAATAGGTCAGGAGATATTTTTGAATGATGGAAAATTTTCGTCTTTAGCTAATAACATTGAGCTTTTTGCGGCATTGCCTACTTTTTTGGTTGCGATAAAAACCCGGAGCTTGCTAGGCACTGTACTGGCGGGGATTGTTTCAATCATGATCCTACGGATGTTTTTTTGATCCACTTCTACGCGTATGAAGTCACTATCGGACCCAGTTGACCTTATTCGCAGCAATATCCCACTTTTGGAACACTAACGGACACCATTGTCGCTATTGTCATGAAAAACACCTATTATGAACCACTTTCTGAGGAATAGCTGCACTGGGGTCCGAAACTAAGCATAAAAGGCAAAAAAATTGCAAATAACGCCATCTGGGTCCGAAAGCATCAGGAGATTGTTATGAATTGGTGGTCTAGGCAGCAGCAACTAAAAAACAGAGCAGCCCTTCCCCATTAACGGGAAAATGACTGCTCTGTTTTCTTTTTACTAATATTTATTGCTTAACGGATATTTATTGCTTAACGAACAGCCTGCTGAAGCCCAGTCTGACTAACCCCGATCAACTCGCCGCGGCATTCGTTCACGCCAGCTTCCGTTATCTTCACCTGACAAAGTTCTCCTTGGAGTGAATCTTCACCATCGAAGAACACCTGCAAATAGTTGTCGCTAAACCCATGCTGGATATTGCGGCCCGGAGCCCCTTTTGCGGCTCTTTCCGGAATAACACTTAATGTCTGACCTACAAATTTACGAGCATAAGCTATTTGCATTTCTTCTGAAAGATCAATCAGTTCCTGCACGCGTACATTTTTGATTTCTTCGTCGATCTGATTCTCCATCCGCGCTGCTGGAGTGCCCGTCCGCTTGGAGTAAGGGAATACATGCATCTCAGAGTAATTAATAGCCTTCATGAAATCGTAGCCGGCACGGAACATTTCATCGGTCTCCCCCGGGAATCCAACGATAACATCCGTAGTAATCCCGACATCTGGCATCGCCTGACGGATCAGCTGCATTTTGGCGTAATATTCTTCTGTCGTATATTTACGGCGCATTGCTTTCAGCACATCATTATGTCCGGCTTGCAGCGGGATATGCAGATGACGGCACATTTTAGAGGAACGGTTCAGCACCTCCAGCAGCTTCTCATCGATCTGGCTGGCTTCGATAGAACTGATACGTACCCGCTCCAGTCCATCCACCTTATCTAGATCCCACAGCAAATCGGCTAGACGGTAATTATCAAGATCATCACCGTAACCACCGGTATGAATACCCGTGAGAACAAATTCTTTATACCCTGCTTCTACTAATTGATGCGCCTGGGTTA
This sequence comes from Paenibacillus sp. FSL L8-0333, assembly GCF_037965665.1. Classification (NCBI taxonomy): domain Bacteria; kingdom Bacillati; phylum Bacillota; class Bacilli; order Caryophanales; family Paenibacillaceae; genus Paenibacillus; species Paenibacillus sp. FSL L8-0333. The sequence continues at coordinate 5,284,312 of NZ_CP150186.1, forward strand.
CGATGCTTTTGGGATCACGGCTGCGGGAAAGTCCACGTGACCATGGAATGATGCAGAATGTGCAGAAGTTGTTGCAGCCATCCTGAATCTTCATAAAAGCACGCGTCCGATCCGCAAAGCCAGGTACATCCATCTCTTCGAATTCACGTGTCTTCATAATATTACGAACAGCGTTGACTGGCTGACGTGAGGCTTCAATGTTCTTCACATGCGTCATGATCTGATCGCGGTCCTGGTTACCAATAACAAGATCGACACCAGGAATATCCAGAATCTCACCAGGAGAGGTCTGTGCATAGCAGCCAGTAACCGCCACGATAGCCTCCGGATTGCGGCGAACGGCACGACGAATCATTTGACGGCTTTTTTTGTCACCTGTATTAGTTACAGTACAAGTATTAATCAGATATACATCGGCGGGTCCCTCGAAATCGACCTGCTCGTAACCTTCATTTTTGAATAGCTGCCAGATGGCTTCGGTGTCATAAAAATTCACTTTACAACCTAAAGTATAAAATGCTACGGATGGCATCTCTTAAGCTCCTCCCATTTCTCCAGATTCATATAAAATACAAGCAGCGGCAACCATGCCCGCTGTCTCACAGCGCAGAATACGCCGTCCTAGTCCTACGGAAACCGCACCAGCTTCTTCTGCCTTTTGGCATTCCTCTGGTGTAAAGCCCCCTTCAGGACCTACCACAATCAATACCTTCCCACCAGCCTGCGGTGAAAGCGAGGATAACCAAGGGGCAACACTGCTGCGAAGCTGCAAGCCTTCTTCTTTTTCATAACAGAAATAAATTGCATCATACTCACTAAAAGTCTGGAGCAGCTGCTTCCAGGATAACGGTGAGCCTACAGCCGGAACGATGTTCCGGTGTGCCTGCTCGGCAGCTTCTTTACAAATTTTACGCCAGCGGTCCAGCCGCTTACTTTCCTTGCGTTCATCGTATTGTACAATCGTGCGCTCCGACAGAAAAGGAATAAAACCAACGGCTCCAATTTCTGTGCACTTTTGAATGACAGTTTCCATCTTATCAGCCTTGGGTAAGCTCTGAGCCACTGTGATTTTTATCCGCGGTTCATGCGTCATCTCCAGGGTTTCCAGGATATTCACTGTCACTTCCCCAATTTCGATCTGAGCAATCTCCACTAACGCTTCACGGGAGACGCCATCGCTGACAATAAGCTTGTCCCCAGCCTTACCGCGCATCACTTTGGCAATATGCCTTGCATCTTCCCCGTCAATTCTAACGTTATCTGCACCAAACTGCTCCGGTGTAACAAAATATCGCTGCATCTCTTCATCATCCTGTTCATGAATTCAGTAAGAAGAAACGGTAAAGACGCCTTAATAAAGACGTCACCCGTTTCTTAGAGAAATATAACTATGGATCAGGCGAAATTTAACTATCCTATTTTTCAACAAATTACATAATACAATGTTTAAGCAGGGTTGACCAGACTTCAGTCCCTACCTTAGCTGCCAAACATTCTTAGGAATAGCTGCACAAATGTTCTCGACATTTCACTAGCCCAGTGGCCAAGAGGATCAATGGTATAGGTTCGTAACCCTGGAATAAACAGAATTAATAAAAAGATAAATACAGCCCATTGCTCAAATTGCTGTAATTTGCCCCGAATGGAGCGAGGAGCAATATCCTCCACAATCCGGTAGCCATCCAGCGGAGGCAATGGAATCAGATTGAACAAGAATAAAAAGAAGTTCCATTGAATAAAGGTGCCAAAGAACAGATACACTGCCTCTAAAACGCGATCATTGGAGATCGACTCTAATACACCGGTTGCCGCAAGCACCCCATATATTAAAGCACCAATAATCCCTAGTAACAGGTTACTGATTGGGCCCGCAGCAGACACAATGACTCCCATCAGACGGGGGCGGCTAAAGTTATCGCGGTTTACAGGAACCGGACGCGCCCACCCGAAACCAGCAACCAGCAGCAGTAAAATACCAAAAAAATCGAAGTGTACAGCAGGGTTAAGCGTCATGCGTCCTAATAATCTAGCCGTAGGGTCACCGAACTTATTTGCGAAATAAGCATGACTGAATTCATGTACTGTAAAAGCAATTAAAATCGTAATAAGCAGAAAAGGAAGCTGATCCAAATCTACACGTATTATACTTTGCAATATATCCATTTTTACCTCTTTCCGGCTGTAAATGCCACCCAATCTTCTTCACGGGATACTTCCATAATCTCAAAGCCGGACTCTTGTAGTGCGTTAGCCACAAGCCCTTCTTTATCCTTGTAAATACCAGAGGTAATATACAAGCCTCCTGGCTGAAGTGCACGATACACATCATCCGTAAACAATACGATGATTTCTGCCAAAATATTCGCAACTACAATCTTCACTGGGAGTGTAACGCCAAGACTATCCACTGTTACTTGCTCAGCAGGTGTTCCCTCAAGAGTGTGACCCGGTCTAGCGGATGGCCACATTTCTCCAGCAGCCGTGTCAGCTACACCTTCACCGCCTAGCAAGGAGAGCAGGTCGCTTTCTTTTACCGTAATGAACTTCTCAAGTTTGTTCAGTGCTACATTCTCGCGCGCACTTTCAACAGCTACAGGGTCCAAATCTAACGCCAGCACGGATTTCGCACCGAGCAGCATCGCACCTACAGCCAATATTCCTGAACCCGTACCAACATCGATTACTTCTTCGCCGCCGCTAATATTCTTCTCGAGCGCACGCAGGCACAAAGCTGTTGTAGGGTGAGTCCCTGTACCAAATGCCATACCAGGGTCCAGCTCAATGATTGCTTCATCTGGGCGCTCAGGCGTATATTCCTCCCAAGTTGGTTTAATCGTGAGACGCTCCGATACCCTGAGCGGTTTAAAATATTGCTTCCAAGCATGCGCCCATTCGTCTTCATCTACGGTTTTCCAAGAAATCAGCGATTTGCCCGGATCAATACCGTACTCACGCAATTCTGCTACCCGTGGAGTCAGTTCTTCTATAACAGCATCCATATCCGTGGAATCGGCATAATAACCTTTGATTACCGCTTCCCCTTCTGGGATATCATTCAAGGGTTGGTCGTATAATTCACCGTAACGCGTATTCCGCTCTTTACTGAGTGTTCCGGATTCTTCAATAGAAACCCCACCCGCTCCTGCTTCATATAAAAAATTCGAAATCATTTCTTGTGCTTCTTCTGTTGTATGTATCGTCACTTCATGCCATAACATCTTTATGTGATCCTCCTAAAGTTTTGTGAGCGTTAGCTTCATTGATTGACTTCGTGCAAAACTGGCTTCGTAAGCATAGACTTAGTTTTGTGAGCATTCGCTTCATAGTATAACATTTCTTCTTGGGGTAACGCCAAACTACAGATCAACGCTCTGCTATGCCCGTGCTGCTCCTGCAAAAGCAATCGAGCGAATGATCATCTACCATCCCCGATGCCTGCATAAAAGCATAACATATGGTAGAGCCGACAAACTTCATGCCTCGCTTTTTTAATGCTTTACTCATTGCGTCAGACTGAGCCGTCGAAGCAGGGACATCCGCACGTGTCTTCCAATGGTTAATCGAAGGTGCACCCCCCACAAAACTCCAGAGATAATCTGCAAAGCTGCCTGTTTCCGCACTAATTTGCAAATATACGCTTGCATTACGAATGATAGAATCAATCTTTAAGCGATTTCTAATAATCCCGGGATCGTTCATCAGCTCAGCAATTTTCGGCTCATCATAATGCACAATCTTTTCCGGATCAAATCCATCAAATACCTCTCTGTAATGTGCCCGCTTTTTTAAGACGGTGTACCAGCTTAATCCTGCCTGCATGCCTTCGAGCATAAGTAATTCAAACAGCTTCCGGTCATCATACAGAGGTTTACCCCACTCTTCATCATGGTATGCGATATATAAAGGATCCTCATTAACCCAAGCACAGCGAGTGATTTCCATCCTTTTCTCTCCTTTACGCTAATCCTCCCTGAGTCCACTCAGCATCTACTCACTGTAAACGAAAAAAAGGGAAGAACACAAGGTTCCTCCCTAAAAAAAATTTTCTATGGCCGCAGCTGCACTCTTGTTTCTTTATCCGGATCGTCAGTCGTATAGAAGAATATATAAATAGAAGCTTCTGTACCTTTGAAACCCTTGTAAACATCAATGGCCTTATTGTTTCCATCCCCCGTGAAATTAACGGTCAGAGGTTTACCTAAAATACGCTCTTTCCCCAGTCCGATATGGGTCTGGTTAATTCCACCGAAGCGAGCATCTTCACTTTCAGTCTCTACATAAAGATCGGCACCCTGCATATAGTACGTCCATTTTACCGGATAACCACTAAGCTGCTGGATAAGCGTCTGTTTCTTATCAGATATATTCGTCAACAGAAGTGGTGTTTTTTCGTCCTTGTTAATTTTATAGCTGCCGTGCTGAGTCACCTTGTATTTAGCAACAAAGGTAATTGGCGTCTCTTCTGTGATTTCAAGGTCAACTGGCCGCTCAAAACGAAGCACTGTTAATTCCGGCTCACCTTCTGGAGATCTCCAGAAATTGCCCTCCAGCGTCTTGCCTGCTACTTCAAGAGTAGACTTTTGATACGGGAAATTGTTGCCTTTCTCTTTACTTCTAATGGCGATTCGAATTTGAGTAGGCGTCACTACCATTTTCTCCAGCGTGTAATTAGGTTCGCCCTCTTCTAGCGGCAGATTCAATGAAGTATTTATGGTTCCGCTCTCCATCTGCTTTTTGCTTAATTGAAGATCAAAAGCTAGTGGCCCCTCAACCTTTTTCTCTTGTTTCATGTACTGCAGCTTGTAATTCACTTCTCCGCTGGAAATATCAGCCGCCTTAAAATATTGCTGGGACGTATATTCCCCGTTTTCTCCCGGTGTACCGAAAGCACCTCCTGCCAGCGAATTTATGAGCGTTCCGTTTTTGTAAGCGACTATATTTGGAAAGGCCCATTCTTTTGCTTCTGGCTGATCAAAAATGATCGCTGAAGAGAATAATATTTTTTCTTGTCCTTGGGTAAAAGGTTTCACCTCTATGCTGCGCATCCCTTCCTGTCCAATAGGAAACTTTTGTGTCTCCTGCGATTGGATATCCAGCGGTAAATCTAACTCCTGTGTGCTAAAGGCTTGCAGATTATCTGCAACTAGTTGCACATTCACAGTGTCCTTTTTCGGTGTCCAATCACTCTCGAAATATCCGTTGTAATGTTGATTTTTCTCATCCCATAACACATAACTGAACTCACTGGGACCATTCGCCCCATCTGCGCCCTTCAAAGTCATTCCTTTAACATTCCAATTTTCATTTTCCAAGCGTTTTCCTACATCCAAAGTGAATAAGATAACCGTCCGATTCTCATCCACAATCGCTGTATGTAGCTTCAGAGTTACTCCATCCTGTGTCACCGACTGGTTCAGTTGTTGTCCGAGATTTTGGGCCAGCGCTGATTGAACGCCTCCTCTCCCATGGAGCAAATTATCCCAATCATAATGCACTGCCGCATATACGGGTGCCGCTGCAATAAGTACTGAAAATGAAGCAACCACAGCTATTTTACTCCAGTTTCTCCTTCTGTTCCCGCTACCATTGGCCATACGAAGTTGTAGGGGAGTCATTGTACTGTTTTCTTGCTCTAAACGTCCCCACATGCGTTCAAAATCTGGATAAGGCACGCCTTTATCTTCATTTAAACGATGCTCCAGCATATTTTCTAACTTTTTCAAAAGCTTCGCCCTCCTTTAGTTCAATTTGAACCCCAGCCTCCTGCAGGATTCTCCTCATTACCGTTAGTCCTTTATGCAGCCTAGATTTGGTCGTTCCAAGTGGAATGGACAGCAGATCCGAAATTTCAGCCAGACTGAAATCATGCATATACCTAAGTGTGAGCACCATCCTAAGTTTGATAGGGACCTGGCTCATATATTGCGCCCACTCGACCTCCGTCTCACGCTGCTCAATCTGCTGCTCCACAGCTGTTTCTGCCGTTTTATTAAAGAAATGAAGGTTGTCCGTTATCTTCTGTTGCAAGGTTCGTTTTCGTTTCAAATGATTGAGGCAATGGTTGACCGTTATTTTCATAATCCAAGCCTTGATATGCTCCACGTGCTCACGATTACTGCGAAATACGGTAATAAAGACATCCTGAGTCAAATCCTCTGCATCCGCCGCGTCATGCACCATATAGTAGCAAGTCCGGTATACATCTTTATTGTAGGTTTCAAATAACTCCCGGTTACTCTCCAAATCTTGCGCCCTCCTTTCTTGACTGAGATATCTATATGACAACCAATCCTTGGAAAAGGTTCGTTTTTCTGAGCATAAACTATCGCTACTCTTAAAGACATAGGGAAAATCAAACGGGCTTAATAATCTGAATGAAGCAAATGGAGGAAGGACAATGACTCTTTTAACTACTGGTCCGATAGAAAACAATGTTAACTCAGAAAACAACACAAGACTTACACAACAGGTCACGGTCAAAATTGCTAATGGTAGCGGTCAGATTGCTTCCACAGTTCTGATCGAAGGCTACTACATGAATGAGAAAGAATTCAATATGTATGCGATCTGCTAGATGTGATGCCAAATCAAGTAATAACTAAAAATTATTTTGCGGATTTTGATACTTTCGAATTTTTTTTCACAACTGCTAGTTTGCCAGATCATCCAATTCAACTCTCATTTTGGGGTAAAGACAGTGCAGAAAGATTAGTAGCCCCGCATCGATTAGTTACAGCAGAATTACTTGGGTATGATGGGGCAACTGGCGCGACAGGCGCTACTGGGGTGATGGGGCTAAAGGTGGGACTGGCTCTGATGGGGCGATTGGGGACACGGGAGTTACTGGAGTGACGGGAGCTACGGGCGCGACTGGAGTCACTGGCACGACTGGTGCTTCTGGTAACACCGGAGTTAACGGAGTCATCATAAATCATAGATATATGATTCCTACCTTGATTGTTAACAAAATCGGATAATACCAACAATTAAAAGGGTCTATCTCTCGCAAGTAGGAGACCGACCCTTTTTTGCTGATATTCAATCTATCAACATACATACTGCTGCTAGAGAATATCCATAACTTCACGCGCTTGTGTGTCGAGATTTTGTGCAGATGAAGCAATCTTCGAAAAATCCTCCAACGCCACCAGAACCTGCTGCTGACTATCTTCTATATTTTCTTGCACTTGATTTGTACCTATAGAGATCTTTCCAATTTCCAGCGTGATCGCATCCACACTATCCCGTACCTTTATGATCGAATCTTGTACCATGGAAGATAACTTTCTTACTTCTTTTGCCACCACCTCAAAACCTCGGCCATACTCCCCGGCATGCGCTGCCTCAATAGCAGCATTTAGGGCTAATAATTGCGTTTGCGAAGCAATATCGCGAATCGTTTGCACGATGCTATGAATCGATACAGCCTGCTTCTCAAGATTAGCTAGAGTATGTGTATTTTCTATCGATACTTCGGCGATTTTGTTGATGCTTCGTAATAATTCTTGACTGCGCTCAATACCTAAATCTGCTCTTTGATTCAAGCTGTCTGCCATCTCTTGCATCCGTTGTACAACATTACTCATGTTGCTTTGTCTTTGGGTGATATTAGTTGCTATTTTAGATACTCCGATGACTTGTTCATTGCTTTCATCAAACACTGGCATGTAGGTGGCTTCAAGCCAAACCGCATTTCCTTTCGAATCCATTCGTTCGATCTTATCCTGAAAACTCTTCCCTGTAAAAAGATCCTGCCAAAACCGTTCGTAACCTGGGCTATCTGCGAAATGTGGAAAACAGAACTCTTTATGATGCATTCCGTACATTTCATCTTTTTTATATCCCATGGAATTTGCAAAAACCTCATTCACATAAGCAACTCGGCGATCAAGGTCAAACCGGATAATGGCTAAATTTCTTTCTAAAGATCTAACAACAAGCTCATCAGTAACTCCTTGAGAGTGTACCAGCCCCATTCTAATTCCCCCTGAAAAAATTCAATACTTGATTGGTCGTAGTTAGTATATTCGAACAATTATACATCCTTAATTTGTAGTGTGATATTAGCTATTTTACTTAAAATATTTATAACATCTGCAGACGTTAATATAATTGAAAATAATGATAATTAGGGAAAACTTCCCTAATGATGTGCAAGATTCGAAGGTTGATCTATCTTTTAGGGAAATACTCCACCAAAAACTCATGAAATCAGGCTTTTTCTATCTTTTCGAGCGTTTTTCAGGGAGGTTTTCCCTAATTAATCATTTTCCAACCTCAATCATGCCGAAAATTATATCCAATTCCAACAGAAATGCATCTACAGCTACGTCGACTATGAGACGCCCAAATTCTTCTTAGCGGTAGCCTTACTTATAAGCTAAAAGCTTGCCCTAATTTAGTTCATTTTTCTGATCTCATAACAAAAAAACCCAGCTGCAAATATCAGCTAGGGTTCAACTCTCAATTTCATTTTCAAATTCTATCATTCTCAATCCCATTACTAATTTCAATTTTCAGATTCCAACCACAAAGCACTACTTCAGTCGTTCCCTCATTACGAGCACGCAGCAAAATATGGCAGTTCATCCGAATCAAATGCACTCCAGCCAGGCTGCGGTGCAGCAAGCTACGTCTACCTTCGCTTCATGCAGCAGTTGTCTGCGACCTGTGCGAATATATTCCTTCTCCCATTGTACGTACAGTCAAAAGTATCTTATTAATTGGATTTATAATCTTTTATTTTAATCCCCAAAACCATATCCTTCTGATATGCGTCAGCTTGCTTCAAACCAATAATCCTTGGGTCTGAAGGGTAGTGACGTTCAAGATATAACAAAAATGCGTGATGAAACCTAATTTCGGCATCCAATTTATTCAGTTCGTTCGGATGATTCTCTAGTTCGGTTAATTCTGCTTCCCATCGATACAAATCGCTCGCCTCAGAGCGCTCCATACGAACCTTCTCTGTCAGCTCCCGCAACTCACGATAGGCCCGTTTTACTTTTGGAGAGTACAACTGCTTCTGGTTCAAATAGGTTAATAGTGCGATCAATAAGGCTAATCCTGTCCACAAAATAACGTTATCCATCTTCTCCCCCCACACTTAAGCTCTTCGCCCTAATTATACATGCCCAAACACAAAAATACCCCACAAAGTGAGGTATCCGCCTTAGCTTTTTTAGCTGCTATTCTTTCTTCATAATCTCATTCAGCTGACGTTTGTCCGCTTCTTGTGCGCGATCCTGAGCTTCAATATCATCAAGATCGGCTTCCGCCGCCGAGAATTCTACATCCTCCGCTTTAGCTTCATATAACATTTTCAATTTCTCCGTCTTGGAGAAGATTTGTGAGTTTTCTCTATCCATTGTTCGTCTCCTTTCTTATTATTAATGAAGTGCCGATCAGACCATCCCGCCTGCTTCTTCAATTAAGCGCAGAGCCTGATCGTAGGACTCCGTATGCACAATAACCGTAAGCAAAATATCTCTCCCCGTTGGACCTCCGTTACCACCATGACTCATTCCGCTAGAGCTGGTGTCCGCAGCTGCAAGTATGCCTGTGTGTGCGTGCTCAGCAGTCATGGAGTCCATTCTGGCCACATTGCCTGTCACCGGATTTACCCCTGAGCTAAAGCTGGTACCTCCATATCTACTGAAGCGATCAATGGAAACTTCAATGGCCCGAAGTGCACGAAGCTTGCGCGCGACGCCTTCGGCTTCCTCTGGACTTTTAAAATATGCCAAAATATATCTTTCCGACATCTTATCCCCGCTCTCGCTTGAAATTCAGACATCTGTTGCATTCATTTATATTGTCTTAATTTCACTTGTTTTATGCTCTGATTTTCTTATATTCCACTTATCTACTGGGAATTCGACATTTTCCTCAACGCTTCGCTGCAATATGGTACTAAAGTTGTATATTCGATTTGAAGTTATAGCTGTAGAATAAATTTAATTTTCATAATTTTTTACATTTTATATGGAGGAGGAGAACCACAGACACATTGTAATACAAAAAATTCATTTGGGAGGATGAACTTATTTGAAACGTACCTTTAAACACTCTATTCAAAGATTTGCTATTGGAGCGGCAAGCTTCGGTCTGGCTGTGTCTGTTCTTTTTCCATCAGCTGCATTTGCGAACTCATCCCTTGAATCTTCAACCCTGGTTACGGATGTACAGTCTCAAAGTGTGACCCCTCATAACTATGCTGGAGTACTCAAAGGTTCAGCACCAGTTTCAGTGATTGTGGAATTGACTAATAAACCAGTCAGTGTGTATGTAAATGAGGCAAAAACTTATTCTTTACGATCCTCAGTCTCCTCACAACGCAGTAAAATTATCTCAGAGCATAAAAGCTTTATTTCCTCAACACAGAAAATCGATGCAAATATCGGTTTTGAATACAGTGAGATTTTTAATGGGTATTCCATTACGCTGCCAGCCAATCAAGTAAACAAGCTGTTAGAGCTTCCAGGCGTTGCCGCTATTTATCCGAATGAAGAAGTACATGCGTTAGCAGACAGTGTTGAAGTAGCGACATTACCTGTTACACGTTCCTATTCAGACAGCGGCAAGCTAATAGGCGCGGACAAACTACATGATTTAGGTTACACAGGCAAAGATGTACAGGTAGCGGTTGTCGATACTGGTATTGATAAGAATCACCCTTTGTTAAAAGATAATTATAAGGGCGGCTATGATGTATATGATCAGGATGATGATCCGGCTGAAACAGCCCCTGATGCTAACTTCCCTCCAAGAGCAGGCACTCCTTACGAAACCTCGCATGGTACACACGTTGCCGGGACAATTTTAGATGTGGCACCTGAGGTAGAATTGTATGCGTATCGCGTACTTGGTCCCTATGGATCTGGTTCCACAGCGGATGTAATTGCGGGTATTGAGAAAGCGGTCGATGACGGAGCAGATGTTATTAACCTTTCTCTAGGCTCTAGTGTCAACCAAAGCTATTCCGCGAGTTCAATCGCGATAGACAATACCGTAAAATCGGGCGTGAATGTTATTGTTGCCGCCGGTAACGCTGGACCGGATGCAGGAACACTGGGCGAACCCGCTGGTGCCCAACTCGCGCTTAGTGTTGGAGCTTCTACTACTCCGATAAATACCCCTTTCTTTGATATTGGCGATGTTAAAAAGATTCCCGGGACATTAGCCAGTTACTCCCCAGATTTAATCGATAATATTGCTGGCAGTAAGATCGTTTTCGCTGGTCTTGGAAGTCCTTCCGATTACAAAAATCTGGATGTCAAAGATAAGGTAGTGCTTGTCGATCGGGGCTCGCTGAGCTTCTCAGACAAATCTCTTAATGCCAAAGCTGCTGGTGCGAAGCTTTTGCTGATTGCCAATAATGAGCCTGGTGAAATCAGCCCCACCCTTGGTGCGCCTGGGGATTACATTCCTACCTACGGAATCAGTCAAGCCGATGGCAAAAAAATAAAAACTCAGATGGCTGCGGCTAAAGATATAATCAGTTACTATATAGCGCTTGAAGTAAATCAGTTAGCAAACTTCAGTTCTATGGGTCCGGGGATGCCCGATTATCTAATAAAACCTGATGTTGTAGCGCCCGGAGTCAATATCAACTCGACGATCCCTAGCTGGGATGGGAACTATGACCAAGCTTTCGGCTTAAAAAATGGCACTAGCATGGCAACTCCACACGTTGTAGGAGCTGTGGCTTTGTTACTGAGTAAAAACTCTGATCTGAAGCCAAATGAAATTAAAGCCCTGCTGATGAACAATGCTGATCCTATTTTTAAACGTGATGGGAATTCTTACTCCTTGTACCAACAAGGTGCAGGTTTAATTAATCTGGAGAAGTCGATAAACGCTAAATCCATTGCTAAAGTCGGTGAGATCCTTAACAGCGGTCTTCCGGGTACTGTTGAAATCCCTTATTACACAGGTTCCTTATCCTTCGGCTTACAGCCAAAGGGTGTTACCGTAACGAAAGCTGTCTATGTAGAGGACTTTAAAGGGAATGGAGAAACATACACCCTTTCCACCAAATGGCTGACAGAAGCTCCTAATGATATTAGTATTGATTTTGCACCAAACAGTGTTATCTCAGGGGTAAATCAATATGCACAATTTACACTCAATGTATCTAAAATAGCAAAAGAGGGCGCATATGAAGGCATCCTGTTACTTACCTCTGATACAGAAACCCTTCGTCTGCCATTTAACGTTGTTGTAGGTGACCAATTTAATGTAGCACCTATTAATCAGCTTTCTTTTGAAAGTCCACAAATTTCACCTAATGGTGATGGTCGCTCAGACGACACCACCTTTACCTTTTCTGTTAATGAAGAGCTGGAAAGCATAAGTTTCGTTGCCTCTTCAAAAGATGCTCCTGCAACAGTTTTAGGTGAAGTTTATGCAATCGACGAGAAGATCTATCGTGGCGTATACGAAGTTCCAAATTGGGATGGAACATTAACAGACCTGGAGACCTCCGCCAAGTCTACTTTAGCAGATGGTCACTACTACATCATTCCCGTGCTTCCCAATGGGCAACTGCTCGAGAAACAAAAGGCCGAGTTCACAATTGATACCGAGAAGCCGCTAGTTTCCGGCATCACCATTGAGGAGTATGAACGTGAAGCGCCAACCGATCCTGGCGTGGCACAAATTAGTGGTTTTATTGATGATGACCTAATGGCCTATTATATTTCTAATACAAACCCTATTGGAAACTGGTTTACCGTATATGCCGAAGGCAAACATTATGATGGGAATGCTTATAAATTTGGCGGTGTGATTGCAAATAACGGTGCCTTTACCATTGATGTTCCTGTTAACGAGGGGCTAAATGAGTACAAAGTCCATGTGGTCGATAAAGTGGGGAATGGTGCAGACGACGATGATTACGTTCAGCGGCTGCTTTATAGCACAGGGGATGGTACTTTCACAGTAACTCCGGCTCTTTCTGCATCCACCATTGAAGTAGGACAATCTGTGACCGTTGATTTAGATTATTCCGTGACAGACGAGGTTTATGGCGTCTATGGGGCTTCATTCGGTGTCATATACGATAATTCCCTTGAAACACCGGTAATCCAGCCAAGCGTACAGCTGGTTACGTATCAAGAGGAGCATTTCTCTAGTGTTCCACTTACAGAATATTCACAAACGTATGACCTTGGAGACGGCCACAAACTGACACAATATAGTGTCAATCTGTCAGGAGGTGCTTATCACGGCTCTGGCTCACTAGCCCAAATAACCTTCGAACCAGCAACAGCAGGAGATTATTCCTTTGAGCTATATGATGTTCAGATTTGGAATGATGCCACAACATCAACTATCCCATCTGGTTTGAGAACAGTAAGTGTAACTGTTAGCACACCTGAAAAACCGACACCGACACCAACGCCAACACCGACACCGACACCATCAGCAACGCCATCAGCAACGCCAGACCCAACAGAAACGCCAACACCGACACCATCACCTACGTCTTCTCCATCTTCTGAGACCTATGTATCTACAGCAACCAGCACTCCCACTCCTGGACCTTCTTTGAAATCCGGGAAGCTAGTAGAGACAGCCGATCCAGCTGGTGGTAAACCTTCAACGGTGTTTAACATCTTAGATGCTGCATTAACAAATTCGATCCAGAATGCAAAAGATAAGACTTCTGTACTTGATCTTAGCGATGTGAATTTCAATAAGTATAGCCAAGTCGTTATTACTCTTACCCCGGCGCAAGCCGAACAGTTGAAGAAATCGGAGAATGCACTCAGCCTTAACGGTAGTGGGTTCAATGTTCTTATTCCAGCGGCAACCCTTCCGGATTTCATTAGCAGCAGTGGTTTGTTGCTTACGATAAGTCTGGCTGATGCTAGCGATACAGCAGTCTTATCAGGAAGCTCAGCTGCGATCAATATTGGTTCTTCCATTCTGACCATTAAAAATGGTTGGACAACCGGAAAGCCGATTACCCTTCAGCTTAATCTAAAAGACAGCAGTCTACGTGATGCTCGAAAAACTGCCGCCTATGCAGAAACAAAGGATCATAAGTGGTCCTATCTGCAACCTGGATCTTTCTCTAAAGAAGGTATTCTACAGTTTACAGTTACTGGCGACGGCTCTTATAGCGTTGCATTCCGTAATGTAAGCTTCAAGGATATCGGCACTCACTGGGCTAAAGGCGATATCGAAGTTCTTGCTGCTCATGGTATCATTGCCGGCAAAGGAACCGATGGCAGCTTCAAGCCTACTGACACCTTAAATCAAGCGGAGCTACTAACGCTCTTCGACCGTCTACTTGGAAAAGGTGACACTTGGAATACTCGTATCAAACAAAGTGGTTCACGTGATGTGCTGACTCGCGAAGAAGCAGCTCTTATCATTGCTGAAGCTCTAGGTGCTGATCTTACAGTAGCTAAGACTCCTTTGAGCTTTAAAGATGCCGACAACATCGCTGCAGAAGCACGTAACGCCGTAGCCTATGCGGTAAGCAAAGGTTATCTCAAGGGCGTTGGCGCGGACAACTTCAATCCACAAGGTATTCTGACTCGGGCACAGGCAGCAACGATTCTGAGCCGCGTGTTCGAGGACCTACGTTCTTAAACAGTATCTAGTTGAACTCTCAAAGAAAGCCCCAGCAGCCAGATGGCTGCTGGGGCTTTCTCGCTTTAGGTCACATCTGCGGCGCATACGAGGCAACTATCGGACACAGTTGCACTTAAATGCTGGATTATGCGACATTTGCCATGCTAACGGACCCCATAGTCGCTATTAGCACGAAAAACACCAAATATAAGCGCTTTTCTGGGCAATAGCTGCACTGGAGTCCGAAACTTCGCTCAAAAGGAGAAAAATGTGCAAATAGCGCCAACTGGGTCCGTATGCCTCCAGCGTCTTCTGGGTCCTATCCACTCAGATGATTATTCTCAGCGCTATCGGACACAGTTGCACTTAAACGCTGAATTATGCGACATTTGCCATACCAACGGACCTCATAGTCGCTATTAGCACGAAAAACATCAAATATGAGCGCTTTTCTGGACAATAGCTGCACTGGAGTCCGAAACTTCGCTCAAAAGGAGAAAAATGTGCAAATAGCGTCTGCTGAGTCCGCAAGCCTCCAGCGTCTTCTGGGTCCTATCCACTCAGATGATTATTCTCAGCGCTATCGGACACAGTTGCACTTAAACGCTGAATTATGCGACATTTGCCATACCAACGGACCTCATAGTCGCTATTAGCACGAAAAACACCAAATATGAGCGCTTTTCTGGGCAATAGCTGCACTGGAGTCCGAAACTTCGCTCAAAAGGAGAAAAATGTGCAAATAGCGTCAGCTGAGTCCGCAAGCCTCCAGCGTCTTCTGGGTCCTATCCACTCAGATGATTACACTCAACGCTATCGGACTCAGTTGCACTTAAACGCTGAATTATGCGATATTTGCCATGCCATCGGACCTCATAGTCGCTATTAGCAGGAAAAACATCAAATATGAGCGCTTTTCTGGACAATAGCTGCACTGGAGTCCGAAACTTCGCTCAAAAGGAGAAAAATGTGCAAATAGCGTCAACTGGGTCCGTATGCCTCCAGCATCTTTTGGGTCCTATCCACTCAGATGATTATTCTCGGCGCTATCGGACGCAGTTGCACTTAAATGCTGGATTATGCGACATTTACCATGCCCACGTAGATAATTCAAAACAGATAGTGTGTTAAAAAAAGATGGAGACCAGTCGGGGGTTTCAAGGTTACAGGGTTCGGGGGTCGGGGTTCGGGGTCGGGGGTCGGGGTTCGGGGTTCGCGGTTCGCGGTTCGCGGTTCGCGGTTCGCGGTTCGCGGTTCGCGGTTCGCGGTTCGGGGTTCGGGGGTTCGCGGTTCGCGGTTCGCGGTTCGCGGTTCGCGGTTCGGGGTTCAGGGTTCGCGGACGGGATTCGGGTTCAGAGGTTCGGCGGGGTTTACCGGAGTTACCGGAGTTACCGGAGTTACCGGGCTTGCCGAGTTCACCACGAGCTGCCAGGCTTTTCCGGGTTTTCCGAGTTAGCCAAGCTCGCGAAATTCCCCAGGTTCCAGCATCACAGCTCCTCCAAAGAATTGCATGAGGTTAGTTAAATGGCCCTGCCCTAATCTCATGCTAAACAAAAACGCAGAGCAGCGATCCCCCAATAATGGGAGGATCGCTGCTCTGCTGTCTTTTTCTATTCATTTACTGAATGAATGAGTTAGGATATCAGTCCCCGCGAAACGCACGTTTCACACGATCAAAGAAGGACTGTTCGTGTTCATGTGTGTTTTCTCCGTTCAGAGAAGCGAACTGGCGTAGCAATTCTTTTTGCTCTTCATTGAGCTTGCTAGGTGTCACAACAATTACTCGTACATGCTGATCACCTTGGCCAGATCCGCGCAGACGCGGAACACCTTTACCTTTGAGGCGGAAGAAAGTGCCTGTTTGCGTTCCGGCAGGAATCTTCAGCTTCACTTTTTCGGTTAAGGTTGGAATTTCAATCTCATCACCAAGTGCTGCCTGTGCAAACGTAAGTGGAACCTCGCACATAATATCATCGTTCTCACGCACGAAGAAATCATGCGATTTAACACGGATAACAATATACAAGTCTCCAGCAGGACCGCCGCGTAAGCCGCCTTCGCCTTCGCCAGTCATGCGCAGCTGTGCACCGTCATCAACACCGGCAGGGATGCGCACATGGATCTTGCGTTGCTTTTTAACCTTACCCTGTCCGGCGCAAGTCGTACATTTTTCCTTAATAATCTTACCTGTACCACTGCAATGTGAACAAGGACGACGATTACGCATCTGTCCAAGCGGTGTATTCTGTACGAATTCCTGTTGTCCACTACCATGACATACGGAACAAGTCTCTGGTTTAGTGCCCGGTTTAGCCCCGGAGCCGTAGCAGGTATCGCAAGTTTCTGTACGTGGAATAGTAATATCGGTTTCTTTGCCGAATACCGCTTCCTTGAATTCAATGGTCATGGTATACTGCAAATCCCCACCGCGCTGCGGTGCGTTAGGATCACGGCGTCCGCCGCCTCCAAAGAACATATCAAAGATATCGCCAAGTCCTCCGAAGTCGCCACCACCGCCGCCTCCGAAGCCGCCCATACCTTGGTTAGGGTCAATATGGCCATATTGGTCATACCTAGCTCGCTGTTGTCCATCACTAAGAACATCATAAGCTTCTTTTACTTCCTTAAACTTAGCTTCAGCGTCATCTGCTTTATTCACGTCTGGGTGATATTGGCGCGCCAATTTCCGGTACGCTTTTTTCACCTCATCGTCTGAAGCATCTCTACTAAGGCCAAGCACTTCATAATAATCGCGTTTATCTGCCACTGCTTTCACCTCCGTGCATACATACTCAAATTCCTTATTACCTGTCAAACAAACCATTATACGATAAAACCTCAGGATCTGACCATCCAGATTCAGCGATGTTTATTCTTACAATATCAGAAGGCGCATTCGCAAAGAGTGTGCAATCTGATATTACAAAAGGAAAGTCAAAACACGGGATGACCCGGTTTTGACCTTCCCTTCTTAACTATATAAGAATTTATCAGTTTCCTATTACACTTATCGTATAAGGTTACCCTTGATTCTTATCTTCGTCAACAACCTCATAGTCAGCGTCAACTACATTATCTTTTTTAGGAGCGCCTTCAGCGGCTCCAGCGCCACCTTCAGCACCTTGCTCAGCTTGAGCAGCTTGTTCGTACAGCTTCATGGACAACTGTTGTACAATCTCAGTCAATGCTTCTGTAGCTGCATTGATTTCTTCAAGATTGTCAGTTTCAAGTGCTGCTTTAACTTTATCTTTAGCTTCATTTGCTTTTTCAACATCAGAAGCATCAGCTTTATCACCAAGATCTTTAATTACTTTTTCAGTAGAATACACGAGTTGGTCAGCACCGTTCTTCGCTTCTACCAGTTCTTTACGCTTACGGTCTTCCTCAGCGTGAAGCTCGGCATCCTTCATCATTTGTTCTACTTCTGCGTCGCTCAGGCCGCTGGAAGAAGTGATAGTGATTTTTTGGCTCTTGTTCGTGCCTTTATCTGTTGCAGATACATTTACGATACCGTTGGCATCAATATCGAAAGAAACTTCGATTTGTGGCACGCCACGTGGTGCTGGTGGAATCTCGTTCAGCATGAAGCGTCCCAGTGTCTTGTTGCCATTTGCCATTTGACGCTCACCTTGCAGCACGTGAATCTCTACGCTAGGTTGATTGTCAGCAAAGGTTGAGAATACTTGGGATTTGCTTGTAGGAATCGTAGTATTACGCTCGATCATCTTCGTGAACACGCCACCTGCAGTTTCAATACCCAGGGAAAGCGGAGTTACGTCAAGCAATACAACGTCTTTAACATCACCAGTCAATACACCCGCTTGAACAGCAGCACCAAGAGCTACTACTTCATCCGGATTCACACCTTTGTGTGGTTCTTTGCCAGTAAGCTTTTTGATAGCATCTTGTACAGCTGGGATACGTGTAGAACCACCAACCAGAACGATTCTAGTAAGGTCTGCAGGTGTCATACCAGCATCAGACAATGCTTGACGAGTTGGTCCCAAAGTACGTTCTACCAGACCAGCAGTCAGTTCATCAAATTTCGCACGAGTCAAGTTGATCTCTAAGTGCTGAGGTACGCCGTCAACCACAGTGATGAACGGAAGCGATACAGTTGTTGTCAGTACGCCTGACAATTCTTTTTTCGCTTTTTCAGCTGCATCTTTCAAACGTTGTACAGCAGATTTATCTTTGCTCAGATCAATGCCTTGCTCTTTTTTGAATTCGGATACCAGGTAATCCATAACCACTTGGTCAAAGTCGTCGCCACCCAGCTTGTTGTCGCCGCTTGTAGCTTTTACTTCGAAGAAGCCATCACCAAGTTCAAGGATGGATACGTCAAAAGTACCGCCACCAAGGTCATAGACTAGAATGGTTTGATCTTCGGATTTCTCCAGACCATATGCCAAAGCTGCTGCTGTTGGCTCGTTCACAATACGCAGAACTTCCAAACCTGCAATTTTACCTGCATCTTTGGTAGCTTGACGTTGGCTGTCATTAAAATAAGCAGGAACAGTGATAACTGCTTGAGTAACAGTTTGGCCAAGATAAGCCTCTGCATCGGATTTCAGTTTTTGCAGAATCATTGCCGAAATTTCTTGTGGGGAGTAGTCTTTACCATCAATGCTTTCTTTGTGGTTAGTACCCATGTGACGTTTAACAGAGCTGATCGTACGATCAGGGTTAGTAATCGCTTGGCGTTTAGCCGTTTCACCGACGATACGCTCGCCGTCTTTCTTAAAGCCTACAACCGAAGGGGTTGTACGCGCGCCTTCTGGGTTTGGAATTACTACGGCTTCGCCGCCTTCCATAACGGCAACGCAAGAGTTCGTGGTTCCTAAGTCAATACCGATAACTTTACTCACAATAATTTGCCTCCTCTAAAGTTATATGGAGCCTAAGCTCAATAAATTTATAAAAATATCAAAAAAATTCGATTGATAATAAAACTATCCGGGCAACAGCCTGCAATCGGATAAATAGTAGGCAAAAGCACTGCTGCTTTATGGCGAGCAGAAACTGCCCGTCCTATATAGACAGACTACATGCTGACTTTGACCATGGCCGGACGAAGAACTCTATCTTTCAGAAGATATCCTTTTTGAACCTCTTCTGTAACGATACCCTCTTCGTACTCCTCGCTCTCAACCTGCATAATAGCCTGATGGTATTCAGGATTAAAAGGCTGTCCTACTGTTTCCATAGCTGTAAGCCCCTCAGCCTTCAATACTCCATCCAGCTGACGGAAAATCATATTAACGCCCTTCGCGAAAGCTTCGGATTCAGGATTAGCTGGAGTAGTGACTAACGCACGCTCGAAATTGTCCAGCACGGAAAGCAATTCCGTCAGGAGCTTGGAGGTAGCATATTGAGCCAACTCTTCTTTTTCCTTCTGGGTACGACGACGGAAGTTATCAAAATCAGCTTGTGCACGCAGTGCACGACCTTGATATTCATCAGCAAGATCCTGTAGGCGTTTCACCTCAGCACCTGTATCTGAAGCACCTTCACTAACGTTTTCAGCTGTAAATGAGTCGGCATCTGAGACTACTTCAGCCACAGGCTCCTCATTGATCAATTCCTCTTTGAATTCATTAGAATCTTGAACTTGTTCCTTTTTCAAGTTGTCTTCACCTCCTTAAAATCATTCACGAAATCATGTTGACTCTGTTCACTTATACCAGTGCGCCAGCATCGCTGTCAAATCTCGGGATAAAATGCCCAAGATCCCCATCACTCTTGCATATTCCATACGGGTCGGCCCAAGGATTCCAATGCTTCCTAGTGCCTGCCCATCAAGTGAATAAGTGGCGGTGATCAGACTACAGTTAGCGAACGCTTCGTGATTGTTTTCTGTTCCTATTCGTACTTGAATACCTGTGCCACCCACTGTAGGGGCCAGCATTTTGAGCAGTGTCGGTGTCTCTTCCAGCAGATCAAGAATACTCTTCACCTTGTCTACGTCTTTGAACTCAGGCTGTGTCAGCATATTCGTTGCTCCGCTGAGATAGATGCGCTGCTCTTGATCGCTTTCCAGCGCGGTGTCCAGCACCTGCATTAATTCTTCATAATGTGAGATGTGACGCTGCATTTCTTCGCCAAGCTCGGAATAGAGCCGAGTCTTCAGCTTATAGAGTGGTACATTGACCAGTTTACTATTCAGTAGGTTAACCACTTTCTCCATCTCGGAAACAGAAATCTCCGGCGGAATGTTCACCGTACGATTCTCAACTTGCCCCGTACTTGTGACGATAATGGCCACAGCGGTTGTATCATCTAGTGGTAACAACTGAAAATGACGCAATGAAGTATGAAAAACCTCCGGTCCCAGCAGGATGGAAGTATAATTCGTCATATTGGAAAGAATCATCGCCGCATGTTGGATTACCTGCTCCATTGCATTTAGCTTCTCGGCAAAAAAAGCGCGGATCGTGCCCATTTCTGCCGTTTCGGCGGAATTCCACGGTACCAAATGATCCACATAATATCGGTATCCTTTATGGGAAGGAATTCTTCCCGCCGATGTATGAGGCTGCTCGAGATAACCTAAATCCTCCAGGTCAGCCATTTCATTTCGAATCGTAGCCGGACTGTATCCTACATCTCCCCGTTTAGAAATGCTGCGAGATCCTACTGGCTCTGCCGATGAAATATAATCATCCACAATTGCATTTAGTATCATTCTCTGGCGATCAGTTAACATGTTATTCCCTCCTATCGGCTGTGGCTCCGATTCGTTAGCACTCGACTCAGATGAGTGCTAACCACTAATACAAAAATACCAAACTGACATTGACGTTGTCAAGTCAGTTCAGTATCTTAAGCACTGCTATTTCATCGCAGGCATGCTGCTTTTTACAATTCACGCAATCTGTCCATACTTTTTCGGGGAAAATCTCTTTCTGGACGACTTCAAATCCATTTCTAAGAAAAAAATCAACAGCATAGGTTAGTGCCATTACCTTTGGGATTTTCTGGTTCCTAGCTTCCTCGACCAGCTTCGCCAATATCATGGAGCCTACGCCTTTACCCTTACCTTCATCATTCAAGCCAATCGAACGAATCTCTACGAGATCATTCCCGAGCTTGAAAAGTGAACCACAGCCTACGAATCTGCCTTCGATTTCAGCAACTACGAATTGATCGATCTGGCGTGTCAGCGCCTGCCGGGAACGGGGCAACATGATGCCGCGCTGTGCATACTCTTCTATCATTAGATACAATGGCTCAACGTCTTCTACCACAGCATTTCTACAAATTACCTGTGCGTCTCCCGCTGGAGACGAATGGCGAATCATTTCCGTCTTGGCAAGCACTTTGGTTCACCCCTCTGTTGATAATATGAATAAATATACAACAGAGTGAATTACAATTCAAGGGGTATTTTAAAATTAAACTTCTGTCAGGGCGCCTACAAATTCAGCAAAAACATCGTTCCCAAACAAGATTCCTTGCTTGCTGAGTCGGTAACCCCCTGCTTCTTGTTCCAACAGCCCTGCATGCAGCATTTTATGCAAGGATTTCTCGAATACTTCCTCTATTGAACGCCCGAATTGCGCCTGAAAAGCTTCATTAGAGACGCCCTCATGCATACGCAATCCGACCATCATAAAGTCTTCCATCGCTTCTGCTTCTGAGATTGGGTATGCATCCAGTCGTGGCAGCCCTTTACGTGTTGCTTCTACATATGGATTTACGCCCTTAACATTAATATGCCGCTGACGCCCCACATATCCATGTGCTCCTGCTCCTAGACCATAATAATCTTCATTACGCCAGTAGGTGATATTATGGCGGCTCTCCATTCCCGGTTTCGCGAAGTTACTGATCTCGTATTGATTGTAACCAGCTTCCTTCATAGAGGACATCAACAGGAGGTACATTTGCAATTCATCTTCTTCATTAGGAAGAGGAAGTTTGTTCTTATTAAACAGCGTGTGAAAAAGAGTATTCTCCTCCACCTTCAAGCTGTAAATAGAATAGTGGGGTAGATCCAGCTCCAACGCCTTGCGGATACTTTCGCCCAACATCTCAACAGTTTGATTAGGCAGCCCAAACATCAGGTCAACTGAAAGATTATTTAGTCCAACTGCACGTGCATTCTCTAGGCTCCGGTATACATCATCTACATTATGAATCCGGCCGATGCCTGTGAGCAGCTCGTTCTGAAATGCTTGAACGCCAAAGCTCACCCGGTTCACGCCGCCTTCTTTCATAACCGTCAGCTTGTCCAGATCCGTTGTTCCAGGGTTAGCTTCCATAGAGAACTCAATATCTTTATCCCAGTTTGGGAAATGCGTACGAACAGACTTTAAGAAATAAGCCATTTCATCAGGTTTTAAAACAGTGGGTGTGCCTCCGCCGACGAAGATCGTTTTGATAACACCCGGAGGGGTGTTCTTGACGGTCTGCTCCATCTCTCGATCCAAAGCTTCGAGATAATCCATAACTGGCTGATCCTTGAGTACATAGGAATTAAAATCACAATAAAAGCACTTATTGGTACAAAAAGGGATATGAATGTATACAGCCTCAGGGGGACGGCCATTAGTCTTCGTTGTCATTAGCTGTCTCCTTTATATAAAAATATCGTTTGAATAGTGTAATCTAAAAAACAAGAAAAGGGAAGCCTGACGGCTTCCCTTCGAGGGCGTTCAATTATAAATGAACTCTATTTTAGAATACAAGAAAGTATAAGTTTTACGTTATCCTATATATTTTGTATTTCCCGCAGAAACGGATACCGTCCCTATAAAGTCGGCAAAGCCGTTGCTTCTTGATAAATCCGCATTTCCACAAGTTCGGCATGTACTCCACCGTTAGTTTCATGAATAACGATCCGGACAGCATCTGTAAGGACAGGCTTCTCTAATCGATGAACATTCTTCCGGCGATGGTTGTCTTTGACACGGAGCATGACTTGCCACGCGCCATCAATGAGCAGCTCTACATCATAGTTCTTTACCAGTTCAGGAATCACTAGAAATGGCGTTTCATGGTGATGTAAGTTGATGAGATCTTCATTGACATCATCATTAAAGGTGAAATGAATTTCGGAGACTGGAGAAGCATCCGGGAGACGCGCCTCTACCCACTCCGATCTACCCGCGGTCATCGGCTCAGAAACCCAGCTATGCGGTCCCGCGAAAGGTCGAACATATCCATCAATGACTTTAGATGCAGCATATGCCGATGTTTCTACTGCAAAGCAGAAATGCCTGCGTACAAGTTGTTTCATGCTCCACTCTATCACCGGCTGATCTGGCTGATGATCCTCCAGCGATGAATCAACAACGGATTTAGCACCTCGCTCAAATGTAATGACACCAGTGATTGGGGTTTCTGAAATATGCAATTGAAGGTGTTCATTAGCTCGAATAATAGCGAAGATATTACATTCGCCGATTGGACTACATTTCTCCTCTTGTATCGGAACTTCAATCCATTGCTGCTCTCCAGCCTGTACTGTTATAACATCAACCTGTTTGCACTCCGCCGGCACGTAATTTTCCGCGCGTCCAGTCGTCCAGATCTCCACGGTCAGCTGCGTCTGAATACTTGCTGACACAAGCAGCCTTAACCCACGGATACTTCCTTCAACCGGAAACAAAATCCCTACATCATGAGAAAGCTCATAAGCTTCGGCTGGGCGATCCAGCAGGATACCATTCATCGTGCTGGATGCATGAATCTCGCTTTTTCTGGCGAGGTCCAGTGGATCTTCGTTACGTAATCCAATAATCGAAGCATCTTGCTTTAACATCACCTGTTGCAATTCATGCATATACTGCTCGCGAATTTCACGAGGGGTCACACCTTTGATGACGGATAAAGCGGCACCTGTTCCAGCTGCTTCACCCATGATTGCACAGGTTGCCATAACGCGTGTTGTTCCAAAAGCCACATGAGATGCACTGATATTACGACCCGCGAAGAATAGATTCCGTACATTCTTCGAATATAGCGAACCAAATGGAATATGGTAGATCCCGTCCGCATGCAGATGCTTGGAGCCACTCTCTTGTGCGTACATCCCCTGTGGTGGATGTAGATCAATTGACCAGCCACCAAATCCAATACGGTCTGCAAATTCACGCTGCGCGAGAATATCATTTTGCGTTAGAATCGTATCGCCAACAAACCGTCTGTATTCACGTTTACCCGGAATCGAGCCAACCCACTCAAGCGTCATATTCTCGGCATCAAAATGGCCCGAGTTTTTGATATAATCCCAAATCCCATAAATAACTGAGGATAACTCATCACGTATGCGTTCATTCTCATCCACCGTATCAAGCTCGCCGCCCCACTCAATCCACCAGTAGTGACAGCCTGAATCCCCACTCCGAATGACCCGGCGGATCGGGATAGAAGTTGTTGTAATATCCTTAGCGAATGAGGGTGCAACATAACGTACCGGTTTTCCAGTATCCTGTGTATAAAATAATAATGTACTGCCTAATGTAATATTATCAGGCACTTCTGGTGCCCATTCCTCATTAAATTCATGACGGGCTTCACGTCCTAATCGGAAATCCGCTCCTGCTAGGAAGCCAACTAAACCATCACCCGTACAATCGATGAAAGCATCGCTCTCGAACGTGATTAAACGCTCAGATCCCATCATCCAGCCGGTCACACTCTGAATCGTACGCTCCTCTGCCTCACCTTCCGCTTCCACTTCACGTACATCGGTATTTAGGAACAAGCTGATATTCGATTCTGCCTTCACCGCTTCGAGCAAGGTTAGATCCCATAGATATGGATTCCCTTCCGGGTTCCGGTATTGATTCTCGATGAACAGCTCACCCATAATGCCTGTCTCACGTGCATAGCGATTTACACCATGTCCTGTTGCACCACATACCCAAACCCGAACTTCTGAACTCGAGTTACCACCAAGTACAGGACGATTCTGTACCAGTGCTACCTTTAACCCAAGACGTGCTGCAGCAATCGCCGCGTTCATCCCTGCAAGTCCACCCCCGACCACTGTCACATCGGATTTAACCGTTTCTGTTCTCATGTCAGTATCCCTCCTATAGTTAGCCTTTCACAGCCGAGCTAGAAATCCCTTGAATAATATATTTCTGACCTATGAAGAAGATAACAATCATTGGAATGATCGCAGCCGACGAAGCGGCCATCATCCCGTTGTAATCCACATTGTTCTCAAGAATAAAATTCTGCAATCCAAGCGGAATGGTATATAGCTTAGGGCTCTGCAAAAATACAAGCGCATTCTCATAATCATTCCATTGCCAGGAGAAATCAAGAATAGCAAACGTAGCGATTGCCGGCTTCGCTAATGGCAGAATTAAGCGGAAAAATATTCTGTAATGCCCGGCTCCATCCAGAAAAGCAGATTCCGTGATTTCCTTAGGAATGCCCATGAAGAACTGCCGAAGCATAAATACACCGAAGATCGAGAACATGGCTGGAAGGATTAGGGCCAAGTGCGTATTGTAAATCCCAACCCAGTTAAACATGATAAACTTAGGAACAAAAAGTACCTGTGGTGGAACCATCATCATGGATAGATATATGACAAATAGGCCATCCCGCCCTTTAAACGAAGTACGTGAAAATCCGTAAGCGGCAAGGGCAGATAGAAACACAGCTCCCGCAGTTCCAATAATCGATATCTTAAGTGAATTTAAATAATACGGAACAAAATCATAACTTCCTGTCCACACCCGAATATGATTGCTCCAGTTGAGAGATGAAGGCAGCCATTCGTTAAACACCTCGGCAGGTGTCTGAAAAGACGTGCTGAGCATCCATAGAAAAGGCACAATCATAAATAGTCCTAGAACAAACATGATGATCGTTACTGGCAGCTTCACCTTCATGTTTCCTGCTTTTTCATTCATACCGCCTGCTCCTTTAATTTATGGTTTCGGGGCCTCCCGCAAAGCTCCACTTTGTGGATTCATTTAGTAATGAACCCAGCGCTTTTGGCCGATCCACTGAATGACTGTAATAACGAGAATGACGGCGAACAAGAACCATGAAATAACTGAAGCGTATCCCATATCGTAATAACTGAATGCTGTTTTATAAACGAATAGTGATAAGACCGTCGTACTTCCGCTAGGTCCTCCAGCCGTAATGGCTTGAATAATCGAGAACGATTTCATCGTCATAATTAATCCGGTAATCATTAATAAAAAAGTTGTTGGACTAACAAGAGGCCATACAATTTTCCATGTTGTTTTGAATGTGCTTGCACCATCGATCCGGGCAGCTTCTAGTTGTTCTGTCGAAATTTCCTGTAGTGCTGCTAAATATATGATCATATTGTAGCCAAGCATCAGCCAGATCTGTACGATATCAATGGCATACATTGCGGTTTCCGTATCTGCAAACCATCCTGGCGGCGATGTTATGCCAATCCAGCGAAGCAGTTCATTGATGGGTCCCTGTGAAGGCTGAAATAGCAGCATCCAGACAAATGCAACGGCTACTCCACTAGAGATATACGGTAAGAAAAACATTCCACGTAATACGCCTTTAAGATACACACTGCGGTTTAGAAATAGCGCCACAATAAAAGCGAGCACCATCGATACTGGAACCGATATCAGGAATATCACCGTATATTTGATCGAGGCATAGAAATTATCGTCATGGAACAACCGTTTGAGATTATCCAGCCCGGTAAATTGCCAATTCGGATTTGAAAATTGATAATTCGTAAACATCAGGACAAAGGAAAAGATTGCAGGAATCACAAAGAATAAGAGAATACCAATCATATTCGGGAGAATAAAAGTCATGCCGATCCAGCCTTGTCTGTCCATCCAGCTTCTCCGCTTCACGGTATCGCCGCCTTTCGTATGCTGAAAAATGGGTACACGAAAGAGAAGAACGAAGAATTCTTCCTCCTTCTCTTTTGTGCTAGCTATTTCTTTATTTCATTAACTCTTGCGAACGGGTTTGCATATTTTTCATCGTGGTATCAATATCTTGCTTATTTAAGAAGTATTTTTCATACTCTTCTTTACGTGCATCAATGGCTTGTTGAGGTACATTTAGCTGGAAGGATGGGAATTTGCCGAATACAATATTATTCATTGAATCTGTATCATATTTGTCTTCTACACCATTCAAGAGAAGGCTCATCGCTTCCTTACTGTCTACACTCTTAGAGGCTGGAATACGACCCCCGCTTGCCATTGGCAGCATACCGCCATCCGCATACCATTTTGCGAACTCCCAAGCTGCATCCAGGTTTTTGGACTTTGCATTAAGAGCAAGCATGTCACCCACACCGCCCGAATATTTATAATCCTTTTGATCCTTATTCACTTTTGGAATAGCGGCGAACGCAGTTTTGAAATCATGCGGATAGTCCTTCAAGTTGTTCGCATTTCTAAAAATAAATTCACCGGCTGCCAGCATTGCCGCTTTGCCTTGCAGGAACATGGTATCAACCGGCATTTTACTGGTCAGCTGCTCCCCATATTCCGGTGTGGATTTGTCCACGAACATCATGTTATGCAATATTTCCAGGTGCTGTTTCCAGAGATCATTCCCAAAGTTTGAGGTACCATCCGCCTGTTTCACACCCATTCCAGCCAGCGTACCGTCCATCGTTGTTGAGAAGGAGGAATCTGCCTGCAGTAATCCGTACACACCAGGCTTCGTTAGCTTCTTCGCATACTCCTCAAGATCTGACCAAGTCCAGTCCACCGCAGGAATCGGTAATCCTGCTGCATCCAGCATATCTTTGTTCAACCATACAAACGCCATGTTTTTCTTTGTAGGAATCCCATAGTACTTATCATTGATTTTCCACATTGCTGCGTCCTCGCCGATCTGGCTGTCGATGTCATAGTCTGTTTTCGTGCTTAGATCCAAGGCAACGCCTGCATCCATACGTTTCTGTAAATGAGCAAGATCGTAGTTCATGAAAAGGTCTATGTTTTGATTGGTCATCAATGCAGTGTCTAGCTTTAAGTTGCCTGCATCGTCATTTACATTACGGATATACTCGACCTGAATGTCTGGATGATCTTTATTCCAGTTATCAATTACAGCTTGAGGCCCGGCTTCGGCAGGAACTGCCCCCCACATCGTAAGCTTTATTTTCTCCTTTGCTGTTTCTCCATTTGCACTGCCCTGCGCCTCATTACTTCCACCACTCCCACAACCAGCCAGCATCGTACCTGCTAATAAGACAGAAAGCACTGCAGGATACCACTTTTTCTTCATAGATAGCTTCCCCCTTGGAAGGATTATGTGTTGTGCTCTACATCTATAACTTTATCATCAGAGCGGATTTTGGGGGATGAACTACATTTGGGAACTTATAGAACGTTTTTTGGTTCTTTACGGAATTCATTTGGCGTGACACCACACCACTTTTTGAAGATTTTTATAAAATAATTATCGTTCTCAAAGCCTACCTGCTGCCCAATCTCGCTAATCGTTAGCTTCGTTTCTGCAAGCAGCATTTTCCCAGCCTGAATACGGCGTTCTTGAATATAATTGGTCAACGTTTTCCCTGTCTTTTTCTTGAATAAGTCACTTATATAGCTGGCATCCATCCGGATCAACTCTGACATGGATTTGAGCGAGATGTCCTCAGCATAATGTTCTTCAATATAAGCTATAATTTTGTTCATCTCCACATGATCTGTCGGTCCCGTTTGTTGCTTCTCCGGAAACCATTTATCGGCTTTCTTCATCTTCACCATTCGCTCCAGCTCGGCCTGAACCTTACCCATGGTCTGCTTCAAACCTTGGAGATCTAAAGATAACTTCAAAATGTAATCCGAAGCCCCAAATACGAGCGCCTGGCGGGCGTATTCAAATTCACTCAATGCGGTCAACATTACAAACCGGCATTCGAAGCCTTCCTCTCGCGCAATTTGAAGAAGCTTCACCCCATCCATCACCGGCATATTGATATCCGTCACTACCACATCAGGCTGAAGCTCACGAATCATTTGCAAGCCTACTTCTCCATTCTCCGCCTCACCTATAATTTCAAACGGGATTCCAGCCTTTAAGAATAGCTTCCGTATACTTTTAACCGCAGGTTGTTCATCATCCACAATTAACGTTCTCCACATGTGAGCTTACCTCCATCGTAAGGTTTTGAAATAAGGAATGGAAAATGGATGATCACTTCAGTTCCTGTATCCGAAGATACAATGTCCATACCTGTCCGTTGATTCTTGAACAACAGCTCTAAGCTCTCCCTAATATTCTGAACACCGATTCCTTTACGTTTCCGTGTAGCCTTATTCAGCTGTGCTCTTTCTATCCCCATGCCGTTATCTCTAACCTGCAGGTACAGCTGTTGTCCAGTCACCTTAGCGGAGATATCAATTCTCCCTTGTTTTACTGACTGACCGAAGCCGTGAATCAAGCTATTTTCAATTAAGGGCTGCAGACAAAATTTAGGGATTAACGCGTATTGCAGCTCCTCGTTGATATCATATTGAATTTCAATCCCATGTCCAAAACGTTGCCGCTGTATCTCCATGTAAGATTCTATTAGTACGATTTCATCCTTTAACAGGATCAAATCCACTTCAGTATTTAAGGTTGTCTCCAATATTTTTCCTAGTGCAACACAAATTCCATAAATTTCATCATCATCTTTATCTAAGGCAATGCTCTTTATCGTATTCAATGTATTTAGTAGAAAATGCGGGTTCATCTGCGAAAGTAATACCTGAAACCGAACGAATTGCTTCTGTTTTTCTTCAAGCTGAAGACGCTGCAACAGCTCATTTAAATCATGAATCATTATATTGAAACTCTGAGTCAGGGCAAGAATCTCTCCCCGCCCTTGCTCGGGTAATTTCATTTTGAGATTCGTCTTAGCGGTCATTTCCATCTTCTTCTGTAGCTTCTTAAGCGGTACTGTAATCGTCGATGATATGAAATAAGTTAATAGAACAAATAGCAGCAGAATGATTCCAAATCCACCAAAAAACCGTCGTTTCTGCTTGTCTACTTCAAGAAAAAGCTGTGCTAGCTGCACCTTTTTAACAACATAGCCATTTAACTCCTCGATGTAGCTGTAGGTGTATAAGCTTTCCTCCTTCGGGTTGACAATGGATGCAGCACGCCCCGTCTGCCGCTGGTTGGCACTCTTCACAATACTCTGCGCAATATCAGACGAAAAAGCCTCATCCTTAAGGGGATTAAGCATCACTCCCCCCAAGGCATCGAGTAGAAATAAAGCCCCTTCCTGTTTACTCCCTAACGTTGATCTAGTAAACCACTCCTCATAATCGATACTTAATCTTGCATAGGCATAAATATTCAAATCATTATCACGCATAACCTCATAGAGACTAAGCATTTTCTTACTTGTTGTACTTTCCCGGACCACATTATTCTTGTCATTCGGATTCCATATATATCGATTCGTTCCTTCTCGCTTCAATGCTTGAACCCAATCCTCCGATTGGATTTCGTCGTAGCTCAAAGTTTCCTTTGGCATAAAGGAAGTGTATGCGTTTCCATGAAGGTCGATTAAAGTATAATACACCGTCGCTCCACTCATGAAGAATGTATTTTCAATCGCTCCAAACTTGTTTTCAACGAGTTTTTTTCTCGTGATTTCATCAGATTGCTCGGGATTCTTCATTATCGATAAAATCGTCGTATCTTGTTCGAGTAATGACCCTGTTTTCATCACGAGACTCATGAGATCAACAAAACCATTCTTAATACCAATAAGCTGCTCTATGTTCTTCGTTTCCGCATTATCCTGCAGCATTCGTTCTGTCTCTTTAAAGTTATATAGAACGAGTATGGCAATGGGTGTTAGTACCAACAGCAAGAAAGCTAACAAAATCCGATTCTTAAAGGTACTTGGCGTAAGTTTCAAATATAATCGCTTCACGAGGAATCCCCTCACTTTGTATGTGCTTACAATCCTTCCCCCTATTGTAATCTGCTCCTGCTCAAAAAAATAGAGCCGGGATATTCTCCCGGCTCTACCTATTTTTTACTCGTCGATCTTCAGTACTGCCATAAACGCTTCTTGTGGTACTTCTACACTACCCACTTGCTTCATGCGTTTCTTACCTTCTTTTTGCTTCTCAAGCAGCTTCCGTTTACGGGAAATATCACCGCCGTAACATTTAGCAAGTACGTTTTTGCGCATCGCCTTAACGGTTTCACGCGCAACTACCTTCGTACCCACAGAGGCTTGAATCGGCACTTCGAACATTTGACGAGGGATAATCCCACGTAATTTCTCACAAATGATACGTCCGCGGTTGTAGGCACGATCGCGGTGAACGATAAAGGACAAGGCATCGACCTGCTCATTGTTAAGCAAGATATCCATCTTGACCAGATTCGAACGACGGTATCCACAAATTTCATAGTCGTAAGAAGCATATCCTTTCGTACCGGATTTCAACTGATCAAAGAAATCATAAACGATCTCAGACAGCGGAATCTCGTACGTAATCGTTACACGATTAGTATCTAGATATTCCATATTTACGAACTCGCCGCGTTTGTTCTGGCACAGCTCCATTACAGTACCCACGAAGTCGTTAGGCACAATGATCGCTGCTTTAACATACGGCTCTTCAATGTAGTCAATCGTACCGATCTCCGGATAATGTGACGGGTTGTCGATTTGGATCATTTCGCCATTGGTCAGCATAATTCGGTAAATAACACTCGGCGCTGTTGTGATTAGTGGCAGATTGAACTCGCGCTCAATCCGCTCTTGAATGATCTCCATATGCAAGAGTCCAAGGAAACCGCAACGGAAACCAAATCCAAGCGCGCTTGAGCTTTCCGGCTCAAAGCTTAGCGAAGCATCATTTAGCTGGAGCTTCTCCAAGGCCTCACGAAGATCGTTATAATCGGAGGTCTCAATCGGATACAACCCGCAATATACCATCGGGTTGATCTTACGGTAACCCGGAAGCGGCTCAGCAGTAGGATTCTTTGCGTCAGTGACAGTATCACCGACACGGGTATCTCCAACATGCTTGATCCCAGCTACGATAAAGCCAACATCACCGATGTTCAATTCATCGACAATGGTCATACGCGGCATAAATGCGCCAACTTCAATGACCTCGAAGGTCTTCTCAGTTGCCATCATCTTAATCTTCGAACCCGCACGGATCTTCCCGTCCATTACGCGCACATAGACGATAACGCCTTTGTAAGGATCGTAGTGAGAGTCAAAGATCAATGCTTTAAGCGGCTCTTCTGAATTACCGGATGGCGCAGGAACCTGCTTCACCACCTGCTCCAGAATTTCCTTGATTCCGATACCGGCTTTGGCAGATGCCATAACCGCTTCACTGGTATCCAGCCCGATAACATCCTCAATCTCCTGCTTTACCCGGTCAGGGTCAGCGTTTGGCAAATCAATTTTGTTGAGCACAGGTAGGATTTCCAAGTTGTTATCCAGTGCTAAATACACATTGGCCAGCGTCTGTGCTTCAATTCCTTGAGCCGCATCCACGACCAGCAGTGCGCCTTCACATGCTGCAAGACTGCGGGAAACTTCATAGGTGAAATCGACGTGCCCCGGTGTATCAATCAAGTTGAGATAATACTCTACACCATCGTCTGCACGATAGGTTAAACGCACGGCTTGCAGCTTTATTGTGATACCACGTTCGCGCTCCAGATCCATCTGATCGAGTACCTGTTCCTGCATTTCACGCGTGGTTAGTGCCCCCGTGTATTCCAAAATGCGGTCAGCTAGTGTCGATTTACCATGGTCTATATGTGCAATAATCGAGAAATTGCGAATTTGTTGTTGTCTTTTCTGAACGTCAGTCATTCCTTACCCCCACAGACAGCCTGATATTAATCCACTTATTATAACAGTACAAGCTTACTCCATCAATCCCGCGCTGGCCCAAAACAAAAGAAACAGCTATACACGATCCCGTGAAATAACCGTTTCTTCTAAATTTGCTGTTAATTTTCTGCCGAAGCGAACAATGAAACTACCCAGCGGATTCCCTTCTGGGAAGCCTGCTGCAAGAGACCTGCCGTCTTATCTGCCAGAACATCGACTGTAGGCTTTTGCTCCTCAGGAATTAGAATTTGCTCCGGAGATTTCGTACTATAATCATCCACAACTTGCTGAGGAGGATCTGCGGCTGGCGTTGTATTGCTATTTTGAGGCAAAGGAGAAACAGCCGTATATGCACCTGTGACAGGATCGATTACCATTGGCACATATACATAAGTCTGCCCACCCTGTGTCACACCATTCTTTTGCAGTTGTGGCTGTGGCTGCATGCCTGTTACTTGACTGGTCTGCGTAGTCGGGCTGGCATTCCAGCCGGGTAGAATCTTAGAGACTGTTGACCCACCGCTTCCGCCGAACTGCATCCCTAAGAGGATGCCAATCCCTGCCCAAATCCCAACCATAACCAGTTTTTTTCCGAAACGCGACATGTACACCACTCCTTTTTGATCCTTGGTAATTTATTTTACGAAGCTCCGTTTGATTTCTTTGGTGTTGTAGTGGGATTCGCCACTTTTTCAGGTGCGTTCACCTTCTGAGCGTCATGACTGCTCCAGTACACATCAGCGATAGCATCTGCCAAAATATCAGCCGTCCGCTTTAATTCCTCAGCCGAGTTATCAATTCCGCCCACTTCAATCAAAACACTATTGGGAGACAGGGTCTGATTGTACTCTCCGTTGTTGCCTTTACCCGCAGCTTTTCCCCATATCCCACGAGATATTCCCGGGTAATTCTTTTCAAGCTGTTGATGAATCTTATTGGCAAACTCTTCGTTCTTCTTCCAGTCTTTATTTGCATGTCCAATGATAAAATAGACCTGTGCATAGCTTTTCCCGTCAATAACAGCTGTTGTTTTGCTATGACGCTGCGAATCACGGTGAATGTCGATAAAACTATCCATTTCCTCATTTGCGCTGAGTGCTGATTTAACCAAGATCCGGGAATATTTATAGGAAAAGTTCCAGTTATAGTCGGTGACTTTGGTCGGAAAATCTTCTTTGGCATGAACCGTACCAATCCCGAGCTGTTCCAGTCTTTTCGTAATATATGATCCTACCAGCATTACATTTTTAGTTGAAACTCCGGAGCTGGGATTTTCATTTGCTGCCCCTAACAGAGGATTGTAGGCTTCTCTAGGATGTGAATGATAGATTAGAATCCGTTTGATCGAGGTATCCTTAGTGCTGTCTGTGCCGCTTTGCGGATTACTCTTATCCGTCCCTTCCTCCGCCGCTGATGGATCAGGAGATGGTGCAACCGTCGCTTCAGGCTGCTGTGTTGTAACATCTTCTTGCTTGTCCCCTTCGTCCGGAACAGAAGTTTCCGCATCTCCACTACCCTCAGCCAGCTCATCAGTCCCAGGATGATAATCCACTGGTGCTCCTGTAGATCCACCTGAACCTTTCCGCAAAAGAAATGGATCATCCGCCGCCATCCCCGGCACTTCACGAGAGACTAGACTCTTAGGGTCACCTGGATTCACGCTGGTCAGCAACTGAAATACGAAAGAAGTTACCTTTTCACCTGAAAAAGCGGATGGCTCTTTACCCTGCGGTAAATGCGGCACCTCCATCCCCAGCAGCTCCATGAAAAAACCACTAGACAGGGAGGCGGCAAGCCCCTTCATTGAAGGAATGGGTGAAGAGCTAAGCTTCTGTCCGGCCAATCCACCAGCTCCAAGCAGCATAAAAAATACTAGTGAACCTCCGGCCAACAGCAGCATCGTTCTCCCCAGCGATAAAACATCCAGCATTTTTCCCCTTAAACGGCCGATGTTCCAAAGCTGAAACCATTTTTTATTCATTGTAGTTATTTCCTCCTCCAGCCCTCTGTAATCTCTTATACTCCAAATCTATGAGTGCAAGAGCAATACTAGAACCGAAAATGAGAGAATAGACATAAAGCCCGTACAGGATACCTTAATTCAGCATCCCGCCGGGCTTAACAAACCATAATTCAGTTAGTGGGTATAAGCGCCAACATTCTCAGGATCAACCGCATCATGTAAAGCCGCATTCAGACCACTGGCCACGATATTCGCGATCCCTTCAATAAATTCATCGATTTCCTTGGGAGTGACGATCAAATCGTGCCCCAAGGGTTCAAGCACTTCCTTCACTAATGACAAGCGTTCCTGCTCAGAGATATCGTCCAGCATCCCCATGATTTCCTTAGTATGGTTTGCTCCTTGCCCGAAGTGATTTTTCATCATCTCCAGCACATTATTTACAATAGTTGATGCATAGCAGACAGTGGGCACTCCGATTGCGATACAAGGAACACCCAGAATTTCTTGGGTTAATCCACGTCGCTTGTTGCCAATCCCCGAACCGGGATGGATCCCAATGTCCGCAATTTGAATCGTCGTATTGATACGCTCCAGTGACCGGGATGCCAACGCATCTATGGCGATAATAAGCTCAGGTTTCGTGCGATCCACGATTCCCTGCACGACCTCACTCGACTCAATTCCAGTCAGCCCAAGCACTCCAGGAGCAATAGCGCTCACCTTACGATAACCAGGGGAGATCTGATCCGGAACCAACTCATAGAACTGCCGTGTAATGAGTGAGTTCTCCACCACTAAAGGACCCAGTGAATCCGGTGTAACATTCCAGTTACCAAGACCAACAATCAACACAGATGCATCCTTGCCAATCCCAATTCTGATCAAAAAGTCCTCAAATTCGCGGGCAAAAACTTCTGCCACCTTTTGCTGCAAGCCTGTATCTCCGCCACGCAGAGCGGGTACCTCAAGGGTTACATAGTTGCCAATTGCGCGTCCTATTGCCTGTGATCCGGCAGCATTAGCTACACCAAGACGGGTCACTTTAATCCCATCAGACTCTTCCACTTCTTCGTTCACACCAGGGATTGGCGTTCGTTGTGGGCCTTGAGCCATTTCCTTTGCCTCTAACGCCAAATCGGTGCGCACAGAATATAGCTGCAGATCCGGTTCCATTGTGTACCAGCCTCCTAAAAGTTTTGTAAGCATACACTTCCATGAATTACTTCGAACAAAACTCACTTCGAAAGCAGCTGCTTAGTTTTGTAAGCATACACTTCCATGAGTTCATCCTCATTTGGCAAGCTTCTGCCTATGCTCTTTTGTCGATAGTGTGCGAGAGAAAGCCAATGTTTATGCAGGATACGGAGGTTTAATTTGAAAGCTTTAAGTATTGCTTTTTGCTACCGGTCATGCTAAACTATTTTAAGTTGTGAATCATTTGATAATGATTTCGAATGTCTTACAGGAGGTGAATGCAATGCCAAATATTAAATCCGCGGTTAAACGCGTAAACACGAACGAAAAACGCCGTGCACTGAATGCTTCCCAAAAATCCGCGCTTCGTACAGCTGTGAAAACTGCTGATGTAGCTCTGACTGGTACGGAAGTAGAAACTGCTCAAGCTGCTTTCCTAGCTGCTTCCAAAAAGCTGGACAAGGCCGTAAGTAAAGGTCTGGTTCATAAAAATGCGGCTGCCCGCAAAAAATCCCGCTTGGCGAAGAAATTGAACGCTCTTACGGCTCAAGCCTAAGACGACATTCATAATGAGCAATTGAAGAACCTGACCGCTATGCTTCATACGGTTAGGTTTTTTTGTGTCTATTAATTAATAATAAGTAGTGTTAGTTACTTTTAAGAGATGTGTGTTAAATGAAAGAAGACCACCTTAGAGAGGCGGTCTTCTTTCATTTATTTTTTCTCTTTTTTCATTTCATAATAGTTACCATCCCATAAGAAAATCATCGTTTGATCGTCTTTAACAATAAAACTGCTGCCGGGATTCGTCCAATTATTTATAGATACCGTCTTAACCGATTCCGTTTCGATCCCAAGGTCACTTAATTCATTTCTGTATTCGTTAAAATAGTCATCCTTAGTGATGTTCTCTTCCTTATATTCAGGGCTCATAATTTCATCTTTATCAAAAGATGCTTTTTCTATCGAATAAGTTACTCGCATTCCAATAAGCTTTTCATCCTCCGCTGCCGAGACAGGTGTAGAACCTACTATACTTTGTACACTCCATTCCCCAAAATAAGAAGGTGCATCTGCAGAGGTATTCGTATTCGCAGGCGAATCAGAGGCAGATCCTGACGGTGAATTAGTATCCGTTTTGCCACAGGAACTAATTAGTAGAACGAGTAAAAGCAGTGCCGAATATTGAAATATTCTTTTCATAGTCAGATCATCTCCAATACTCTTTCCCTTCTTAGCTCAGACACCTAAACGCAGCATGAACAGCTCCAGCCCTAGCACTTTGTCTATAGCCCCTGTTTTCATTTTATAATCCAGATCCGCCAATGCACTTAAGATTTGCCGCAATCGTTCACTGGAGAACTTATGGGCCTGCTCCCCAGCAAGCTTAACCGCATAAGGATGCAATCCGATCTGTGACGCAATCTGTCCCTGCGAATAACTATGTGCTGATAAATCCTTAACCTGCAAAATAATGCGGAACTGCCGCGCAACCAGCGCTGCGATCTTGATCGGTTCCTCACGCTGCTTCAGCAGCTCATATAATGTATCAAGCGCCTTATCAAGACGCAGATTAGCGATATCCTCAACAAGCGTAAACACATTTTGTTCTGTTCCACGATGTACCAGACTCTCTACGGCCCCCGCATCCACAGTGCCGCCCTTACCAGCGAATAAACAAAGCTTGTCCATCTCTGCAGATAAACCTTGCAAGCCGGTGCCTGCATTCGTTATAAGAATTTCTGCAGTGCCAGGTGCCATTACACAACCACGCTCACGAATTCCTTTTTCCACCCAGCGCAGCAGCTCTTCTGCTCCCAGCGGATTAAAGGCTAATACTGTGCCCACTGATTTGACAGTCTTCACAATTTTTTTACGCTCATCCAGCTTATCATTATTCACCATAAAGACGATCACACTGAAGTCTACAGGATGCTGCAAATAGTCACTTAAAAGATCTATACGATGCTCCAGTTTGGCATTTTCTTTGCCCGCTGTAAATAACGAGGCATCCCGCACCAGCAATAGTTTACGTTCTACCATAAATGGCACAGTCTCCGCTTCTTCTACCACAGCCTGCACCGGCGTCTCAGAGAGATCAAAGGGAATAACTGCGAAATCACGATCCTCTTTAGCAATCAGCTGTTCTTCCAGCAGTGCCGTGAATTCATTCATTCGAAATTTCTCACTGCCATATAAAACATACAACGGTGAGATCTTCCCTTGTTTGATTTCTTTTATCGCCGTTTTGGCATCCATCCCGCCACTTCCTTTTCCATTCATCTAGCCCATTTTGTCCAGAGTTCTATTGTAGCAAAAAAAACTACAAAAATGCATGCAAAAACGGAGAAACTCTGGCAGCCATGGCCAAAGCCTCTCCGTTTAAGCGGCGCATCTATATAAACGACGGAGTGCGAAGCTCTAGAAACTCCACATCCGGCGGTCATACCGATGTTCTGCAAAACCTATACTTTCTAGTTCCTGTCCTGTTGATATAGTATATTCAGAAACTTCGAAAAAAGTTCCAACCCCACTTTAATTTGTTGAAGATGAGGTTGGAGTGTTCGTTGGGGTCGCTCCAGGGGATGCAGCCGGACTTGAAGAAGCAGTAGCTGCTTCCTGTACAGTGTACACCTTGGTCACATTCACACCATCTTTTTCTGTCACGTACGTAAACTTCGAGCTGTCCGCGGACCATTCACCAGAAATCCAATTTCCTTCTAGCGGATAAGAGTTTACGGCTAACCGTTCTTCCGCTGAGCCCCCTGGCGACTTCTTATAAATTACAAGCTGCAACCCAACAAATTCTATAGCATACTGACCATCAGGAGAAGTCCAGGTCTGCACATTAGGATCTTCAGAACTGCTTAAGCTCATAACTTCCCGTCCGTAGTCATATGGAAACTTTAAAGAATCCTCCATCGGTGGAGCAGAATCGGCTGCGCTGTCTGAATTCATATCAGCAGTTTGCTCCTTATTATCCACCTTTAGCTGATTGCTACTGGCGTTGCTAGAATCTGAATTTTGAGATTTCGTGGCGACATCCTGCCTTGGCGGAGCAATCTTCTCTGTCGGCTTAGGATCTACGCTTTGAGGCGGTTCAGTGATCGACCGCCCTCCAGCTCCCGCTCCCGCATCAGCTGCATCCGCCGGTGCACTTGGCATCGAGGCAGGGTCCACTGGTCCCGTCGCTCTATCTAAAGCGGCGTTATCTTCGTTCATCTCCGGTGCATCCATCTTAAACTGCGCAGCGCCCTCGTTCTCTCCACCAGCGGCAGGTGAAGCTCCATCAGAGTTAGCAGTAATAGAAGCTTGCGATTCCATTGCTGTATCCTTAGTATCATCGCTGGCTGTTTTAGCGCTATCCTGCATCCTTTGTTCCACTTCTGCCCCAGGCATTTTATCGGGCATATTAAATATTGCGATCCCTAATAGAACGGCAGCTGCAATAGCTCCAATGCCTGTCCGTGTTGCTATAGAGGTTCCCTTGGCAGGTTTACCGCGGGAGCTTTCACGTGAAAATGGGACAACAACCGGCTCCTCAGATCTCACAGCACTTTGTTCACGACTGCTTCGATCCAATTCTGCAAGCTGAGGTAAAATAGAGTCAACCAGACTAAACGGGGGTTTCACGTCTGGCAACTGCTCCAATTCATTGGAGAGAAGTGTCAGGCGCTCAAAGACTTCCGCGCAGGAAGGACAATTATCGATATGACGGAACATTTCAATAATCTCATCTTGACTCAAATCTTTGTCTAAATAGCGGTGCATCCATTCCATCACCTCCGCGCATTTCATCCCGATACACCACCTTTCTGGTACTCCTGAAGTCTATTCTGCAGTTGCTGTCTAGCCCGAAATAAGTATGATTTCACTGTATTCAAGGGCAAATCCAGACAATCTGCAATCTCGTTGTAAGAAAAATCCTGTAAATAGCGCAGGACGATGACTGTCCGATGATGCTCGGGCAATTGATCAATTGCTTCACGTATATCCTCAGCTAAATAAGAGGATAGAACCTCACGTTCCACATTGTGTTTATCCTGAAACACCATTTCATGTTCATCAATAGAAACTGTAGGTTTAGTTCTTCTGAATTTATCAATGCAAATGTTAGTGACGATTCGCTGAACCCACGTTTTGAACTGGGCCTTCTCCTCATATGAGCCGATTTTTGTATAAACCCGGATCAAGGCTTCCTGAGATGCATCTAACGCATCTTGTTCATTATGCAAAATGTAGAAGGCCGTTTTATATACATGTCCTTCAATTTCTCGCAATAGGGTGATTAGAGCGTCGCGATCGCCCGCTTGAGCGGCTCTGATGAGTCCCTGCTCCACCACGAAGGTTCCCCCTCTCTATGCAATCTTACTGACGCGCAAGACTGCGAATTTGTTGCAACCGTGTAATTAATATTTTTAGCCAATAATTCCTACTAAGCATACAGGGGAAACAACAATCATTCAAATACTCTTTTTCACTATCTTAGTAACAAAAATGACATCAAAAGAAACGGCCTATCCCCTTGTCGGAAATGAAGCCGTCTGTCTTAAATATTACCCTCCGGAATCGGGCAAGAAACTCTATTTATAGAGCGCAATTTTGCAGAGCATGAAGACCGCGTAGTTTTCCCTAGTCTCATCATCCACCACATAGGCTTCTCCATTCTCAAATAATTGAGGGTTATTGTAATTGCGCTCTAATCTGTAGATCTGCCCTTCCGTCACCTTACAACCATGGAATGCCGACTCAATTTCTACGTACTCAGCATCATCTTCATCCGCTGCTTGATACAGCGCTTTGTCATTATAAGCAGGCATATACTCACTCCCGGCTGGATAATAGATCCTGACGTTCAGTCCATGTATCACTACTCTTCTATTATATAGTTTATTATCTTTATCCCGATTCTATACTTTCTAAAAAGCATAGAATAAAAGGAATATGGACAGCTCAAAGAAAATCAACATAAAAAGGCTGCATGGCCAACATCTGTCAGCCACACAGCCTATAAATAAAAACGCGAATCTGGATTTCAATCTCCGTTCGAACTATACATTAAATCCCTTTTATCTCTTTAAACTTCGCCACATATTGGGCAGCAAGATCGGTAATCTGATCGTATCGGCCATTCTTCGCCGGTGCAGTCAAATTCCCCCCAATGCCCACAGCCATGCAGCCGTTTGCAATCCACTTCTCCATATTGTTCAAATCCACGCCACCGGTCGGCATAATATTCACATGTGGCATAGGACCTTTAACCGCTTTTACATAATCCGGACCGAAAGCACTGCCAGGGAACAGTTTAAGCACATCCACGCCGTACTTCAACGCTTCCTTCATTTCATTTAATGTCATGCAACCAGGCATATAGGGAATGCCGTAAAGATTACACATCTTAGCTGTCTCCACTTCAAAAGAGGGACTAACGACAAACTCTGAACCTGCAAGAATGGCTATTCTAGCTGTTAATGGGTCCAAGACAGTTCCGGCGCCAATCACCGCACGACTCCCGTACTCTGCAACCAATCTCTTAATCGCCACGTCCGCGTCTGGTGTAGTAAAAGTTACCTCAATATTATTTAGACCGCCTTCTATACAAGCAACGGACATCTTAAAAGCTTCCTCAGCACTTTCTGCTCGAATAACCGCTACAACCCCGACGGATGCCACATTCTGTAATACTTTCATTTTCTTCATCAGTAGACTCCCTTTCTCTTGGACGATCATAGATAAACAGGAAATACTTTTTTAGATAAACTATTTTATTAAATTTACTAATTATTGCGTTTTGTTCTATAAGGAAATAGTAATAACAATACGATTAACAGTCAATACATTTTTATTACATCAGAGGGAAATAAGTAATAAAATCTAAGAAAAACCTTTATAAAACAAGGGTTTATGGAAACATTATTTTCTTTTTACGAAAAAAGTTTTTTGGTTAACAATCATTATTTTATTGTACAAAACCGATTTATGTGATAATTTCAAATTACAAATCATTATACTGGGATAAAATCATTACCCTAGGAGGAACTAAAAATGAGTAAACAGCTGGATGCCGTCACTTTCGGGGAGCCGATGGCGATGTTTTATGCGAATGAGGCCGGTCCTCTGCATGAAGTATTTTCGTTCTCCAAAGCATTAGCAGGTGCAGAAAGCAACGTGGCTACAGGCTTGTCGCGTTTGAATCATCCTACAGGTTATGTTACGAAGCTTGGCGAAGATAACTTTGGCACATTCATTGCTCAGGCGATGAAGAATGAGAACATTAATACGGACAATATTACTTTTACTAAAGAGTATTCAACAGGTATGCTTATCAAATCGAAAGTGGTTACCGGCGATCCAAAGGTCGAATACTTCCGCAAAAACTCCGCAGCCTCCACGCTTAGTCTGGAGGATTTTGACGAGGCCTACTTCAATTCCGCAGGACATCTGCATGTTACAAGTATCTCCGCCGCTTTGTCCAAGAACTGTCTTGAATTTTCTATTCACGCTATGGAATTTATGAAGAGTAAAGGAAAGACGATCTCTCTGGATCCTAATCTGCGTCCTAGCTTATGGCCGGATACAGAAACAATGGTGAGTACCATTAATGATCTGGCTACACGCTGCGACTGGTTCCTGCCGGGGCTCGGTGAAGGTAAAATCCTTACCGGACTGAGCACACCCGAAGAGATTGCTGACTATTACCTGGAGCGTGGCGTAAGCTTAGTCGTCATCAAGCTTGGCCCTGAAGGCGCTTACTATAAATCCTCTGCTGGGGAAGGTTACGTGGACGGATTCAAGGTGGAGCAGGTTGTTGATACGGTGGGTGCAGGTGATGGATTTGCGGTTGGCGTAATCAGTGCGAT
This sequence comes from Paenibacillus sp. FSL L8-0333, assembly GCF_037965665.1. Classification (NCBI taxonomy): domain Bacteria; kingdom Bacillati; phylum Bacillota; class Bacilli; order Caryophanales; family Paenibacillaceae; genus Paenibacillus; species Paenibacillus sp. FSL L8-0333. The sequence goes on from NZ_CP150186.1 coordinate 5,327,732, forward strand.
GCTGGAAAAGCTTCCGATTGCTGAGGCCGTCAAACGCGGCAATGCGATCGGTGCGTTAGCCGTCATGTCGCCAGGCGATATGGACGGACTTCCCACCCGTGAGGAACTTGCGAAGTTTATGCAACAAGAAGTCTAATAATCGCAAAAGAGCAGCGATTCTCCGTTATTGGAGGAGCGCTGCTCTGCTTTTTGGGTCGCTGATTGGCTGCTATGGCTATGCTATTGCTATTGCTATTGCTATTGCTATTGCTATTGCTATGCTTCAGCAATGTAATCACGTACCCCTGGGGCTTTCGGACCCAGAAGACGCTATTTGCGATTTTTTTACCTTTGCGGCGTAGTTTCGGACTCCAGTGACGCTATTCCTTATGAAAAAGGGCATTTAGCATGTTTTCCATGCCGATAGCTGCGATGGGGTCCGATAGTACTCCAAATATGGGATTATACTGCTTATAAGATCAGCTGAGTCCGATAGCGACTTCCTGCTCGAAAATATTACTCAATCAAACCCAAGTTTAGTGTTTAGATAAAGTTAGGTCCAATAAAAGGGGGAGTGCTCAACAAGCTAAGAAATAGCTGCTGGGCACTCCCCTTTTTATAGTTCGAACTTATTTGTAAGACTTCACCGACTGCCCTTGCTGCAAGGTCGGCGGGAAACGATATGTAATTGGAACAGAAGCTCCCTTATCCTCGATACAAGAGAGTATAATCTTGGCAGCCTGCATCCCCATCTCGTAAGCAGGCTGTCGGATTGTCGTAATGACCGGATTATATATTTGCGCGAATTCCGCATCATCTATCCCGATGACCGACAACTGTTCTGGAATAGAGATGGCATTTCGATTCGCATATTTCAGAATTTCCGCTAGTGTGATGTCGTTCGTAGCCAGCAACGCGGTCGGCGGCTCCGGCAGTGCTAATAAGTGTTCCAGCCCCGAAGCTAATTCCTCTTTGGATACACTGCAAATATACTCCTCACGCAGCGTTATGCCCGCTTCTTCCATCGCTTTTTTGTAGCCACTAATCCGCTCTTTCCGAGGGGTAATCGCATGCTCCCCAATTGGGAGGGACACCAGAGCAATCCGCTCATGACCTTGCTGTATTAGCTGCCCTACGCCTATCTTTGCCGCCATTTCATTGTCCAGCAATAGACTCTGCGTGGTGATTCCATCTACCAGACGATCCATAAAGACTAGCGGAAAATCAGCCTCTATCAGCTTGCTATAGGCAGACGGGTTATTCCCTGTAGGAAAAATAATCAGCCCGTCCACCTGACGTGCGATTAAGGTTTCTACATACTTGCTTTCTTTCTCCGCATTCTCATCCGCGTTGCATATGATCACTTGGATTCCGTGATGCTGCAGCTCATTCTCAATCGCCCGGATACATTGGATTGACAGCGTATAGTCAATATTGGCTACGATGATCCCGACCATATGCGTCCGATTCTGCTTCAGACTGCGCGCCAGACCATTCGGCTGATAATTAAGCTCCTCAATTACTGCCTCAATCCGGTTTTTCGTCGCTTCACTCATATATTTAAAACGTTTGTTCAAAAATTGGGAGACCGTACTTTTCGAAACTCCCGCTTTTTGAGCCACATCATCAATCGTTAACTTCTTCATCGCTTCGGCTCCACTCTTCTCAAAAGAAAATACTTTATCAAAAAGTATAGCTTTTATTTAGTGATTTATCTACTAGGGAGTATTGTTCATATAATCCATATAAAGCTTATTTTGCTGCTCTTCGGATAAAAAAGCCCAATTCTCATCCAGCCACCCCAATCCAGCTTTCGTAAGAATATCCGCTTTACGTTGTTCCCCACCCACTTTATAATCCATAATTAATGTTTCTCCCTTAATCTCTTTAAAACCAATTGCTGTAGCAGGTGTTGGAATGCTCATGGTCTCCATATCATAAAGTACGGTTTTCTCTTTGTACTTTTTATCCCCTGCATATTCTAAGTAACTAAGTACGAGTTGTCCATGCTCCTTATCAACAGCGATTAATGACTTGTATTCTAAAAGTGTATTATCGAAGGATGCAAGCGCTATTGGAACTACAGATTCTCCCGCCGCTGCTTTTTTAACATTAAGCATTGAAAATTTAACATCCTCATACATTCCTACACCAAGAGTCATTTTGAAGGAAATTAACAGGACGTAATCGCCTGCTCCAAAAAATCCACTCAAATATTGATACGTACTTGCCCCTCCCCCATAAAGAGGAAAAGTATAAATCCTAGTAGCCGAAGAAGCCGATAGCTCCGTCTGGTCCTTAGAGCTCAGGTAAAGAGTGAACGGTTCTGTAGGATGTGTGTACTTTGGCTTCTTGTAGTCAACCATCGGGGGTGGCGGCGACCAAAGAATTCCCGCTGTTGTCTCAACGGCATACGCTTTGCTCTTATCTCTGTTCATTGGCAAAGGCATGTAGTATTTCTTACCGCTAATCTCAAATTCTACTGGACTTGTCGGAGGCTCTAACGCTTTATCATTAGTTGCAGAACTAGAAGAAGGCAGTATGCCTGCGCCTTGTGACTGAACGGATGGCGAATGGATTGGCCCTGTGTTTTTCCATACACCCATAGGCAAGGTAAGCGCACCTATCAACAAAACCGTAGCCAGACTGGTTAGAAGCACATTTTTATTCATCCAATAACGTTTGTAACCTGAACTTTTATTCACAGCAGCCTGTTCGATCCGCATCATTAACTCAGGCGTGAAACCATCTTCAATGAAAGGTCTTTTGCCTGCTTCCGCATACCAATCCGTCTGCCCGATCATCACTGGATTACTATCATCCGCGTTGCGTTTCATTCCCTCTCCTCCTTCTGGATAGCCTCTTTAACCTTCTCTCTCGCCCGCGCGAGCCGAGATTTCACGGTTCCTTGTGCTACATTCAGCAAATCTGACATTTCGGCAATGGATAATCCATGTTGAATATCTAGCACAAGCACCTCTCTGTTCTTCTCTGGAAGGGTCATAATAATTTCCCAGATACGGTTCGCATACTGATTGCCGAGAGCTTCTTTTTCCGCAGAAGGAGCATTAACAGTAGTAGGTTGATCGCCCAAAGCTATGAATCTGCGCCAAAAGCTATTTTTGCTCCAACTGAAGGCCGTATTTCTGGTAATTGTAAGCAGCCAGGTTTTCATCGAAGATTGACCCCGGTATTTCCCAACATTCTTATACGCCTTCAAAAATACTTCTTGGCTGATATCATTTGCCTGCTCTCGACTTCTAGTTAAGAAAAAAGCATAATTCCACACATCCGAGCCATGCGCCTCCATCATTTCCCGCAAACTCATTGCGGGCGCGTACGCTGCTGTATATGGTATATCTTCGCTTAGCATGTTTCGCCTCACCCCTTGCCTAATAAGACTTTCCAAACTTGAAAAAGTTCCCTCTAAAATAAAAAAATAGGTCATTCATTAAAAAACACCACCGATGAACGTTTTAAGCGTTCACTAGTGGTGTGCGGATATTTTAAAGAGAGCTGAATTTCTCCTCCAGCCGCCGTGCAAGCTCATCGTCCGGTAACGGATTACGATGCGTATTTTCCAGATAGATATGCTTTTCAGTCTCGGGCATCAAATATTCCTTATACCATAAAAACATATCCGGACTATCCCCCTGAATCCGCAAAAATTTACGCGCTGTTTCTACATGATCTATAGTGTTGGCAATATTGGTCAACCAATCAGCCCGATAAAAATGCTTCCACTGACCGATCTCTGCCCGTAAAAGAGCCTGCTGGCCCTCCTTATAATCCCAAACCGCATGTGAAGCTTCGATAAACGCCTCTGGAAATCGCTCTTCTTGGTAACACATATACGCCTGGCAAAGAGAGGATAACCCTCTGCACCCGCTCCAATGCAGCTCAATTTGAACTAGCAGTTGAACATGCAGCCTGTTTCGCTCTTTTTCGGGTAAAAGTTCCATCACCTCTAGGCACTGCTTTCGCAGCAGATACCAGACTAGTACAACTCGCTCAGCTCGATCCCTGAACCATCGAACCTGCTCTACAAAAGGAACATCCCCTGCGGCCCAGCACAGACGTTCATCGCTCTCCGTCTTATTTTGCAGCCAATGCCCTATAATCTGCCTTGCCGGATGATGATAGAATTCATCGCCTGCGCGGTCGTCAGCATTAGGACCATATACTATGGTGTTTTTGAAGTAGCTTTTGTACAATTGGGCAATTCGCCCCTGCTGCGCTGTGTAGAAACGGTTAACGAAGGTCTGAAGCTGTTCATCAGCATCTGCTGTTCCATCCATCCACAACTTTGCTGTCAGATCTAATGTATAGAGATGAGGCAAAATATTCCCTGAATTCACCAGCAGATATTCACTAGCCCCTGCCGCAAATGCACCCTGTAATTCCTCCACTATAAAGGACGGATCCGTAGGGAATTGTGTTAGATGATTGGAGGCCTGCAAATCGTGGAAGGTGACGTGGTAATATACCCCGTTTTTGCCTTGATCTCCTGCCTCGGGTAGAGCAGGCACGCGCAGATTCAGATGGCCATGTCGTCGCGACACCATTTTGCCGTATCCGTTATCCGCCCATATTTTAATAACACCTTCTGGAACTTCGATCTTTCCCTGTTTATACAGCTCCGCAATTTCTCCGTACATCGCCATACAGCACACAGGCTGGTCCACATATTCACAGATCATATCGTATTGCTTGCGAACCACAAATGAGATCAAATCGCCCCGTTTCTCCGGAGTATCAAAAGAGGGGTCATTCTCCCAAAAAGGTTTATCGCCCTGTCCGCGGAAGGAGAGCACCCAGAGTGTTTTTTCATCTTTTTGCCGCTCGATGGCTTCTCTCCACAGCTGTTCAAACAATTCTGGATATTCTTTATAGCTAGCCTGCTTGCCCGGAAAAGCACGCAGGAACATTTGCGCGCCAAGCGGCTCCGCATGATGATGTGTGATCCACAGTCCCATATCCACCGCAAGCTGATGATGAACTCCGTCTCTCGGCAAATCCGTCCCCGGGATTACCATATTTCCACCACAGCGCAGCAGCGCTTCAAAAACAGGCTCCCATACCTCCGCCGTCGGAGGATAATCCTCCTTCCAGCCAATAAGACACACTTCATCATTCACGAACCAACCTCGGTAACGTACCTTTGGCTGAATGCTGTTGTAGTCAGAAACAGGCAGATTGATCGCATCTTTCTTAGCAGGAGGAAGCTCCGCCCAGAACCAGAAGGGATCGACACCAAGCACGTGGCGGCTGTAATGAAGCATCCCATAAATAATGCCCAATTCATCACGGCCGATAATATGCAGGACCCGATCCTCTTCACTACCTGCAAAATGCAAACAAAAACCCTCTGCCCATTCCGGGCAGCCATCATCCTGTGTTGCATAACGAATAATTACAGTAGCTGCTGCTCGTTGTAACGGAGCTTTTCCGAACACCTGCTCATGATCTCTGGCGATCATTCGCCAAGCATGTCCAATTGGATTACTACATTCCACTTGAACATCGTATACACTTTCCGCTGTGACTCTAAATTCTGCATATGTATTCACTATCGCTTCATCTCCTAATTCGCTACAAAACACGGAGGACATAAGCTTCTCACCACCGGGCTTTGAAACATAGTTTAAATAGGCATAGAGTTTACCAGAATCTTCTATCTCTATTATAAAGCGTTTACATAGATTGTGCATGCACGCGTAATAATTACTGGAGGAGGACGGCGGTTACTGGAGCTGGAGCTACTGCATTAGAGCAGTTGGTGCTAGACAGGACAACAGTTACGACAGTTACTGCAATAGAGCAGCTGGTGCTAGACAGGGACTACAGTTACTGCATTAGAGCAGGTGCTAGAACAAATGGACTGGGATCATCAGCAAGTAATCGGAATTTGGGTGGAAGTTAACATCGTTACAACGATAATATGTAACAGAGGCGCTTTGGTATGTTCATATGGAGCGTTCTATTGCACTTTGTGCAACTAAAAAAGATCTTTCCAGCTCATAAAGTGATTTAGTTGCACTTCATGCAACTATTTCTGTTCAAAATTAGAGAAATAGGCATTTTTCCAGATTCCAAGTGTACAAAGTGCAACTAAATGAAGATCCAGCTACTTTAAAGTGCGATCTATTGCACAAAGTGCAACTAAACGAGTTTTTAGGTTCTATGGTGTCTATGGGGAAGAATGCAACGGAAGGAGCTACATAGATTCTGCGATATTGATACATGATGACCTACTCTGCACTAACGCGACAGAAGGAGCTACTTGAGCTGTCTACTACCTAAATTAATTCGGATAGGAGCAACTTTGCCCGCTTACACAAACCGCAACAGTAGAAGTCCGTGTGCACTCACAAATCCCTCTTTCATACCCCAGCACTCAATCACATTACTCTACTACCTTCCTCTACTACCTTCCTTAATCCGCTCCCTCCGCCAACTTATGACGCACCATAATCCCGTCGGCCCGCACACGCATCTGAATCTCCCCCTGCTGATCCGTTCTAAAAATAGCAGCATGATTAACTTCCAAACGTTCCAATACCTCAGCTTTCGGATGACCATATAGATTATTTACTCCCGCAGAAATCACCGCAGCCGATGGATGCCAGAACTGCAGCCAAGACTCGCCTGTTGAAGTTTTGCTCCCATGGTGAGCTACTTTTAAAACGTCAATGGAAGGTCCTGCGTTAATACCCTTTTGCAGTGCTTGCTGCACAATCTCCTCCTCGGCTTCCAGATCCATATCTCCGGTAAATAGAAAATTTCTTCCGTTCATCTCTAAACGAAAAACTACAGAATCGTGGTTCTGATCCTCTAGCATTGGGATGCCATTCAGCATAGAAGAACCTGACGCTGCTCCCTCTCTATCTTGTTCCTCCGGCCATAAAAAGGACAGCTTTGTCTTATCATCCGGGGAAAGCCTCATTCCCTGATGCACGGCATACAGTTGAACATTGTTCTCCAGCGCAGTCCGCATCATCTCCATATAAGATTCACGGTCAGCGAGTGTGCCATTAAAAAGCAGTGCCGAAACCGGAATCGCCTCCATAACGGCTTGGAGTCCCCCGGCATGATCCTGATCCCCATGAGTCAAAATAATCGCGTCCAGACGGTGGATCCCACGTTTTTTAAGCAAAGGCACCAACACTTTAGCCCCTACCTCGAACGGGCTGCGGCGAATCCGCCATTCTTCTTTTTGCCCAAAATTTAACGTTCCTCCACCATCTACAAGAATATGAGCTCCTTTTGGTGTAGTGATGAGGATACTGTCGCCTTGCCCGATATCCAGATAACTAATCGTCCCTTTACCTTCCATTCTTTCTGACTGATAACCCTTGTACAGCATTAGGCCCAGTCCAACCGCAGATAGTAGAACAATCGCTCCGCTCCAACGTACAAACATAGGCGCATCCAAAAAATACTGTGCGCTCCCCGCTCCCCCAAACCCGCCGTGCTTGTTCACAGGTAAACCAATCTCAGCTAACGGCCTCGTCTCATCCTCCATATACTGCGGTGTTGCGCGGGCTTCCATTCTTAGCTTGGCAGCATACAACAGCCCGTACAACAAGACATAATACACTCCGATCCACAGCAGTGAAGGCGAGCGCCAAATCAAAACTCCACCAGCAAAACCATTGATCCATTCAACCGCATAAAAAGTAACGTTATTCAGCAGCTCCGTAATATGTGCCAAAAAAATTGCAGCATCTCCCCACAATCGTCCAAGCAGTAGCGCCAGCGTTCCTAAAGGCAATACAATAAAAGTAATAAAGGGCACAAAAACCAGATTAGCCACTAAAGACAGCAGCGAAAATTGATTAAAATAATAGATCGTCAATGGAAATGAGACCAACTGGGCAACTAGAGTCACAGAGACGGCGCTTTTAAGCCAGCGTGGCAGTGCCCTCAGCAGAGGGTCCATAAGCGGAACGTAGACCATTAATCCTAAGGTCACCAGAAATGACAACTGGAAACTGACACTGAGCAGCATGTAAGGATTCCAAATCAGCATAACCAGTGCCGCTGCAGCCAAAATATTCAGTCCATCCTTCAGCATGCCAACTCGTGCAGCGAGCAATGCAATCATACTCATTAATCCCGCACGTACGATAGACGGACCTGCACCTGTCAAAAGGACGTATATGGGAACGAGCACTAAGGTGACTGTTAGCGTGGTCTCTTTTGTCATCCGTAAGCGCCTGAATATAAATAAAAGAACACCAACATACACTGCAACATGCATGCCTGAAATGGCGAGGATATGTGTCAACCCAAGTTGTGAGAACTGCTTAAAGGTATCCGGATCGAGATCATCCTGCATCCCAATCACCAAACCCTTCATATATCCAGAGTGGCGCTCTTGAAACAGCCGATCCGTCTCTGCTCCAAGAACTGCCCGCGCTTTATCATTCCAGCGTAAGATCATTAACGGACGCCATGAATCTGGAGCCGTTGCTTGCACGTTCTCTGCCCCCTGACCCTTTAGAAGCCAGTGGATCTTCTGCGTATGTAAATAGGTTCGATAATCAAACCCTCCGTAATTCCGCGCTGTCGCTGGCTCTTCAAGTACGCCGTTTAGCGACACCTGATCCCCTCTGTGCCACTCCGCGGCAATAGCGATTTCTTGCTCGGCAAGAAGTTTGATCTGCACCATAATTAACTCCCCATGCCCCCTTTTATCTTGTTCGTCCCGCGGATCAGGCGAAGCGGCCTCTTCCTCAGTAATCAACGATAACTCTGAGAGCTTCATCGTAAAATCAACCCGGTCCCCGTCCCGTTCCACAACGGAAATAATCGTCCCCTTAGCCTCCACGGCAGTCTCATTCAACTCCGAAAATAATTTCCCCAGCACTTCAGGCAGGTGACTTACATTGCGGCCTTCATTCCATTCCCAATATCCAGCGGATATAATAATCGCCAAACAAAATACCGCCAGCTGTTTCCAGCTCATGTTCACCCAAACTCTCATACTAACCAGTAACAATAGTAATCCAGCCCCCGCCAACCACAAGCTAATCCCTGAGTATAAACACGCTGCTGCACTTCCAGTCACCCAACACACTGTAAAACTTAATAAGGGTCTCTCCTTCACGCCTCCATTCTCCTCCTTTCGCAAGATAAAAAAAGAACCTCTGCATACGCCATAAAAGCGTACGAGAGGTTCTTCCTCAAGTCATCTTATTCAATTAGGGTTGTACAATACAGCTAATCCGCTACTTTAATCATCGTTTCACTTGGCGGCTCATAATTTTCCAATTGGCGAAATACGATGCCTTTGGCAGCCATCATTGCCTCTACCTTTTCCATATCCTTACGGTAAGGACGATAATACACAATCTCCACAATACCGCTATTAGCCAGCATATTTGCACAGGTCCAGCAAGGCTCATCCGTCACATAGACGGTGCTGCCTTCCCGGTCAATCCGGTCTGTGAATAGCAAAAGATTCTGTTCCGCATGAATCGTGCGAATGCAGCGCTGTTTCTTCACCATAGTCTCTACGCCATCCACGATCTCCATCTCATATTGCTCCGAGAGCATACAACCTGCCTCTGAGCAATCAGGTACGCCCATTGGCGCCCCGTTGTACGCGGTACCAAGCAGCTTTTTGCCTTGCACCAGCACAGCACCTACATGTCGTCGTGAGCAGCGTGAACGAGTTGAGACCATACAGGCAATGTCCATGAAATAAGTATCCCAGTCTTTACGATAGGCAGTAGTCATAATCAATCTCCAAATCCTTCTAAATAGTTGTTAACTATTGTAGCACATCCCCGCAAGTTTTCACTAGGACAACGGTTGTAGCACATCCAGCGAGGCTTCAGTTCCTATTTATCTTCAAAATATTACTAATGCTTTTAACTTCTCCAGTATTTTGGGTCCTATCCCCTTCACCTTCCCCAGATCAGATAGGCTGCGAAAGGTCCCTACAAGGTTGCGGTAATCCATAATTGCCTGAGCCTTCTTTTCTCCGATGCCCGGAAGATCCATCAGCTCCTTAACACCCGCAGTATTCACATTTACTTTACCTTCCTGTGAAGCTGCTGATGCGGAAAGCTCAGTCGCCTCCTTAGCCGCAACAGCTTTATCCCCTGCCGACGTTTGCTTTCCTGCAATGTTTGGCGTTTGAACTTCTGCCCCTGTTGGTGTTTGACCTTCTGCCGTTGGTGTTTGGCCCGCTCCTTTTGCTCGCTCCCCCGCAGCGGCTGCCGTAGCTTTTTCATCTGCCGAAGTTTGGACAGCTTGTTCTGCTTGTTCTGCTTGTTCTGCTTCTTCTGCTTCTTCTGCTTGCGCAGCCTCCTTAACCTTCTCACCGTCTTCAACATTCCCAGCAGCTTCAGCCTGCCCTGCATCTTTCTCTAAATGTTGCTTATTTCCTTTCGTCTGATGACCTCCCTCACTGCCCCCAGCAGCTGGAGCGTCACCAGACTCAGCGATTCCAACAGCTTGCTCCATACCAACATTCAAAGTCTCCCACCCGGCAATCCCGGAATCGCCCTTGCTTCCCGCCGCCCAGAATAGCCCACTTCCTATTACAGCAGCAGCCACTCCGAGCACGATACTCCCTTTATTCATATCACTTTCCTCCTCACAAAAATTCTTCTTATGCCTTTTTGTGAATCTTCATACATTCCTGCGGCTGGAAACTCCTTTAATAATTCATACAAAACCTGTCATCTGTCCAAGTCTATCCTGCATACATATAACGAAGAGCATTCATGTCAGTTAGTAAAAAAGCAACGCTAGAAAGGAGGAACCACAGGTGAAAGTAGGATTTATCGGAACAGGCAGCATGGGCAGCCTGCTGATTGACGCCTTTCTTTCTTCCGGAGCCCTGAATCCGTGCGATGTACTCGCCAGCAACCGCAGTCTGAATAAACTGCTGGAGCTAGAAGATCGTCATCCCGGCATAAACTTATGCGGAAGCAATAGTGAAACAGCGACTGGAAGTGACATTGTTTTTTTATGTGTAAAACCGCTGGAATTCAAAACCTTAACAGATGAGATTGGCCCTTATCTCCGCAGCGATCAAATCGTCGTATCCATTACAAGTCCCGTTCAATTGCAACATCTGGAATCCGCTTTGCCGTCCAAAATAGCCAAGATCATCCCCAGCATTACACACTGTGTCAAAAGTGGGACATCACTGTGCATATTTGGCAGCAGGCTTAATAAAGAAGACAGGCTTGTGCTGCTGCAGCTGTTGTCTTTCATAGGTGTTCCTTTGGAAATTCAAGAGGCCCATACCCGAATCGCTTCTGATTTCTCCAGCTGCGGACCTGCGTTCTTGAGCTATTTCATTGAACGCTGGATTGAAGCTGCGGTGGAAGTTACCGGGATTGAAGAGACGTTAATCAGCCGGCTTGCAGGTGAAATGCTGCTTGGAACAGGCAAGCTGCTAACAGAAGGAGAATTCACCCCGCAAGAGCTCCAAGAACGTGTAGCTGTCCGTGGCGGGATTACCGCAGAGGCACTGAACCATCTTCGCATTAGCCTTGAGGGCGTATTCGAACGTCTCATCATGACTACGCATGATAAATACGATGAGGATGTCACCAAGCTGGATGCATTATTTGGGCATGACGGTATTATTCAAAGTCCTGTAGACCGTTAGAAAACAATAAAACCCGCAGCACGGAATTCTCCGTTGCTGCGGGCATTATTGCGTTCTTCGCTTAACCCACTACGATATTTACAAGCTTGCCAGGAACCGCAATGATCTTGCGTACGGTTTTACCTTCTACTGCTGCACTCACATTCGGGAGTGACAACGCATGAGCTTGCATCTCTTCTTGACCCATATCCTGCGGGATCAACGCGCGTTGTACGATTTTACCATTTACCTGAATAACGATTTCAACCTCAGCATCCACCGTCCATGCTTCATCATACGTTGGCCAAGCCACGTAGCTGATACTTCCTTCGTGACCGAGCAGCTGCCACAGCTCTTCAGCGATGTGAGGCGCCAGTGGTGACAACATTTGTACGAAGTGTTCAGCAGCTTCTTGGGACAAAGTTTCTTGCTTATAAGCATCGTTAATAAAAATCATCAACTGGCTAATTGAGGTATTGAAACGCAGATGCTCGAAATCATCAGTGACCTTCTTAATGGTCTTGTGCCAAGTGCGTTTGAACTCGTCAGTGCCACCGTCTGCTGTGATTTTGGTGCTCAGCTTACCATCTTCACTCACGAACAGGCGCCATACACGGGACAAGAAACGGTGAACTCCTTCTACACCCTTTTCATTCCAAGGTTTGGTTGCTTCCAGAGGGCCCATAAACATTTCATACACACGTAGTGTATCTGCACCAAAAGCTTCCACAATCTCATCAGGGTTGATGACATTTCCGCGTGATTTACTCATTTTTTCATTATTATTTCCAAGAATCATACCTTGGTTAACCAGCTTATGGAAAGGTTCTTTTGTTTCAACAACGCCGAGATCATAAAGCACCTTGTGCCAAAAACGTGCATAGAGCAAGTGAAGCACGGCATGCTCCGCTCCACCAATATACAGATCTACTGGAAGCCATGCTTTTTGCTTCTCAGGGGAGCACAGCTCTTGATCGTTTTTCGGATCAATATAACGCAGGTAATACCAGCAGCTGCCCGCCCATTGCGGCATGGTGTTCGTCTCGCGGCGAGCCTTCATGCCAGTCTCAGGATCAATAGTTTCCACCCACTCTGTTACATTCGCAAGTGGAGATTCCCCTGTACCCGAAGGTTTGATCGCATCTACATCCGGCAGTACCAGCGGCAGCTGATCAACTGGAACAGTCTTCATTGTGCCGTCTTCCAAATGCAGAATTGGAATGGGCTCTCCCCAGTAGCGTTGGCGGCTAAACAGCCAGTCACGCAGACGATAGGTTACTTTGCCTTTACCTACGCCCTTTTCTTCCAACCAAGCAATCATCTTCGCAATCGCTTCTTCATTCTTGAGTCCATTCAGGAAATCAGAATTGACATGCGGACCCTCTCCGGAATAAGCCTCTTCTTCAACGTTGCCGCCTTGAACGACTTCCACGATATTCAGGCCGAATTGTTTAGCAAATTCCCAGTCGCGTGTATCGTGACCCGGAACTGCCATGATTGCTCCCGTTCCGTAACCAGCAAGCACATAATCTGCAATCCAGATTGGCGCCTTCGCACCATTCACAGGATTAATTGCATATGCGCCTGTGAAGACACCGCTCTTCTCTTTTGCCAAATCCGTACGCTCCAGATCGCTCTTACGAGAAGCTTTTTCACGATATTCTGCCACAGCAGCACGCTGAGCTTCAGTGGTAATCACATCAACAAGCTCATGCTCTGGTGCCAGTACGCAGTAACTTGCTCCGAACAGTGTATCTGGACGTGTAGTAAACACGGTCAGGTTAGCCTCGTGACCTTCAATGTTAAAGTTCACTTCTGCACCTGTTGATTTCCCGATCCAGTTGCGCTGCATATCCTTGATGCTTTCGGACCAATCCAGTTCTTCCAGATCCTCCAGCAAACGCTCAGCGTACTCTGTAATTCTCAGAATCCATTGACGCATCGGTTTGCGCACGACCGGGTGACCGCCGCGCTCACTTTTACCATCGATAACCTCTTCGTTGGCAAGTACCGTACCCAATGCCTCACACCAGTTAACAGGTACTTCTGCTACATAAGCCAGGCCTTTGTTATACAACTGGATAAAAATCCATTGTGTCCATTTATAATAATCCGGATCTGTCGTGCTGATCTCGCGGTCCCAATCGTAGGAGAAACCCAGCGATTTGATCTGACGGCGGAAATTATCGATGTTCTTATCGGTAAAATCACGTGGATGCTGGCCGGTATCCATCGCATACTGCTCTGCCGGAAGTCCAAAAGCATCCCAGCCCATCGGATGCAATACATTGAAACCGCGCATCCGCTTGTAGCGAGAAACGATATCCGTTGCTGTGTAACCCTCTGGATGACCTACGTGCAGTCCTGCACCTGAAGGATACGGAAACATATCCAGTGCATAAAAATTGGGTTTTTCAGGATCTTCTCCTGTCTTAAAGCTTTTGTTCTCATCCCAGAACTTTTGCCATTTCGGCTCAATAGTCTGCGCCCGGTAACCACCAGCGGGTGTGCTATTTGTTTGATTGTCGCTCATTGTCTGCTCCTCCTTGGAGTGTTACTTCTTAGATTTCTTATTTCTTAACCAAGCATATACACCTTCGGTGTCCTTATAAGGACGGTAAGCGTTTATGCGGGAAATATAAGACATGAAGTATTGCGTAAAACGTATACTCTCTTATATTTACAAAAAAACCTCCCATCCCTAGCGTATTATCGCTAGGGACGAGAGGTTATAATTCCCGTGGTACCACCCTAGTTAGCGGCGAATATACTTTATTCTGCCACTCACTTTGCACCCTTTAGCGGGGGTGAGGCGACGGCGGTTCATTCATGACATCCATTATCTCTTATGGATATCCTGTAAACTTGCACCGTTACTCCGAGGTGAGTTCACTCTGTTCCGTTAACCGACTCGCACCTTAGTGTCGGCTCTCTGCAATAACGGTATAGAATTAATACTCCTCATCATCGAACAACTATATACTGAGTCATCAGTAATATTCCCCAACATTATATACAAAACTGTTATCAATAGTCAATGATTATCCCTTTATACGGGCTTTCGTTTGATTAAAAACGCCATAAAGTGTTGAATTACGACTTTTGCAGCTGCAAAGAACGGTACAGCAAGGATAAGTCCAATCATCCCTGCCAGTTCACCACCTACCAGCAATGCGAAGATAATAAGCAGCGGATGCAAATGTAGCGTCCTGCCTACGACCTGTGGAGAAATAATATTGCTCTCCACAATTTGGCATAAAGTGTTTACCACAGCAACCAGTAGAACTAATCGAAAAGAGACGGTCGAAGCCATCACAATGGCAGGTGCAGCCCCTAGAAAAGGACCCATATACGGAACAATATTAAATACTGCCACCACACTGGCGAACAGTAAGGCATAAGGCATTCCGACGATGGCATAGCCGATATAGGCAAGCACACCTATAATGATGCAGACCAGAAATTGTCCGCGAATGTAATTGCCGAGCGCAGCATCGATATCTTTTAACAAAGTAACAATAGACTTGCGGCGTGCGCGGGGCAGACAAGAGACCACCGTCCGTTCAAATACGTCAAAATCCTTCAAAATATAGAACACCAGAAACGGCACGATAAAAGCATTGAACAGCAAGTTAATCGTTGTCCCTATATTATCGAGAAAATGCGAAATCCCTTCGGCCAGACGATTCTCCAGTTGAAAAAACCAGTTGTTCATCCCCATTTCAACCCCAGGCGGTATTAGCCTTGTATTCATATGGCTCATCAGCCCCTGGGCTTGCAGTGTGATCTCAGGCAGATGTTCATTTAATTCTTCAAGCTGCTCAATAAACATCGGGATAAGGTTGATGGCGATCACGGTAATCGCCGTTAGAAACACTGCATATATAAGTAGAACAGCTACGCTACGCGGCATCTTCCGTCCGGCCAGCATACTAACCACGGGATTCAGCACATAGGAAATAATCATAGCTGCCAGAAATGGAGCGAGGATTGCCTTTAAAAATACAAAAATCCCCTGCAGCATCGGACGAAGCAACCAAACAAAATACAAAATGATCAGGGATAGCAGCACTCCGATCATCCAGCGGAACCATTTACTTTGGGACCATTGTTCCATGAGAGTACCCTCCTGCGGTAGAGCCTGGACTAGCTTCGTAAATAAGTATATGTATGGCCGCAGCAAAATAACCATCAAACACACAAAAAAGCGTCAATAACCTTGCAACTGATTTCAGCTGAAAGGAAATTGACGCTTAAGTACATAGAGCAGTCTTGCTTACAAAGCAAGATTCATAGTTAAGACGACGCATGAATTTGCGGGAAATCCTGAGTCATATCATCCCCGGAGAACAGGTCGTCCAGCGAGCTTAGTGTGCCGTCTTCTTCAACTTGATAAACCGACATTTTTTCGCCATTTACCGTCAATTCGATGAAACAGCCCCAGCAATAAAACTGGTGGGAACCGATCTTTCCGATATCTTTGGAGTTGCAGTTTGGACACTTCATATAATACATTCCACCTATCCGTTAACAATATTAATGGCTTTTTGTAGCCGTTCTTCGCTCATCGCAGGAACCATTAATGCATTCTCACCAATGGACATCTCGTCAGAACAAGGCAGCCATTTGCGGCCTTCGATCAAATCAGTGACAAGCCCGTCACTAATTTCCAGCGCTCCTATTGTGTTTCCCAACTTTTGGTCAAAATAAACATCAGATATTCGTCCGAGTATAGTTCCAGTTGTAGTTAGCACTTTCAAATCCTTAAGTTTGTTCTTTCCAAGTAGAAAAGTACAAGGTATATGATCGGCATCTATCTTATCAATCGACTCTTTATTACGAATCATGACAGCATCCTCGCCGTAGGCCACAATATCTTCCCATGCCACAAATTTCACATGGCCACCAAAAAAAGATTTGCTTTCCAGTTCAATACCCGTAATATTCCAGTTTGAATCGAGCAAAATATCGACAATTTTGCCGATTGCGTTACCCTCTTCAACTTCATATACAGCCAAGCCGATCAGATCTTGAAGTTTCATGGCTGCTCGGTCTCCTCACTTTGAGTGTAATTACGAGTTCTCAAAAAGTGAAAGCCCGAATGATCAGGATACCTACCATAGCCTAGAAGTAACTAGTCTCTGATACGCAGCCGATTCAGAATGGTTTCAACTTTTCGAGCAACGTACTCAATTTCTTCAGTAGTATTACCCAAACCCATGCTAAATCGAATCGCTGACCCTAAAATATTTTCTGGAAGCTCCATTGCTCTCAGAACATGGGATATTTCCAGTGATCCTGACGTGCAGGCTGAACCGCTTGCTGCCGCAATCCCGTCCATATCCAGGTTCATCAGCATAACATCTGTTCTAGCTCCCGGGAAGCTCAAATTCAGTATACTTGGCAAAAAATGCTCGGTATTGCCGTTAATTGAATAACTTTCCCGTCCAATCAGCGCATCCAGCTCTTCAAGTAGTCTATTGCGCAGGAGCTGCACTTTTTGTCGACGTTCTGATAGACCTGTAACTGCTATTTCAACAGCCTTGGCAAATCCAGCAGTACCTGCTAAATTTTCTGTTCCGGCTCGTCTGCCGCGCTCCTGAAGGCCACCGTGGAGTCTTGGATGCAGCGGTGCTCCACTCCGCACATAAAGGCCACCGATCCCCCCAGGTCCATTGATTTTGTGAGCTGTAAAGCTCATGTAATCTACCGGAAGCTCCCGCAGTGTGATCGGTAAGGCACCAAGAGCTTGTACAGCATCAACATGGAACAGAATACCCCGCTCTCTGGCAAACTGGCCAATTTCCTGAATCGGCTGAACGGTTCCTACCTCATTGTTGGCATACATTACACTGATTAGCACTGTGTCTTCCTGCACCGCTGCTTCTACATCTGCAACGGATACTCGGCCTGTAGAATCCACAGGAAGATAAGTAACCTTAAAGCCTTCCTTCTCCAGCTCTTCGCAGGTATGTAGCACTGCATGATGCTCTATCGCAGAGGTGATAATATGATTGCCTTTCTGGGCAACAGCAGCGACAGCTCCATAGAGTGCTAGATTGTCACTTTCGGTTCCGCCGCCAGTGAACACCCACTCTTCCGGCGAGCAGCCTAAAAAGGCGGCGATAGTATCGCGCGCCCCATTTAATATTTTCTTGGCTGAACGTCCGAACTGATGTACACTGGACGCATTTCCATATTGTTCTGTCATTATATTCAGCATGACCTTGGCCACCTCCGGATGAACCGGGGTTGATGCGGCGTGGTCCAAATAGATGGTTTTCATCATTCATTTCTCCACTTCTAGGGTATAGGAAAACAGTTCGTTTTTAAGAACTATTAAATTATACCGCGCGAGAAGTTAGTTTTCCACAAACTAAAGAACACAATATTGTAATCAATTCCCTGCACAGGCTAAGGTAATGACAGCCAATTCTCTTCAGAGGTAACTTCTATGCCGTTTTTTCTAAGTAAAGCTGCAGTCACGCCGTTCCCAGCGATCTTCTTCCCTTTGAACTCTCCGTTATAAATCATGGTGCTGCCGCAAGAAGGACTGTTTTCCTTGAGGACTACCATCGTAGCTGAAACTTCTCGAGCTTTTTCAAGCGTAATATAAGCCCCTTTTAAATATAGTTCTGTTACATCTATGCCCGATCGGTCCACTACTTTAGCCGTTCCTGCAAGCACAGCCTCACCATCCCCGCCGACAATTTCAGCTGGCTCTCTAGGCGTAGAGAATCCCCCTAATAATTCCGGACACACAGCAATAGCTTGATTCTCATTCAAAAGCTTCTGAATTTTCTCATCCAAACAATCCGTGCCATTATATCTTACCTTCATACCAGCTAAACAAGAGCTTACCAAAATCACCTATATGCACCGCTTTCTTCATTCATTGTGCTTCGTTTATAATAAGATACAACCCTTAACAGCCGTTCAAGCTAAGAAATATTTCGAGCATAACATGCTGATTACAAGCTGTAAACAAATCCAGCCTCAAAAACGACCGAATGGGAAGTGTATAAAATGTGCGGACGATATACGATAACCGTCACCATGGAAGAGCTGATGGTCAGATATTTTGCGAATGATTCAACCATTATCCACTATGCTCCAACATATAACGCAGCACCCATGCAGCAAATTCCGGCAGTCATTAACACAGGATCCAGCAATAAACTTGGGGAACTGCGCTGGGGTCTGGTTCTTTCATGGGCCAAAGATGACAAAATCGGCAGTAAAATGATCAATGCCCGGGCAGAGTCACTCCTTGAGAAGCCTTCTTTCAAGCGATTAGTAAGCTCCCGCCGCTGCATCATTCCATCTGATGGCTTCTATGAATGGAAGGTTCAGGACAATAGCAAACAACCCATGCGAATCGTGATGCGCGATGGGGGTATTTTTTCAATGGCCGGATTGTATGATATTTGGATGGACCCTGAAGGTAATAAATTAAGTACCTGCACGATTATAACGACTACCCCAAATGAACTTATGGCTGAAATCCATAACCGTATGCCAGTTATTTTGAAGCCTGAGGATGAGCCAGAATGGCTGAGCCGGGACAATCAGGACGCAACTTCGTTAATAAAGCTTCTTAAACCCTATGATCAGCATCAAATGAGAGCCTACCCGGTTTCTACTGCAGTGGGAAATGTTCGGAATAATACGAAGGAATTAATCAATGAGATATAGAAAACAATATTATTCAAATGGTAGGAATGATTATCACCCTTTTATTGACACTAATTCTGACCTCGTTGTTTATCCATGAAAAAACATCTTAACCCTGCGGATTAACCGCAGAGTTAAGACCAGCGCCGCTCAATATGAATTCTGCGTCCCATCAATTGATGATACATCTGTAGAAATCTGTCTGCATACAGCTCAGAGGATAGGTTAGTCCGGATATGCCATTCTCCATTCATCCTGATTCTGGCCCGTAGTTCTGGATCATTCATTAAGGATAGAGCAGCAACCACAGCTTCATCCAGCTGCCCTCTAGTGTATATTTTTCCAGTGTGATTGTTAATGACGAGTCTTCGAACGCCGTCTGAATCTGTAGTAAGTACAGGACAACGGCACAACATCGCCTCAGCAACCGCGTATCCAAACCCTTCCAAAATAGAGGTAGAAAGGAGCAAACCTCCCGAATCACCAATAATACTCATATAATCTGCCATTTGCTCATGAGGAATATTGGAATACGAAATCAACCGTGAAGAAATCCCCGTCTCAGCTACAAATTGATCAAAGCTTTCTTTTTGCTCTGGATCAAACAAAGTATCATCCTGAAAAATCCATAAATAAAGTTCGGGATGGATTGCCAGCAGCCTTTGCCCGATTTGCAGAAATTCCCGCCAATTCTTATTCGTTTGAATGCGTCCTACCCAGCCGAGGATAGGGAAACTTTTCGCGGGATAATTGGTATATCCAAACTGATCGCAATCGATCGGATCATCAAAACAATATTGTGGAATGGTTGGAAATCCGCCTTTGAAAAGCGCCTGCAAATGGGTTGTTTCTGGATACAGCAGTGCATCGGTGAGCCTGTAAATGCGCTCTGTAAAATTATTAACGACCTGCTCAGCTTCATCTAAGGTGCCTAAACCCTGCACTTCAAAAACAAGCGGCCCTTTATACCCAAACCCTCGAATCCGCTCTGCTAAGTTAATATCCGTACACACTACAATTAAGTCAAAAGCTTCACGAGCAAGCATTGCCCTGATCTCGTCATCGCTATTGGTAATATGCGTTTGAATGTTACGGATATTCTGCTGTCCTTTTCCATGGTGTGTATACAGTAAATGGCACTCTACACCGCGAGCATGTAACGCTTGGCAGCGAACTCGGTTCAGGGTTTGCATACCTCCACTCGGGTTATAAAAAGTGAACAAAATCTTCATTATGATCACTCATTCGCAAATTATTTTTAGGTAAAAGAGGTCTTCAACAAATCATACAGATCTGCGCTGCGAAACAGCTCATTATAATAGTGGCCTTTGGTCGATGGGACATGTCTGTGTCGAAATCCAATCAGGCTATGATCATCCGTATAGTAATTGGAAATCGTATCCCCGCCCGTAGTTACCAAAGCTTCCAGCATGTACTCAATATCGAGCGCTCCTATAAAAACTTTTGGACCTAAAACTATCGTGAATGGAGTGGATAGTTGTTCTATAGCACTGCAAATCGCGTGTGACTCCACAGCTCCAGGCAGCCAGGCGAACGCTGTCGCAGGATGAGGTATGGTTTCCAATAGAGCCGATGGCTGACGC
This sequence comes from Paenibacillus sp. FSL L8-0333, assembly GCF_037965665.1. Taxonomy (NCBI): domain Bacteria; kingdom Bacillati; phylum Bacillota; class Bacilli; order Caryophanales; family Paenibacillaceae; genus Paenibacillus; species Paenibacillus sp. FSL L8-0333. The sequence continues at coordinate 5,348,603 of NZ_CP150186.1, forward strand.
GTAGTTGATAAATCCAACACCCGGCATTCATAATTGCTATACGTTTGTTCGTACAGATTCTCTATCCGCGTTATTTCATCCGCACAAGCATTCACTACAGGATATAGAACGGTAATCATCGCCGGAATTCCTCTGCGAAACCGTGCCTGATGGCGGGTCAAATGATAGGCATATCTCCATCTACGATGATTTTCAACCGAATGTAATTGGGCAGATACACTAAAGGTAGAATCCACACGATAATTCACCAGTTCCACCGGTATAAAGCGAATTTCACAATGTTCAGCCAGTCTCAGCCAGTAATCATAATCCTCCACCGGTTCCATTCCATAAGCTCCAACAAGCTTCGCAATCTGTGCTTTGTACATAAAAGAAACGCCAATAAGCGAGTAATCCAGCAATCTCTCTTTAGGCTGTGACTGATAATTACGCTGAGTAGCTAATTGATGTTCGTTATGAAGAAACCTTCCCTCGTTATCGATGCTTTGAAAAGAACTGTACACGATGCCTAACTCCTGTGGACCTCTAACTAGCGTCCCCCGAAGGATTTCGAGGAAACGGGGTTCATAAACATTGTCGCTGGAAACCCAACTTAGATATTGAATACTAGGCTCACTATACAAAAGATCAAAGCCGGTATTCAGTGCATGTGCTATACCCCTGTTCTGTACGTAAGAGATAACCGTTACCCTTGGATCTTCGACAATAATGGATCTCACGAGCGGTTCCATTTCTGGTGCACCATCGATCACAACAACCAGCCGAAAATTGGTAAAAGATTGGTGTAGAACAGACTGCAGAGCTTGCCGTAAGAACTCCGGCTTTTGGGTATACACAGGCATAACTACTCCTACATCCGCCATGATTTTTTACCTCTCTCTACATTGGAGTATAAAATCAGTATATTTTGATTCCTCCCATCTGACTGTGTGAATGCCCTTAAAATACTTTATTACGCCTAAAAAAGCAGCAATCGCCCTATTTCTTTCAGCGACTGCTGCTTAATGGTCTAAATATTACTATTATACAGGTATAGAAAGGGCGGTAATCTCCGTCATTTCAGATTGAAGCACCCGCTGATCGGTAACTAGATTTCCGAACTCATCCAGCCCATAAACAGAGGTGACTACTTCTGCCAAAGGATAAGGACTACTAATTTGCACCTCGTAAGCCAGATTCCCCCCAATGAAAAACTCTCTAATATCAGAACTCTTTGCAGGAACGAAATAACCTGTGACATAAAGCGGGGTAAGAGCTGGCAAGGAATATGGAACACCGAAGACTTCGACAATCATCATTGCACTCGCATTACTTGTGTTACGAACACTGACCACTACATTACTCGCTGCAGTACCAGTTGCTCTCGTATTCGTAATAAGACCTGTTGTATAAGGCATTTTCTCACTCCTCCTCTTGGTTTCTATCAACTTATTCAACAGCTAGCTTATAGTTGTGAGGCAAGAGGAGGGGTTAACACGTGGAATAATAGCCAAATAGACAGGTATACAGTTCCTTTCCCGCTTTTTTCATAACATAGATTAAAGATGAAAAAGGAGAGGTGACAATGACCAATTTCAATTTTCAGGTCACTACAGGTTTGCCACCAAAGTTTGAACCCTATGTTGCTGTGAATCTGCTTATTCCCGGGATCATGATTGCTGTAGCTGTAGACACTACAACCGGAGTTCCATTAATAGGGATGTATCGCTCGTTAGATGGCGGTGCCAACTGGTCACAAGCTTTACTGCCTCTGCCTCCAGGATTTACAGGGGCCGAAGCACCTGCTGTTGCGTACTCCTTTCCGAATACATTTGCCATTTCTGCACATGCTTTTCCAGGCGCTTCAGACGGAACAACTATATTCTATATTTCCACCAACAATGGTACTAATTTCAGCAGCCCTGTAATTGTAAGTAGCGGGTATGGAACCTACATTAATAATGACGAAACAAATATCACAATCGATGTAGGACAATCTAGCCCATATTTAGGAAATATCTATGTTTCTTACAATCATCAGTTCAATGTAGCTAACGGAGGTAACTCGACAGCTTTTCTTAGTCGATCTCGTGATAATGGAGCCACATGGGACACTCCCATCCTGCTTTCCAGTGAAGCTAATCAGGTAGAACGTCCCGATGTAGCTGTGGATTTGATAGGCAGCGTGTATGGAGCATGGATTACGACAAATCCGGAATTCCGATTTGTGATCAGAACTTCTTTGGATGGTGGAACAACGTTTGGCGCCCCTGTTCTTGTGTCCACGATCGTACCTGTGCCCATAGTCCTGCCCGTTCCCGGCTATGCTTTTCGGGTCTTAACATTTGCGAATATTTCAACCGATCGATCAGTCGGACCCTTTACCAACCGTGTGTATACCATCTGGCAGGATTTCCGCCAAGGGTACTCTGATGTATTCATGTCCATTTCAAACGACAGGGGCATGACTTGGAGCACTCCCGTTAGTATTACCGGTGCACCCGCGGGATCTCAGAACTTTTTTCCTGCGATCGATGTCGACCCTTTGACGGGCGTAGTAAATGTGATCTATTACAGCAATCAGGTTAACGGATTTTTGCTAGATGTATATGTTGCGCGATCCATTAACGGTGGACAGACATTTACCAACACTAGAATAACTAACGTTTCCTTCGATCCGAATGCTGGAGGTACAGGACCTGTAACCTTAATAGGGGATTATATTGATATCACTTCCGTTCCGCCTGGAGGATATATCGGCGTATGGACAGATACTAGTCCGGGAACACAGACTATTTTTGCGGGATATTCCGATGTAGTTATTACTTGATTGGGGCTGGCTGCCCACATCATAAAAAGTCTATTGCCGGGGATTAGGCGATAGGCTTTTTAGTGCAGGTAATGAAAAAGAAAATATTTTCATGAACTTGAACGCTGTTACGCTGAGCTTTCGCATCCGCATCATCGCCGATTCCCACTCTGGCAAGATCCATAGCATACTGGGCTTTGATATTACATATGTTCGATTTTTCAGTTAAAAAACCTTCTCTAATAAAGATCCAAAAGCATAACCAAATTCATATGTATTTCTTACCAGACTCTCCATTCCCTGAACTAATAACGTGACGCCCTTAAGCATTAGAGTAAAAATAAATATCACACCAAACATTCGAAATACTCCCATTCCTTTCTCGTGCCTCCAACGATAATTCTTGCCCATTTTAAAACACCTCATTTTGAGTATTATTATGTTAACTACGTCTCATTACGGGCTCCTATGTATTTCACATCATCCGTATAAAATCTTCTTACTAGAATACTAGATTTGGAACATTATGTATACCAATGCAGAGGTCATCGGGTGATTTCTGCCTTCTCATAAGTAAATAAGCACAAATGTTCGCATATAAAGAATAATAGTGTTAAAATAAAGTTATACTATTCCTAAACTAAAGCCTAAGGAGTCTTGCCAAATGAGTCAAAGAGTTGCCTACAATGAAGTTGCACCTGAGGGTATGAAAATCATGATGGATATGGAGATGTACACCAAAAAATCTACGATTAATCGGACTACAAGAGAACTTATCAAAATCAGAGTTTCTCAAATTAACGGATGTGCTTTCTGCATAGATATGCATACATCCGAAGCTCGTAAAATGGGTGAAACCGAACAACGAATTTATTGTTTAAATGTTTGGGAGGAATGTACTTTTTATACACCTGAAGAGAAGGTTGCTCTCGAACTATCTGAGCATATTACGCTAATCCCTTCCAAAAGAGTTCCTGATGAGCTATATAAACGAGTACGTGAACAATACGATGAGAAACAATATATTGATCTTGTACTGGTCATTAATCAAATCAACAGTTGGAACAGAATTTCTATTGCAATGGGAAATACACCCGCAGAACAATAATTACCCTCAAAGAACACCTTAGGGTGTTTTTTTTATTCTCCGCTCCGCACGTTCCACGGCTCCGTTGATATATAGATCATCACATTAACATGCCCTGCCAGTATTATCACTAGCAAGGCATTTTTTCATGCGATCGCGTTGGGTTAGTTCAATAACAATTGCTGATTTTAGTACTCTCTTTTATTTCCCTTCTTTACGTATTCCCACTCAACCTCAACATTTTTCCTAACCCTTTGCAAGAGTTGAAACAATACTTCCGTTTCTTTTTCAGATAATCCTGCTAACGCAACCAAATCGGTATGGTCCCCTTCTCTCTTCAGAAAAGAATAGGCTTGTTTACCTTTTTCAGTTGTGAATAACCTTTTTATTTTTTTGTTCGTTTCATCGTCTTTCTTTTCAATAAAACCTTGGATTTCAAGTTTCTGAATCGCACGCGCTGCTGTTGTTCGGTCCACCTTTATCATTTCCGACAGCTTTTCTTGAATAATACCTGGATTCTCATATATCCGGACCAGATATAAATACTGCCCCTTTGTAAGCTCTAATTCCTTGAACTCTATATTACTTATGGAATCTAATGCCCTCGCTATCATTCCAACTTCACGAAGTATCTCCTTCATTCAATCACCTACCAGTTCCAATAATGTTGTATTTACAACAATATTGATTATATATATACTTATAATTGTCGTTAATTCATTATGACGTTTTTCCTAAAAAAAACAAATACAGAATGGAGTAAGCAAGAATGAATCTTAAAAGAATTACACTAATCGAGGAACTTGAAGCTGCATTTTCAATAAGAAAAAAAGTATTTGTTGAGGAACAAGGCGTACCCCTTAATGATGAATTTGATGAATTCGATACGCTGAATGGAGAATGTGAGCATGTTCTCGCCTATTATGATGGGCAACCAGTTGCCACAGGAAGGATCCGCTTTCTTGATGGATTAGGTAAGTTAGAGCGTATTTGCATCCTAGAACCTTATCGTAAATTTGGAATTGGGAAAAGAATTATTTCTGCATTAGAAGAGATCGTGGTTGAAAAGGGGCATCAAAAGGTTAAATTGCACGGGCAAACTCAGGCAGAGGGGTTCTATAAGAAACTTGGTTATCGGGCTTCATCTACTGAATTTATGGAGGATGGCATCCCTCATCTTTTAATGATTAAAGATCTTTCTGCTTCAATAGAATGAAGAAGTTTAGTGTAACTACGTTTTCCATTTTCACTTGCGGAATTTTCATCTTAACCCTAGGCGTTTCACTAACAATAATCTCCGATCTTGGAGCGTCACCTTTTGATGCACTTTTAGTCGGTCTATCCCAAAATGTCGGTCTTACAGTAGGCAGTTGGGAAGTGCTGATCGCATGCCTATTGATTGGATGTAATTCATGTTTATCCAAGCAAAGACCAGAATTATTAGGGTTGGTAACTGCATTTATAGCAGGCATTGGTATCGATATGTGGCTTTTTTTGTTAAACAATCTGATCGAGCCTAATCTGTGGATCAGTAAAATCGCCTTTTATGGTTTAGGCTTAATTGCAATTGGATTAGGTACATCCATTTATTTGTACGCAAATTTCGCACCGATTCCAGTGGACCGACTAACATTAGTACTGCAAACGATAACTAGGCTTAGTATACTATTTACTAGAACAATCATTTATCTGGTTTTCTTATTTGCCGCCATTATTTTCAATGGGCCTATTGGGATTGGCACTCTACTTACCATTTGTTTAGGCGGCTTAATTCTTAATTACTTTATGCCACTTATACAGAAAGCCTTGGACCGATTGCTACAACATACAACAGCGGACTCCGCTAAAGAAATATGATATATAGAGCAAACCATAATCTTATCATTGGGAGTGAATAATATGGAGATTAGAATCGATAACTTAACCGGAACCGAAATCATAGCATTGATCAGTGAACATCTGCAGAGCATGTTTGAGCAATCCCCGCCAGAGAGTGTACATGCGTTGAATTTAGATAAATTAAAAACACCTGAAATTACCTTCTGGAGCGCCTGGGAGCAGGGCGAACTCTTAGGTTGCGGTGCTCTTAAAGACCTGGGTAGCCATCATGGTGAAATCAAATCCATGCGTACTTCTACCAAGCATCTTAGGAAGGGCATTGCATCTAAAATGCTTGCCCATATCATTAAGGAAGCTAAGCAACAAGGCTATCGGCGGCTGAGCTTAGAAACCGGATCCACTGAAGGGTTCGAAGCAGCTAGAAAATTATATGAACAATATGGATTTGAATACTGTTGTCCGTTTGCAGATTACATTGAAGACCCCTATAGTGTTTTTATGACGAAAGAATTATAAGCACTATGGAGGGGCTAACTTGACTACTAATCAATGGATACCGATTCTCGCAGCGTTCATCGGAGCCTCTTGCTGCTGGATCGCGCTCTTTAATAAGCGTAAGAACAAATAGAATCGCAGATAAAAAAAGACTCCCAAATGGGAGCCTAAACGTTGACACATTATTTTTTTGGAATATCTTTCATTCGAGGACTAAATATAGAACATGTAATTGTCAGCCAAACTCTCTTCTTTGTAGTTAATCAAATCATAAAGTGTTGTGGAATCCAGCACATCGGCAATGCTGTCACGAATACGCAACCATAAATCCCGTTTCGCTGCATCGTCCTCTTCCGTGAAGTCTACAGGAGAGATAGGGCCCTCCAGCACACGGATGATATCACCGGCAGTGATAGCGTTCGCCTCACGCGACAAAATGTATCCTCCATATGCTCCACGAATACTTTTTACAAGTCCTGCATTGCGCAAAGGAGCAATTAGTTGCTCCAGATAATGCTCGGAAAGACCATTTTTCTCAGCGATACTCTTAAGTGAAGTTGGTCCTTCACCAAATTTCAGTGCAAGCTCCATCATAATTGTTAGTCCGTAACGACCTTTGGTTGATATTTTCAAAGGGGCACCTCTTTCAGTTTAATGTCTGATTATTGTATACTATTGATTCGGCAAGTCATTTTGATTGTCATATCAAGGTATTCCGATAATTACTCTCAGTTTATGTTATCATATCCGAAGTCACAAATGAAATGGTAAACGAAACATTTTACGAGAATGTTCACCCCAGGTGGACATTTTGTTGTTTCCAGTCTCTTATTTCAGAGGTTTAGAGTAGACAGGTATGTTATAATACATTTTGAGCCGGGTGTTCCATGAATGACCGGTATTTTGGGTACAGAAATGGTGATTACGATGACAAAAGCAAAACAAGACACCCGTGTCGTCGTCGGCATGTCCGGAGGGGTCGATTCCTCCGTCACGGCGCTTCTGCTCAAGCAGCAGGGCTATGACGTCATCGGCATCTTCATGAAGAACTGGGACGATACCGACGAATTCGGAGTATGTACGGCCGAAAGCGATGCAGAGGATGTTCGCCGCGTATGCGAGCAGATTGATATTCCTTACTATACCGTTAATTTCGAGAAGGAATACTTTGATAAGGTATTTTCTTATTTTCTCGATGAATATAAGGCCGGCCGGACGCCAAATCCTGACGTCATGTGCAACCGCGAGATTAAGTTTGGAGAATTTTTGAACAAAGCTCTTCAGCTTGGTGCCGATTATGTCGCAACTGGACATTACGCACGTGTTATAGAAGAAGATGGTGTGTACAAGCTGCTCCGCGGCGTAGACAACAATAAGGATCAAACCTATTTCCTGAATGCACTGGGGCAACATCAACTCTCTAAAACAATGTTCCCTATTGGACATCTGCCGAAACCTGAAGTGCGGAGAATTGCTGAAGAAGCAGGACTTTACACTGCCAAGAAAAAAGATAGCACAGGCGTCTGCTTTATCGGCGAGCGCAACTTCCGCGAATTCCTCAGTCAATATCTCCCGGCACAAGCTGGCGATATGGTTGACATAGTAACTGGAGAGATCAAAGGCCGCCACGACGGACTTATGTATTACACGTTAGGCCAACGCCAAGGCCTTGGTATTGGTGGCTCTGGCAACGGCGAACCGTGGTTTGTAGCTGAGAAAGACCTTAGCCGCAACATTCTTTATGTAGTACAAGGAGACAAGCACCATAGCCTGTACTCCACTAGCCTGATTGCTTCCGGTGTTAACTGGATTGACGGTCAAGAGCTTGGGCAAGAGCCGCTGAAATGCACCGCCAAGTTCCGGTATCGCCAGCCAGATCAAGGCGTGACCCTTACAGCGCGTGAAGATGGAACAATAAATGTAGCCTTTGATGTTCCACAAAAAGCTATCACACCTGGTCAAGCCGTTGTCTTCTATCTCGGCGAGCAATGTCTCGGCGGCGGAACGATAGAATACGCGGAGAAGGTTGTTCCTTCAGCACAAGTGTGAATGTAAACCAAGCTTCTATAAAAGCTTGATCTACAAGTAATCGTAGTAACTCACAATATCTAACAAACGTACCAAAGCACGAAATAGTTGTATTTAATACAGCTATTTCGTGCTTTTTTATTTCTTTTTGGGTTTTAGTTGTATATTGTACAGTTAAACTGAGCTTATACCTCAATAAATACCCATATACTGATAAATAGTTGTATGAAGTGCAACTAAATTACGTTGGCGCGGCTAGGGTGTATTTTAGTTGTAAAAAATACAATTAAAATGGATATGAAGCCACATTTAGTCGCAGTCGCTAACTAGCCAATTACTAAAAAAAGCCCCAGCCAAATGGCTAGGGCTTCCCTTATTTAGACTTTAAGGCTCAAGTCCCCATGCTAGATCACCATTCAAATACAACGGCACATGATTCCATTCCGTGTACGATGTTTTGGCAGGATCATAAGAGTAGTCTCCAACCTCGTTGTAATTGCTCCAATCCGTTTTGTTGACCCGGATCTGGATATCACCCGTGTTGGCTCCCGGTGCAAGACTGCCTGCACCTGCGCCGAAGGAGATTTCTAAATAATAATCCGCTCCAGTTTTGGCAGGGTCCACCTTCACGAATGTTCCCTGTATATTACTTCCACCGATGTTAGCATAGTCAACATTAAATTGTTGAGGTTTATCGCCATCAATCGTGTAATAATACCGCAGCTTTACATCGCTAAGCGCTACAGCCGTATCCCCATTGTTAACAATTTGCAGCTGCGGGCGGAACTGATTATCTCCCGGATTGGTATCACTTGTCCGGTATTTCACCAGCAAATCTCCTTGTACCGGAATCGGCACATCAATAGGCTTGGCATGAACCTCAAGCGAATTTGGGCTCTCTCCAACCACGTTGGAAGCACTAACTACGTAGTAGTAATCCGTACCGTTAACCACTGAAGCGTCATTGTAAGTCGCCTGAGTGACAACAGCCACATCGCTGTAAGGGCCACCAGTTGTCGCAGCTCTTTTCACAGTGTAGCTAGTAGCTCCAGTTACGTTGTTCCAACTAAGATCTACAACTTTGTTACCAGCGACCACACTTGGTTTGGAAGGTGCTTTTGGAGCTACTGGCTCAGTAGGCACACTGCTGTTGATCAGTCGATCGTATTCAGCATAAGCAGTTGCCATATCTACTTGCGACCAGAAGCGATGGTAGGTAAATTCAGGGGCTCCATTGTCCCAAGTTTTAGTCACTTTATTAAAAGAAGTATTGTATTTGTCCAGCAAATATTGCCACTTGGAGTCATTCACGATATTTGGACGGATATCGGTATAGCTTGCGTATACCCCGTTTCCGCCTTTAGCTGGATCGGAAGGCACTGTAGATGAACCAGGGATCGTATTTCCTTGGCCGAATGTACCTGTCCAACCGCTTGGGAAATAGACTTCTTTAGTGAAATAGCGAGAATAATCTCCACGGCTTTCGGTAGTTGCAATACCAACTCCATCGTTATAACCCCATGCCGTGTCTAACAAAGATTTAGCCAGTACCTGAGCCTCTCCTCCCAGAGTACTGTAGCTGCCATGTTCAGCTTTGGTGCCAGCCGCATAGAAGGTAAGTGCCTTAATATAGCTGCCCAGTACACCTGTATCTTGGCTTGGACTCTTAGTTACGGCTTTCAGGTTACTGTTTGCTGCAGAACCACTGAAGCCATTCCACGTATTAGGTTGTCCTGTCCATTCCACATTACCTGGAATCCAGAACTCTCCTGGTGCAGAGACTGTTGCCACTTGTGGGTTGTCTCCTCCAAGAATTCGATTACCTTGACTGTTCAGGTAGTAACCTTCAGCATCCGTAACTGGACGTTTGTTGGCAAAGGCATAATCTTTAGACCAATCTACCCAATTTTCTATAACTTGTTTTGCCATTTGAAAGTTTTCAGATGTAGTGTCTCCGTTAGAAGCAAGGATATAGTACAGCTCTGCTACCCGCTCCACACTCCATGCCTGCATCCCGAACCAGTTATTGGATGGAGGATCGTGGTAGACTGGAGCTTCGTCATATGCCATGCCATAAAAAGTACTGGTTCCGGCTGGATAAGCCTTGTAGGCGCCTTGATAACTATTGGTCGCTCCTCCGGCAATTGCCCCTTCAGAGGACTGCAGCCAAGTATAGAATTCCAATTGACGTTTCAGAGAATTTTCCCAATCCTGTCCAGCTGTAGCTGATGACGGGATCAGACCACCATCCGAATCAGAAAGTGCGTAGGCAGCCACGACATTCTGATACCCTTGGTGGGCATGGCTCGCCCCGATTCTCCAAGCCCAGTTTCCTGTAGCTCCAAGTCCACCGCCCCATGCGGTATACCAAGCCAGAAGATATTGATTGGAATCTTTGCCAGTCCCGGCATCAGGTGTGCCGTCAGTAGCTGCACTTCCTACTTTTTGGAAGTATTTATCATACATACCGTACCGCAGGAAATCGCCCATTTTCTTAGCTTTATTCAAATACACTGTATTGTTGTAGCCGAGCTCTTTAGCCCAGTACATTGCTTGTACTGCCCGTGCATCGGCATCTGTAGCATTCGTGTAACGCCATTGAGCGGAAGGCACGTTAGCTTCTTTTGTGAACAGGCTCATGAAGCCTTCGTTTGCTTTTCCGAACGTTTTGTCATCTTGAGACGGGTGAGGGACCGCCTCCCAAACGGACTCTTGTTCACCCCGTTGGAATGTATTCACATAAGCGGCTGTATGCGTAGGATTCAGCAAGTTGCCGAAGCCGTACCAGTTGTCCACGTCTACCAGCCAGTGCATCAAGTAGGTCTGGTTGTTGCCATACGTCGCCTTCAATTCAGCATCTAGCGGATCTTTACCTGCTGCATACTGGCCACCTAGCTGACTTGGATACTGATCCGGCTGAGCATGCTCCGCTGCATACGTAGCCGGGCTGTTCGGATTGTAATAACTCATGGTTGGCTGCTCTTCCTTGCCATCACCTTCGTTAATAGGGATGATATACTTCTCCATGTTGTCCCAAGCTGATTCCAGCTTAGTCCAGTCCCCTGTGTGATAACCATAGAGTACCTCAAGCCACATCCAATAACTGTAAGCTTCTGAGGTCGTCATATGTCCGTAATCAGGGGCTTCACTCATCAAGGTCTCTACCGCATGATAAGGTACTCCTTCAGCAGAGAAATAACCATTTGCGGGGTCTTTTAGCTGCGCATATAATTGCAGAAATCGCGTCTGCTCCGTAGTAGAAGCGTGAGCAGTCTGAGGTCTAAAATTAAATAGACCGGTCATGAGTGAGAGAAACAGGACTGCGGCCATCATTACAGAAACAGGCTTCTTTATTAAGCTCAATTTCATCATCTTAGGCAAGCTCCCTCTCTTGGATATATTTATGGTTCTAAGCCCCATACAAGTGTTTCACCTTGATAAAGTGTAACTTTATTCCAATCGGCAAATGTCTGCTGAACCGCGCTGTAGGAATAATCATCCGTTTCATTGTAAGCCGTCCAGTCCGTCTTATTGGTGCGAGCCTGAATCTCGCCGCTATCTCCACCAGGCGCTACGCTTCCAGCCCCTGCACCAAAAGAAATCTCCAGATAATAATCCGCGCCCGTACTGGCGGGATTCAGCTTAACAAAACTGCCGCTTAAATTACCACTGCCCACTACAGCATAATCACAATGAAACTGTTGTGGTTTATCCCCATCCACAGTGAAATAATAACGCAGCTTCAAGCCGCTAAGTGCCACAGACTCGGTTCCTGTATTCATAATTCGGAACTGAGGGCGCAGCTGTCCATCACTGGCATTCGTATCATTCGTACGATATTGCACCTTCAAATTCCCCGTTGTGGGCTGTGTTGTTTCTTGGGGTTTGGCACTAACCTGTATAGATGGCAAGCTCTCCCCTACACTATTCGTGGCAGTGATCACATAATAATAAGTGGTTCCGTTCACCCGTCCACTATCCATGTAATCCGTTCCCATGACATTCTCAAGCACCGTATACGGGCCTCCACTCACTTCACTGCGTTTAACGGTATATTCACTAACCCCGCTAATGGCATTCCAAGTCAAATGGACAGTCCCATTACCTGCTACTGCCTGAACATTAGTCGGACGTGCAGGGACTTGAGGTTCTCCAGGTTGTCCACCACCCGCTGGAAGTTCTCCATACATGTGCACACCTGCATCAAACACCGGAATGTTCGCTGTTTTAACAGGAGTTGCTCCTTGAGCTGCCACACCTTGGAATGAAAAATCATTAGCATTATTCCAGAAGTTAGTGTTCAGCGGGGCTGCAATTCGGAATTGAATCTCCTTACGATGAGCAGATTGTCCACCCGGATAAATCAAAGTACCTGTAAAATCAACCTTAGTATAGTAGATATGGTTAGCTGCATCGTAAGGCTGAAGTGCAGACACCGTTCCACCCTGATTGTAGCCTCCCGCCGTAACCGTAATATCCTCAGGAGCATAACCAGCCGCTATCGCTTCACTAAGATCCACATAGTAGTTAAAAGACATCTCTTTACTGGCCCGTGCCGGCCAGCCCGTACGGTTATTCAGCAATGCTCGAATCTCTACGAAGTTGCTGCCACTAGCATTCACAGAGGCTTCGACAAACATCTCATCTTCACGTGTCTCTGCAGGTGGAAATTGTGCAAGCGGCTGTTGCCCTTGTCCATGCAGCAGCACCATTTTTGCAATAGCTCCTGTAAAAGCTGCATTGTAATCGGTTGCAACTTCATTCGAGACATAATCGTTAATGGAGTCGGTGTAGCTGTCTGTTTTGGACGGGCCTCCAACTAGCGCTCCGTACAAGACATGGCGATGATTTACCGGAACGGTCTGACTATCATTCCATGATCCATGTGAGGTTCGATGATGGGGATGCTGAGGAGAATTATTACCATAACCGATAACATAACTGCTGTTTCGTGGATTGTCGCCAAGCATATACGTAATTTGTCTCTCCGCGAAAGAACGCGCCGTATCTTTCTTCACCGGATCGCTCACCCAGTCCGAGTAAACGAAGGCCATAAAAGCCTGATTGGCTGCATAACGCAATGCGCCCCATTGATCCAGATGGGCTAGTCCGCCAGGTGTATAGGCAACACGGTCACTTGTTCCACCCACTCCAGTCGTCCAATACTGCATATTCCGTTCAGTGGATTGAATGAACTTGGTCTGCCCGGTGATTCGTGCCAACAGTAATTGAGCGCCATAATGCTTGTCGTCCCAAGACTGCGTCCACTGATAACCCCAGTTTCCAGCCTGATTCGTTCCCCATTGATCACTTGCTGCAATAGCCTTATTGAGATACTGCTGATCGTTAGTCGCCAAATACAACCAGACAGCCCCCCAGCTCAATTCATCCGCATAACCGCTCCAAGAATTATAATATTGTTTGGCATCGGTAATGCTGTCGGAATAGGAGCCGCGGTAAGTGTCAGCAAAATTGTAAAGCTGTTTAGCATGCAGCAGCAGCTTGTCCGCATATACGGCATCCGTATCCCTGAAAATAATGGATGCTGAAGCTAACGCTGCAGCTGTTTCTGCGGCAAGATCTGATCCGGGATGAGTGGCATCAATTTTGTAGGAAGGTCTCTGCATCTGCATGACTTCTGCGGGTCCCCACCAATTATGATCGGTTGTTCCGTTACCAACTTGTCCCCACAGCTCGTTAGGAGCGGTATGAGCTTTTACAAAATAATCGGTTGCCCAGCGAATATTGTCTAATATTTCCTCAAGCTGCCCAGACCCCTCATATCCTTGCTTGTACTCATAAACCGACCACGCCAGCATCGTCGTAGAATAAGCCATAGGCAGACCGAATTTAACGTGATCACCGGCATCATACCAACCACCAGTCAGATCATGTCCCACATCCGCCCCGTCCAAAAGACCGGAATCGCCCCGCCATTCCACCCGATTGTTATCTGGCAATTCACCAGACCGCTGGGTTTCGTAGAAATAAATAGATTTTTGAAGAACCTCCGCATAGTTGTAGTCTCCGGCCGCCGCCTCTGCTATCGCCGGTTGAAATGCAGCATTTGAACAAAATGTAAGCGTAAACAACAAACTGAACACCAGTCCTTGTTTCCTATACCTCTTGATCATTTCTACTGCCCCTCTCTTCAGTGAATGCCACAAGAAAGATTACACCTCAGTCCCGTAACACCTCCCTCACTTGAATCAGGTACCCGTCATTGCGATCATCCACTCACCTCTCTCTAAGAGCTATATTTAAGCGAAAGTTTCGCTCTCACCCAAAATATACCATATCTTTCATTAAAACACTATATTTTTACAGTAAATAATGCACAAAATATAGGAATTATTGTTAATTTAATGAAAAATAAAAAACAGCAGCTCAGGATCTCTCCGAACTGCTGTTCATTAATACCCTCTTACTGAGCTACCGCAGCTTTATCTGCAGAAACCGCAATGTCGTTATAATAGATTTCAACTCCATCACCAACAGCCCAATAATTCAGGACGCGGTTATTAACCGGCACTATTACAGCACGATAAAGTGTTGGGAATACTGGAATCTCATCAACCATAAATTGTTGCCACTCTTTATAGATTTCTTTACGTTTGTCTACATCAAATGCAGCCTCGGAGATCCCTTCGGCGAGCAAACGATCGTTCTCTGCACTCGAGTAACGCGGGAAGTTATAGATTGCATCTTTGCCATACAGACCTGATGGGTCAACGTCAATCCCTACACCCCAAGCGCCTTGGTACACATCAACAGTAGGATCATCCTCACCATTTTGACCTATGCGATCATAGAAGGTATTAAACTCTACCATTTCCAAAGTTACATTCAGACCAATCGCTTTCCAGGATTGTACATAATATTGAGCCAGCGGCTCAGCAATGTCTCCACCAGTCATCGAAATGAAATTAATCTTCAGCTCGCTGCCATCTGGATTCGTTCTAAATTCACCGTTTAGTTTGTAACCAGCGTCATCCAGGATCTTCTTAGCTGCTTCTGGATCATAAGCTACACCTGGATTGGAAGCATCATGGAATTCAGGATGGGAAGGTGGGATCAACGTAGTCGCATTCCAGCGAAGTCCATTATAAAACTTCTTACCGACAGTATCATTATCTACGGCAGCCCACATGGCTTTACGCAGATTTACATCCGCCATTTTAGCTTTAGGATCTGTTGCAACAACCTTTTTCTCTGCATCCCATTTACCAAGCTTAAAGCCTATATACGTATAAGCACGATCAACCGCACCCAGGAATTCAACGTTTGACATCTTTGCATTATCCGGGAATTGATCAATAGGGAAGGAATCCACCAAGTCAACTCCGCCAGATTTCAGTTCTTGTACAATCGTTGTTGGGTTGATAACCTTCAAAATTACTTTATCCAGTTTTGGGGCTCCGCGCCAGTAATCTTCATTCTTAACAAATACTACAGACTCACCAGGAACGATGCTCTCTACTTTAAAAGCTCCGAAGCCAATTGGCTTTTGGCGGACTTCAGGGGAAGAGGAGATTTTGGCAACATCCATGCCGCCAAAGATATGTTTGGCTAATGGATAAATCCATACGCTACCCGTTAACAAGGAAGGTGTAGATTGCTTATAAGTAATCTGCAGTTTCTTATCACCCAGCACTTTAATCCCGGATATGGTCTTGGCTTTACCGGAATGGTACTCATCCATGCCTTCAATATTAGTGAAGTCAGAACCATAACGAGGACCATCATAAGCAGGATTACCAATAACTTCATGGGCGAACAACCAGTCTTCAGCCGTTACTGGCTTACCATCCTGCCAGTTTACATTGTCGCGAATCGTAAAGGTAAACGTCCGTCCATCTTCTGCAACTTCATAAGTAGCCGCACCATCATTAGTATATACATAGTCTTTATCCCAAGTTAACAAACCTTCATCAAACCAGTTCAGAACTTGAGCATCTGGATCTCCAGAATAGAAGTTCCAGTTCAAAGTACCTTCAAATGGACTATCGGAAACAAGTCCAAATGTAATTGTCCCTCCGTCAATAGCTTCACCTTGGTTAGTCTTAACGTTACTAAAATCTTTAATGTTATAAAGTCCGTCTTCTGCCTCAGGCGCGGCCGTTGCTTCTGCAGTTGCCGCAGGTGCGCTGGCGCTAGGAGCTGCTGTTGATTCAGCCGCTTCGTTGTTGTTCTTGGAGCCGCAAGCCGCAAGAGCGAACAACATTACAAACATTAATGAAACTAGTAAAGCTTTTGAACGAATGGCTTTTCTCATTTAATCATTTCCTCCCTTATTATCCTTTTCTTTGTCTTGCGTCGGTCGCACGTTTAAGCGCTTGACCCACATTATTTATACTCAACATCAATACCAGGATCAGCAATGATGCGGGTAACCAGATCCACCATCTGAACTCAAGGGTCTGCGGATTTCTCGCATAGCTTACTAGAGTACCCAGACTGGGTGTACTTTCTGGAAAACCAAAACCTAGAAAGGATAGGCCTGATTCCAATCCAATATTAGCTGCCAGATTCAAGGTCATCGTTACGATAATGATAGAGCTTAAGTTCGGCAGAACTTGCGTGAACATAATTTTTAGATTGGAGGAGCCTAGGGTCTTAGATGCCTGAACATAATCCAATTCCTTCTCTTGCAATGTCTTGGAACGAATTAGCCTGGCAATCCCCATCCAAAGAAATGCTGTCATGATAAAGGAGAAGGTCAATGTATTGTACTTAGGCACTGCGCTGACAAAAGCTATAACAATCATTAGAAAAGGTAGAATCATGAAGAAATCCACAATACGCATCGCGACATTATCTACCGTTCCCCCAAAGTAACCTGAGACTAAACCTACCAGAATACCGATAATTCCCGTAAAAAAAGTAACCATAAAGGCAATAGACATGGAATTTCGTGTTCCTATAATTAATTGACCGAATACATCCCGTCCTCCATAATCAGTCCCCAGCCAATGCACAGCCGAAGGCTTCTCATATAGGGCGAACAAGTCAACCGTGACAATTTCTTTCTGATCTAAAAATAAGGAGATCCCATATACAGCAGCAATAATCGTAAATAGGAAAATCAATGAGATCAGTGCCAGCTTATCCCGCACCATCTCCCGCCAAACAATTTTGAAGCCCGATGGACTTTTATCAGTTTCCTGCAGCAGAGCTATCTCTGCGCTCGTCTTTGCCATTTCATTCACCCCAAAGTGTTCATCTTCTTATTTAATCCGGATACGAGGATCTACGATACTTAAAATAATGTCTGATAACAACGCACCGACGATGGAAGCAACCCCATACAGAAGAACAAGAGCTGTTACCACGCTGAAATCCCGAATCGTTATCGAACTTAGAAACAGCAAACCCATTCCTGGATAGCTGAAGATCGTTTCAACGAACACCGTACCACCGATTAGCCCAGTGATCTCATATCCAAAAAATGCAGCGATCGGCAGCAAGGAGTTTCTCAAAATATGACGATTGTATACGCGTGACTCCGAAGCCCCTTTAGCTCTAGCAGTGAGAATGAAATCTTTTTGCTTCGTATCAATGATCTCATTTCTCAGATATTGTACGGTCCCAACCGTTGCAATTAGCGCCATAGATAGCGCAGGCAGAAGCAGATGGTAGAATTTACTCCAGAAGTGACTTAGTGTACCTGGAACTTCCCCGGGACTGACACTGCCGCTGGTAGGAAACCAATGAAAATGAAATCCGAAAACCCATACCATTAAGAGTGCAAAAATAAACAACGGTGCAGCAAATCCAATATAGGTATAGCCAGTTATCAAGCGATCCAGCCACGAATCGTTATAACGTCCGCTGGTAATACCAAGCGGGATAGCAATAAGGTATGTAAGAATCAGCGTAACAATGGCCAGCCAAAGGGTATTCATCAGGCGTTGACCGATTAGCTCTGAGACCGGCATTTTGAAACGGAAGGACTGGCCGAAATCCCCTTGTATCGCTTTAGTGATCCAATCCCAGTACTGGATGTACCATGGATCATTTAAACCGAGCTTTTCTCTCATCGCATCAATGGCCGCCGGGTCAATATTCGGATCAAGCATTCCTGAAAGTGCGTCACCAGGCATCGCCTTCGCCATAAGAAAAACAAGAATACTTAATAGAACTACTTGAGGGATCATTATAAGAATTCTACGAACGATAATCTTCCACATATTCTCAACCTTTCTCAGGCAAGGCTACCAGATGAGTCTCGGAAATTGATTTTAAAGGATAAGCCATGCCTTCTTCATCAAAATAATTCCGGTGCGCTTGTTCATATTCCTTGCTTACTGATTTTCTAAACTCCGTCTGCTTTTCTCTCTGTTTCGGATCAATATCAGGAATGGCGGCAATGAGTCGTTTGGTATAAATATGCTGAGGATTGTCAAAAATATCTTTAGCAGTCCCTTGCTCCACATGTCGTCCTTTATACATAATCCCTATGTGATCGCACATATGCCTGATGATCCCGAGATCATGACTGATAAATAGAAAAGTAAGATTCAGCTCTTTTTGAATGTCCTGCATGAAGTTAAGCACTTGTGCCTGTACTGAGACATCTAGCGCAGATACCGGCTCGTCAGCAATAATAAGCTTTGGCTTGAGTGCAATTGCTCTGGCAATTCCGATCCGCTGCCGCTGGCCGCCAGAAAATTCATGCGGATATTTCAGGATGTTCTCAGGACTTAAGCCTACCTGTAAAAGCAATTCCTGCACCCGGCGTTTTTCTTCCCCTGGAGACATTTTTTCGAAATTACGCAACGGTTCTGCAATAATATCGAGTACACGCTTCTTAGGATTTAAGGAAGAGTACGGATCCTGAAAGATCATCTGAATGTCTTTGCGGACATTTCTTTGCTTACGTACACCCCTCAAGGCCAAATCTTGCCCTTCAAAAATCACGCTGCCGCTAGTAATAGAATTAAGACCTATAATCGCGCGACCCGTTGTCGTCTTTCCGGAACCAGATTCACCAACCAGACCATAGGTTTGCCCAGCTTCAATGGTAAAATTAACATTATCGACAGCCTTAACTACGCCAACTTCCCTTCGAAAAACACCGCCGTGGATCGGAAAATGTACTGCTAAATTTTTAACCTCAAGAAGTCCCATTGTGGATTGCCTCCTCGTTAGTATCAGGGAAATGGAAATTGTTATAACAGGTGCAGCGAACGAAATGTCCGGGTGCGACTTCATGCAGCTGTGGGTTCTCCTCATGCTCCGATTCAGGAATCCAAGGCGTCCGTGCCGAGAAACGGCAGCCCTTACGCGGAAGGTTTTGCAGTGGTGGAACAATCCCCTGAATCACATGCAATCTGGATTTCTCTTCTTTTGCCGTTGGAATGGAGTTTAATAAGGATCTCGTATACGGATGTTTCGGATTAGACGTCAACGTAAAAATATCTGCGATTTCGACGATTTGTCCGGCATACATCACCGCAACACGGTCAGCCATTTCGCTTACAACCCCTAAGTCATGAGTGATTAAGATAATGCCTGCTTCCATATCGTTTTTTAATTTTTTAATAAGTTCAAGGATTTGTAATTGGATAGTCACATCTAGTGCTGTAGTAGGTTCGTCGGCGATCAAAAGCTTGGGTCCATTGGCTATCGCAATGGCGATAACCACCCGCTGCCTCATGCCACCGGATAATTCGTGGGGGTACTGCTGATATGTATGCTCGGGACGGGAAATTCCAACCTTGGTCAAAAGATCAATGACCTTCTCTTTTCTCTGTTTCTTAGAAAGCTTGGAATCGTGTAGGATAAGTACTTCTTCAATCTGTGAGCCGATGATCATTAGCGGGTTTAAAGCGGATAAAGGATCTTGAAAAATCATAGACATTTCTTGGCCGCGCAGCTTGTTTAGTGCAGCAGGAGACATGGTAACGATGTCCTGGTCCTTGTATTTGATTTGTCCGTCAATTTTGGCTCTGGTGTGCAGCCCCATAATTGAAAAGGCGAGCGCACTTTTTCCTGAACCAGACTCTCCAACGATAGCCAGAATTTCATTTTTGCGAACAGACAGGGTAACATCATCAACCGCAGCATAATAGTCGTCTGCAATTCTGAACGATGTCGACAAATTTTTGATTTCTAGTAGTTCTTCGCCCATATTCATCACCCTAACGACAAGGATTTCAAAATTAACACAATGAAAATATTATGTAAATTTTGATATAAATAGTGTTGATTTTCATGAAACATTTTGAAATAACCAATGTGATGATAATTAACACCATTAAGAATACTACCAGTAGTTCAATCGGAAATAAAAATGAACATCTCGTAACTTTGTAGTTCATTTTAATTAACTTATGGTAAATTATCAATCTTTTCCTATAAAAAATTTTCAATCGATGTGATTAAAAGTAACGTAGGCAACAAAAAAACGGCTCTAGGCCGCCTTTTTTTGGGAATTATTTAGTTCGTCTGAAAGTTAAAATCTTTTGCTTTCCAGCATGAAATTGGAAGGTATTACAGTCGCTAGCTGGGTTACTGCTCCCGCCGAAGCTTTTGATTATGACGAATCTTAATCTCGTTGCCTTGCTCAGTTGCTTGATAAAAAACACGCTGAGAAATCTCCTTAGGCAAATACTCCTGCTTTACATAATGCCCCGGAAAATTGTGCGGATATTGATATCCTTCATGCCCTAACGCAGTTGCGCCTTTATAGTGCGTATCACGCAGATGCAGCGGTACCTCCGCTGATTTGATCTCATCCATACTTGCCATTGCATTGGAAATAGCCATAACCACAGCATTAGACTTCGGACTCTCCACGGCAAAAAGAATAGCTTGGGCAATGTTCAGCTTCGCCTCTGGCCAACCATTGTTTCGATAAGCATCCAGCGCACTCACCGCTTGAACCATAGCTTGGGGATTAGCCAGGCCGATATCCTCACTGCTGGCTGCAATCAGGCGCCGAATAAAAGTCATAGGGTCCATTCCAAGCTTTTCTACCGCATACAGAAACCAAAACAACGCGGCGTCGCTGGAACCGCGGATACTTTTATGAAAAGCGGATAGCACATCATACTGCGTAGATTCATCAGCCTTCACAATGGGGCGCCGAATGGATTCCTCCGCCACCTCCAGCGTAATATGAACACTTCCATCAACTTGCGGCGCGGTAGTCAGGGCTGCCAGCTCCAGCGCATTTAGTGCCCGGCGAATGTCTCCATTAGCCATAGTTGCAATATGCAACAAAGCCTCTTCATCGACCTGAAGCTCCATAAATCCAAGACCTTTATCTTTGTCCGCCAAGGCTCTGCGCATCGCGATCAGACTGTGTTCACTCGTTAATGCCTCCAGCTGAAATAAGGTGGAGCGGCTCATAAGCGCCCCATTAACATAATGGAACGGGTTCTCTGTAGTCGCTCCAATGAAGGTGATGGTCCCTTTTTCTACCGCTGGCAAAAGCGCATCCTGGCGTGAGCTATTAAATCGATGCACCTCGTCCAGGAACAGGATCGTCTTTGTGCCGTACAATGTTTGATTGTTCTGAGCTCGCTCAATAACCTCCCGTACATCCTTCACGGTAGCTTCCACCGCATTCAGACGTACGAATTCCCCTTGTGTGTGATGAGAAATAATATGCGCGAGTGTCGTCTTACCGCATCCCGGGGGACCATAGAGCAAAATCGAAGAGACTTGATCCGCCTCAATCGCTCTTCGCAGCAGCTTCCCCCGACCTATGATATGCTCTTGACCAATATATTCATCAAGATTCTCCGGTCTCATCCGGTCCGCAAGCAGCCGTCCGCCCCCGGTGTCCTCTCCGAAAGAAAATAAATCCATAACTCCACTTCCTTGCTATATTCTTGTAAAAGCTCAATATAAATCCCTCTCTATCATACCATATCACAGGGAAGGATTAGGATGTCCTGCCGGTTCAAGGTAACAGTATCAGCATAGACTTATTTTACGCCAAAATAAAAAGAGCATGATCTCGTCTTAGAAAGGCGGGAGCCATGCTCTTTTTTCAAAATATAAGAAAGTATAGGTTTCACGCTATACTTTATCCTTATGATTTCTCGCATAACGCTTACCGTCCTTATAGGGACGCCAAAGGCGTTTATGCTTGAATTGCAAGCTAGCAATTTACTGCCAGCCGCATTTTTGATATGATTTTACGAATGCTTTCTTCCGATAGATGGTACTTCTTCTGAAGTTCTGCTACGGAATCACCGCTTCGATGACAACTGAAAATTTCCTTGTTCCGGTTCGCTATTTCTTTCCTCGAACCGCTGTTCTCGCCCCATCGAACCCGCTCTTCCGTCCTCTTTGGGATGTAGAGCAGTTCACCTTGGATGTATCCCTGAAGCTCTTCGAGCAAGCCAGGGGGGAGCACATCCTTCCCATTTACATAACTCAACTTGCATTTCCTCCTTCAACAGGTGTGTCCCTATGCGTCGGTCAACTAAGTTTTTAGTTATAATCACGTCACCTGCCTCCTTTCTTCTCCTCATATTTGGAAAAATCCGTAATTTCATTATATAAAAACCTTTTGGTAGCGTCTACATTCGATTTCATAAATTTCGTTCTTATGGATAAGTGTGGTACTTCTTATGTTAGTAATAAGGAGGCCATAAGGCCTCCTCGCTTTAAGCAGGTTTCCGTCTTAAACGGAAACCACCTCGTATACTGAAATCATTTCAATCAGCCTCCTTCCAGAAGTGTTCTTGCCCGGCCGGACACTTATTATTAAGCCATACCTATGGGGGAGTTACAAGACCAAGAACAGTTATAACCATTCTCCACCAGTCTTACTCCCCCTCAGAATCGCTTCCAGCCGCCGTTTGCACATAGGAAGGAACTTCCCCATTATGGAGCAGCCACAGCTCATGGAGAGCACGTGTACAGCCGACATACATCAGCTTCGCGTCCCAAGCCGTCGCTCCGTAATGGTCTTGATCGGCATCTGCTAAGATCACTGCATCGAACTCCAAACCTTTTGATAAATAGACAGGCAGCACCGATAGCCCACCCTGATATTGCGTCATACTGCCATCAATCAGATGAATATCTTCAAAATGCTGTGACAGCTCCGCATATAGTTCTGCAGCCTCATGAAGATTTCTTGTTAGGACAGCCACCGTACGGTATTCCCTTCCTGACAGAGACTTCAGTGCAGAGGTTATTGTCCGCAAGCGAGCTTGCTCATCAGCTATCAGCTTCCCGTTATCCTCGCCGTAGGCGATCATACGCACGGGATCTCCACTACGAAACACAGGAACGGCCAGCAATGAGCTTTCCACACCTGAAGATAGAATTCCATTAGCGAAGTCTATAATTTCCATAGTAGAACGATAGCTGCGTGTCAGCGCATGATAAGCCGTGTTCTCAGGGGTAAACAACGTCTGCATCTCTTCCCACGCGTGTACGCCTTTATAGGCATGTATACCCTGCGAGAGGTCACCCAGGATCGTAAAGGAATGGCCTCGCACATATAAATCCAGAACGGCAATTTGGAAAGGTGAAAAATCCTGAGCCTCATCGATTACTACATGGTCAAAGCGAGTAACGCCCTCATCACCGTTCAAAAGATAATGGATATACAGCAGCGGAGGTAAATCCTCTTCACGTATGATGCCTTTTTTCAGCTCTTTTGCCGTTTCCTTCAGTACAGCTGCCGGAATTTCCTCAGGCGGTTCAATCGGCCAATCCTCAGGAAGTTTAGCTGCTCGGAAAATTTGCTTATAGATCGTTAATGGATCATATTTAGGCCATTTGGCACTATAAGCCTTCTCTCGCTGCGCGCCTTTTTTCTTGCGATCCTTCATAGCAGCAGCTGAAGGGCTCTTCTTCAGTTCCATCTCAATCCAGCGATGAATCCGCGCCATTACCCGTTCCTTGCGCTTAGCTGGAGGATAGGGAGCATACTCCTCATTATGCCAGCGCAAAATCATAGAACGGCGCAGCACCGCACCCTCCCACGGGCTAAAATCACCCTCAGGTACGGAGCTGCTTTCCAATAGCTTGATGCTGGACTCTATGATTCCCATCAGCACCGTGGAACCCTTGAAGCGCCCTGGTGTCTCTTCTGTAATTACCGGCATGCCGCCAGGGGTTTCGAACCAGCGGTTCATCGTCTCCGTCGCATCCTGTTCCGGCAATTCCAGTCCTAGTACATTAGCTGCCCAATCCGGAAATGTACTTTGAGCAATATTACCTACCCCGAGCTCAGGCAATACATCCGAGATGTAATCTAAAAACATCCGGTTTGGTGCAAAAATGATCATTTTTTCCGCAGAAACCTGATCCTTGTATTGATACAGCAGAAAAGCAAGCCTGTGCAGTGCAACGGTTGTTTTACCGCTTCCTGCCACGCCCTGAATGATCAGCGCTGTATTCTTGGCAGCACGGATAATCTTGTCCTGCTCCTCTTGTATGGTCGATACGATATCCCGTAGGCGATTATCCTTATTCTCCCCAAGTCGATAGACGAGAAACTCATCTGATACTATCGGTGCATCGCTTTCCCGATTGTACGTATCCGCGACCCGCTCCAGAATTTGCTTCCGAATCACGACGTTGCGTTTGAGGTATACCAGCCCCTCTATCAATCCCTCAGGAGCTTCATAGGAGGCTGGCTCGGTACCGCCGGTAAACGAATAGAACAGGCTTGCTACCGGTGCGCGCCAGTCGATGACTAGCGGACGGTCGCTTACCTGCTCACGGTCTACGCCGATTTTGCCTATATAGAGTGCCTTCCGTTCATTCTCATCATTGCCTTGAAAATCAAGCCGTCCGAAATAAGGCTCCTGCCTAAGCTTGGCAAGATCTTTGCGCTTCTGATCACGGTTCGCTTCCAGCACCTGTTCCGTATAGTCATGTCCCGTGTACACTGGTGTCTGCTGGAGCTTCTCCAGCAAAGTGTCAATTTCAGTAAGCGCTTGATTCAGCCTGTCTTCTTCCTCTTGATAGGCACTTTGAAAGTTGTCTTCCAATTTCAGTTACCTCCTAAAAGTTTATCGAGCTTAAATTTTCATGCTCCTACGTCCATTTCTCACGCAAAAGGATACCCATTGTAGCACAATCAGCACTTAAATACCAAATCTTTCAAATGATTTGACTAAACTTATAAGTTCTCCAACCTAAAACCCTTTGGTGCCCCTTAGCTCGCACAAGCGTCGAATATTTAGGACACACCAAAGGTGTTTTTGCCTTTGATTTCGGCGCTTACATACATTTAGCACGGATCAAAGGCATTTTTGCCTTTGGTTTCGGCGTACACGCACATTTAGCTCCAATCAACGGTGTTTATACCTTTGATTTCTTCGTCTATGCGCTTTTAGCTCGAATCTACGGTATTTATACCTTTGATCTCGACGTCTACGCGTATTCGGCTCCAATCAACGGTATTTATACCTTTGATTTCGACGTCTACGCGCATTTAGCTCCAATCAACGGTATTTATACCTTTGATCTCGACGTCTACGCGTATTCGGCTCGAATCTACGGTATTTATACCTTTGATTTCGACTTCTACGCGCATTTAGCTCCATTCAACGGTATTTATACCTTTGATTTCGTCGTCTACGCACATTTAGCTCCAATCAACGGTATTTATACCTTTGATTTCGACGTCTACGCGCATTTAGCTCCAATCAACGGTATTTTTCCCTTTGATTTCGTCGCCTACGCGCATTTAGCTCCATTCAACGGTATTTATACCTTTGATTTCGTCGTCTACGCACATTTAGCTCCAATCAACGGTATTTATACCTTTGATTTCGACGTCTACGCGCTTTTAGCTCGAATCTACGGTATTTATACCTTTGATCTCGACGTCTACGCGTATTCGGCTCGAATCAGCGGTATTTATACCTTTGATTTCGACGTCTACGCGCATTTAGCTCCAATCAACGGTATTTATACCTTTGATTTCGACGTCTACGCGCATTTAGCTCCAATCGACGGTATTTATACCTTTGATTTCAACGCTGGCTAATAGAGCTGATTAGTGAACAACAGTTCCCTCGTAATCAAAGAAACTGGATGCCGCACTATAGCACAGCCTGCAAAATAAAGTTAGCTACAAACAAACCAGCAATCCCATACAGCGCAGGTGGAACTTCCTTCCCTTTGCCCAGCGCCAGCTTCACAATTGGGTAGGTAATAAAACCAAAAGCCATACCATCCACAATGCTATAGGTGAATGGAATCATAACCATGATTAGAAAAGACGGGAACAGCTCGGTCAAATCACTCAAGTCCATCTCACGCACATTCTGTACCATAAGTCCGCCGATCACAATCAGGATCGGTGCGATCGCACTATCGGGAATATAGGTTAACAACGGAAGGAATAAGAAGGTCGCCCCGAATAGAAGCCCTGTCACCAGCGAGGTGAGACCCGAACGCCCGCCCGCAGCTATTCCTGCATTGGATTCTGCAGCGGCCACGACTGGACTGCTTCCGAAAAGACCCGCGGCGATATTGGCAAGCGAGAGCGCACGCAGGCTGCTTTTGAAGCGTTCTGGACGGCCTGCCATCATCGTCTGTGAGGCTACAAGACCGATATTTTCAAATACAACGATTAACAATAACAGGAATACAGCAATCCAGAACACAAGGCTCACAATACCGCTCCAGTCCATTCCGAAAAATAGGCCGCCATAACCTGAGAATACATGCCCTGAAGCTTGTTTTTCCGGTGCATGTGCAGCTCCCAGAAGATAGGCTAGTCCTGTACCAACCAGCATACTTATCAGCAGGCCGCCGTTAGTTCCCCGGATAAATAACACTAAAGCCAGCAATAAAGTCACACAGGATGTAATAACTGCAGGATCACTAAAATGTCCTATGGCAACAAAAGTAGTCTGATGGGCAATCACTATCCCGCTCTTTTGCAGCCCTATAAAAGTCAGAAACAGCCCTATACCGACTGTAATGGCATGCTGCAGGTTTTGGGGAATTGCCTCACTAAGAATACGATAAAGTGATGTGAAGGCCACGATAGCGAATAACACGCCTGTTATAACGACTACAGTAAGCGCCTCTCTCCAGTCCAGTTTCATGGAATGAACAAGCGTATAAGTGAAAAATGCGTTAATCCCCATCCCGGGAACCACGATGATAGGCGTCTTCCCGCCGAAAGCCATCAGCAGACAGCCGGTAATTGCGGTCAACAGTGTAGCCACCATTGCCGGTCTAAGCGGCATCCCCGCGTCATGGAGAATCGTCGCATTCACCATAACAATATAAACCGAAGCAAAATAGGAGAGAATCCCTGCAGCCCATTCCCGTTTCCAGTCATTCTCAGGCGCAAGCCCCACACTATTTCGCCAAAAATTCGATTTCATGTACAAAAACCTCCACTGATATTAAGTTCCGCAGGCGGATATTACCCGGATTATAAATCTTATAATCAGCCGTTCATCCCGGTTCAGCTATTATGCCTATTTATGGCCTGCTTATTGCAGAGCCCGCCTGTTAACGACAACAAAAGGGCGTACGCAGCCGGATTCCAGCTACTCGCCCTTTTGTCCATTACTCTAATCCTATATCTATAATTGAAACAGCCTCAGCTCAGCGATTCACTTACAAGCTGACGCCTCCAGCCTCAAGCAAATCACGCACGGCAACGCTGACCATGATTAGGCCGGCTACTGGTGGAACAAATGAATTGCTGGCTGGCGGTTGTTTCGCTTTACGTCGATCCGGCGCATTCTCCGGAACAATCTTGTCCGTAACATCCTGACGTGGCTTCATTGGCGGCTCCGTAGAGAAGACCACCTTCACGCCTTTCTTAATCCCATCCTTACGCAGCTTCTGGCGAATGACACGGGCAATCGGATCATACGTTGTCTTGGAAATGTCCGCTACCTGGAATCTTGTAGGATCCATTTTGTTGGCAGCGCCCATGCTTGAGATCATAGGAATTCCACGTGACAGACATTCTTTAATCAAATGGACCTTGTAGATAATCGTATCCGAGGCATCAATCACATAATCCGGTTTCAGCTTGAACAGTTCCTCATAGGTTTCTTCCGTATAGAACATGTTCAGCGCAATCGCTTCACATTCCGGATTAATCAGCTTCACGCGATCCACCATCAGTTCGGCCTTCTTTTGCCCAACCGTAGTAGTAAGTGCGTGAATCTGCCGATTCACATTGGTAATGTCGACAGAATCCTTATCAATCAGAATCAGTCTGCCGATCCCGCTACGAGCCAATGCCTCAACAGCCATACCGCCAACACCGCCGATACCAAGTACCGCTACTGTGCTGTTCTTCATAATCTCCAGACCTTCCGGTCCGATCGCCAGTTCCGTACGTGAGAACTGATGCAGCATGAGGTCAGCCTCCTTCAAAAGCTATGGCGAAGCAGAAATCTGCCTCGCCCGCTTTATTTAATTATTCTTTTTCTTTTTTTGGTTTAAGAGCCAGCTTAATATGCAGTTGCTCCAATTGTGAACCGTCTACTGCCGAAGGTGCATCCATAAGCAGATCCGTTGCACTTGCCGTTTTCGGGAATGCGATGGTTTCGCGCAGATTTGTACGACCCGCCAGCAGCATGATTAGACGATCTAAACCGAAGGCAATACCACCATGTGGAGGTGTACCATATTCGAACGCATCCATCAGGTAACCAAATTTCTCGTAAGCAACCTCATCTGAGAAGCCGAGAGCTTGGAACATTTTTTCCTGTACTTCACGTTTGTAAATCCGCATGGAGCCGCCGCCTACTTCATAACCGTTCAGAACGATATCGTAGGCTTGTGCACGAATTGCACCTGGATCTGTGTCGAACAGATGCAGATCCTCTTCACGTGGACGAGTGAACGGATGGTGTTCTGCTACATAACGTTTCTGATCTTCATCATAACCAAGCAATGGGAAGTCAGTCACCCAAGCGAACTTGAACACGTTATCGTCGATCAGACCCAGCTGACGTCCGATTTTGACACGAAGGGCACCTAGAACGTCCGCTACAACCTTTTTGGTATCAGCGGAGAACAACAGTAGGTCGCCTTCTTCAGCGCCTGTACGCTCCTTCACAGCGGCAATTTCTTCTTCAGTGAAGAATTTGACAATCGGCCCTTTGAACTCGCCGTCTTTCACTTGAATCCAAGCCAAACCTTTCGCTCCATAACGCGCAGCATAAGGTCCGAGATCATCGATTTCTTTACGAGTCCAAGTCCCACAGCCTTTAGCATTTAGACATTTCACTTCTCCGCCCTTTTCGATCACGGAAGCGAATACCTTTACGCCACTTGTGGCAACAATATCGTTCATTTCTACAAGCTCTAATCCAAAACGCAGGTCAGGTTTGTCTGAACCGTATTTGCCCATAGCCTCAGCATAAGTCAAACGTTGGAATGGAAGCTGAATATCCGCTCCTACAGTTTCTTTAAACAGACGTTGCATCAGGTTCTCCATCATGCCAAGCAGCTCATCCTGAGACAGGAATGAAGTCTCAATGTCCACTTGTGTAAATTCCGGCTGGCGGTCAGCACGCAAATCTTCATCACGGAAACAACGAGCAATTTGATAATAGCGTTCAATGCCACCCACCATCAATAGCTGCTTGTAGATTTGTGGAGATTGTGGCAATGCGAAAAATTCGCCTTCATGCACACGGCTTGGCACCAAATAATCACGCGCACCTTCCGGTGAGCTCTTAGTTAGGATTGGTGTTTCTACATCAATAAATCCTTCACTGTCAAGGAAATCGCGGAAAATCTTAGAAGCTTTCGAGCGTAGCAACAATGTTTTTTGCATTTCTGGACGACGCAGATCCAGGTAACGATATTTCAGGCGAAGAGATTCGTCTACTTCCACTCCATCTTCGATAAAGAATGGAGGAGTCTTAGCAGTGTTCAGCACTTCGATATCTGTAATTTGAACTTCAATCTCACCTGTTGGCAGATTGCGGTTAATGGTTTCTTCATCACGTTTAACCACTTTTCCTTTGACAGCCAAAACATACTCACTGCGAACCTTATCTGCAATTTGCAGTGCTTCGCCGGAGTAGTCCGGGTTGAATACAACTTGCACAATACCGCTTCTGTCACGCAGGTCAATAAAAAGTACGCCCCCAAGGTCGCGGCGGGTCTGGACCCATCCGTTTAAGGTTACCGTTTGTCCAATATGTTCTGGTGTTAATTGCCCACAGTTATGACTTCTTTGCATAATTCACCATTCCCCTTTTTATTTAAAAATACATTTCTACTTAAAAAGTCTTCTTCTATACCAACGCCTGAGCCAGCTCTTCGAGCTTCACAGTCTGCTGTTCCCCTGTGCTCATCGACTTCAGCGCAATTACACCATTCTTCAACTCGTCTTCGCCAAGAATCGCAGTATAACGTGCCGACATACGGTCAGCTGACTTCATCTGCGCCTTCATCTTCCGGCCGAGGTAGTCGCGTTCTGCCGAGAACCCTTGGCTACGCAGAAAGTATAGCTGCTTGGAGATTTCAATGTCAGCCTCTTCGCCAAGAGCTACAAAATACACATCCAGTGGCTTCGCAGTCTCCAGCTCTACCTTCTGATCCTCCAGAATAAGAAGAATACGCTCCAGCCCGATCCCAAAACCAATACCCGGTTGATCGGGTCCACCGATTTCTTCAACCAAACCGTTGTACCGGCCTCCGCCGCCTACGGTATCAATAGAGCCAATGCCAGCTGCTTTATATTCAAACGCAGTATGCGTGTAATAATCCAAACCACGTACAAGACGAGGATTAATCGTGAACTCTACACCCATAATGTCGAGATGCATCTTAACCTTCTCAAAATGAGTTATGCATTCATCATCCAAACTGTCCAAAATAGAAGGGGCATCTGTAAATTTATCCTGATCCACCTTGCAATCCAGCACACGAAGCGGATTACGCTCGATTCGACGCTGACAGTCACTACAGAGGTTATCCTTCATCGGTCTAAGGAATCCCAGCAGCTTCTCCCGGTAAGCCGCACGGCTTGATGCATTACCCACGGAATTAAGCTCCACTCTTACATTTTTAAGACCTAGATCCTTATAGAATTGATAGCCCATAGAGATTACTTCTGCATCAATAGCCGGATCCACGGCCCCAAACGCCTCAATCCCAAACTGATGGAACTGGCGATATCTTCCGGCCTGCGGACGCTCATAACGGAACATAGGTCCGATATAATACAGCTTGCTTACATCAGGTTCACCGTATAGCTTGTTCTGAACGTAAGCCCGCACGACACCAGCCGTTCCTTCTGGACGAAGAGCCAAATCACGGTCGCCTTTGTCCTTGAACGTATACATTTCGCCTTCCACAATATCCGTTGTTTCGCCTACTCCACGTTCGAATAACCCTGTGTGCTCAAACATAGGTGTGCGAATTTCCCGGTAGTTAAAACGGCGGCATAAATCTCTGGCCTTCCCCTCAATATACTGCCATTTCTCCACAGCACCCGGAAGCACGTCCTGCGTTCCTGTTGGTTTCTCGAATCTTTCTTTAGCCACAGTCTATCCCTCCTAAAAAATAACCCCTCTAAAGCTGTTCTCTTCATCTGTTTCTATTGCAGAAAAAGCAAAAAATCCCTCGCCCTGTTTTATAAAAAAACAGGGACGAGGGATTATCATAACCAATAATACACCACGTGGTACCACCCACATTCCGGATCAGTAAAAATATACTGAAGCCGCTCAAAGCGGTTAACGCCCGCCTACGCGTAAACGGCTACTGATCGCGGCAATCAACACTGCCCACTTTCGCCGTACGTTCTCGGGGAGGTCATTCATTCGCTCATCAACAGAATCCTTGCAGCCAAGCGATACCGGTTCATCATCCACTTAAGTAGATGTCATCCGAATCGACAAGGGATTCTTCTCTGGAGTTGTGGGTTCTCGAATTACTTGGTCCCGTCATCAAAACCATATGATAAAATCGTATATTGTTAATATTCTACTGAACTACTGCATTAAAGTCAAGGTAGTAAAAAGGATGCCTAGTATAAATTTTGACAGCTTCCGAGTTTTTTATTCAGCAATTATATTGTAACAAAAAAAATGACCTGCAGCCGAATGCTGCAGGTCCATCATCATATATTATTAAAAAGGGGGTCATGCCTTTATTATAAACACGCTATATTAAGGAATCATGTACGTAATATTACGATTATATTACATTCCATGAAAGCGGTTTATTTTTAATAGAATACTATTCGAATTGTTCAACATAAGCTCCTTTGCCCCGGAGGATTTCCACAACTTCATTATAATTCTCTTCTGCTATACTTAGCTCCATCACATAACGAAGTTCACTTAAATCCCCATCTTCGAGATCTCCTTCTGCCACGTTCGCACTAACCTGATCTTCATTCACACTATAATGCGTTTCAGGGTCAGCCCGAGTGTCGGAGGCGGCAATGCCAGGAACCAGCATAGCTCCAGCTGCAGGTGTGCTAGCCGTTCCAAGCGTTCCAGTTGTGCCTGCGACTACAGATGCACTATCCAGTGGAATGATTGGAAACAGAATATTACGATCATTGCCGATAGGGTCCGTGAGTGGCCAAACCTCCAAGCCATCCACCTTATAGCTAATCAATGCTGTTTTTGCGCCTTCTGCTTCATTTTCAGTTCTGAAATACGCTTGGATTTTTCTGCTCATTGCCATTACCTCCTTGGATTATAAGACTCTTATTTAAATATTGCTTATTTATTTCAGGACCTTCAATATTTCACGAACAAATGCAGGCTCATCTTTTGGTGTACGCGAAGTAATGTAATTGCGATCAACCACTACTTCCTCATCCTTAAACTCCGCGCCGGCATTCACAACATCATCCTTCAGCGGAGGATAAGAGGTAATGGTGCGTCCCTTAAGCAAGTCTGCACTGATCAGAATTTGCGGTCCGTGGCAAATAGAGGCGATAGGCTTGCCTGCTTCATTTGCTTCTTTTACAAACTTCAAAATATCGGCATTTTGCCGTAAATTCTCGGGGGAAGAACCACCCGGGATGACAATCGCGTCATAATCACTTGCTCGAACATCGGCGATCGCCTTGTCTGCTGCGTAGGAGACTTCTTTCTTTTTACCCAGCAGGGTCTCCCCTTTTTTCAAACCAATAATGTCAGCTTGATGTCCTGCCTTTATAATTTCATCATAAGGAACCTTCATTTCAGAATCTTCAAAATCATTAGCCAGTAAGAAAGCAACGTTACTCATGTGATAGTTTCTCCTCTCTGTCTTTAGCAATTAATGATGTTCTTATTATTCTTTCTTGTGGTCTATTACCCTTATGAGGATGCTTTCTAACCTTTAATCGGAAAATAGGCTTCATTCACAACACCGAAAAAGCCGCCTTTTCCACCCGCTTCAGGTACGCGGCAAGAGATTGCGGCTTCTTCCTTTGATTACTAATGGTTCGGTCTCGCCTTCTAGCTTTTTGGCTAATGCACAGGCTTCCATAGGACTCCCAGCCGGTAGTGCCGGGATACTTCTCCATACCCATGCCTTCTGTGATTGTCTCATTCTTAAACTCCCTGCCTTATGCGTGATATCTGCCTGCATTTAGTTTATCCAGCCCAAAGAAGCTCTATCCGCATAAAAAAAAGATGTCGAAAGTTAGCTCCGGCCAGAAGCAATCTTCGACATCCTCTATTTCGTTAGCTGCGGCTATCCAGAATGAGAGTAACTGGGCCCCAATTGGTCAGCGACACATCCATCATCGCTCCAAATATGCCCGTCTCCACCTGAAGACCTCCAGCTCTAAGCTCTTGATTAAAATAATCATAAAGACGCTCGGCCTCCGCAGGAGCTGCAGCTCCCATGAAATTCGGCCGTCTTCCCTTACGGCAATCTCCGTATAAAGTAAACTGGGACACTGAAAGAATAGCTCCGTTAGTATCCGTGACACTATAGTTCATTTTGCCAGCATCATCTTCAAAAATACGCAGTCCAGCTATTTTATCCGCCAAATATTTGGCATCTTTCTCCGTATCTTCATGGGTAACGCCGACAAGCAGCATCAGGCCATTGCCAATCGCTCCGGTCACTGTCTCATCCACGGTTACTTTGGCGTCCTTGCAACGCTGTACTACAACTCTCATCGCACTACTTCGCTCCTTGCCTTATTGCATGATCCGATTCACTGTATATACATCTTTGACTCGTTTCACTTTATCTACAACGGATTGCAGATGCTCCGTATTACGAATAAGGATGGTCATATGAATCATTGCCATCTTATTCTTGTCAGAGCGCCCAGTGACCGCTGAAATGTTCGTTTTGCTCTCGGACACTGCCTGCAGTACTTCATTGAGCAGTCCATTGCGATCATGGCCTGTAATCTCAATATCCACACTGTAGTTTGCTTCCATCGTGCCTTCCCATTCCACTTCAATCACTCTAGCTGCTTCTTCTCCGTCACCTTCACCCGGAATGTTAGGACAATCCTGGCGGTGTACAGATACGCCCCGGCCCCGTGTAACATAACCTACAATGTCGTCACCCGGAACCGGGTTGCAACATCGTGCAAAACGAACAAGTAAGTTTTCAATTCCTTTTACACTAACACCATTGGTAGGTTGATTACGTCTCTCGCCGGAAGACTTGATCTCTTTCATCTCTGAAGTAAGCTCCAAGTGATTAGCAGCTTCTTCCTGCTCCTTGCGCAGCTTCTCCGTCAAGCGGGAGGCAATTTGCGAAGCGGTAATCCCACCAAAACCAACGGCAGACAACATATCCTCTACATCATTAAAGGCAAATTTTTTCGCAGCTTCCAATAGTTTTTCATCAGAAATCCACTCGGAAACTTCGACATTCAGGCGCTTCAGCTCACGTTCAATCGCTTCGCGACCTTTTTCGACATTTTCCTCACGTTTTTCTTTTTTGAACCATTGCTTAATTTTGCTTCTTGCGTGAGAGGATTGTGCAATTTTGAGCCAGTCACGGCTAGGTCCGTAAGAATGCTTAGACGTCAAAATCTCAACAATATCGCCCGTCTTCAGCTTGTGATCAAGCGGCACGATCCGCCCGTTCACCTTGGAACCAATTGTACGATTGCCCACTTCTGTATGAATGCGGAACGCGAAGTCAAGAGGCACAGAACCCGCAGGAAGCTCAATAACCTCACCTTTAGGAGTAAATACAAACACCAGGTCTGAGAAAAAATCCATTTTCAGTGATTTTACGAACTCTTCGGCATCCTTAGCTTCATGCTGCAGCTCCAATATTTCGCGAAAGAAAGGCATCCGATTCTCCGGATTAGCATTATTACTGCTGCCTTCTTTGTATGCCCAGTGTGCGGCTATCCCGTATTCTGCCGTGCGGTGCATTTCCCAGGTGCGAATTTGCACCTCAGTAGGCTCTCCGCCTGGTCCTACCACAGTAGTATGCAGAGATTGATACATATTGGCTTTTGGCATAGCTATATAATCTTTAAAACGCCCCGGCATTGGCTTCCATAAGGTGTGAATAATTCCAAGGGTTGCATAACAGTCCTTGATATTATCCACAATGATACGAATGGCCAGCAGGTCATAAATTTCATTAAACTGCTTGTTTTTTGTGCTCATTTTGTTATAAACACTGTAAATATGCTTCGGGCGGCCGGAAAGATCACCTTCAATGCCCATTTCATCCAGCTTGGCACGAATACGGCCAATTACGCTGTCGATAAATTGCTCACGCTCGGCCCGCTTCTTATGCACCAGATTAGCAATCCGGTAATACTGCTGCGGGTTCAAGTAACGAAGCGCAATATCCTCCATCTCCCACTTGATCGCGGAAATCCCCAGCCGGTCAGCTACAGGACAGAAAATCTCCAACGTCTCATAAGAAATACGGCGCTGGCTCTCTTCAGATTGGTATTTTAACGTTCGCATATTATGCAGACGGTCCGCCAGTTTAATGACAATAACCCGGATATCCTGAGCCATAGCAATAAACATTTTACGGTAATTCTCGTTCTGCTGCTCTTCCTTTGAGCGAAAGCGAATGCGTTCCAGCTTCGTTAAGCCGTCAACAAGCATTGCGCAGGTATCGCCAAATTTAGCGCGGATTTGTTCCAGTGAGACCGTCGTATCTTCCACCACATCATGCAAAAGCGCTGCAACAATAGATATAACATCCATTTGCATATTGACGACAATATCTGCCACCGCCAGCGGATGCAGAATGTATGGCTCCCCCGACTTGCGGATCTGCCCGTGATGAGCCTGATCGGCAAATTCATAAGCTTCCCGGATGCGGAGAAGATCTTTATCTTTTATATAGGCGCCAGCCTTATCAATTAATCGCTCAATGCCCATTCTCGTCGTATCCGATTCCTTTCTATAATAAAATGAACCCGCAACTGTTCAAAAATCTGCAGGTTCCAATCATTTCATTTGTCCAAGCTTACTTACGCCCTTATTCAAAGTTGTCTATAATTATGAGGCTTAAGGAGGATTACGTCAACACTTGCCATCTCATGGGATTCCAGAAGTAAAAGTAATTAAATTCGGACAAATTAATAACACTTGTGAAAATGTTGTTGTAAAAAAGCCAAGTTCTATTTAATCTAGTAAAGGCGGATTTTCGCCGGACAACATAATATCAGATAAGAAAGAGGAGTGAACTCCATTGCAACGCGAAATTCAAGTTAACGAAAAACTTCCATGGGGCCCAGGCTTTCTATTAAGTCTCCAGCATTTGTTTGCCATGTTTGGCAGTACAGTGCTAGTGCCTAACTTGTTCGGGGTCGACCCTGGAATGATTTTGCTTATGAATGGTATCGGTACATTGCTGTACATTTGGATCTGTCGCGGTAAAATCCCTGCGTACCTTGGTTCCAGCTTTGCCTTTATTGCACCGGTATTATCAGTACTCAGTCGTTACCCAAATGATCACATGAAAGGATACTCGCTTGCTTTGGGTGCTTTTATCGTCACTGGTATTATATTCGTGCTCGTGGCATTGATCATTCGTTATGCAGGAACCAAATGGATTGATGTTGTTTTCCCTCCAGCAGTAATGGGAGCTATCGTAGCTACGATCGGACTTGAACTTGTACCTGTTGCCGCACGAATGGCAGGACTTATTGCTCCTGAAGGCGTTGCAGTTGCAGACTGGACGCCAGATGGCAAAACAATCGCACTTTCTATGGTGACGCTTGGTGTAACTGTAATTGGAGCTGTACTCTTCCGCGGTTTTCCAAAAATCATTCACATCCTTATTGGTATCGTCACTGGTTATGGTTTAGCATATATTTTGAAAATGGTGGATACCGCTGCTATCTCTAATGCAAAATTTTTAGCGCATCCTTCCATTGTTACTCCTTCATTTGATTGGAATGTAATATTCACTATTATCCCGGTATCATTAGTTGTTATCGTTGAGCATATTGGACATTTACTTGTAACAAGCAATATTGTCGGAAGAGACTTGGCAAAAGATCCTGGACTTGACCGCTCCCTGATGGGGAACGGGATATCTACAATTATCTCCGGTTTTATCGGTTCTACTCCAAATACAACCTACGGTGAAAATATCGGGGTTATGGCGTTGACTAAAGTATATTCGGTATATGTAATCGGCGGCGCAGCGGTGATCGCTATTCTGCTTTCATTCTCTGGTACTTTCTCCTCTGTTATCGCTAATATTCCAACCCCTGTAATGGGCGGTGTATCCCTGCTGCTGTTCGGTGTAATTGCGGCTTCCGGATTACGTATTTTCGTTGAGCAAAAAGTTGATTTTTCCAAAGCTACTAACATGATCATGGCTACGTTGGTACTCGTTGTCGGAATCAGTGGTACAACCCTTACCATGGGCAACGTTAAACTAAGTGGTATGGCGCTGGCTACAATTGTTGGTATCGTTCTGGCTCTGTTCTTCAAACTCATTGAAGTGCTCGGATTGTCTAATGAAGGCGGAGAAAGTGATAAAACTGCCCATTAATCGGTTATAAAAAATAGAATTTTAAAAAAGCTGCTCCAACGTCCATTTATGGACTTGGGCAGCTTTTTTTATTGACTCAGATACAAAACAGCAACTCTCCGCCAAAAGGCAGACAGCTGCTGTTATTATCTTACATTTTCCAATTAATGTTTAACTTCCACACTTTGCGTCTTTGCACTTTTCAGCATAATTCGAGAGCCGAATCCCCGTTTATTTCCCGGGAAAAGACAAACTTTACAAGATTAATCCTCGTAATTCACCAAGGAAAGAACTTCAACTCCAGAAAGCTTATTACGTCCAGCAAGCTCAACCAGTTCAATCAGAAAAGCAGCACCTACCACTTTACCGCCAAGCTGTTCTACAAGGTTAACCGAAGTAGCAATGGTTCCACCAGTTGCCAATAAATCATCAGCGATCAATACTTTTTGACCAGGCTTGATAGCATCCGTGTGAACAGCAAGTGTGTCCTTGCCATACTCAAGATCATAACCTACCTCTATAGTCTCATATGGAAGCTTGCCGCTTTTACGAATCGGCACAAAACCTACTCCCATCGCATAAGCAAGAGGTGCTCCAACTACGAAGCCACGTGCTTCTGGTCCAGCGATAACGTCGATTTCCAAGTGCGCTACGAGAGCTTTCAACGCGTCAATCGCTTGGCGGTAAGCCTCCCCGTCTTTAAGCAATGTGGTGATATCTTTAAAACTAATACCTTCTTTAGGGAAATCAGGAATCACACGAATACTATCTTTAAAATCCAAATTTATCATCTCCTATAAGTTTTGTTAGCATAGCTGCTTTGATTCAGATCGACAAAACTTGCTTCGTAAGCATACGTTTTGTTATATTGAGCGTTGCATTTTTATACACCGTTGGGTACGCTCAGCAGCTCATATTTGCATGGATTATGATACGCCTAAACGACGCGATAACATCCAGTCCTGTAACTCTGACAGGCTGCCCTCCATGAAGTATTGCTCCATTTCCGCCATCTGTCCCAGTCGGACAAAATGACTCGATGCTGTCAGACTTTTAGCTACTGGCTGAGTAATAAACGCCACACTTCCCTGACTTCTTTTAATAAAATCAAGCTCCTCAAACACATCAAGCATGTTGTTAAGCATGCGGATACTTAACGAGGACTGGCGGCTTAACCGCAGCAAAACTTCGTTCTCAGGTGTTGCAACTGAGGTGATCGAAGCCAACAGTTTATATAGTATTTTGAAATGATCCCGTGTCGGAGTAATAAGTCGTTCTCGGCCATCCTTGATAGAATGCAATAACGCAATATTATCAGCATTAGGGAAGGTTTCGAGCAGCGCATCCAGTTGTTCAGGAGTCTCCGGCATATCCAGTAAGCATAACAGGGAGACATGCCCTGATTCCTGAAGGGGCTCATCCTTAACAGCAGCGCTAATGCCAGCTTCTTTATCATATACCCATAAAGACATTCCTATCAATTCACTTGCAGGCGTACTACGTCCGTTCTGAAACACTGCAGCAGCTCGATACGGACCCGCACCACTATAAGGAAGAAGTAGTTCTCTAATATGTGCGGCTTGCCGTACGGCGTCAGCAGCACCACGAAGATCGAATAACTGAGCATCCTGCACAGATAAATCCTGCAGCATCAGCTGTGATTTGCGTGAGCCATTCCATTCATTGATCGACAGCTCAGCTAACACGTTGATCGTAGTACCCGCCGGTAGCAGCCTGGATAAAGCGCCTTTACCAAACGCCAAGGCTTCAATGCTGTTTTTCCCCTGCTGCAATACAATCTTCAGGTGTTTTCCATCTTGGCCCATTGTACGTGTCTCTTTCACGGTAGCCCCACGAATAATAAACTTCGGCAACGGATTAGACATTCCGAATGGTGCAAGCCTTTCCAATTCTAACGCGGTCTGCAGTGATAAATCTGAGATTGACACCTCTGCATCAGCGGAAGCAACAGGAACGAAATGCTCTGGCGTTAACACCCCGGACGCATATTCGTTTAATGCTGCAGCAAAGGCTTCTAATCCATCCCGATGCAGGCTCATTCCCGCAGCGGCTGGATGACCTCCAAAATGATCCATTAAATCAGAACAAGAAGAAAGTGCAGCGTAGATGTCAAGTCCAGGAATGGAGCGAGCAGAACCTTTGCACATTCCGGTCTCTGGATGTATATCCAGAATGATCACAGGCCGATAATAACGCTCCAGCAGTTTGGAAGCCACTATACCTACCACACCTACATTCCAGCCATGATCAGCAAGAACAATGATGTCTGGGATTTCGCCACCCTGTGTCATCTGCTCCAGCTTGGCAGTAGCCTCAACAACAATTCTTTCTACCACCAATTGGCGTTCTTTGTTAAGCAGGTCCAGCTCTCCAGCTAGCTGCTCTGCCTCAGCCGCATGCTCGGTAGTGAGGAGGGACACAGCCCGTCCAGCATGGTCCAGGCGACCACTGGCATTAATGCGCGGCGCCATGCCAAAAGCGATATTGACCGCACTCACAGTGCTCATGTTCACACCGCTGACAGCGAGTAAGGCACGAATCCCCGGGAAACTTGAATGCCGCATACTTTCCAAGCCATTTCTAACAATCTCACGGTTTTCGCCAAGCAGCGGCATTAAATCCGCAACCGTTCCTATCGCTGCAATCTCTGCCCATTCTGTGGGAGTTTCTTCCCCTAGAATAGCCTGAGCAAGCTTATAAGCCACACCTACACCCGCTAATCCTTTGAACGGATAAGGGCAGTCTGGCAGCTTGGGATTAATAAGCGTATAGGCCTCTGGCAAAAGCTCAGGGGGTTCATGGTGATCCGTAACGATCACATCGATCCCCAGTTCATTAGCGTAAGCAACCTGATGATAAGCGCTAATGCCAGTATCTACTGTAATGATTAAGGAGACACCTTGCTGTAAAGCCCAATCCAGGGCATGATTATGCAGCCCATAACCCTCATTAGAGCGGTGTGGGATATAAATATCAAAGGAAGCGCCTAAATAGCGCAGCAGATGAATCATAAGTGCTGTGCTGGACACCCCGTCGGCATCATAATCGCCATAAATAAGAATATGTTCTTCATCTTTTAAAGCCTTTCTAATTCTAGGAACCGCTTCAGCCATTCCTTTGAGTAGGAACGGATCATGCTGTTCTTCCTCACTGCCATCCATGAAGCTTAGAGCTTCATGAGGCGTGTTCATTCCTCTATTTACTAATAGTGAGGATAAGAGTGGAGAAATAGAAAGGCTCCGGGCCATATCCCTAACTGTGTCGGGATTGGCTGCCGGAGATTGCCATCTTGTTTTTGAATAAAGCAATAGAACTCACCTTTCTCTCACCTTGCAAACTACTGAAGCAACGTAGGAATATCATTATCCGGCAATTCATAATTGCTTTTGTACGGATAGCCGGGATCATAAGGAACAACGTCCATATGCACCTCACCGACATGAACAAACCGGTGCTGCAGCAGCTTCCTAGCGCATTCCGAAATATCCTGTGCTTCCATCACCGTAATCCGCGGATTCACACTGATCTTCACTTGAAGATTCACATAATTCCCTTGCTCAAGTGCCTTCAGATGTTCTACGCGAATGACGCCATGAACACGTTGCACCGTTTCAATAAAATTAGCGGCTTCCTCCGAAGGAAGCTCCTGCGCATTTTTAGTGTTAATAGAGCTAGCAATGAGTGAATAACCTTTACGAAGAATTAAAACTCCGGTTAAGAGTGCGGCAATAGGATCCATATAAGATAGAGGATGCCAATAGGTGCCACCCATGGATAACGAAATTCCGACTAATACTGTGATAGATGTATATAAGCTGAAACGATGACTATTAACATATGCAGCGTGACTGCCATCACCTATTTTTTTAAAGTAGCGATATTGATATTGAAATACAGCTTCTTTAAAAACAATAGATACTAAGACGGTTACAAACGCCAGCTGTCCGTGTGTAGATGATTTTCCATCCGTTAAGTCGCGGATTGCAGAGAATGCGATCTGCAGTCCCCCCATAAGAATAAATACCGAAAAAAGTATAGCCAACAGCGGCTCCTTAGTGCCCCGCCGTTCTTCGATCCGTTGCTTACTCTTTCTCCCTTGCTCAGAGCGCCACGGAAGAATATCCGCCAGTTTGGCTGCTGCGTCTGCTCCGGAATACAAAGCATCCCCCATTAATGCCTTGCTCCCTGAAATATAGCCAAAACTCCCCTTAGCTACTGCCAAAGTAACATCGCTAATGATCCCTGTCCAAGCAACCGTCTCGCTTTGCGGTGATCGTTCTTTATTCATACGAGGCCCTCCTTACCAATAGCAAGTAATCTCATGATGATTCAATACACATGACATGACCCTAAAGATTTCGAAAGCCGCGTCGCATTTGACGCGGCTTTCTTAAACGTATAAGAAAAGTAGAACTTCGATGCTAATTTCTTCTAACCTTTATTCGGGCTGCTCTTCACTTTAACCTTCTCACGCTTTTTAAGCACTAACCAGAGTGGACTGGCAATAAAGATGGAAGAGTAAGCTCCGAAGAGCAAGCCGATTACCATCGCAAGCGAGAACATCTTAATCGACTCGCCTCCGAACAATAACAGGAAGAACGCCGCAATGAATACGGTAAATGCGGTATAGAGAGAACGCATAAGCGTTTGAGCCACACTTTTATTCACAAGGTGTTTCAAGTCTTCATAAGTTTTCTGTTTACCAAAACGTAAATTCTCACGGATACGGTCAAAAATAACGATCGTATCATTAATGGAATAACCGATAATCGTAAGCACCGCTACAATGAAAGTCAAATCCACTTCCAAACGGAAGATAGAGAAGAGCGCGACTACGATAAAGGCATCATGGAGCAAGGCCACAATCGATGCCACGGCGAAACGCCATTCAAAACGAATACTTACATAAATAATAATCCCCAGACAAGAAATCAGAACTGCATAAATAGCATTACGTGCCAATTCTTTTGCCATTTCAGTGTCCACGGTATTAATTTCAAATGATGCTTTGTCATCCAGCTTAAGGATTTCAGCTTTTAGGGCTTCATCTTGAGCCTCATCAAGAACTTCGTCATAGCGGATATTCACACGCTGATCACCAAACGAGATCGTTGGTTCATGATCGACATCGATTGCACTAGTTGCAGTCTTAACCTGATCCAAGTTCAAATTCTTGGAAAGGGAGATGTCCACATTAGATCCAGCTTTAAAGTCAACGCTGTAATTCAGGCCAAATGTCGCCAGGAAAATCAATCCTGCTACTGTCAATGCGATAGAGAAAATATAGAAATATTTACTCAAATGTACGAAATCAAGCTCTTTCTTAAAGCGCACGGATTTCACTCTCCTTAACACCGAAGCTCTTCGGTTTGTTCAGCTTACCCGCTTTGACAAGCTGGCTAAGCAACCAGTGGGAGAAATAAAGATTCGTGGCGATACTCAGCACGATTTCTACAATCAGCACCAATGCAAAGCCTTTGACCGCACCTGTACCGAAGGCAAACATAACTGCTGCCACAATAATAGTAGTCACATTGGAGTCCATTACTGTCCGGAAAGAGGATTTATTCCCCGCTTTAACGGAGGACAGTATACTTTTTCCACTGCGCATTTCTTCCCTTATCCGTTCGTTGGTAATGATATTGGCATCGACCGCCATACCTATACCCAGAATAAATGCGGCTATACCAGGCAGCGTCAAGGTGAAGTCTGCGAAGACGAAGACCGCAATTAGCGCCCATGTATGCAAGAGCAAGGCAAAACTAGCCAAAAGACCTGGCAAACGATACATTCCGATCATGAAAATAAGGATAATCACAGAAGCCAGCAGA
This sequence comes from Paenibacillus sp. FSL L8-0333, assembly GCF_037965665.1. Lineage (NCBI taxonomy): Bacteria > Bacillati > Bacillota > Bacilli > Caryophanales > Paenibacillaceae > Paenibacillus > Paenibacillus sp. FSL L8-0333. Next base: position 5,392,560 of record NZ_CP150186.1, read on the forward strand.
CCTGCTCGAATCGTTTGATCAAGCGATTGCTTACCCAGGGTAGCACCCACACTTTGGGAATATTTCTCCGTCAGCTTCAGTGGCAATGCACCTAGGTTAATAGTGTCTGCAAGTTCACGTGCTTCCTTAATTGTATAGTTACCCGAAATAGAAGCACTGCCATCGGTAAGTACTGCTTGTACCGTAGGGTCAGATAATTTGTTCTCATCCAAGTAAATTGCGAGATTCTTTCCTAAGAGACGTTTAGTAATCTCTGCAAATTTGTCCTTGTCCTTAATCTTGATGCTGATGATTGGCTGATTCAGGTTATCCCGTCCAACTTCTGCAGCACCTTCAACAAAATCACTACCTACCAGTTCGATTTTGCTGTAAGTTCCCTCAGCGTCACCTTCAGCAGCACTACGGAAAGTCAGAACTGCAGGTTCCTTCATTTTTTTACGAACCTCGGCTTCATCCGTTACGCCCGCAATTTTCAAACGGATACGGTCCGTACCTTCAGTAGTTACCTCTGGTTCACTTGTTCCGAGCGCATTCGCCCGTTTTTCTAAGCTTTCCGCTGTCTTCAGCAGAGAAGCTCGGGACAATGCTGCTCCCGCTTCCATAGGCTCAGCATGATACAAAATCTCAAATCCGCCTTTCAGGTCAAGACCAAGTCTAACCTTGTCCAGCAGTCCAGGAGTAGTAAATGCCATAACGCCTGTCAAAACGAGCACGGTAATAAAAAAGCCCATTAGTCTCTTCATGCTCTAGCTAGTTCCCCTTTCATTAACTCAATATTCCTATTATAGCTACACGCGAAATGACCGTCAATTCACAGCATTGATAGAGCTATACTCACACAAAGAAACGGCCGCCCCTGCTTAAATCAGCAAGACATCCGTTTTTAATAGGAGATGTGGAGTTATTATTCTCTTACTTTACTGCTTTATCAGGCAGTTCGCAAAAAGAAATATGTGGTTTATTGTTCAGTTCAACCCCCGATAGGCCGCAATAGTCAAATAATTCATGTAACTATTGGCTTTCAAGGAATAAATGTCGTTTACCAGCTTATGTAGGGGAGGCAAGCCTTCCTTATCATAATTACGGCTGATGCAATCCCAGATATCCTTGCTGGTTACATACTCATAGCCGAGGAGCCGGAATTCTTCAGCTTTGCTGCGGCACATGGCTTCGATTTCTTCACTATGTTGATCATGATTCCACTGTTCCGATTCCACGTGTTGACACCTCCAAAGATCGCTCATGTTCGTATGCTCACCATAGATATTCGACTCTTGTTCTTCGCTTTCCTTCTTCCTTCACAAAAAGTTAAAGCTACTAAAACAAGGCATGCCGAGATAGGGGTATAGCATATCCATAAGAATAGACAAGTTCGCCAGCGTTTTATTTCATTTTGGGAAGAAGGCGTGACCTTTGAAGAAACAGAGCTTTATACAAGGAACTTTAATCTTGCTAGCCGCCGGCATCATTAATCGGATGCTTGGATTTATTCCCCGGATTGCTTTACCACGTATTATCGGAGCAGAAGGTGTGGGACTATATCAGCTCGCATATCCTTTTTTTCTCGTGCTGGTTACTGTCATTACAGGCGGGATTCCACTGGCGATAGCCAAGATGGTTGCGGAAGCAGAAGGAGAGAATCGGCCTGAAAAATCAAGGCTGATTTTACGTACTGGACTTGCCCTTAGTGTTGGACTTGCAATCTTCTTTACTTTGGTTGCTTTGGTAAGTGCCTCATGGGTCTCCAATGTTATCTTAACAGACCATCGAGTTTATTATACGTTTATTGCCATGATCCCAATGATTGGGATTGTCGCCGTATCTGCAATCTACCGCGGTTATTTCCAAGGCAAGCAGAACATGATTCCATCGGCGCTCTCCTCCATCTTCGAATCTTTAGTGCGAATATTCTTTATGCTATGGTTCTCCTGGTTGTTGCTTCCTAAGGGTATTGCTATGGCGGCGGCTGGAGCGATGTTAGGTGTGACGGTAGGAGAAATTGGCGGAATGTTAGCGATTCTGTGGCAATATTATGTCATTACTAAAAAAGATAAAAAGCAGACAAATCCGACTCCAGAGCACCCCGCTCTCGAGCCGGAGGTTATCTCATCTGATACACAAGGTGTGAAAGCCAACTCCCCCATATTACGGCGGTTACTAGGCATATCCATTCCCGTTACGGCAAGTCGGCTTGTCGGCTCTTTTTCGTATCTGCTGGAATCTATTATTACTGTGCGCAGTCTCGCCTTGGCAGGTATAGCCACCGCTGCCGCTACAGCCCAGTACGGGTCTTTACAAGGGATGGTTATTCCCTTATTGCTGCTGCCCGGGGCACTGACCTCGTCACTTGCTGTATCTCTGGTTCCTTCCATATCAGCAGCTGCCGCAAGAAAGGACTTGCCTACCATTCACAAGCGTATGCATCAAGCGTTGCGGCTTGCGCTGGTAACAGGTGCCCCATTTGCTGTTCTTATGTATATCCTGGCGGTCCCGCTTTGCAATTTGTTATATGGCAACGCGGATACAGCCCCTATGCTGAAGCTTATGGCTCCGTTCGCCTTGTTCATCTATGTTCAAGCTCCCTTACAAGCTGCGCTGCAAGCTATGGATCGACCGGGCAGGGCACTCATCAACACCTTTATTGGAGCAGTAGTCAAAATCATTCTGATTGTAATATTGGCATCCCAACCTGAATATGGAATTTACGGCGCTATCATAGCCATTATTGTGAACAGCATTTTGGTTACGTTACTACACGGATACAGTGTAGTCAGTCTCATTTCATTATCTTTAAGAGTAACCGAAACCATAAAAACCTTATGTGCAATGCTCATTATGGGAGCGGGCGTGCATTATGTATACACTTCCATTCCCATTGCAGATGTACAATGGATTCAATTTTTATTTGCCTCTGCGATAGGAATGGTCCTGTATTTTGGAATCAGTCTGTTAGCTGGCCTTATCTCACTGCGTGATTTGGACCGTCTGCCGTTTATCAAACGCAGGCTCTAAAAGGTTATCTGTTGTCCAAACGGTCGACATAAATTCTGCCCTTATGATCTATGGAGCATAGAAATACATCTTTGAAATCAGATACTCCCTTTTGGCGAATTTGAGTTCTTAGCCAAAATCTGGTTTTTCCAATCATCTCTAAATTCTGATCCTGCACCTTTCCATCCATAATCAGAGGGATTGGAAGTCCTTCATACCTGATCTTATTCTTCGGCAGTTCTATCTTACGGTTCTTGTTCCCTTTATTATCGTCACTCTTTTTATGCTCAGCAGCTGCACTGCTATTGCCTGATTGGTTAGAGGATGAACTCCCCTTCTCTTTCTCGAATACGGTTAGCTGTCCACTAGGCTCCAGGATCGCAAATTCCACGTCAGCAGGACTGGCGATGTTCTGTCCACGCAATTGCTGCAGCAGATCATCAATATTATATCTCTGCCTACGCATTTCGCCCCGGTGCAGCTTGCCTCCAGAAATGAGTATGCTCGGTTTGCCGTCCATTAAAAGTCTGAGCTTTCTGCTCTTAAGACTGAGTTGAGCCACAATTACCTGTATCAACACCAATGTTGCCATCGGAACGACTCCTTCATAGATCGGCCGATTGATATCCTCAAGCACAAATACAGCAATCTCGGCAATCATGATGGAGATCGTTAAATCAAATACAGACAGCTTACCTATTTCCCTCTTCCCCATGATGCGCATACACAGGAATATGAAGAAATACATCAGCACGGTCAAGAAAATATGGGTAGAGATATGCTGGAACATATAGCTTCGCTCCCCTCCATTCTCACCCGCAGACTTGTTTCCTCGGGTGGATTAATGTAACCCTATTCTGACCGCTCTGTGCAGGGAACATTCGGAAGCCGGCATATTAATTAATGGTAAAAAGGCTGCAATGCCCTTTCTTGTACTATTGGGGCAAGCCATCCCATACAATGAATAATAACTATGTTGATTCTTTTTTCTCAAAAAAACTTTAGGAGGTTGTACCATGTATTTAATCCGGCGCATGTTCTCGTGGAGAATAGCCAATCCTGTGTTATCTGGCCTATGTCGATCATTCCTTTGGATGCTGATGGGTGCGTTTGTCCTCTCTCTTTTGTTATGGGGCAGCAGTCTGAAGGAGCAGGATCTCTCAATGTACACATACATTGTACACGGCATAGCTGCAGCATTCGGAGGACTAACCGCCGGTCGCAGAGCCACGAGCAAAGGCTGGTATCAAGGAAGTCTTACAGGAGCATTTTATGGGATTATCGTTCTGTTAATCGGTTTTTTGGCACTGGATAGCGCACCATCTGGCGTAGATCTGCTATGGGTTCTCGCAGCTGCAGCAATTGGCGCTCTCGGCGGAATGTTTGGCGTTAATTTACAAAAAAGCTAAAATTATAATTCCATTAAATTCGAAACATTCCTTGAAAATATGTTAAACTGTGATCATCTGACTTCATTAAGAGATCAAGGAGGCTTCGATTGCTTTGTTTTACCAATCAATGAACCATATTGTTTTGTACACAGTTGCATTAGTAGTGATATTAGTATGGATTGGCTCTAAACGTAATCCAATCATGGCATTGGTTGAAATTGGGAAAGAGATGCTGCGATCTTATAAGTTTTTGTTGCTGATTGCAGGAATGTTTGGCGTATTAGCCATAAATAAATATGAACTGCAAATTGAACAAAAAATGCATCTTACCTCTGATTATACGCCGTTTATATTTGGCCTAGAGGGTCATTTTGTCCAAGCCGTTCAGGATATATTCTACAGTCCATGGTTAACACCGATCATCGTCTTTTTCTACATTTTCATGCTTCAATCCGTTCTAGCAGCTTCATTAGGGGTATATCTGTTAGATAAAAACCGGGTGATGTTATACGCAACCTGTTATGCTATTATTATCAACTATGCCTTGGCGATTCCATTCTATCTTTACTTCCCGGTAAACGAGGTTTGGTCCTATCTGCCGGCAGGCGTCAAATTTACTATGCTGGATGTATTTCCGAAATTTGAACAGGAATATAGACCGCTATCCGGTCTAAATAACTGCTTCCCGAGTCTACATACGTCCATATCTGTTACAATGGCACTTCTGGCCTTCCGTTCAGGGAACCGGCGCTGGATGGTCATCACTAGTATTTCCGCAGTTGTAATCGTCTTTGGAATCTTCTATCTGGGCATTCATTGGCTTACAGATATGATTGGTGGAACCTTGCTAGCTGTACTAGCCTCTACAGTTGGCGTTCAACTCGCCAAATTAACTTTGCGGGGACGTGAAGAATCGCTTACCGTTCCGAGCCGCGTAACAAATGTACGTTAAAGTTAAAGCTGCTAAATCTCAATAACCTTGAAGATCAAAAAAGCGGTGTCCTCTCCAATGAGAAGACACCGCTTTTTATGTACTTAAATAACAAGTCTATACTTTCTCTTCGACATCCGTAGCCACAGCGTGGCTGATGGAACCGCGATCAAAAGTCAGCTTAGTTACATCGTTGACCCGCAGAACCACGATATCATCGGAAATCTCCATGATCGTACCGTGAAGTCCTCCAATAGTAACGATTTTATCGCCCTTTTTCAGAGCTTTCAACATTGCGTTACGAGTTTTGGTCTTCTTTTGTTGCGGACGAATCAGCAAGAAGTAGAATACTACAAACATAAGGACAAAGGGACCTACCAGGCCTAGTATGCTACCTCCACCACCTGCGCCAGTTGCATATTGAAACGATTGAATCATATTTCTCCCCCCTTTCAAAGTACATTAAAGCATGACTCATAAATCAAACCCTAAAAGCCTTTAAGATTATCATATAATCCGTATTTGGCAAAAAACTCATCGCGAAAATCAAGCAGCCGATCTTCCTTGATGGCTTCACGCACTTTACGCATTAAATCCAACAAGAAGTGCAAATTGTGGTATGTCGTCAATCTAAGTCCGAAGGTTTCATCGGCTTTGATTAGATGGCGCAAATAAGCGCGGGAATAATTCCGGCATGTATAGCAATTGCACTCCGGATCAAGCGGCCCAAAATCACGGGCATACTTAGCGTTGCGTACAACGAGTCTTCCCTGACTGGTCATCGTTGTTCCATTACGGGCAATACGAGTAGGCAAGACACAGTCGAACATGTCCACTCCTCGGATTGATCCTTCCAGCAGCGCATCCGGTGAACCCACGCCCATCAAATAGCGAGGTTTGCCTTGTGGCAGCAGGGGAACTGTATAATCCAGCACTTCATACATTAGCTGCTTGGACTCTCCGACGCTGAGCCCCCCAATAGCATACCCCGGGAAATCCATGGAAGTCAAATCAGCCGCGCTCTGACGGCGCAGATCTTCATACATGCCCCCTTGCACAATAGCAAAAAGACCCTGATCGTTAGGACGAGCATGACTTTTCAGGCAACGTTCTGCCCAGCGCGTGGTGCGCTCCAGTGATTTTTTCACATAATCATACTCAGCCGGGAATGGAGGACATTCATCAAATGCCATCATTATATCTGAACCCAGGGAGTTCTGAACCTCCATCGCTACTTCCGGAGACAGGAATTTCTTATCCCCATTTAGATGGGAACGGAAATGAACTCCTTCTTCCGTAATCTTGCGCATGTCGCTTAACGAGAATACTTGAAACCCGCCGCTGTCTGTCAGAATCGGACGATCCCAGTTCATGAACTTGTGCAGTCCACCAGCTTCACGAACAATATCATGGCCTGGTCTTAGAAACAGATGGTAAGTATTGCTCAAAATAATATGGGCATCCATCTCTTTCAGCTCTTCAGGACTCATAGTCTTGACTGTAGCTTGTGTGCCGACTGGCATAAATGCTGGTGTCTCAATCACACCATGTGGAGTGTGGACTCTTCCAAGTCTGGCTCCGGATTGTTTGCACGTTTTGATGTGCTCATAAGTAATTGCTGCCATAAGTTAACCCATCCTCTTACCTTAATAAATAAACATTGCATCTCCAAAGCTAAAGAATCGGTACTTCTGCTCTATCGCTTCTTCATAAGCAGCTAGAATATGTTCCCGACCTGCCAAAGCGCTAACCAACATAACCAAAGTAGACTTTGGCAGGTGGAAATTGGTAATTAGCGCATTTACTACACTGAACTTATACCCTGGATAGATAAAAATATCCGTCCAGCCACTGCATTCCACAAGCGGACCACCTTCACATTGTCTTCCGACCGTTTCAAGTGTCCGACAAGACGTTGTGCCAACTGCAATAATACGGCCGCCTCGTGCCTTAGTAGCATTTATGGTATCTGCCGTCTCTTGAGACATTACGAAGTACTCAGAATGCATAACATGCTCTTCAACCTTCTCTACAGACATCGGACGAAAAGTACCGAGACCTACATGAAGGGTGATATAAGCGATATTTACACCCTTAGCCTCAATCTGTTCCAGCAATTCTCGGGTAAAATGAAGCCCTGCGGTAGGCGCAGCGGCCGATCCCTCATGCCGAGCATACACAGTCTGATATCGTTCACGATCATCCAGTGTTTCCTTAATATAAGGTGGCAACGGCATCGTTCCCAGCCTGTCCAGAATCTCCTGAAAAATACCCTGATATATGAAACGAAGCGTACGGCCGCCCATATCAGCTTCGTCCTCGATAACGGCACGAAGCTCATCGCTAAAGATGATCACCGCGCCTGTCTTGAGCTTTTTCCCTGGCTTTACAAGTGCTTCCCAGCGATCATCCCCAAGATTCTTCAGGAGGAGCACTTCCGCCTTAGCACCAGTATCTTCTTTCACTCCAAACAATCTCGCTGGAATGACTCTCGTATCATTTAGAACAAGCGTGTCTCCGGGATTAAAATAATCAATAATATCGGTAAAATGCCGGTGAGCCAGCTCTCCATCCTCCTTATTCACTAAAAGCAGTCTAGAAGCACTGCGATCAGCGAGAGGTGTCTGGGCAATCAATTCTTCCGGCAAATGAAAATCATAAGCATCTACATTCATGGTCTGTCTTCATTCCTTAACTATAGTAACGTTCTTATAATAGTGTTGCAATATTTGCTTGTAATCATACCCGCTGTCCGCCATGCCTTTCACGCCCCACTGCGACATGCCTAGACCATGGCCGTTGCCTTGTCCAATGAACAGAAAGCCCGAGCTGTTAGTGATCACTCTGGCTGCAGAATCTCCACCCATCACTACAGTTCCACTGCCATTTACATTAACCTTCCCCGATGCGGAAAGCACACCAGCACTCTGCGAGCTGCTAATTGTGGCGGTAGCGCCGTCAGCGCCTAATACAGTATAACTTCCGGGTGCCACAATATCAAACAAAGTACTAGGTAATCCATTAAACGCGGAGCGGAACATATCAGGATATTTCACATTCAGAGCCTGACCATTAGCTTTCACCTGAATCGCTCTTCCAGAAGGACCGCGCTGAGTAACTTGCAGGTTAGAGATGCTGGAAGGGAGCGTGCTTGTTGTTTTACCCTGCAAGCTTTTTAGAAGTTCAGCAGAGGTATACGGCCCTTTGATCCAGCTATAGCTGCCGGACTCATATACTTTATCCAGAGCCACAGCGTTCTCACCCGGATTCAGCTTTCCGACCGCACTAACACTGCTCTCAATAACTGGCAGAGGACGTATATTCACATCTTTGGTTGTAGCCGTAACTATATCGAGTCCGGCAGCAGTTTTGCTGCCCGTTAATTTAATATTATCTTCACGTGCATAACCAGAGGTACCATTCGCAAGCAGAACATAATACCACTTCTTAGCAGCAGCAGCAGCCGAAACATCTTCAACGCTTGGAACACTAGCAAATACATCGCCACCATTCGCCCAAACCTCTGAAGGGTCAGCTGTCACACCACCACTATTGGAAGAAAATACAGCCTCAACAACTTTACCACCGCTCATCAGCACTTCACCAGTAGTAGTATCTACAGCTTTGATAATGGAGGGAGCTTCAGACCCGATTCCGTTATATACCTGACTAAGAGTAGTATCTACTACATTCGCTACATCAAAACGGTTGCCTTGCGACAGCGCATAGCTGCGGGCGGCGACAGCCTGAGCTTTTAGCGCTTCTTCCGGCCAGCTGGAGGAAACCTCTCCTCCCACTACGGCATACAAGTATTGCTCCAGCGGCACTACATTAATTACAGCCAGCGATCCGCTCAAATTGCTCAGTTCCAAATTTCCGCGATATGTACGCTTGGATCTTTCCACTAACTGAATCCCAGCCTCGCTGCCTGCCGCAAGAAATTTAGCATTGCTTCCAGAAACCAGATAATGATCGGCTTGAGTTTCACTGCTAAAATCCAGCCCGGCATCCTTACGCAGTATTAATCCGGGCGAGGTGGCCACAGAAACCGTAAATTGTGGTGCCGCCGTAGACACAGCGGCCTGAACAGCTGTTAAATCACTATCGTTGGCAGCTTCGCCTACCCATACCTCTACTTGTGCACTGCCGTCGTTTCCTGCCAGAAACACCTTCCAAGCATCTAAACCAGCTGCAGTGAGGCTATTAAGCGCCACATCTGCTTCCTGCTCCGAAGAATAGCGGCCAGCTGATAAATGTTTATTGCCTTTCACCGCTGGGGTTTGGTCAGCAGGAATGCTCAGCCCTGCTTTGACTACACGGGTAAGCCCATCCTTGGCAGCTGCTTCACTAGCATAGACGCCCGTGTACAACTGATACACAGTCGCTCCATTTCTGGAGATTGCAAAAATCTGCGGTTTATCGGAGGTGGATTGGAGCTTTTTAGCTGCATCCGCTGCTGTCTGCCAGCTTGAAGCCTCCATCACCTTAACTCTATATCCGTCCAGACTTATACGAATTTGCTTCTGTCCTGGGACAGATACCAAAGGAGCACTTCCTGCTTGATCCGACAGCAAAGTAAAGCTTTGCGTTGATTGCAGTGTTACTGCTGGCACAGTGGATTTATATTTACTTCCAATATCAGCATAAAGAGCAACTCGTATCGTGCTATTAGAATCGGCATGACTGGCACCCGCAGGGATCAGGAAACTTCCTACAGCAAGCGCAGCCGCAAGCAATCCTTTGCTTAGCGGGGCGACCCCTCTCCATTTCCTCTTCGTATGCTTCATCCAGCATCCTCCTTTATAATTGTAGTGACGAACTAGTGCTGCTCCGGAGGGAGCGGAAGCCCTAAATGATGATAAGCGGCCGGGGTTACAATTCTTCCACGCGGACTCCGCTGCAAGAAACCTATCTGCAGCAGGTACGGCTCATATACGTCCTCAATCGTCTGACTTTCCTCACCAATCGTAGCTGCAATCGTATCCAGTCCTACAGGACCGCCGCGAAAGCTTGAAATCATAGCACTTAACATCTTGTGGTCAATACTGTCCAGCCCACGCGGGTCCACCTGAAGCATCTTCAATGCTTCCCCAGAAATTTCAGGAGTTATAATTCCATCTCCGCGCACTTGAGCAAAATCACGGACCCGCTTCAATAAGCGGTTGGCAATCCGCGGCGTTCCCCGCGAACGAAGTGCAATCTCTTCTGCTGCATCGCCAACAATCTCAATGCCTAGAAGATCCGCATTTCGAGATACAATGTAACTCAGCTCATCTATGTTATAGAATTCCAGGCGACTGACCACTCCGAAACGATCACGCAATGGCGCAGACAATAGTCCTGCCCGGGTTGTGGCACCTATCAGTGTGAACGGCGGCAAATCCAATCGTACCGAACGGGCACTTGGTCCTTTGCCGATCATGATATCCAGCGCGAAATCCTCCATCGCAGGATACATAACCTCCTCGACCGTGCGGTGCAAACGGTGAATCTCATCGATGAAAAGCACGTCTCCTTCCTGCAGATTCGTCAGCAGAGCGGCAAGGTCGCCTGGACGCTCTATCGCAGGGCCGGAAGTTGTTCGCAGGTTCACACCCAGCTCATTGGCGATAATATTAGCGAGCGTTGTTTTGCCGAGACCCGGAGGTCCGTACAGCAGCACATGATCCAGCGCTTCGCTTCTCATTTTGGCCGCTTCTATATATACTTTCAGGTTTTCTTTCACCTGAGTCTGGCCGATATATTCTCCCAGATAACGAGGGCGCAAGCTTAGTTCTACCGCCTGCTCGTCCATCATCAAATTCGCGGATATAATCCGGTCATCCATTTCCTATCGCTCCCTTTCTTTAGGATGTGTACGGCTTTACTTAGCTATATATAGCAGCCCTAGTGCTTTCTTCATCAGCACATCTACAGTTCCTGTTTCTGCTCCCTCTTTCTTCAAAGCGAGCCACACGCGGTCCAATTCGCTTTCGGTATAACCCAGCCCCTTAAGCGCATCCCGCGCCTCTTGCCAGGCCAATCCGTCCGTTGCCTCTTCCGTTGGCACTGCAAACAATCCCGTTTGCATTGAAGCCATACTGAGTCCGTCCAGCTTGTCCTTCAAATCAAGGATCATACGCTGTGCTGTCTTTTTGCCAATGCCCGGCAATTTCGTTAAGAACGTTATATTCTCTTGATAAATCGCTGAAATTAACTGATCCGGTGTTCCACCTGTCAGGATTCCAAGCGCAACCCTAGGACCGATGCCTGATACCTCTATCAGCTTGCGGAACAATTTTTGTTCCTCACGAGTCGGGAACCCAAATAATAGCGTAGCGTCCTCACGTGTTTGGTAATGAATATAGATCGTTACAGGTCCTTCTACTTTGGCAAAAGCATAAGGATTCGGGCAGAACACCCGGTATCCTACTCCCTGCACATCCAGCACCACATATTCCGACTCCAAATGAACAACGGGTCCTCTTAAGAAATCTATCATTTTCGCAATACCTCATTTAATTTAGAATTAAGACTGCTCGAATGGGCATGACATACCGCTACCGCCAGCGCATCCGCCACATCATCGGGTTTCGGAATCGCCGATAGCTTCAGCAGCAGCTTCACCATTTCCTGGACCTGCCGTTTCTCAGCCTTACCATAACCCACAACAGCCTGCTTTACCATCATAGGTGTATATTCCGAGACGGGGAGACCCCGCTGTACTGCAGCTAATATAGTCACACCGCGGGCCTGCGCCACTGGCAATGCTGTAGTAACGTTGCGAGCGAAAAACAGCTTTTCTATCGCCACAGCATCGGGTTTATATTTATCAATGAGCTGACCCATGCCTTCATAGACATGCAGCAGTCGTTCTTCCTCAGGCGTATGAGCCTCAGTCTGAATACAACCATATTGGACGGGGGTCAGTTTATGTCCTTCCTTATCCACAAAACCAAAGCCGACGATCGCCAGCCCCGGATCAATTCCCAAAATACGCAAACATGATCTCTCCTCTATAACAGGCAGATTATTCCACCGTTTTCATCCATTCCTCCGCCATGAAGCGAACATATGTATTCCTTCTAACCATTATAGCAAAAATCCCCCTTGCGGGAGAAAAAAAGTTTACCGTTTGCAGCGAAATGGCAACTTTAGGCCTACAGCTTAGACTCTTCCCCGTTTCATTTCACACAAAAAAGCTGCCCTCAGCCATTAATAATGACTTTTGGACAGCTTATCAAATCTATTGCTTGTTCTGCATGACATGCTCAGCAGCTTCGCGGGCATAATCACTGAAGGTAGACAGCACACTGTTGTACTCTTCAATATCCTGAACACGAATCCCCTCGTGAAGCTCTTTCCAAATATTTTCCGGCAATGAGGATTTCAGGGAACCCATATCCATTTGAAAAAAAGTCTTCAGTACCTTTTCCTGAACTGGCGGACCTTTAAACAAGGTCAAATTCCCAAACGCATCTACACCAATATAGGCTTCTTTTTTTATCATTGTCGATAAATCATTCACTTTTTGTTCCAGCCACAAATCCCCTTCTGAACTAATCCAACCGCTCCATTCAGGGTGTTCATTGATTATAGTCTTCAGCTGAAGCGGGTTCTTTACGCCTGGCAACGTCTGAATCTCTTCTCCGGACACATAGGTTGTTTTTAAATGAACGGTTCTGCTGAGCCCACTTTGGGAGATGGTTTGCAGCAGTTGTTCGTTATTTAAAGTGCCCTTCTCTTTTGCCTCATCACTGTCCTCGCCTACTTTAAAGACAGCTGCGGCTAACTCACTATCGGCACTATCCGCCCAGCTAGAATTCGTCAGCAGTCCACTGATTTCCTCAGGTACCTGCATACTGCGCCAAGCCAGTACAGTAAAAGCTATACAAGCAGCTCCTACCCAAAGCGCCTTTTTCCAACGTCTCCATCGCCGCCAAAGTTGTTTTTTTAAGCGAAACGCGTTCACGTTAATCCCTTCATTCTGGTTTTTCCCTATTGTGACCTAAGAAGGGAGCATTTATGCGCTTTTCTGTGAATAATCGACATTTCTCCAAAAATACAAGGTTAACCTTACAGTATGGTTCAAGGTTTATGGTATAAGTCTGGAAGGGCCATTCTGGGGAGAGGTTTCACATACCGGCCTTAGGTGATACCTATTTCATGACGATCGACCATTTTTTCCACCAAAACTTTTGCTTTGCCAATAGACTATTTAGTTCTTAGTGTGCTATGCCATTGGATTGGGCGTTTGGGATGGTAGCGATGTAGGCGTTCTGCGTTTGCGTGATGGGGGGATGCGTTCTGCGTTTGCGCGTTGTGCGGAGTGGATCTAAAACTAATTAGGGAAAAACTCCCTGAAAATAGCATATATTCGCTCTAAATGAACGAAATCAGGGAATTACTCCCTAATAAATAAGCTGTTTTCCTTAATTCCCGGGAATCAAACATATATTAGGGAGTTTTTCCCCAATTATATGTCTGACGACCAGAATCCAAAGAATTTCAGGGAGAAATTCCCTAATCGTTCTATAAGTGCTTTACCTTTTGCTTCATTTAAAGCTTAAGTTCGTTCTTCACTTATTATTTTACCTATGCCTCACTCGGTGCTCACTCGGTACGCCACTTGAAGCATCATTGGTCATCAAATGCTGCCTCAGCTTCAAGTGGTAATTTCTTTTACCTTTGTTCAGCATCTTCTTCGTATTAAAGTCATATTTAAGCGTTAGGAACCACCGGCAGCTTCACATGGCTCGGATACTCACGATTATGGTAGACGGTCTGCAGCACAGTAATCGCTTCTGAATCTTCATATGGATTATTACCTGTATTTGTATTAGGGAAAGCAACGAATTTGCTGGACGAAGTAACCGAGAACCGAATTCGGTGTCCAACAGCAAATCTATGGGCTATATTCGGCATGAAAATATCATATTTCTCCACCTGCCCAGGAATCAGCAGCTCAGGTGCTTCCAATCCATGACGATATTTAGCTCTGACAATATAATTGGATAACCGGATGGAGTCCCCTTGTTCATTCACATCACTAAGCGTAACTACCCAATCCGTATCCTTGCCAGTGCTGGCAGCGTAGATAACAGCAGACAGTTCTCCGGCCACAGTCAGCTCTTCCGTCAGAATATCACTAGTGTAGACAAGGATATCATTGCGCAGCTCGTATTTCCGCAAATTTTCAGGCTCTCGTTCACCGCTATCATTCATAGGATCATGAGGATTATAGACATAAGTATCTTCAGGAGAATGTTCCTCAGGCGCTGCGAGCAGTTGCCCATCCCCATGTCCTGAATTCGCTCGCCCACCGCTGGAAAGGTAGAAGGAAGAAACTGTGGCTTCGGCAGGTGTCCAATCCGCGGACGTTCTCCACTGATTTTCACCAACAACATAATAAGAGGCTCTAGGCTCCTGATCTATTCCATTTGGAATGCCTTTGAGGAAGCGGTCGAACCAGCGCAGCACAGAAACATCGTAATCATAGACTACGGCATCATTGCCGAAGCTCGCACCTTCATAGTCTCTGGCTCTGTTCGGCCCGTGCTCCCAAGCGCCCAGACGGATTTTGCGATTAGGCACATCATGTTCTGTCAGCATTCTCCAAGTCTCCGATACGCCGGCGCTATCGCCGTCATACCAGCCTGAGATGACATACATAGGCACCTGCACCTGATCTCCGCGCTCGGTAAAAGTACAGTTTTTCCAGAAATCATCATACTCGGGATGCTGGCTCCACAGATCCCATGGACCTGATGTTTTGCCAATCATTTGCTGAGGGATCTCTTTAATCGGTCTTGCATCAACGGCTGCTTCCGGATTCACCGTAATGCCTCCAAAGATATCAAAATCCGTCCGAGTACCCACAGATTGAGCAAGAGTCCAAGAGAGCAACGGCCAAGAACAAAGGGTTCCCCCTTTGCGAACGGTATCAACAAATGGAGAGCCCACATTCACTTCATCCACAACCGCCTTCAGATTCGGGTGCCCACTGGTGGCCGCCGCCACAACAACAAAGCCTAGATAGGATGCGCCCCACATGCCGACGTTGCCATCCGACCAGTCCTGAGCAATAATCCAATCAATCGTATCATAGCCATCCTCCCGTTCATTGTAAAAAGGAATCAGTTCGCCTTCCGAATCCGCCCGACCTCTAACATCCTGCGATACTACTGCATAACCTTTATTGGCCCATCTCATAAAAATCTCTTTTTTTCCGTTGCGGTCATAACATGTTCTTACGAGAATTGTTGGCAGCTTGGTTCCCGGCTTAATGCCCTCTGGTAAAAAAACATCTGTCGCCAGCCTCACTCCATCACGCATCGGAATCAGATCAGTGCCCAGATCGTTTACACCATATTCTGCCTTAGATAGAAGAGGATCATCGTAGACCACTAACGGAGTCAGCTTCTCATAACCCGCTTTAACCATAAGCTCAATACCATACCGATTCGGTGTAAGAAAAGCGATAATCTCCCCATCCAAAGTCACAATGTCCAGAGCCGTCTCTTTGCGCAGCGCCCATACTTGTGAGGTCAGTTCGCGGCCTTCAATCTGCGCCTGATACTGGATATGCTTTTGATAGATATCGCCATTACTCAGCACAACCTCATAATCTACCCACTCCGCTTTAGCATAAGCGTCTAAATGTTTGTGGATTTTTTGAAGTGGAAGCACAGTTTTGAACTGTCCATCCAGCACATTGTCTTGCATTTGCGTTCTTCTGCGCGGATCGACCTTAGCGAGCATGATCTGTTGCTCTGTAAAATGAATTTTGCCTGTATAAACACCAGAAAAGTAGACGTTAAATGTAGTTGTGTGTAAGTAGGTTGTCATCTGTTTATCCCCTATCCGCAAATTTCTTCAAATACGCGCAGCCAGTTGCCGCCCATGATCTTAGCAATATCTGCATCCGCATAACCGCGGGCAACCAAACCTCTAGTAAAGTTAATAAAATAACTATATTTCTCAAGTCCAGCAACGGTTTCTGTAGAAGGTCCGTCTCCTTTGGCAAATCCAAGCTTGGGTGCGATATGTTCTTTAAAATAAACCAATGACCAGAGTACATCGCTCATCGGCCAATCGGTTCCAATTCCGACATGATCCACGCCTACAAGCCGGATTACATATTCGATATGATCCAGCACATGGTCAATAGTTGTATGTTTAGGATCTTCATGAACAAACCAAGGCATAGCAAAAATACCAATAACTCCACCCGTCTTGGCTATCGCGATAATCTCCTCATCACTTTTACAGCGCATATGCGGATAGATCGCCTCTACACCCGTATGTGAAGCAATCACCGGAGTTGTGGAATAAGCGCAGGCATCTAATGTAGTCTGTTTCCCGCAATGCCCCGTATCTACAATGATTCCCAGCTTGTTCAAGCGTGCAATGAATCTTTTTCCGAAATTAGTGACACCGGCGTTCGATTGTTCTGCGCAGCCCGCCCCAATCTGGTTCTGATTGTTATAGGTCAATTGTAGAATTCTTAATCCGAAGTTATAAAGTACATCTAATTGATCAAGATTCGTGCCCAGACCATCCGTTTCTTGTGCTGTGATAATGCCCGCCTTATGACCATTACGCTTGGCAGCGCGTATGTCTTCGGCAGTTAAGGCTTTGATTAACCAATCTGCAGAATCGAATTGCAGCTGCACCTCTGCCATGCTTGTAATGATGCTGTCTAAGGTTTCCAAATGAAGTTCGCGGTTCCCTGCTGTAATTCCGGACTTGTACCACTCTTCCTTATACTCAGGGATCTCTCCGCTCGCAGATAGCTTTGTGATGATTTTTGCAGGCATACTGCTGTATACCATTGGCTCATCTTTATAAGGCTCACATAATTCTTTGATTCTGTCAGAGATAGAGTCTGGAATCGCGCTTGGAGATAAGGGCCCTTGAAACAGCAAATCGATAATAATGTTCTGTTCATGCAAGCGTTTAGCCCGCTCCTCCTCTTGCTCCGTCAACTTGAAATCATACAGACCTTCATAAGTGCTCATCGTGTAGTCGCTCCTTAGAATGCAATTTCAGTGCCTTTATGTAATCTAACAGCTTCACTATATATAAAATTAGCTGCTGCTAAATCCTCTATAGCCAGCCCTAATCCTTTAAAAAGAGTAATGTCAGCTGCGGACCTTCTGCCCTCGATAGTGCCGCTGATCAGCTCGCCAATCTCCCCGACAATATGATCTGCTGTGATTTTGCCTTCGTTCAGCGGGATTAAATAATCCCCAGATTCATTCTGAGCGGATTCCAGCCGATCTACATATAACTTAGCTAATTGGACGGTCTCCGAATCCAGCTCACGATCATTGGGTCTACATGCGCCGACAGCATTGATATGTACACCCGGTTTCAGCCATTCTCCCTTGAGCACAGGTTCGGTGGATGCTGTCACGGTACAAATGATATCCGCTGCGCTGACTGCCGTTTGAACTGTCTCAGCAACAATGATCTGCACATCATATTTTTGGCTCATCTCCATTTGGAAATCCTGCGCCTTTGCGAGTGTCCTGCTCCATACTTTTACCTCACGAATGGGTCGAACCCGCAACATCGCTTCCAGATGACTTTTTGCTTGTTCACCAGTTCCAAGAATAGCAAGGATCTCAGCATCCTCTCTGGCCAGATATCGGGTTGCTGCTGCACTGACTGCCGCCGTACGAATGGCTGTGATCTTTTGTCCATCCACTATAGCTTTCAGAACACCCGTAGATGAATCGAATAGGGTAACAAGACCTTGATGAGAAGGCAGGCCTGAACCATGATTGCCGGGAAATACACTGATGATTTTGGCACCAGCTACCTCTTCATGCTGCAAATAACCCGGCATTAAGCCGAGCAGATTGCTCTTTTGTAAAGGAAGTACTTGTCTCAAGCTTTGTACGGCTTGTCCAGCGGACAGAGCCTTCAACACAGATTCCATAACGGAGATGCAAGATTCCATAGCTAACAATTCAGCCACTTCATTTTGATTAATGACTAGCATAAGACGGACCTCCTTCTCCTCATCATGATTGCACGAACGCGAATATAAAATTTTTCTTACTATCATAACTTATCCGGTTTAAATATTCATGTATAAAGCTGGAAGGCAAAATTTGTCCAGACCTCAGTTATTCTCTATACTTAATATAGTACGTATTATATTTCAAGGAGCTGACTATTGATTATGGCTAATAAAATAACTTTAGGAAAAACCAATCTGCAGGTTCTCCCACTGGGTCTGGGTGCCAATGCTGTTGGCGGGCATAATTTATTTCCGGGTTTAAATGATGAAACCGGCAGAAATATTGTGCGCAGCGCTCTGGATCATGGGATTAATTTTATTGATTCCGCCTTTATTTATGGACCAGGAAGATCCGAGGAACTGATTGGCGAAGTGCTGAAGGAAAGAGGCGGCCGCGACAATGTGGTCATTGCTACTAAAGGGGCTCACGTGATTACCGGTGACAAGATTACACTCGACAACTCTCCAGCTTTTCTAAGACAGTCTGTGGAAGACAGCTTGAAACGCCTCCAGACCGATTATATTGATCTTTACTATATTCATTTTCCTGATGAAAGCACACCTAAGGACGAAGCTGTAGGTGAACTTCAGAAGCTGAAGGATGAAGGGAAGATTAGAGCGATCGGGGTGTCTAACTTCTCCATTGATCAGCTGAAAGAAGCCAACAAAGACGGTCATGTGGATGTTCTTCAATCCCATTACAATCTGCTGCATCGTGATGCGGAACAAGATTTGCTCCCTTATACGCAGGAACACGGCATTTCTTTCGTGCCCTATTTCCCACTTGCGTCGGGCCTGCTGGGCGGCAAATATAAGCAAGGCGATACATTCAGCGACATTAGAAAAAATGATCCGCTATTTCAAGGGGAGACCTTTGCCAAGAATCTGGAGAAGGTGGACAAGGTTCGTCAGATTGCCAATGCCAAAGGTGTCGAAGTCGCACATGTCGTACTTGCCTGGTATTTGACCGTACCTTCCATCGATGCGCTTATTCCGGGCGCCAAACGTCCTGAGCAAATCGTTTCCAACTTAGAGACGCTGAAGGTGCAGCTGACACCTGAAGAGATCAAAACTATAGATTCCATATTTAAGGCGTAATCTAGCCTCATTAGATTAAGGGGTTGTCCCATGGCCACGAAATGGCTGCTGGGGCAGCCCCTTTTCTGCTTTGGTTCATCGGATGATTCGGATTAGTTAGTTGGATTGCCACGATTCGTAAGATTCGTCATTTGTTCGTTTTATTTCCTTCGTACGTTCTTCGATCGACCTATCCCAGCTCCCCGCACAATCCCCTATCGGACATAGTTGACCCGTAACGCAGCATTATTGCACATTTGGAATTCCAACGGACCTCATAGCCTCTATTGGCACGAAATACACCTAATATGAACCTTTTTCTAAGCAATAACGTCTCTGGGGTCCGAAACCCTGCTGAAAAGGCGATAAATTTGCATATAAAGTCATCTGGGTCCGTAAGCGACAGCGGATGGCAGTCGATCGTAGTGGAGAGCAGTCATTCTTCTCCAATATCCTAAATTCTTTGTATTAGTAAATATTGTTTGCTATACTTTCTCTGAAGTAACATTGGACTTTAATTATTATAAAAAGGGGAATTCCTTGATGATTATTCAACCTAAAACTCGCGGATTTATATGTACAACAGCCCATCCAGAGGGATGCGCCAAACAAATACAACAACAAATTGAATATGTAAAAGCACAAAAGAAAATTGAGGGACCCGCTAATGTACTAGTCATTGGTGCTTCTACCGGATACGGACTAGCTTCCAGAATTTCAGCCGCTTTCGGTGCTGGAGCCAACACTATTGGTGTTTTCTTTGATAAAGCTGCTGAAGGTCAACGTACAGCTTCTGCTGGCTGGTACAACTCCGCAGCTTTTGAACAACAAGCAGCGCAGCTTGGACTTAAATCTCACAGCATAGTTGGCGATGCCTTCTCCGATGCTATCAAAGAAAAGACCATTGAATTGATTAAAGCTGAATATGGCACAGTTGATTTAGTTGTCTATAGTGTCGCTTCACCACGCCGCACTCATCCGGTAACAGGAGAAACCTTCTCCTCTGTCATTAAACCGGTGGGAACCGCTTATTCGAACAAAACCTTGAACTTCCACACAGGTGAAGTTTCCATGACCACTATTGAGCCTGCTTCAGAAGAGGAAGTACGTCAGACCATCGCAGTTATGGGCGGCGAAGACTGGAGAATGTGGATCGATCAGCTTCAAGCAGCTGGCGTGCTTGCCGATGGAGCTACAACCGTTGCTTACTCCTACATCGGCCCTGAAATCACTCACCCTATCTATCGCGACGGAACGATTGGTCAAGCCAAACATGATCTGGAACAAACAGCGATCCAACTGAATGATCGCCTGTCCACTCAAGGTGGACGTGCTTTTGTTTCCGTGAACAAAGCTCTGGTAACCCAATCCAGCTCCGCGATTCCTGTAGTCCCGCTTTATATCTCTGCATTGTATGAAGTAATGAAGGAAAAAGGGCTGCACGAGAACTGTATTGAACAAATGTACCGTTTATTCTCTGAGCATCTTTACAGTGGGGGCGAAGCTACTGCTGACGGGGGCTGCTTGATCCGAATTGATGACTGGGAAATGCGTGAGGATGTTCAGACTGAGGTTATGAAACGTTGGGACGAGCTGACAACCGACAATGCAGGTGAGCTTGCTGATCTTGAAGGCTACCGCCAAGATTTCTTTAACCTGTTTGGTTTTAGAACAGAGGGTGTAGACTACGAAGCTGACATTGATCCTAATGTCGACATTCCAAATATGTATTAATAACTGACCTATAGACAAATGAGGTTGTCTCTGAAGTAGTGAATTCTACTGATGAGATAACCTCTTTCTCTTTTAGACAGACATTGGCTTACCTCCCCTCTTTATGATATGGTTTGATTGAATACTGCATGTTCTACTAACATTCAAAGGAGTGAGTCACTTTTGGTTAAAAAAATTAGTGTAGCAAACGGCGCACTTGAGGTGTCACAAATTTCGCTTGGCTGTATGCGGATTGCTGATCTATCTGCAAAAGAAGCAGATACACATGTACATAGTGCCCTTGAGCTCGGAATAGACTTTTTTGACCACGCTGACATCTACGCAGCTGGCAAAGCCGAAGAAGTATTCGCAGGCGTACTGGAGAACAATCCGGGTATGCGTGATAAAATGATGATCCAAACCAAATGCGGAATCCGCAACGGTTTTTTTGATTTCTCCAAGGAACATATCCTGCAATCCGTTGAAGGCAGCCTTAAGCGCTTGAAAACAGACTATATCGACGTCCTACTGCTTCACCGGCCTGATACGCTGTTCGAGCCAGAAGAAGTCGCTGAGGCTTTTGATATTCTGGAAAGCAAAGGTATGGTCAAACACTTTGGTGTCAGCAATCAGAACCCGTTGCAAATCGAGCTGCTTAAGAAAAATGTAAAGCAACCGCTGCTGTTCAACCAGCTGCAATTGAGCATTATGGTCACTGGCATGATTGATACAGGTTTCAATGTGAATATGACTAACTCCGGTTCAGTTGTTCATGATGGCGGGATTTTGGAGTACAGTCGCCTGCATGACATGACCATTCAGCCTTGGTCGCCTTTCCAATATGGCTTCTTTGAAGGCGTATTCTTAGATAACGATAAGTTCCCTGAATTGAACGAGGTCATTAACCGCTTAGCAGCTGAAAAAGACGTAACCAATACAGCTATTGCCATCGCATGGATTCTCAGACATCCGGCAAATATGCAGCCTGTCGTTGGCACAACTAATACACAGCGCTTGCGTGATATTGCCAAAGCTTCCGATATTACTCTCACTCGGCAAGAATGGTATGAAATCTACCGTGCTGCCGGCAATGTCCTTCCATAAACACCTAAAGCCACGGGGTACGTTGATAACGTACCCCGTGGCTTTTTTACCAGAGAGATTCAATCCTCACGTTCTAGTTAAACTAGATAGACAGCGTCAAGATATTCGTATACTCACAAAAAGAACACAAAAAATTATAACTACTACCGAAATACTTAAGATCACAGTTGTTCTTTTGTTATGCTTTTTCATAATCCATCCTTCCTCTCTATAGATGCACATCTCTCTTTTCAAAAGAAATTAAAGCAACGCTCAAGCAAACCCCTATGATTACAACAGGAATTAGGATCATACGAATACCCTCGTTTAGGGTATATATCTCATGTGAATTTACAGCAGAGAATTTAAAAATTTGCGTCGTTAGCGTATTTTCAGAAATCACTCGCAGATATACATACGAAGAGTCTTTAAGATAACCACTGAGCAGAAAATCGCCAAATACAAAAACAAAAGTGGCAATTACAGCGGTAGCCGATTTTTTCATCAATACTCCTAACAACAGTACGACAGCGGAATAAGCTGCGAGATACAAAATATTGAATCCAATAGCCCCCATAGCAACGATAAACTTCCCCTCTAAGCTTTCATTTCCGATATGGGAACCCGTAACAAACGCTGCCAGCATGTACAATACATAAAAAAGACCAAAAAATTGAATTACCCACCATACTACAACTTTTAATTCGGTTAGATATTTTCCCAGCAAATATAATGACCTGCGCTGACCCGAAGCGATAATAGTTTGGACCGACCCATACTCAAATCCCTCGGTAGCAAAAAAACAAACGTAAATCGGAATGATGAAATACAGAAAAAAAGATAACTGAATGCTAGTGATTAAAGGCTCTAAAGGACCATCTATATCAAATCCTACTTGTACCCCCATCCAAACCAGTAATAAGGCACTTCCAAACAGCAAAAGAAGACTTATCCCCTTGAACATAGGATCTTTGGTTACATAATAAGCTTCAGCCTTAAGAAAATTCCTCATTCGTTACCTCCAGCAATTAGATCCATATAATAGTTCTCAAGATTTGGAGCCGACAGGTTAATCCCTTCAATATGGATGCCCTGCGTCAGAAAAAGAGACATCAGCTCTTCCAGATTTGTACTCTCTTTAGGAATTTGAATTTCTCCAGCTTCGGTGATCGTAATGGTTTCTAGTTGGAGTTCACTTTTTAAAATCTGAAGTGTCGCTGCGGGATCAGCCGTTCGAATACAGATCTTTGTTTCCGCCGTATGTAAGAGTTCCTCCGCAGAAGCTTCTTTGATTAACCTTCCTTTATGAATAAAACCGTATTGGGTCGCTAGTAGCTGCAACTCACTTAAAATATGACTGGAGATCAGTATAGTCACTCCTTGTTCTTTGGAAAGCTTCTCCAGGATCTTTCGCACTTCTACAATGCCTGACGGATCAAGACCATTAATAGGCTCGTCCAATACCAGAAATTTGGGATCGTTAAGTAGAGCAATAGCCAGACCTAAACGTTGTTTCATCCCAAGGGAGTATTCTGAGGTTAGCTTAGAACCGGCATCTGCCAGAGAAACTGCCTGCAATACTTCCGCAATTCTGCTCTTATCCTTAATCCCAAACGCACGACAATAAAACGTAAGATTTTGCTTGGCATTTAGATTAGGATAAAGCGCTGGCCTTTCAATTAGAAATCCAACCTTTCGCCTCGCCTCGTGAACAGCTTTTTTGTCCTTTTTTTCAAAAAGAGAGATTTCACCATGTGTCGGATGTACCAATCCGCCTATAATTTTCATTAATGTAGTTTTACCTGCCCCATTTTCGCCAACAAACCCATAAATATCTCCTACCCCAATTGTCATATAGACATCCTGAAGCGCAAAAGACTCTCCGTATTGTTTGCTTAAACCTCTGGCCTCAAAGATCGTTTGCGTCAAATCAAACACTCCTCTTTTCACTTTTCCACATCCTAACATGTTGCCATGGACACTACATTCAAACTGTAACAATCAAGTTAGTTAATGTAATTATTAAGAAGGATTTGTATAATGTGACTTATATGGTCGACAAATTCCCGGATATTTTGGACAATTCTTGTCGAAAGGAATGATAAAGTGATACGTATTGCTGTCTGTGATGATGACTTTCCCACTACTGAATTAATAGAGAGACTTATTCTGGAGACTCAACCTAATTTCACAAGGAAAATAGAGGTCTCGATCTTTTATTCCGGTGAAAGCTTCACTAAGGCCATTCAAGAGGCCTGCGCGTTTGATATTATTTTTATGGACATTGAAATGGCGGATATGGATGGAATAAAAGCTGGGTATGTACTGCGGGGAAATGATGAAAATGATCTAGTGCAGCTTATCTATGTCTCTAGTCATGATGAATATCATCTGCAACTCTTCGATGTTCAGCCCTCGGGATTTATCAAGAAACCTATCGATTCAGAGATATTTAAGCAAAAACTGATTTCTACGATTGAAAAAGTAATTCGCAAGCTCCAGCAAGGCAAAAAAAACTTCTTATCACTACAGCAAAAAGGAAAAGAAATTCTAATCCCCTATCGAAATATCATCTATCTGGAAAGCAACCGGCGGAGAATTATTCTTTATTCCTGCAACGATCAACATGACTACTACAGTACACTAAACGAGGAAGAGCAGAAGCTTCCGGTGAGCGATTTTGTTCGAATCCATCAATCCTACATCGTTAACTTTTACTTTATTAAAGAAATCAGTAACCAGGGAGTAATTCTCCTAAATGGCGAAGCTTTACCCATTAGTGCAAAATACAGTGCCGATTTTAAGAAAAAATATCTGAAATTCAGGGGGAGTCTTGTTGGATAATATCTTTCTGGAGGAGTTATTTTATCTAGTAACGCTTCCACTTTTACCTATCATTATTCATTACTTCTACAGGCATTGTTTCGTTAGCCGACTTACCACCAAAGCCAATCTTGTTATCGTGTACTCCCTATATTTCCTCTGTATTGTCTTTCTGCACTATAGCTCACTGCCAGGCTCAATCCTACTCACGCTCAATATTGGCCTGATTGCTCTCTTATCTTTTTTTTACAATGGAAATATCAAATGGCGGATCGTTGCCGCTCTTTTTCTGGTTGCGCTTATTACGCTTAGTGAGTTATCATTACCCCTATTTTACTCGACAAAGGGATATATTCTGAACCAGTTTCTTTCCAAGCTGCTGATGTTTATATTAGCTTTTGTATCCGTGCGCGTAGCTAAAGCCTTTGGAAATGGCGGGTTATCTAAATGGTATTGGGTTCTATTATTTATTTGCCCTTCTATAAGCACACTAGGGATCTACAGCTTCGCATCCAGCCTTTATATGCAGTCCTTCCCTACCCTTGTTCCAATCCTGTCCACAGGGCTACTCATTATAAATTTATTGATATTTATCTTATGCGACCGTATGTTAGTTATCCAATCTGCGCAGAACCAAAGTTATTTACTTGAGCAACAAAATGCTTACTATGTAAATCAATATCTTTTGACAAAAGAAATACAGGAAGAATCTTTTAAGTTCCAGCATGATATTAAAAATATTCTCATAGGTTTACGCGCAAAGGTACAATCCGGTGAAGCTGCCAATCTGAATGAGTTGGACAACTTACTGGGGCAAATAGACAACCCAATAGGCGTTAGCAATAGCGGGAATACGATTATTGATTCCATTATCAACTACAAGCAGCAGGTCGCTGAAAAGCATCAGATCCCCTTCAAGTTAGACTTGAACATCCCTGCACAGCTGACGCTCGACACCACAGTTATCAGTGTGATTTTAGGAAATGCACTGGACAATGCCATTGAAGCTTGTTGCGATAAAAGAAATGAAGAGTGCTATATAACCATACATATGCATTATCTTAATGAAAGCTTGTTCATCCGGATTCAGAATCCTTATGTGAATGAAATTCATACGAATCGTTTTGGCGACATCTGCTCCACAAAAACTAATAAATCCGGTCATGGTATAGGCTTAAAAAGTATCCAGAAGGTCGTAGAGGATAGTAATGGCTTAGTAGATATTTCATATAACAATAATCTATTTCAAGTCGAAATTGTTCTTTTTATGGTCGCCTGTAAAAAAAGGAACAGCCTATCGTAAGTACAATAGGTTGTTCTTTTTTAGTTAACAGTGAGATGAATCGAACCTCCACAGTTGGACATTAGAAAGAGAACGAAATGCACTAGGAGAAAACCAACTCTCCCCTAACAAACTTAAGCGAAATTTAATAAAAATCTCAATAAAAATGCAGATCTGTTCTTCTTTTTCTAAATTAGATTTATAAATATGCTAGTTACTCCTCAAACAATGAATCTAGCACGGTTGTACCTCATATCCAACTAAAGTCAATTGCCTCTTTTATATCTACTAATTTATTCCCCCAAGAACTTGTGAACTATTTCTCATATACTATTTTAGGTTGGCGCCAATCTTTCTCATAGAGGTCTTATGAATGCAGTTTAAAGAAATCTATCTAATAATTTGAAAGAAGGAAACCACATTGGTACTGGGTTGTGATACTGCAACAAACGTTACTTCAGCAAGATTGATGACACTTCAAAATAATAACTTTACATTTGTTGGACGATACCTGAACCGTGTAGAAGGTTCTCATGACGGACTTACAGATGCTTAGATTACACGAATTTCTAATGCTGGGCTGTTCATAGTATCCCTTTATGAAAACAAAGGTGGAACAACTGTCAGTTACTTTACGAATGCACAGGGTGTTAGTGATGCGAAAGATGCTGTGGAATTGGCAAATGACTTCGGACAAACGAATGCCACTCCGATTTATTTCGCCGTGGATCGCGATATGACCACTACTCAAATTACTGGAAATGTTGTGCCTTATTTCCAAGGGATAATGTCAGTTCTAAACAGCAGCACTCAAAATCCTAACGGTTATAAAGTGGGAATCTACGGTTCAAGAGCTGTTTGTGCCTACATCCGCGGCTCCTTCTCAGCTACGACACGTTATACTTTTATCGTCGATAATAGCTGGGCAGGGACTTTCAATGATTGGAACTTACGTCAATATAATTTTAACACCACGCTTGGCTCAGGCAACGGTCAGATTAAGATTGATTACGTAGAGTCATCTTCTCATGGAGGAGGGGGTTGGAAATAGTAACCTATTTTATTCAAATTGAGAAACAAATAGAAGGGATCCTTTAGCCTCCGAATTTTCTCACTGCTGCATGTACCGCTTGATACCCTATAATATCCTATAAGAAGTTGCATCTGTAATACAACATATTAATTCATTGGATTCATGTTATTTTTTAATCAATGAACGTTGCAAAATTGGATCCCTTACAATTCGCTAATACTCTTTTCGAATATTTCTCTCATAGGCTTCTATCCTTAGGCATACTTTAGGATAGAAGCCTTTTTGACTTTAGTTCGGGAATTAGTATTCATCGTATCTATTTTTCCATTATCTGAGATCCCATTGGACAATCAAAAAGCGGCCATTCCAATGGCCGCTTTTTTTAAGGATTTAGAAGCTTATCATAAGCTTCATCATAAACCCAAGTGATTCCTTCATCTTTACTGGTAAGATATATAGTTCCTGCCACACCGGTATCTTGATCAATTAACGAGATAGGGAACAGTCCTTCCTTTCTATTAAAGATAGGAGAAAGGGGATTTTTTTTATATTTATCAAACTTTTCTGGAAGCGATACAGCAAGCCTTTCCCAAGTTTGCCCCTGATCTTTGGTCCAATAAATTACAGGACCCTCATCCATATAATATCTGTACCCAAAAAACCCGATATCCGAACTAGAAAATCCCACGCCGGTCAAATGTTCCGAATAAATATCATTTGGATTGCCTATCTCTTTCCACGTCTTACCTCCGTCAGAGGTTTGATATACATAATTCAGCGCACTCCCAACTCCTTGTGAAGCACCACTGACCAGCCAACCATCATTTTTATTCGTGAAACCGATAAATTTTGTTTCATATCCCATTGCTCCAGGAATAGGATAGTCATTCCATGTCTGTCCCTTATCATTACTGATTAAAACATGCAGCGGCAATGATTTTCCATCTGCAAAACCATAAACAATAGCTGTTTTATCCTCGGATATAAAATAACCGGTGTTCTCTTGCCCCATTCCCAGAACCCCTCCGGTCGTATCCAACTTTAATGGCACATTTGCTTTAACATCTCCATTCCGATATGAAACAGAAACATTCCCCTCTGCATCTATGGAGTACGAATTGCCAGCATCATTAACAACAACTTGCTCCCCATCAAAGCCAATGGAATAGATCGTGCCGGGTTTGATGAATTCGGTGCCTTTTATATTAGTGCACGACGCCAACACGCTGATTACCCCGATCAAAAGCAGGACGGTATAAAATAGAGTGATGCCGTTTCGTTTTTTCTTCGTATTAAGAATAGATATAAATCGCTCTTTCATAGAAATTTCCCCTCCTGAAAAGTTAGTTGATAAAGCCAAAAAGCGGGGATCCGAATTCTGTATGACAGATAAGATAGCCTCACAATATTTTTTACGGTAAGATAAGCTTCGTGTACCCACTACCGTCTCATCACAGTAAATTTCAATTTCACGTCCTGCTTGGCGTACCATGAACCACACGAAAGGATTAAACCAATGAATTGCATGTACAATTAAGAGGAGTATCTTATATATAATGTCATGTCTCTTATAATGAACTAACTCATGCTTGAAGATAAATTCAAGCTCTTCATCGTTATATTGATCATGCGGCAAGAAGAGAATCGGCTTGTAAAAACCAACTAACATTGGATTTGGAACCTTTTCACTAATTAAAACGGTGATGGATAATTTTATTTTCATTTCTTTATAAACTTGGTTTATTTTCAATACCATCTGGTCACTTAAAAGAGAATTACTCCAACGAAGAGACTGTTTTCTGAAAAAGTAGTAACTGGTAAAATGATAAAGCAAAAAAAGTACGAACCCGGAAAACCAGAGCCAAGTTAAGATGTCCATAAGAGATGGTATATGATTTAACGATGCGGCCTGCTGAACAGGATGAGAAATCCCTGACACATCAATTTGTATGCTGTTGGAGGGAATGTCTTGAAACACTGTACTTATCTTTGAGCTATCAGGAAGCGGAATCCGTACGACATTATTGGCAAACGAAATGTTAAACGGAAGTAGCAAGCGTATAGTCAAAATCATCCATATCCAATATTTCCATTTTGCCGATTTTCCCTTCACATTCCTTATAATCCGTTTCTGAGATGGCTGCACGATAACTATTGCTCCGTCCCTCCTTTTCACAATACAGAAATCCCTTATCAACGAGTCGCGAAAGTACCGTCATTAAAGTAGCCAAAGCCCAATTTCGTTTATTACGTAATTGATCCGATATGTAGGAAGAACTCACTGGATTCCCAGTTTTCCAAATGACAAGCATAATTTCTAACTCTGCATCAGATAGCTTCTTAATTTCATTAATCATGAATCAACCTCCATATTATACAGTTGTATAACTGCTTCTATTATACAACTGTATAAATAAAATGCAAGTCATCTTTTCTTTTGTTTCTATAAATTAGAGACGTTGAAAAGTAGGAAAAGGTTTGCACTTTATAGTATCAATGCTAAATCATCGAATGCGAAGCTAACGGTATACACTAGAACTTTGGAAATAGGGTAATTCAGAAGTAGTAGTAGAGGAAAACCTAATGCTCCTATTAGAAATTTAATAAGCTCTGAAAATGAAAAAGGTCTATAAAGTCGCTTATTAAGCAATTTTATAGACCTTTTTAGTATACGGTGAGAGGAATAGAACCTATCGATATTTATTTTGAACGCATCAATAGATATAGGAAGTAAGGCACACTCAGCATTGTTACAATAATTCCTGCGGGAATATCTGACTTAAAGCTGACCGTTCGAGCAATCGTATCCGCTACAAGCAGCAATAGCGCACCAATAAGCGCTGAAGTAGGTAGAAGAACTTTGTAGTCGTGACCTACCAGCTTGCGAGCCACATGCGGACTAATCAATCCAATAAAGAAGATCGAGCCCCCGAGCGCTACACAGCCAGAAGCTATGCCTACAGCCGCAATTGCCAAGCGCAAAAATTTCTTCTTTACAGCGACTCCTAATCCTATCGAAATTTCGTTGCCTAGCACCAAGACGTTCAATGTCCTGAAATTAGAAAGAATATATGCGAATAGCAGCAATACCCAAGGTGCCAACAAGCTGATATAAGACCACTTGTCCCCCCATAAATATCCTGCTTGCCAACGCTGCGCAAACTCATACTTCTGGTCATCAAGCTTTAAAGTCAGGAATAGCGACAGCGCACTAAACCCCATATTGATTGCAACACCAGTCAAGACAAGTCGTGTAGAAGAAATCATACGACGTTTTCTATAGGCTAGAACATAGATCAGAGCTGCTGCCAGCAGACCGCCTAAGAATGCCATAGACGGCAGTAATAATGTTATAGCGGCGCCTTGAATGCTTACCGTTGAGATAATCAGCAACACCATAAGACCTGAACCTGAGCTAATACCAAGCATGCCGGGATCAGCCAGATCATTGCGCAGCAACGCCTGCATAACTGCACCTGCCAGTGCCATCCCAAATCCAACAAGTATCGCTAATACGATCCGAGGAAGACGAAACTTATAAACAACGAGATTATGCTCCTCTGGACCTTGTCCAAGCAATACTTGAAATACTTCAAGTGGATTGAGGGACACCTTTCCCATATTAAGACTAAGAATAGCTCCTGCAATAAGCAGTATTAAAAGAGATAGAATCCATATTGTAGCCTTATGCGATTTAACAACATTCATTTGAAGGCTCTCCTCTCTTTGCTCGCAATTAGCAAGAAGAAAGGAACACCAATCATTGCAAAAATAATGCCCAGTGCTGTCTCTGCCGGACGATTAATCAGCCTTCCAGCGATATCCGCTACAACCATAAGTGCGCCGCCGTAAATGGCTGATGCCGGAATAATATAACGATAATCTACACCTACAAAAAAACGCATAATATGCGGAATAATTAACCCTACAAAGCCGATTGGCCCTACAAGTGCAACAGCTACACCCGCTAGTAAAAGGACCGCAAGCGTAGCTATCATCTTAACGAGAACGATCCGTTGCCCGAAGCCTTTCGCGATCTCTTCCCCCAAGTTTAAAATAGTGATAGAGCGTGCAATGAATAGTGACAAAGCCAGTCCACCTAAGAACCAAGGTATAACTAGCCTAATTTCCACCCATGTTGCTCCAGCCACACTACCCGAAGTCCAATAAGCAAGGGCACGACCAATTCCATAGTTTAATGAGATAAATGACCCCACAGCTCCAAATAGCATTGTAATTGATATTCCAGCTAGCACCAGTCGTTGAGGTGTCATTCCTGAACGATTCAATGAAGCGGCAAGATACGTTAATCCTACTCCAAGTCCTGCGCCAATAAAGCTAACCAGCAGGGTTGTTGTCTGCAGTTGCCCTGGAAGAAAAACCAGTGTAACGGCCATTGCAAGAGCTGCTCCTGCATTCACTCCCATTAATCCGGAATCTGCTAAGGGATTTCGCGTATAGCCCTGCATAACCGCTCCTGCTACCGCGAGACACATCCCCGCAATAATATCAGCTGCTGTACGCGGAATACGAAGGGCATGAATAATCTGATGCTCGGTCAGTTCAGGATCAAAATTAAAAATCGCTGTCCATGCCATCTTCAGGCTCATGGAAGCAGAGCCAAATGAGATAGAAGCTGCTACTGAAAGTAGCAGCAGCAGTATCCCTAGGAGTAGAAACAGACCGAAATACGATTTCCCTCTTAAATCAGGGATAACGGTTGTTCTATCATCTAGCTTTCTATTTTTTTTCATACGCTGACACTAGCTTCTCAACTACAAAATCTAGCTGCTTATCAAGAGAGTAGATATCGGAATAATATGAAAAATCAAACCCAATTTCGATCAATCTACCTTCTTTGATTGCTGGAATGCTGTTCCAAATTGGATTGTCCGACAAATCATCAGCCCCATCCCATACAGAGCGGAACACGAAGTCTCCTATATACTCAGGTAACACCTCTAAGGAAACAAACCCTCCAGTAGCCTTCTCTCTGCCATCAATCTTTTTCTGAAGAATCTCTGGTGCTTTTAGCCCTAAATATTCATAAATGATCTGAGAGCCCCTTCCATAAAGCTTGCTATCGATCACCGCCATCTCTTTTTTGCCGCCTTCGATAATGGTTACTGTCTTATCCAAAATTCCAAGTTCATCAAGCTGCTGCTTGCTCTTCTCCAACTTTTCGTGGAAATTATCTAATAGAGCTTGTGCCTCCTGCTCCTTGCCAAATACCTCGCCAATCTTCATTACACGTTCATCCGTCGCCATTTTTTCATAAGGAATTGGAACGGTCGGTGCAATATCCTTAAGGATTTCGTAAGTTTCTTCTGAAGCAGCTATGATCAAGTCCGGCTTTACTGCCATAATAGCCTCTGGATTAGGCTCATACCATGAACCTAGATCTTCAATCCCCCCCAGCTCTTCTGCAAAGGCCGCTCCTTCAAAAACACTCGAAGTACCTACTGGCTTAATGCCGAGGGCCACAAGATCCCCTTGAAGGTATAACACGACAACCCTCTTTGGATTAGCTGGAACAACAATATCTCCCTTTATTGTAGAGATAGTTCTTGTCTGAGCCTCCTTATTGACATTGTCAGCTGCAATTGAATTATTTGCTGGTGATGATGTAACTTCAGAAGCTTTGGATCCATTAGAATTTGTGGCATTAGAACCAACGCTTGCAGATCCACATGCACTTAAAAGCAAGGTAAAGCTAAGCAGCATCGCTACAATAAAACTTGACGTCTTTGTTAATCTCATAGGTGAAGACCCTCCGGTTATTTCATTTTGGTAATAGTAATGATAATGATTATCATACTCAATAACATTATATCGGGAGGATATGTGCTCGCCAATGGAGAATTTGGCGGTGGTAAATGGACGATTGTCCGATGAACTCACCTGCCTGCTTTCCTTGCGGAACCGGATGGGAGATTGACCATTGTATTTACTGAACATACGACTGAAGTAATATACATCGTTATATCCAACTTCTTCTGCAATATCGCGAAGTGGAGCATCGGTACATCGTAATAGCTCTTCTGCATGTTTAAGCCGGAATCGTATCAAATATTCAATCAAGCTAAACCCCGTCTCCCCTTTAAAGCGGGTTGATAAATGACGAGGGCTGTAATTAAATTGCTCCGCTATAGATTCTAGTGATAAATTATGACGATAATGCTCCTCAATATAACGGACAACCTGCCCAATGACATCCGGTTGCCTGAGGTTAATTCCATCCTTTGTGAACTGCTTTAATAATTCATGTATAAACTGATAGAACAAGCCTTTAACTTGAATTCTTTCCAATTGGCTTCCTTGTGCCCAAAGTTGTTCCATTGCCATTAGTTGATAGTGCAGTGGTAATGGCTCCAAAGACTCGAAGCTATACTGCATCCGAAATGGATTGCTGCGTTCTAAAAGTCTTGCTAAATCCTTTCTTCCTGGCAAGGAGGCTCTATAGAATAATAAATAGTATTCAAACAACTTCCCTGTCTCTATACTTAGTCTCATGCCCTTGCCACCATGCACAATAAAGTGACGGTCTGCGTCGTAATCTATGCCGTTGAGATTCAAGCTGGCCGTACCCCGCACACAGTAGATAAATCCGCATGCTGGTAATATATAGCCTTGCAGATTGTCCCCAGGCTCCATCACAGCATGTCGAATATCAAGTACTTTAACAGCAGCATAATTCCATGCGAAAATATGATCTTCCAGCTTCATCTTTGCCATACACTCCGATCTGCTCCACAATCTATTTGAATTAATTATATTCCACAACAATGATAATGATTATCAATTAGTATTAGGTAGTTCCTCTATTTTGTCAATCGCTGTTTAGTATCATGCTTGCTTATAGCTTCGAAGTGGAGCTTCCTCAGGAATGCCTCTATCTCATTCACATATCCTCTTACATTAATCATTCTCGGTACAACTAAGTCCAATTTCTTATTCACAACTGAAGGATGTATCAAAAGTTTTCCGGCACAGGCATGAACGGAATTGTAAAAAAACAAACAAAAAAGTTCATCAGATATAGTATCTAATGAACTTTGAGTTGATTTAGTTGGTACCGGTGAGAGGACTCGAACCTCCACGGTTTCCCTCTCGATTTTAAGTCGCTCATGCTATCGGGAAGATAGCAGAAACTAAGTCAAAGAAAAGGAATCTAAAGCCCGCGAAAATCCTTGTAAGATCAAGTTTTTTTGCGGGTTCTTTCGTTAGATTTAAACGCCGCAAGGCTTCCGGGAATCTTCTCAAATAGTAGTCGCTTTTGCACAAATGAGAGAACTCGGAGAGAACTATAACAGATCAGCCCGCTCCCTATCATTGACAGATAATATCGAAGCTTTGGCTTCAGGGAGGGGAATTGATATGAGAAAAACAACAGTAAACACTATCGCTAATCAAAAAGGCAGTACAGGCAAAACCACCACCGCTTATAACCTAGCTTACGCCTTATATAATGAAGGAAAAAAGATATTACTAATTGATTTGGATCCTCAAGGGAATCTAACGATGTACTTTGGTATCGAACAACCTGATAAACTCCCTTACTCTATGTTCAACATCAAGAACGCGATGATGACGGACGAACCGCTTCCATCGCCCGAAGGGTGCATTCATTCTCAAGGTAACATTGACCTGATTCCTAAGCAACATTGAACTGTCTGTTGCCGAAATTAACCTACGGGATGAAAATGGCGGTGAAAAGACATTGACCCCTTTACTGGAACCGATGAAAGCCAACTATGACTACATCATTATAGACACGACTCCATTCACTTGGCTTACTCAATATCAATGCTTTGGTAGCACTCAACTGCTCAGATCATTGTGAAGGTAAAGAAGCGAATCAATCCACATATTCACATTGAGGGCGACTTGATGACCAGGGGCGACACCCGTACCAATTTATATAATGAAACCATTCGTCTAGTGAAAGTGTGGTGTATCATAGAAGTCAGTGGTCCGGCAAGTTTATTTTGATCAATGAAAATGGACTCTAGACTCCAAAGCGAGGAAAACTGTCGACCTGTCTTTTACGTTATTCAAAAATAATTAAGTCATCTATCTCCCCTAACGCAAAATACAAGAATCCCTTGAATTTATCAATCGTAACATTCCGTAAAATATCAGCAAAATCTTCATAATCTTTTATTACTTGAAAATTATTAAAGTAAACTTTATTCAATATCTCTGATTCGCATTCACTTCGACTTATTGGACTAAATCTATTACTGTATACATTTATCCTTAACTCCTCTTTTAACTCGTGGAAATTTACACTTTCAAGCATAAAATTTATTATCTGTTCCACATCTACCGTTATCTTATTTGGAGTCTCGTAAATATCATTGCTGCTCGTTAATTCAAATATATAGTAAATTCTAGTAGAGTCCTCATTACTAAAAAATATAATTTCAAATTTACAGTTATTTTTGACACCATAAGCTTTATCTAATAATTTGCAAATACTTATCAAGTACAATTCATTAAGAATCGTTTGTTCTTTGTTAAAAATCTTAGAAAAATAAGTACTAGAAAGTGCAACTTTTTTATCACTATTACAAAATAATTTAAATATTTGTACATCTATATTTAAATTAGATGCTATCCGTTCCAGTTCTTTGTCATGGAATTCTTGCTTTTCCACACAACCTTTTCGCTTTGTTTTTTGAGGCAAGTCAGAAATAAAAAACTCATTTTTTTCATGATTAAAAATGAAATATCTTAAATTTCCTGCTACATAAATACTACTTAAAGTCTCAAATAATTGGTCAACGTTCAAACTTTTTACGTCCTCAAGTAGGCCTATTGGTCGAGAAACAATATCTTTATTTAAATAATGAATCATTACATTGATCTTTGCCACCTCATTGTGTTTCGATAGTATTTCTTCCTCGACCTCTCTAATGGCCATTAACATTAAGTCATAATATTCATTTTTATTATTTAATATCCTCCTCATATAGTTTTCAAATTAAAAGATAAGGTTTAAACCTACTTGGTACTTCGCATTGCTCCAACTATATAAGCAATAGCAGTAATTTGTTTGTCCTCTCAAATTACTTTCTTTCTCTGTGAAAAAATCTTTGAGCATCGCCAGTATAACAAAGTGCTCTAGAACGTGAGCTAAACCGTTGTTGCTAATACCATCTTTTTCTGATCCAGCTTCGCATAAAATAAAAAATGAATACATCATCTACCTTCTTTCCGAACTTCACTTCATTTTTTTATCCTTGATGTGTTTTAACTTTATGCGTAATGCTCAATCTAAGAAGTAAACCTCATTTTATTAATCCATCTTGGCAAAAATAGTAGGAGTATAAATAAAACTGCAACAGTAATGGAAGGAACGGCAATAATTCTAGAAATACCTCCATAGGGTTCAAAACTTGTGTAATAGCTGTTGAACTTGGCTATCTGCATGGGCAGAAAATTGCCCACATAATGTTTCAGAAAGAATACCTCACTCATCTGAATGGCGTAAGATATGGCTATGGTGAATAGTAACAGGGCGTAGCCAGTGTAAATCTGTGTGACTAATACGCTGATCAATAAAGTAATCCCTGTCATCAGTGAGATTGCCACATATCCAATAACCAGGTTGATTAAAAACTGCTCGAAATAATTCACCGCAACCATTGATAAAAAAAATTGTGGACTACTTTGTATAGGCAAATCCGCACCTTGTAAACCGTACATAAAGAATATAGGCGTAATGTAAATCGCCACCGCCGCCAGATAAAGCAATAAAGAGAGCTGGAAGGCGTTGATAATCCGTATCCTACTCAGCTTACGTTTTCCAAACCTCGTGGATTTGACCAGTCCGTCCACGCCCAAGGTCTCGTCTTCATTAAAAATTGGGACCAGTAGAATGGAAATGAGAACCAGGACAATAAAAACACACTGGCTCATCCCTGAGTTAACGTTCTTCCATCCCTCGGCATAACCCATCCGGATAGGTTCGGAGAGAGAAGCCGCTGCATAATTCCCGTTGCTGATTCCTTCCCTAGAACTCCCCGCTTCCTTCTGTGCACTTTTGATGATGTCTGCCCTGTCCTGATAAAATTGTTCTGCTGAGACACCCCGTATTCCAGTCCAGTTCCAGCCATACACTTGGATAATCATATCCAAGGCTGGCAAATCTGCAACATCCGCTTTATTCCTGTCTTCTGGTAGGCTAAGTTCTCTGTATTTTTCCAAAATTTTATTAATCTCAACTTCATCCAATACCTCCGGTTGATAGAAATACCGGTATTCCGTCCCATCTGTTATCTCATATCTTGCCTGATTTAAATAACCTGTTTTGATGGTGTCTAAGTTGTAAAAGGTAAGTATCAGAAACAATGCCAACAAAAAACCGAATATGTTTATGTTTAGGATTTTACTTCTGTTTACTTTTGATAAATAGCTCATGATTTCACCTACCTTCCTCTACTGTAAATAATATCTTCTCATCCATATAGAGATACCGATTCGAGATAAGAGAATGTACACAGTACCCAGAAACAGGGCGACAAAAACATAAGGAAATACAGTATTACCCACAAAATATAATTTCTCTATGCCTATAAGATTATTGATAAAGTTCTGGGGCATGAAGACCATCACTTTTTCAATCAGCGCCCCCCTCCCCATCTGATAAGTATTTACGAGATAAAAATAAATCAGTGAAAGTGCTAATACCAGTTTCCCTCTTTTAAAAACCACTGACAAAAACAGGATAAGATGCGTCACGACAAGTGTGGAAAAGTATCCCATGGAAATATAGAGTAACCCCTCTTGAAGCTGATTCATAGAATAAAATGTAATTGTTCCGATTTGAACCGAAGAGTCCCAGCCGTGCAGCGTATACACTGCGGTAATAAACAGCAGTATGATCGCAATATACACAAAATAGGCTATCGTAGAAAACACACAAGCGGCACCAAGCTTGTAGCTGAGCAGCCTCCTCCTGCTCTCCTTGGTGGATAAGGTCACCTTGTCAATTCCTTTGCTGCTGTTTTTGGAGAATCCCTCGCATAGGATAAAGGCCAAGAACATGAAGAAAAGGTAGATCGTATTTAATAAACCTATTTTCAGGTACTCCCAGCCACTATCGTATTTGAATAAAAATGGGGTGGGTACTTTTTGCATTTTCTGGGATATGATTTCGATTTGTTTCTCTGTATAAGGAAATAGATTTTGTTCAGTGGATAAATATTCGGTAAAACTGCCCTTCCAATCTACATAAAAATTGGCGAGCTGCTCATCCGTTAAATTTAAGCTGTTATCGAGAACACGGTACTTTATATATGGAAAGTTCAGTTCCCAGTTCAGCGCATCGTGAGGAAAAGTTAATCTTTTTCCCAACTTGCGATCTGTATCCACTTCGCCTTCAATATAAGGTTTGTCCACGCTGTTTTCGTAGTTTTGTTTCATTTGTAATAAATAATCCGTCGTCATCGTGCCCTCAACCGTGCGCTCCCTTAAAATTTTCCAGCCTCCAAGACCGCTATGTATGGTTCCATCATCATCCAAGACATCTATACTCTTGGCGGTTTGAATCCAGGGGATCAGAATAATAGTGAGAAAGAGTAGGCTGATAATTACTGTATTTTTATTTAATATTTTTTTCAGTTCTAATGGAATGAAATTACGCATGGCTCCCACTCCCTAAGTAGATGTAGTAATCTTCCAGCGTGGGCTCGCATACGATTGCGCCTGATTCCTTTTCTCCCAAGTAACGGACATTAACAACGTTTTCTTCCTGCCGGATCCGTACGATCAGGTGCTTCTTTTTAAAGGAGGCCAGTCGCTCTCTGTCCATCTCCTCAGTAAATACTTTTCCTTTAATCCCGGATAACATCTTTTGCACATTACCTTGCTCTTTAATTTTCCCCTGATCTAGGATGATCACATTGGTGGTAATTGCTTCGATATCCGAAATAATGTGGGTAGAAAACAAGATGATCTTGTCCTGTCCCATTTCGCTTATGATGTTTGAAAAACGGATTCGCTCATGGGGGTCAAGCCCAGCGGTGGGCTCGTCAAAAATTAATATCTTCGGATCGTTAATAATGGCTTGGGCAATGCCCACCCGCCTTTTCATCCCTCCGGAAAAGGTTTTGACCTTTTTATTAGCAACATTCTCCAGGTTGACAAACTGTAATACCTCTGGAACTTTGTGCTTCAGTTCTTTTTTTGACAACCCCTTCAGTGCTCCCATATATTCCAGATATTCTGTTGCTGTAAACGCGGAATAAACCTCGAAATCCTGGGGAATATATCCCACAAGATTCCGGTAGTCGTCGTTCATATGGAAGATATCCTTGCCGTTAAAGGTAACCTTACCACTAGTTTGATGGTCAATTGCCACAAGAATTCTCATCAAGGTGCTTTTCCCTGCCCCATTATCTCCCAAAAGCCCATACACACCTTCAGGCAATGTAAAATTTAGTTCACTGATTGCCCGTTTCATTCCAAATGTTCTTGTTAAATTCTCCGCTTTAATTTCCATCGCTAATTTCCTCTCTCAATTGATATACGTCTCCTTCCGAGAGAACTTGCCATTCTTCTCCCGTAGACTTTCTACCTAACAGGAGGTTGGTATATTCTCCGTCCAGCTTTTTCACTTCCCATGCGAACAGATTTTCATTTTCGAATCCTGCTATGATACCTGTTTTTTCTTCCTTGTATAGAATGTTTTGGATTCTCGGATCATCAGTGTTTCCCCTAGTGCCATTGTCCGCTGGTTCGGGAAACCGATCTGAATTTTCTCTCATGTATGCATCAACTGTTTTGTAGATGCCTGTTATATCCTCGATAGAAAGAGATGGAACTTCTATTGTTGGCCTAATTGATGACTCTTTTCTTCCTTGCTCCCTATAAGTTCTTTCATTTTTTTTCCTCCCTTCATCAAGACGTTTGTCCAAGGCAATATCCTCAAAAGTCCTTTTATCATCTAGCGTTGCATCCTTTGGAGTTTCCTCATTGCCCGGACTCTTATTCTCTGACTTTACATCCTTCGGATTATTATCTAAGATAATTAAATCCTCTGAGATGGTTTTATCATCCTGTATGCTTGCATATTCTGAGTAGCTGCTTCGATTTTGGAAGTAGAGGCTTCCTCCAATCAAAATGGTTATAGTTAATACAAACATTAAGATTTTTTTCACTAAGACACCTCCATTTTTAATATGTAATTCTACATTTTATCGTTTATTTCAACTGACTTAATAAGTTTCCGTATAACTTTAATTTATCACCAACTTTCTTAATTTCCATTTTATACCTATTCTTCTTGGTACAAAGTATAGATTGAACACCTTAAAAATCTAGGTGTGTAGATCTTAAATTTTTATTAACAAATGGTTGTCAATGGTATTATGAGTAAAAGCTCCTGAATGATAGACCTTGGGATCAGTCTGTAGCCGAATTTTTTGTATGACCATTTCGCATCACTATAAAAAATTGAACAGCTTCATCCGAAAAAATCGGTAATTGAAAAGATAAAGAAAACAATAACAAGTAAAACTTCCGTTTTATTGAACTGTGGTAGTATCCCCTTCAAGTAGACACTCGAAAAAAACTACATGTTATCATGGAGATTCGAGTAACACTTGGAGGGGATATTTTTATGGCGAAAAAAGGACAAACATTTCAGATGTATACAGAAGAATTTAAATTAAAGGCGGTTAGAACCTACTTAGATGGATCATCTAGCTATACGATCATAGCTGAACAACAAGGTATCCGTAGTTGCACGCAATTGAAGGTTTGGGTGAGAAAATGGAAAAACGGAGATTCTTTCGATGAACGTAAAAATGAGGAAAAAGAGATGAAGCTTAGGAAAGGTCGCTCTTCACGTCCTTTGGTAGTGTCGAAGAAGAAAGTGACTACCTGAAAGTTCAGGTGGATATTTAAAAAAGCGGTATCCAAATCTAATAAAGGAGAAGCTCCCAGGCAGCGAGAGAACTACGCTACCCGTATCATATTACAGACCTCTTAGCGATTGCAGGGATATCACGGGCCAGTTACTACAAATGGCTAGCTACATAGACTAAGCGTCAAAACCAGGAATGACAAAAATCAAGAGATCAAGGAACACATGATGGCCATTCATTTTTCGCATCCAGATTTCGGCTATCCTCGCATTTCGACTGCCTTGTAGGGGCAAGCTTCAACGTGAATCACAAGAAAGTATGGCGAATCATGAAAGAACTATCAATCCAATCGATCATTCGAAAGAATCGAAGACAGTCTAGTTATACCCTTTCTATCGTTTTCCCGAATCGCTTAAAACGTAAATTTCATGACACAGCACCACAGCACCACAGCACCACAGCAAAAAATGGTAACGGATATTACCTATATTTCGGACGGAACTAACTTTCATTACTTATCCGTCATACAAGATCTATTCAACAACGAGATTGTCACTTTGCAATTGTCAGAACGTAACGATGTTCAACTCGTGTTGGATACGGTTACGAAGTGGACAAGAAAAAGAGACGTACATTGGAAGCCGTGCTCCATTCGGTTCAGGGCTTCCAATACACGTCTCAGGCATACAATACAGGATTAGTAGGTATTCGACATTAAAGGCAGCCACTCTCGCAAAGCTACCTCCCTCGATAATGCATGTTTCGAATCCTTCTTTTCGCATCTCAAAACAGAGAAGTTGTACCTCAAACAGTGTAATTCAAGAGCGGAAATATCACCGCTTTCAAGCAAAACTATCGGTGCGCGCTGGCAGCATAGCTTTTTCATTTGTCTACTTGATAGGGGTATGACCAATACTCAGAAATAAAAAAAACTTGTAAAATTGCTGGAAGCAATCTTACAAGTTTTTTCGATATACCGGTGAGAGGACTCGAACCTCCACGGTTTCCCTCTCGATTTTGAGTCGAGCGCGTCTGCCATTCCGCCACACCGGCAAAGTATTAAGTTAAAATATGGCGCGCCCTGAGAGATTCGAACTCCCGGCCTTTTGATTCGTAGTCAAACGCTCTATCCAGCTGAGCTAAGGGCGCAAAATTTATATGGAGCGGACGACGGGAATCGAACCCGCGACCCTCGCCTTGGCAAGGCGATGCTCTACCGCTGAGCCACGTCCGCACACGGTATGTATTGATGTCCGACTCACTAAAAAAGTGAGCCATGAAGGACTCGAACCTTCGACACCCTGATTAAAAGTCAGGTGCTCTACCAACTGAGCTAATGGCTCATAAAGCAAGAAAATGGCGGAACCGACGGGATTCGAACCCGCGGTCTCCTGCGTGACAGGCAGGCATGTTAGGCCAACTACACCACGGTTCCAGAAGAATAATTGCTTAATGAAAATTGGTTGCGGGGGCAGGATTTGAACCTGCGACCTTCGGGTTATGAGCCCGACGAGCTACCGGGCTGCTCCACCCCGCGTCAGTAAAAAAGTATTAATTCCCTTGGATTCCCCGGAAAGTATCCGGAATCCTCAGTGAAGCATTAACTTCACTTTTGGGGATGTGTTATGGTGGAGGCTGAGGGGATCGAACCCCCGACCCTCTGCTTGTAAGGCAGATGCTCTCCCAGCTGAGCTAAGCCTCCATGTAAAGAAGCAACTTAATTATCATAACATAATCAAATATGTAATGCAACCATTTTTTCTAGAAGTCTAATACTGTTTCAAGAAGAAATGGTGACCCGTATGGGATTCGAACCCATGTTACCTCCGTGAAAGGGAGGTGTCTTAACCCCTTGACCAACGGGCCGTTTTAAAAAACAAATTGTTTTGACAACAAAAAATATTATATCATGTATTATTAAGTATAGCAATACCTAAACTATTTTTTTCTTTTTACTCTTCCCTAGGTAATAGATTGATATGAAGCTTTTGAGCTATTATCTCAACGATTTCACCCGTAGTTCTATCATTCGTGTCTAGATGCTGCTTAAACACCTCGTGATCACGGCCTGTGATGCACCTGTCGATCTGCTGAGTAGCCCAAGAGTCTTTTCCTTCACCTCTAACGCTTAATCTCTTAAGCAGGGTCTCTCGGGAGGCACACAAACTAAAATGATAAAGCTCTATACCTCCATCCATTAACTTGCCGATGATTTCCCCTGCAAGAATCCGAATTCATTAGGGTCATAGGCACGATAATTATTCCATCATATTCGCTAGCTATGTTTTTCTTCGATACATTTCATATGCGGTTTGTGTCTTCCCTGAACCAAAAGCACCATTGATCCATATAATCATGATCATTTGCCTCCGTGAACTAATTTTCATTCGAAGAAATCACTCACAATGATTGCCTATCCTTATAATAAGCGGATAAATATCATACAACAAAAAGACCACTGTCGATAACTCAACAGTGGTCTTGCGTGCTTGGCAACGTCCTACTCTCCCAGGACCCTTCGGTCCAAGTACCATCGGCGCTGGAGGGCTTAACGGTCGTGTTCGGGATGGGTACGTGTGGAACCCCTCCGCTATCGCCACCAAACGGGCATTTGCGGTACAAATGCATTATTCAGGTCTCAGCATCGCCAAATGCTGAAAACAAATTCATCATCAAACAGTCACTTGGACTATATAAATCTGAGCTTGATTCCTGAAAACTGAATCCGAAACGAATTTGCATTCTAAGTATAGGATAAGCCCTCGACCGATTAGTATTGGTCAGCTCCATGCATTGCTGCACTTCCACCTCCAACCTATCTACCTCGTCGTCTTCAAGGGGTCTTACTAATTGGGAAATCTCATCTTGAGGGGGGCTTCACGCTTAGATGCTTTCAGCGCTTATCCCGTCCGTACGTAGCTACCCAGCCATGCTCCTGGCGGAACAACTGGTGCACCAGCGGTACGTCCATCCCGGTCCTCTCGTACTAAGGACAGCTCCTCTCAAATTTCCTGCGCCCACGACAGATAGGGACCGAACTGTCTCACGACGTTCTGAACCCAGCTCGCGTACCGCTTTAATGGGCGAACAGCCCAACCCTTGGGACCTACTTCAGCCCCAGGATGCGATGAGCCGACATCGAGGTGCCAAACCTCCCCGTCGATGTGGACTCTTGGGGGAGATAAGCCTGTTATCCCCAGGGTAGCTTTTATCCGTTGAGCGATGGCCCTTCCATGCGGTACCACCGGATCACTAAGTCCGACTTTCGTCCCTGCTCGACTTGTAGGTCTCGCAGTCAAGCTCCCTTATGCCTTTGCACTCTGCGAATGATTTCCAACCATTCTGAGGGAACCTTGGAACGCCTCCGTTACTCTTTAGGAGGCGACCGCCCCAGTCAAACTGCCCGCCTGACACGGTCCCCGTACCCGATAAGGGTACTAGGTTAGAACCTAGATACGATCAGGGTG
This sequence comes from Paenibacillus sp. FSL L8-0333, assembly GCF_037965665.1. Taxonomy (NCBI): domain Bacteria; kingdom Bacillati; phylum Bacillota; class Bacilli; order Caryophanales; family Paenibacillaceae; genus Paenibacillus; species Paenibacillus sp. FSL L8-0333. The sequence goes on from NZ_CP150186.1 coordinate 5,437,234, forward strand.
GTATCCCAACGGCGCCTCCACCGAAGCTTGCGCTCCGATTTCTACGGCTCCCACCTATCCTGTACAGATCGTACCCAAATTCAATATCAAGCTGCAGTAAAGCTCCATGGGGTCTTTCCGTCTTGTCGCGGGTAACCTGCATCTTCACAGGTATTAAAATTTCACCGGATCTCTCGTTGAGACAGCGCCCAAGTCGTTACGCCATTCGTGCGGGTCAGAATTTACCTGACAAGGAATTTCGCTACCTTAGGACCGTTATAGTTACGGCCGCCGTTTACTGGGGCTTCGGTTCATAGCTTCGGGTTACCCCTAACCACTCCCCTTAACCTTCCAGCACCGGGCAGGCGTCAGCCCGTATACTTCGCCTTGCGGCTTCGCACAGACCTGTGTTTTTGCTAAACAGTCGCTTGGGCCTTTTCACTGCGGCCCCCTCGTGCTATTCACACTACCGGGGCACCCCTTCTCCCGAAGTTACGGGGTCATTTTGCCGAGTTCCTTAACGAGAGTTCTTCCGCGCGCCTTAGAATTCTCTTCTCGCCTACCTGTGTCGGTTTGCGGTACGGGCACCTTCTCCTGGCTAGAGGCTTTTCTTGGCAGTGTGAGATCATGACCTTCGCTACTATAATTTTCGCTCCCCATCACAGCCTAGCCTTAATGATGTGCGGATTTGCCTACACATCAGCCTCACTGCTTAGACGGACATCCATCAGTCCGCGTCACTACCCTCCTGCGTCACCCCATCGCTCATAGCGGATTACGGTGGTACAGTAATTTCAAACTGTTGTCCTTCGACTACGCCTTTCGGCCTCGCCTTAGGTCCCGACTTACCCTGAGCGGACGAGCCTTCCTCAGGAAACCTTGGGCTTTCGGCGGATCAGATTCTCACTGATCTTTTCGTTACTCATACCGGCATTCTCACTTGTGTAGTGTCCAGCGCTCTTTTCAGTACACCTTCAACCCCTACACAACGCTCCCCTACCCCAGATACATAGTATCTAGCCATAGCTTCGGTGGTGTGTTTAGCCCCGTTACATTTTCGGCGCAGAGTCACTCGACCAGTGAGCTATTACGCACTCTTTCAATGGTGGCTGCTTCTAAGCCAACATCCTGGTTGTCTGTGCAACTCCACATCCTTTCCCACTTAACACACACTTGGGGACCTTAGCTGATGGTCTGGGCTGTTTCCCTTTTGACAATGGATCTTAGCACTCACTGTCTGACTCCCGGCAATAAGTATATGGCATTCGGAGTTTGACTGAGCTTGGTAATCCTTGCGGACCCCGCACCCAATCAGTGCTCTACCTCCACTACTCTTATACCGAGGCTAGCCCTAAAGCTATTTCGGGGAGAACCAGCTATCTCCGAGTTCGATTGGAATTTCTCCGCTACCCCCACCTCATCCCCGCACTTTTCAACGTACGTGGGTTCGGGCCTCCAGTGCGTGTTACCGCACCTTCACCCTGGACAGGGGTAGATCACACGGTTTCGGGTCTACGTCCACATACTCATTCGCCCTATTCAGACTCGCTTTCGCTGCGGCTCCACCTTCTCGGCTTAACCTTGCATGTTAAACGTAACTCGCCGGTTCATTCTACAAAAGGCACGCCATCACCCATTAATAGGGCTCTGACTTTTTGTAAGCACACGGTTTCAGGTTCTATTTCACTCCCCTTCCGGGGTGCTTTTCACCTTTCCCTCACGGTACTGTTTCACTATCGGTCGCCAGGTAGTATTTAGCCTTAGCAGATGGTCCTGCTGGATTCATACGGGGTTTCACGTGCCCCGCACTACTCGGGATCCGTCTCGGAGAGAACACAGTTTAGGTTACAGGGCTTTTACCTCTATCGCGGGCCTTTCCAGACCTCTTCACCTACCATATTCCTTTGTAACTCCATGTGAGACGTCCCACAACCCCTAAGAGCAAGCTCTTAGGTTTAGGCTGTTCCGCGTTCGCTCGCCGCTACTGACGGAATCACTATTGTTTTCTCTTCCTCAGGGTACTTAGATGTTTCAGTTCCCCTGGTCTGCCTCTACACACCCTATGTATTCAGGTATGAGTAACTGCGAATTACCACAGCTGGGTTTCCCCATTCGGACACCCCCGGATCAAAGCTTGCTTACAGCTCCCCGAGGCAGTTTCGTTGTTCGCCACGTCCTTCGTCGGCTCCTGGCGCCTAGGCATCCTCCGTGTGCTCTTATTAGCTTAACCTTGATTCTTCCGAAGAAAAATCTCACTAATAACATTTACTTGTTTGCACAAGTTGCTAAAAGATGTTCTAAAACGCAAATTCGTTTCGGTATCCAGTTTTCAAGGATCAAGTCTTACTTGAGAGCTTAAACTCTCAAAACTGAGCAACGAGTGAGTAACAGGCCTAAACCTGAGTTGTGGAAGCTTAGCTTCCGATTTGAATGTCCTCATTGCAGAGAACGATTCTCCATAGAAAGGAGGTGATCCAGCCGCACCTTCCGATACGGCTACCTTGTTACGACTTCACCCCAATCATCTACCCCACCTTCGGCGGCTGGCTCCCTTGCGGGTTACCCCACCGACTTCGGGTGTTGTAAACTCTCGTGGTGTGACGGGCGGTGTGTACAAGACCCGGGAACGTATTCACCGCGGCATGCTGATCCGCGATTACTAGCAATTCCGACTTCATGCAGGCGAGTTGCAGCCTGCAATCCGAACTGAGACCGGCTTTGATGGGATTGGCTCCACCTCGCGGCTTCGCTTCCCGTTGTACCGGCCATTGTAGTACGTGTGTAGCCCAGGTCATAAGGGGCATGATGATTTGACGTCATCCCCACCTTCCTCCGGTTTGTCACCGGCAGTCACTCTAGAGTGCCCAGCATTACCTGCTGGCAACTAAAGTTAAGGGTTGCGCTCGTTGCGGGACTTAACCCAACATCTCACGACACGAGCTGACGACAACCATGCACCACCTGTCTCCTCTGTCCCGAAGGCCGCTGCTATCTCTAGCAGATTCAGAGGGATGTCAAGACCTGGTAAGGTTCTTCGCGTTGCTTCGAATTAAACCACATACTCCACTGCTTGTGCGGGTCCCCGTCAATTCCTTTGAGTTTCAGTCTTGCGACCGTACTCCCCAGGCGGAGTGCTTACTGTGTTAACTTCGGCACCAAGGGTATCGAAACCCCTAACACCTAGCACTCATCGTTTACGGCGTGGACTACCAGGGTATCTAATCCTGTTTGCTCCCCACGCTTTCGCGCCTCAGCGTCAGTTACAGCCCAGAAAGTCGCCTTCGCCACTGGTGTTCCTCCACATATCTACGCATTTCACCGCTACACGTGGAATTCCACTTTCCTCTTCTGTACTCAAGCCACCCAGTTTCCAGTGCGACCTCAGGTTGAGCCCAAGGTTTAAACACCAGACTTAAATAGCCGCCTGCGCGCGCTTTACGCCCAATAATTCCGGACAACGCTTGCCCCCTACGTATTACCGCGGCTGCTGGCACGTAGTTAGCCGGGGCTTTCTTCTCAGGTACCGTCACTCCGGTAGCAGTTACTCTACCGGACGTTCTTCCCTGGCAACAGAGCTTTACGATCCGAAAACCTTCATCACTCACGCGGCGTTGCTCCGTCAGGCTTTCGCCCATTGCGGAAGATTCCCTACTGCTGCCTCCCGTAGGAGTCTGGGCCGTGTCTCAGTCCCAGTGTGGCCGTTCACCCTCTCAGGTCGGCTACGCATCGTCGCCTTGGTGGGCCGTTACCCCACCAACTAGCTAATGCGCCGCAGGCCCATCCCTCAGTGACAGATTGCTCCGTCTTTCATTCTTCTCTCAGGAGAAAAAAGAAATTATCCGGTATTAGCTACCGTTTCCGGTAGTTATCCCAGTCTGAAGGGCAGGTTGCCTACGTGTTACTCACCCGTCCGCCGCTAAGTTATTTTGAAAGCAAGCTTTCAAAATAACTCCGCTCGACTTGCATGTATTAGGCACGCCGCCAGCGTTCGTCCTGAGCCAGGATCAAACTCTCCAATTAGTATTGAAAAGAGCGATATGCTCATTTTGAAACATCTGACGAGAAAATTAATTCTCTAATTTTGGATATCACTTGCGTGATTTCCTACTCACTCGTTGTTCAGTTTTCAAAGATCAAGTTCTCGTTGACGCCGTTTAATGTCTCAGCAGCAACTCTTATAATATATCATGCTTTCTGATTTATTGCAACTCTTTTTTTCAAAGTTTTTTGCAATCTAATTCAGATTAACATTCACCAACCGAAAGCTTTATAGTTCCTCTTTGCGACTGGATTTATAATGTACCATATATCCCTATATAAAAACAATACTTAAAAATTTATATTTTATAAATAAGTGCTTTTGCCCCACTTAATTTAACATCTTTTATCCCTATCTACCTATAAAAAACGTGTAGATTCTAAGGATACAGAATCTACACGTGAGTCCGGACAGCGGCTCGTTTTATAAATTTATTAGTTTGAAATCCAAGGATTTCTACGTTTTTTAGTACTCGCTGCTGAACCTTGAGATTTCGTAGCAGCTTTGCTTTTCTTGCTGCTAGGTTGACCTGAGGTCTTTGCTTTTTTGCCTGTTGCTGTTTCCTTTACTACACTCCCCTTATTCTTGAGAGAAGCGTTAGAAGTTGACTCATCAGTCTCTGTTCTAGCCGCTTCAGGAGATTCCTGCACGAACGCTTCAGGTTCTTGAATTTCCGGCACCCGATTATGCTGCGAATAATTACCTATCCCTGGATACTGCGGATTGGATGGAATATTAGAGTTATCCTGTCCGCCAAATGCTCCAAGCGTAGAAGTAGGAACCATTCCCTGATTAGGCATTCCTGCTCCATATGCAGAAAAAGCGTTTGGATTCCCATATTCAGGATAGGTGTTGTATACAGGCATGTCATATGAATAAGTTTGCACTGGTTGAATATGCACGCCTCCGCACCCACAAGTTGGCCAAGGAAGGTTCGGCGTCTGTCCTCCATATTGAGGAACAGCATACGGGGAGAAATCCCCGCCTACGTTCATGCCAGCAACATTAGCCTCCATCGGATTCCACTGTCCTGGACTCATATTAGGGGCAGCATTGGGACTCCATTGTTCTGGGCTTATGTTAGGCGCTGCATTGGGATTCCATTGTTCTGGGCTTATGTTTGGCGCGGCATTGGGATTCCACTGTTCCGGGCTTATGTTTGGCGCGGCATTGGGATTCCACTGTTCCGGGCTTATGTTTGGCGCGGCATTGGGATTCCACTGTTCTGGGCTCATATTAGAATACATATTGCCCGAAAAATAACATGGGGAAATACATTCTGGTGCATAAGCCATTGGCTGAACATAACTTGGTGCCCAGTTCATGTTCATATTAGGGCTATTTTGATATGAATCATAGAGATAAGGATTTCCTCCCAAGCCCGGGTATCCGTTGGAATTATCCCATGAGCAATCATTGTCTGCTTTCTTCTCAGCTTTAGGTGCTTCTTGTTGAGCAACCGGTTCTTGATTTGGAACCGTAATCTGAACAAATAAACTCTGCATTTCAATTTCTTGCACTGGAGCAACTTCCATTTGCATATTAGGCGCAGGATTTGGTGCAATATTTTGTGTATTAATAGGGGCGATGTTTAGCGATGGGTGTGGTGCAGAATTAGATTCAGGTGAGATATTTGTCACTGGTTTAGGTGCTGGTTTAGCTTCTGGCTTTATTTCTGGTTTGGTCTCTGGTTTGGTCTCTGGTTTAGTTTCCGGTTTAGGTGCAGGCACTACTTCAGCAGCAGGCTGTTCTTTGGGACCTGTATATTCCTTGCCACCCACTTGTGTTTTCTCTGAGGCGTTAGAAGGTGTATACCCAGGCTGTGTGGGTGAGGTATTGGATACTTTTTTAGGAATATTAACTACTTCCCCTAGCATAAGTACATTTGGATTCTTTAATTGGGGATTGGCCTCAACCATATCCTTTAAAGGAATTCCCCAGGCTTTAGATAATTTCCACAAGGTATCTCCTTGTTTAACGGTGTGCTTGTAGTAAACTTCACTGTTCTCCGGTACGGATACTGGGGCCGTAGGTATTTTTACTTTGTCTCCAATCGCTAATACGTTCGGATTACTGATCTGCGGGTTAGCTTCAATAAGTTTTTGTAACGGCACTCCGTACTTTTGCGATAATGCATACAAACTATCGCCTTGTTTGACAATGTGTATTTTCACGTAGCATTAACCTCCTAAAAGTTTTGTGGAGTATTGCTTTCTTTACAGCTACACAGCAAAACTGACTTCGAAAGCAAACACCCTTTTCATGGAACATTGCTCTCTTACAAAGTTATATGCGGTACAGCCGCCTCCTTCGTTACTACATCTTATGCAGCCCATGGGCGAATGACATCCCCGAAATAAAAAAAATCCTTTCATGATCCATGAAAAGATTAACCGGAGACTCCCGTTTTCTTCTGCATGTATGCATAAAAGGACTTCTGATGCGTATTCAATGCTATTTACGTTGTATGATTAGTCTTTATTCCCAAACCTTATAGCCATCTTTATCAACCACATTACGGAACTCTTCGAGCAGCTTCAAAGTGATTGGACCCGCTTGTCCTTCACCAATGATCCGGCCGTCAATTTCACGTGCAGCAATAACTTCAGCAGCTGTGCCAGTGAAGAACACTTCATCCGCTATATAAACATCATGCATTGTGAACGGTTCTTCTTTCAGTTTAATACCTAATTTCTCGCAGAGCTCAATAATCGCCAAACGGGTAATTCCTTCAAGGGCTCCCAAGTAACATGGAGGAGTGAAAACTACACCATTTTTGATGATGAAAATGTTATCGCCCGATCCCTCAGTAACATAACCTTGAGCGTTCATCATGATTGCTTCGTCGGCTTCTGCCAAGTTGGATTGGATTTTTACTAGGATATTGTTTAGGTAATTAAGCGATTTGATCTTTGGATTGAGTGCATCCGGAATATTGCGGCGTTGGGACACAGAAACTGCACGAAGTCCGTTCAAATACGCTTGTTCTGGGTAAATAGCCAGTTGCTCAACGATAATAATTACACTAGCTTTTGGACAACGGCGTGGATCAAGACCTAAGTTCCCTGGTCCCCGGGAGACGATCAGTCGAATATAGCCGTTACGCATGTCGTTAAGACGAATCGTTTCAGCCATAGCTTCCAGCATCTCATCATACGTTAGCGGAATGTCCAGCATGATCGATTTTGCCGAATCATACAGTCTGTCCAAATGCTCTTTACATTTAAAAATATTGCCGTTATAGATACGGATACCTTCAAAAATACCGTCTCCATACAAAAAACCGTGATCAAAAACGGATACCTTTGCATTTTCCTTCGTTACGTGTTGTCCATCCAAATAGATCCATTGCTCAGCCATGAATTTACTGCACCTCCGCTTTCTCTTCCTCATAGGTGTATGTGGGATACGAGCCCAGAATCCTTACCTGACAGCCTAAAGCACTAATTTCTTCAATAGCCCCTGGCAGCAGAACAGATTCTATCGGTTCCAGCACATCAATATAAAAATAATAAGTACCCAGCTTCTTCTTCGTTGGTCGTGATTCAATACGCGATAAATTCAGTTTCCGCCAGGAAAAAGCAGCAAGCACCTGATGCAAGGCACCTGGAAAATCCTCTGGCAGCGTTACTAGAACACTCGTCTTTACTCCTGTGCTGCTCCGCGGAAGATCTATCTTCTGTGGACCAACCAGGACAAACCGTGTGTAGTTGTTGTTGTGATCTGTAATTTGCCGATCTACAATCTCCAGCCCATGCGTAGCGGCGCCAAGAGCGGTACCGATAGCAGCCCAGCCCTTACCCGGATTGTTTTTGACGATTTCCACAGCTTCAGAGGTACTTCCGACCGACTCCAGTTCAGCCCAAGGGGCATGCTTACGAACAAATTGCATGCATTGTGCCATTGCTACTGGATGCGAAAGGATTTTTACCATCTTGGTGAAATCCTTGTTGCCGTCTGTATCTGTGAATTCCCTTGGGTTACCGATAAGATTCTGTATCGATGGAAAAATCCATTCCGTCTGCATTGGCAGATCCACTTCATTGATGAGCCAATCGATGTGAAGACTAACTGAGCCTTCAATGGTATTTTCAATCGGAATCACGCTGTAATCGGTGGTTCCACCCGCCGTAGAGAGAAATACATCGGAAATTAACTTGTGATGCACAAGCTTTACAGGTTCACCGTTAAACAAATGCAGCAGCGCTTCGTGGGATACCGAGCCCTGCGGCAATACCGCTATTGATTTCATGACCGTACTCCTTTTATCATATCCAAAAATGATACGTTTTGCATCTCGTTTATTTCGAGCAGCTCTGTAGTCACTCCAGAAGCACAAGGTGTTAACCAGCAGGTCCGAGCGGAAATGCCATGTTCCTGCATCGTATTCTTCAAGAAGGCCTCAAGCTCACTCTTGCGGGTCTCTTGGCGATCCACTAAACATAGCAGAGTCGGTCCAGCACCGCTAAGTGCGATCCCTAAAGCACCGTGTTCAGGAGCTTCTGCAAGCAGCTTCTCCATGCCCGGTATAAGCGGTGCACGATACGGCTGATGCAGGCGATCCTGCATCGCTCTGCTAAGCAGATCAAGCCGACCTGATGCCAGCGAAGCCGTCAATAGAGAGGTTCTGCTGATGTTGTACACAGCATCACTAACTGAGATTTCTGTTGGGAGCAATCCCCGCGCTTTTGTGGTTTCCAGTTCGAATTCAGGAATAACCACCAGCACCTCAAGATTTTGTGGTGGTTCTAGCCGAACATAATCTGCATGTTCACCATCCCACACAGCAGTAATAATGCCGCCAAACAAGGAGGCACCCACATTATCGGGATGTTTCTCAAGCTGGGTAGCCATATCAAATAGCTTGCCATTATCCAGCGGAGAGCCAATCATTGTGTTCGCCGCAGCCATGCCGCCAATAATAGCTGAGGCACTGCTGCCGAGTCCGCGCGTAAGGGGAATCTCCGAGTACATCGATATCGATAATTCAGGCACCGTAACGCCTGCCTCTGCAAATACCATTTGAGCGACCTTATAGAGTAAATTGCTCTTATCCTGAGCCACTCCATTCATCTCATCACCATATAGATGAAAAACAGTCTCCTCTGCTTCCTCCATCTCAATCCAGGCATATAGCGGCAAAGCCATACCTAGAGTATCGAAGCCCGGACCAAGATTGGCAGTACTAGCAGGCACTTTAACCCTAGCTCTTCCGTAAATACTCATAACAGGTACAATCTCCTTACTATGTTTTGAAATATGAAAGTATTAGTTCAGTGACGTGGTTAACCTTCCACTCGATAATGGCTCTTGATCCGGCGGATGACTTTCAGCTCCTCGAAATGGCGCAGCACTTTGTTCATGCTTGCTTTACTAGCGTTATGAGTGACAATAATGATCTCCGCATCAGGATTATTGGGATTGGCTTGCTGAACTACTGAATCCAAACTTACATCATATTCGGCAAACACTTGAGTAATCTTAGCCAATACCCCTGCTTTATCATCAACATGCAGAAGCAAAAAGTTTTTATAAAAAATAGCTTCATCACTCTTAAGCTTTTTCTGTTTGTAAGGTACTTTTTGCTTCAATCCATTAACACCTAGTTTAAGGTTCTTAATGACAGCTACCAAATCAGCTACCACTGAGGTTGCAGTTGGCATAGCGCCCGCACCCGCACCGTAGAACATAGTCTCTCCCACTGCTTCCCCGTATACGTAAACTGCGTTGAACACGCCATTGACGGAAGCCAAGGGATGACTAGCCCGAATCAAGGTTGGCTGAACACTGATGCTGAATTCTTCATCCTGACGTTCAGCGATACCTAACAGCTTAATTTCATATCCGAGACGTTTCGCAAAGGCGATATCCGCCTTACTCACCTGAGAAATCCCACTCACACTTACATCATGCAGCTCCACGTTAGTACGGAAACCTAAGGTTCCGAGAATCGCCATTTTGCGGGCTGCATCCAGTCCTTCCACATCCGAGGTTGGATCAGACTCTGCGTATCCCAGATCCTGCGCTTCTTTTAACACATCATTATAGGATGCGCCTTCTTGGCTCATTTTGGTTAGTATGTAATTAGTCGTTCCATTCACGATACCTATAATTTTCATAATCTTATCCGAGGAAAAGCCCTCGATAAGTGTGCGGATAATCGGAATGCCTCCTGCAACGCTAGCCTCATAAAAGACATCACATTGCTTCTCCTGCGCCTTAGCAAGAATCTCTGATCCGTGCAGCGCCATCAAATCCTTGTTCGCAGTTACGACATGTTTACCGCGTTCCAAAGCTTCAAGAATATATTCTTTGGTTCCCGCGATTCCACCCATAACTTCAACGATGACATCAATTTCAGGGTCACGAATCACATCCCATGGATCTGTCGTTATTTTAGCAGGATCAACCTCGATTTCGCGTGGTTTATTAGAATTATTCACAGCTATACGTTCAATGACAATTGAAGAGCCTACCTGGCTGCTTAAATCCTCTTGATTCCCTTCCACGATACGAACTACACCTGTGCCTACTGTTCCCAGGCCCAGCAACCCCACTTTAACCGGCTTCATCTGTCTCCTCCTAAAAGTTTACGAATATAGTTCCTATCCCTGTCCAACGATTAAAGCACGCTTCACTCCTGGAATCTCTTTCAGACTATCCAGCATCTCTCCGAGTTCCTCATTTAAGTGTGAAATTTCTACGGAGATCACCACATTTGCCCGCCCTTGCAGCGGAATACTCTGGTGAATCGTCAGCACATTAGCCCCATGTCCCGCTACAGAGCCTAGTACCTTGGAAAGCATTCCAGATTCGTGCTCCAAATCCATGGAAATCGTAACGATCCGCTCCCGTTCGAGCTGATGGATCAAATGAATTCCATCCTTGTATTTATAAAAAGCGCTTCGGCTTAATCCCACCTGCTCTACACCTTCATTTACGGTCTTCGCATCCCCGGCCTCAAGCAATTGTTTAACCTGCATAGTCTTAAGTACAGCATCAGGTAATATGTCCTCCCGGACCAAATAATAGCGTTCTTTCACGAACGTCCTCACCTCAAAGACTTTTGTGTTTTCTTAGTGGACATTATATCGGAAAAAGCCTGTAAATTGCAATAACTTTATCTGGATACTCTGAGGTCGGGGAGTTAGACGCAATAAAACCCCCGGATTCCCGGGGGCAGTTGGCAATCGTATGTACACTAACTGTATGGAATCGTCGTCCCGCAATAGTCACAGATTTTATCCTGCCCTGGAAGTACTCTACTCTTAGCACCGCAACTCGGACAAACGATGGATTTCGGCAGTTGGACAGGTGGTTTAGGCCTATTCTCCGGCAATGACTGCCGCCCAGATGATGGCTGGTTCTCTGATGCCGCGGAGGGCTGTGCCCGGTCAGGATGCACAAGATTGGGCGGTTGTTTATCTAAGAGCTTAACACGTCCTTCATAATAGACAAGATCAGAAGCAAGTAACCCCCATCTCACTAAATACCGTAGGTCTCTACGTACATCATCTTCACTTTGTTTCGTGATATCAGCTAAATTACCGATATGTCTAACATCATCCACTATGATCAGCATGAGATACTTCTTGCACAGAAAATCAAAGTTTTCTGTTGCGAAGGTAGCCCTCCCTGCAAAGCTGTCCGCCGGAATTATAAAGATCAAGTAGAGGACCACCAGAATGATCAATAAAGTGAACCACTTAAAATCCCCTTTGTAGGTCCCCACGGCGAAGAGGACGGCAAGTTCCATAAAAGCTCCCATACATACATGATAGAGCAATTTATAGTTAAATGATTTCCGCTCATTCTTATAATGAGTGCTTACAAAACGAAGCATCGCAAGTACAAACCCAAGCGGAGCAAACAAATAGGCAATCGCCATGATGATTCGATCAAACACTGTCCGGTCTCGCTTGTTACGATAGCGAAGGTTATTCTCAGGCGCACGCACCAGTGCTTGTGCCCGTTTAGAATAAATAAGCTTCGGCGGCAATTTTACAAATGGGTTATCTACACGTCCTTCATAATAAACAATATCTGGAGAAAGTACTCCCTGATCTTTTAAATATTCCAAAACCTCGCGGACGTTCTCTTCACTGAATCCGCGAATATCGGATAGGCTGCCGATATGCCTTATGCCGTCCACAAGAACCAATGCGATATAGTCATTGCAAAGATAGGTGAATCCCTCTCTCCATCCTACGGCCCTAACGGATAATTTAATGGCGGGAATTCTAAACAATGCGTAGGTAATCACCAGCCTGATCAAGAGTGCGACATAATCGATTTGACCGAGTAGCTTGCTAATAATGAAATAGATCGCCAATTCTACAAAGGCACCCATAAACGCATGATAAAACAGGTTAATATTGCTTGCTTTGCGCTGTCTCTTGGAATGTGTAGATAATAACCGGATGGCAGCCAATATAAAGCCAACCGGAGCAAATACATACGCAAACACAATAGTCGTATAATCAAACGCCGTCCGCTCATATTCATGCTTGTACACGGGTTTTCCCGATGTCGGCGGCTGTCTGCGTATATCCAATCCACTCATTTTGTCTTTAATCCCCTTATTTATGTAATCCTATATGCGATGCAGCTAATCTGTTGGTTGACGGCATTAATTGTACGGGATCTTCGTTCCACAGTAATCACAGCTTTTAGATTGGCTTGGGAGCACAGTATTCTGGGCTCCGCACCCCGGACAACGGATAGACTTAGGCAGTTGCGGCGGAGACTGAGGCTGCACAGGTATCTGCTGCCCCGATGCTTGGGTTCTCCCCGTTCCTTCGAAGCCCGAAGTACTTCCAGGGTAACCTTGATTAGCTGCTGATGACTCTGGCGTCTGGCGCCCTTCGGATAATGCAATATCAATATTAAGCAGCCCTTTATCCTTCAGATACTGGACATCTCTTCGTACATCACTTTCACTTTGGCCTATTCGTTCAGATATACTGCCAATATGCCGGATATTCTTATTTTGAATCAGCTCTATATAAGAAGTGTTAAGCTTAGAAAGGGTATATTTAGCTTTCGCTGTCACACTGGCCAGTATAAAAGCTGGAGTCAAAAACATGATTGCAATTAAAATAAGCGTTGATACTAATTCAGAAGTTCCAAATTCCCCATTGAGCGCACTAGAAAACATGGCAATAGAAAGTTCAACAAACCCACCAATAAATACATGCATCAGCAGGTTGAGGTTAGTCGGTCTGCGGTAATTTTTGTAATGCGTTGTCATCAAACGCAACAAGGCAAGTACAAGTCCAACTGGCATCAGCAGATAAGCAGCCGCGAGAATAACATAATCAAACCCGGTACGTTCGTATTTAAGCCGGGGAACGGCTGCATTTCCTCCCGGGAGCGGTGACGGCTCTTGTAGGTTCAAACTGTTCATGTAGTAAACTCCTCCTATTTAAGTGCCGCTAATTCACGGTTACGCCGCTGAAGTGTAGACTTTATGCTCTCTGACATCTCATTTATTTCTACCTGCCAGCCCTCATGTGGCTCTTGGGTCGCCAGCAGTAGCTTCACGTGATCATGTAACAGGGAAATCTGCTGCTGCAGAATATCCTCTGTAGCATATAAAGACGGTTCTGATATCGGATCACTGTACTTAAATTTTTCCTCCAACATATCTAGCACGTTCACTAGCTGCCCAGATTCGGAATTCTTCCAGCTACTAGCCAGCTCACTCATTTCAGTTAATTCGTTCTGATACCGCCGAAACTTTTGTAAAGACTTTTGGGCTTGCTGCTCCCCTGCCCCGGCATTCCACCCGTAAAGCCCTATCGCGGCCAAAGTGATCGCCCCTAACACAAGAATCAGCAGTTGTTCGGCTGCGTACCACAAGGCGGGTAACTCCAGCAGCCAATCGAATAATAAGGCCGATACAAATACGATGACTGCATAGATTCCCGTAATGATTGCACCGCTGATAAGAACAGGCGGAGTCTGCTGAATGCTACTTGCAGTTCGGAGCCATAAAATACAATAGCCATAGATTACACTCTCTGCTAGCAGAACCGCGGATAAAGAAATTGTGAACCGAAACAGTGAGTCGGAGAAACCTAATCCAATAAACGAGAACACTGTCAGTACTATAGCTACCGCATAAATGACGGTAATAATGTATATATATCTCCTGCTTTTGTTCATTAGGTCCTCCTTAGCCTGCTTTTGTTCCGCACTCTGCACAGAATTTTTGTCCAGCTTTCAGCTCATGTCCACAGCCGCTGCATTTAATCACCATGCTGTCTCCACAATGAGGACAGAATTTCACCCCTGGCGCTACCATAGTCCCACATTTACCGCAAGCTTTAGGCATTTCTTTTCCACAGGAGACACAAGAAGCCGCTCCCTCAGGATTATCTGCTTTACAGGATGGGCAAGGACGATAAGGATTCCCGCAACCTGGACAGAACTTAGCTCCCGCATTTAGTTCATGCCCGCATTCAAAACATTTAATCTTGTTCGCAGAGGGAGAACCTTGCGGGTTGCCTCCAAGTGCCTGCCCACAACCGCTGCAGAACCGTCCCTCTACTGGATTCATAACACCACACTTAGAGCAGGAACGCTGCTCTTGACGTATAACTGTAGTCCCTGAATCCAAGTTCATCCCTCTAGTCATACGGTTCACCATATCCATAGCGGGTCCAGCAAATCCCATTCCAAGTCCAAGCCCCATCCCGGTGTTCATCATGCCCACTCCAAGATTGCCGGGATTACCTGCCGCTTCTTCCATCGTGTCAAAACCACGCTCCTGCTGATAGGTGAATCCGATGATATCCATTTCTGCTTTTTTAGCCAAAGCTTCCTTCAAACGAATCGTTGCCGGATCATCCTCTGGAATATTGATCGAATCAATATAGAAATTATTCAGCTCAATGCCATTATCCAAGAAAGCCGAGGCTAGTCGGCCCTGAATATGTTTGGAGATCTCTGCAACATAAGCATTAATCTCCAGTATGCTGATTTGCTTGTGCACAAGGTAAGAAGAAATAAGTTCATTTATATTCGACATCAGCAGTCCGCGGAAATAACTGATAAGCGTTTCATGATCAAACTGCGGGAGTGTCCCTACGAGCTTCAGCAAGAATTTTCGCGGATCATCGATTTTTACACCAAACTGCCCAAAAGAGCGAACAGAAATCATAATTTTGTATTTAGGATCCTGAAGCTGTAAAGGCGAGCTTGTTCCCCATTTGACATTCATCGAATTCGTCTTATTCACATACCATACTTCAGCCGTAAATGGTGATTTTCCACCAAAAGGAAGATTAACGATATTGGATAAAATAGGTATATTAGCGGTACTTAGAGTGTGCCGCCCAGCTGTAAAGGAATCAAGCGCTTGTCCGCCCTTGAATAGAATCGCTTCCTGGGATTCATTAACGATTAGTTGTGTCCATGTTCCCAGCTCCTGGTTAGGATATTTCCATGCAAATATACCTGGAGGACCGTCATACTTCACCACTTCTATAATTGCCATCTGCTATTCCTTCTTTCATTATCTTATATATAAATAACGTGTATGCTCCCAAATGGGAATTAGTGTATTTCGATATTTATTGTATACGATATATATCGTGTTTTGGGTTCTTTTATTGAAAAAAATTACTGATCTCCTCACAAAAAAAGCGCCAACTATGCCATCCCTTTACAGGAAAACCATAGTTGGCGCTTCATAGTCAGCTAAATATTAATAGTAGCTGCTGTTCTCAACGAATTCGAATTCGAAATCAGCGATACGGACAATCGTTCCTTCTACAGCACCGCGTTTACGAAGCTCTGCATCTACACCCATATGACGCAAAGTCCGTGCCAGCTTGAGAATCGCATCATGTGTGCTAAGCTGCATGCGCTTCAGCATACGTTCGATACGTGGGCTTGTGACCACAAACGCCTCGTTATCCCGTGTAATAGTAAACGAATTATCCTCTTCTGCTTCCAGCTTATACACCTTACGTTCAGTAGTTTCAGCAACTTCCTCAACCACCGGCGCAACCGGAATGCTGTCGAGAATATCCGTTGCACGATATAGGAGCTCCTGAACACCCTGACGGGTAAGGGATGAAATTGGCATGATTTCTAAATCCGGCCGCACCTCAGCTACGCGTTCGCGGAAAGAAATAAGATTCTCTTCTGATTCAGGCATATCCATTTTATTCGCCGCCACAATCTGCGGACGATCGATTAGACTAGCATTGTACTGCTTCAGCTCATCATTAATTAGAACCCAATCCTCGAAGGGATCACGACCCTCAGAGCCAGACATATCAACTACATGAATGATGATACGCGTACGTTCAACGTGACGCAGGAATTCGTGACCTAGACCTATGCCTTCACTAGCTCCCTCGATTAATCCAGGCAGATCTGCCATCACAAAGCTTCGGCCATCCCCAACATCCACTACCCCTAAATTCGGTGTAATTGTTGTGAAATGGTACGCTCCGATTTTGGGCTGAGCTGCGGACACAACCGACAGCAACGTAGATTTACCCACACTCGGGAAGCCTACAAGCCCTACATCAGCCATTACCTTAAGTTCCATAACCACATAACGCTCTTGGCCTTCTTCACCGTTCTCCGCAAGCTCTGGTGCAGTATTATTAGCTGTGGCAAAACGGGTGTTACCCCGGCCTCCACGGCCTCCACGTGCAACTACAACCTGTTGTCCATGACGCGTCATATCGGCAATGATCTCTTGCGTATCATCGTCAATCAGAATGGTTCCTGGCGGAATACGAACGATCATATGATCCGCATTCGCTCCATGTTGGCTTTTGTTCCGTCCTTTAATCCCTTTGTCAGCTTTGAAGTGGCGCTGATAACGGAAATCCATCAACGTGCGCAGTCCCTCATCTACACGGAAAATAACGTCGCCTCCACGGCCTCCGTCACCACCGGCAGGACCACCCTCCGGTACATATTTCTCCCGGCGAAACGCAACGAGACCATCCCCGCCGTCACCGCCTTTAACATAAATCTTAGCTTTATCTACGAACATAAATGTTCACCTTCCTCACATTTCAAGCGGTAATCGCAGCTCTACATAAGCCCTGCTAGGCTTAAACTGCTCTGCTTTCATGATTTTTCCTTGTACTATATTATAAATTTGCCCTTTGAGCAGCTCGGGATTGCCATGCTCCCCCTCGCCTTCGAAGGAGATAAGAATGTCTCCTCCATCCTGAAAAAAGCCAAGGCGCAGCTTGCGCGTCTCCCCCTGAGGAGCCAGCCCGTTGTACTGATAAGCCCGTATGGTCTGCATAATCACTGAAGTCAGCTCATCTCCTGCTTCTGGATTTAGCTTGTCCTCTAGCTGCAGCCCTTCCTCCACCTGAACTTCCAATTCCAGACTAGACCTGTTAGTTCGGAAGGATTGGATATAGAAAACCAATGAAGGAATGCCCAACTTAGCGATACGACTATCAAGTGCTATGCGTTCCTTTATTCTTTCCACACACTCCACGGATTTATTAGGCTTTCCAAGCTGAATATATCCGTATAGAATCTGCAAATCGTTCATCCAATCATGTCGATGATGATTCAGTGTCCGAATCGCCGCCTGTTGCAGAGTGTTCTCTTGTATACGCAGCTCCCGTTCATAATGACGCTGGCTCCAGATAAAACTGAAAGCAACGATTGCCACTACCCAGATTCCGAGTAATAGACACGTCAGAAGAGAAGTATGCCAATACAAAAGACCTAAAGGAAGCATTACGGATAACATGACTGCCCAGATTGCACTTTTCCAGGATTTCATTCTTTCTCCCCGTCCCTCAGTTCGCAAAATTCATGACTTCGTTTAGATTATTTGTTTTGTTAGTATCATTTACCATTTCCTAGTATAACACACGCGTTCACTGTAGTTCACCAGAGATAATAACGAGATTTTCACATCTATCTAACCCTTCCAACTTTGCAACACAAATAATTATGAATATTCTACAAAAAAGCCTCCGGCACTCATGCCGGAGGCTTCTACTTGCTCATATGGTCCGTAAGCTTACGCTTCCAGTGCCGCTGCTACCGGAGCGACATCAACTGGGTACACGCTCACTTTTTTGCGATCGCGGCCCCAACGTTCGAACTTCACTACGCCATCCACCATTGCGAACAAAGTATCATCTTTACCGATGCCTACGTTAGTTCCTGGGTGAATTTTTGTTCCGCGTTGACGAACCAAGATGTTACCGCCGGTTACTGCTTGACCGTCAGCACGTTTCACGCCAAGACGTTTGGAATGGGAATCCCGTCCGTTTTTTGTGGAACCTACACCTTTTTTCGATGCGAACAATTGAAGATTCAATTTCAACATGTTGTCAACCTCCTTCTTTAAATATTTACTTGCTGTATTTGAATATACTTTCCGTATGATTCTGCGATATCATTCAGCATTACGACCATGGATTCAAGCAGCAATTGTACCTTCGCGGAAGTATCGAAATCTTCAACAGAACTTAATGTTCCACTTAAGAATCCGTTCTTCATGGACGTGTCCATGGAGATTCCGGTCAAGGTCTCAATCGAATTGACGGTTCCAACTGTTACAGCGGATACCCCGGCACATACGATATCTTCGCCACGCTTCGCATAACCCGCATGCCCCTTAACCTCAAAGCCAACGATAGTTCCTAGATCCGATAATCGTGTAATCCGCACGCTAATCATTAACGCACCTTCTTACGCTTGAATCTTCTCGATAGTTACTTTCGTGTACGGTTGACGATGACCTTGTTTCTTGTGGTAGTTCTTCTTAGGTTTGTATTTGTAAACTACAACCTTAGCGCCTTTACCATGTTTCTCGACTTTAGCTGTTACAGACGCGCCGCTTACTAGCGGAGTTCCTGCAGTCAGACCACCATCGTTAGAAACAGCCAATACACGGTCAAAAGTTACACTTGCGCCGTCTTCAGCTTCCAACTTTTCAATGAACAAAACGTCGCCCTCTTGGACTTTGTATTGTTTACCACCAGTTTCGATAATTGCATACATTTTACTTGCACCTCCTCATGTCTCAGACTCGCCTAGTCTAGGTGGCAGAATTCCCGTAGGAACTGCGCTTATGTACCCGATCGGAGCGGTTACAGCATGTGCAGGATCAACTGCATCAAACACATACTTGAAGATAGTATCATACTTATGACTTATCGTCAACTCATTCCAGCCATTCTCCAACTTTTCCGGTTCCCCCGCAGCACTGGCAAATCACAGGCGCAAAGCTGGCTGAATCATGCCTTGCCTTCTTTCTGGTCATCTCGAGCAGCCCGAGTCTTGTCCACCCCAAAATATGTGTTTTGGTGCGATCCTTGCAGATCACTTTCTCTAATCGCTCTGTGACCATCTTGCGGTGAAGCTCTTGTTCCATATCAATAAAATCGACAATAATGATTCCACCAGTATCGCGTAACCGGATCAAACGACCGATCTCCTCAGCTGCGAGCAAATTCGTATTGGTAACCGTTTCTTCAAGCGATGCTCCGCCAATGTATTGAGCGGTGTTGACATCAATTACGGTTAACGCCTCTGTCTCATCCCAGATCATTGTTGCTCCGCCCTCCAGCGTGATTTTGCGGCTGAAGCTCTTGAGCAATTGATCCTGAATACCATAAGCAGCGAAAATAGACTCCGCTCCATTATAAAGACAGACTGGCTTGTACCCTTCAGGAGCCATGTCGTCCAGAAAGGCTGTTGCTTCTCTAGCTGCGGCAGATGAATCAATAATCAACTGATCCCGTTGCGGATTAAAGGCATCTCTTATAAAGCGTTGGACAATACTAAGATCACGATGTAGTAAAGCGGGAGCCTCTACCGTCTGTGCTTTACGTGTAATATTCTCCCATTGGGCACGCAGAAAGGAAAGATCGCCCTCCACAGCTTCATGTGGCTCGTCCTGAGAAACTGTCCGCATGATAAGCCCTTCTTCTTTCATTCGCAGACGTTCTCCAATTCCTTTGAGACGGCTGCGCTCTGCTTCCCGGCTTATTTTTTTGGAGACACCGACGTATTCTGCAAAGGGCATGTACACCATCCAGCGCCCGGGCAACGTATAATGAGTCGTTACACGCGCGCCTTTTCCGCCGCTTGGCTCTTTCCGCACTTGAACAACAATATCCTGTCCCGGCTGCAAAAGCGTCTCGATAGAGGGCTTCACATCAGGCTGTTTATCCAAATTAGGGTGCAATACATCATCAACATATAAAAAAGCATTCTTCTTCTGTCCGATATCAACAAAAGCAGCCTGCATACCTGGAAGTACGTTAATCACACGGCCTTTGTAATAACTGCCGACCAACCCTTGCTGCTGATCGCGTTCAGCCGCGTACTCCACCAGCCTTCCGTTTTCCAGAAGAGCCATTCGGGTAATGTGCTGCGTGCAGTGAACGATCATCTGTTTCATGGCTTCACCTCTGGTTTCGTTCGTTCATTCCTTCACATTCTCTGCATAAATACACTATATTCCGAAGTAGGTTGATATTAAGCGCTGTTCCGGCACAACAGCAACAACATTTCCTTTACCGTTTAACACATAGATAAAATGATATTGATTACGTTTAAATAGACGCAATATATCATCTAAAGGTTTCGCAGATAATGCAACTATTGGACGAGCAACGCTTCCTGTTCGCAAATGATACTCATAAACAGCCTCCCGATTCATCAAAAAAGCAACAAACCGGTACGGTAAATTACGATGGTCGGTAAAATTCGAATACAGCAAAAAAGCTCCGATCATGACCATATTCAGCCTAAGGCCTCCACCCGCTCCAAGAGGCAGCAGCGCATATATAATCACAAGGACACTTGCGGCTACACTCACCCGTCCAGTCCATAACAAAGTGTAGTAATAAGGAAGCACTAAACTAATAGTGGCCTGAAGCACTTTACCTCCGTCAAGCGGCAGCACTGGCACTAGATTAAAAAGTCCAATCATGGCATTGGCATGAATAAAATAGGTCAGAAATTCCTGATTGCCATAACCGGCTTGTTGAAGTCCCAAAGCAATTACAATCATAATTCCATTTTGCAGTGGACCTGCAAGGGCTATTCCGATCTCACGACTGGCTGTAAGCCGCCCATGATCTTCAATAACAGCCACTCCGCCAAACGGAAGAAGCTGAACCGACTTAACTGTAACATCAGCCAAAAGAGCCGCAACGACATGTCCCATTTCATGAATGAAGACAATCGTAAATAAGGTGAGCAGCTCTAGAAATTGTCCCGTGATCACGGAGAATAACATAATGATCACGAACAGTGGATGTAGTGACAGTTCGATACCAAAGATCCTAATCAAACGATACCACTTCTGTAGGATCAATATAAGTCTTGTCTTTCATCACTGCGAAAAATAGTGTTGAAGCTGAGGATACGTCCTTCTCCATCATCCAACCGAGCGAATCCCCGCTCTGCACCCAGTCATCAACCTCCAGCTTGGTGCCGCTCAAATGTCCGTATTCTGCAGTGACACCACCTGAATGCTGAACAGCAATTCGAATGCCCCCTTCCAGCTCTTTAGAGATGGAGAGAATACGTCCCATGTCTATACTTTTCACCGTCACATTTAAGGTTGAATCGATTTGAGGCATAATTTCCACCCCTTTTAGCGTAGAAGCAAAAGGCTGGACAATGCTCCCAGCAATCGGCGCAGTGAGTTGATGATGAGCGGCCACTTTTTGAGCAGGCTCATCTTTATCTCCAAACATCGGAATGAACGCTGGAGCTCCGTTAAAGTTCTCCTCATACCAAACTCTCACAGCCGTGAAATCCATGTCATTGCTTAACGCATCACTAATAAAAGCTTGCATCTTATACGACCATGGCTGATGTACCGCAAAGACCCCCCACACTGCTCCAAACACAAGAACACTAGCAACAAAGCGCCGAATAAAACCGGCAGTAAAATTTGAGCCTCCACCGCCGTCATCCTCCCAGCCTCCACGACTCTTTTTCCACATCACCTCTGGATCGGGCTCTACAGAGGATTGATCCGCATTCTTAAATCCTGTTCCCCATTCCTTAAAGCTCGTACTCTTATCCGGCATAATAAATAAAGGGGGAGCCTCCGCTATTTCTAGTTCTTGAACTTCCGAAACTCCTGAGACTGCTGAGACTTCCGGGAGTTCCTCCAATAAACTACGAATACGCTCCTTGCGGCGATTCTTGATATCTGATTTCTGATCCATATTTATCCCTCCGGACGGGCTTGTTTTACTTCCATTTTATGAAGCACGGAAGTCTCTTTAGAACAAGCCCCTCCAAGACAGACCATTTAAATCCCGGAAATGCCATACATTCATATTTATTCAAAAAAAATAAGCCCCACCATAGATTTCTCTACTCGTGGGACCCGTGTATGCTTCTTATAATAGGATTGCTTAGTAAAAATTAAGCCATACCGAAAAATTTCTTAAGTTTCTTAAATGCTCCCGGTTTGCGGTCAAGCTGCATCAGGGGTACAGCATCACCTAAAATTCGGCGTGCAATATTGCGATAGGCAATAGCTGCTGACGAATCGGGATTCATAACTGTAGGTTCTCCGTTATTTGCGGCTTTAATGACTAGTTCATCATCCGGAACAATTCCGATAAGATCAATGTTCAGCACCTGTAATATATCCTCAATATCAAGCATATCCCCAGACTTCACAAGACCTGGGCGAATACGGTTTACCACCAATTTCGGCGATTCCACACTCGACTGTTCTAATAGTCCGATAATACGATCGGCATCCCGCACAGCGGCATGCTCTGGTGTGGTAACCACAATCGCTTTATCCGCACCGGCAATCGCATTGCGGAAGCCGTGCTCGATTCCTGCCGGACAATCGATCAGAACATACTCATATTCCTTCTTTAGTTCAAGAATGATATCTCTTACTTGTTCAGGAGAGACAGCCGTTTTATCCTTTGTTTGAGCTGCAGGCAGCATATACAATTCATCAAAGCGCTTGTCTTTAACGAGCGCTTGATTAAGGCGGCAACGTCCTTCCGCTACATCCACAAGATCATAAATAATACGATTCTCAAGCCCCATAACTACATCCAGATTACGCAGTCCAATGTCGGTATCGACGAGACATACTTTTTTGCCCTGCAGTGCAAGTGCGGTTCCAATGTTGGCTGTTGTGGTTGTTTTGCCAACTCCGCCTTTGCCCGAGGTTACGACTATCGCTTCTCCCATGGAGGCTACACCCCTTTAAACACATTTAAATCCTGACGTAATTTGACCAAATTATGAATCTTATCGATCTGCATAGCTCCGTTTGTTAAATATGCAAATTCCATACTGCTTTCACGGGTTTCCCATTCATCGGGCGGACGACTAATAATATCGGCAATTCGCAACTGCGTTGGAGACATTAAAGAAGCAGCTATAATTGCTTCCTCATTCCCGTCTACTCCAGCATGCGCCATCCCTCTTAGCGAACCTAGTATATAAATATCGCCTGAACAGGTTATGGTCCCCCCCGGGTTCACATCCCCCAGATATAGAAGATTTCCGTTATGGTGCAGCACCTGACCGGAACGTAGAATTCCACTCATCAAAAACAATGCGTCATTATCCTCACTGCCGGGCGCTGGAAGCGCCTCTATAGATCGAATCAACAGATTTCCCTGTCCCTTAAGAATCTCCAGCACAGCTTCCTTGTCTTCCTCAGTTACGGTACGATTGCCCAGCTTTATGTCCACATGTACAATCGGTCCAGTTAAAATATTTTGATGGCTGTGCTCCAGCTTATAGCGAAGCTCGCTCAGAAGATCTTCAAAGGGACATTTGTCGTCTAGCAGGAATATCAGGCCATCCTTGATGCCCTTAATCCTTACATGCTTGGATTTTACTGTCATATGCCTGGCCCCCTATCCTCATTCATTCGTGCCGGGCCCCTTAAATTCCTGCTTTGTATAGAAAGAAAATAGAAGCTATTTAAGCCGCTTCTTCTTTATTCGTTTCTTTCTTGATTAGCTCAAGCTGGCGCCGAACCGGTATGTAGAAGAGTAGCCCGATGGCAAAATGGAAAAGCATCGTCGGCAGCATGTGATTCAAAATCGCCCAGCTATAAGGTTCTTGATTAAGATTAAATACACTATAGATACCAAATAGTATACTATCCTCAAGTAGACTTCCAAGCAGAACCACAGTCATCATAAGGGGTAGCGGAGCACGTGGAATCTGAAATAAAAGGCCGATTAAATAAGCCGACAATCCCATCGCAAAAGAGTGTGCTCCAAGAATTCTGCCGTAAAAAACGACATCATGCAGCATTCCAAAACACAATCCCAATATAAGTGCTGTATGCCGATGATGATATATAGTCACGAACAATAACACTACAAAAACCAGATTCGGAATGATTCGCATCTGCCAAACATCTGGAATCAGCCAAGGTAAAATGGTCCCCTCCACAATAAATAAGAGGAACAGTAACAGAACAAGAACTGATCTGCGCATATTCACTATTCAGCACGCTCCTCCGTAAACACAACAATCAACTGCTTCCAGTCCTGAAATTCTGCTGAAGGCTTAATCACTGCTGTGGAGGTTAATCCAAATTCACCAACATCGACGCTTTCAACTGTGCCTATTGTCAATCCCCTTGGATACAATCCTCCAATACCGGAAGACAGAATAGTATCCTTCGCTGCAATAGGATCACCCGGAGGAATCTTAGTCATCAGCAGTCTGTTCGTCTCTGGATTATAACTCTCAATCATCCCAAAGGATTTACCCTCTTTATTTAAGGCAGTTGCCGCAATAGGCGGCTGGGAATTAGGATCATTGGTGTCCATCATTGTCATCAGCTTCACCGTGGAGGTGAAATTGCTCACCTTACTGATAACACCAACTAGACCATCCACTGAAATCACGGACATATTAGGTCTAACCCCATCTTTGGAGCCCAAATCGATAACAATCGTACTATTGCTTGGCTCTGTTGTCTGGCTAATTACCTGTGCAATACGATATTCATATTTATACAAATTTTTCTGTTCTTCAGTGAAATTCCAATTTCTCTCCAACTCGTCATTCCGCGCCTTGACGAAATTATACTGGGCTTTATCACGTGCATACTGGGCAGCCATAATTTTAAGCTGTTCATTTTCTTTAGCAAGATCACTCAGATTTCCAATATCTTCAAACAAGCCCGCTACATATCCAGCGGGCTTGTAGAACATTTTTTGCACGAAACCAGTCGAATCTCTGAGAAAGTTCTCCGGCCAGGACAAGCCTTTCCTTGTTGCCAAGCTGAAGCCCATTACCACAATGAACAGCACCAGTGTAATCAACAGAATAAACAGACGTTTATTGCTTAAGAGTTTAAACAGTTTCAACACCCTCTAACAACAGTATTTCTCCCATAACAGGGGTTGACTTACACAAGTG
Source organism: Paenibacillus sp. FSL L8-0333 (assembly GCF_037965665.1). NCBI lineage: Bacteria > Bacillati > Bacillota > Bacilli > Caryophanales > Paenibacillaceae > Paenibacillus > Paenibacillus sp. FSL L8-0333. Next base: position 5,462,651 of record NZ_CP150186.1, read on the forward strand.
GTAGAACATCATCTTATCTCTTCGAACGAAGACTGGATCCGCTGCGGCTCTTGAACAAATGAATGTTCTCAAGTGCCTTACCGGTTCCAATAGCTACACAGTCCAGTGGATTCTCAGCAACAATAACCGGCATTCCCGTCTCACGTGCAAGCAGCTTATCCAAGTTGCGAAGCAAAGCTCCCCCACCTGTCAAAACAATTCCACGATCCATAATATCTGCTGCAAGCTCTGGCGGACATTTTTCCAATGTTACTTTAACCGCTTCAATAATAGCATTCACTGTGTCAGACAAAGCTTCACAGATTTCATCAGAAGTAATTGTAAGTGTTTTTGGCAGACCTGTTACGAGATCACGGCCGCGAATTTCCATGGTTTCAGCCTTTTCAAGAGGAAGGGCAGAGCCAACATCCATTTTGAGCTGCTCCGAAGTACGTTCACCGATCATCAGATTGTATTGACGTTTGATGTATTGAATGATGGACTCATCCGCTTCATCACCTGCAACACGCACTGAACGGCTAGTAACAATACCGCCGAGCGAGATTACGGCAACTTCAGTTGTACCTCCACCGATATCTACAACCATACTACCTGTAGGCTCCCATACTGGCAGATCCGCACCGATAGCAGCAGCAAAAGGCTCTTCGATAATGTAAGCTTCTCGAGCGCCAGCTTGTTTGGTAGCATCTTCTACCGCACGTTGCTCTACAGCAGTAATACCAGATGGCACGCAGACCATTACATTAGGGTGACGCTGGAACATAGAACGCTGTTTCTGTGCTTGACGAATAAAATATTTAATCATCGTAGCCGTTGTATCAAAATCAGCGATAACGCCATCTTTCATCGGGCGGATCGCACGGATATTTCCAGGAGTACGACCGATCATTTTTTTGGCGGATTCACCCACGGCTTCAATCGTCTTAGTATCAGTGTTAATGGCTACAACGGAAGGCTCTCTTACAACAACGCCCTTACCGCGTACGTAGACAAGCGTATTCGCTGTCCCCAAGTCAATTCCTAAATCTTTTGTGAAACCACCCAACATGCTAATTTCTCCTTTTCCTAAGTAAATCTACATTTATATTACATATGTCCTTTTTCTTTCAAGCTTACGAAACTGCTATCTCCGATAATTAGATGGTCCAGCACATCTATTCCGATAATCTCACCTGCCTGAAGCAATCTAGCGGTTAGGGAAATATCTTCTGGACTAGGTGTTGGATCACCACTAGGATGATTGTGCGCGCATATAATAGAGGCGCTACTGCATTTTATAGCTGCTCTGAATACCTCACGAGGATGAACGATCGAAGCATTCAGGCTGCCCATGGACAATGTTTCTTGTCCAATCACATGATTCTTCGTGTTCAGAAACAGACAGACAAAATGCTCCTTTTGCAAATAACGCAATTGCTCAGTCAGAATCTCTGCAGCGTCCCCAGGACAGCGGATAATGACCGGCATATTGAACCTGGAATTCGCAAGGCGCCTTCCCAGTTCGATGCCTGCTTTTAGTTGTACGGCCTTGGCAGGACCGATACCGTTGATTTTGGTCAGTTCTTCGATGCTAAGGTCAACTAGCCCACGCAGGCCACCGATCTTCCCCAGCATCTGCTGTGCAATATGAATAGCCGACTCGCGGCGTGTTCCCGTACGCAGCAGAATGGCTAACAACTCCGCTTGACTTAATGATTCCGCCCCATAATGCATCATGCGCTCTCTAGGTCGTTCTTCATGGGGGAGGTCCCGCAGCATAATTGGTTGCGACTCCATCCCTATCCCTCTTTCCCCAGGCTTCCTACCGGCTCAATACAGTTATACCGAACTCGGATAGCATTTCGCCAAGAAGCGACAAAGGCAATCCGACTACATTGAAATAACAGCCTTCAATTCGTTCCACCAAAATGGACCCAAGCCCTTGTATCGCATATGAGCCAGCCTTATCAGCAGGCTCTCCCGTAGCAATATAAGCAGCAATTTCCTCTTCAGTCATTGCCCTCATCGTTACGGAAGTAACACGGTGCTCCACTATAGTCTTCCCATTCGGGAGTCCGAGGCAGGCTACACCCGTGTATACCTTATGAGTTCGGCCCTGAAGTCTGGTAAGCATCGCTTTGCTGTCCAGCTTGTCCACCGGTTTGCCTAGCACAGTATTATCTAATACAACAATTGTGTCGCTTCCTATAATGACTGCGTTACGCTCTCCGGCCGCAGCTACTACGGCTTCTGCTTTTCGCAAAGCTAGACTGCGCACGATTCTCTCCGGCGTCCAATCCGGCGGTGTGCTCTCATCAGCTTCGCTGGTAATGACCTCAAAGGGCAAACCCAGTAAGGATAACAGCTCACGTCGACGCGGTGAACCTGAGGCTAGAATAATGAGTGGTGAGTTGTCCACGTTGTAAACGTCCCTTCTTGCTCAGTAACGAGAGTTACAGTCTGCGGTACAGCCATACAGCTGTAATAATACCGGCGAGACTAAGCATGCACAATTTCAAATGAATAGTGATGTCATAGGTTATGATGTCTAAATCGGCTCGCGGAGACCATTTGAGCACAGTCGATGTTGTTAGAAAAGACAGAGCCTTTACGGGCTGCAGCAGCTTGGCGATCCAGGCTCCAGCCAGCCAGCCTAGAATTAGAAATAACAGCAGTGTTCCTACATTTTTCTTCTTCATCTCAGTCTTCCCTCGCCATTTTTTGACACCCTAATTATTATACGGTGAAACGGTGATCAATACAAACGTAAAATCCCCTACGGTAATGTTTACCACCTTTTGCCCTAAAAGTTGCGGAACGATACCCCTCTCCGAAAAAAACAACAAGCCCCCAATTCCCCGGAGACTTGCTGTTATTTTGAATCCGCAATCCAAGCATTCAATTCATAGCAGACAGCAGCTGTTTTTGACTGGTCAAGAAGCTCAGCATGGATTCCTGCACTTCCCAAAGCAGGGCTTGCGCCTTGTTCTTGTTATATTCACTCAGTGCTGAAATTCCTTGGCTCATAGATTTCTCTAGCGCTGCGCAAATGCTTTTGGCTTCAGGCGTTATGCCTTGCTCCAGAGCTTTAACAGCTTCACTCCATTGGAGATGAAGATCACTCACAGCTGAGGTATTAGCTGCCGCATCCGTTTGTCCGCCACTGAGTAAAGAAGCGGATTGACTGCTTAGTTCACTGAGCAGCTGTCCACTCACCGCAAAATAACTATTCACAGCCTCCGCATTTCCGGCAAATCCTAATCGTTCCACTCCGGGAAGCTCCACCTCTCTTACATAAAGCTCAATCCCTTGATTCTTCAGACCACTGCTGAGCAGCTTAGCTTGTTCACGGTCAGAGGACATTCCGGCATATACACGATTTCCGTCAGCAGGGTCCAAGCCCGCAGCCAAGCCAGCGTCCAACAGCTCTTGTCTAGCTTGTTCCGCGCCTGCCGGCGTACTGAATACGCCATACTGCAGCAGGTAGTAGCTTTGCGCAGCCACTTGAACAGGAATACTGTTTTTGCCGGCATCATCTGTGCCCGTAACCGGCAATCCCGAGGTTCCTACACCTGCTGGATCATTAGCTCCGGAAGTCTGCCCTGAAGTAGCCAACGTATCTGTTATCCCGGTTCCTGAACTACTGTCCATGTTTCCTCCATAAAAAAAGGAAAGTGCCGCATATCCTAATAGTAGACCCGTGCCGATCGCCCCCACCACAGACAGGGATAATTTCCACCAATACGATGGGCGACGAGTATGGTATGAGCCCCCATAACCTCCCGTGTAAACCTCTGCTGATTTATCTCTGTCATCCAGTACCAAATCTGAAAGCAGATACGATTGCTGCGTATTTCTGAAATCTCTATCCTGTTCGTCCCATTCTTGCTGGCGTGGATCTACAGTTCCTGAGTAGTAGTCGTAAGCATCCTCCGGTGGTGCCTCACGCGTAGAGCGTAAATTAGGTTCATGCACCCAAGTATGCTGCTGTGCTGGACCGACCTCCTTGCGCAACTCCTCTGCATATTCTTCAGCTGTGCCCAGTCCGCCACTGGACCAGCGCTCCACTACCTGCGGTTTTGGCTTAGGCTCGTCCTTATTCACGTCAAATCGGAATGTCATTCTTCCGTTATTCAACAGTAACACCTCACCTCATCTAATCTATATGGAAATATATGATAGACAATAGAGAGATATGCTATTTTTATAGCCAAATGAATAATGAAAGTTATACGGATTCAGTTTACATTACATGTAACTTTTATATACTATATAAAAAGAGCTAAAAGTGTGCACTATACTAGTTAAGCTAGAAATAGGATTTTAGTTCATTACAGTTTAGGAGGGCTTTTTCTGAAACAAAAAATTCAAGCAGCAATTGTGGGCTACGGTAATTTAGGAAAAGGTGTACGTAAGGCTATTAACCAAAGTGAAGATATCGAGCTGGTTGCGATCTTTACGCGCAGAGAGCCTGGACAACTGGAAGCCGGTGAAACCGGTGTGAAATTCGAGCATATCTCTGCCGTCGAACAATATAAGGGAAAAGTGGATGTTATGATTCTGTGCGGAGGATCGGCTACCGACCTGCCAGAACAGACACCAGCTATTGCCCGGATGTTTAATACCGTGGACAGCTTTGACACTCATGCCAAAATCCCTGAGTTCTTTGCGACCGTTGATGCCGCAGCTAAACAAGGCGGAACACTCAGCGTAATTTCTACGGGCTGGGATCCAGGCCTGTTCTCCATGAACCGTCTGCTAGCTGAAGCTATTCTTCCACAAGGTAAAGAATATACTTTCTGGGGTAAAGGCGTCAGCCAAGGTCACTCCGATGCCATTCGCAGAGTAGAAGGCGTTAAAGGTGGCGTACAATATACGGTTCCAGTACAAGAGGTTATCGAGGCTATCCGTGCGGGTGAAACACCAGAACTTACTACTCGTGAAAAACATCTTAGAGAGTGTTTTGTAGTAGCTGAGGCAGGTGCAGATCAAGAGCGCATTCGCGAAGAAATCGTGAATATGCCGAACTATTTTGCAGATTATGATACTACGGTTACTTTCATCACTGAAGAAGAACTAGCAGCTCAGCATAGCGGTATTCCGCACGGCGGGTTTGTTATTCGCAGTGGTGTAACAGGAGAAGGCACGAAACAAATCGTTGAATTCGGCCTGAAGCTGGAGAGCAATCCTGAATTTACAGCTAGTGTGCTTGTGGCTTATGCCAGAGCTGCTCAGCGTATGAGTCAAGAAGGTCAAAGCGGAGCGCGTACTGTTTTCGATATTCCACTTGGGATGTTGTCTCCGAAATCACCAGAAGAACTGCGCCGCAACTTGCTCTAAAATCCTGTCAACAAATAACCCGCGTAGGACTTTTAATGGTCCTCGCGGGTTATTTGTTGTCCAGAGCAGCAAGCATCTTGTCAGACAACCTTCTATACAAGACTAAGAATCTTACTCTTAACATGATTCATTTCATAATTCTTTAATAAAGTCTCATGCGCACGATCCGCAATAATAGCGCCAAGCTCAGGATTTTTCAGTAAATTCAATACACTTCCAACAACCTCAACCGAGGTATTAGCCAGCAAAATATTTCGGTTATGCTCACAATTCAGCTTCTCACACATGATAGAGCTAGTAACCACCGGCGTTTTAAGCGCCCAGGATTCCAGTATATTTCTAGAAACTTCGCAGCCTTCAAGGATAGGCACCAGAACAGCTTTAGACCGTCGTATGTATTCAGTAGAGGAATTTACGGGTCCAGTGACTATGACCGATTCATCTTCCTTAATCAAAGTCATGACCTCCGGGTGAACCTCTGAGCTGATAATATAACTTTTGATATCTGGCACTTGCTCCTTAATCATGGGATAGGTTTTTTTAAAGAATACTCGGGCTGCATCTATTCCCAGTCTCATATTCATATTCCAGTGCAGCACAATTGAATTTTCTTTAGTCACAGGCTCTGCAAAAGTCTCATACTCATTCATCTTGATGAAATGGGGGACAACATGAACCTTACGGGCATCTGCAAATGATAGAGATTTGAACGCTAGTGCATCCCATTCCGAGGTTGCTAAAAGCAGACCCGTTTTATTCATTAATCGCCGTTTATTCCTACGATCCCATGCAGCATTGAGTTTATTATATGGATTCTTCCTGCTTAACTTCCCTGTCTCTCCGGAAGATCCTCCGCTTCCGTTTGCAAAACTATAGGTATCTGTGATCACACTGGCTTCTGGAAGCAAGTTCCTCACCATATCAATACATTTTCCCAATAGGACATGCGATATAAATACATGCTTATAATTATTGGAACGGCAAAGCTCCAAAATAGTGTTTTTCATATCTTTATCTATATGACTTAAATTTGAGAAATTCCGCAGTTTATGTAAGGGGCGCAACATTGGCCTCCAGGTCGTATAATCTTCGTTAATGTTATGAACCGTAAGTGCCGTCCGCTCATTTATAGACACGGTTTGGTTGGCACTTCCGTACGTCAGCAAATCTATATCAAATTTCCCAAGCAAAATCTCGAGAATACTCCCTGTTCTCATTTCTCCTTCTAGATCCTCTGCGCTTTGATTCTGGGCTGATAGGAACAGCATTCTTTCTCGCATGACTCTGGCTCCTTGTATTTTGTAATAAAAACCCCCATCTACCAACTGAAACTTTAGATGCAGTTCAATAGTAACTCATTTCACTTAAAAGTTTTGTCGATTTATAGGGGAAGTCTAAATTTTTTTAAGTTTTTTTCTGGTTCCTCAGAATTCTATTACAATTTCCCCTTATAAACCGCCGCTTTTTCTAAAAAACAGACTAACCCCCCTTTTTTCACGACATACATAATCATGAATTGCTCTATTAATAGAAGTTGTAAACGTTAGGTATTATGTACTAATCCTCTTTGCATACAAAAAAAGCGTCTCCCTCGTATAATGTCGAAAGGAAGACACTTTAGTTGTCGTAGCTTCTAACTACACAGTTCCGGCCCTTTTTCTTAGCCTGATACAATGCAATGTCACTAAGTTTGTAAAGAGTGCTCAATGAGTATCGTTCACCTGAATCCACCGTGATGACTCCAATACTTATTGTGTAAGGCAGAGGTACACCATGAATGATCGCCCCTGTAACCGCTGTGCGCATCCGCTCTGCAATCATATCACTGTTTTGTTCATCGGCTCTATGCAGCAGCACAGTGAACTCCTCACCGCCGAATCTTCCGAACAGATCGCCATTGCCAAGCTGCTGTTTTATTTTATGAGCCAGATCCTTCAGAACGTGGTCGCCGGTATTGTGGCCGTAGGTATCGTTTATACGTTTAAAGTGATCAACATCCAGCAGTAAAAAAGAATATGGCAGCTTCTTCATCGCTGAGGCAGCTATTAAAGGTCGGACACGCTGAACAAAGGATCTGCGATTCAAAATACCTGTCAGCACATCATAAGTGGCCACCCGCTCCAATTCTGTAAAGGAATCCTCTCTATATAGCAGCATGATTCCCGCAGTTCCTAAAAACATAAGCAAATAAATCCCCAGATAAAAAAATATCTGCAGCCAGTGAGAGGTCAGTGCATTCAGTCCTAACATCGAATAAAACGGTTCAAGTCCCTTGCCAACCAGCGTTAAAATCACAACACCGTACAACAATCCCATGGTTTGCTGGAGAGAGGTCTCTCTAATCTTCACAGCTAATATGTAAGCAGGTAAAGCTATGATCATAATCCCAAATAGACAAGTTGCAGCCATAACGAACCGCTCATCTGGCATAATTAAATGCAGTAGGACTACAACGACAATGGACACTCCGAACAGGATCGTATAATATCGTTCAACCCAACTCCCAAAAACCCTGAGAAGCATCAGAAGCGCTAAGCTTTCCAGCGTACCTCCAGCTAAAGCAAGCAGCATACTGATTGGAATGGGAAGTCGCGAGTCTGTGAAATCGTTCAGCAAAAGGAGAATTAAAGCTGCCAGCTGCAAATATTTTGCCGTGACAAACAAGGTAGAAGTCCGTTCCTGCGCGTAACGCAAACGATAGACAACAATAAGCAATACCGTGAATGATTGCCACATAAAGAGGCAGACCAGCAGTGTCTTGAGATCCAGATGCATGTTAGTGAATTTCACCCCCTGTATTCTCTAAGCTCAATAAATATAATTGTATCTGACCACTCGGTTTCTTCCTTCTTGTTTGGCTTGGTATAACGCTTTATCGCTCAGCTTGTACAGCTTATTTATCCAGATCTCCTGATCCGGCATGATCGTAATTACACCTATACTAACTGTATATCCTTGTGAGAGTTTTTGTGTGGACGTCTTCATTACTGCCTCTCGTAACGCTTCAGCTTTCCGGTCACAGCTAGCTTCATCAAGCCCGCAAAGTATAACTGCAAATTCCTCGCCGCCAAGCCTGCCGAATAAATCGCTGTTTTCGAGGTTGTCCTTAATCGTCAATGCGAATTCTTCCAGAACAACATCACCGGTATCATGGCCGTATGTATCATTGATTTCTTTGAAATGATCCAAATCCAGCAGCATAAACGAAAAGTACTCCTGCTCAGCAACTGCCTTCTCAAGCCGTACCTCAGCTTCCTGAAGAAATGCTCCACGGTTAAGGATTCCAGTCAGATCATCGTAGCTAGCAATTCGTTTCAGTTTTACAAAGGAATGCTCGTTAGAAAGTAGAATAAAGCCTGCGGCTCCCACAATCAATAATAAATACATCCCCAGGTAATATAAATACTGCGAAAGATTAGTTGTGAACACGTTCATCTCTGGCTCCCAGATCAGTGCAACAATCGCGCGGAGCAGCATAATCCCTGCAAAAGCGTAAAATAATATTCCGAGTATCTTCTGAAGAGGGGTGCCTTTGGGGTTCACCGTGAGGTGGTAAGCTGGATAGACAATAAAAAGTATCGACCATAGTGAGGTGCAGGCTATGCGCCAGCTGGAATGATGAAAGAAGACGGCAACAATACTAAAAGTAATCGAACTAAGTATGGAAAGCGTTATGTAATACAACTTTATCCGCTGCCCAAGGATGCCCATCATCAGCAGTAAAGCAATAATCTCCAGACAGCAGCCTAGAAGAATCAAAGCGTTGCTAAGTGGAATGGATAAAGCGCGGGGAATATGGCCCCATAATAATAATGAACACCAGAAGAGCAGCTGCACCGCCTTAGAGCGTATGAATAAGGTGGATGCCCTGTCTTTAGGAGCGCTCCTCCGGTAATTGGTTATCAGCACCAATATAAATAGGTTTCCAAAAATAAATAAATACACTAACGTTTTGATATCAAGCTGGGAGTCCATGAGTCACCACCTACACGGAAAAATTGATCCTCTACTGACAGCACTATAGCACTCAATGGCCGGTTCAGCAAATACCCTATTTATTTCATTTTTTAGAATGTACATACACCGCTTAAGTATACAAAAAAGCACTTCCCCCTGCACGGAGCTCGGGGGAAGTGCTATGGTCAAGAGAATATGAATATTCTCGTGTAGGCCTGTGTTTGTATTAACGCTTCTTCAAGCCGTCCGCCAATGCGTATCCAACCTTCCAGATATCGCCTGCGCCCATCGTAATCACCAGGTCACCTGGGGCAATACGAGGTTTCAGATCAGCAAGCACATCTTCTTTGGTTGGCAGATGTCTTGCGCCAGCGTTACTGTTCTGCACAATAAGCTCAACCAGCTTCGCAGATGTAACCCCCTCAATCTGCTTCTCACCTGCCGGAGAGTAGATGTCGGTAATAATCACTTCATCTGCTTCGCTAAAGGCGCGGCTGAAGGCATCTAGCAGGAAGAACGTACGTGTATACCGCTGAGGCTGGAATACGGCAATAATCCGTTTCCCCGTTGCCTTAGCAGCACTGATTGTCGCCTGAATTTCAGTTGGGTGATGCGCATAATCATCGATGACCAGAATGTCATCGACTTCTCCGAGCACTTGAAAACGGCGCTTCGCACCATGGAATTTCACGATCGCTTCAGCGATTTTTTCAAAAGAGATTCCTGATTTCAAACAAGCGATAACCGCAGCCATTGAGTTATACAGATTGTACTGACCTGGCACGGACAGTTCAATTTGTCCCAATACTACGCCATTATGGTTCATCGTATACGAAACCTGACGGTCGCCAAGAACGATGTCTGTTGCAATATAATCTGCTGTCTTCGACTTGATGCCGTAAGTAATCACCTTACCTGACACTTCAGGCAATAAAGAAATCACGTTCTCGTCATCTGCACACACAATCGCAGTGCCGTCTTCACGTGTCTGGTTCATAAACTGTACGTAAGCAGCCTTGAGACGGTTAAAATCTCCGCCGTAATTCTCCAAGTGATCTGCTTCCACATTCGTGACAATTCCAAGCCAAGGATGATAGTGCAAGAAAGAGCCATCGCTCTCATCCGCTTCCGCCACTACATAATCGCCTTGTCCTGCCTTTGCATTCGTACCGACATTCATAATCTCTCCGCCGATAATATACGTAGGATCAACTTCACACTCTTCCATTACAAGCGCGATCATGGAGGAGGTAGTTGTTTTACCATGCGCTCCGGCAACGGCTACCCCTTTACGTTCGTTCAATAAACGAGCCAGCATTTGTGAGCGGTGCAGAATTGGAATCTTAAGACGCTCTGCTTCCACCCATTCCACATTATCGCTGGACAAAGCCGTAGAGTACACGACCAGATCCGCACCTTTTACTTGTTCTGCTGTATGCCCAATATAAATCTTGGCACCTTTAGCAATCAATTTATCCGTCAATTCTTGGGCAGCCACATCGGAGCCCGTAACCGTATATCCCATTTCTAGCATTACTCGGGCAATCGCGCTCATACCGTAGCCGCCGATCCCTATAAAATGCACACGTTCAGTAGTATCCAACAGTCGTCACCAGCCTTTTTCAGTATCGGGTTGCTGCAAAAGTGTACCGCGCACGTCAGAAATCAAATACAGCGTACCAGATACGACGGCAAGGTCATCCTCCGCTGTAATCGACTTCAGTTGTTGCAGCGCTTTTCCCCAATTATGTTCTACTATGATTACCAAGTTTTCCTTGGCATATTTATCCCGCAGACTTTCTGCGATAACCTGCAGATGCTCCGCGTCCATTTTGTTCTGGAAATCCGGTTCGGTCAGGATGAGCGTATCCACTATAGGCAGTATATGCTTAAAGTAGGATTCATGATGCTTATTTGCCATCATTCCCATAAGTAAATTTAATTTACCGTATTTATAGAGCTGTGGCAGGCTTTTGGCAAGGCTCTCCGCGCCTTCCGGATTATGTGCTCCATCCAGTACGATCCTCGGAGATTTACTTACCTCTTCCAGCCTTCCAGCCCAAAATGCATGACGCAATCCTTCCAGAACATCTTCATCCTCTAACATGAACGCCATATACTGGCGCAAAACTTCAAGAACCATCATGGCTCCCGCCGCATTGCTAATCTGGTGTTCGCCTTTCATCACAATCCCAAGTTCAAGCGCACGGAAGGGACCCTTAAAGTTAAAGGTCTGCACATCCCCATGAATTCCAGTAGCTTCATAGCTAAAATCTTCTCCGGTAAGATAAAGAGTAGAGCGGCAAGCCGCCGCTTTCTCCTTGAGTACAGCCACGACTTCCGGTTGATTTACGCAGCTAACAACGGGTACACCGGGTTTGATAATTCCGGCCTTCTCCATTGCAATCTTCTCAAGCGTATCTCCCAAAATATCCATATGGTCATGGCCGACATTTGTAATCACCGACACGATCGGAGTAACGATGTTCGTTACATCCAGCCTTCCCCCAAGCCCAGTCTCCCATACGACAACATCCGGACAAGAAACACCCGCAAAAAATAGAATAGCCACAGCTGTAGTTACCTCAAACATCGTTGGTGAGCCAAACTCCGTTTCTGCAACTTCATGCACCAAAGGGCGCAGGATATTCACCAGCTCGACAAGAGTTTCTTCAGAAATATCCGTATTATTATATTGGAACCTGTTCGTGAACTTCGTAATATACGGAGACGTGAAGGTACCCACGGAATAGCCGCTTTGCAAAAGTGTGCTTGTCAAAAAGGCACAGGTAGAGCCTTTGCCGTTCGTACCCGCCACATGAATAAATTTCAGCCGACGGTGCGGGTTTCCCAGCTTGTCCATCAACATCTCAATTCTGTCTAAACCTGGCCGGATTCCAAACGGAATTAGGCCCTTGATCCAGTTAACCGCTTCGGTATATGTCGCAAGAGGGGCGGTGCTCCCGCCCCGATTTAGGTCATCCATGTCTCTTATCCTCTCAGCTCTGCTATGCGGGCAAGTACTTTCTCACGTTTGGCGGAGTAATCCGCCTGCTTCGCTTGCTCCTCTTCGATAACTTTTGCGGGAGCTTTGGCCACGAAGCCCTGATTGCTCAACTTTTTCTCTACGCGTTCTACTTCGCTATTCAGCGTCTGCACTTCTTTTTCCAGACGAGCGATTTCTTGTTCAATATCAATTAGCCCCGACAAAGGCAGAAGCAGTTCCGCTCCCGTTACTACAGCGGACATTACCTTGTCTGGCGTTTCCGGATTCAGACCAGCTTCGAAAGAAGAGGTATTGCAGAAACGTCCAATGTAGTTGTCGTTACGAGTAATGATGCTCAGCGTTTCTTCATTGCTCGCTTTAATAATCAATTCAACCTTCTTGCTCATCGGTACGTTCACTTCAGCACGGATATTACGAACTGCCCGGATTACATCCATCAGCAGGTTCATTTCCGCTACCGCTTGCGGGTTCTCCAGAGCAGCATCATACTCAGGCCATGCAGCCAGAGTAATTGTCTCTCCTTCATGCGGCAGATGCTGCCAGATTTCCTCCGAAATAAACGGCATAAACGGATGAATCAAGCGCATCGTGCGGTCGAGTACATAAGCAAGTACGGACTGTGTCTTCGCTTTGGCTGCGGCATCCGTTCCGTAAAGCGACAGCTTCGCGAACTCAATATACCAGTCACACAAATCGTCCCAAATGAAGTTGTACAGCTGGCGGCCGGTCTCGCCGAACTCGTACGAGTCAATTAGACGCGTAATTTCACGAGAAGTTTCGTTCAGGCGGTGCAAAATCCAACGGTCAGCCGTACTTAGCTCACCAGTAATGTCAATATTCTCGAAGCTAACTCCTTCAAGATTCATAAGGGCGAAGCGTGACGCATTCCAGATCTTATTAGCGAAATTACGCGCCTGCTCTACCTTTTCCCAGCGGAAGCGTAAATCCTGACCCGCTGTGCTGCCGGTAGAAATCATATAACGCATAGCATCTGCGCCGTACTTCTCGATAACCTCAAGCGGATCTACACCGTTGCCGAGTGATTTGGACATTTTTTGTCCTTCAGCATCCCGTACCAAACCATGCATCAATACGTCGGAGAATGGTTTCTCTCCAGTGAATTCCAGTGCCGAGAAGATCATCCGCGCTACCCAGAAATAAATAATATCGTAGCCCGTTACGAGCACATCGTTCGGATAGTAACGTTTGAAATCTGCGCTGTCTTCATTCGGCCAGCCTAGGGTTGCAAACGGCCAGAGGTTGGAGCTAAACCAAGTATCCAGAACATCCTCGTCCTGTTTCAGGTCGGTTAGGCCGCTGATCCGGCGCGCTTCTTCCTCATCATTCGCCACAACCAGCTCACCGGTAGATTCAGAATACCAAGCCGGAATACGATGTCCCCACCAAAGCTGACGGGAAATACACCAGTCGCGTACGTTTTCAATCCAGTTCAGGTAGGTTCTTTCGAACCGTTCAGGTACAAAGTTAACCCCATTACCATCCTTCTGTGCATTGATGGCAGCTTCGGCGAGCGGCTGCATCTTCACGAACCATTGTGTGGACAGGTACGGCTCAACAACCGCTCCTGAACGTTCACTGTGTCCAACTTGATGCACATGATCTTCAATGGAGATCAGAACACCCTGCTCTTTCAGATCCGCCGTGATGGCCTTACGGCATTCACTCCGGTCTTGACCTTGGTAAGGTCCTGCTTCTTCGTTCATTGTGCCGCTCTCATCCATTACGTTGATCTGCGGCAGATTATGACGTTGACCTACCTCGAAGTCATTTGGATCATGAGCTGGCGTGATCTTAACCGCACCGCTGCCAAACTCTTTATCTACATACTCGTCAGCGATAATTGGAATCTCCCGGCCGATAATCGGCAGGATCAGCGTTTTGCCAATCAGATCTTTATAACGATCATCCTCAGGATGAACAGCAACTGCCGTATCACCCAACATCGTCTCCGGACGTGTGGTCGCTACAGTGATATGTCCGCTGCCATCTTTAAGTGGGTAACGCAGATGGTACAGATGACCGTTAACTTCCTTATATTCAACCTCGATATCCGACAACGCCGTACGAGCCGCCGGGTCCCAGTTGATGATACGTTTACCGCGGTAGATCAAGCCTTTATTATAAAGCTTAACAAATACCTCGCGAACTCCCTTCGACAAACCCTCATCGAGGGTAAAACGCTCGCGAGAGTAGTCAAGGGAAAGTCCCATTTTAGCCCACTGCTCATGAATGGTGTTTGCGTATTTGTCTTTCCAATCCCACACCTGCTCCAGGAACTTCTCACGTCCGAGGTCATGTCTAGAAATCCCCTGCTCGCGCAGCTTCTGCTCTACCTTCGTTTGTGTTGCAATACCTGCGTGGTCCGTACCTGGCAACCAAAGCGTATCGAAGCCCTGCATCCGTTTGGTACGAATCAGGATATCCTGTAATGTGAAATCGAGCGCATGCCCGATGTGCAGCATTCCTGTTACGTTTGGCGGCGGGATCACAATGCTATAGGCTTGAGCATCCGGACGCTGGCCTGCACGGAAATATCCGCCCTCTGTCCAGTAGGAATACCATTTCTGTTCTGCTGCCTTCGGATCATACGTTGTTGGCATCTCGTTTTTAGATTCATTCGTAGCGGCAGCATCTGCCGCTGTTAGATGGTTTTGGTCAGCCATTCTCTGATACCTCCACTAGTTTACTTGTAGTTGCTTATAGTTGTTAATAAAGTTGCTGTATAGAGCGCACAGGTCTCTGAAAAAAACAAAAAGACCCCTCGTCTCAAAGGACGAAAGGTCATTCTTTCGCGGTACCACCTTTGTTTCGCGCCAATGAAAAATAAAACTACACTTCTTACCCAACGGATTCAGAAGCTTAGCGCGACACTCGTACAGATAACGGCTGCTACCGGCCACAACCTAACTTATCCTTCATTGATATGAAGATAAGCTCAGAAGGGCGACTCCGGGGCGACTTCGGGGGCTGTTTCCTACGGAATGTCACAGCACTTGCAATTCCGCTCTCTGAAGGGCTGACCGCCTACTCTTCCCGTTCCCAGTCTTTACTTAGATATTGCTTACTCCATAATACATTTTGAGCCCCCCCTAGTCAACCTGGATACGCCTTTGCAGCGGGACTTTAGGCTGAATTTCGACTTATTTCTTCTGAAGCATTCATTCCAACAATGAAACAGCAAAAATCCCGACCCTAATACCTGATCGGGATTCACCTATTCATTTGTGTAAGCATCACGATTCGATTACGGGATGTACAACACTTGGCCTTCCTCTACACTCTGCCCGGACAAGCGATTATACATCACCAGCTCCCGCGCACTTAGCTGATACTTCTCTGCAATGGTATCCAGTGTTTCTTCACGCTGTACAATACACAGCCGAACTTTGCGGAACATGTTAGCTCCATCCGCGCTGGCAATGAATCTGCTCTTCCATTCCGTATTATTACCAACCTCTGGAACGTCCACTGCTGCAGATGTGTTTCCTTCCGACTGCAGAGCTTCCTGCTCTTTACGGACACGACTGGAGCTTAGTAAAGAGGAGAAGGTGAGATGTTCTTTTTCCGGAACCTCTGCTTCTTTTTTACTGCCCAAGGCGATCTTAAGATCTTGTTTCTCTTCATGAGGAAGCACACTTTCCTGTGAAACAAAAACTTCGTTCGCATTCTCATGGATGGGTTCAGCATTCTCATCCTGTTCATGAAGCTCATGATTAGCCTCACTCTCAGAAGCAAATACAGGTATATCTTGATTCGCTTCTGCACTAGCCGTTGGAACAACGGTCTCTCTAGAAGCAAAAGAATATTCCTCTTCCGGCTGCTGCTTCTCTTCGCTCACATAACTTGCTTGATTCAGCTGGGACACTTCAGCTTCCTTGATCTGTGGCTCGGCTTTAAACCAGTAATCGGATAAACCCGCTTTGGCATCCTCTGCTTGTGACTCTAGACAATGTGTCCGGGCTTTTGCGCCCTTGTCCTTCTCCTGAGCGGATGAGAAATTGACTACAGGGGACGTATGAGCCGCTCCGCTTGAGACTAGTAACTCCTGTGCGTCCTCAGCCGCATCGGCCTGTTCATGTTCTTCTACAGCAACCTGTGATGCATCTTCACCAAAGGTCCACTGTGAATTTTCATAAAGGGTATCATTTTCGTGTTCTTGGTGCTCAGCAGTTGCTTCTATCACCCTGTCATCATTAACAGGAGAATAGGCGACTGTGTACTCCTCTTGCTGCCAGGCCGGTTGAGGTTGAGGATCCGTACTACCGATCCCCCGCAGCGATAGTACGCCTGTTATATTCACAGTGCGCATCGTGAGCAGATCAATATCAAAATTCTCGATCTCCACCCCAATATCTTCAATCGAGCTGACGCGTGTAAGCGGAACAGTGATTTCGACGGGAATGGCATGCTCCAGACGTTGTGTTCGGTCATCTTCACTCCGGTAAAGCCCGGTAAGCAACAGCTGACCATATAACTCGGCCCGATCCTCCCGCTGAATCACCTGAATTTCCGGAAGTAGTTCAACCTCCTCCAGCTCAGCTATTCCCGGAAGCTCTTCCGAAAGGTGAATGCGTTCGTAAATATCAAACCGCAAGCCGTGGGACTGATCAAACACGGGATATGTCCTCCTTCTTGGCATAATCTAACCCTGAGACAGGCCCAGAGCATAAGCCCAAAATGTTACTCCCCACATGTATATGCTTCAAACAGAGAGGCATGACAACTTTGGTAGTACTAACCGGACAGGATGCTAATAAATTTCATGAATTTAAGAGCTCATCAAACCTTCAGCCTGCTGATAGATGCACTACTTCGTAAGAACAAAGTATTATATGCTGCTTTTATTAATAAGACATGGATAGATGTTTTTTTTCTGAAAAAAATAGAAAAAGAACAGCAGAACCAGCTTTTGCTGATTCTACTGTTCTTTAGTTGCTTACGTATCCGTCAGGGTGCTTCAGACAGCAGCTCTCGCAGCTGCAGCATATCCTCCGGCCACGGATCGCTGACTTCCAGCTGTTCTCCGCTCCAAGGATGGCGGAAGGACAACGACTCGCCATGCAGGGCATGGCGGCCGGCAGCGCTGGAAGCCCAAATCGGGCCGCCATATAGTTCATCCCCATACAAGGGATGACCCATATGGCTGAGATGGACGCGAATCTGATGCGTCCGCCCGGTCTCCAGCTGCACATGCACCAGGCTTCCGCCATGCAGTGCCTCGCGCTCGATGATTCGCGTCACGGCAGATTGTCCGCCGGGCGAGACCCGTCTGCGCGCAGCGTGATGCCGATCGCGCCCAATCGGGGCATCGATCACCTTAAGCACAGGCGGCACTGTGCCTTCGACGATCGCGGCGTAGTGCCGTGATATGCTTTTTTCACGCATATTCTCGTCCAGAACTAACTGTGCGAACTCATTTTTCACATACATCACCGGACCCGTTGTATCTTTGTCCAAGCGGTGAATATGGCGCACAGCCACACTCTCGCCGGAAGTGATATAATGTGCAGCTACGAGGTGATCCAGAGTTACACCTGTTCCACTGCCATCTGGATGAACCGCCATCCCAGCTGGTTTATGAGCTACCAGGCAAAAATCATCCTCGTACAGCACCTCAAGCTCTTCCCATATCGGTTCAATCCCCGCTTCACGATCGGGAAAAAGTGCCAGCCGAAGCCGGTCACCTTTCCACTGAATACCTCCCTCGCGGCGTAACCGCAGATGAAGTTTCTCGGGCATGCCCACAGTTTCTAGCAGCCACTTATCAATCGTCGCCTGCGTATCCTCAGCTCCAGTAATGATTTTGCCGGGTGTTACCTCCAGCCATTCTCCACGCCGAGTCCAAGCGCCACCACCGGTTGTTTCTCCGGCTCCGATGCTCAAAGGGCCTTCAGGGCATTATAATGGCCCTCAATGGTATCATCAATATCCTGCTCACTATGTGCAGCCGATACGAACATACCCTCAAACTGTGAAGGTGGCACACTGATGCCTTGGCTCACCATATGACCAAAATAACGACGGAAAAGATCCGTGTCACTCGTCTTAGCCGTTTCAAAATTGATTACAGGTCCTTCAGTGAAGAATGGACAAACCATTGATCCTACCCGGTTGATCGTGAGCGGAATGCCAGTCTCAATTGAATTCTTTTTCAAACCCGCTTCCAGACGTGCACCCAATTGTTCCAGACGATCATATACTTCCGGGGTCAACAGCTTGAGCGTAGTATATCCGGCTGCCATCGCCAATGGATTACCACTAAGTGTGCCCGCCTGATAAATCGGTCCAGTAGGAGCGATTTGCTCCATGATCTCTCTTTTGCCGCCATAAGCACCCACTGGAAGTCCGCCGCCGATAACTTTGCCAAAACAAGTAATATCCGGAGTAATCCCGAACAAGCCTTGAGCACAGCCACGATTAACACGGAAGCCTGTCATAACCTCATCAAAAATAAGCAGCGAACCATTGTCAGAAGTTAATTTACGAAGCCCTTCCAGGAAGCCTGGAAGCGGTGGAACAACGCCCATGTTGCCGGCAATCGGCTCTACGATCACTGCGGCAATCTCATTGCCAAAACGTTCGAAAGCAATCTGAGTGGACTCCAAATCATTGTAAGGAACCGTAATGGTATTCATTGCAACGCCTTCTGGGACACCCGGGCTATCCGGCAAGCCCAATGTAGCTACACCAGAGCCAGCCTTAATAAGCAGACTATCGGCGTGACCGTGGTAGGAGCCTTCAAATTTCAAGATTTTGCTGCGCCCAGTGTAACCACGTGCCAAACGAATCGCGCTCATCGTAGCTTCCGTTCCAGAGTTAACCATGCGCACGATATCTACAGATGCCACTCGTTCAACAACAGTTTTTGCCATTTCCGTTTCGAGTAGCGTTGGAGCGCCAAAGCTTGTCCCTTTTACCGCCGTCTCCTGCAATGCCTTCACAACCTCAGGATGCGCATGACCCATAATCAGCGGACCCCATGAGAGCACATAGTCGATAAAGCTGTTGCCGTCGATATCAAAAATACGCGAACCTATCCCATGATCCACATAAATCGGAGTCAGACCTACGGATTTAAACGCCCGTACAGGGCTGTTCACCCCGCCGGGAATATATTGTTTTGCTTCATCAAAAGCCTTCCGGGACGCTTCCTCTTTACGCGCCATTGGCACATTACTCATGTATCTTCACTCCTATTCTCTTCTTGGTTACACAAGCTTGTACAAACATATATTAGCTGCCGCGATGTCGGTGTGATGAAGATTAGCCGCGCAGCCAGCGGGCTGCATCTTTTGCAAAATAAGTAATAATAATGTCCGCACCAGCGCGTTTCATGCCCGTCAGCATTTCCAGCACAACGGCTTGCTCGTCGATCCAGCCTTGTAATGCCGCTGCTTTTACCATGGAATATTCTCCACTCACATTATAAGCCACCAAAGGAAGATCAAACTGATCACGAATCGTACGAATCACATCTAGGTAAGCCAGAGCTGGCTTCACCATTAACATATCCGCGCCTTCCAACACATCGGATTCTGCTTCACGGAGCGCTTCTCGCAGATTGGCAGGGTCCATTTGATACGTTTTGCGATTCCCGAATTGTGGCGCTGAATCCGCTGCTTCGCGGAAAGGGCCATAAAATGCCGAAGCATATTTGACCGAATACGACATAATCGGCACATGCTCAAAACCGTTCTCATCAAGTCCCGCACGAATCGCGTGAACGAATCCATCCATCATGTTGGAAGGGGCGATAATATCTGCTCCAGCTTTTGCTTGGGATACCGCCGTACGAGTCAAAAGCTCCAGCGAAGCATCGTTGATAACATCGCCATGTACCACACCATTCACCGTATGCGTATGCACCATTCCACAATGTCCGTGATCCGTAAATTCACAAAGGCAGGTATCTGCAACGACCAACAGCTCTGGGTACCACTGCTTGATCAAGCGAGTAGCCTCTTGCACAATTCCATCCTCTGCAAAACCGGAAGAACCGATAGCATCCTTCGTCTCAGGAATCCCGAACAACAATACAGCCGGGATGCCTAGTGCGGCGATCTCGTCCACTTCTGCTTTTAACGTATCCAGCGAAAAATGATACACGCCCGGCATCGAGCTAATCTCATTCTTCACACCTGTTCCATAAGTCACAAAAATAGGCTGTACCATATCCAGCACATTCAGTATCGTCTCCCGCACCATGCCACGAATTCCAGCAGAACCGCGCAAACGGCGGTGACGTGTAATTGGAAAGCTCATTTGTTCATCCTCCTGAAAAATAAAATATAAAACCAAATTATGTGTCTGGCAGCAAACCACAACTAGCCGCAGCCAAGTCCAAATTAGCCGCAACCAAACCGCCGACCACTGGCTAACTGCGTATAGTTGTAGTTTGTGCAACTATTTCGATGTTTTGTCCTAATTGTAAGCTTTAGTTGCATTCTCTACAGTTATTTATTACAAAAGAGCGAAGATTCCTCATTTAGCGGATATTTAATTGTACATACTACAACTAAACTCGACTTTAGCTGATATATAGGAAATTTAATTGTATGAAGTACAACTAAAACTAAAATTCAAGCAGATCTGATCACATTAACCTACTGCATATTCTCTACATACCAGTTAGTTTACAACCAAATATTATACTCCGAACTCCATAAGTAACTACTTTCGGAGTTCAATTTATATGTTACTTGAAGGTTGCGATGTGGCACTTTTGAGCGTAGATATAACGGCGAGCAAACCAACACATGCAATTAGTAAATGTAAGCGCAGACTCAACTACCAATTCACACGTAAACCCAACTATTTAGCAACTACCAGCTCACATGTAACCACCAACTATTCAGTAACTACGAACTCACATGTAACCACCAACTATTTAGTAACTACGAACTCACATGTAACCACCAACTATTTAGTAACTACGAACTCACATGTAACCACCAACTATTTAGTAACTACGAACTCACATGTAACTACGAACTATTTAGTAACTACGAACAAAACTCTAGCCTGTAATGTAACTAATTATAAGCTGAGCGCTATATTTCTAAGCAGGCACTGCCTTTCTCCGTTGAACAGCTACTACTCTCCCCGCAGAGTAATCAGCTTCTACCTTCCCACCAGAAAGTAAGCTAAACAAGCCAAGCTCACCAGTAAACTATTGCTTCGTTCTATCCTCGATCCGAGCGCTACTGCAGCTGAGTCTCCGCATTCCAGCGGCAGAGCTCCTGCACCAAACCATCTATGGTTGCCTCTTCAGGCAAGAGTCCCGGTGTCAGTCCCGCGTCTACCGCAGTCTGCTCCGTTAACGGGCCGATGCAGGCGATTTTCACGTTTGCAAGTAGCGGGAGCGGATCTTCAAGTCCCATCCGTTTCAGGATGTGTATGAAATTACGCACGGTTGACGAGCTGGTGAAGGTTACCGCGTGTACGCGACCTTCCTCTAGCAGCTTCAACAACTCGTCGTCATCCTCACCAGTGACAACCGTCTCATAAGTATCCACGTCTGTCACCTGAAGGCCAAGCTCTCTCAGCTTGTCCGGCAGCCAGTCCCGCGCCAGATCGCCGCGCGGCAAAAGCACGTTCTGCCCCGGCAGCAGCTGGGGACCGAACGTCTCAATCAGACCTTCCGCCTGAAACTTCGCCGGAAGTTCCTCAGCGATCACCCCGCGCTGCGCCAGCGCGGCGGCTGTGCCTGGCCCCACCGCTGCAATACGCGCGCGGTGTAGCCCGCGAATGTCCGCCCCCAGCTCCGCCAAGTGGCGCCAAAAAAACTCCACGCCGTTCGGGCTAGTGAAGAATACCCAGTCGTACGATTCCAGCGCGCCAAACGCCGCTGCAATCTTCGCCTTCTTCTCTGCCCCTTCCGGCATGATCGTCTCGATCACCGGGAACTCGTAGGGTTCCCCGCCGAGTTCTTCAATTCTATCCACCAGCTCGCTTGCTTGGCTGCGAGCCCGTGTCACCACGATGCGTTTGCCGAATAACGGCATCGCCTCGACCCACTTCAGCTGCTCACGCTGCAGCACCACGTCGCCGACGACGATGACTGCCGGCGGCTGAAAATCCGCCGCCTTCACCTTCGCCTCAATATCGGCGAGGGTTCCCGTCAGCGTCTCCTGATCCGCGCGGGTGCCCCAGCGCACAAGTGCCACTGGTGTTTCTGGCGGCCGCCCGTGCTTGATCAGCTGAGCGCTGATATAACCTATTTTAGCTACGCCCATCAGAAACACTAACGTGCCTGTGGCGTTCGTTACTTTATCCCAATGTATGGAATGATCCAGTTTATCCGGACTCTCATGCCCGGTGATAATCGACAGGGAAGAGGCATGATCGCGGTGCGTAACAGGTATACCCGCATAGGCAGGTACACTGATCGCTGACGTGATGCCCGGTACGATTTCGTAATAGATCCCATTTTTGCGCAGCAGCTCCGCTTCTTCACCCACCCGGCCAAAAATCGTAGGGTCCCCACCCTTAAGCCGCACCACTGTTTTCCCCTGTAAAGCCAAATCAACTAACAATTGATTAATCTCTTCCTGCTTCATCGTGTGGCGATCCGGCAGCTTACCTACATAAATCTTCTCCCCGCCGGGTTTCATGCATTTCAGCAATCTAGGACTTGCCAAGCGATCATACACCAGCACGTCGCTTTTTTGGATACACTCGAGGCCTTTCACAGTAATCAGCTTTGCGTCCCCGGGACCTGCACCTACCAAATAAACCTTCCCCGTCAATCCACTCATCCCCTAACGTCTGACAGTATCTTCTCCGCTCCTCTTGCAATCAGCTTTTTAGCGACTTCTTCGCCGAGCTGTACCGGGTCAATCCCCGTGCAAGTTTCTTTCAAAATCGTTGAACCGTCCGGTGTTCCCACCATCCCCGTTAACGAGATTACTTTGTGCTCAGCGGTAGCAGCTTGGGCGGCTGCGTCAAGCACCGCATGAGCACCAATCGGCACTTGGCAGCCGCCATTCAGCACGCCAAGGAACGTGCGCTCCGCCGCTACCGTCAACGCCGTATCGGCATCGTTGTATAACGCCAGCAGCTTCCGCAGGTCAGCGTCATCTGCGCGGCACTGGATGCCGAGTGCACCCTGCCCTACTGCGGGCAGGCAAACCTCCGGCGGCAGGTAGGCGCTCACGCGATCCTGCCAGCCCATGCGCGACAGCCCCGCCGCTGCCAGCAGGATTGCGTCGTATTCCCCGCTCTCCAGCTTGCGCAGCCGCGAGTCAATGTTGCCGCGCACGGGCTCAATGACCAGATCAGGCCGCAGCGCAGCAAGCTGGCTGGATCGGCGTAGGCTGCTTGTGCCTACGCGTGCACCCTGAGGCAGCTCGTCTAGCGAGACGCCTCCGTTAGAGATCAAAACATCACGCGGATCGACACGCTTCGGCACAGCACCATTGATCAGCCCATCCGGTAACTCGGATGGCATATCCTTCATGCTGTGCACCGCCATGTCGATTTCTTTTTCCAGCATCGCTTGTTCGATTTCCTTCACGAACAACCCTTTGCCGCCTACCTTGGATAAAGTAACGTCAAGAATGCGGTCACCTTTGGTGACGATCTTTTTCACTTCAAAAGTAAATCCAAAACCATGCTCCTCGCTAAGTCGCTCCAAATCAGCAATCACATGTCCCGTTTGCGTCAACGCAAGCGCGCTCTGTCTACTCCCCACTATAACCTTTCGCATTGTCCATTCCTCCTGGTAACGTTCGCCTCTTACTCTTCACCACAGAACCTTGCACTAGAAATCCAAACCCAAACTAACCAATTAACTACTCTCACTCTAAAAAAGGCATTATTGCCTTTGAATTCGCTACTTCGGATGATTTCCACCAACCTGAGGCATTCTTGCCTTTCATTTGGCTCCTTCGGCGATTGTTGCTCATTTATAGGGCATTATTACCGTACATTCCGCCATCTCAGCTACTTAAGCTCTATTCAACGGGATTTATACCGTACATTCCACCCTCTAAGCTACTCCATCCCAGTTCAACGGGATTTATACCGTTCATTTCACCAAACTAGCTACTTCAACCCAATTCAACGGGATTTATACCGTTCATTTCACCATTCCAGTTACTTCAGCCCAATTCAACGGGATTTATACCGTTAATTTCACCAATCCAGTTACTTCAACCCAGTTCAACGGGATTTATACCGTACATTCCGCCATCCTAGCCACTACGAGCCAATTCAACAGTATTTATACCGCACATTCCACCCTCTATGCCACTTCAGCCGAATTCAACAGTATTTATACCGTTCATTTCACCATTCCAGTTACTTCAACCCAGTTCAACGGGATTTATACCGTTCATTTCACCAAACTAGCTACTTCAACCCAGTTCAACGGGATTTATACCGTTCATTTCACCAAACTAGCTACTTCAACCCAATTCAACAGTATTTATACCGCTCATTCCGCCATTCCATCCACTACGAGCCAATTCAGCTATTCATTATGTTTACCCAAACAACCGCTCATCACTTCATATCTTAATCTAACCCAATTTTCTAATCTTTACAGTGTCTATGCGCACTTTTACTCCAACCGCTGCTCAGCAATCCAAGCGTCCATATCCTCCGGGCTCCACGCTATGAAGGTACCCTTGCTCATCTCGTTCAACACATCCAGCGCCCCAAGCTTCCGCAAAAGCCTTCCACGAACTTCAGCAGAAGGTTCTTTTTCCTTAATCCGTGTTCGCATGGCATGCACAAAATCCAAATATGGCTCATACGCCGCATCCAGCGCTTTTTCAAGCACATTTTTGATCTTCGTTGCCGCAAGCGGGCCAGCACCCGAAGTAGATACAGCTACCGTCAAACGTCCCCTCCGAACCACTCCAGGCGTGATAAAGTTTCCCGCTTCGGCATGGCTGGCCACATTTACATGAATTCCAAGCCGTCTAGACTCCCGCGCAACCTCTTCATTAACCGCCCTATCGTTAGTGGCTGCATATACGAGAAAGGCCCCACGGAGATCTCCGGGAGCATAAGTACGGTCCATCCAGATCAGGAGACCTTTTTCAGCTAGAGAATCAAGCGAATCTGTCAAAGAAGGACTAATCACCTTAACCACCGCTCCAGCTTCCAACAGCCCACTCACCTTACGTTCAGCCACGACACCACCCCCAATAACCACACAGTGCTGCCCTTCACAATCCAGCATTATGGGTAAATAACGCGTCATGCCCCTCACTCCCCGCTCCAACCGTGAAAATCAGACCAAGAATTCAACAGAAAATTTAAGATAATAAAAGCATATCCTAAAATCGCCCAGCGAGCCATACTTACTCCACTTTTCCGCCCGGACTTCTTAAAGATAATATAAAATATGTAAATCCCAAGACCGATAAGAGTCGTTAATACTTTTAAATCCTTCAATAAAAGCGTCCGTCCCTCAGATACTATAGATAAACCAGCCACCACCAGTGATATTCCCAGCAAAGGAGTGCCCACCAAAATAGCGGTGTAAGAGTATTTATCTGTAGTCTCCAGGTTCGGCAAACGACGGATCCGGTCGCTCCATTTCTTGCTTTTGAGTCTGGTGTGCAGGAACAAGTACAATATTGCAAAAACCGTCCCTAACGTCAGTGCTGCAAAACTCATATTTGCCAAAATCACATGCATCGTCAGCCAGCCATACACCGCACTCCAAGTCTCAAGCGTATGCCCACCCGCCGTCAGCCACACCCGATTAAGCAGAAAAACACTAAACCCGGCCATACTGAGCAGCAAAATCGTAAACTCGCCTCCACGTGTAAAAGCCACCGCAAGCGAAGTCAGCACAATACTAAACGCAAACCAAAACAAGAAATCATAAGGTGTGAAAATAGGCAGGCCTTTCTCCTGAGAGAAACGAATTCCAAGTCCTGCAACTTGCAAAAGACCCACAACAACAAGAAGCCCCGTGCCTAACCGCTTCCCACCCGGACTCCTCTTAAGGCAATCCGAGAAAACAAACAGCAGGCTCAGGGCATAGACCAGCAGAGCGGCATCATATATTCCGTTCAGCAGTTGCATATTATTCACCCACCCAGCAAGCCTGCCGGAGCAAGCGCCGTCTTAGGCACAGAAAAATCAGCGCTGCCAGCCGTACGTTCTCCAGAACTAGACTCCTTAACCGAGGCAATATCTCCATCATCTGAATCGGATTTGAGCTGTTCCTGCAATGCAAAGATTTTGGAAAAATAATCAAGAGCTTCATTCCCCTGCTTACCGCCGGACAGCTCTTTAATTACATTGATCGGATCATGCATCATCTGGTTCACGATACTTTTAGTCAGACGGCGGATTACTTTCCGCTGATGCTCGTCCAGCTCGGGCAGCTTATTGAACAAACTCTCCATCGTTTCTTCATGAATCGTATTCGATTTATCCTGGAGCGCCCGGATCACCGGTCTTACCCCAAGCGTCTTGAGCCACAGCTGGAACTCATCCATTTCCTCGCTGATCATCACTTCAATCTTCGCAGCTTCACTTCGGCGCATTTCCAGATTGTTCTCCACAATGCCCTCCAGATCATCAATATCATACAAAAAAACATCCGGCACATTTGCCGCCGCAGGATCAATATCACGTGGTACAGCAATATCAATCATAAAAAGCGGCCGCGAAGGGCGGCGTTTCATAGCATGCGCTACCTTATCAGCCGTAAGCACATACCCATCTGCTCCTGTTGAGCTGATCACGATATCTACTTCATTTAGAGTTGTTAACGCATCTTCAATCGTACTCGGCTTACCCGAGAACTTCTCCGCCAATTCAATCGCACGCGACAGCGTACGGTTAGCGACAATCACTTCTGCCGCACCACTACTGTATAGATGCTTCACGGTAAGCTCGCTCATTTTGCCGGCGCCGAGAATCAGTACTTTTTTCCCAGTGAACATGCCAAAAATCCGCTTGCCCAGCTCCACAGCCGCATAACTGACAGATACTGCACTCTCGCCGATTGACGTTTCACTATGTGCTCTTTTGCCCAGCGTCACCGCTTGCTTGAACAACCGATTGAACCAAGTTCCAGTTACACCCTCAGCCTGAGCTGTGAGAAAAGAACTCCGCACCTGTCCCAGGATCTGCGTCTCCCCAATCACCATGGAATCCAGACCGCAGGTCACGCGGAACAAATGCGCAATCGCCTGTTCGTCTTCATAAATATACATATGCTGAGTAAATTGCTCGCTTTTCACACCAAACCATTGCTCCATAAAGCCGCGGATGAAATAACCAGCCATATGAAGGCGGTCCATCACCACATAAATTTCCGTACGGTTGCAAGTAGCTACTAAGACCCCTTCTAGCACACCCTTCGTCTTCATCAGTTGATGGAGCGCTGCCGGAAGGTCACTTTCCGCAAAAGCAAACTGTTCCCGAACCTCCACGGGAGCCGTACGATAATTCAGGCCAACGACGACGATGTGCATCGATAGTTCACCATCCTAGTCTCTATAAGTTACTGAAATCCAGTTATATAAATTAATATCTTACATACCGTTCACTTTCACAACATCTCAAAACACTGTGTTAAGTATATCACACGAAAATAAGACTTTTTACAGATTTTTTGAACGCTTTATGAAATCCAGATAATAATTATTATAAATAAAAAACCGTAGGTTCGCTACGGTTAGGATGAGTTATTTTTAGCTAATTTATAAGGTTGTGGAAGTGAGAATGAAATATTATGGCCTACTAGTTCTTAAAATCGTCAAAAAGTCCGTTCTCCAAAAAAAATAAGTCACTGCTAAGTGACTTAAAACTTCTCAGGTTTCTTAACTTTTATCGACGCTACTTCTCCACACCTTTTGCAAAATGTGAAGATAACTGGTGAGCCAAAAGAGAAGGCTTTCCCAATAGGCATGACGTTAGCATATCCGTTGCTCATTTCGCCTTTAGCGAATGTAGTATTCCCACATGATTTACAAACTAAATTGTCTTGACTCATGAGATCACCTCGGAAGTTGGACAAAAATATTAATTATATAGTAGACTCTACTCTTTTTAGAAGTCGCCGATGCTTAGACCAAACTTTAACCCAAACACGATTTTCATCATCTAGATAAAAACGAATATTCACTAATTTTAAAGGCGTCCATATTTCTTTAAAATAGTAATTTGGCATTTGGCGTCTCTCCCACGAGAATAATATTGATATAGTTATAAGTATAAAACTATTAAACAATATTGTTTGTCGTAATGCGCCTTAAGCCAAGATAAGAAAAAAACTGTTTTTGTCGGATTATAGTGTGAACGTTCTACAGCAGATTAGCGAAACCAGTTCTTAATCTGATCAAGGGTACTTTTTGCCTCCGGACCATTGTAACCAAAGGTGTTGCCGATCATTTTCACATATTCGTTGAACGTTGTTTCTCTACTTTTTCGGTCACTCCACCAACGTTTAGCGTTATATCCTGATGCAGAACCCACATATGTCAGCTCGATCTCCGATTTTTTGTACATACGACCAAAAAGAAATTTCACCCTCCGCATATGAAAGTCAGAGGAAACAACAATCGCAGATTTAAAACCGTATTCTTTCATTATAGGAAGAGTGTACTCGGCATTCTGATAAGTGCTATCCGCCGCGTTCTCGGTATAAATAACGTCCTGTGGTATGCCTAAAGCTAGGGCGGTTTGGATCATATCACCCGATTTACTAGTTGACTCTTTAGCATTGGAAAGAATTATATAAGGAGCATAGCCTGCTTTATATAACTCAGCTGCCTGCTCCACACGACCTTGGCCTCCGCTTAGGACGATGATGACATCTGTTTGTTTGGGAGGTTCAGATAGTGCTAAGAAGCGGCCTGCACTGAATAAACCAGTAATTAACAATAGCAAGCAAACGAAAAGGACCAATCTTTTATTCATTAAATTACCTTTTCTTTTCTTAACCGTTAAGTCGTGCATAAATCACTTATGCGATTCGTTACTAAGGATTTGTTGCCACCATTCAGCATTATCAATATACCATTGGATCGTCTGCGCAATTCCAGTCTCAAAAGTATAAGTTGGCTTCCAACCTAAATTCTCAAGTTTCGTTGGATCAATGGCGTAGCGTTTATCATGTCCTAATCTATCTGTTACAAATTCAATCAAATCTTCAGATTTCCCCAAGGTACTGATAATCGTCTTAACTACTTCAAGATTAGTTCTCTCATTATGACCACCTACATTATAAACTTCACCGCTTACTCCTTGGTGCACGACAAGGTCAATGGCCGCACAGTGATCCCAGACATGGAGCCAGTCGCGAATATTTTTCCCATCTCCATATACAGGAACCTTCTCTTCGTTTAATACTCTTGAGATGGTTAGTGGAATCAGTTTTTCAGGAAAATGATACGGGCCGTAATTATTCGAGCAGCGTGTTATGTTCATTGGTAAACCAAAGGTCTCATGATACGCACGGACTAGTAAATCAGACGCCGTTTTACTAGCACTATAAGGACTGTTAGGCTGCAAAGGTGTTTCTTCGGTAAAAAATACAGTAGGATCAAAATCGAGTTCGCCATACACTTCATCCGTAGAGACATGGAGGAATTTAGTAATGCCGAATTTTTTAGCTGCATCCAGTAGTACCTGTGTCCCCATAACATTCGTACGAACGAATATCGCAGGATCAGTAATTGAGCGATCGACATGGCTCTCCGCAGCGAAATGAACAACATAATCGAATTTTTCCAACTCAAAAAGAGACAATATTGCCTCTCGGTCAGCAATATCAGCTTGAACAAACCGATAGTTGGATTTGGACTCAATATCCTTATGCTTCGTTAGATCACCCGCATAAGTTAGCAAATCCAAATTCACAATATCATAATGCGGATATTTATCTACCATATACTGTACGAAGTTGCCTCCAATAAATCCGGCACCACCCGTAACCAGCATCTTTTGCTTACTCAATGAACGCACTCCCGATCTATTAGCTTTATTAGTTATTGTAAAAAAAATTCAAATTAGCATCTTTTAATAAAGGCGCCTTCTCATCCTTGGCAGATAATACCGGTGTAATATGAAGAGGCCATTCGATGCCAATAGAAGGATCATTCCACAGAATACCCCCATCACATTCCGGGGCATAAAGCTCATCGCACTTATACTGAACCTCTACGTCTTCTGTTAGTGTCATGAATCCATGTGCGAATCCTTTTGGGATCAGCAGTTGCTTTTTGTTCTCAGCATTCAGTTCAATGCCGAACCATTTACTATAGGTAGGACTACCTTTTCTGATATCTACGGCTACATCAAAAATAGCACCACGTGTACAACGAACCAATTTCGTCTGTGCCTTGGGATGTAATTGATAGTGCAAACCACGTAATGTTCCTTTAGTCGCAGAGTAGGATTGGTTATCTTGTACAAACTCCATATCTATTCCATGCTCTTTAAACTTAGCTCCGCTATACGTCTCCATAAACCAACCGCGGTGGTCCCCAAAAACAGCCGGTTCAACGACTAATACGCCTTGCAATAAGGTTTCTGTAATTTTCATCACTGCCACACTTTCAGTTATTAGTATTGTATTTTACCTGTAGCTACTTTCATCAAATACTGACCATACCCCGTCTTACTTAACTTCTCCCCGCAATTCCACAAGTGTTCTTTAGTAATCCATCCATTAATATATGCAATTTCCTCCGGAGCGGCGATCTTGATTCCTTGATGATCTTCAATAGTCCGAACAAAGTTAGTTGCGTCGACAAGACTTTGATGAGTTCCTGTATCTAACCAGGTGAATCCCCGACCTAGGAGTTCCACATCAAGCTCACCAAGATTTAAGTAAGCTTCATTAATGGAGGTAATCTCCAATTCTCCACGTGAAGAGACCTCAACGTTCTTAGCAATCTCAATAACTCTGTTATCATAAAAATATAGACCAGTAATTGCGTAGTTAGATTTTGGCTGTGTTGGTTTTTCTTCTACGCTTAATACTTTACCTTCTTCATTAAACTCTACCACACCGAAGCGCTCTGGATCTTGCACGTGATATCCGAACACCGTTGCTCCTTGTTGTTTAGAAGAAGCACGTTGCAACATCTTCCGCATTCCATTTCCATAGTAGATATTATCTCCAAGGATCATGGCAACTGAATCATCACC
The DNA here is from genome assembly GCF_037965665.1 of Paenibacillus sp. FSL L8-0333. Taxonomy (NCBI): domain Bacteria; kingdom Bacillati; phylum Bacillota; class Bacilli; order Caryophanales; family Paenibacillaceae; genus Paenibacillus; species Paenibacillus sp. FSL L8-0333. The sequence goes on from NZ_CP150186.1 coordinate 5,494,083, forward strand.
TATAAAAGATTCACCCAAAATAAAAGCCTGCGCTAAACCATCAGGACTTGGTTGAACTTTGTATTGTAATGAGATTCCAAATTGAGAACCGTCACCTAATAAACTTTCAAATCTAGGCGTGTCCTCGGGAGTTGAAATAATAAGAATTTCTTTAATACCCGCTAGCATTAATGTGGATAGTGGATAGTAAATCATTGGTTTGTCGTAAATAGGTAAAAGCTGCTTACTTGTGACCATTGTTAATGGATATAGGCGCGTACCGCTGCCGCCTGCTAGGATAATGCCTTTCATAATGTCGTAACTCCTCTTCGTATTATTTCTCTTTATAATAATCTACATACCAATTAGCAAATCTCTGTAAACCTTCTTCAATGGAAGTTTTTGGCTTAAATCCTACAGCTTGTTGTAATAAATCCGTTGATGCATATGTTGCTGGTACATCCCCTGGTTTAATAGGTTCAAATACTTTATTAAATATCACTTCTCTACCAGTAGCCTTGCTTAAACACTTTTCTAATGTTTCAATGAATACCATTAACTTTTCCGGGCTGTTATTTCCTATATTAAACACCTTATGCGGAACCGCTTCTGTCGGTGCTTTACTTAGAAGTCTCTCAATACCCTCTACAATGTCATCTACGTAAGTAAAGTCCCGATAAAGATCGTTTTTAAAATCACCATTATTAAATATTTTAATAGATTCACCAGCAAAATACTTCTGAGTAAATCCGAAATACGCCATATCTGGACGACCCATTGGACCGTAAACAGTAAAGAAACGTAGACCAGTAGTCGGTATCTTATACAGATGACTATAAGTGTGCGCCATTAGCTCATTCGACTTTTTCGTAGCTGCATAAAGCGATTCAGGATGATCCACAACATCTGATTCTTCAAAAGGAACCTTTTTATTAGATCCATAAACTGAGCTAGATGAAGCATATACAAGATGTTCAACAGGATAATTTCTACAAGCTTCAAGAATGTTAAAGAAACCTACAATATTGCTTTGAATATACACATCTGGATTCTCTATAGAGTAACGCACTCCAGCCTGAGCTGCAAGATTCACCACAATATTCGGTTTATATTCTTCGAAGATCTTTGTAATCATGTCCTTATCAGATATATCAACTTTTACGAATTCAAAACGGCTAAATAACTTTAGTTGCTCTAAGCGAACGTGTTTGAGGTTGACATCATAATAGTCATTTATATTATCAACACCGATCACTCGGCTCCCTTGCTCCAATAACCTTTTAGATAAATAAAATCCTATAAAACCAACTGCTCCAGTAATTAGATATGTTTTCGTGTGATCTACAGGTATATCGTTCAAATAGCTCGCCCCTTCAACTATCTTCCGATGGAATAATACTCCACACCAGCTTCTTTCATATCTTGAACCCCATACAAATTCCTGCCGTCATACACCAACGGCGTTCTCATTAAATCTTTATAAACTTCCGGCTCTATTGCTTTAATTTCTCCCCACTCAGTAAATACAAAACAGACATTCGCACCTTCAAGAGCTTCTTTTATGCTCTCGACATATTTGATACTGCCCTTACCATTCCTACCTTCTGGATACTCCTTAGAAAAATTCACTTTTCCTACAGGATCAAAAGCATAGATTTCTGCTCCCTGATTTAATAACAAAGGTATATTTTCTAGCGAAGCAGCTTCTCTCAAGTCATCGGTCCCAGGTTTAAATGTCAGTCCTAGCACCGCTACTTTTAGACCATTAAAGGTGATAAGTCTTTTAGATGCTTTTTTAAAAAGAATTGTCTTTTGGCTAGTATTGACATCAATAGCTGCTTTAACGGTTTTAAGCTCATATCCATTTTGTCTCGCTAAGTACTCTAGTGCCTTCGTATCCTTAGGAAAACAGCTACCTCCATAACCAATACCTGCATTTAAGAACTTGCTTCCAATGCGTTCATCAAACGACATTCCTCTTGATACATCTTGAATATCTGCTCCTACCAATTCGCAAAGATTAGCAATATCGTTCATGTAAGATATTTTCAGAGCAAGAAAATCGTTAGATGCATATTTGATCATCTCTGCAGATCTTCTTTTAACAGATACAACTGGGATATTAAACGGCTCATAGATTTTCATAAGAATATCTTCTGCCCATTTGCTCTCAGTTCCAATTATGATTCTTGCTGCTTGCAAAGTATCCCTAACAGCTGTACCTTGCGCTAAAAACTCTGGATTAGATGCTACTTCAACTCTGATGTCTCTGCCTAATCCATTACCGTTCCCAGTAAGTTTTTCTCCTTCACGAGGTAGAAAATCATGTATAAACTGCTGCACTTTATCATTTGTTCCTACAGGAACAGTAGATTTAACTACGACAAGGCAATCTTTTTCTATTGTTTCTGCTATTTGTCTTGCAACTGTAGCTATGTATGAAAGATTGGCCGATCCATCAGGCTGCTCAGGAGTTCCAACACCAATAAATATCGCATCTGCTTCTTTATAAGCTGACTTATAATCAGTAGTATATTCAAGTCTACCTGCTGCATAATTTTTTTGCATAAGTTCTTCTAAATCCGCTTCATAGATTGGTGACACACCAGATTTCATCAGCTCAACTTTGTTTTCATCAATGTCCACACAGGTTACTTGATGGCCTACTTCGGCGAAACATACGCCTGCTACTAAGCCGACGTAGCCGGTTCCTGCTACTGCAATTTTAAACATAATGCTCCTCCTTATTCTATGAATTTTTAAATAATAGCTTTGCATTTTTAATAGTACTAGAAATATCCTTGCGTTTCGCTACTAGATATACTCCGTAAGCAACCGCATATATGATAACTGCGATCCATGAGTTCAAAAACCATCCAGTTAAAATAAAAATAAATGTCATAACAACTTCCATAGATATATCCTTTAATACTGAAATCCCCAGCATTCTTGACAAAATCACCTCTGATAATATGCATTTAAATGCTATCAGAACCACTATTGATACTATTGCCATATCTAAATCCTTCAAAATAACTGTAGTTATTACAGTAATTACAATGCTTAATAATAAAGTAATCATATTTACCTTCAACATTGTTTTTTCTTTCCTTAACGTTTTAAGATAAGTATTTATTAGCAGAGACATCTTCCCTTCATACACACACATAGGAAAAATAATTGCCATGTACATTAAACTATCTGCATATTGGGGTAACCAGTTTGATAAAACAACTTTAAATGGAAAATATACTACTAAAACACCTAACAAGAAAACCATTAATAATGATCTTAGATTCGTATAAATATTCGGTAATTTTTTCTCATCAGTTCTCCGAAGTATTGGAAACATGATTATTCCTATAGCATTTACAAAAAGCATTAAAAGATTCGAGACACTTAATGTTAAAGAAACCTTTCCAAATGTAGATACATCCCAAGCTCGTTCTATACCAAAACGGACGACACCTATTATCAGCATACTGGCTATAGTTGCAAACATTAGCTTTATACCAACATTTATATTCTCTATAGTCTCAGCCCAACTGATATAAAAAGTATTAACTTTGCGAAAGACAATATCCCTACAACAATACATTGCATATAAAAGTGATATCATTTTTCCTATCAAATCAGCAACGATCATTAATTTATACTCTCTAATACCAAATACTAAAAATATCACTATTATAATGCAATAAAGTATCCTGTCTATCATTGTGATTTGAGCATACTCTTTAATCCTATTAGTTCCTTGCAAAATATATAACAGTAGAAATCTTAGGTTTACTGCTAAAAGACATATAGCTATCATGTGAAAAATAAAAATCTTATTTGCGTCCGAAAGAAATACATATGATCCAGTATATATAATGGTTGATATTATTAGCTGCAAAATAAAAAGCATATTGAATTGTGAGAAAAAAAGAGTTTTATCAAGGTCTTTGTATTCCTTTCCTCCAAACCTAAGATAAATACCATCAATCCACCCGAAATGCAGAAAGCCTACATATGAAGAATAAAATAAATACAATTGCCAGTATCCATACTCTTTTACTCCGATCAACTTTGGTATTACCAAGATGATCAGGATAGAAACTGCTAAAGATACTAGGTTGGAAACTAACGTATAGGAGAAGCCTTCAAGGAAATTTTTCAGTCTACTATTCAACTTTTCATCCCCGCATTCTGTGATTCCTTGCAATCCAAGCCTAATATTTAGAGAACAATATCAATAACTTCAAAAATAAAGTTCCTTTAAATGTTTTTCTTCTTAATTGTCGATTTAACAAAGCTTTAATCTTATAATATATAGAATTCTTATAATAAGTAATTTCTTGTAGCATCTTAAAATCTTGTAAAGATATCAAGTCTCCATAACCTTCTAAAATCTCCGAAATCATATCCGAATGAAAAAAACTGTTAGTATTTAGTTGTTTTATTTTTATTTTAAATACCTCTAATAAGGACCTCTGACTTCCGAAAACATTATTATTATGTTGTCTATAAAGAATGTATGAATTAGGATCATATATAACTCTTCCAGTAAATAAAATTATTAGTGGTACCCAAAAATCATGTGCATATTCTTTTTTTGCTTTATATCTATTAATTATTTTTTTTGCTTCTAAGTTAAATACAATTGTACATCCATGTGCAAAGCCTTGTGCTAATGCTTCAGTTTTGCTTTTAGGTAATATAGATTCTCTACCATGGAGCATTCTAATATACTTCAACTCTTTATCAACTAACTTACAATTCGAACAATACATAACTGCTATATTAACATCTGACTCAATAGTTTTTATTTGTTCAGAAGCTGCGATTAGCTTATTCGCCTCCCATACATCATCTTGGTCGGCAAATGCGTAATAATCAAATTCTCCAGACAATTCTATTAAATTTATAAAACTCGATTTGTAACCTATATTATCTCCAATTACAAACTTTAAGTTAGGTTGATTCTTTGAATATTCATAAAGAATACTAACCGTGTTATCAGTTGAACCATCATCTCTAACTAAACAATGAACATCTACTCCTCTTTGACTAAAAATACTATCAAGTTGTTCTTTGATATAATGCTGCCCGTTATATGTAGATAGCAGAACTTGAAATTTCTTCAATATGTCACCTCAATTTATAAAACGATATTAATGAATCTTAGGTCAATTCATTTCTTCCTTTTTATTTACATTCACTCATAGTGTAAAATTTTCTTCCTTGTGAAAAAGCCAATCCAAAATATCAATTGAATCCATGTTGATAGGATTGAAAAATACTTATCGTCAAAAAATTGGTTAATTAACGGAAAATATAGAATAGAAAGTACTGCAATAAAAAAAGGTTTAGTTGTTTTAGTTATTACAGCCTTTTTATAAATGAATCCATAAATCATTCCTAGAATCACTTGTATCACAAAGGCATAAATCAAGCCATAATCCGAAGTATAATAATGTAGGACTGAATATACATTTGTTACATCACCATATACATAAACGAACTCTTGAACGGTTTTTGCTGCTGTTAGATCATATCCTGCACCGTTTAATAATTCAGCAAAAAATCTAAAAGTATTAGCTCCATACAAATATTCCCGTGTAGTTTCTATCCATTGAACGAATGCTATCATCGAAGTTGAGAAGTACACTCTTAATTGTTTAATTATAAATTGCGAAGTATTACTTCTATCTTCATAGACATATTTCATATATGCAAAAACAATAAAAGTAGTAAGAATAATTGATATAAGAACTAGCAATATGACAATAATTTTTTTGTTTGAATATTTTTTAATAATAATATTGCTAAAAAACAAGGCTAATACTAACAAGAATATAATCCCTCTGTTGCCGGCTGTTAATGAAAAAAACAACGCAATAATAAAAGTGATTAGAAAATAGTTCCGATTTTTCTTGTTTGGATTATTAAAATAAACTATCCCACAAATAACAGAAAAAGATATTATAGCATTCCTTGAATATGATATAATAATTCCTTCATGAAACATTCCTGTTGCTTTTCCAATACTCAATGTTTGAAAAATATTAAACGAATAATTCCCAGTGACATACACTCCAACTTTAAAAAGAAAATATAAAAATAGAATAATCTCTACCAACATAGCAATTTTTATGAAAGATGGATTAAAGTTCAGTTTCTTTCGAGATTGCTTTTCAACAGAAAGCTCTTTCTTTTTATTCCTTACAACAAAAGAGAACCCCACTATAAAACAAAGAAGCGCTACAAAAAAAGATGAATAATAGACACTACTTAAATCGACAGTATTTCTTCTTAAAAGCAATACAAAATACATTACGGTCCAAATAGCACTAATAATAAAAGAAGGTGCAATAACATCCTTGGATTTCTGCCAAGTAAATATCGCTAATAATAAACAACCAATTATGCTTGCATATACCATTAATGTTATCCTCTCTATATATCGTACCTTGCGATTTTTATCCGTTTCCTCTTATCCCATCCTAAATCTTTTATTTTCATTTAAATTTATAGACTCAATCTTCTGATTCAAACAGAGGTACATTTATAGAATTCGAATTATCAATAACAAACAGTTTATCGATAAAGCGAATATAAGTATTGATGTTATCTTTCATATCAATATCGGGGTTATAAAAAACTACAACTCCAGCATATTTAAACAATTTCAATTCATTCACACATCTCTAAATAAAATCTTTGTAACCAGTAAGATGTTTGTTTGATATCATAACCAGATTGAATAAGCTCATTCACTAAATTTGTTCTTTTGTAATTATTACGTAAATCAAGTATTTTTCCCGCCCAATAAATAGAAGACTCATTTAATGAAATAAATTCAACAATTCCAGAAATATTCGTATCTTTAGGAATAGTGTCAGCTACAACACAAAACAATCCAGAAGCCTGCGCTTCGATTACTACAATACCTAATCCTTCATATAATGATGGAAATACAAAAGCATCCATTGCTTGCATAAGTTTTGGCACATCAGAACTAACACCGACAAAAATAATGTTATTTAAAATCCCCAGTTTAGAGGATTTTTCTTTAATATATTCTATTTCTGCACCATCACCTACAAGCATTAATTTAGCGCTAGGTTCATTCTTATATACTTCGTAAAATACTTCAACTAAGAATTCATGATTTTTAGTCGGATGGAATCTTCCAACGTGCCCAATAACAAAATTATTTGAAATATTATATTCCTCTCTAATTTGGTGTCTTATTTCATTACTAAAAATAAATTTTTTAGTATCAATAGCATTTTTAAATACAAAAAAATTTTTCTTGCTCAATATTTTTTTCCCAAATAACCATTCTCCTGCTTCTTTTGAACAAGCAAAGAAATAATCTGCAAAATATCTGATTGGATACTGCATTATATTTTTCACTACGGCTGATAATCCTTTACCAGAGGAAGTACTGTGACTATGTGATATGGTTTTTAATCTGTACATTTTAGCAATTTTCAAATAAATAGAAGCTGTACTTCTTACGTGCCCATGTATAATTCTATATTCGGAATGATCTTTAAAAAACTTATTCCACGCTTTCAAATACCACGTAATATTCCACCCTTTAAAACTAGGAAGAACATGTATTTTCCCACCTAATGCTGTTATTTCATCAGCGAAAAAAAGTTCGTTTTCTCTATCGATAATAAAATCAAATTGTATTTTCGTTTTGTCAATGTTTCTATATAGATTCATTACCATAGCTTGAGAACCGCCATTGTTCAAGCTACCTATCACATGTAAAATTCTAATCATAAATTGATTCCACCTACTTATGTGTAAATACAGTCGTCTCTCTTTTTTGAACAATAGTCTGATTGCTAGAGTAATTACCTTTAATAATAGATCCAGCTCCTACAACACAATTATCACCAATTGTAGTTCCTCTTAATATAACGACATTTGCACCAATCCAAACGTTATTTCCAATTTCAACTGAAGTAGTTTTATAGAGATTTTTTTTAAATCCATTTTCACTTTGATAATCATGATCATGATCATAAATCAAAGTATTAGGACCAAACCGCACATTTTCTCCAATAGATATCCTTTTGTGACTTACTATCATACAATTATGATTAATAAATGTGTTCTTTCCAATTATTATTTCCGCTCCTGATCTAGCGCGTATTTTTGTTCCACTTTTTATATTTATCTTTCTACCTAACGTAATTGAAGCTTTTCTTCCAATTTCTAATTCCGTAAATGGAGAAACCAGATTAAATAGGGTGAACTTGAAATTTTTTATGTGAAAAAGTTTTATTAAACTAAACTTAATAAATGAAAATACTAAAGAAACTATAGCTCTTGCATACTTTTTCATTTTACCTCCAACTTAAAACAAGGATTAATACATTCTTCAAACAATCTCTTCGATTTTATCCATATAAGCTTCTATAACTATCTTTCGATCAAATTCCTTTTCTACTTTCAATCTAGACTCACTTGCCATTTGTAATTTTTCAGCATATGATAAGCCAATAAACTTTTCAATTTTTCCCACTAGATCTTCAGAGTCTTTTGCCTTGAAAGTAAACCCATTAATTCCTTCATTTATAGTTTCCCGACAACCTGGAATATCAGAAGCTATCAAAGCACGTCCTGTAGCTGCTGTCTCCAATAAGACATTTGATAAACCTTCTCCACCATGAGAAGCTTGAATTATACAATGGGATTGCTCTATAAATGGCTTTACATCTGATTGATACCCTAAGTAGCGTATGTATCCTTTTTTGCTGTAGTCTTCAATTATTTCATTGTAATGTTGATGAGTTGATTCAATAAAACCAATAACACTAAAGATAGTCTCTGGATATTTCTCTTTTATAATCTTAGCAGCTTCTAAATATTGATCTATTCCTTTGTCCTTCATAATTCTCCCAATAAAAATAAAGGTGATTGCCTGGTCTTCTGGTGGAAAGGGTTTAACTTCAAAGTCTTTCAAATTAACTCCTGATCCTGGAATTAATTCATGATTACTTGTAATAGTGTTACTCTCTAATAAAGTATTTCTATCCTCAGTATTTTGAAAAAATACACAATATGACTTTTTCAAACTAACTTTGTAGAGAATTGATAAAAACTTTTTCAAGACTGGATTTTGATTAAATCCACTTCCTAATCCAGTAATATTGTTAATACATGGTATTTCCAGCAATCTACAAGCTAATCCACCATAAAGATTAGGTTTTATAGTATAGGTAAGGACTACATCCGGGTTTACTTCCCTAAGAATTCGCATGTAGTGTACAATAAGCTGAAAATCAGAAACGGGATTAGTCCCTCTTCTGTCCACTTTTGTCTCTAAGAACTTACATCCCCAACTCACCATGATTTCTACTTTTTCGTCCTCCGGAAGCGAAATGTAAACTTCATATCCTTCCTTCAGTAAATTTTGTATTAACTCTTTACGAAAATTGTAAATTACGAAACCATGATTTCCTAGTAGCAAAACTTTTTTCTTAATCAATTCTCTTCACCTAATTACATACTTATTTTTATAGATTCTTCAAAGTCGACAACACAGTACTCAAATGATGGGGAAATTGCACGATCATAAACTTTATTACCAAAAATCTTGTTAATCGTGTTTATTTTATATGATAATCCTTTCAGAATAGGATTGAAAAATTTCGTAAACACAATTTTCCTGTCCATTTCTAAAGCCATTATTCTAATAATTTCGGATGTGCTTACATAATCTTTATTTTGCGGAAAAAATATACCTTCCAATGATTTATCAACAGCTATTCTAAGAAATTCACATAAATTATTTATAAAGATCATACTTCTTTGGTTTATTATATTTGGAAAAATAGGTGATTTTTCAGTTAATTGCTTTAGTCTAGGAAAGTTCCCTTTACAATTAGGACCATACACCATTGGTGTTCTGACACAAACTGTTTTAAAATTGGTATTGTTTAATTTTGCAATTCCAATATCAGCTTCCAACTTGCTCCTACCATAAAAATCAATTGGGGTAGGCAAAGAATCCTGAGTAACTATTTTATCCTCACCTATTTTGCTATCTGCCCCATAAATAATCATACTACTCATAAAAATAAACTGCTTAACGTGTTCTTGTTTTGCTTTCTCCGCAACTTCAATCGCCAAATCGCGGTTAACTTTATAATATTGCTGCTCCTTACTTGGGTCCGTAGATACATGAGCAATTCCAGCAACATGGAGTACTACATCATAAATTGAAAAATCATGTCCCTTCCATTCCGTGCCTCTAACCGATAGCTCCACAACTTCGTATTGATCTGGCCATTGTTCCAGCCACTTTATAAAATTTGTACCCACATAACTACCTTTACCAGTTATTAATATCTTTCGTTTACTCATCTTATAAAGTTACTCCTTTAGTAGAAGACACTTCCTGTTTTGTTGTTCCTTCTTTTACACCATCAGACTTCAAAACACTTAGAATCGTCATAAAAAATACCTTTATATCAAACTTAAAAGAAAGGCTTGCAACATATTCTCCATCCAGACTCGCCTTCTTCTCAATAGGCAACTCATCTCGACCATTAATCTGAGCCCATCCAGTCAACCCAGGTTTGATATCATTAGCTCCATATTTATCACGTTCAGCAATCAAATCATATTGATTCCATAATGCAGGACGAGGTCCCACGATACTCATTTCACCTTTTAGGATATTGATAATCTGAGGTAATTCATCCAAGCTTGTTTTTCTTAGGAACTTGCCTACTTTAGTAATGAAGAAATCAGGATCTTCCAGTAGATGAGTTGGCATGTCTTGTGGTGTGTCTGTTCGCATTGTTCTAAATTTTAGTATGTAGAATTCGGATTTATTTTTGCCTAAACGTTTTTGTTTAAATAATATAGGGCCTTTGGAAGTTGTCTTAATTGCGATCGCAATGATTAAAAAGACTGGCCATAACACTAGCATCCCAATTAAAGCTAATAGAAAATCTATGGTTTGTTTCGTGTAAACATAAGGTCTCATAAGTTCACCTGATCCTTTTAGTTACTATTTCTCCATATATGTAGATCATCTCTATGCCAAATGAGCATAGAGATGATATCTTACTACTCTCTTAATCCGCCATTCCCGCAGCCAAATCTTTACCCAACTGAAGCTGTGATTCAAATTCACTTTTATATTGACTAATAATTTCTGTACTGTAGCCATTGCTGTTCAGTTTTTGTTCAGCATCAGCAACTATGCTATTGAAGCTAGCAGTGAATGAGGCTAGTTGTTGTACCCCTTTAGCTTTAATACTTTTTTTACTCGCCTCATCTGTTGCTCCAACATATTCAAACGCAATACTCATTAATGTAGATTGGCTTTGATTTTTAAGCGCCGTAAGTTTGGCTTCTGTATCACTGGTGATAGTTTCATATGAAACCTTTCCAGTTCCCGCAGAACCCCCACCTATTGCACCAGTTGAATCCGTTGGCACTGGTGTCGCTACTGGAGATGGATCCTTACCATTGTTTGTCGATCCATTAGTGGCTTGTTCCTGATAAGCCTTGGAAGCTGCAGTAACGGTCTTCGTCTTCTGATCCCAGCTAATGTTATGACCTACAGATTCCGATAAAAAACGTAGGGGTACATATAAGGAACCATTCAGGATGAAGCTGGATTGACCTGTAGGCAAAGCCTTGGTTGCACCGTTAAATACATAACTTGCCTTAACTTGATTGAGGGCAATATTCTTCGCTGCTGCTGAAGTACTATTCCCGTTCGTTGCATTCATTAGGTATTCTTTAATCACAACTAGCTCTGAGCTGCTAGGCTCTGCAACTGTAACTTTAACGTTTTTAGCATCCCAAGCCACACTCTTCTGCAAAGCATATGACATAAACCGTAATGGAACATACGTTGTATTGTTGTACATGAATACATACTGACCTGCGGGTGGCTGAATACTCACGCCGTCAAAAATCAAATTCACGTTCATACTTTGCACTTTAATAGTATTATTTGCAGCCTTAGGCGTTACACTTGTTACTGCCGCTGCTGATACTGATATAGGTGCGGATGCTGTTAAGGGTGCTAAACCAATTGAAGCAATTAACGATAAAGCCATGACTGATAATGTTGCTTTAGACATATTTATTCACTTCCCTTTTCTTTCGCTTTTAATTGTTCTTCTTCAGCTATAATTTGGTCACGTGACTTCCCTTGACTAACACCATACTTCTTAGCAATCTGAGAAAGCTCATTGTATTGCTCTTCGGATACTTTACCAAGAATTATACTGCGTGCTTCCCGCTTTTCATCAAGCGTTAAGCCACCCTTTGCCAAATCTTTAAGACGATTAATATCCGATACACTAAGCTGACCAAGCACAATAGAAGCGACATCTGCTTTGTCTTTAATCGTTACATTTTCTTGAATTTGCTTAGCTTTATCCGTGGAGACCTGTGCTGTATAACCATCTGAAGAGCCATCTTTTTGTTCTGATGATGGAGCTTTGGTCGGTTCACTAGTAGTAGAAGCTGTTGTTTCTCCACTAGGTTTATCGTTATTATTAGTACTTTGATTACTACTTCCCTCATCATTTACTGGTGGGGTAGAAGGTACCGCAGACTTTACAGGTTCGACATTACTATCATCAACTGTATCAGTTGGTGCTGTTCCTTGATCTTGACCACCAACATTATCCTCAGACTCCAGATCAAAACCATCTGCCATTGAATTCATCAGCTTATCGACAGCATAATTCGCGGCGAACAAGCCACCAACACCCAGCACTACAATAACTGACAGCGTCCATAAAAGGATCTTTTTCCATCGTTTGTTGAACACTTTATACCCTCCTTTATGAATTACTTAGCTAATAGCAACTTGGGCAACGGGCTGCATCGGTACAATCTGATTGATAATTTCGCGTATGACTTCTGGTTCCTCAGCGAGAACACGTTCCAATCGTTTAAACTCCAGTTCTAACTGATTCAGACTTATAACATTAGGTCTACCAATGAAAATTCTTCCATGATCTGTAGAGCCTAAATTCTCTTCATCTGTAAGTAACTCTTCATATAACTTCTCACCCTCACGAATACCGGAGAAATGAATATCAATGTCCTTATAGGGTTCATATCCAGAGAGCGTAATTAAGTCTTCCGCCAACGTTAGAATCTTAACCGGCTCTCCCATATCCAGAATGAACACTTCTCCGCCTTTGGCGAAAGAACCAGATTGGATGACAAGCTGAACAGCTTCCGGAATCGTCATGAAATAACGCACCATTTCTGGATGAGTGACAGTGACTGGCCCCCCGGCAGCGATCTGCTGCTTAAAGGCTGGAATTACACTGCCGCGACTGCCAAGAACATTCCCAAAACGCACAGCAGAAAACTTCGTTTGACTTGTAGTGTGCAGGCTCTGCACATACATTTCCGCAATTCGTTTAGTAGCACCCATTACACTAGTTGGGTTAACGGCCTTATCAGAAGAGATCATTACGAATCTCTCGGCACCATATTTATCTGCACAATCCGCAACATTTTTGGTGCCGAAAACATTATTTTTAATAGCTTCCGAAGGATTACGCTCCATTAAAGGAACGTGTTTATGTGCTGCTGCGTGAAAGACTACATGCGGTCTATGGCCACTGAATATGTCCATCATCCGACTACGATCCTGTACATCTGCTATCACAGTCACAATGTTTAACTCTGGAAAACACTTACGAAGCTCCATTTCAATTGTGTAAATACTGTTCTCACCGTGCCCAAGTAACATTAGCTTGTCTGGACCAAAAGGAGCAATCTGCCGGCATAACTCTGAACCAATAGAGCCCCCAGCTCCTGTAACTAACACCGTCTTATGATGTACATAACCTAAAATACTGTTCAAATCAGCTACGATCGGTTCACGACCTAATAAATCTTCTACGCTAACATCCCGAAGTTTCTTAACTGATATTTTTCCAGCGATCAGATCATTAAGAGCCGGTATAATCTTCAGCTTTGCTCCAGTCTTTTTGGCAAGATTAATAATTTCAGAAATCTCAGTACGTGAAACAGAGGGCATGGCGATGATAATCTCATGAATTTCTCTTTCTTTCACAATAGCTGGGATTGCATAACGATTTCCAATTACAGGAACACCCATAATGTACATATGGTATTTATTCGCATTATCATCAATGAAACCGACTAATTTGGTATGCGCAAAAGAGGGGCCCATCATTTCCCGAGCAATTAATATCCCACAATCACCAGCACCTACAATTAGTGTATGGGTCTTAGTGTCTTTGTAATTGATTCGATCATTATGAAGTACTCTCCACAAAAATCGGACTCCACCTACTAATAAAAGAATAGTCTCCATCGACCGAACTTCTATGGCAAGAGGTACTCTATCCGGCAAAATTAGATATGCCAGTGCAAATGAAAATAAAGACCCTACTACAATAGCTTTAGAAACCGATATAATTTCACCGATGCTGGCATATTGCCACATTCTTCGGTAAAGACCGAAGTATATAAGGCTTCCACCAAATGCAAATGTTGCAATCAAACCAAATTGCAGCATCTGTACAACGTATTCCTGAAGAGCATGGTTAGGGTACCGAAACAAATAAGATGTCACAATACTGAACCAAATGATCGCAAGATCAATGAAGAACAAAAGAATCACTCTAGATTTCGCTGTCATTTTCAGTGCCTCCAAAAATAACATTTTTAATTATGAATAAATCAATTTCCATAGTAGTAGTAATAGTACCCTTCACTAGCTTTACGTTTTACATTATTGAGAACAACGCCGAGCATTTTTGCACCTACACGATCTAGATTAGCTTTAGCTTTTACTGCGATATCGCGTTTCACCTTACCATAACTGACAACCATAATAACGCCATCACTCTTCGAGGCCACAATTTGTGCATCCGTAACCGCTAATAATGGTGGAGTATCAATAAGAATGACATCATACCGCTGACGCAAATCCTGTAAAAGAGTGCTCATCCGATTAGATGCCATCATTTCCGCTGGGTTGGGCGGGATTGGTCCAGAGGTCATAATTGAAAGATTATTAACACCGGAGTCTTGGACAGTGTCCTCAAGAACTGCCTGTTGAGACAGTAGGGAGGATAAACCAAAACGGTTGCTTAGTGTAAAAGTCTTATGTGCCGTCGGCTTCCGCAAATCGGCATCAATCAACAACACTCTTTTATCTGCTTGTGCGTAAGCTGCCGCCAGGTTAGCAGATACCGTAGATTTACCTTCTTCCGGTCCGGATGAAGTGACCATAATCACTTGAATAGTCTGATCTACAGAAGAAAAATCAATATTCGTGCGCAATGCGCGAAACGCTTCAGAGACAGGAGAGCGTGGGTTCGTAACGGTGATCAGATGGCGTTGTTTATTTGGAAGCTGTGACATGTTCGAGGTCCCCCGCCTTTCTGGATGATTGTTTCTGTGTTTGTGCGGCACCTTGCTTGCTTTCATCTTGACCCAATCTTGTAATCATAGCTATGGTAGGCAAACCAAGATACTTCTCAATATCAGCTTCTGTCTTCAGGGTATCATCCATATATTCCAGCAGGAAGGCAATCCCTAATCCAATCATCAAAGAGACGATAAAAGCAATAGCCATGTTCAGTAAAACATTTGGTTCTACCGGCCGTGGCTCAACAGTTGGATTCACTTTAGCTTCATTCAGAATCGATACATTTTCCACATTAAATAGACTTGGAATTTCTTCCTTGAACACAAGTGAAATGGCATTCACGATTTCAGCAGCCCGCTGATAAGAATTATCTCGAACGACAAGTGTCATCACCTGCGTATTATTTACGGAACTCACATTAACCTTTTTTAATAGCTCTTCCGCAGTGATATTGAATTGCGGATAATCCTTTGTAACAATATCAAGAATGGCCGGAGTCTTAATAATTTCCTTATACGTATTAATTAATTGAATATTGGTATTAATCTGGTTTAAATCAAGCTGCCCCACCGCTGACTGCGTCGGTGTTTGGTTAACGATAATCTTCGTGGATGCCTCATATACCGGGTTTTTAATATACAGACTATATACACCAGCAATACCGCACACCAATACAACTATGCTGAAAATGAGCCATAGTCTCTTCCTGACGATCTGAAAATAATCGCGAAGATCCAATTCTTGTGATGACAAGTGAAATTACCCCCAAGCTATTTCTGAAATATTTCGATGCCTGTTCAAATCTTCCCTATTTGCAAAAAAATCGCCTCCTCTCACCTACATGAGAGGAGGCTGTATACTATAAGTTTTATTTACTTGAAGTTAATAGTACGGTAGATAATTACTGCTGCTTCAGCACGGGTAGCTGTATCGTTCGGGTTGAACTTGCCAGCATTTCCGATAACCAGGTTGTGGCTTGCTGCAAACGCTACGCCATCTCTTAGGGATGCACTGATCTTAGCAGCATCAGAGAATTTGCTGATTGCAGTAGAATCCGTTTTTGCATCAGGATTGATAGATTTCAACGCACGGGAGATCATTGTTGCCATTTCTGCACGTGTAATAGTTGCATTAGGATCAAATTTGGCCGCACTGCGTCCAGTGATAATCCCTTTTTCTGCTGCAACTGCTACATATGGTGCATACCAAGCAGTTGAACTTACATCGCTAAAGCTTTGTACAGCAGAGTTGTTTTCCAGGTTAAGCGCACGAATCAACATTTTGGAGAACTCAGCACGAGTTACGTTATTCTTCGGTGCAAATTTACCTGCTCCAACTCCTTCAATCGCACCTTTAGCAGCTACGACTTGAATTTGTCTACCAGCCCATGCTTGTACAGCAGCAATATCATTAAAGGAGACTTTATTCTCAAGTACTGCATAAGAAGAGAATGTATCACGTGGTTCTACGATGAAATCTCCATCAAGAACTCCACCTTGGAATTGCAGGTCGCCGTATACAAGCTTACCAACAGAAAGCAATTCTTTATCAAGACCATCAGTATTCTTAAGTGGCAATTTGATAGTAATTGGTTGTTTAAATGTGCTTTGTACTACACCGTTCACACTAAGTGTGAATTCATACACATCCGAAGCCAATTTCAGCTTGGTAACGGAAGTTACAACTTCTGGTTTAGCTGTAGTTACTGTCAATGAAATCGCTGTGCTGAATTGGCTTACAGGAATCGTTACAGTTACACCGTTGAAAGTAACGGCGATATTCGCAATACCTTTAGCTTTTGCAGCTTCAATAATGGCTTGGGAAAGTGGAACTTCAACTGTAGTAGCGTTTACTGTTCCCAGATTCAGGGTCAAAGTAAGACCAGTTTTACCAGGGTTCGCTGCAACTAGTTTATCAAATTCTTTAATAACATCAGCGTCAACCAATTTCAAGGTTGCTTTACCGTCAACAATGCTTACGAGCTTAGATACGTCATAGATTCCTGGAGTTTGAACAGGAGCTACAGGCGTTGTAACACTTCCATTCCCGCTTCCACTACTACCATTACCATTGCCGTTGCCATTACCGTTGCCATTATCGCCTATTCCGTAGGCTTTAATATAAGCAAATGCAAGTGATTTCGCCGCAGGTTTCGCGGATTTAATATTATTGTTCAGGTTTTTCAGTGTTTCTTTCACATCACTAGCAGTAACTCCAAGCTTGTCCAACGCTTGACTTACTGTGAGTGCTCCTGTTCCTGTTGTATGGCTCAATACTTTCGCAATAGCTTCATTCAGCAAAGTATCGTAACCGGATTCGGATGTGAGAATTGCCAACAAATCTGAAGTGGACTTGCTGCTTACCAAATCACGAAGTTCTGTTTCAATACTGCTCAAGAATTCAGCAACACTATCAACAGTAAGTCCAGACACACCCGCTTTAGCTGCAATTTTGCTTACCAAAGCAATGTTTTTGTCATCGTTACGGATCACTTGGATTCCGGAGAAATCATTGCCATAGACGTCGTAGACTACACTAGTAACGCTTTGGAACAATTTAAGTGAGGTTGTTTTTTCTTCTGGCTCCAAAGCAAGCTTTTCCAGAATTGGAGCAAAAATCTTTCCGAAGGATTCCTCATCCAGTGCTGCAACCTCAGTCTTCAAATTGTAGAGATAAACTGCATCTGTTGCGGTCAATTGTTTGTAAACAGCAAGAACCTTATCCTTAACTGCTGTACTGCTACTAACTGTAGCCGCAGATGCTGTACCTACTGCTCCAAGGCTTCCCAACGGAAGACCCGCTACGGATGCTGCTACCATACTTGCTGCTAATGTTGATACTACTAGTTTCTTTTTCAAAGTCACTAAATATCCACCTCTTCTTATGTATTAAAATACTGTACTACCATAGACCTAGAACAATTCGCCCAAATGCTACGCTATTACGAATAGCATTAAATCACCCAATAAAACCCATTCTACCACTATAAGGTAGATTAGTCAGCCCTTTCGGAAAAAAAATCCAAACAATTTTTGTCGGTTTCTCCTTGTTTGTACGTGTTTTCCATGAATAACCTCGCCATTGGTCATAATTTGCTGAGCATTGCCGCGAACATAGTCACGCAGCTCAGGGCCTAATTCTTTCTCCATAACCACATAAGCAGCGTTTAATCCAAAAGGACGATGAACACTGTCATGTGCATCAGAGGCCAACACATGTACTGCATTTCTACGGCATAGCTCCAGCGACAATTTCTGTAGCTTATTCCCGAAAACGCCTGCAAGACTCTGTGCGGTTACCTGCCCAAGTGATCCTAGCTCTATCAATCTCTCTAGTTTAGAAGGATCAGCAGCTATTTCAGCATTGCGCTCCGGATGGGCGATGACCGGAACGAACCCTTGAATGATCAGCTCGTGGCAGATTTCTTCCATGTTACGTGGTACTCGTGAAGAAGGCATTTCCAGTAAAATATACCGCGAATCTGCAAGACTCAGCAGTTCCCCCCGCTCCAGATCATTCAGCAGCTCCCCGTAGATACGGATCTCTTGACCTGGAAGAACAAGCAGTGGATTACCAGCCTGACGAAGTCTCTCATTCATCAACTCCACAGCTTCTTTAATCTTGGGGGCGTTATTCATATATTGACCGTTGGCATGATGTGGCGTGGCGATGACTGAAGTAATCCCTTCTCTGTGGGCGTCTTGCGCCATGGCAAGAGCAGCTTCCCAATCAGAGGCTCCGTCATCCAAAAAGGGTAAGATGTGGCAGTGAATATCTATCATATGTTATCTATCGGTCCTTTTCCATAGAAATTTTAGTTTTATCAACAAAAAAATACAACCATTCCCACCAGGAATGGTTGCTTGATTGTAAATGAGTTCATATCTTACGCTTCGGTTGACTCCTCTTGCTGAGATTCATTTGCTATCATTTCAGCATCCTCTGAATCCGGAGATTCATTCTCAGAAGGGCGAATATACCCATCAATTAAGCCCCAAAGCTCGTCTTTGCCGAGACCAATTTCCGAGGAGAATGGAATAAAATTATCCCCTGGCAGCACGCCTAGCTCCTGCTTCATGGTCTTGATATGCTTTTGCCAGCGTGTCTTAGGAATTTTATCCGCTTTGGTCGCTACAACACACATAGGAAGATCATAATGCTTCAACCAGTCGAACATCATCTTATCATTGCTGGTAGGTGAATGCCGCAGGTCCACAATAAGCAGAACAAGCTTCAACGTATCGCGCTCAGAGAGGTATTTCTCAACCATTTTACCCCACACCGCGCGTTGCGTCTTGGAAACCTTGGCATACCCGTAACCTGGAAAGTCAACAAAATACATGCTGTCTTCATTGATACGGTAATAGTTCATGTGTTGTGTCTTACCAGGCGTGGAGCTTGTCCGAGCCAGATTCTTACGGTTAATCATTCGGTTAATGAGGGAAGACTTCCCCACATTGGAACGCCCTGCCAGAGCAACCTCTGGCAAGGAATCATCAGGGTACTGATCAGGGCCTACGGCACTGATAATAAATTCGGCAATATTAACTTTCATAGGACTTCCTTTCTAATGCACACTACTCGGTGGCTCACTGCTAATTTCATTATGATGCTCAACTAACGCATGATGCAAGACCTGATCCATATTAGATACCGGTACGAACTCAACATCATTACGTACGCTCTCAGGAATATCTTTCAAATCCCGTTCATTGTCTTTGGGAAGAAGGATCTTTTTATATCCAGCTCGGTGAGCCGCAAGGGATTTCTCTTTCAATCCACCAATTGGCAGTACACGTCCCCGCAAGGTGATTTCACCTGTCATCGCCACATCCTTCGAAACATAACGTTTCGTGAGCGCGGAGATCAATGCGGTTGCAATCGTAATCCCTGCAGACGGACCATCCTTCGGAATTGCACCTTCCGGGATATGGATATGAATATCAATCTTCTCATAAAAATCGGGCTGGAGCCCCAGCTCCTCCGCCTTCGAACGAGTATAGCTGAATGCGGCCTGTGCCGACTCCTTCATTACATCGCCCAGCTGTCCGGTGAGGGTTAGTTTACCTGTTCCCTGCACAACCGTAACTTCGATCAGCAGTGTATCCCCACCGACCTCAGTCCAAGCCAACCCAGTGACGGTACCAATCTGATCTTCAAGCTCGGCCATACCGTAACGATATTTGGAAGCCCCAAGATAATCCTTGATGTCGTCAGGAAGAATGATCACTTTCTCTTTTTCCTCAGACACGATTTGTTTCGCAGCTTTGCGGCATAATGCTGCAATCTGCTGCTCCAAATTACGCACACCGGATTCACGGGTATATTCGCGGACAATGCGTAATAAGCTATCGTCTTCGATAATCAGTTGATCTTCTGCAAGACCGTGGTTTTTCTTCTGCTTAGGCAATAGATAACGGCTGCCGATTTGCAGTTTCTCCAGTTCCGTATAACCTGGAATGAACAGCATTTCCATCCGATCCAGCAAAGGACGCGGAATATTATGCACTACGTTCGCTGTTGTTACAAACATTACGTTCGACAAGTCGAACGGCAGTTCTACAAAATGATCACTAAACGTGTTGTTTTGTTCTGGATCCAGCACCTCAAGCAGCGCTGAAGATGGATCTCCACGGAAATCCGCAGCCATCTTATCGATTTCATCCAATAGGATAACCGGATTAATCGTACCCGCCGTCTTCATGCCTTGGATAATCCGGCCCGGCATCGCACCTACATAAGTCCGGCGATGACCTCGAATCTCCGCCTCATCACGTACACCACCTAACGAGATACGGACGAACTTGCGGTTCAGCGAGCGGGCGATGGAACGAGCCAGTGAGGTTTTGCCCACACCTGGAGGACCTACAAGACATAGAATAGGACCCTTAAGCTTCTTAACCAGCTGCTGAACGGCCAAATATTCCAATACCCGTTCCTTTGGTTTTTCCAAACCGTAGTGATCCTCATCAAGTACCTGCTCGGCCTTTTTGATGTCAAGATCATCCTCTGTCTGTTCACTCCAAGGGAGACTGAGCAGCCAATCTACATAGTTGCGAATGACGCCGCCTTCCGCAGAGCTGACTGGCATTTTTTCCAGACGATCGATTTCTTTCTCCATCTTTTCCTTCACACGTTCTGGAACATTTTTCTCTTCCATTAGCGTCCGCAGCTCTTCCGCTTCTCCTACCCGGCCTTCCTTCTCGCCGAGCTCTTTCTGGATCGCTTTCATTTGCTCACGCAAATAATATTCCTTCTGCGTCTTTTCCATTTGTTTTTTGACACGTTGATTGATCTTACGTTCAAGCTCCAGCACTTCACGCTCATTATTAAGAATATCAAGAAGCTTCTCCAACCGTTTACTAACATCAATCGTCTCAAGAATTTCTTGCTTATCCTTAATTTTTAGCGATAAATGACTCGTAATGACATCCGCAAGTCGACCAGGCTCTTCTATATCGGATACAGCAGCGAGGGTCTCTGGGGTCACTTTTTTGGATAACGTAATATAGTGTTCGAACTGATTGAGTACTGTACGCATCAGCGCGTCACATTCTTGATCGCTATCTACATCTTCCGGCAGCTCACGCGCCATAACCTCATAGTACTCATCATTATCGATATAATTAATAATTTCGGCCCGTTCTACACCTTCAACCAGTACACGTATCGTACCGTTTGGAAGCTTCAACATTTGCCGCACATTGGCGACAGTACCGACCCGAAAAATATCGTCCTGACCTGGCTCTTCAATATTCACTTCCGACTGGGAACAAAGAAGAATCAAATTATCTTCAACCATAGCTTTCTCTAACGCCCGAACTGACTTCTCACGGCCCACATCCAAGTGAAGAACCATGCTTGGGTACACAAGAAGCCCTCTTAGCGGCAATAAAGGAAAACGACGACCTTTTGTTTTATTTGTCATCATCGCTTTCGCACCTCCCATGGCTCTCAATTAATCTCATATGCATTCATTCTAACAAAAGCAGCCCCAAAACACCAACAGAGTCCTTAGATTTCAAGAAGAACCGACTTGCTTTTCCTTAAATAGAGACAACGTTTCTTGTAGCATTTAAAAAGGAAGCAGCAGAATTGCCTGCAGCCTCCTTTATTTTACAGCGACAAATCTCACCTTATTCTTCGAATTAGGGATCAATTTTGTTTAACCCTTTGCAGATTCACCAGCGGCATCGGCCTTTAGGAGTGAGGGTGCTGCAGAGAACAGCTCTCCAGCAACTGCAGGCAGCCTTACATCTGCTGTATCGGCACCGAACAGGTGACGGAACACCTCTTCTACTGTTTCCATTGGAATAACGCGTAATGGCGCAAGGTCAGCGAAGAGAGACTGCCAGTTTTCTTTTGGAATAAGCACTGTAGTGGCTCCAGCTTGAAAAGCAGCTTCCACTTTGGCAATTACACCACCCACTGGCTTGACTCGTCCATGGATGCCTATCTCACCTGTGATCGCTACAGTGTTATCCACGGGAAGTCCACGAATAGCAGATACGATTGCTACTGCCATCGCCACCCCTGCCGAAGGCCCGTCAATCGGTGTTCCACCTGGAAAATTCACATGTAGATCATAACGATCGGGCTCCAGATTCATCGTACGCAGTACGGTCAATACATTCTCAACCGAGCCCTTTGCCATACTTTTTCTCCGAATCGTGCGGGAGCCTCCACCGATCTCTTCTTCATCCACCACACCTGTCACGTTCAGTCTGCCCTGGCCGTTCACAGCAGGCGCTGCGGAGACTTCGATTTCGAGCAGAGTACCCATCCCCGGTCCATACACGGCAAGACCATTGACTAATCCAATCTGCGGTGCCGAAGGAATCTTGCGTTCCGTACGCAGCGGAAGCTGGCTGCTGCCCGCTACCCATTCCACATCAGCAGCATTTAGTGTATCTCTCTGTTCAGTTAAAGCTAATCCGGCAGCCAGTTGAATCATATTAACTGCTTCCCGGCCGTTGGTTGCATACTGCTGCACCACAGTGACAGCTTCCGGACTTGGTTTAAGCCCGATTTTCTGTATCGCGTCACGCGCGATGACGGCAATCTCATCCGGCAGCAGCGGGCGGAAATAAATCTCCATGCAGCGCGAACGCAATGCAGGTGAAATCTCATCCGGAGAACGCGTAGTAGCGCCAACTAGCCGGAAATCAGCAGGCAATCCATTTTGAAAAATATCATGAATATAAGCCGGAGTATTATTATCCTCCGAATTATAATAAGCGCTCTCTAGCAGTACCTTCCGGTCCTCAAGCACTTTAAGCAGCTTATTCATCTGAATGGGGTGAAGCTCTCCTATCTCATCCAGAAAAAGAATCCCGCCATGCGCCTTAGTCACCGCTCCCGGTTTCGGCTGTGGCACGCCCGCCACCCCCATGGCTCCTGCACCCTGATAAATAGGATCATGCACGGATCCGATCAACGGGTCAGCAATACCACGCTCATCAAAACGAGCGGTTGTGGCATCAATCTCTGTGAATTTGGCGTCACTTTTAAAAGGAGAAAGCACATTCTTTTTCGCCTCTTCCATGACAACACGCGCTGCCGCAGTCTTGCCGACTCCCGGCGGACCATAAATAATCACATGCTGCGGATTAGCGCTGCAAAGTGCGGCTTTCAGGGCGCGCAGCCCATCCTTTTGCCCGACAATATCTCCAATAGAAGCCGGACGTGTTTTCTCCGACAATGGTTTAGTTAATGTAATCATCCGCATTTTCCGTAACTTGTCCAGTTCCTTGCGCGACTCTCGTTCTACCGCTGACTTATTTGTCTTCTGACCCCGCAGCAGATTCCAAAAGTATACGCCGATAACCAGCGCGAAAAAGAGCTGCACGATCATCACAACTATACTTAATTCCATAGGTCATCCTCCTGTTTCGTTCAGTCTACCTTTCCACCCTTGGCTACTATTAGGTAGTATAGCCGTTTCGGTAATTAGTAAACGCGAATTTGCGGATTTGTTGAATTGTTGCAGTAGGATAGACTCTGATAATTAACTATAAGGGCAATAATGAGTGTGGGGAGTGCAAATGTAGCTTATGTAAATTTTAAAAAGGAGATTGTTGAGGTGGTTAGAAAGGAGATTGGAGAAGAAGGAATGCGGAGGAGTGCGGAAGTAAAGGAGGAATGAAGAGGAATGAAGGTTGAATGATGGAGAGCTTAATGGGAATGGAATTGAGGAACTGTGGTGATATATCGAGCCGTTGAACTTAGTAACTGAGGATCGTGATCGATGCTATGTAGGGTGAGGAACCTAATTCTGCGACTTTACGGCTAAAGGTGAGGGAGTTGGGAGTTTCCTGAAGATGTTAGTTAGTTGAGTTCGTCGAGGTACTTTTAGAAGCTGAGTTACTCTAGAAACTGAGTCAACTGGGACGGTGAGCTACTTCTAGAGGTTGAGTCAGCTGGGAATGGTGAGCTACTTCTAGAGGCTAAGTCAGCTGGGCACGGTGAGTTACTTCTAGAGGCTAAGTCAGCTGGGCACGGTGAGTTACTTCTAGAGGCTAAGTCAGCTGGGCACGGTGAGCTACTTCTAGAGGTTGAGTCAGCTGGGAATGGTGAGCTACTTCTAGAGGCTAAGTCAGCTGGACACGGTGAGTTACTTCTAGAGGCTAAGTCAGCTGGACACGGTGAGTTACTTCTAGAGGCTAAGTCAGCTGGGCACGGTGAGTTACTTCTAAGACGCAGAGTTAACTTAGTTTGCTGAACGTATGAGTTTTTATCTTCTATGTTCGTAGAAACAACCTATTTAGTACAAAATCTAAGTATCATTGGTACCCAGCCAAATAATTAGGGAAATACTCCCTATTTATCAGTGATTCACGACCTTTCAACTGCTAATTAGGGAAATACTCCCTGATTATCGGTCAAATCACACATAAATGAGGGAAATGCTCCTTTTATTAGGGAGTTTTTCCCTAAAAAGCTTGATTTCGAGCCATAATCGGCTTATTTCAGGGAGAATTTCCCTAATTGTTGCGTTTTACTTCATAACGGACTTCACATCAAGCTCCTTCACATACCTTCTTTTTCAAATTCCCACCTTCAGCAAAAGTCATGGCCAAAATTGTTACGCCTATATGATCAGTCCCATCAAACTACTTCAGCTACACCTGCTCCATCAGCCACTTTTACTACTTTATCCATTTCAACATTAGCTACGTCATCTACACCAGTTACATCAGCTACAATAGCACCAACAACTCCATAAGTTCCACCAGATACATCAATTACATAGGCTAAACTGTTACATTAATTACTCCTACATAAACTACTTCAATAATATAGCCTCCATCAGCCATTAGCCACCAGCCACCAGCCACCAGCCACCAGCCACCAGCCACCAGCCACCAGCCACCAGCCACCAGCCTTTACAATTATCAATCCCAGTAATAAAGAACATCACGAGCCAGCTTATACTCAACATTTTTGACGCCGATTCCCCTCTTCACAGGGGTAAGCCAGCCTTTTTCACAGAGATTCTTTAGCATCATGCGTACTGTTTTGGGATCTAGCGTGAAATAATCAGCGACTTCTTTAGGGCGTATCACCCCAGCTTGACGCACCACTAAACGCATGATTTCCTTCTCAGCGATTAGCAATCTGCCACGCGGTGCATCTACAATTTGGTAGCGGCTTAGCGCCAAACGCAGCAGTGTAACACATAACTCAGGGCGCTGTTCAACATCATCATAGGCAAATGAAATTACTTGATAACCCATTCCGTACAGAAAAGTTTCACGATTTAGCTCATTACAATACTTCAGCCTATCCATGTCTCTTACATGAGCTGCATACCCTTTAATCTCAAACAAGAGCTTGATCGGCCCCGGCAAAAAAGCAAAATCAGCAAAATAAGCCCGTCTCTGTAAATCCAGCACCTCATACTCCGGATGAAGATCATTGAAGTCACCACGAAGCGGCCACCAGACGTTCTGCAAAAATAATTTTTCTGCGTGGCCATGACCTCTCTCCAGCCTCCCCCGCCGTTCGCCCGTTCTGTTTGCAAGATGATGCGCAATAAATTTTTCATGGGCTTGTTCATAGTTCATGTTTACTCATCCCTTCCTCCAAAATAAGAATAAACGCAAAAAAAACGCCCCATGGGCCCCGGATTTACCGGAGCTGCACAGGGCGTTCTTCGCCACGTATTATTAACGAATTATATATTCGTAAAAGACCAAGTTACTTCGACTGCACCGGAGGTGCAAGGTTAGCGTGCGCGCGGCCTGGGATTTCGCCTGTTGCCTCGTAAGCCACCACGATCGCATCGATTTCCTTTTTCAGCTCGTTCACGAGTTCAGCTTCAGGCACTTTACGGATCATTTGTCCGTAACGGAAAAGCAAACCTTCCCCACGAGCACCAGCAATACCGATATCTGCTTCACGTGCCTCACCAGGACCATTAACAGCACAGCCAAGGACAGAAACTTTAATAGGCACCTTAAGCTTCGAAATGTATTCTTCCACCTCATTAGCGATGGAGAAAAGATCGATATCCAGTCGTCCGCAAGTCGGACAAGAGATCAGCGTCGCCGCGTTAGAGATCAGACCAAACGTCTTCAGCAGCTCACGCGCCACCTTAACCTCTTCAACCGGATCGGCACTAAGCGAGATACGCAGGGTGCTGCCGATGCCCATAGAGAGCAGTGCACCGATACCAGCGGAGCTTTTCACTGTACCCGCAAACAATGTGCCGGATTCTGTAATCCCCAAGTGTAGCGGATAAGGAATGACTTCCGCAGCCTGACGATAAGCTTCGATGGCCATTGGCACATCTGATGCTTTTAGAGAGACGATAATGTCGTGGAAATCCAGTTCCTCCAGAATACCAATATGGTATAACGCACTTTCTACCATGGCTTCTGGGGTTGGGTATCCGTATTTCTCCAAAAGGTGATTCTCCAAAGAACCGGCGTTTACACCAATCCGAATCGGAATTCCTTTTTCTTTACATGCTTTAACTACCGCTTCTACCTTTTCGCGACGACCAATGTTCCCCGGATTAATCCGTACCTTATCGATGCCGTTCTCAATAGCCATCAACGCTAGCTTATAGTTGAAATGAATATCCGCTACGAGTGGGATATGAATCTGTTTCTTGATCTCCTTGATTGCGGCAGCCGCCTCTTCATTGTTGACAGTTACGCGTACCAGCTGGCAGCCTGCTTCCTCAAGCCGCAATATTTCAGCTACAGTAGCCTCCACATCAGCGGTTTTGGTTGTACACATGCTTTGAATCGCAACCTCGTTGTTTCCCCCAATAATGAGCCCGCCAACATTGACAGGACGGGTTTGGTGTCTCAAGAACATGATTTTTCTCCCCCATAACGCCAAAGCTCCACCCCTTCGCTCCCGCTAATGTGAAGCGGGATAAGCGGAAGAAAGGTGGAGACTGTGACATGTATTGTTAAGGAAAAGCGGCTTACGCGCTTTCCTCTTTCTTCTTGTCTTTCTTAAGGTTGAGCTCAGGCAAAGCTTTCTCCTGAACGACCTGTTCCGTGATCACACAATCTTTAATATCATCGCGTGAAGGAACTTCATACATCACATCGAGCATGATGCTCTCAATAATCGCGCGCAGTCCACGGGCTCCCGTATTACGTTTGATCGCTTCCTTGGCAATTGCTTCGAGTGCCAATGGTTCGAATTTCAACGCTACGTTGTCCATTTCCAGTAGCTTGATATATTGCTTAGTGAGAGCATTTTTAGGCTCGGAAAGGATACGGACAAGCGTATTCTCATCAAGCGGCTCTAAAGTCGAGATGACTGGCAGACGGCCTACAAATTCAGGAATAAGACCGAATTTGAGCAAATCTTCAGGCAATACCATCGACAAATATTCGCCAGGCTTTAGATCCTTTTGTCCTTCAACTGCTGCGTTGAAGCCAATGATTTTTTTACCGATACGGCGTTTAATCATTTGCTCCAGACCGTCAAAGGCACCGCCAACGATGAACAGGATGTTCGTCGTGTCGATCTGAATAAACTCCTGGTGAGGGTGCTTACGTCCGCCCTGCGGAGGCACAGAAGCAACAGTTCCTTCCAGAATCTTCAGAAGCGCCTGCTGTACACCTTCGCCGGAAACGTCACGAGTTATGGACGGATTCTCGGATTTACGTGCTACTTTATCAATTTCATCAATATAGATAATGCCGCGTTCGGCTTTCTCCACATCGTAATCTGCAGCTTGAATGAGTTTGAGCAGAATGTTCTCAACATCCTCGCCGACATAACCAGCTTCCGTCAGGGAAGTAGCGTCTGCAATAGCAAAAGGAACGTTGATAATCTTCGCCATCGTTTGTGCTAACAAGGTTTTACCAGAACCTGTTGGACCAAGCAAAAGGATATTACTCTTCGTCAGTTCAACATCTTCGATCTTGCTTTGGCTGTTCACACGCTTGTAGTGGTTATATACCGCTACAGAAAGAGATTTCTTCGCTTGCTCTTGACCGATTACATATTGATCCAAAATATCGCGAATTTCCTTTGGTTTTGGAATATCCTTCAGATCAAGCTCTTCCTCATGACCGAGCTCTTCTTCCACAATTTCCGTGCAAAGCTCGATACATTCGTCACATATATAAACGCCCGGTCCTGCTACAAGCTTACGAACCTGCTCTTGTGATTTACCGCAAAAAGAACATTTCAATTGCCCTTTTTCATCATTAAATTTAAACATCTAACCACCCCTTTAAGATTTCATCGGTGAAGAAAGAACTTGGTCAATAAGCCCGTATTCCTTGGCTTCTTCCGCGCTCATGAAGTTATCGCGGTCTGTGTCCCGTTCGATTTTTTCAAGGGGCTGACCTGTGCGATCTACATAGATTTGATTCAGCTTCTGTTTCGTCTTAAGGATCCAGTCAGTGTGAATCCAAATATCAGACGCTTGACCCTGAACACCGCCGAGCGGTTGATGAATCATAACTTCGCTGTTGGTCAGCGCATATCTTTTGCCCGGAGCCCCAGCTGTTAGAAGGAGCGATCCCATGCTTGCTGCCATCCCTACACAAATGGTTGAAACATCCGGTTTGATATATTGCATCGTATCGTATATACCCATGCCGGCTGTTACTGAACCACCGGGTGAGTTGAGGTACAAGTGAATGTCCTTCTCGGGATCATCTGCTGCCAAAAACAGCAATTGAGCAATAACCAGATTGGCGACATCATCGTCAATCGCACTGCTTAAGAAAATGATGCGATCCTTGAGCAATCTGGAATAGATATCGTATGAACGTTCTCCACGACTTGTTGATTCCACAACCATTGGTACCAGACTCATGCCACCAACCTCTTTTCTCTGTACAGATTAGTCTTATCGTTTCAGAAATATTTTAACACGTTCAAGGCGCGATGTCATTTTTTCACTACAGTCGACTGTCTGCTGCTTGTGAATTGTGACGTTACTACCCCTATTACCTTATTGCCATACGTTCATACGGATAC
Source organism: Paenibacillus sp. FSL L8-0333 (assembly GCF_037965665.1). Lineage (NCBI taxonomy): Bacteria > Bacillati > Bacillota > Bacilli > Caryophanales > Paenibacillaceae > Paenibacillus > Paenibacillus sp. FSL L8-0333. The sequence goes on from NZ_CP150186.1 coordinate 5,523,925, forward strand.
CTATGTAGTCACATATATTTGCGGCCGAGGATAAAAATAAGGCACGTAACGAAACTTACGTGCCTTATCATATCTGTATGGAGGCCGTGTAACTTGGCCGTTCTAGGTAGTGTCAAGCTAAAACGCCTTCGGCGTCCTTTTGAGGACGGTAAGCGTTTATGCGAGAATTATAAGAATAAAGTATAAAGTGAAACTTATACCTTCTTATAATTTTAAAATATCCTACTCAGCTTTAGTGTCTTCAGCAGCTGGTGCTTCTTCTACTGCTTCAACTTCTACACTATTGCTAACAAGGAAATCAATGGTTTTACGCAACGAAAGCTCTTCGCTCAAGCTGCCCAGTGAACCGTTAGCTGCCAAGATGCTGCGGATTTCTTCTGGAGTACGTTTGTAAGCTTCAGCCATAGTAGCCAACTCTTCGTTAACTTCTTCTTCGGAAACTTCAATGTTCTCTTGTTTTGCGATAACTTCCAATACCAGGTTGTTGCGAACGCGTTTTTCAGCATCGCCTTTCATTTGGTTCTGCAAGTCTTCACGAGTTTGGCCGGAGAAGCTAAGGAACATATCCATGTTCATGCCTTGTTGACGAAGACGAGTGTCGAAGTCACGAACCATGTTCTCAACTTCACTGTTGATCATAGCTTCAGGGATTTCAACTTCAGCGTTAGCTGCTGCTTTATCAACAACTGCATTCTCACGAAGGCCTTTCAGTTCTTCCTCTTTACGGGATTCGAGCTGAGCTTTCAGATCTGCTTTGTACTCATCCAAAGTTTCGAATTCACTTACATCTTTAGCGAACTCATCATCGAGTGCAGGAAGTTGTTTGCGTTTGATTTCGTGCAGCTTCACTTTGAATACTGCTTTTTTACCCGCAAGGTTCTCTGCATGGTATTCATCAGGGAAAGTAACTTCAACATCTTTGAAATCTCCAGTAGCCATTCCTACCACTTGCTCTTCGAATCCAGGAATGAAGGAGTTGCTGCCAAGCTCAAGAGAGTGACGTTCAGCTTTTCCGCCTTCAAACGGTACATCATCTACATATCCGTCAAAATCGATTACAGCGATGTCGCCGTTAGCTGCTGCTTCTTCTTCAACTACTACAAGCTCAGCATGACGTTCTTGCAGACGAGCAAGTTCAGCACTCAACTCTTCTTCAGTCACTTCAGCTTTTTGTACTGGAACTTCCAGACCTTTGTAATCGCCGAGCTTCACTTCAGGTTTAACCGTGATCTTCGCTTTGAAGATAAAGGATTGACCTTTAGCAAATTGCTCAATATCAACTTCAGGACGGTCTACAGGGAAGATGTCAGTTTGTTCAACTGCTTCACCGTAAGCTTCAGGAAGAAGAATGTCGATTGCATCTTGGTACAAGCTTTCTACACCAAAACGGGATTCAAAGATCGGCCGAGGTACTTTACCTTTACGGAAGCCTGGTACGTTAGCTTTTTTAACGACTTTGTTAAAAGCTTTATCAAGTGCTGCTGTTACGCGTTCTGCGTCTACTTCTACTTCAAGAACTCCAAGGTTCTTCTCTATTTTTTCCCATGTTGCTTTCATATTATACTTTTCCCTCCAAAATATAGGTTCACAAGTTTACTTCAAATAATGATACAATCCACGCACAGAATAACCATTATATTATATACAACATTACTTTATTTATCAAGTAGAGAAGTCTTTACAAAACCCTTGAGAGCACGATAAGCTCCCTCAAATTGAAAGCGCATGCCGTCTGTGATGCCATACATTCCACGTGTCTCTTCCTCTTGTCGGGAGCCGTTTAAACTTTCAGAAACAAATTGGTGCAAAGCTCCTGCCCAAATATCCAGCAAAACGTCTTCGCCTTCCAGCAATTTCCGATATTCGTCCGACCCATAAATCGACATGATGAACTGACCCCAGAGCTCTTGTGCAAAATAATACAGCGTAGGCTCATGCACCTCTGCCTGCTCGGCTACCCGCTCCAGCACATGACTCACCTCCGGAGGAAAATCCTCCGTCTGCAGTGGCACGCTCTCGATCTCTACGAGTACCGTTTCATGTCCGCGAATCAGCTTCACTGTTCCCTGCATCCCACGCCGCTTAAGCGTCTGCAAGGTCCGAAATTGCAGCAGTGGATGAACATTATCCCCCTGCAACCAAGTGGTCAGCTCCTCGTCAACGCCGCCACCTTCCAGATAGGATAGCTGCTCTAGTGCAAGTATTGTCGCCTCAGACAGAGGTTCATTCATCACCCGCTGCAGCAGCTTTTTGGGATACCCCGCATCCTCGTTCATTTTGGATTTGGCCAAAAAGCGGGCCATATCCTCTTCCCTTAAATCTTCGTCTTCGGGGTGAACAGTTCCCTCCGCATCTCCATTCTGGGACGCGTAAGGAAATGCCGTTTCGAGCCATTCCAGCAGGGACCGCCATTCCTCGTAATTTCGCTCTTCCTGTCCTTGACACTGCAGCAAAAAACGAAGCAGCTCCATCGCTTCCCCGTAGCGTTCACTTTCCAGCATCACCGTCAGCTGGATTTGATAATAGTCCAGTGTCTTGGGGAACAGGACGATATTCTCTTTGGTGGCGGGGGAATCCGAATGTTTAATGAGGGCACCTCCTTATGTCTACTTATGTGAATGGAATCCTAACCATTATAAAAGTTATTAATACCTTAAGCTTCTTCCGAAACTTAATAATTGTAGATTATAGCATACCCCGTACTCTTTTTAAAAAACAGCTTGAAAAAGATCATCCCATATGATATGATAATTCCTGCTTGCTTTTCTGCCAGCAACCATGTCCCGGTAGCTCAGCTGGATAGAGCATGCGCCTTCTAAGCGCACGGTCGGGGGTTCGAATCCCTTCCGGGACGTCATATAGAAACAGCCTTCCTTCGGGAAGGCTGTTTCTATTTTCAGGGGAAGGGTTGGGCGGAGCTCAGGGAGTCACTACTGGGACGAATAGACGACTGAACGACTGAGCTTAAGATTCGCGGCTCTGGATTACCCGAGTTTCAGAGATTAATGGAGCTTGGATTCGAAGCTCAGAACCTGATGAAAACTTAGCCTCGTCGGAGCTCAGGGTCCGATAAAGCTTAGCATTCGAAACTTAGAATTTGGTGAAAACCTGGGCCTCGTCGGGCTATGAGTCGATGGAGCTTAACTTTTGATGCTCGCTCGGACTTGGTCACACTTAGAACTCATTGGGGCTCAGGGTTCTGTGAAGCTTAGCAATCGATGATCAGTTTCTATGAGTCAGTACCACATCATACCCCGCCGCATTAGAACATTACGGCTGCTTTTCCGGAGAAACGCAGCTACATGCTATCTAATTGCATTTTCTGCAACTAAAAGTACCCTTTTACCTCCAAAAATCGCTTTAATTGCATTTCATACACTTATATTCTCAGATTTACGCCTAGAATGGTCTTTTCACCATTTTTAACTGCACAAAGTACAATTAAACCCAAACAAACCTATCACCATCAAAAATAAGTGCATAAAGTGCAATTAAAAACCACTCTTATCACCACTACTCATCACTTATTACTCACCAACCACCAATCATTACACACTACTCACTACTCACTACTCATTACTCACCACACATTACTCACTACTCATCGAATATTAATCTTCACATTCCCATTTCTGATTTTTAAATCTGGGAACATTTTTAGCTCTCTATAAGCGTGGCCAATCTAATTACTCAAAAGACACGCGCATTAGCAATATTATCGAAGGATGAGACTATCCTACTTATTTAATCGGGAATAAAAAAACTGTTCACGGCGTTTTCTTCCGCCGAGAGACAGTTTTTTATGCATGTTCTTCCTTTATAAGCGAATCAGCGCCCTTTGCGGCGATTTCCAAGCCAGAGCGGAAAACGGAAGGCAAAGTTAATAAACAGAACTACAAATACGAGTACGGCTGCTGATTTGTCAGCGATTTGCCGCGCATCTTCTACAATTGCTTCAGATTGTACATACCATAGATGCACTGCCAGGGTTTCTCCCGGCGAGAACAGATTAAAGTCCCACATTTCGCCCGAGGTACTGAGGCCAGCGGTAAGGATAATAACCGCAGACTCCCCGAAGGCGCGCCCAGCAACGAGACAAATCCCAGTAACAATGGCTGACATTGCAACGGGTAGAACTACTGTGCGGATCACATGGAATTTAGTCATGCCCAGTGCATATCCAGCTTCACGCATCTCCCCAGGAACAGCACGAACCGCTTCCTCCGTCACACGTGCAAGCATAGGCAGATTCAAAAGCGCCAAGCTTACCCCACCGCCAAGAATCGTCAGGCCGATTCCAAAATATTCAGCAAATATCGCAAGTCCAAGCATACCAAATACAATTGAAGGAACCGAAGAGAGAGCTTCTACACATATACGCAGGCCGCCTGTAAAAGCATTATCCGGAGCATACTCCGCCATATAAATCCCCGCACCTAAACCGATAGGGACGGAAATAAGCAGCGAGATGAACAAAATATAAAAAGAGTTGAAAAGTACAGGACCGATCCCGCCACCAACGTCAATCTCTTCAGGCTGTTTGATCAGGAAATCAGGCCGCAGCGCTGGCAGACCTTTACTAAGAATCGTGAAGAGCAGCCAGAAGATTAGCAGCATGACTAAAGCCCCAAGCGTATAAAACCCAATAGTCGCGAGCTTATTGCGTCTCTGAGCACGCGCTGTATGCTTTGTACTTGCGAATCCGTTCACGCTGCATCCCTCCTTTTTCTACCCAGCACGCGGATGATCAGAATCAGTACAAAGGAAATCACCAGCAGAAGAAAGGCCATCATATGGAGGGCATAATTCCAGGTTGACTCAAACTCTACATTCGAGATTTGCATAACGATGTTACTAGTCAAGACCGAAGCAGGTGTAAATAAGGTTTTCGCCAACTGTGGTGTGTTTCCGATAACCATAACTACAGCCATTGTCTCCCCCACAGCACGAGTCATCCCGAGGATGACCGCGGAGATAATTCCTCTGCTAGCCGCAGGTAAAACAACACGCATAATGACTTGCAGACGGGTAGATCCAAGAGCGTACGCAGCATCCCGATATTTGCGTGGGACAGCGACGATAGCATCATCACTGATTCGACAAATCGTTGGCAGGACCATTAATGCGAGTACGAGGGCCGCAGCCAGCAAACCATCACCCAAGCTCTCCCCACTAACTCTACGCAGGAAAGGAAGTAATACCGTTAAGCCTAAATAACCATATACTATAGAAGGAATACCAACGAGCAGATCGAGCACCGGGCGAATGAAGGTCTTCATCCACTTCGGAGCAATCTCCGCACAGAGCACGGCCATGCCTACCGAAATAGGAACTGCGATCAGCAGGGTCAAAGCTGTCAGTGAAAGTGTATTTACAATGAAGGCAGCAGCCCCAAAGGAGTCCTCTTCAGGCGTCCAGTTAAACGAAAAGAAAAAGTCCGCAGGCGAGAGATGACCAAACAGAAGCAGCGCCGTTTTGCCGATAAATAGGATTACAAGTCCAAGCACGAAACAAAGTGCAAGAATGCTGAATAAGAAATAAAAGCGGAATAATCGGTTGCTAAACATATGTCTACTGTGACGTTTGGAGTTGGCGCTAACTTCTGTAACGCCCTCCTTAACCTTAGTTGCCAGGTTGTGGACTGGTGCCCCCATACTTTCCCTCCTGTAAGCGGCCAACCCCGTATCAAAATCGGGGCTGGCCGCTGTTACCGTTCAATATGATCTTCAAATGTTATTAACCCTTCATTGCTGCGATCGGAATGAATTTAAGCTTTTTCAGAGAACCTTGTTGGAACTTTTTGCTTTGTACGTATTCGATAAATTCTTTAGTTGCACCAGTAGGCTGGCCTTTAGTCATGTAGTAACCATAAGCCCAAATCTTATAAGAACCGTTAATTACGTTGTCTGTAGTAGCTGCGATACCGTTGTGTTTCACTGCTTTTACGTCGCCACTTACATAAACAAGGTCGATATAACCGATGGAGTTAGGAGTAGTTCCTACTGCTGTTTTCATGTCGCCGGATGAACCTGTTTCTTTGTAGTTCTTAGCTTTTTTAACGATATCTCCGCCATCCAAAGCTTTAGCCTGATAGTTAACGCGGGTACCAGAACCGAATGAGCGAGTGATGACAACGATATCTGCATCTGCGCCGCCTACTTCTTTCCAGTTGGTGATTTTACCAGCGAAAATACCTTTAAGCTGTTCTGTTGTAAGGTTATCTACACCCACATTTTTGTTCACGATCGTGGCAAAAGGAATGACAGCCACTTTGTTCGCTACCTGTCCGTCAAAAGCTTTGAAACCTGGTACGTCGATGCTAGCATCCCAGTCGCAAGCGCCGATATCAGCGATGCCTTTTTTTACAGCTTGTGGTCCAGTTACAGAGCCTTTACCAGATGCTGCGATTTTCACTTTAGGGTGCAGCTTTTGGAATTCTTTTGCCGCTTGCAACGTCAATGGAAGAAGTGCGGTCGAACCGTTAACGGTGATTTTGCCACTAAGTGAATCTGCTGCTGCTGCAATCCCTGCAAAAGATGCGGTTACCGCGATTACGGCTGTTAAAGCCGTTACTGTTAATTTCTTGAAGATTTTCATTGTACTATTTTCTCCTCTCGGCTCTAGGCCGTTAAAATATGTTTGAAATAATAATTATTTAGTCAGTTGCAGCCCTTTACCGCCTTGGATAACCCATACGCTGTCGCCGCTCACAATCGCAAGCTTGCTTCCGTCTTTAGATACAGATACTTCAGATACATCTTCAGCCGTACGGAACAATTCGGTCTTTGCACCACTACCATCGATAGAATAGATCACTGTGCTTCCGTCTGCCGTAGTACCTGCTACTACCAAACCATTGCTAACGCCAGTGGACCAATTCACTTCGATATCAAGTGCAATATTAGTGCTGGTTGCGTCCGCTTTTACAAGCTTCAGGGTATTCTTCGCATTGCCGTCTGCATCTGCGCTCAGGTATGCCACATTTCCATCAGCCAAAATCTCTGGGTAAAGCTTGTTATCTGCTGTAGTTGTTAGTGCAGCTGGTTTAGCATCTTTTGTAGCCAAATCAAGCTTGTAAAGCTGCTCTCCTGCCGAGCTAAAGTCAACCGTAAGAGAATCTTCTGTGCTGTCTGCATCATTTTTAGCAACACCCGTCAAATTAACGATATAAACGGCGCTTTTTTCGTCAGCAGAAATACGCAGTTCGGATTTATTCTCAACCTTGTCAGCCAATACGGATTTAACATCACCAGTCTCTACTGAGATTTTAGCGATTTTTTCTTGCTTGTCTCCTTGGATGAAATAAATGCTTTTCCCATCTTTGGACCAAACCAGATCTGTCTTCACACTATTGTCGGTGCCTAGTGTTTTAACAGCTCCGCTAGACAAATTAATCAGATTCAGCAAACCTTTCTCATCATTAAAAGCTCCCCACTGTTGATCCGGCGATACTGCAAAGTCTACTGCACTGTCATTTGACGAAAACACTTCATAGTTACCTGGTTCTGTACTGAATTTGATAAGCTGAGTAGTTTCAGCATCACTTTTGTTCGCAATCAGGTTGCCAGCTGCCGTCCAGTGCAAAGTATCAAACAAACCTTCAGGACGTGCAAAGCTCAAAATCGTGCTAGCATCAGCGTCCAGCTCTCCACCTAATGCAGTAACTAACTTAGTAAGCTCTACATAGGTTTTACCGTTATAAAATACTGGAGCCACTGTGAACGATTCGGAATTACCATCTACTTGATAGCTCTTTGAGCCTGTTTTGAGTTGAACATTATGTAGTCCTTTGCTGTCGTTAAGTTCAAACCCGCTTGTTCCCAGTACTACCTTAGCCCCAATTTCTCCAGCTACCTGAGTCAGCGAGTAAAGCTTGTAACCACTGCTGTTAATGGTGTTAAACACAATCGGCGTTCCGTTTACATTCCAAGTAGTTGTACCTTCTTTAACTGCTGTTGCAGCAGCGACTTGATTGGTAGCTACAGATTTTACATTACTGCCGGTGCTAGCTGCAGATACACTTCCAACGCCTACTGTTGCAAGAAGTGCTGAAGCCAACGTTGCGCTAATCCATTTACTGTTTTTCAATTAGATTCACCCTTTTCGTATAGGTAACTGCTAATGTCATTTTCGTCTACAATTGTCAATTCTGTTGCAGAGGAATGTAATGGAAATATTAACTAGTATTCTTTTTTTAAAAAAACCAGGTATATTAGCTCATTTAACAATTTTCTTGATCTAAACCAAATGAACTAAGCAACAAAAACAGCCTCTTTTCGTAAAAAGGTGCTCGGTGCAGCTGCCTTATTTAGTTGGAGAATTGTTTGGGATCTTGGGGTGACGTAGGGACTAATTTGATATTGCAGGCGCGTGGAGGGAACTTGTTGCTGAGGTGGGTGGGTGGAGTATATTGCGGAGGCAGCTTGGGTGTGCGGGGAAGCTTGTTGCTAAGGACGATGGACACTTGGAGTATATTGCGGAGTTCGCTTGGAGTGTGGGGGGAAGCTTATTGAGGAGGTCGCTGGGCCACGTGGAGTATATTGCGGAGGTCGCTTGGGTGCGTGGGGGAAGCTTATTGAGGAGGTCGATGGGCACGTGGAGTATATTTCGGAGGTCGCTTGGAGTGTAGGGGAAGCTTGTTGCTGAGGTCGATGGGCACGTGGAGTATATTGCGGAGGTCGCTTGGAGTGTGGGGAACGTATTACGGCGGTCGCTTGGCGCGTGGGGGAAGCTTGTTGCTGAGGTCGATGGGCACGTTGAGTATATTTCGGAGGTCGCTTGGAGTGTAGGGGAAGCTTGTTGCTGAGGTCGATGGGCACGTGGAGTATATTACGGAGGTCGCTTGGAGTGTGGGGAACGTATTACGGTGGTCGATGGGCACGTGGAGTATATTTCGGAGGTCGCTTGGTGCGTGGGAGAGCCTTGTTGCTGAGATCGATGGGCACATGGAGTATATTGCGGAGGTCGCTTGGAGTGTGGGGAACGTATTACGGTGGTCGCTTGGCGCGTGGGGGAAGCTTGTTATGTGGCTGCTGCTTACAATTTAAAAACTAACTGGTCTGTTGTGGCGCATTCTGCGTAAGGATCATCGTAGGAGATTCGGCTGATTGTACGGGATTTATACCGTTCTTTTGAACTTTAGCGGGATAGACCTCATTGTAAGGGATTTATACCGTTCTTTTACTAACTTTAGCGGGATTGAGCTCACTGTACGGGATTTATACTGTTCTTTTGCTAACTTTAGCGGGATTGAGCTCATTGTGCGGGATTTATACCGTTCTTTTGCTAACTTTAGCGGGATTGAGCTCATTGTGCGGGATTTATACCGTTCTTTTGCTAACTTTAGCGGGGTTGAGCTCATTGTACGGGATTTATACCGTTCTTTTACTGACTTCAGCGGGATTGGGCTCATTGTACGGGATTTATACCGTTCTTTTGCTAATTTTAGCGGGATTGAGCTCATCGTACGGGATTTATACCGTTCTTTTGCTAACTTCATCGGGATTGAGCTCATTGTACGGGATTTATACCGTTCTTTTGCTTGATTTATCTAGATCATGCTTATTTAGTGGCATTTATGCCCTTCTTTTATCTGGTTTAGGTAAACCCGTGCTATTTTGAGGCATTTATGCCTTTCTTTTAGCTGATTTAAGTGGATCGACGCCATTTAGGGGCATTTATGCCTTTCTATTACCTAGTTTAGGTGGACTGGCGCTTTTTAGTGGCACTTTTGCCTTTCATTCAAATCATCTCTATATACATAGTAAAAGGACAAGTTGAATTAACAAACCTCAATTGGGATTAAGCTAATACTGTGGGATACATTTGTATAAAATATATGGTTTACAATTCCTAACTTTTGATACAAGATAATGAGTGAGTACTCACTCATTATCTTATCAGAGTGTACAGAGCAGTATAATTCAGGAATATCTCAACACCTTCTACACCATCACCATCACCATCACCATCACCATCACCATCACCATCACCTTATCAGCAACATCTTCAACTCAAGCAAGTATCCCTGAACATTCAGAATCGAGGAGATAAAAATGGGTTCAGAGGTTCCAGTTATTTCAGTGAGCCATGTCGGGAAAGCGTTTGGAGAGAAACAGGTGCTCGAGGATATTTCGCTTCAAGTGGAACGTGCGGAAACCTTTGGCATACTAGGGCCATCCGGCTCAGGAAAAACAACATTTGTAAAGCTGCTTACTGGTATCGATGAGGTAACTTCCGGCGAGGTGAAGATACTTGGCGTGACAATGCCGAAGCTGACTATGCTGCAACAGATTGGGTATATGGCCCAGTCTGATGCCTTATACACGGAGCTTAGCGCGAAGGAGAATCTGGAGTTTTTTGCAGCGCTATATGGTCTAAAGGGGGAGCAACGCTCCAAACGCATCACAGCCGTAATGGAGATCGTTAATTTACAAGATCATTTGCGAAAAAGAGTAGACCAATACTCCGGCGGGATGAAACGCCGCTTATCATTGGCGATCGCGCTGCTGCATGAACCGCCGCTGCTTATTCTTGATGAACCTACAGTTGGTATAGACCCGGTGCTGCGGCTATCCATCTGGAAAGAACTAAAAGCTCTGAACCAGAAAGGCACCACTATTGTGCTGACCACGCATGTCATGGATGAGGCTGAAAAATGTGACCGGCTCGGAATGATCCGTGATGGCAAGCTACTTGCCGCCGACACGCCTGCCGGACTGCTGCAAGCCACCGGTTCAGCTTCTATTGAAGAAGCCTTTTTATATTTTGGAGGTGTGCGTTCATGAGAATCCGAGCAATCACCTTAAGGATTTTGCGGCAATTTATTCATGATAAAAGAACGATGGCGTTAATGTTCATTGCACCACTCCTCGTTCTAAGCTTAATGAGCTTGGTCTTCAACGGTGACGCCTATGAACCAAAAATCGGTGTGTCCGGTGTACCGCTAAATATGTCAGCTGCGTTAAAAGAACAAAATGCCACCATCAAAGAATATGCCAGCGTAGAGCTGGGAAATGAAGCTTTAGTAGAAGGGAAAATTGACGCTTTGATCACTTTGAACGGAACCGCCGGAGATTCGCAAGTTACGCCTCAAGTGCTGTTAGAAGGTAGCAACCCTACAGCCAACAAGGCAGTAATCATGACGCTTCAACAAATCTCCCAGAAGCTTCTTCCAAGCACAAAGGAACAATTACAGCCGCAGATCAGCTATCTTTACGGTTCTGAGAATATGAAGACGATCGACCGTTTCGGTCCCATTATGATTGGCGTATTTGTTTTCTTTTTCGTATTCTTGATTGCAGGTGTATCCTTCTTAAGGGAACGAACCACAGGCACTCTTGAACGCCTACTTTCGACTCCATTAAAAAGATGGGAGATTGTGCTCGGGTATGTATGTGGTTTCGGCATATTTACCGTTTTTCAGGCGCTATTGATCTCATGGTATTCCATACAGATTCTTGGCATTATGATGACAGGCAGCTTTGGTTACGTATTGCTGATCACATTACTCCTATCGATGACAGCGCTGACGTTGGGCACACTGCTGTCGGCTTTTGCAGCCAATGAGTTGCAGATGATTCAGTTCATTCCGCTCATTATAGTGCCACAAATCTTCCTCAGTGGATTATTCCCGCTCGATACCCTTCCACTGTGGCTCCAGCGCGTTGGCCTCGCTACACCGATCTATTACGGATCAGAAGCTCTGATGGACATTATGGTCCGTGGCAAAGGATGGAGCGCAATTGCACTGGATGTCTATGTACTAATAGGATTTTCGCTGCTATTTATGCTGCTGAATGTATTGGCACTGCGCAAACATCGCAAAATGTAATTTCACAAAAGCTATTATCATTGAAACAAAATGAATCAAGCATGGAGGGTTATTGTAATGAAAGAGCAAGTTTCTACGGAACAAAATATAGAAGAGCAGTGGATAGAAGAGCTGCTGACCCTTGGCAAAGACGAGAAACTGACACCGAAGCAGATTTCTATTCTACAAGCGGCGATTGAGGTATTTTCCGAAAAAGGATACTCTGCGACTTCAACGAGTGAAATTTCTCAGAAAGCGGGCGTGGCGGAGGGAACGATTTTTCGCTATTACAAGACTAAAAATGATCTGCTGCTTGCCATAGTAGGTCCTACCATGAGTCGCATGCTTGCGCCTTTTGTGCTGCGGAATTTCAACGGCGTGCTCGATATGCCCTACGACAGCTTCGAAGAGTTCCTGAGGGCATTTATGATCAATCGGCTGGATTTCGCCCGCAAGAATTTTAAAATTCTTAAGATTCTTATTCAGGAGATTCCTTTTCAGCCAACAGTTAGAGCTCAGTTTGTAGAGAATATTCTTAGCAAAATACTGGAGCGCGTGATTGATATTGTTGAACATTTTAAAGAAAAGGGTGAAATCATCGAGGTGCCTACACCCACACTTATACGCTTCACACTCTCATCTGTCGTAGGTTATTTGATGAATCGCTTGCTGCTGCAGCCAGATAAGGACTGGAATGATGAGGAAGAAATCAACCTGACGATCGCTTTTATCATGCATGGAATAAGTAAAACAACACCCCCTATTTGATGCGCACGCCCGTTCTGTTATCATAAGTACTATATTAAATTCGGACTTTTCAAGATCAAGTTATGAGGAAGGAATTATGTTATGGGCTTTAGTGTATCAGAACGGGTAATCAAACTGCTGTGCGGCAAGTCTATTTTTGAAAAAGGATTAGCTTATTACCAAACTGAAAGTGTCGATATAATTGAAGTTGAAGAATACAATGTCTCCATTCCAGATTTGCCCCGCTCTCGATATGAAGCCATAGTTCAGGGGGCGATCGACTATGAAGTTATAGTGGTCATTGATATTGATGGGGATGTCCAGGCAGAGTGTAATTGTCCAGCCTACTCCCATGGCGGGCCATTCTGTAAACATATCGCGGCTGTGCTAATCAACGTTGACGCCCTTAAAAATGGCCAAGATCGTTCAGAGCTTACCGGAGCTTCGCACCTGTCTTCTATAGAAGATACTGAGATTCTAACCCCACGTATTTTTACAGATACTGCGCGAGACAACGGGGGAAAGTCCAGAGATCAACAGCTCGTGAGCAGCCTACTGGGGATGTTCGGCAACCATACACCGCGTCCTAGCGGTACGGGGGCTTTTGTAGATAACAGACTTCCTCTAAATATAGAGTTTACATGCAAGCCATTCACCTATAGTTATAGCCACACCATGCTGGGTATAGAAATGAAAGTCGGTCCAAAACGTCTATATATTGTTCAGAAAATAAGAGGATTTCTAGAAAGTGTACACCGCGGAGAATCCTTTGAATTCACGAAACATTTTATCTATGATCCTGCCATTTACAGCTTTCGGAAGGAAGATAATGTTGTTCTACAGAAGCTGATTGATATTGTATTAAATGAAAAAATGTACCGTGATAACGTCACTCCTTACTCACCTTATGGGGGGAGTATTGGGGGAGATCGGTTGCTGGCCGTCCCTCCTTTTTTCTGGGAGTCGCTTCAGCCTGCGCTTTCAGAGGTCTCTTCGGTATTTTTGCAACAAGAAGAGATGCTGTACGAAGGCATCCATGTGTCTAATGAGGCACCTCCACTCAGCTTTGAATTTGAACAGGCAGAAGAGGACGGATATCATCTGGATATTCAAGGACTTGAGCAGATTTCTGTCTTAGAAGATTACGGGATGGTACTATCGGAAGGTAAGTTGCTGAAGCTATCCCCTCAAGAATGTATACGCCTTGCTGAAATGAAAAAAATGCTGGATTCCTCCCGCCGAAATGGTATCGATATTGCCCCCGAGCAAATGGAGTCTTTTATGGACAAGGTTATTCCTGGTCTGAAAAAGCTGGGCAACGTCCATATCGCCGACTCCATTGCGGATCGGATTGTTCAACATAGGCTTATCGCGAGACTTTATCTGGATCGTGTAAGAGATCGGCTGCTCGCCGGACTAGAGTTCCAATATGGTGACATTGTGATCAACCCTTTAGATGAAAAAGCCCATGTTCGCGGGACGAATTTGATTCTTTTACGAGACGGGGAGGGAGAAGCTCGCATTCTGGAGCTGATGGAGCACGAATCTTTCGCTAAAACCGAAGGCGGATTTATTATGACAGACGAAGAGGGCGAATACGATTTTTTGTACCATACCATTCCGCTGCTGGAACCGCTACTTTCGGTTTATGCGACCTCCGCAGTCAAAGCAAGACTGTTCACGAGCACTACACCCCCAAAGGTGAGCATTAGTTGGAATGAAAAGACGGACTGGCTTGATTTTAAATTCGATATGGGCGGGATTCCAGAAGCTGAGATTGTTATGGTTCTGAAATCCCTGCAGGAAAAACGCAGATACTACCGCTTGCCTGATGGAGCCCTGCTACCGCTGGAGAGCGAGGAGCTTCAAGAAATCATTACCTTTATGAATGATATAGGCATCCGGGAAGGTGAGATCAAAGGGGTGGAATTTTCTCTGCCCGTTGTTCGCGGGTTACATTTGACCTCCACGGATGCTAAGAGTGACTCCATTAAGCTGGGCAGATCCTTTAAAAGGTTACTTGCGAACATGCGGAATCCTGAGAATCTTGATTTCCCTATACCTGACAGTCTGGTTCCTGTGCTAAGGGATTATCAACAGTATGGGTTTCAGTGGCTGAAGACGTTGGCCCATTACCGCTTTGGTGGTATTTTGGCGGATGATATGGGGTTAGGCAAAACGCTGCAAAGTATCGCTTTTCTCCTGTCAGAACTTCCCGAGATCCGCCAGAATGGACTGCCTGCCCTAATTGTCGCTCCTGCGTCTCTCACTTATAACTGGCTTAATGAGCTTAAAAAATTCACGCCAGAGATCAAAGCTGTCATTGCAGACGGTAGTCTAATTGAGCGCGGGCGGATTTTAAAAAATACAGCGAAAGCTGATGTAATCATCACCTCTTATCCGTTGCTCCGCAGAGATGTTCAGCTGTATGCTAAAAAGTCTTTTCATACCCTGATTCTCGATGAAGCACAAACTATAAAAAACCATACTACACAGACAGCCCAAGCTGTAATGGCGCTTCAAGCCCGGCACCGTTTTGCACTTACGGGTACTCCCGTGGAGAATGCGTTGGAAGATTTATGGTCCATTTTCGGCACCGTGTTCCCTGGGTTGTTTCCAGGCAAAAAAGCTTTTCATGATTTACCAAGAGAAACGGTTGCGAAGCGGGCTCGTCCCTTTTTGCTGCGGCGCTTAAAGAGTGATGTGTTAAAGGAACTTCCGGACAAAATCGAATCCGTACAAGCATGTGAACTGCTGCCGGAGCAAAAAAAGTTATATGTAGCTTATCTCGCCCGTTTGAAAAAAGAGGCGCTTAAGCATTTGACCCAAGATAGTTTCGGCAATAATAATCGGATCAAAGTTCTGGCGGGACTAACTCGTCTGCGCCAGTTGTGCTGCCACCCTGCTCTTTTTGTCGATGGATATGAAGGAAGCTCTGCTAAATTCGAGCAGCTGCTCGAAATCATAGAAGAATGTCGCAGTTCGGGTAAACGTATGTTAGTATTCTCACAATTCACAGAGATGCTGGGCCTGATTGGGCGTGAACTAGGATATCAGGGCATTCCATACTTTTATTTAGATGGTCAAACGCCTGTTTCTCAACGAGTAGATTTATGTAATAAATTTAATGAAGGAGAGCGGGATATTTTCTTAATCTCCTTAAAGGCCGGCGGGACCGGGCTCAACTTAACTGGGGCAGATACTGTAATCCTTTACGATTTATGGTGGAACCCTGCCATCGAGCAGCAAGCAGCGGATCGGGCTCACCGGATCGGACAGAAAAATGTAGTACAAGTAATTCGTCTCGTCACCCAAGGCACCGTAGAGGACAAGATGTATGAGCTGCAGAAGAAGAAAAAGAACTTGATCGATGAGGTCATCCAGCCAGGTCAGGAAAGCTTGTCTACCCTCACAGAGCAAGACATCCGGGAGATTCTGATGATCTAAATAACAATGTTTGAGAAAAAATCAGGGATATCCTGCAGCCTCTATGGCTATCGGGATATCCCTTTTCTTCAGATTATGCAATTGTAACTCCTGCACTAGCGTAGCCAGCAACAGTAGTTGCAACGTCAATGCCAGCCGTGACCGTCGAAGTGAAGACCAACAACAAGCGTTCTCCCACAGTTACAGGAATGCTTAAGCCTGTGGTATTACCACTGCTAATAGTTCCAAGAGCAATTAATCCTGTAAGCGGAGGACTTAACGTAACTAAAGCCCCAGGTACTGCTGTGAAGGTATTGTTAGGTGTAGTAGATCTGTATAATTGAGCCGTGATTGTTACCGTAGAACCCACCAAACTAACGGAAGATGTCGCACTGAAATAGGCTGCCATAGACGTAAGCGTTCCTGTTCTAGGAACCGAGAACGCAAAGTTCAGCAAGGTTCCAGCCGCTCCAGTAAGATCTATAGTACCGCCTGTAATACTGATATTGGTCGCACTGCTACCAAAACCAACTGCACTTGAAGTATTCAAAAGACCCCCTAATACAGTGGTCATAGCAACTGGAAGTCCAGAAGAATATGGAATGATTGCGCCTGCGCCAGCAGCACCTGTTGCTCCGGTTACACCAGCACTTCCTGTCGCTCCGGTTACACCAGCACTTCCTGTCGCTCCCGTTACGCCAGCACCTGTCGCTCCCGTTACGCCAGCACTTCCTGTCGCTCCCGTTGCTCCAGCGCTTCCTGTTGCTCCCGTTGCTCCAGCGGTTCCTGTCGCTCCGGTTACACCAGCAGTTCCTGTTGCTCCCGTTACGCCAGCAGTTCCTGTTGCTCCCGTTGCTCCAGCGCTTCCTGTTGCTCCCGTTGCTCCAGTACTTCCTGTCGCTCCCGTTACGCCAGTACTTCCTGTCGCTCCCGTTACGCCAGTACTTCCTGTCGCTCCCGTGGCTCCGACGCTTCCTGTAGCTCCGGTTACGCCAGCACCTGTGGCTCCGGTTACGCCAGCACCTGTTGCTCCCGTTGCTCCAGCACTTCCTGTTGCTCCCGTTGCTCCGACGCTTCCTGTCGCTCCGGTTACGCCAGCACCTGTTGCTCCCGTTGCACCAACGCTCCCTGTAGCCCCAGTAGCACCTGTAATTCCTATATTTTCTCCATATAATTCAGAGTAGACAAGGCGATGAGCAGTCACTAGTTGGCCTGTGCTGCTTTTTCCCCAAACTGAAATTTGAATGGGATCATCAATCATAGTAGGTGTTGTGAATAAAAATTCAAGTGAATCAAAGTTTGCATAATAGTCATTAGTAATTACTTGATTAGGAGCTACATTAACCAGCTCACTTACATATAAAGTTCTTGTCCCATTCATATAATAACCTTCGACTTGAACCGTTGACGGAGTGTCATCGCTCTGATTAACAATTTTAAGAGTAATAAGCTGAGTAGGTCTTACGCCGCCTACCAGATTATTTTCTATGGGACCAGTAGATAGTTGACTCAATTTTCAACACCTCATTTTTTATGAAATTATAATACTCGTATTATTTGAATTTCGAAAATCAACTCACCTGAACAAAACTATCCTCAAGAGTTTCGTATAAACTAGGGTTTTATCTATAATCATTCCTCCCACCTGCTCTAAGTTGATAATCTATGAGCCTACAAATCAGTTCATATTTTTTGGCTCTTTATAGTATTATTCTTATTTTGAATTAAGGTGTGGACATCCATTTAAAAACTACCAATATATTTTAGAAACATTGAAGTCGCTTGAATTTTCATAATGGTAGTACAGTAAGATATAATTCTAAAAAACATTTTTTCGCTCCAGTCGACTCGCGACATATCCTTAACAAAAATAGAGATAACCCGGAAAGCCATACTAATAGCTACCGAGTTACCCCTATTGTATACATCTAACTTAGAGATAATTTAAGTTAATTCATGAATAGACCATACAATCCCTGATGTGTTGGCACCACCCAGATTCAAATTTAAGGTCAAGCCATTCGCTACATAGAACAATCCAATAACATCCCCAGCCGTCAGTGAAAATTCTCCAGCTAGCGTTACTGTTCCGCTTCCTAATATTGCTCTTAAACTCAATACAAGCGCAACATTCACGTCCAGTATAGGGAACAAACCAGTTATTAAGTTTGTTGCTATAGGGGTAGTTCTCTGAACTACGAAAGCAGGATTGACTCCTGCCCCAAGACTTATCGAAAGCGCAGCCGTTGTGGAATAGTTGATGGTCGCTTCAATAGAATATCTGCCTGTTGTTGGAACTGTGTAATTACCCGAAACTGGATTGAAGGACGGACTAGTAAAAGAAGGAGAAGTCACAGTCCATCCCGTAAGTTGAGAAGAAGCAGCAACTGCCAAAGATGACAGACGTGCAGAAAATCCCTCAGCTTGAACGTTCGGTCCGGTTGCTCCTGTTGCTCCTGTTGCCCCTGCTATCCCCGTTGCTCCAGTTTCTCCAGTTACACCTGTTACCCCGGTCACTCCAGCTACTCCTGTTGCTCCGGTTACTCCGGTTGCCCCTGCTACCCCAGTTGCTCCATTTGCACCAGTCGCACCTGTTGCTCCAGACACTCCCGTTGCTCCATTTGCTCCTGTAGCACCCGTTGCGCCAGTTGCTCCATCTGCTCCGGTCGCTCCTGTTACCCCCGTTGCTCCGGTCTCTCCTGCTCCGGTCGCCCCTGTTGCACCTGTTACTCCATCGGCTCCTGTTGCTCCAGTCACTCCTGCCCCGGTAGCTCCCCTTGCTCCATCTGCTCCTGTTGCTCCAGTCGCACCTGTTACTCCAGCCGCTCCCGTCGCTCCAGCCGCTCCCGTTGCTCCAGTCACTCCTGCCCCGGTTGCTCCTGTTGCCCCCGTTACACCTGTTACTCCGGCCGCTCCCGTTACTCCGGCCGCTCCTGTTGCTCCAGTCTCTCCTGCTCCAGCCGCTCCCGTTGCTCCAGTCGCTCCAGTTGCTCCATCTGCTCCTGTAGCTCCGGTCTCTCCTGCTCCAGTCACACCTGTTACTCCATCCGCTCCAGTCGCTCCAGTTGCTCCATCCGCTCCAGTTGCTCCAGTCCCACCAGTTGCTCCATCTGCTCCTGTTGCTCCAGCCGCTCCTGTTGCTCCAGTCGCTCCAGTTGCTCCAGTCCCACCAGTTGCTCCGTCTGCTCCTGTAGCTCCAGTCACTCCTGCCCCGGTTGCTCCTGTTGCCCCCGTTACACCTGTTACTCCGGCCGCTCCCGTTACTCCGGCCGCTCCTGTTGCTCCAGTCACTCCTGCCCCGGTCGCTCCCGTTGCTCCATCCGCTCCAGTTGCTCCAGTCCCACCAGTTGCTCCATCTGCTCCTGTTGCTCCAGCCGCTCCTGTTGCTCCAGTCGCACCAGTTGCTCCATCGCCTCCAGTTGCTCCAGTCACTCCTGCTCCGGTGGCTCCTGTAGCACCCGTTACTCCATCCGCTCCAGTTGCTCCACCTGCTCCTGTAGCTCCGGTCTCTCCTGCTCCTGTAGCACCCGTTACTCCATCCGCTCCAGTTGCACCAGTCGCACCTGTTACTCCATCGGCTCCAGTTGCTCCAGTCACTCCTGCCCCGGTAGCTCCCCTTGCTCCATCCGCTCCAGTTGCACCAGTCGCCCCAGTTGCTCCATCTGCTCCTGTCGCGCCAGTTATACCTTGCGTTGCACCAAGTAACTCTGTATGCACAAGTCGATGAGCAGTCACGATTTGGCCAACGCTATTTTTTCCCCAGACTGAGATTTGAATCGGATCATCTACCAGACTTGTAGTTGTAAATATAAATTCGAACGCTTCAAAATCAGCATAATAATCACGTGTTATGACTTCATTAGGTGCTACATTTACCAGCTCACTTACATATAAAGTTCTTGTCCCATCCATATAGTATCCTTGAACAAGAGCCATTGATGAATCAACGTCACTTCGGTTATCAATTTTGACAGTGACATGTTGAGTAGGTCTTACACCCCCTACCATACTATTGTCTATCGGTCCGGTAGATAAATAACTCAATTCCTCATCACTCCTTTAACGTTAACTGTTTCACTAAAAAAATTATTAAATTAATACTGCCTGCTTCTCCCATGCAACTATGCGATGAGGATCTACCAATGCTCCGGAATTCTGTTTTCCCCAGACTGAAATCCCAATCTCTGCTTCAACTTCTTCTACTGTTGTAAACACAAATTCAAATGCGTCTAAGTCGGCAAAATAGTTCTTAGTTAAGACTTGATTGGGTGCTAGATTTACTGTTTCATTCACATACATCGTTCTTACTACATCTAATACAAAACCTTGAATTACAAGGTTATAAGGATTGATAGCATCGCGATTTACTATGTTCACTGTTACGATTTGTGTCTCTCTAACTCCCATAAAAGAACTGTTATCTATAGGTCCTGTTGTATATATTGCCATCTTTTTTGTTCCTCCCCTCTATTACAAATTGAAAGTTTAGTACGGCAACATTAGTTCTATGATTCGAAATGATTAGCTATATACTGCTCTATACAGCTCTATACAGAAATATTCGTAGCTTAAAGTTACGTGTGGACGTTTTTACATAGAATTGTCAGATTTTTTTATTGAAGAACTCATTTCCTATACCCGCAATCTACTAAACTGTTAATTTACATGCTGTATACATTAGACAAGCAAGCTCAAAATCCACTGTTATTGTATCGCTATCCTTACAACGTTGCCGGAAGAAAGCAGCGCTGTTAAGATATACTGACTTTTGCAATCAATCAAAAGATGTGCCTTATAGCTAAACCAGAACATGTCTTCAGAGCTATTCTTCACTTATATTAATTTTCATGTCACAAAAATCCTCAGACGGAATAGAATAATTAGATAAATTCTTTTGAAGTACATCTTTCCAAAAAACTTCTAAAAAATGTGTAGCTCACCTATAAAAAGGTGTACTGCTCAGGTTGGTGAAGCTAGACAGGTTGTACAACAATTGTCTGGATCATGAGGGGGTAAATAATGATTAACAGGAATAGTTTGTTTCAAAGAATTATGGAAATACAAACTGATTCTTCCTTACATGATTTTGGAGGGGGGAGCCCTCTGAATAAATGTTATGTTATGGCATACTTAATCAAGAAATTCGACCTTAAGAATTATGTGGAGATTGGTGTTTATAAAGGAAGAAGTATCTTTTCTGTATCACAAGCTATTAAAGATAATACTGGAACTGCTTATGGAATAGACCCCTATGAGCTCAGTGAAGCCATGCAATACAATATTGATGAAAACTTAAGAGATCAAGTAAATCACTTTGTTGAAAAATTAAATTTCGAAGATCTATATATAAATTTTATTTTAAAGCGAGAAGCATTTGGACTTAAAAATGTAATTGAATTAATCAGAAAAACCTCATCCGAAGCTGTTATAGATTTACAACATATCGAAATTGATATGCTCCATATAGATGGCAATCATGAATATAAGCATGTTCTTGAGGATCTCACCAATTATGCTCCGCTTATTAAAGACGGGGGATTCATTGTTTTTGATGATATCCATTGGGATTCAGTAAGACAATGCTATGACGATATTAAACAGGATTATATTGTTTTATTCGAAACGATGTATTATGGAATTCTAATGAAAAAAGAAAAAACTCAAAAAAATGTAGACCTTGCAAATTTAACCTCAAAAAAGCTAAAAAGTCTTTATACTAAGCTTCGTAATATTGAACAACAAATACAAAAAAAGAAACCTACGGTTAACGTAGGTGTTCTTGCATATAACCATGAAAAATATATTCTACAATGTCTTCAATCTATAGTGACTCAAAAAGGTGACTTTAATTTAAAAATCGTTATCTGTGACGATAAATCGACAGACAAAACAGCCGAGTATATCGAGTCGTTTATTAAAAGCTCTCCGATTCCTAATGGAGTAAACCTTGTATTCTTAAAGGGTGAAGAAAATGTGGGAATGGTTAAGAATTTACAACGCCTATTGGAAGCTTGCCACGGGAGTGACTTTTTAGCATTAATCGATGGTGATGATTATTGGAATGAAGAACATAGGCTGCAAGAGCACATAGACTTCTTAGGAAGCCATCCAGAATGTGCACTTTCGTTTGATAGTATTATTTTATATTGGGAGAACCAAGGTGTATTTGGACCTCATCCCTTACAGCACGCTAAAACTAAAGAGATTTATACTACTGTAGATATCATTCAGTCTAATATAATCGGAAACATCTCCTGTTGTTTTTACGATGCGAGCTACCTGAATCAAATCCCAGATGATCTATTTACCTCCTCCTTTGTTGGGGATTGGATATTAAATATATTCTATTCTCAGTTTGGAGACATCGGTTATATTAATAAACCTATGACCGTTTATAGAAAGCACGATGATGGGATTTGGACTGGAAATAAGACATTTAATCAATTTGAGAAGAAGAAATATCTAATTGAAAGTGTAGATAAATGTAACCAGCTTTTAGATTTTCTTTATGATGAAGAGTTTACTAAAGTGAAAAATCAACTACCAAGATATCTTTGAATCTACCTAACACTTTAAACCAGTGATATGACCATAGGCATATCTCAAATCTAAGAGATATGCCTATGAAACACATTCAGGTGCACATCACCGGATCGATTGTATCGTGAGAAATTTGTCCGAGAAGATCAAATGCCCCTAAGGTTCAAAATAAGTTGAGTTAAATCTTTTCTTAACGACTGCAGGGATACCAGCAACCAAAGTAAAATCGGGAACGTCGTCTTTGACAAACGCTCCTCCACCAATCGTAGACCAACAACCAATATGGCGTTTCTCACGGACCGAAGCAGCGATACCAATATAAGCGCCTTCATCAATGGTTACATTACCAGCTACATTAACACCAGGAGATATAGTTACGAAATCACTAATTATTACATCATGACTGAGACTAACGCCTTGGTTAATAATAACATGCTGACCGATCCTGATATTTCCAGATAAGATAGCCCCTTGAAAGATCATACTTCCTTCTCCGATGATGTTACTTTGAGAGATTCGAACATGGGGATGTATCAAAGGGGATGCAATACGGAATCCTGATTGGATGGTTTCATGAACGAATCTTTTTTTCAAACTCGTATCACCCACCCCGGCGCATACTAGCTCTACCTCGTTTTTTAATAGCTCAATATCAACCAAAGTTCCCAGAACGGGAACGCCATCGACAATCCGGCCTTTGAACTCAGGTCGTTCGTCTAAAAATCCCATTACCTGAACGTCTAATTCTTCGCATAACCAGTTAATCTCTCTGGCATGACCACCAGATCCCCAAATGACTAGTTTTCTCATCGGTTAGCTTCTCCCAAGTTTCCAAGAAATTTAGTAATTCTTCGAATCTTAACCTCATCCAGTTCCTCCCACAAGGGTAAGCTGACAATGTGTTTGGCGGTATATTCGGTAACCTTCACGGATGCTCTGGGATAACCTTGGAATTGCTTATGTTGATGACATGCCGGAGAAAAGTAGGTTCTGGCTTCAATGGAGTTAGAGGATAACCTTTCGACTACTTCACTGTTGCTTTGGGACTCCGGACTGAGGATAGAAATAAATTGATGAACAACAGATCCTTGTGATTTATGCATGGACCAGCCTTGTTCAAATAAACCTTCTTTGTCCAGTTCTTGAAGATACATTTCATAAATTGCCTTTCGATTCTCCTGTATGGAGGGGAATTGATCTAGAGTAGCTAAGGCAATAGCTGCGGTGTACTCCGACATCTTACTGTTTAACCCTTGGATAACGGACTCTCTGTTGCTGGAGAAGCCAAAATTCCCTGCTTGACGTATTCGCTTAATAAGCTCCTGGTCCATACTGTAGACCAATCCACCTTCTCCAATTCCGAATGATTTGGTGGCATGAAAGCTGAACACTATCGCTCCTCCGAAGCCTTTGCCAAAATGAGTGGCCTCCTCTAAGGTTTTAGTGCCAAAACTAGAAGCAGCATCAATAACTACTGGAACACCTTGCTGCATTAGCCTATTATATAACGATAAATCTATGGCTGTACCAAATGTGGCATAAGGAACAATAACCGCAACCTCATCTCCAAGCTGTTTGACGGTATGTTCTAATTGCTCCCTATTCATTTGTAAGTTGTCCGGTTCAATGTCTAGGAAATAAGGTTCAAGTCCACACCATTGTGCGGCAAGGGGGGTGGCAGCAAAAGTGAAGCTTGGCATAATTGCATATTTTCCTTTGGAGCGCTTGGATTGAGAAATTGCTACCATAAGTCCGACAGTAGCATTATGAACGGTCACAGCGGAACCGGTCCCTCCGAACATTTCCGTAATGACACGTTCTTCAAATAGGTCGTTTAAGGGTCCATAATTAGAATAGATTCGGGTTGCCTCAATCTTCTCATAGTAAGTAAGAAATTGTTCTTTTTTTACTAAGTTAGGTCGTAAAAAGGGGATTTCAAACATGAACGGACCCTCCTTCATTTGTAACAATTAAATCTAAGATAGGAGTTTCTATAAGGTTGTTAATATCATTTCAATTCGCTTGATATCATTAAAAAATTGATGATGATCTTTTACACGATTAAGATAAGAATGGAGTGCAG
Organism: Paenibacillus sp. FSL L8-0333; assembly: GCF_037965665.1. Classification (NCBI taxonomy): domain Bacteria; kingdom Bacillati; phylum Bacillota; class Bacilli; order Caryophanales; family Paenibacillaceae; genus Paenibacillus; species Paenibacillus sp. FSL L8-0333. Next base: position 5,548,533 of record NZ_CP150186.1, read on the forward strand.
CTTTATATAAATCATTTGTCTCTAGAAATCCATCATCTCTAGCGGCGATAATAATATCCAACCATTCAGAGAATACATTAGGACCAAGTGTTTGATTATTTTGATTAGGATGTATGCGGAAATAGCTTAGAGGTTCTGGAATATACACTGCTTTTCCTTTGGATAGTAAGTTTAACCAAGAGGCTAAATCATTGAGAAGAGAATACTGTTTTCCTGAATACACTCCAAATCGATCGATAAGATCGGCTTTTTTGAATAATACCGTTGTAGGTTCACCTATTACATTTAAGCAACGACTTAATGCAATATTTGCAAGCTGCTTACCGTCCATGATCCTTGTTTCTTGATATAACCTATTCGTTGCATAGAGAGGAGGGATAATTACACCTGATTCATTAATCGTTTGTCGGTATGAGGTAACCAGCGTAATGTTTTCAAATTCTCGAAAATAGCAGATCATCTTTGCAATTTTTTCTTTATGAAATACATCATCATCCATTAAGTAATTGATATATTCCCCGGATGCCAAGTTATAGCACTTATGCCAATTTTCAAGAAAAAGATTTTTTTCATTTTTGAAATATTTTATTTGAGGAAACGCATTTAAATAGGGAACTAGCATCTCTTGTACATTATTATTCGAGCTATCATCACAGATGACGATTTCTATATTCGGATAGGTCTGTTCGAGTACACTATCAATGGCGATTTGAAGCGTATGCGGTCGGTTATAAGCAGGTATTACTACACTCACTAAAGGGTATTTCACATGAATCCACCTTTCTAATTCGGCAATGTGGATTTTTTTCATTTGCTAACATACACATAAACACTCCCATATATATATTAATGAGGCATCGAAATGATGATAAAAATGTCTTCACAACTAGTAAAGGGGAATGTTCATGTCACTCGATTTCACTCCATTATTGACAGCTCATCTTTTTGTAGCTGATACGGTGTTAAAGAAAGAGCTTGAAAGGTTTGTAGAGAGAATGGAAGAAAGCCATATTACCGTAAATCAGTATGCAGCAGGCCATCCTTTACAAGAGACTTTTTTCCAAGGACCTCACATCTATATTTCTTTGGGTGAGGGTTGGGGCGCGTTTAGTGCTCTTATTGAATTGCCTAAGCATGAAAAAAAACGCTGGTTGCACTTTCATTCACCTAACGAAATTCAGCCTGAACATTTATTTTTCTGCTGGCTCAAAGCTACAGACCCTCTCCCAGAGAATCGGATGATTCCTCCAACTCGTTTTTCATCAGGCACACCCTTAATATCCGTATTTACTGCCGCCTACAGATCCAAAGAGAAAATTGATCGGCCTTATCAATCCTTATTGAAACAGACATATACAAATTGGGAATGGGTAATCGTAGATGATTCCGGTGATGATGATGAGACATATAGACAATATTTACTTCCACTAAATGACTATCGTGTTCGCAGATATCGTCAAGACTCACGTAATGGTTATATCGGGGCAAATAAAAGGTATGCTGCAGGGCTATGCAAAGGAGAAATATTAGTAGAAGTCGATCATGATGATGAGCTGACAGCTGAATGCCTTGAGAAAATCGTCAGTGCGTTTAAGCAAAATCCAGATTGTGGATTTGTATATGGGGATTGTGCCGAGGTGTTTGCAGAAAGTAACTATGCGCATTGGTACGGTTGGGACTGCGGCTTTGGTTACAGTATTCATTACCGGGTCTGGCTGCATGACATGAACCGCTGGCAAAATGCTCAGAAACATACAACTATTAACGGGAAGACCATTTCTCACCTTGTCGGTTTGCCTAATCACCCTCGTGCTTGGACAAGAGATTGCTACCATCTAATCGGAGGACATCGAGATGAATTATTGGTAGCAGATGATTACGACATGCTGGTACGTACATTTCTTTGTACTAAAATTGTACAGATCCCTGATTTGTTATACATCCAATATCGCAATGAACATGGGAATAATACCACTTTTTTAAGGAATAAACAGATTCAAATTCTGGTTCGGCAATTAAAGAGAGCATACAATCAAAGAATTACAATGAGATTAATCGAGCTTGATTTACCGGAAAAAATACCGTATAACCGCATATGGGAGACCTCCGTTAATGATCCTGCCCGGAAATCTGCACATGTGATTCATGAGGATTCTTCCCGTTACTCAATACTGTTTCCGATTCCATATAGTTGTCCTGAAGAGCACATCCAATTAATGAAAACACTCCAAAGGGCTGTTGAAAACAATTTTAGGAACACAGAGATAGTGGTTGTTGGAAGAATTCCGGAGGAAGTTGAAATCTATGCCTCTAAAGCTCCTACCGGTGCCATTCGATGGTGGCCGATGCAGCAAAAGGATTCACTCGAAACTTGTATACAATATGCCAAATACATTGCTTCGTGTAAGGAAAAGGTGGTTGTATTACCGTAAGCCGGAGCCTGTGTTTGGCGATATAAAGAATAACCGTGGTTTTAAGAGATCCCTACTTCATCGCTTACCAAAAGTAAGTATAGAGGTCGGGTGGCTTTCTCTTGCCCACAATCTACTAAAGAAGGCTTCAGTGAACGCAAAAAAAAACACGAAGGAGCTAAGCATCTACAAACCGCTTAGCTCCTTCGTCCATTCGTATTTCAGTAATGTTTGGCACTTAGGTTATTCCAAAGATACTTTTGGGACAGCCCCATTAAAGTACACCATTAACTTGAATCCCTCAGGATCTATTATAACACTGTAGGTCCTTGAGGTCCTTGATCACCTTGTGGTCCTTGATCACCTTGCGGTCCTTGTACGCCTTGAGGCCCTTGATCACCTTGAGGTCCTTGATCACCTTGTGGTCCTTGATCACCTTGTGGTCCTTGTACGCCTTGTGGTCCTTGATCACCTTGTGGTCCTTGTACGCCTTGAGGCCCTTGATCTCCTTGTGGTCCTTGTACGCCTTGAGGCCCTTGATCTCCTTGTGGTCCTTGTACGCCTTGAGGCCCTTGATCTCCTTGTGGTCCTTGATCACCTTGTGGTCCTTGTACGCCTTGAGGCCCTTGATCACCTTGTGGTCCTTGATCACCTTGTGGTCCTTGTACGCCTTGTGGTCCTTGATCTCCTTGTGGTCCTTGTACGCCTTGAGGTCCTTGATCACCTTGTGGTCCTTGTACGCCTTGAGGTCCTTGATCACCTTGCGGTCCTTGTACGCCTTGAGGTCCTTGATCACCTTGTGGTCCTTGTACGCCTTGAGGTCCTTGATCACCTTGCGGTCCTTGTACGCCTTGAGGTCCTTGATCACCTTGCGGTCCTTGTACGCCTTGAGGTCCTTGATCACCTTGTGGTCCTTGTACGCCTTGAGGTCCTTGATCACCTTGCGGTCCTTGTACGCCTTGAGGTCCTTGATCTCCTTGCGGTCCTTGTACGCCTTGAGGTCCTTGATCACCTTGTGGTCCTTGATCACCTTGCGGTCCTTGTACGCCTTGAGGTCCTTGATCACCTTGTGGTCCTTGATCACCTTGCGGTCCTTGTACGCCTTGAGGCCCTTGATCACCTTGAGGTCCTTGATCACCTTGTGGTCCTTGTACGCCTTGAGGTCCTTGATCACCTTGTGGTCCTTGTACGCCTTGAGGTCCTTGATCACCTTGTGGTCCTTGATCACCTTGCGGTCCTTGTACGCCTTGAGGTCCTTGATCACCTTGTGGTCCTTGTACGCCTTGAGGTCCTTGATCACCTTGTGGTCCTTGATCACCTTGCGGTCCTTGTACGCCTTGAGGTCCTTGATCACCTTGTGGTCCTTGTACGCCTTGAGGTCCTTGATCAGCCTTGAGGTCCTTGATCACCTTGTGGTCCTTGTACGCCTTGAGGTCCTTGATCACCTTGTGGTCCTTGATCACCTTGCGGTCCTTGTACGCCTTGAGGTCCTTGATCACCTTGCGGTCCTTGATCACCCTGTGGTCCTTGATCTCCCTGTGGTCCTTGATCTCCCTGTGGTCCTTGATCACCTTGTGGTCCTTGTACGCCTTGAGGTCCTTGATCACCTTGTGGTCCTTGTACGCCTTGAGGTCCTTGATCACCCTGTGGTCCTTGATCACCCTGTGGTCCTTGATCACCTTGCGGTCCTTGGTCCCCTTGAAGTCCTTGGTCACCTTGCGGTCCTTGATCACCTTGCGGTCCTTGTACGCCTTGAGGTCCTTGATCACCTTGCGGTCCTTGGTCCCCTTGAGGCCCTTGAGGTCCTTGGTCTCCTTGCGGTCCAGTATCACCCTGAGGGCCTGCGATCTCGGTTCCTAAAAGTTCATCAGAGACTAATCGATGGGCAGGCACGAATTCCCCAGCAGCATTTTTACCCCATACAGAAATTTGTGTTTCATTCTCAGCTGGTCCACTTATGGTAAAGACAAACTCTATTGCATCGAAATTAGCGAAATAGCTTCTAGATAATACTTCATTAGGACCTATGGTTACTAATTCTTGTACATATAATATTCTGGTACCATTTAAATGAAAGCCCTCGATAACAACATTAGAAAAATTCACAGGATCACGATTATCCAGTTTGATTAACACGGTTTGAGTGGGCCTAACACCACTAACCGGATCATTAGCAATAGGTCCTGTTGATAGTACTGCCATTACGGCACTCCCTCCTTTCTGGAAAATACAGTTAATCAAGATTTCTTGTTAAACTGCTCTTTTTTATAATATGTTTCAACTATCTAATAAGAATGTGGTTATTACCCTGCATATATGTTGAATTTATGTTTCTGACTGCTCCTCTGCAACAACTCGTTGAACATCGATAATTGCACCACTTTCATTTCTCCCCCAAACTGAAACCTCAGTGCTTATTTCAGCAAAACCGTCTGTGGTGAACACGAATTCATATGCATCAAAGTCTGCTCCAAAATTTCTCGTAATAACTTCATTGGGTGCAATAGATATTTCTTCTAGTACGTAGAGTGTTCTGAGACTGTTTAATTTGTAACCTTGAATATGAACAGAAGAAAAATTGATAGAATCACGGTTTACAATTTTGATAATAACCGTTTTAATTGTTCTGACACCACTAACAGGATCATTTGCAATGGGTCCTGTTGATAATACTGCCATTGAGCTATTCCCTCCTTTATTAAGTATTTTTCAAAAATTCAGATTAAAAAAATACAAAATTTAAAATTGGGAAAAGGTTAATAATTCCCCTTCTATTGTATTAATGATTGGTTTCATTTGATTGTTTGAATGCCCAAAAATTTTATATTGATTTAGCTATGATTTGATAGTTTTTGAGACTTCTAAATCCCTGCAAGATGCTCAAGGAAATTGGGATTAGCTCCACCACCCTTGCTTTTTTCGAAATATTAGTTATACTGATAAAAATTATTCAAGCATCGATGAGCGGGAGAGTAGTTAACGAGATCTAGTCCTCAGCGAGCCGGGAGAGTGTAAGCCGGTACAGATTCCTTTAATGAAGCGCACCCGTGAGATGGACTTCTGAATCTTAGTAGGAAGTCCCGGCTGAAGGCCGTTATCCCGTAAGGTGGCTGAACAACTTGTTCAGCAACGAGAGTGGTACCGCGAGCGCTAAAGCCCTCGTCTCTTTTGAGACGAGGGCTTTTTTGTATTTTCAAAGGAGGGTATACCATGTTAAATCAAATCATCAAAGACGGAATCGAGCACAGTGTACACCGTGTATTCAATACTTTAGGAGCTGACTATCCAGAGGACATTGCCATTCTGATCGAACAGCCAGCAAATCTAGAACATGGTGATTATTCATGTAATATCGCTATGCAGCTAGCCAAAACTCTACGTAAATCCCCAATGGTCATAGCAGAATTAGTGAAAGCAGAACTTCAATTCAAAGGGCGTTTCGCCGGTCTATTGCAAAAAGTTGAAGTCGCTGCTCCCGGATTTATCAATTTGTATATGAATTGGCAAAGCTGGTCTGAACATTCCTTTGAACTGCCTGCCAGCACTGGGGAAAAAGTCATCATCGAGCACACTTCTATCAACCCCAACAAAGCCGCTCATGTAGGTCATCTAAGAAACGCCTGTATTGGCGATACTCTAGTCAGAATTATGAAAAGAACTGGGTATAACGTAGAGGTCCATAACTACATTGATGATCTCGGCAATCAGCTGGCGGATACAGTTGTTGGATTATTAAATATACCTTTAGAAGGGGAACATCAACGTTTCGGTGATTTTTGCTGGGATCTTTATGCCAAAGTGAACAAAGAATATGCGCTGAACCCTGAGATGACACACAAGCGCACAGATATACTGCACTCCCTTGAACAAGGTGGCGGCAATGAAGCCTGGCTGGGCAACCTTGTAGCTGAACGTATCGTTAGAGAGCATGTAGAGGAAATGAAACATTTTGGGATTTATTATGATTTGCTGGTATGGGAGAGCAGTATTTTAAAAGAGGGATTTTGGGCAGCCGCAGCTGAGCTACTGAAGCAGACAGCCGTTTTTGTACAAGAGACTGAAGGTAAACTCGCAGGCTGCTGGGTGCTGAAGCAAGGAACAGAGGCTAACATTGGAGCGGATTCAGAGGAGCATCATCTCGATAAGGTGCTGGTGCGTTCGAATGGGATTTTAACGTATACAGCCAAAGATATTGCCTATCATCTCTGGAAATTTGGTCTTTTAACCAAAGATTTCTCCTATAGCGAATTCTCGTCCGGTTTATGGACAACAGGATTAACTGGAACCCAAGAGTCTTATGGGCAGGCGGACAGAGTCATCAATGTGATTGATTACAGACAGGAATATCCACAACAGATGGTTAAGCAAGCCTTAGGGGCACTAGGTTATAACGAGCAAGCAGACAAAATCCATCATGTGAGTTATGGTGTTGTATCTCTTAGTCCCGCCTCGGCTGCCGAGCTGGGTATAGATATTTCAGAAGGCAAATCTTCTTATGCTATGTCCGGACGACAGGGAATCGGGATTAAGGTAAGCGATCTGGTGGAACTCATGGAACAGAACATCGAATACTCACGTTCCGATAAAGACGGCCTCTCCAGCCGAATGATTGCCACTGCTGCGATTCGCTACTATCTGCTACGGTTTAATTTAGGAACGGAAATCGTGTTTGATTTCAAACAGGCTACCGAAATATCCGGCAATACCGGAGTTTATCTGATGTATACTTTTGCGCGTGCGACAAGCGTTTTGAGTAAAGCTACGATCCCAATCCTTACAGCTGCCGCACAGCTTCAGTTCCCTTCCAAATTGGAAAAAGCAGAGCTTGCGCTGCTAAGACAGCTAAGCCTCTGGCCGAAGATATTACATTCAGCAAGTATAGAGTTAACGCCAAATACGCTCTGCACTTACGCCCATACCCTAGCTACCCTGTTCAACAACTTCTATTCTGTATGTCCAATTCTAAAAGGCGATTCAGCCACGATCGAATTCCGCCTCTGGCTCACTTCAAGATTCAAGGACATCTTGGGAGATGTGCTCGAAGTGCTTGGGTTACCGACACCGAGCCGAATGTAAAAAACACAAAAAAAGGGCAATCTCCGCGCTTAACGCGGAGATTGCCCTTCTATATATAATGTTACTTATAAATCTCTATCACATTTCCAGCTTCCGTGCTGAGACGGTCAAAGTCCGCACGCTTGATGCGAACACCACCGCTACGATAGCGGTTAGGTGTACCTTCTGTTTGCACTTCCGTACCGTTGATAGTAATTCGACTGATCTCACGACCTGTAAGATGATAGATAAAATCTACCTTAGTGCCTGCATATTCAAAGCTAAAGTGCATTCCATCCAGCGATTCCGGCAGAATCGGGTCAACAATTAAGTCTCCACCTTCCGTACGGATCCCCAGTGCATTCGAGATTAACTGGTTCATATAGATCCCAGGACCGCTGGAATAGATTCTCCAGCCACCTTTAACAGCTACGTCACCATTGCGCAGTTTATCGAAATTCTCCTGTGCCTCATAACGGGTGTTAAATTTACCATCCGAGCTACTGAAATAGGAGTTAGCTTGACGTAGTTCAGCGTTTGGCACCACATCGCGGATTCCGATCGGATTAATCGCTGCCAGACCCTTCCAGACCTGATCGGTTTTACCGAGCTTGGCCATAGCCTCTACATAACGGATATGTGCATGCACATACTGAAGTCCAATTTCCCGGCCAAAGTTAGCCGCTTGCTCCGCACGTTTGAAATGAGTGCTGACCCCGCCAACATATTGAGCTGGACGATTCATCAGACGTACACCGTCAGGGCAGAATAGTTTATCCTGAATGACATCATAGTGTGCTTCGGCCTGTTCCGGAGTAAGCAGCTCACTGATCATACTGCGCGTCATTGGCAGCAGACGGTACTGGATACCTGTTTCTGTGTCACTTGGGTGCACCATAAGCTTAATCTGCTCAGGGTCCTCCATATACAGGAAGCCAGGAATCACTTCGGATTGAAGCATATGAGTATGGAAATCCTTACGGATTCCTTCCACCATCGCCTTCAGTTCCTCTGCCTCAGCTTGATCAACTGAACGAAGTACCTCTGAGAACTGATTAAGTGTCTGATAGGTAAGCGCCACTGTCCAGCTGCTAACCATATACTGCTTCAGCTGTGGATTTGCAGGCTGGAGTGTATCATCCCAGTCTCCATCACCGTAAGAAGACAGATGTGTGTCATGCAGGAAATGATCCTTAATATAAGCAATTTCCTTCCGCGCATGATCCAGCAACGTCGCTTTTTCTTCTGTAAAGTCAAAGCTGTGCTTACGGGTATACGGCACTGTTGCTCCCAAGATGCTGTAATCCTGAGTTACTGCCAAGTAGTCTCCAAGCACCTTAAGCGGCCACACAATAATATCTCCATGGCTCTCTTCTTGTTGTATCTTCGTGTATTTATCAAACATGAACCATTGTGGCCAGTTGCCATCATCTTCATATTGATGACTATACAGCGTCAGCAAAATTTCACGAACCTGTTCGTATTTTTGCGTAGCCATGAAATATTCCACAGGTCCCTGACATACATCCCGTGTTCCCCAAGCAGCGCCACCATATTGCTCTAAACCATGTGGAACCGAATAGTGAACCAGCATGTTATGTGTGTACCACCAAGTCAGAGCATTAACCTTAAACAGTTCACCTTCTGTTCCGTCCCCAAGCGTCAGGCGGAAGCCATTCATCACACCAGCATAAAATGCGCGATAAGCAGAAATCTCTTCCTCAGCTGAACGATTTCTTGGAGCAAGTGACTTACCATCCAGAAGGCCTTGAATATTCAAGGTCCATTCACTGCTGGCAGACAGCTCCAGTACTGCTAACGGTGCTTCAGTTGGTTGAACAGGAGAGACAAGTCTACCTTCATCCTGCAGAGTTAACTCCGCACCCTGTACCTGTAATTTATACTGTAAGTCAGGATATTCACCAGCACTTAGTGCGCTTCTGTCAGCCGAGAAGATTACTGCTCCACCTTCTTGCTTAGATTGATATGGAAGCTCGTATTCGTTAACGTTCATGGTGATTTGATTAGTGACTAAATAACGATAAGCTCGTCCGCTTTCCGAACGCACATTCAGGAATATCTCTGGCGAATCTTCGGTGGTGTAGTTCGTAATAATGAAGCATTCACCATCTGTTCTGTAATACCAACGAGCATAGTTGAAACCAACCTCAAATAGAGAAGGCATGGTCAGCAAACGATATTCACCGTTCCACTCTACATAAATGCGTTGTCCTGAAGCTTTTGGAATGTTAAGCGCATTTCTTGGATTGGACATTAGCTTGTTAAAATTGGTATTTCCAATTACCACCTGGGAGTTAAAGATCCCGTACATATATGAAGTTGTTGTGATGACCTTATCATTAAGCCGAGCGTTATCCCCACTCATCAGGATATGGCCGTGTGGCCGTTCTACGCGCATTTCTTTCTCTTTTAATACTACGTGCTCATAATTCTCCGTGAAAAAGGAAAGTAGTGTGTCTCCTTCTCTCTCCTCCTGATAACGAACCGGAAACAAGACCTCGATCTCTTTCTCTGTCAGCGAATCTGCAGCCAGCGGTGCTCCCAGCTCCTTCGAGAAGAAAGAACGTTCAAGTGCTGCTTCAGCTTCTAAAGGTAAATCTTTAACAGCATCCCAAGCCGCAGCAATATCATTAGCAAATTCTAACGCAGTGATCGCTTCTGGATGATCTTGCTTAAACAATCCGTAGAACACAAACCGTGTTTCCCCGCTCAGCTTCACCCGTTCCGATTGCAGCGCAGTATATGCGAATTCATATTGATAGATTTCATTACTTAATTGCTCACGACCCAAGCTCTCTGGTTGGTTGGTTTCTTTATAGGACAGTCCAAAGAATTGAAAACCATCTGTTGAGAAGCTCGTTGCCTTGGTAAGTGAACCCTGTTGCAGATATGGGAATTTCCCGCCCTGTGGCTGATTCTGTCTAGAGCAAACAACGTACCCTTTGGATTGATCCTCAAATACCGCATGATCGATATACTGTGACAAGTAAGCTTCATTACTGCGGACAGCGGCGATATCAGCAATCCCTACATCCTGTCCGTACACGAGATCTACCTCTGCATTTTGTCCAGTAAGCTTCACATCCCAGAACCAAGTTCCTCCTGCAGTAGGGGTGAAAATAACTTGATATTCTATATTTTCCGCAGTACCTTCCCAAACCAAACGGTTTCCAGCCTTACGTACAGTGCTTGAAGAATGAATGCCAAGCAAAGGAATGGCTTGAATGTTTCCATCATTGTGCACTCGCAAATATAGATTGGATAATGAGCCGTCCACAATGCTTGGCAGCAATTGATTGATCATTGTCCGTTCGTAAAGGACTTGGAACAAGTCCCCGCTGTTTGTAAAAGTGAAGGATAGATCCCCGGCGTTTAAACGGATGTTAGTATTCAAATTAGTAGTCATATTTTACACTTCCTCCATTACGGCGTTACTGCCGTATATATTCTACTTATGCTAATGTTAAGCAAAAATCCCGTTCTTTAACCTCATTGCTGTTCGAACCGACGAATAATTTAAATCGTCCCGGATCACTGCTAAAGCTTAGATCGCTATGATAATAACGAAGCTGCTGTTCGGTAAGGGTAAAGGTCACTTCACGACTTTCCCCTGGTGAGAGGTTGATTTTGGCAAAATCCTTCAGTTCCTTCATTGGTCTGACGACCTCTCCGGAAATGTCTCGGATATACAGCTGCACTACCTCTTCCCCATCTACTTCTCCAGTATTGGTCACCGTAACGGTTATTTCAATAGGCTGATTTTCAGTCATGATTTCACCGGACAGAATTGGTTCACTATAGCTAAATGTCGTATAGCTTAGTCCAAAACCAAATGGCAAAAGCGGCTCATTAGGAATATCCAGATATTGCGAGACATAACGTTTGTCGGCACCCGGAGCATGAAGTGGGCGTCCAGTGTTGAAATGATTGTAATAGACTGGAATCTGCCCAACGGATACCGGGAAAGACATCGTTAATCTTCCTGAAGGATTCTCATCTCCATAAAGTAGACTGGCAATTGCCGCTCCGCCTTCACTGCCCGGGAACCAGGCTTCCAGAATAGCATCTGCATGCTCGTACACACCGGCCAAGTCTAGTGGACGTCCATTAAATAACACCACCACGATAGGCTTATTCAGCTGTTTCAGACGTTGTAAAAGCTCAAGCTGAGCTTCCGGCAAACGGATATCTGAACGGCTGCCCGCTTCTCCACTCATCTCTGAATGTTCACCAAGCGCCAGTACAATCACATCAGCTTGCTTAGCAGCCGCTTCCGCCTCCAGCCACTGTTCCTCTGTAAAGCTATCGACTCCAGAACCTTCTGCAACAGTAATCTTACCTGCACCTGCGCGAGCTTGAAGTGCCGGTGCAAGACGGCTTGCCTCTTCCGTTGAACCCAACCACGACCACGGTCCAAGAATATCTCCGCTAGTAGCAAACGGTCCAATTAGCGCAATCCGTTGCTCTGCAGCAAGCGGCAGAACCTGATCATTCTTGAGCAGTACGCAGGATTTAGCCGCCAACTCACGCGCCGCATTTCGATGATCTTCACAGAAGATTACCTCACGCTCTTTCTCGACGTCAGCTCCGCGGAACGGATGCTCGAACAAGCCCAATCTTTGCTTCAATTTCAAAATACGAAGCACAGCTTCATCTATAATCTTTTCATCTACTTGCCCATCTGCAACAAGCGCCGGAAGCTGATGAACGTAACAAGCCGTCATCATCTCGATGTCTACACCAGCTTTGATGGCTTTAAGTGCTGCCTCAGCCTCATCCTCGGCGACACCATGTGGGATCAGTTCCTTCACTGCACCCCAATCCGAAATCAATACGCCATCAAATCCCCATTCTTCACGAAGCAACTGGCGAAGCAGCTTGACGTTGCCGCTTATCGGAATCCCATCAATCGTATTAAATGAAGTCATAACCATTTCTGCACCTTCATCCAGTGCTGCACGATAGGCCGGCAGATAATATTCACGCAGCTGCCGTTCCGATAAATCCACCGTATTATAATCGCGGCCGCCTTCGGATAGACCATAGGCAGCAAAGTGCTTGATACAAGCCGCCAGACGATCCACATCACCAGTCAAGTCGCTTCCTTGAAATCCGCGCACAAACGCACGGGCAAACCTACCATTCAAATATGGATCTTCTCCTGTAGATTCCATTACTCTTCCCCAACGCGGGTCCCGTACAAGATCCGCCATTGGCGCATAAGTAACGTGCACACCGGAGACTGCCGCTTCTTTAGCCGCAATCTCGGCGCTCAGCTCTGCGCGATCCATATCCCAAGAGCAGCCAATTGCCAGCGGGACCGGAAAAATCGTCTTGAAGCCATGCACAATATCCGCCATCATCAGCAAGGGAATGCCCAATCTATTTTTGCGTAAATGGGCTTCCTGAACCGCAATGACTTGCGCTGCACCTGATAGACCAAGTACAGAGCCGCTGCTCTCGATCATGTGGTCCGTAATTCCCATGGATGCCATAGGGCCAGTGATTTGTCCTCCATCCTCTGCCCCTTCATAGAAATTAGCGGCTAGCTGCTGCAATTGTGCAATCTTTTCTTCAAGCGTCATCTGGTTCAACAAGGTAGTCAGTTGCTGCTCATTCATTTCAAATCCTCCATTGTTCAATTCTGCCGATGCCTATGAATGGAAAAACCCGTGTGCAAGAATTGCACGCGGGTCCTGTAGGTTCATTCCTACATGCATAGGGCGAAAGCTATTTTTTTAGATTGTTTAGTTCATCTAGAACCGGCTGAACGAGGGATTGTTTGCTCTTAACCCATTCTTTCCAGTTCGTCTCTAGATCGCCTGGTTTCAAAATCAGGTTAGTGTATTCTGTAGCATAGTCAAAGGAAGCCTGATTTTTAGCCTTGGAATCATACAACTGGTAATCCCAGTCATATTCAGCCGTTGCTTTGTCTTTTAACGCAAGCTCAGCTTTTTCTTTGAACAGTTCTACAGAACGATCGCGATATTCTTTTTTGATCGCAGGGTTCACGACACTAAAGTCATCCGCCAAGACATACAGTCCTTCAAAACGGTTCGGATATTTCTTATCCAATGTTGTTCCTTCAGGGAGCAGGCTGATTAATTCGCCATTTTCGCCTTTTTTCCAATCTGTTCCTTCAAAGCCCAAGTTAACGGTCAATTGACCTTCTTTACTTGTTGTATATTCCATGAAGTCCATAATCCGTTCAAACTTCTCTTTGCTAATATCTGGCGAGAAGATTACAGCAGACCAGAAGTTAACTTGATCGAGGTTACGATATTTACCGTCATCGCCAAGTACAATAGCTGTGTGCACTAGGTCATCACTATTTACACCTAGGTTATCTTTCATTTTAACGTCCATGTCTTTTCTGTAAGAAGCCAAACCACCTAGACTCGTAATACCGGAAACACCGTTAACTGTGAACTTTTGGCCAGATTCGCCATTTTTCCAAGTATAAAACTCAGGGTGCAGTAATCCTTCTTTATAAGTAGTTTGAAGTTCTTTCAGTGCCGCTAATGTTTCATCGTTGGCTGGACCCCATTGGTATTTGCCATCTGCATCTTTATAGAATGCTGACTCTACTCTGGAGTGCACGCTATTAGCCATTACAATATTAGTCAAAGCATCGTTGATGTCATAAGAAATAGGAATGAGTTTATCTCCTACCTTGCCAGGGTCCTTCTCTTTAAGCAATCTAGCAAATTCCATCAGTTCTGTAGTAGTGTAGGCATCCTTCAATTCAAAACCAACGGCTTTAGCCCAGTCAGAACGCAGAGCAATTACTCCGATTTGGTTAATGAGCGGATCTGCCGGCTTGTTCTCAAAGTATACCGGTCTTGGCAGAACATAAGTGCCACCTACCGCTTTCTCCAATTCATCGCCAAGTCCTGTCAGCTTATAAGCGGCTGCCACATTCGGCCAGCGTTCTTTCCAGTCATCTGGCAGCTTGTACAGCAGCCCTTGATCAATGTAATTAAGCGCATCACCGTGAACATAGTTCCAGCTTGCTACGTCAGGAAGATCACCAGAGTTAATCCACAGGCGCAGCTTCTCAGCCCATGAATCCCATTCAATATAGTTGTAATCCCATTTAATATTGAACTTATCCGTAAAATATTTATGATACACGTTATCAAAATCAGATTCTGTTGTCTTAATGGTACTGGCTAACGAAATCTTCAACTCATCTTTATATCCATCTGTTGGATTGCCTGAATTTCCGCTATTAGCATTGTTGTCTGAGCTTGAGCATGCTGCCAACATGATTGGAGTAAGACATAAAACACCGGCAAGGATTGACTTTACAGATTTTCTTTTTAAAATATTCATTTTGTCCTCCTTAAATTGTGTGACTGACCCTCTTTTATATGGATAAATCATAAACCACTAGGTCTTGATAGCCCCTGTAAGTACCCCTTTGGCAAAGTGCTTTTGGAGCATTGGGAAGAAACACATAATAGGAACCATGGTAACGAATACTGCCGCCATTTTCATACCCATGGAGAATGATTGTTTACCCACTGCGTCAACACTTGTGGCATTCGATGCATTCACTTGGGCTTCCATAATGATAGATCGCAACACGTTCTGCAGTGGCATCTGATCCGCTTTCCGCAGGAAGATCATGGCGTCATACCACCCATTCCAGAAGGCTACTCCGTAAAACAATGTGATGGTAGCTACGATTGGAGCAGATAATGGCAGGACTACAGAGAACAGGATTCTCCATTCCCCAGCACCATCAAGTCGCGCAGATTCCATCAGGGACTCAGGCAGACTGCTAAAATAGTTCGACATCAGAATCAGGTTAAACGCACTGAAGCTTCCAGCCAGAATAACTGACCAAAGGTTGCCTGTCAGATGCAGATCCTTCATCACCAGATACAAAGGTACAATCCCGCCATTAAAAATCATTGTGAACAGGACAAGCATAAAAATCAGCTTTTTACCCGGGAATTTATTGCGGCTAAGGCCGTAAGCCATACTTGTCGTTAAGAACAAGCTAAGCGGGAGTCCTAAGATTAAGATCTTAAAGGTATTCCAATACCCTGTCCCGATCCGCCCATCAGCAAAGAGTGCCCGATAGGATTCCAGTGTTGGGTTCTTCGGAAATAACATCATAGGGTTATCAGCGTATTCTTTTTGCGTAGAAAAAGAAATCATAATGACATTCCAGAATGGAATAAGAATGGCCAAAGCTCCCACACTCAGAATTACGAAAATCACATAATCCATAGCGGTCATTTTTTTATGGTCTTGCATAATTGTCAGCTTTTTTTTACTCATACATTTGCACTCCTTTCTTACCGGAATAAACCGTCTCCGCCCATAAGTTTGGCAGCTCTATCTGCCAGAATCAGCAGAATCATATTAACAAGTGAACGGAACAAACTGACTGCAGTGGAGAATGAAAAGTCTGTTGAAGACTGGAACGTGATTCGGTAGATATACACATCTAGTACTTCTGAGACGTTTTTCGTTGCAGCGTTGCTCAAGTTAAAGATTTGGTCAAATCCAGATGACATCAGGCCACCGACGGAAAGGATAAACATAATCGTAATCGTCGGAAGAATGTTAGGCAGAGTAATGCGGAACATTTGCTGCAAGCGTGTGGCACCATCAATCTGTGCGGATTCATATTGGTCTGTATCAATACCAGAAATAGCGGCCATAAAAATAATGGCTCCCCAACCTGCTGATTTCCAGATATCCGTAAGATACAACATCGGAACGAACATTTTTTCAGAACCTAGGAAGTTAATGCCTGTCCCGCCAAACATTTGAATGAGGCTGTTGACCAGACCATCATAGGAAAGCACATTGATAACAACCCCGGATACTACGATCCATGACAGGAAGTTCGGAAATGTGAACACCGTCTGTAAAGCTTTTTTGTAACGATTCATGCGCAGTTCATTCAGCAGCAAGGCCAATATGATTGGAAAAGGGAACTGAATAATCAGCTTACCGATGTTAATGGTTAACGTTCTCCATACGGCGTCAATAAAAGCTGGGTCACGGAACACATAGGTGAAATTCTCGAATCCGCTCCATGGGCTGCCCCAAATTCCTAAATTCGCTTTAAAATCTTTAAAAGCCAGAGATAGACCACCCATCGGCAGATAAGCGAATAGGAAAAGCCACACTAGTCCAGGAAGCACCAGAGTATAGACCATTCTGTTCTTCCAGACTTCCCTTAGGAACAGTTGGAATCTGCTGTCGTTCATTTTTTTAGCCGGTATTGCAACTTCGGATTTCAATTTGCATCTCCTCACTCTGCTTATGTCTTTTAGTTGTACAAGAAATCAAAGGCTGTCTTCAGATGTTCCTCCCAGAATCGCCATTCATGAGTTCCAGGGGTCTCAACATACTGAAATTCATAAGGGGTCGTCTCCAGATAAGCTGCAAATTCCCGATTCATCTCCACAAACGGATCTTCCGAACCACAGCAAGTCAGAATCGAAGGCAGGTTACGTCTATCGTCGACCAATTTAGCGGCTAAAGCGTACAGATCCTGATCCGGCTTAATTTGTAAGCGTTTTCCAAAAGTACCCGCCATCTCCCTCGCCATGTCCTTGGACATTTGCGGATCGTTTAATCGTTTCTGGAGATCGGTAACTCCTGATAACGAAACCACTTTGCTATAACGCTCGGGATAGGTAAGTGCACATTTCAGAGCGCCATACCCGCCCATCGATAAACCAGCGATATACGTCTTCTGCGGATTATCATCCAACCTCATCATTCGGCCACAAAGCTCGGGAAGCTCATGGGTCACATAGTGGAAGTAATCCAGTCCGTACTCCATGTCTGTATAATAGCTCCTGTTTACTTGGGGCATTATGACTGTGCAACCATATTGACTTGCATACTGCTCAATAGTAGTCATCCTGTGCCAAGTACTGGCGTTATCACCAGCACCATGCAGCAGGTAGAGCGTTCCTCCAGACATGTTGCCTGAATCGACGGGGGAGATAATACTGATGGTCGTTGTCATTCTCAAAGTAGGAGAGCCTGTCTCAACTGTTAATAATGCCATGAGTTATCTCCTTTTCGTTCTTATTCATTTGTTTATTTTCTTGCAAGATCCCCGCTTAACCAGTACGGATTCGAATACCATATGTTTGTTTTGCGAATCACCTGTGATCAGGTCAAACAAAATTTCAACACTGGCCTTCGCCATATCCACTCCGGGTTGGCTGATCGTATCCAGAGATGGATGATAATATTCTGCCATTTCAATCCCGTCGAATCCGATAATCGAAACATCATTTGGAATTGATAAGCCCAAAGACAATAACGCCTTAGCAGCCCCAATGGCAATCGTATCTGATGCAGCAAAAACAGCAGTGATATCTTTTTTCTTATTGAGCAGACGTTTGGTAGCTGTAAAGCCAGAGCTTGGACTATATTCACAATCCTCTACCATTGAAGGGTCGTACTCAATTCCATGCTCCTCAAGCGCTTTGATATATCCCATAAGCCGCCGGTTGCCTGTCGTATTTTGTACCAGAGGAAATCTGGCCAAAAAGCAGATATTGCGATGTCCTAATGAGATTAAATAGCTGACAGCCTTATAAGATTCCTGAAGATCATCAATGATCACGCTTGAAAAAACAGCAGGATCGACTTCTTTTGTAGTCGTGATGGTAGTCAGAACAAATGGAACTTTTAATTGTTTGAATTTATCTTCGGAATGATCATACGTTCCGCCCATAAAAACTACGCCATATAGATTTTTTTCTTTTACAAGCTGTAGAGCGATATCGATCTCATCTACTCCATCTTCTACATGCTGGATCATTAGCGGACATCCCCGCAGGTTCACCTGGCGTTCAACTTCCTTGATCATGTCTGCAAAAAACGGGTTTGAGATCCCTTTTACCATTAGCGCTATGGTATTGGATCGCGTTTTTTTCAAGTTGCTCGCATTACCGTTTGGAATATAGTTATGTTCTCTAACAACCGCCATTACTTTAGCTCTAGTTGTATCGCTTACAACACCGCTATTATTGATTACTCTGGAGACTGTGGCGATACCCACGCCTGATAGCCTTGCAATATCTTTGATATTCATATTTACCTTGCTCCACTCCTATGATGAGTCCCCCCTTCACCCGATGAAAATCAGGTTGTGGAAACGCATGAAATGATGGGAAACGTTTCCCATGACATCATTTTGAGTCCTTAGCGTGTTTTTTCCGCTTACTTCGTCCATTATGAACAGGTAATTTTTATAAGTCAACTAAAAACACAAAAAAAATTGTGATTCATCACTTTTTATTTGGTTAAAATTACAATAAGTCTATAGTTACTCAATCTATAAATTAGAAATAATTGGTATTTATATGTCAATCAATAGTTCTCCTTGTTTTATTGACTTTAAAATAAGAATGGAATACCATCAATTTAGCGATTTTCATCGTTTTAACAGAAAACGTTTCCACTCGTTTTTCTAGTTTTTCTTTTTGTCACTTCGCTATCCTAGCTAGGAATATCAAGAGAAAGAAGGACTCTTTTTATGTTGAACATGGCTCAATTCGCAGCTACGGCTCGTGAACGAAACCTCAATATCTTCAATGTTCGTGTGCTTCAAAACGGAAACCTTGTGGGAAAACTGGATCTCACGGAGGATATTCGGCGCTTGCAGCATTCCGTCAGCAAGTCTTTTACTTCTATGGCAGTAGGTCTTGCCATTGATGAAGGGAAGCTGACACTGGAAACAACGCTTAAAGATGTTTTTCCGGAGTATGTCTCTCCTCTTAAACAAACACCTCCTTCCATGCAGCCCGGAGATATAACTTTGTTCGATTTACTGCGAATGAGTACAGGGCACGATTCCCCTCCATTTTGGGCTGAAGAGAGATTAGCCTTGAAGGATAAAAATTGGGTGCAGCATTATTTATCTCTGACTTTAGACAGAGCTCCCGGAGAGAAATTTACATACAGCAGCGGAGATACCATTATGATCTCTGCAATGGTGCAAGCCCGCATCGGGCAAACCGTAAAGGATTATCTGGTACCTCGTTTGTTTGCACCTCTGGGTATAAACAATGTGGATTGGGAAACAACACCTCAAGGGATCACCCTTGGCTGTGCCGGACTTCAGATTAACACGGAAGAGTTAAGCCGGTTTGGACAGCTGCTTTTACAGCAAGGAAAGTGGCAGGGCCAGCAACTGATCCCCGCAGCATGGATCGATTTTGTTACACAAAAACAGATCGACAATGATGGAAACGGCGACTGGGGAGAAGGATACGGCTGCCAATTCTGGCTCTGCTCCCACGACGCTTACCGTGCCGATGGCGCTCATGGACAATTCTGTCTTGTGGTGCCGGACGCTCAAGCAGTCATTGCAATTAACAGCATGGAAGATAACATGCAGGGAATCCTGGACACCGTCTGGGAGGAAATCTGGCCGCTTCTTTAGGAGCGGCCTTTTTATGGCTTGAGGTTAGCGTGCGCATAATGGGTAATTTACATTCTTCGGCGATTAGTACATAACACCGCCAAGTAACCAGCACTTGCTGTTGCTGAGGAGGCTCGCGGACTCAGATGACCTTATTTGCTCATTTATCGCCTTTTGAGATACGTTTCGGACTCCACTGCAGCTATTCTTGAGAAAGTGGCTCATTCGGGGCACGTTTGGCACCAATAGCGACGATGGAGTCCGATAACATCGAAAATCCCACACTTTTCAGCATTTAAGGTCATCTGGGTCCGATAGCAGCTGGGTATGTGCAAATATGGTCTAGATGTTCGAAGTTTGATGTTCAACGATGATTAGTAGCTAAACACGCCCAAGCGTTCACACCAATCGATGCTCAAACCGTAAGTCCCCACCATCAAACTCGCCATGCAGTCAACAACAATAGATGCACAACACCAAGTAACCAGCATTACTCAGACCGAGGAGGCTCGCGGACTCAGATGACCTTATTTGCTCATTTATCGCCTTTTGAGCAACGTTTCGGACTCCAGTGCAGCTATTCCTGAGAAAGCGGCTCTTTTGGGGCACGTTTGATACCAATAGCGACGATGGAGTCCGATAACATCGAAAATTCCGTACTTTTCTGCATTTAAGGTCCTCTGGGTCCGATAGCTGCTGCATATGTGCAAAATAAGTAACTCAACACACCAGTAACCAGCACTTTCTGTTGCTGAGGAGGCTTGCGGACTCAGATGACCTTATTTGCTCATTTATCGCCTTTTGAGCAACGTTTCGGACTCCAGCGCAGCTATTGCTGAGAAAGTGGCTCTTTTGGGGCACGTTTGATACCAATAGCGATAATGGAGTCCGATAACATCGAAAATCCCACACTTTTCAGCATTTAAGGTCCTCTGAGTCCGATAGCTGCTGCGTATGTACAAATGTGATCTAGTCGTTTGAAGTTTAATGTTCAACGATGACTCGAATTTCGACGTTTAGTTCAAGAAGGAAGACAAAGGTATCCCGTGTGTGACCTCGAACTAAAACTCGCGCACGCAAAAACAGCCTTCCCGAAGGAAGGCTGTTAATTGACGTCCCGGAAGGGATTCGAACCCCTGACCGTGCGCTTAGAAGGCGCATGCTCTATCCAGCTGAGCTACCGGGACATATAAGAAATAAATACTATGTATTGACGCAACGATATTTATTATACCTTATTCAGCGGATTTTTCAAGTCAAAACAACTTAGAAAAATAATAAAAGAGTTTTCGGTGCGGTTTTTTTACACGTCAGTATAACCACAGGAAATGAAAAGAACGGCATTTCTGCCGTCCTTTTCAGCGATTCCAGTGTACACTTTACAAGCCTTCGTTATTTACTCCAGCTTTCGAAAACGCTTCTCCAGCTGCTTTTTCAAATCCCCAAAAGTGAGTAATTCTCTTTGAAACTTGGAATGCTCATCTTCTGGCGACATGAAGTTGCTGCCTGTAAATGCACTCGAGGTCACATCTTGAAAAGCGTCATGCATATTGTTATCAAACCAATCGGTAGAGGTATCAGCATCATTAGTCAGAATACGGACAATCTCATATCCCTCTTCACGCCGATCCTCAACGATATACACCAAAAGCGCAGGATCACTAACAGCACCCGGCAAAACACCCACTTCTGCACAAGGCGCACCATCGTACTCCATCATTCTGCGAATTTTGGCGTCTTTAATATAATACACCTGTCATCCTTCCCTCCTGGCAAATTCCCCTCTCCCCTAGTGTTCGGATAAGGACATACATTTTATGCCTTCCTTCGGCATATATCTGTATTACTTGGCAAAAAAGTAAGGACAACAATCGCACAAAAGAGAGGATGAACCATCATGTGCGGAATAACCGGATTTATCCAGTGGCGCGGAGATCTCACTCAGCACTCGCAGCTGCTGGTCAAAATGACTGAAACTTTAGCAAACCGCGGCCCCGATGCAGCCGGAACCTGGATCTCAGGCCCCTGTGCTTTCGGTCACCGCAGACTTAGCGTTATCGATCCGGAGAACGGTGCCCAGCCCATGATCACCCGCCATGAGGAACAGGTATACGCGATTGTTTACAACGGCGAATTATATAACGCCCTCGAACTCAAACAAGAACTTAAGCAGCGAGGGCATCAATTCCGCACCCAGTGCGATACAGAAGTGCTGCTGCATTCCTATATCGAATGGGGGCCGGATTGCGCAGAAAAACTCAATGGGATCTTTGCTTTTGCAGTATGGGACGGTCTTCGCGACCAAGTCTTTTTTGCACGTGACCGTTTAGGTGTGAAACCCCTGTTCTATAGCAAGGTTGATGATGTGCTAGTTTTTGGCTCAGAGCCTAAAGCGTTGCTGCAGCATCCTAAGGTACAACCAATCGTGGGTCCTGAAGGTCTCGCAGAAATCTTCATCATCGGTCCAGCGCGTACACCGGGTCATGGTGTTTATAAGGATATGCAAGAGCTTCGTCCAGGTCATGCTATGATCTATAGCCGTGAAGGTCTGCGCAGTTATGCCTATTGGAAGCTGGAGAGCGCAAAGCATACTGACAATGAAGCAGAGACAGCCGCTAAGGTACGTGAACTGCTCCAAGATACACTCGAACGCCAACTGGTCTCAGACGTCCCTGTTTGCTCTCTTTTGTCGGGAGGGTTGGATTCCAGTGCGCTGACGGCACTTGCAGTGGATTACTACAACCGGAATGGTCAGGGACAAGTGGATACTTATTCCGTAGACTATGTAGATAACGACAAACATTTCAAAAGTCATACTTTCCAGCCGGGAGCAGATGGGCCGTGGATTAAACGAATGGTCGATGAATTGAATACAAACCACCACTACATCTCGTTCGATACCCCGGAGCTTGTAGAAGCGCTGGATAATGCTTTGTACACTAGGGATTTACCAGGGATGACCGATGTAGACTCTTCTTTGTACTTATTTTGCCGGGAGATTAAAAAGAACGCGACAGTAGCTATTTCCGGTGAAGCTGCGGATGAGATTTTTGGCGGATACCCTTGGTTCCACCGTGAGGAAATGCTCTCCTCAGGCACTTTTCCTTGGTCAGTTGCTCCGAAAATGCGTGCAAGTCTACTTTCCCCAGAAATTAACGAGTGGATTCGTCCACTGGAATATTTGGGTGACAGATATAGCGATGCGGTGGCTGAAGTTCCGAAGTTGGATGGAGAAACGGGAAAACAAGCACAAATGCGCGTAATGTCCTATCTGAATATCACCCGCTTCATGCCTACTCTGCTAGACCGTAAAGACCGAATGAGCATGGGTGCAGGGCTAGAGGTACGTGTTCCTTATTGTGATCACCGACTCGTTCAATATGTATTTAATATTCCGTGGGAAATCAAAAATCTGGGGGGCCGTGAAAAAGGGATTTTACGTAAATCTCTTGAAGGCATTCTTCCAGACGATGTGCTCTACCGCAAAAAAAGCCCTTACCCCAAAACTCATAATCCTGCCTATTTAAATGCGGTACGAACTCAGGTATTAAACATTCTGGATGACTCTACTTCACCCATACTTCCATTAATTGATGCTGCCAAAATCCGTGAGATCGCCGCTTCTCCGGAATCCTCAACCAATCTGCCTTGGTTCGGCCAGCTCATGTCCGGTCCTCAGCTGTTTGCTTACCTCGCCCAAGTGGATCTCTGGCTGCGTAAATATAACGTCTCCATCCAATAAGCGCGTAGAGAACTGAGATAATCGACAAGCCAAACAGCAAGTCCCCGTATCCGGTGACTTGCTGTTTGGCTTGTATTTGCAATAATTACTCTACGATCTTATCTGAACGATCCTTAAAAGTTAAAGTTGTCCGGGTCCGGGCCAAATCGATGGTCTTTGTTCAAGCCCTCGATAGTTTTGACATCCTCATCACTAAGCGTAAAGTCAAAGAATCCCGCATTCTCCTTGATTCGATCCGCATGTACGGATTTAGGTATCGTAATGACACCTTGCTGCAAATCCCAGCGAAGTACAATTTGAGCAGGGGTCTTGCCATACTTCTCAGCCAGCTCGTTTAAGAGCGGTAGATCAAGATTCCCTTGCATTAATGGACTCCATGCTTCAAGCTGAATGCTCTGTTCATTGGCATATTTCAGCAGCTCACGCTGAGTCAACAGCGGATGGAATTCCACCTGATTCACCACTGGTACCACTCCGGTATCCTCGATGATATCTTTCAGATGATGAACCTGAAAATTGCTCACGCCGATAGATTTGATGAGGCCCTCTTTTTGCAGATGAATTAAGGCCTTCCATGTCTCACGATATTTTCCTGCCACCGGCCAGTGTATGAGATACAGATCTAGATAGTCCAGACCTAGCTTGCGCCGGCTATCCTCGAACGCTTTTAGCGTAGACTCATAACCTTGATCAGGATTTCGTACTTTAGTCGTAATAAACAGCTCATCCCGGGCCACTCCACAATCACGAATAGCTTGTCCTACGCCTTCTTCGTTATTGTATCCGGCTGCCGTATCAATACTTCGATATCCTAATTCCACTGCGGTTTTGACCGCATGAATAACCTCTTCGCCATCTTTAGTCTTATACACGCCAAGACCCAGCCACGGCATGGTCACCCCATCATTTAAAGTAGGACCACCCGAGAACGGTGCATTCAATTCACTCATCACTTAACCCTCCAAGCTTATTGTTATTTCGTTAAACATACTTAACCTTTTTACCCACTTAAGAAGCAAACGCTACCATAAAAAGTATAGCAGATGGCTTCATCATTCCCCAAATCCTTATAAAAAAACGGAGGCGTAAGCGCCCCCGCTCTTCTTTATTTCTCAATTAGTTTGAAATCATCAAAATGGAATTCAGGAGAAACAATACAGGATACCAGCGTCGGCTCTTTGCCTAACGAACGCGCGGCCTGCCATACTCCCGCTGGAACAACCACTTGTGGCTGCTGGCCTGCAGCAATATCGAGACCCAGAATAACTTCCTGCACATCCTCAGGCTTATCTCCATTACCTCCGAGACTAAGCACGATTGGACTACCGGAATGCCACAACCAAACTTCATCGGACAATACAGTATGCCAATCAGATTGTTCGCCTTCGTGAAGCAGAAAATAAATTGAAGATGCCGAATGACGTGATCCAGAATAGCTATCGCCTAACACTTCCTGCGAAATTTCAAATTCCGAATTCCAAAGTCTTTTGTACCAACCACCCTCAACGTGAGGCTGTAATCCAAGCAGTTCAACTAGCGGTGAAATTTCTTTTTGCGTCACAGTAGCTTCTCTCCTTCAAAGTTAGCATGAACAACAATAGCTTCATATGCATAAGGTTGTTTTTGCTTTTTACTTTAACGGAATAAGCTCGAATTGTAAAATCTATTTACTGTCCTTGCTCGCTTTGAAGACTTCCGCAATCGCTCCAAGACTTCCCAGCGTTTCAACAGCGCTAGTTGGCAAGAACACTTTATTAGCAGGGCCTTTGGCAATCTCAGCCAGAGCCTCGAAGGAACGATAAGCCAGCACCTGCTCATCCAGACCTGCTGAACGAATCAGCTCAATGCGTGATTTTTCTGCTTCTGCCACGGCTTGAATCGCTTTAGCCTCACCGTGTGCTTCCAGTTCCTGCGCCTGCCGTGAACCCTCTGCTTGACGGATACGCGCTTCTTTATCGCCTTCTGCTTTTAGAATCTTACTCTGTTTATCCCCTTCAGCGCGTAGGATCATATCCTGCTTGGCAGCTTCCGCTTCCAAAACAATGGCACGTTTGCTCCGCTCTGCTTTCATCTGCTTATCCATCGCTTCCTGAATATCCAACGGCGGTTTGATATCGATAACTTCCACACGCTCGATTCGCACGCCCCACTTCTCAGTAGCTTCATCGAGGGCAAGACGGATATCCGTCGAAATCTTTTCCCGTCCAGACAAGGTCTCATCCAATTCCAGCTTACCGATGATTTGCCGCATCGTTGCCGTCGAAATGTTTCTTACCCCATAGACATAATCAGAAATACCATAAGTAGCTTCCTCTGGTCCAACCACCTGGTAGAAAATAATCGTATCAATCTGCACCTGCACGTTATCCTTTGTAATTACCGTTTGCGGAGGTACATTTGCTTGTTGAATCCGTAAATCATGGTAGGTGCGCACCTGATCAATTACAGGAATCAGAATGTTCAGCCCCGGTGTCAGCAGACGATTAAATTTACCGAGCCTTTCCACTACGCCTACCCGCTGCTGTGGTACGATTTTGACTGTTAATGCCACAAAAACTACGACCACTACAATAATAATTGCGATAATTGCCCATTGCATTAGTTCATTTCCCCCCATCGTTCTACTTCGATAATCGTCGTGCCTCTTTTCACTACTCTTACAACCTCATCCTTGCCCAGAGACTGTTCAGAGGTCGCGCTCCACGTATCTCCGCCTACCTTCACTTGCCCGTAACGTCCCTGCTCTATCGGCTCAACAACTACTCCTTGCCTACCGATGATTTCTGTACCTGTATCCTTGAACCCACGTGAATGGCGAAATCTAGAAACCAGTGGTTTCGAGAATATAGTCAGACCAAGTGCGACCAGTGATCCAAGGACCACCTGAAACAAAATGGCTTCGGGAACAATCAGCGACACCAAACCTGCGGCCAAAGCACCAATACTAAGCCACAATAAATAAAAAGTAAGCGTCATCATCTCTACAACAAACAGGACACCGGCTGCGATCAGCCAAAACACCCACACAACCATCGGTGAGCCCACCACCTTCCGTATGATACTACTATAACGAAAAGAAACATCGATGCGTTGCATAGTTCCATAAAAAAATATTTCAGACATGTATATAATTTATATTCATTACATCGGTGGTTATGTGTTTCTTCATGAGTTTCTTGATAAAAGGCGAGTATACAAATCCAAAAGGGTTCACTTTTTGACAAGTCACTATAAATTAGAAAATTCTCCCCCTATATCACCTGATTTTATCCCTAGCGCAATTGCAAGCTATGCTTGAGAATAAGAGTTACCATCACCCATTTATATCTAATTCATCCTAATTATCCAACTTCCAAACATCCTCCTCTATTCATTCAAACCATACACAGCATGTTACATCTTTTAAAATCAATGGAAACAGCAGCACACAAAAAGCATAAAAGAAAGCGCTTACTGATTGGGTAAGGCTTGATTTGGACCGCTGCTTTTTTGCTGCTGAATCTACGAATTGAACTTCAATAGAATGATAGGGACGCCAAGGGTGATGGTGCACTACAACCGACGGGAGGTGAAGGTCAGGACATCTTGCCGAAAAGAATTTCGAACTACACTTTGAATCTAGGAGGTAGAAATTCAATGATCTTCACGAAAAAAGCTTCACGCAAAACCTTTGCAATTGCGATGATCGCCGCGCTTGTTCTGACACTCTTTTCCACCCTGGGTGGCAGTCCCAAAACAGCCAACGCCGCACAGGATTACAAACTGGTTGGTTATTACGCTTCATGGGCCGCTTACGGGCGTGCTTACAATGTAACAGATATCGATCCTACCAAAATGAATGTCATTAACTACGCTTTTGCGGATATTTGTTGGAATGGCATTCATGGCAATCCCGACCCCACCGGCCCTAATCCGGTGACCTGGTCTTGCCAGAATGAACAAGGCCAAGCCATCAGCGTTCCGAACGGTACGATTGTTCTTGGTGACCCTTGGATTGACACTGGAAAAAGCTTCGGGGATGACAAATGGGATGATCCCATCAAAGGTAACCTGAAGCAGCTATGGAAGCTGAAGGAAAAGAACCCGAACCTGAAGACCCTAATCTCCGTTGGGGGCTGGACCTGGTCGAACCGTTTCTCGGATGTAGCTGCGACAGCTGCGACCCGTGAGGTTTTTGCCAATTCCGCGGTTGATTTTATTCAAAAATACAAGATGGACGGCGTGGATCTCGACTGGGAATATCCAGTAAGTGGTGGACTCGCAGGCAATAGCTACCGTCCTGAAGATAAAGAAAACTATGTACTGCTGCTGCAAAAAGTTCGCGAAAAGCTAAATGCAGCCGGCGCGGCGGATGGAAAAACCTATCTGCTGACCATTGCTTCCGGGGCAGGCCCAACGTATATCAACAACAATAACCTGGCCGGCATTGCTTCCGTTGTCGACTGGATCAATATTATGACCTATGACTTTAATGGGAGCTGGAACACCACCACCGGACATAATGCTCCGTTGTACTATGATCCCGCAGCTTCCGCTTCGGGCTTAACCGAACCGCAAAATTTTAACATCGATAAAGCGGTAACCTCCTATCTTGCGAATGGTGTACCTGCGAACAAGCTTGTACTTGGCATGGCTTTTTACGGTCGTGGTTGGGGCGGAGCTCCGGCTTCAGGAAACGGCCAATATCAGGTATCCGCTGGCATCTCACCAACAGGAACATGGGAAAAAGGCAGCTATGATTTCTATGATCTCGAAGCTAATTATATCAACAAAAACGGCTATACCCGCTATTGGAATGATACATCCAAAGTGCCTTATCTCTATAATCCAACAAATCAAACCTTTATCAGCTATGACGACGTAGAATCCTTTGGCCACAAGATCAGCTACCTGAAGTCCAAGGGTCTTGCAGGTGTCATGTTCTGGGAAACAAGTGGTGACCGGAACAAAACACTAACCAATAAACTAAACGCCGATCTTGGTGGCGGAGTGGTGCAGCCGACACCGACACCATCCACATCACCAACACCTACGGCAACTCCAACTCCTACGGCAACAGCAACGCCAACGCCAACTGCAACCGTGACGCCAACCCCAACGCCTACACCGGGACAATGTTCGGCAGCGGCCTGGGGTGCAACAACCGTATACACTGGCGGACAGCGTGTCTCCTACAATGGCTCAGTCTATGAAGCCAAGTGGTGGACGCAAGGGGATCGTCCTGATCTTAGCGGACCTGATGGGGTCTGGAAATTCATCAGCGTATGCGGAACAGCGACACCAACGCCAACTGCAACTGTGGTCCCAACTTTAACACCTACGGTAGTACCAACGCCTACCGCAACCGTTGCACCTACGCCTACTGTCGCGCCAACGCCAACTGCAACCGTTGCACCTACGCCAACTCCTTTGCCTACCGCTACACCTACTTCGGAAGGGTCTAGCTGGGGAACAGGCGTTGCGTACAAAACAGGTGATGTCGTCGCCTACAACGGAAAAACATATACCTGCTTGCAGCCCCACACTTCACTTCAGGGCTGGGAGCCAGCCACCACACCTGCTCTTTGGAAGCTCAATTAAAGTCATGCAGGAAGCAGCGTTCCCTAAATAACATTATCCCCCCTTGGAGGTATATTAAATATGATTGCAAAAGCACGTGCTAAGCGCAAAATATCCATAAGTTACCTTGCTGCGCTAATGAGCCTAATCGTTCTGGTTCCACTTTACACCGGGACAGGTGCATCCTTACCAGTGGCCCATGCAACGGAAACAACACCTTCCGCTCCCGCTCCAGCAGCTGACCATCCTCGCAAAATCGTTGCTTACTTCCCAGAGTGGGGCGATCAGGAGAACAAAGGATTTTACACCGTAGACAAAATTCCGTGGGATAAAATTACCCATATTAACTACGCCTTCGCCAAGGTAAATCCTCAAACGAACAAGATTGATCTCATGGACCGTACAGCTGCAATCGAAAAAGACTATCCCGGTCAGCTGACTACCCTGCCTTTTAAGGGGCATTTTAACCAACTGATCAAGTACAAACAGCTCTATCCTGATGTACGCACCCTGATTTCTGTTGGCGGCTGGTCGGGTTCCGGAGGATTCTTCAACATGGCGAATTCGGAAGCCGGGCGAGAAGCTTTTGCCAATAGTGTTGTGGATTTTCTGCGTACCTATCAGTTCAACGGAGTGGACATCGATTGGGAGTACCCTTCTGGCACTGGGCAGTCCGGTAATCCTAACGATTTTGCCGTGGCAGAACCGCTGCGTACAGTTAATTACAACAACTACGTTCTTCTTATGAAAAAACTTCGCGAAAAGCTCGATCTGGCAGGTTCACAAGACAATCAGAAATATGATCTGACCATTGCGGCCACCGCCTCTTCCTGGATTCTTGGGGGCATGAAGCTTGGGGAAGCCAATCAGTATTTAGACTGGGCGAACCTTATGACCTATGATTTCCATGGTGCGTGGAATGGTTATGTAGGGCCGCATTCTGCACTGTACCCGGATTCCCGCGATACTGAAACTGCTGCGCTGGGTACTCCGGTTCTGAATACCGACTGGGCGGTCCGATACTATCTCGGTACGCTTCCTCCGGAAAAAATCGTGATCGGAGTTCCTTATTATTCACGAGGCTGGAAAAATGTGAATGGAGGCATCAACAATACCGGCCTTTACGGCACAGCTCCGACAACCGGTGGGGGAGCAGATGGCCAATACGGCATCTGGAATGATCCCGCACCAGAGCAGCCTGCTGGTGCAAATCCAATCTGGCATGTGCTAAATCTGCTCAAAGATCCAGCGAATAAACGTTACTTCGATCCTGTTACCAAAACACCGTACTTGTTCAACGCAGACAAGAAGGTTTTTCTTACGTATGAAGATAAGGAATCTCTAGGCTACAAGCTGGATTACATTAAACAAAAAGGCTTGGGAGGCATGATGTTCTGGGAATTAACGGGCGATTACTCTGAGCAGAGCGATGGCACTTATACGTACGGCAATTCTCTGACCGATTTTGCCTATGATCAGCTGAAGACAGCCTCGCCGCCGGGCGGAGCTCCTAAGCCGCAGTTGCCTGAACCTAAAAACTTCAACCTCAGCTTCAGCGGCGCTTATGATCATCCGAACTATACCTATTCATTAAAAATAACGAACAACACCGGTGCGGATATTCCCGGTGGCTGGAAGCTGGAATTCGACCTGCCAACAACTACAACCCTAACCTCGGCATGGGGAGCCGGTAGCGTTGAGCAAATCTCCACGGCCTGGGATTTCAACCGCTACCGTATTACAGGCACAGCTACTCAAACTATTGCGAATGGAGCTTCACTTGAAATTCCGGGTATGATGAAGCTGAATTTTTCAGGCGGTCCACAGCGAATCACCCTGAACGGAAACTCGTCCCAACAGGAATACGATAAACTGTACGGAGGCATTACGCCAACACCAACACCGTCTGCATCACCGACAGCAACACCTACTCCGACGACTACACCAACAGCAACACCAACGGCAACACCTACAACAACACCGACTCCGACGGCAACCGTGACGCCAACGCCAACTGTAGCGCCAACACCTACTCCTACGCCGGGACAATGCTCGGCAGCGACCTGGAATGCGGCAACCGCATATACTGGCGGACAACGTGTTTCCTACAACGGCTCAATCTATGAAGCCAAGTGGTGGACACAAGGCGATCGTCCCGATCTTAGCGGACCGGACGGTGTCTGGAAATACATCAGCGTATGTGAAACAGCAACGTCTACACCAACGGCAACTGTAGCTCCAACGGTAACACCGACTTTGACACCAACGGTGGCACCGACGCCTACAGCAACCGTAACACCCACGCAAACTCCATTACCGACTGCTACACCTACTTCGGGAGGTTCTAGCTGGGTAACAGGAGTTGCTTATAAAGTAGGTGATGTCGTTGCCTACAGTGGAAAAACGTATACCTGCTTGCAGCCTCACACTTCACTTCAGGGGTGGGAGCCAGCTTCTACACCTGCTCTTTGGAAGCTGATATAATCGGGTGCTCTCTTTGATTCCAACAAGAAGATTGTCCCATTACAAGGAGAACATCCCATTATTAGTGCAGAGTCATACTCATTCTCTGGGGCTTACGTTAAGGACCCAGT
Organism: Paenibacillus sp. FSL L8-0333; assembly: GCF_037965665.1. Classification (NCBI taxonomy): domain Bacteria; kingdom Bacillati; phylum Bacillota; class Bacilli; order Caryophanales; family Paenibacillaceae; genus Paenibacillus; species Paenibacillus sp. FSL L8-0333. Next base: position 5,580,330 of record NZ_CP150186.1, read on the forward strand.
TGACGTTATTTACAAATTTCAAGCCTTTGGAGCTATGTTTCGGACTCCAGTGCTGCTATTCCTTATGAAATGCTTCTTTTGGGGTGTTTTTCGTGCCCATAGCGACTTTGGGGTCCAGTAGAATCTCAATTATCGGAAATAGCTACGTTTAAGGTCAGCTGTGTCCGGGTGGCAGCTTCATACGGGTAAATGTGTTAGAATCGAACGAAGTTTGAGGCTTAGTTCAAAGGGAAGGTATAAAAAACGGGGGTGCCCAGCAGCCATTTCGCGGCTTTTGGACACCCCCACTTTTATAAAAAACTCTATTCCGGCGATAGGCCGCCTTCAGCCGCCAGTTTCTTCTCCAGCTTCGCCGTCAGCAGTCGCAGTGCAGTTCCTCGATGGCTGATCTGCTGCTTCTCTTCCAGCGTAAGCTCGGCCATAGTTTTTTCATGTTCCGACAGGTAGAATAGCGGGTCGTAACCGAAACCACCGGCACCTGATGGTTCTGAAGTAATCCAACCTTCGACCGCACCTTCTGCGGTTAGCTCCTGCTTGGAAACTGGATCGTACAGCGATAAAGTACAGACGAACCTAGCCGTGCTCAGCAAAGGCTGATCTGTGTCTTCCCCCTGTTTCAATCTCTCTAGCTCGCTAAGCAGCTTTAGGTTATTTTCCCCATCCGTAGCATCTTCACCTGCAAAACGTGCAGAGTACACACCAGGTCTGCCATCCAAAGCATCTACACAAAGACCCGAATCATCAGCGAGTACCGGAATTCCAAGTGCGTCACCTACGGCTTTGGATTTTTTAAATGCGTTTTCTGCAAAAGTAGCTCCGTCTTCTACCACATCGGGCAGATGCGGATAGTCATACATACTCTTAACTGTCAGGCCCAGCGGGGCAAAAGCGTGCTCGAATTCGCGCACCTTCCCCTTATTCTTCGTAGCGACAATGAGAATATTGCCCGTGGAATTCATGTTACACCTCTTGGCCCGGCTGGCCGGAAGGGATTTTCAGAGCAATCGCTCCGAGCGCTTCTTTTTGTGCGGCAATCAGTTCATAAATCCCTTTCTCACCTAGACCCAACAAAAGATCCAGCTCTTGACGCGAGAATGGTCTTTCTTCGCCAGTTCCTTGTACCTCAACAAAAGCACCGCCGCCGGTCATGACTACATTCATATCCACTTTGGCTTTGGAATCCTCTTCATAATTCAGATCGAGCAGTGTTTTATCCCCTACAACACCTACACTAATTGCTCCCAAAAAGTCTGTTATAGGAAAAACAGCCAGCTTGTGCTGTAGTGCAATTTTATTAATAGCAAATGCCATGGCAACAAAAGCGCCTGTTATCGAAGCCGTCCGAGTTCCCCCATCCGCCTGAATCACATCACAATCCAGCGTAATGCTGCGTTCACCTAACGCTTGTAAATTCACCACGGAGCGAAGCGCACGGCCGATCAGCCGTTGGATTTCCATTGTACGTCCGGTAAGTTTACCGCGTGCAGCTTCACGTTGATTACGGGACTGAGTGGCCCGAGGAAGCATCGAATATTCAGCAGTTACCCAGCCTTTTCCTTGTCCTTTAAGAAACGGAGGCACTTTTTCCTCTACAGTAGCCGTACAAATAACTTTGGTGTCTCCCATCTCAATGATCACGGAGCCCTCAGCATATTTATTCGTTTGGGTCGTTATTGTCAGCGGCCGTAATTGGTCGTCAGTTCGCCCGTTTGATCTCATCTTTTCTGCCTCCTACATCGTATAGCTAATAGTTTAGTGTGAGTCCCGTTTCCCTGTTGTTCATTGCGGCAGTTCACCGTTCGGGACGTTACGTCTTTTTGAGCAACTTTTATTCTACCAAAGAGGAGGCACAAAAGCATCTTTTAAACCTTAGAAGGTCATTCTATAACGGGAGCTCGTTCAAAAATTCAGGTGCAGAAACAGGTTTGCTATAATCCACATTGTCAGTGTCAGTAATCGATTGTTTGCCGTTCAAACGAATTTGAACCAGAGCATCTTCCGTATTTTGCGCAACAGTCAGAACAACCGATTCCAGCAATTCGGCAGGAACTTCCTTCCCATCTGCGAACATATCGTCAGTCAAGGATACAGTAACAACACCGTTTTGTCCGGCTTCAACCGAATCAAGTGATGTGCCCTGTGTCATAACCATTTCCAGACCGTCTCCGGATTCAGGTCCCGCAATCAGTTCATTGATAGCAGCAGTCAGCTGTTCTTGCCCTGCGGGTACAAAGCGCGTAACCGGAACATAATATTGGATACCGTCAGGAGATGTTGTGGAAAAATAAACAGTAACCGCACTAGAGTTCATCAAAGATGGACCTTGTTTAGGCAGGTTAATGCCCATTGTGCGGGACAGCGGGCGATCCAGCGGAGTACCTTGAAGCGGCATTTCCGTAAGCTTTTTACCATCTACCCAGAACTGTACACCTTTAATGTCATCTTGACCGGTCAGCGTCCAAGTGATCGCTTCAAGGATTTTGCGTTCATCCGCAGCATCGTAGTTGTTAAATTCCGAATTGAACTCAACAACTGCCAGATTCGACTTGTCTACCGTAATGCTTTGCACCTCAGTTCCAGCTGGTAGAATGCCTTGGAAGCCTTCTGGCAATGAGGACGCATATTCTCCCTTATTCACTAATGCCATTAAAGAGTTCTTGAGCGTGCTGGAATCTTTGCTTTTTGGCAGATTTAGCGACACTGGAGCGAGTAAGCCGTTTCCATCTTCCAAATATACGGTCGTCCGGTCACCGGAAGCCGTTGTTTTATCCGTTGCTTTAGCGGTTTTGGTGCTGTCCTTAACAGCTCTTTGTGCATCATCCTGAGCCACTGGACCAAATACACCTGAATCCAAAGTGTTATTTCCCTCTGTCTGTAGCATCTGCGCTTCAACCTCAGGTGGCGGAGCATCAATCGATGCTGATTCCGAACCGAACAAGCCACAACCGGACAGTGCCAGTGGAACTGCGAGTAGGCAGACCGCGGAAATCCCGCGGATTTGTTGCATTGTTTTCATCATTTATTACCCCTTTCAAGGTTAGATAGCATTTGTACTGCTATGTATACGAGACCTTTGTCCAAAAAATAACAACTGCTTATCCTAAATTGTTGGAAAAGCCTGTGTACTTTATTTTCAGGTTGGGTTGGATCTAGATTTTAATTCACATAGACTCCGCTTTCTGGACAAATACTTCTTCTAAACGTACAATCTGAGATAACACCAGCGCTTAACATCATGCTAACGAACGTTGTAATGCAAAGACTTAACTTACGAGGTGACTAATCATGGCTGATGAACCAATCGCAAAAATACCTTACAGTCTGAACAGCAAGGCAGTCGCAGATGCGACCAAAGTGTGGTTGAATAAGCGTGGAGTGAACCTGCAGGAAATCGCAGAGCTCGTTATGTTTCTGCAAAAAAAATATTATCCAAACTTAACAATGGAAGAGTGTGTCCATAACGTTGAGATGGTACTCAGCAAACGGGAAGTGCAAAATGCAGTACTTACGGGCATTCAATTGGACATGCTCGCGGAGGAGGGGAAGTTGTTTCCGCCGCTTCAGGATATGATCGAAAATGATGAGGGATTATACGGAGTGGATGAGATTCTGGCTTTCTCCATCGTAAATGTATACGGCAGCATTGGCTTCACCAACTATGGTTATGTGGACAAGCTTAAGCCAGGCGTTCTTGAACGGTTGAACGACAAAAACACCGGGCAGATCCACACCTTTCTCGACGATATCGTCGGAGCTGTAGCCGCTGCAGCTAGTAGCCGAATCGCACACCGTAAGCAAGCAGAGCGTGAGATAGACCTCGAACTTCCGCATTCACCTGAGGATCGCGAAGAAGCTGCAAGGAAACTTGCAGAACATGAAAAACAACCGGAGTAACCGGTGTTTTGGGTACACTCTGAGAATTAAAAAGCGATTGTTTCGTAGCCCTTGCGGGTTATGAGACAATCGCTTTTTTTGAGGTTGGGTTGGGTTGGGTTGGGTTGGATTGGGTTGGGGACCGTTTTAGGGAAAATCTCCCTAAAAAATACCGAAAATCGTTCAAAACCTAAGGTATTAGGGAATTCTTCCCTAATAACTCTACGAAAACCTTAATTTATAGCTACATTCGTAGAATATTAGGGAGAAATTCCCTAATATCCGCTCTACACCTCAACAATCCTCAAAAAACAGGGAGGAATTCCCCAATTAGTCAATACCAACACTTAGTTACTCGACAAGATGTGTTTCTACCCACGAATAGCGGCATCTGAGTCCGAATGATCTGTGTGACGCATAAGTAAAGTAATCAAATGTTAGTTGGTAATGCGATCGGACTCAGGTGACCCTATTTCCATAAAACACCCTTGATTTAGTCACTTTCGGACTCCAGAGTCGCTATTCACTCAAAAATGACCAATAACTACCCTCTGCACTAGCAATAACGCCTCTCCGGTCCGATACTAACCTCAAAAGCCCCAAAACCCACGAATAGCGGCATCTGAGTCCGAATGATCTGTGTGACGCATAAGTAAAGTAATCAAATGTTAGTTGGTAATGCGTTCGGACTCAGGTGACACTATACTCACAATCCCCTTAGATTTGGACACTTTCGGACTCCAGAGTCGCTATTCACTCAAAAATGACCAATAACTACCCTCTGCACTAGCAATAACGCCTCTCCGGTCCGATACTAACCTCAAAAGCCCCAAAACTCACGAATAGCTGCATCTGAGTCCGAATGACCTGTGTAACGCGTAAGCAAAGTAATCAAATGTTAGTCCAAATGATCAGCCTAACGCATGAGTATGTAATCAAAGGTTAGTTTGGTATGCGATCGGACTGAGGAGCTCAATATTCATATAAATAGCACCGAATTATACTCTCTCCTTAGTCACTAAAACCAAAACCCAAAAAAAGAGCAGTCCCAATAACACAGGACTGCTCTGTACCTCTACTTGATCATAACCTTCACATCTCAATTCATTTCATCAATCATCATTCATCACTCATCACTCTTCGAGCCCGCTAGAAACTCTAACTAACATGGTCTCCAGCACTTTGAGATGCTGCAAATAATATAGCACCGTCCGCCTCTATCATCACTGCCCGCTCCCGGCGCATCAGCTCCGCTAAATGCGCCAGTGTCTCACTCATCGCAAAGCGCATCTGGTGAACGGTGGTTACCCGGCTGCGAAACAGAATTTCGCAGACTGCGAAGCCGCTCAGCGGGCCGTTTGCGAGCAAGGCTGCCGTGGTATCCAGCCGCTCCTCATGATGAGCGAGCAGGCTGCTGACCCGGTGCGTGAAGCCCGTGAACGGTTCCCGATGGCCCGGGAACGCCATGCTGACCGGATAGCTGCCCAGCTCCCGCAGCCCCTGAAGAAACGTCTGCAGCGGCTGTGGATCGCTGCCTGGAAGCAGGCTGACATTGGGCGAAATCTGCGGCAGCACAGCATCGCCGCAGATCATTTGCCCGCTGCCCGCATGATACAAGCTCACATGTCCCGGTGCATGTCCGCCGGTTACAATCAATTGCCATTCACGGCCCCCCATCCCGAAAGGCTCTACCTCATTCAGATAAGTTACAACCGGCTGCGGCTCCACTTGCGTGTCAAAGCTCTCCAAATGCGCTTTAATTCCACTCGACCATTCTTCCGACATTCCGTGTCCGATGAAATATAACGGCAAAACTTCATTGATATCCGTGTCACTGCCCCACATCAACATCGCTTCGGCATGAGCACGTTCAGTCATCCATACCTTACATCCGGTCTGTAACTGCAACCATCCCGCCAATCCATAATGATCGGGATGATGATGTGTTACGACGATATCCCGCACGTCCTTCCACGACAATCCCAGCTCCTGCAGGATCGCCTGCCAGCATTTCTCTGTCTCCGGACTACGCGGACCGGGATCGATAATAGTAATTCTGCCATCTTCATCGGGTAGAATATAGCTGTTCACTTGACGAAGCGGCGAGTCCATGGGCACCGAGACCTGAAGAATGTTCTCGTCCCATGAAGTGATATCCGCCTTAGACATGGTGAGATCACCGCCTTTGAATCTTTTTCCTGATACCATTACGATCGAATTCCACTAAAAATCATCCGCGTGGAGCTTTCTGCATTATAAACCTCATCTTCATAGCTGCCATGCACAGCTTCGAGCTGTAAACCCGCTTCCTCGATCATCCCGCTGAATTTCTCCAAGGAATACAGCTTCACACGTTCATGATATTGGCGAGGTGTAGAATCATTTTTAGAGGTTAAAATGATGTCCTTCTTCACGTACCCATCCTCGATCCGCCGCGACTCATCAATCAGATTTTTTCCATCCTCGCGGGTAGAATGCGGCACCAGATGACGAATCACATACGCAGGATTCAGATAATCAATAACAAACTTGCCACCCGGCTTCAACATCCGATAGATTTCACGCAAAACCTTTACCTGCTCCTCATCCTCTTCAAAATAACCAAAGGAAGTGAATAGATTAACCACAGCATCGAAACCTCCAGTTAACGGTAGGTCACGCATGTCAGAACGCAGCCAAGTTACCTGCTCCGCTCCTGTTTGAGATCTTGCCTCACGCAGCAATACCTCTGATAAGTCCACTCCAGTTACCTCGTACCCTGCTTCCGCAAGCGCCAGTGAATGACGTCCCATCCCACAACATAAATCCAGCACTTTGGAGCCTGGCGGTAGTCCCAGCCACGAGATCATTCGTTCAACTTCTTTACGAGCTCCACCAAAGTCTCGATGTTTGTATACGACCAGATAATCCTCTCCGAAGCTCTTTTCATACCATTCAGTCATGTTGTCTCTCCTCCCACAGGCGTCTTCCTGTAACTCCACTCTATGTATGTTAATGTATCGCCATTGTACAGTCTTTTACTCACAAACTCAAAGAAGAGTTGTCACAGTGAGCGTTCAGCCCCTTCATGACAACTCATTCCTACAGCTTCCTTTACACAAGCTGCTGCAAATATACTCGTGCTTCATAAGGTCGAAGTTTAAGCGGTTGGATCTGCTCATCTTTTTCCACGGAATAATTAGAAATTAACAGCTCTATATTTTCTGGTTGGAACTCTGCTGGCCATTCGAATACAGGCTCTCCATCATAAAAATTCAGAATAACCAGCAGCCGCTGATCTTCCAATGTCCGGGTATACGCATATATCTCTGTATGCTCTGCAAGCAACAACTCGTAGGCTCCATAAACGATGACTTTATGTTTTTTTCTCAGGGCAATCAGCTGTTTATAGTAGTTGTAGATGGAATCGGCATCTTTAATCGCGTTGCCAGCGTTGATCTCCATATAGTTGGAATTCACTTCGATCCAAGGAGTCCCCGTCGTAAAACCACCTGCGTGACCATCGTCCCACTGCATCGGGGTGCGGGCATTATCCCGGCTTTTATGATGAATGGCAGACATAATCTGCTCTTCTGGAACGCCGTTTTTTCGCTTTTCCTCATAATAATTAAGCGTCTCTACATCCCGGTAATCATCAATGGATTCGAAACAGACATTCGTCATTCCAATTTCTTCGCCTTGATAAATATAAGGTGTGCCTTCCAGCATGTGAATGAAGGTCGCCAGCATTTTAGCCGAAGGAATCCGGTAAAAAAGGTCGTTCCCAAACCGGGACACTGCGCGCGGCTGGTCATGGTTGCAGAGATAATTCGCATTCCAGCCTTTGTCATGCAGAACCGTCTGCCAATTACTCATAATCTTTTTCAGCTCCAGTAGACTCCATGGGACGACATCCCATTTTCCACTACCTGCCGAAGCGGCATCCAGAAACATATGCTCAAACTGAAAAGTCATATTCAGCTCCCGGCGACCATCACCTACGTAATCTAGCGCCTGCTCCGGTCCAAGTCCTGAGGTCTCTCCTACCGTCATAATATCGTAGAAATAAAGCACTTTATCATATAAATTCTGTAGCAGGGTATGCACATCTGCCAGATTGGAGAACATTCCATAAGCCCGTACGGTAGGTGTTCCACCTGGATTATCCGCATCCGGGTAACCTTTCGTCTTCACGATATGTGCAATGGCATCAAAGCGAAATCCGTCCACACCCTTCTTCAGCCACCATTCCACCATCTCATGCAGCTTATCAATGACCACGGGATTCTCCCAGTTCAGATCAGGCTGATATTTGGAATAGAGGTGAAGGTAATATTCATCGGTCCGCGGATCAAGCTCCCACACCGAGCCACTGAAATAAGACTCCCAGTTATTCGGGGGACCTCCATTTTTTCCTTTTCGCCAAATATAGTAGTCCCGTTTCGGATTATCCTTCGACGATCTGGATTCAACAAACCATGGGTGCTCATGTGACGTATGGTTCAGAACCAAATCCATCATCAGCTTCATCCCACGTGCGTGCATCTCCCTCAGCAAATGGTCAAAATCATCCATCGTGCCAAATTCCTTCATAATGTCACAGTAATCACTGATATCATAACCGTTATCATGGTTTGGCGATTTATAAATAGGGCAGACCCAAATCACGTCTACACCTAAATCCTGCAAATAATCCAGTCTGGATATGATTCCTTGCAAGTCTCCAATCCCATCTCCGTTACTATCCATGAAGCTAATCGGATAAATTTGGTACACGACACTTTCTTTCCACCATTTCGGGTTCATTTCTCGGTTACCTCCTATTTAGCTATATGTAGAGTTTAACCACACAAAGCCTAGTAGATAACAATTTGCTCCTACTTCCCTAGTCCCTTTTGATATTGTGAGGGCGTAAGTCCGGTCCATTTCTTAAAAGTAGCACTGAAGTGGCGTTCTTCCCCGTAGCCTACTAACTTTGCAACAGCGTACATTTTTAAGTTTTGGCGGAGCAGCTTTTTTGCCTCTTCTACCCGGTATTGATGCAAATAATCGAGAAAATTCACACCCAGCTCCTGGCGGAACAGTGAACTTAAATAAGTATTAGATACATAAGCTTCCTTCGCAACATATTCCAGAGACAGATTGGTATTATATTTGTTACGGATGATCTCGAGCGCTGTAACTACTGTTCGATGCAGAGGGCGATGTTTAGAAAAAGCCTCCACCACATTCTGCATGATCTTATTCAGGATCGTAGACAATTCTTCCAGCGTCTCGATCTGTGGTGCCTGCTCCATCCAATTGACCAAATGCTGCTTCCATTCGAATCCGGCTACTTGTTTTTCCTGCGCAAGCCTCTTAAGGCGAACGACAAAAGCTGTTGCCCGAATATTCACCTCCTGCTTGAGGCATCCGGGGTTTCCGCGAAAACGTTCCAGCCATTGCTCCAGCAGATCGAGGGCAAGCTCATTACTTCCTGCACCGACTGCCACAAGCATCTCATCCTCCAGCACATTTAATTCAGGATCATCTAAAATCCCGATCTCCTGTGCGCCACCCCCAATAACTCCCGAGCCTTCTGTATAAAAATAAACGCCGCCTTTCCCGTTCAGAAAGCGGGATTCCATGGCCTGAAGCGCTTCTTTATAAGACAGGTGAGCTTCCGAAATATCCGCACGACAGGAGCCTACAGCAATACTGATTGACAGCTTGAGGTATTTCTCCAGATTGCTTTGCAGCATCCCGATTTGCTCTTTTAAATAGATGGGGGTTCGGTAAGACTTGCGGGAATCCGTTCCAGCTAAACCACTGCCGATCCAGAGCAGGAGATTGCCATCATGAAAGGTCTCGATTTTTCCTTTATAGATAGGAGACAAGGTTTCACTAATAATATTTAGGGCCGCGTAACGCAAAAGTACAAAATCCTGCCCAGACCCACCGGCAGAGGGAGGATCAAAATCAAAGCTGACCAGCCCAATCTGCGGACCTTCGTGGCTAATAGCCATAGCTAACTCACCGATCAGCTCCTGCCGCCGCTCCAGCGGAACCGGAGGATGATGAATCCATTGGGACAGCACTTGGCTTTTGACAAGCGGTGCATTTTTATGCCAGGAACGATCTCTTTTTAGCTGCTCATTCTCCTGACAACGCTGCCTTTCAATTAGCTCCTTAGCCTTTAGTACCGTCTTCAGAATTTCTTCCGGCCGGCACGGCTTCAGCACATAATCGACAACCCCCAGCGCAATCGCTTGTTTCGCATAAGAGAACTCATTGTATCCAGATAAAATAATCGAGCGAAAGTCGTAACCGCGACGCCGTCCAGCTTCGATTAGCTCCAGACCATTCATCTGCGGCATGCGGATATCCGTTAACAATAAATCCGGCTGTTCAGACTCCATCAGAGCCAGCGCTTCACTTCCGTTCCCCGCCTCGCCCATTACCTCAATCTGATGCGAATTCCAGTCAATCATATTGACGATACCCTCACGGATGGTGTCTTCGTCTTCAGCAATCAGCAGCTTCAGCTTCATCATTTAGGGACCCTCCACAGTGATATGAATGATAATACGTGTGCCTGCTCCTTCTACACTCTCTACTTGCAATGAGGCTCCGTCAAAAAACAAAGCTAAACGTTCCTGTACATTCGAGAGTGCAAACCCCGAACGTCCAGCATTCTCCTCTTCCTCCGAAATAGAGCTTCCTCTCGCTAAACGCTGATGTAGCTCCTGAAGTCTTTCCGGCGTGATTCCCACCCCGTTATCTTGAACCTCGAGTACAATAGTTCTATCTTTGCGGAAGGCGCGAATCGAGATTAGCCCACTTCCAGCCAGTGGCTCGATCCCATGAATCACTGCATTTTCCGCCAGTGGCTGGAGCAGCAGCTTCGGAACTGTGAAATCCTTGATACTCTCATCCAAGGCAATTTCGAACTCAAAACGTTCTCGAAACCGATTTTTTTGCAGGAACAAATAATTCGTCACAAGCTCTACTTCCTGTTCTAATGTAAACGTATCCCGCCCATCATTTAAGCTCAGCCGGAATACTTGAGAAAGCGAATAGACCATATCCGCTATTTCTTTGTCGCCCTTCTTCTCAGCTTCCCAACAAATCGTATTCAGCGTGTTATATAAAAAGTGCGGCCTGATCTGTGCCTGAAGCGTTTTCAATTCTGCTTCCTGCTGCTTCAGTTTGGAGGCATATACATCATTGATGAGCGATTTGATCCGCTGCACCATTAGATTATAACCATGGCCCAAGAGACCAATCTCATCATTTCCTTCAAAAAATACGCGCTGCGTGAAATCCCCTGTCTGCAATCTGCGCATGGAGCGGGAAAGCTTTTTCAGCGGTTTCGTTATTGAGGCGGCGGCGAGCCAGGTAACCATTAAGCTAACTGCTAAGCACAGAAAAGCGATCGTCACCGTGACCTGTGAAATCTGTCCCAGCTCTTTGACAAGCTGCCGTTTGGAATGCACCACCACTACATACCAACCCGTCGTTTCTGACTGCAGATGCGAGACAATCCACTGTTTGTGATCCGCTGTAGACTCCAGCCTCTCCTTTAGGCTCAACTTAGGATCGCTGTCCGCAAAATACGGAAGATCAAGATCTCTTTTGCCGATCCAGCTCTTGTTAGAAGCCGTAATGATGAGCCCGTCTCGATCTACCACAAACATATCTACATCATCTTCAGAGTTGTCTAGATATTGGCTTCCAATCTTACCAGCATCGACCCCGATCACCGCAAGCCCTGCCGGTTTTAAAGTATATACATTCTTGATAATTCTGGAAAGTACAATCTTATGATAATGATCACCAACAAATATGCCATCCGTGGGTCTGGACAATCCAAAGGTTGGACTACCTGCGGCTTCAACGGCTTCCTTGTAGTACGAGGTTTGGATAAAGTTAGAGAACTTCATGCCAGTTGTCAATCCGGCTTGGTTCGCAGCAAAAGGCTCCGCCCCGTTATTCTGGTCTTCCAAAGAGTATAGAATCAGGGATTGAATCGAGTTGCCAGCGACCATCAGGTTGGTGACCGTTTTAAATACGGAATTTCGTTCTTTTTGTGCTTCTGACGACACTAAGAGCCGCTGCACACTTTCATCCAGAAAGAGTGTATTGGAAAAAGAAATCATTCCCCTCACCATCTCATCAATCTGCTCTGCTGTTTTTCGGGTCAGGTGATCCTGTGACTGTTTCATTTTCTCCACCACCTGCTGCGAAGAGATCTGATAGGAGTTCCACCCCATAGCGAATATAGTCACGAGAAGCAGCGGCACAAACCATAATAACAGCTTAAACTGGAGCGGAAGATGGCGATAACGGCTTAATAAGCGGATGTTTCGATTCATGAGAACCACCTTCATGTATAATCAATAAATGTGTAAACCAAGTATAACTGAAATCATTAAACCCTGAACCAGCTTTTTACAATCACTGAAAAATACCTACATAGTTCTTAAATATGGACCATGTTTCTATCGGTCATAAACTCTTAAGATGGGGATGCAAGAAGAAACGACATTGTCGTCCTCGTTTGATGACAGCCGTTCTCGTGGAAATATATCTCATAAAAAAGGTGGGTTTTTGATGAAAGGTAAAGGAATAAAGCTAGCACTTATGAGTCTAATGCTACCAGCTCTGCTCGCAGGCTGCGGTGGCGGAAATAACAATGCGAAAGCTACCAATGCACCTACAAATGACAAGGCCGAAGCTACTGCCGAAGCAACAGCAAGTGCAGGGGAAAATACACCCGCCGAAAAAATCACACTGAAGTTCTTCACCGCGCTCGCGGATCGGGCAAATGGTTCAGGTAAGGTAGAGCAAGACATTATCGATGCTTACATGAAAGAGAACCCTAACGTCAAGATTGAAGTGGAAGCGCTTCAAGATGAGCCTTACAAATCAAAAATCAAAGTGTATGCCTCCAGCAATCAGCTGCCTGATATCATTCAAGCCTGGGGTCAGCCCTCCTTCCTGAGTCCGCTGCTGGATAACGATCTGCTGCTTGAACTGAACAGCGCTGACTTCGAAGGTAATCAGTTTGTGTCCGGATCCATGGACGGCTTCAGTAAAGATGGTAAACTTTACGGCTTGCCGCGTGGTGCCGACTACATGGTCATGTACTATAACAAAAAAATATTCGCTGACAACGGCATCGAGGTTCCAAAAACCACAGATGATTTGCTTGCCGCCGTCAAAACACTTCGTGCCAAGAAAATTAACCCGATCGCTATGAATGGTATGGACGCTTGGACACTGCCTATCTGGTATGAATTTGTAGCCCAACGTCAGACTGGCGATTTCAATACAATGGATGAAGCTGTTGCGCGTAAAATATCCTTTACAGATCCTAGTCTCGTTGCAGCCGCAACTGAAATGCAGCAATTTGCCGATGCTAAAGGTTTTGCCGATGGCTGGCTGACTGCCGATTACGGTGCTGCACGCAACTTGTTCGGACAAGGGCAAGCTGCCATGTTCTTTATGGGCGCTTGGGAGTCGGGTCTGGCAACAGACGAGAACTTCTCTGAAGAATTCCGCAATAACGTAGGTGCTTTCGCTTTCCCAGCTTCAGATAAAGGTAAAGCAACCGATGATGCCGCTTGGTATGGTGGCGGATATGCAGTCAGCAAAAATTCCAAACATGCTGAAGCCGCTGTTGATTTTTTGAAATATTTCTTCGCTCCAGAGCATTGGTCTAAAATGCTATGGCAAGCCGGCGCGGGTACACCTGCGCAGCAATTCGATCAATTCCTAACGGGTAACGAAACCCAGCTGCAAAAAGAATTGATTGAAGTATTCAGCTCCATGACCTCTTCCAGCGGTACTCCACTGCAGGATGTGGGTGACGATGAGTTCAAGCAAAAGGTAATGGAGGCGCATCAAAGCCTGCTTTCTGATGCAATTACCCCTGAGGAATTCGCCAAAGCACTGGATGCTGCATCCGATAAATTCGCTGGTAAATAAACCAGAGAACTACAAAAAACATGAACCTTAGCGCTCCTGAAGTAACCTAATAGATGGCAGTGCGCAAACCCCGGCTTCCCCCAGAGGCCGGGGTTTTGTTTTCGAAAAAATGTATACACCGATCTGAAATTTACGGCATGTTCCGGTGCCTGGCTTCCCGTTACGATGGTAATAGATAGATTACTCTTTAAAAGGACGGAGATTTCCATGCACAGAGTGTTAAGCGACAAAAAAGCGATATTCTTACTCATCGCACCTGGACTGTTCCTATTTGCTTTTATGATCTGCATCCCTATCTTCATGAGCGCTTATTACGGTTCTACGGATTGGGGCGGAATCGGCAAATACAATTTCATCGGCTTTGATAACTACCGTGAAATTCTATTTCATGACAAAGTGTTCTGGAGATCGCTAGTCAATGCCCTGCTCCTGACCGCCGCCACTGTATTTTTACAACATCCCTTTGCCATTCTCATGGGGATATTCCTAACCAATTCCGGCAAATACGAAAAAATATTCCGGACGATCTTTTTTATCCCCGCTGTAATTTCCGTCGTCGTTACAGCCAAGCTGTGGACCGGAATTTTCCATCCAAACTACGGACTGCTCAACAAGCTGCTAAGCGGAGTTGGATTGGATGCACTTACGCATGATTGGCTCGGTGATCCAAAGACGGCCATCTGGTGCATCATCATTGTTGTTATGTGGCAAGGCTTTGGGTATGCACTGCTGCTGTATTATTCAGGTCTGCAAGGCATTCCGGAAGATTTAAGCGAAGCCGCAAGAATCGACGGCGCCAACAACTTCACCCTCTACACGCGTATCATCATTCCGCTGCTTTCGCCGATGATGCGGGTTGCCATCATCATTGCCGTCACCACCTGCCTTAAGCAAATGGAAACCGTATTCTTAATGACCAACGGTGGCCCTGCAAATAGCACACAGTTCCTAGGGAACTATCTGTACAAAACTGCCTTCTCATCATCGCTATACGGTTATGGTAATGCCATTTCGATTCTGTTTATTGTGTTCTGCCTGATCCTAACCGTTATCCTCAACAAGATTTTAAAGAAAGATATCGGAGAATTTTAAAGAAACCCTGTAACCGGAGGAAATCCTATGAATAATTCCTTATCGCCTGCCGCTTCACCCCCTAAGCTAAACCTTCACAAACAAGAACGCAGAAAGCCTACAACGGGCAAAATCCTAATGATGGTGTTCCTGTGTATCATCGCGTTGATTCAGTTATTTCCGCTTATTTGGTTGATCGATTATTCCCTGCTCAAGAGCGGTGAGTTCTTTGGAAGCTCATTTCTGAAATGGCCCTCTCCACCCCAGTGGGAGAACTATCGAAACGCTTTTACCTACGGGCGTGTGCCACGTTATTTTGCCAACAGTCTTATCATTACAGTGATTACTGTTATGCTCTCTGCGCTGGTGTCCCTGATGATGGGATATGCGTTTACCCGGATGAAATGGAAGCTAAGTGGCATCGTCCTCTCTCTAATCATGTTAGGCATGATCATTCCCATTCACGCCACATTGCTGCCAAACTTCATTCTGTTTAACAAGCTTGGGATGCTGAACAATATGTACACATTGATTTTGCCTTACTCAGCCATTGTCATCCCCATGAGTGTCCTGATTATGACCGGGTTCCTGGAGACCATCCCACGGGCTATTGAAGAGTCCGCCGTTATTGATGGCAGTGGCATTTACGGGTTAATCTTCCGTATCATCCTGCCCATCACCAAACCGGCGCTGGCAACCATCTGTGTACTCAATTTCATCAGCACTTGGAATGAATTCATTATGGCGAACACCTTCCTCACCTCGGAAGATCTTAAGACGATTCCCTTCTCCATTATGAAATTCACTGGTGAGTATTCATCCAACTATGGTGCACAGTTCGCGGTTATGACGATCATCGCCATCCCAACCATCCTGATCTACCTGCTCTTCACAGAACAGATGACCAAGGGAATTACCGCCGGGGCGGTTAAGGGCTAACACAATAAACTTAATCATAACAACATAAAAAGGCTGACAAGACAGGTTTCGTACCCGTCTTGTCAGCCTTTATTCATTCTTACTGATATCTCTTACGGTCGTTGCCAATCCTCCCTCAGCCATTCAACCAAGAGGAGCTCTGGCACATTCACTTTATTAACTTCGGCATAATCTCTCACCCG
The DNA here is from genome assembly GCF_037965665.1 of Paenibacillus sp. FSL L8-0333. Taxonomy (NCBI): domain Bacteria; kingdom Bacillati; phylum Bacillota; class Bacilli; order Caryophanales; family Paenibacillaceae; genus Paenibacillus; species Paenibacillus sp. FSL L8-0333. The sequence continues at coordinate 5,596,343 of NZ_CP150186.1, forward strand.
TTCCAGCAAACGTCCCGCGGTTCCCGCACTAACCTCTAAACCATGTGCGTTCAGAACATGCATGATTCCACCACTTCCGGAATGTTTACCTAATACAAAATGATGTGCTCTCCCCACCTCAGTGGGATCAAAGGTCTGGTAGGTGGCTGTTTCTTTCAGCAAACCGTCAACATGTATCCCAGATTCATGTGTGAAGGCGAGTGATCCGACGATTGGTTTGGCATCGCCGACACTTCGGCCCGAGGCTGCGATCACCCTATCCGCCACCCCCTTCAGACACTCTGGACGCACGCTGCTCTCCCCGCCATAAAGATAACGCCAAGCCATCACTACTTCTTCCAATGCTGCATTCCCGGTGCGTTCACCAATCCCTGCCACCGTAGTGCTTGCCCAGACCGCACCCGCGGCAATACCGCTAAGTGTGTTTGCAGCAGCAAGACCAAAATCATTGTGGCAGTGTACCTCAAGCTCTACATCTGCAGGAACAGCACTAAGTAATGTGCTTACCCGCTCTGCCATTTGACCCGGATGATGAGCAGATACCGTATCTGCATAACGGAACCAACGAATGCCTTCTTTATATAATGTATTTACCAGTTCAACCAAGTACTCCATACTCGCCCTTGAAGAGTCCTCCATCCCCACCGACACAGTCATTCCTAGCCGTTGACCATATTCCGTCGCATGCAGTAATCTTGTCAGACCTTTGGCAGGTGTTAAACCTAGCTTACCTTGTAATTGAATTTCCGAGACAGGGATCGATACATGACTCCAGTTCACACCCGTCGCCCACGCTTTGTCGATATCACTTTCCAAAGCCCGATTCCAGGTCATCATCTTCATAGGAAGACCTAAATCAGCGATAGCCGCAATATCTTCTTGCTCTTGCTTGCCCATGGCAGGAATTCCTACCTCTGCTTGCTCCACTCCGCATTCCGACAGCAACCTTGCGATTTCCAGCTTTTCTTCCCTCGTGAATGAAACTCCAGCCGCCTGTTCACCATCCCTAAGTGTCGTGTCACATAGCCTGAGACTTTTCACGGTTTACCTTCCTCTCCGCAGCAAGTGCAATTCGGATTACGGGTAATATGGACGCTGTAACAGGCGAAGTCGAGTGAATTGAAGCGATGCATTACGCCCGCATAAGTCGTCCCTACCCTTGTAACCCATTTTACGGCTTCCAACGCAGCCAGACAACCCGCAATTCCGGAGGTTGCTCCCAATACTGGAAAGCCAAACGGTTCCCATTCTGGATTCACATCCGGATAAAGACACTCTAAGCAAGGGGTTTCACCAGGTATAACCGTTGTTAGTGAAATCTCAAATCCATACATCGCCGCCTCTACCATTGGCGTGCCGGTTTCTACACATAGGCGGTTCAACGCATATCTTTCCGGAAAATCATACCGTGCATCAATCACTATATTGGCTTGCTCTACCCAAGGTTTTGCCATATTGTATTCAATCTTCGAATTATATCCTTCAATTTCAACATTTGGATTCAGACGTTTTAGCTGCTGAATTGCTGTGCTCATCCTTTCCATACCCAAATGATCACTGTCCATCAAAATCTGTCGATTTAAATCTGGAGGCACAATGTTTCCTTCATGCGCCAAGATCAGCTTGCCGATTCCGGCAGCAGCTAGATAAAGTGCGGCAGTGCCTCCAAGCCCACCAATTCCAGCAATCATCACTGTAGCTTCTTTTAGCGCTTTCTGCCCGCCTTCTCCAAGCAGCTTCAATTGGCGTGCGTATCGTTCCAGTTCGGTGCCGCCTACAAGCTGCTCCATTTTGCTCCCTCCCTGTGGCTGAGCTGCATCATTGGAATCTAACCCTCCAGACCATCCGTTCCATAGAGAGCTGTCATTTCATTAAATTTATCCATAAAGGCCAGCCCTTCTTCTACACAAGCAACGCCGTAGCGAATTACTTTATCCTCCGAGGTAAAAGGAAACGGAAAACCTGCTCTCAAGCTTTTTAACACAAGAATAATCCGATCACTATATAAAAGAGCACGCCCAAATCCTTCCCCATTTATTTCAGAAGAGCTCTGAACCAGAACCCCACTTTTCTCCTCGATCACGCCCGCCACCGCCTGAAACAAGAGAGGAACCTGCAAACGGACCTTTGGAGAAACCGCGCAGTTAAAATCAGATTTGTTCTTGTCTTCAGGGGAAGCGAGAAACAATCGTTCGATCTTCTTCTGTGGTGAAAGAGAAGCATGCCTTCCAAAAAAGTCTTCTGTATCAAGCAATTGACATAACCGGCGTATGAGCATCTCTGCTATATCTTTATCCAGCTTTTTCTCCGTGGTTCGACAACGGCGTTTTAATACTGCCGCTTCCGGAGCAACCCGGCCCATTAATGCAGCACTCTCATTAGCTATGGGATCCATCTACACTCGCCCCTTCCGCTTCATTTTCAGCATGTAATACCTTGGCTAGCCACATCGGTGGTTTGCCCTGTAGCATTTCAACAATCCGCTTCACTTGCTCATCAATAGGACTGCCTGGTGGAACCTTTACCGGCATAATTTTACGACGTGTGACTCTTGCCGCTGCTGAGGCTCCAATCTGCATGATGAATATTAGCGTGCAATCCTCTACCACCTCCAGACGACTCTCTATTTTGCCTGCTTCATCCTGATTGAGAATCGTTGGCAGTTTACGAAGACCTATAAGCTCCCCGCCACCTTTGGTAACTTTATAAATTGCGAACATCGGACTCTGCCCAAAATGGGCATTCACTCTAATTCCATCAACTGTAGCGAATGCTACTTTCACGATGTTCCTCCTCCCTTCGCATTAACAGGTTCGCCGCTTTATTCGTCCACTCCATCGCTCCCCGATACCCTACAGAGGTGGCCATATAAGCACCAAGCTCATTCCAAACGGGAAATCCAGCCGCCATAAATGCTGCATCTAACCGCGCCGCTCCATTTATCCCATGTGAGTTACCGATCCATAAATCTGCACCTTTACCCAAAAACTCAACATCATCCAGATCACCGACCCATACCTCTCGTTCCATCTCAACCACCAAAGGAGTTTCATAGGAGGTGACCAGGACCTTTTGCTCCACCCCTAGCTCTTCGAGCCAAGAAGATACGGTATACAAATGATCTGGCTCCAGCGCGACAAGTGCAGACATCCCCGCAAATTGAAAATGAGCATCCAGCATGCTATCCAATAAATTCTCCCGTTGCCAGCAATAACGAAGCTGTACCGGCTCCCCGCTAATTTGATGCAGGAATTGCAAAATATCATCCGTTGCTTTAAGCCCCATCGCACTCTCGAATACTTTGTAGGGAGTTCCCAGCGCATTATGCAGTCTTCTAGCTGGACGCTCCATACTTCCGCCGATGGCAATGGTTAGACCCGAATGCAAGCTTTGCAGCATCGAATCCAGAGGCACCCCACCTCTTGTCAGCGGTGAAAATCCTGTCAGCAGATGCCCAGACAAAGAGGTCGAAATATCAGGTACAGCGATTACCTCAAAACCGAAGGAGGATATCATTTCTTTCAGCTCCATCACATCACCCGGCGTCAGAAACGATCCCGGCAAGAGGGTAATCTGACGTGTATTTACACTCCTTGAACCCCGATGGCCTACCTGCTGGATCATCTCATCAAGCATTGCCTCCACGGTAGAGCTGAACCCCGATTCCAATGAACCACGAAAGTCTGGTAAGGTGACGGAAAAAGCAAGCCCACCCCGCATGTTCCGCTCCCTTTTATAGGTCTTGAGCATGGATTGATAATCCACTCCTGCCACATCCGTCAGCTCAGTCCCAATAATGCCTATAATGTCTGGTCGGTGTTTACTGAGTATGGTATTTAGAGCTTCCTCTAAATTACGATTCGCATCAAAGATTACATCCATCTCCTGCAAAGCAGAGGTCTGTACGGCTATAGGCTCACGAAAATGCCGGGTAAGCAGTGCCTTCGGAAATGCGGAACAACCTTGCGCACCATGCACAATAGGCAATGCCTTGTAGCAACCCTGAAATGCCATTACGGAACCAAGGGATTGGCCTATTTTCATTGGATTAACCGAAGTCGGTTTACTCCTTTTGTTAACGGTCATAGGAAGGTTCCTCCTTATCCCAGGGAGCGGCACTGGCAGCCAGCTTCCAGATTGGATTAGCAAGAGAATACGTCAGCTCCTTAGCCAGCCTTAGTAAACCTTCGTAACCAGCATAGGCCTTGTGTCTTTCTTGATTAATATCGATAAACGGAATCTGCTCTTTCATTGCCACATACATATTCCGTCCGCCAGCAATCATAATATCTGCCTTACGATCCCGGACGGTTTTGATAATTCGGCTTGCCCCGCCCTCCGGAATATATTCGGTGTCATCACCAACACGATCCGCTATACGCCGTACATCATCTTCCGTGCTTTTGTTCGTGCCTACACCTACCACCTGAACGCCTAACTCCTTCAGTGCGGAAATAATCGACCAGCTTTTTACTCCACCCGTATAGAGAACTGCTTTCTTTCCTTTAAGCAGCTTGCGGTAGGGCCGCAGCTCCTGAATCAGTCTGTTTTCCTCTCGTTCCGTCAACCGATCCACACGCCGCTCCATCTCACGGTCATTCAGCAAATAAGCCATTTGACGTAAGGAATAAGTTGTCTCTTTGGCCCCATAGAAGGAGCCTTCGAAATAGGGAATGTGGTATCTTGCCTCCATTTCTTTTGCCAGACCTAACAATGCACGGCTGCACACAACCATATTCACTTTTGCATGATGTGCCCATGTAATTTCCTTATATCTTGCATCCCCTGTAATTCTGGACATTAGCGTAATTCCAACACTCTTCATTAATTTCTCGATATCCCACATTTCACCCGCGATATTGTACTCTCCAATCAAATTCACACCTAAAGGAATCTCAATCTCTGGTTCACCTGTGCCAATGACATATTGTAGCAGCGCTTCACCAGCCAGCCGATTTCCAAGATTCTTACTGCCTACGAATCCGGGACTGTTCACGGGGATCACAGGAAGCCCCAATCTGCCTGCCGCTTCCTTGCATACCGCATCCAAATCCTCGCCAATCAATGCTGTCACACAGGTCGCATATACAAATATTGCCGGAGGCATAAAGCGCCCGGCAATATAGTCGATACTATCTTTCAGTTTCTTTTCTCCGCCAAAAATAATGTCGTTATCGTTGAGATCTGTAGTAAATCCGTATTGTGAAAGTGATGGCCCGCTTGACAAAGCCCCTCTACTTTCCCAGCTATTCCCGGCACAAGCAGCCGGCCCATGGACGAGATGCGCAGCATCCATAATCGGCAGCAGCGTGATTTGGGCTCCGTCGAAGGAGCAGCCCCCAGCCGCTTCGCCCGGCTTGGGGCGTGGACATGGCTTCGATTTCGGAGTTAAGCTCCCGCAAGCTTGCGCGTCGAATACATCGTTTCTGATGGACTCCATCGTACCACCTCCCGTAACTGAATACTCCTTACTCTTAAAATGCTCAATTATTCAGTGTCACTACGATAAATATTGGACTAACGAACAAGATCGTGGTTGAAGCCAGATGAATCCTCATCCAATCCCTGCAGGATTGTATTTACTATAGTAGTTAACAAGTTCAAGGCACCTTGATAACCGATAATCGGATAACGATGCAGATGATGGCGATCAAAGACAGGGAAGCCTACACGGATCAAAGGAACGTCGGCATCTTTGGCAGCAAATTTAAGATGAGAGCTTCCAATGGCCAGATCCACAGGATCATCAATCAGCAGCGAGCGCATATGCCACAAATCATTTCCGATATGAACCGTTGTTTCTGCTCCGTAGGGACTGGCAGCAAGCAGAGCTTTCGCTTCTTCTTTAAATCCGTTTTCCCCATTGGAGCACACAATATGAATAGGCTCTATACCGACTTCCAGACAGAATTCAATCAGGCCGATCAGCAAATCCGGATCGCCAACTAAAGCCACTCGTTTGCCATGCAGATAAGGGTGGCTATCGAGTAAAGCATCCACTACCCGGCCACGTTCTTCCACAAGCTCAGGCGGAATGGGCAATCCCGTTAATTCACTGATAGACTCTATTAGCCGATCTGTCGCATTAATGCCCAGTGGAGTCGACATCGCAACGGTCTGTTGTTTCCATGTGCTGCTGATGTATTCCAATGTTTTTTTGACAGAATATTTCTGAAGTGATAGAGTTCCCAACGCATTAGCTGCCTTCGGCACATCTGCCAGCTTCGTTCCCCCATAATAATAGGAATATTCTCCTGTAGCCGGGGAATCAAAATTGCTGCTGTGGTCACCAAGGAAGGTGTAGCCTGTATCAAACGCGGCAAGGATTTTTCGAATTTCCGCAAAATTCCCCGTATAAGGCTCAAACCCTAAAATGACATTCAGCTTCTCTCCAGTTCCCTCTCCACTGCCAGGGGTAGCTTCAATCCCAGAGCGGATGAACAAGGTACTGAGGATGGACTTTAACATGGAATCGTAACCTGTAATATGTGATCCGGAAAAACTTGGCGTGTTGGCGTAGGGCACTGGAATTTCGTTCGAAATTGCACCCTTCTGGCGGGCATTGGATATAAAAGCCTGCAGATCATCCCCTATAACCTCAGCCATACATGTAGTGGATACAGCTATCATCTCTGGCTTATAGAGCGCCACACTATTTTCAAGACCATCAATAAGATTGTTCATCCCTCCGAACACCGCACCATCTTCTGTCATAGAGGAAGAAACCGCGGGGGTTGGCTCCTTGAAATGACGGCTCAAATGACTACGAAAATACGCAGTGCAGCCTTGGGAGCCATGTATAAACGGCAGAGTTTTTTCGAATCCCAGCGCAGCCATCAAGGCTCCTAGGGGCTGGCATGCTTTATGAGGATTAACTACCAGTGAGGTGCGAGCAAAATTCTTATCCTTATATTCAGACGACTTCGAGTAGGCTAATGCTTCCGCTGTCTCTTGCTCACTGCAGGGTGCCTCGAATGCTTTTTTCCCTTCACGTTGCTTCACATAGGGTTCAGTTTGAAATAATGTATTGTAATCCGGGATCTCCAGTTTGTCCTTCATACGCCCGCCTCCTTTTTAGGGAGTGATCCTGTTTTCCCTGAATTGATCAAGCTCCACACTGGGCTGTTAATGGTCATGTCCATGTCCTTAGCAAAAATCTTAAACCCGTCATAGCCATGGTAAGGACCACTATAATCCCAAGAGTGCATTTGCCGGAAAGGAATACCCATCTTGTGATACACATATTTCTCCTTCACACCCGAGCCCATCAGATCAATATCAAGTCTTTGCGCAAGCTCTTCCAGCTCGTAAGCGGTTGGATCATCGTAGATAATAGTGCCTTCCGGCAGTTCAGGGAATGTTTTCTCGTAATCATCCTTGTGAGCGAACTCATAACCTGTGCCCACTACCTCCATACCCAGATCCTCATAAGCCCCCAGTGTATGGCGGGCACGTAATCCGCCTACCAGCAGCATGACCTTTTTACCTTCCAGCCGGGGTTTAAATTTAGAGATAATCGCCTCCATTTGTGGCGTGTATTTAGCGATGACTTTCTCGCAATTTTCCTGAATATACTCATCAAACCTTGCGGCGATGGCTCGAAGGCTTTCAGCTGTTTTGGTCGGCCCGAAAAAGTTGTATTCCAGCCAAGGAATCCCATATGCTTTCTCCATCGTCGTTACCATATAGTTCATGGAGCGATGACAGTGAATCAGATTGAGCTTCGCCTTATGCGCGATCGCCAATTCATTGATGGTTCCATCCCCAGACCACTGCGCAATAACACGCAGACCCATTTCCTCCAGTAAAATGCGTGAAGCCCAAGCGTCCCCACCGATGTTATAATCTCCGATAATATTAATATCGTAAGGACCACATTCCGCAAGCTCCTTCTTCCCCATCAGAAAATCACGGATCGCATCGTTAGCAATATGATGACCCAAGGATTGGCTAACCCCACGGAATCCTTCACAACGAACGGGAATGATCGGGAGACCTAGCTCGATAGACATTTTTTTGGACACCGCTTCAATATCGTCTCCGATTAGCCCCACAGGACACTCTGATTGGATCGAAATTCCTTTAGCCAGTGGGAACATTTCTTTAATTTCACGGCAAATGACTTCAAGCTTCTTGTCACCGCCAAATACAATATCTGTCTCCTGAAAATCACTCGTCACCTGCATAGCCGTAAAATTATCAATGCCCAGTGTTCCGTTGGCATAATTCCGTCTTGTTCCCCAGCTATATTGCCCACAACCTACAGGACCATGGCTGATATGCACCATATCCTTGATCGGGCCCCAGACCACGCCCTTCGAACCGGCATAAGCACATCCTCTTTGGGTCATAACCCCCGGACGGGACTTCATATTCGATTTGATGGCGCATTTGCCACAGTTTATTAACTCTTCATTATTGATTTCAAAATGCTTCTGACGATCCTTCCGTGCCTTTTCCGGGTAAACCTCAAGAATCTCTTCGAGCATCTTTTGGTTATCTTCGATATTCAGCCCCATTCTGAATCCTCCTCATCCCTTAGAGTGATCCGGTGAACAGCCGTCTCTCCACTCCTGTTCACCGGACGAACCTAATTATTGGCCAGATGCCTTCAGCTTTTTCAGCGCCGTCTCTTCATCCTCAATCACACCAAATTCCATGAGTAAATCCTCCAGCTCTTCCATAGAAATCGGGGTCGGGATTGTCATCATATTGTTATTCAGGATCTTTTCTGCCAAAATCTCATATTCTCTCGCTTGCTGATGATGAGGATTATATTGGGCTACGGTCATTCTTCTCAGCTCTGCATGCTGAACCACATTATTCCGCGGGACAAAATGGATCATTTGCGTATTCAAACGGCGTGCCAGCTCCATAATGAGCTCATCCTCACGGTCCGTATTACGACTGTTGCAGATCAGACCGCCCAATCTTACGCCACCGCTGTTGGCATACTTTAGAATTCCGCGCGCAATGTTATTGGCCGCATACATAGCCATCATTTCCCCGGAGCATACGATATAAATTTCCTGTGCTTTATTCTCACGGATCGGCATTGCAAATCCACCACATACCACGTCACCAAGTACGTCATAGGATACAAAATCCAATCCTTCATAAGCCCCTTGCTGCTCCAAAAAATTAATCGCTGTAATAATCCCGCGGCCGGCACAACCCACACCCGGTTCAGGTCCACCGCACTCCACATTAAGAATGTCGCCATATCCCAACTGAACTACATCCTCAAGCTCCAAATCCTCAACCGTTCCTCTTTCAGCTGCCAATTGGAGCACTGAATTCTGAGCTTTGGTGTTCAGAATCAGCCGTGTGGAGTCCGCTTTAGGATCACAGCCTACGATCATTGTTTTTTGACCAAATTTAGTGGCGAGCTGCGCCAAAGTGTTCTGCGAAGTTGTGGATTTACCGATACCGCCCTTACCGTAAAAAGCAATTTGTCTCATCATTCATCATCCCTTCGAAATCGATATATTTTCAAAATAAGAGCTGATCTTCACACTTTCGAGAATCACATCCTGTATTTCACCTTTACGCACCAGAGGCAATACCCCGGCTTTATTTAAGCTGGCGCGAGGGACATCGCCAATGCCAGAGCAGAGCAATATTTGACAGTCCTGTAATATAGAAATAATTTCTTGTAGCGTGGTATTCTTATCCCCATTACAATCCGCTTTACCGTGGCAATAGGCCTGAATCTTTCGGACACCTAGCAGCTTCACGCTTACTCCATCTGTTTCATAAACCATGAACTCTGTCGCGTGGCCAAAATGTTGATTGACCTTATCCCCACCACGTGTAGCAACAGCGACTTTGGTGGTGTGCTGCCCTTGCTGGAAAGAGTTCTGCCTTAGCTCTTTGGCTTTGACACGCTGACGGATTTTGGCATCGAGTTCACGTTGAAAGAGCGCTCTAGCTTGCTCATTTATAACTGGATTTTCATCCATCTTTTCTAATATAAAATCCTGATTACGATCCTGACCTAGCAGCCCAATGGCATCAGCACGGCATTGTCGACAATGGCGCATGACCTTCATTCCTTCGCGCCCAAGCACTTCCTGCAGGTTGTGCAGTTCTTTAGGACGCGGCGCCTTGCGCCCATCCCGTTCATACTGACTTCCCGGTGCGATAATTAAAGGCGTCACATTATGCAGAGTTGCCCCGAGCGCTTTAACTGTTCGCGATACTTCAGGGAGATGATGATCATTGACCCCTGGAATCATAACGGAATTAACTTTAACAAGAATACCTTGCTGTGCCAGCAGCTCCAAACCTTGAAGCTGGCGGCTGATCAGCAGCTCCGCTGCTTCTTGTCCTTCGTACCGGACCCCTTCGTCAACAACCCATGGATAAATTTCACGGCCCACATTGGGATCAATGGCATTGATGGTGATCGTGACATGACGGATACCTAGCGCTAGTATGGCGTCTACATGCCTGTAAAGGGTCAATCCATTAGTACTCAGGCAAAGGGTAACATCAGGGATCTGCCGCTTGACTCGTTCGAACGTGTCAAAGGTTCGTTCTGGATTCGCCAGCGGATCACCCGGACCTGCAATCCCAACTACCGACAGTTGCATCAGCTGTGCGGCTACACCTTTCACTTTTCTTTCAGCTTGCTCTGGAGTTAGCACTTCACTAACTACACCAGGCCTGCTTTCATTCACACAATCGAATTTTCGGTTGCAGTAATTACATTGAATGTTACAGGCGGGAGCAACCGGGATGTGCATCCTAGCAAAAAAACGATGAGCTTCCTCGCTGTAGCAGGGATGGCGGCTGAGCTCCTCCTCTGCTTCAATGGATAACCTCGATGACGTCTGCGGCATTTCCCCACCTCCTAAAAGTTTTATGCAGCATGAACTTCTAGTACTTCTTCGCAGTAAAACTCACTTCAACAGAACAACTGATGTAATTTTAGTTAACACAAACCATGTTCGATTGCTTTGATTAGTTTCATCATATTTTCATCAACCTACATCGTCAATCGAGTTTTTCCTTTTTAAGTCCTGTTTTTCCTTATGTTTGCAGTTTCGTCATATTAAATGTTAGTTTATATAACCTAAATGTATCATGTTTCCGTTTCCATTTTTATTCAATCTCTGTTGATTTCCGTCATCATGTCATGTTTCTGGCCATTTTAATGATTCTTAAAAGATAGAATCCATTTATTTCTGCAACTTTTATTGACAATGACTTTCATCTCGTATATGATCTCTTTAGGCAAGAACACATTGAATAATCTTAAAAATTTAATATATCCCGTAAAGGGGAGTAGCTGTTAAATAAAGTCGTCAATACGAGAATATGAGGATATTCTCCGGCTTTATTGGCAATTCACATTGTTAGCGAGACCTTTACCAATCAGGTTAGACCTTTATTCCAAAGGCTAATCTGTTTGGTAAAGGTCTTTTTTATATAAATTTGGTTAAAATGGTAGGGTAGATATCTTTTGGTAGATATTTGCATTCAAAAAGGGAGGACAACAGTAATGGATTGGGGATTATTATTAGAGTACGGTTGGGTATTGCTTGTTCTGGTAGCACTAGAGGGACTACTCGCCGCAGATAACGCATTGGTATTGGCAATTATGGTTAAGCACCTTCCTGATGAGGAAAGAAAAAAAGCGCTGTTTTACGGATTAGCGGGGGCCTTCGTGTTCCGATTCGGTTCGCTATTTGTCATCTCCTATCTGGTCGATATCTGGCAAGTACAAGCCATCGGCGCGATTTATTTATTATTTATCGCGGGTAATCATATTTTCCGAAAACTGTTGTTTAAGAAGCCCGTCACAGATGAAGCTGCTGAAAGCGGCACTGACGGTGCGGTCAATAAAAAGAAATCCAGCTTTTGGTTTACTGTTCTGAAGGTAGAAGTTGCTGACATCGCCTTCGCGGTCGATTCCATCCTAGCCGCAGTTGCACTCGCGGTTGCTCTTCCTGCAAGTGGTCTTCCAAAAATCGGAGGCCTCGATGGCGGACAATTCCTCGTCATCTTTGCCGGTGGATTTATCGGTCTGGTCATTATGCGTTTCGCAGCTTCCTTCTTCGTTAAGCTGCTGCATTCCCGTCCAGGACTTGAAATTGCAGCCTTCTTTATCGTAGGTTGGGTGGGTGTTAAGCTCTCAGTCATTACATTGGCGCACCCTTCACTTGGTGTTCTGTCCGAAGATTTCGCTCATAGTACCTGGTGGAAAGCCACCTTCTACGTTGTGCTTGTACTCATCGCTGTAATCGGCTGGTTTATGAGTAGCCACAAGGTTGAAGAGAATGTTGGCGAGAATCCGGTTAGAGAAGTAGACAAACAACTCGGTAAATAATCGTTAAAATACAGCCACAAACAATACCCCGTAAGATGCACCTTCTGAACAGGTGTGCGTCTTTCGGGGTATTGTTATTTATCCTCGTTTTTGCTCTCGATATTCCTGCGGCGTACAGCCAACGGTTTTTTTGAAGAATCGAAAAAAATAGTGCTGATCACTAAACCCGAGCTGGCCGGAGATCTCGTGCATTTTTAGAGCAGTTCCAAGCAGCAGCTCCTTACTCAGCTCCACTTTTTTCTCCAGAATATAATCAGAAATCCCCTTCCCTGTCGTTCTTTTATACCAGCGTGACAGATAGGACGGATTAAGTGAGACTTCCTGCGCAATCCGGGTTAAGGACAAATCATCGGCCAGATGGGATTTAATATATTGGTGGATCATGGACAGGATATTCGATTCATCATGTTTATAGGTAGCGCTTCTGTTCGAGATAATCCATTCAAAGAACGTGTGATAAAAAGAGATGACGTCCGACCAGTGTGTATTGATATTAAAATATAACATACGTGATAAATTCATACCGCTATGGGCTTTTTCCGTTAAACCTAACTCTTGTAAGGTCTGCAGCAGGGTGTTACTGATCCCAGACATTAATCTTAATCTCAAAAAAGGATCCTCCGGCCCACCTTCCCCCGAGAGCTCCACCCATTTGCGAAAAGATGTGCCCCAATCGAGATCACCTTCAAGCAGCCGTTGTTTTAAATAGTCGAGCAGTAGTTCCGCTGTTGCATTTCGATTATGCATAGAACCTGGACTTGGGCTCAGTTCCTTGGTATTTATCCTCAGCAGCTTTTCCATCCCAAGTCCGGGGCTATCAAAAATGGCTAATCGTAAACGGTTCAAGGCATAGTTCAGCTCATGCCAATGCACTTCCTGATCACTGGCGATAATAGACACAGATAGTTGCAGACATTTGCCACAGGCTTGCTGAACGGATTCCATTGTTCCGTGGACGAAGCGGAGCGTTTTTAACCAGAGCTCTTCTTCCTTAATTGAGGATACAATCTCGATCTTAGGCTGAACAAAACAAGCTATCGTTCCCGGATCCAGATCCACAGCCTTAACTTCAACCTTGTCGCTGAGCAGCTCCTCCGCAATATTGGCTACCGCATAACGAATTAAACTCCGGTCTGAAGCCGTTTCATAATTTCGCCAAGCCTCCATCCGCAGAATAATAGGCAGGACGGGTCCATCCGCTTTGAACGGGAGCTGAATGGCGTCGAATTCAACCTGCAAGCTCTGCCGGTCTATCCGTTCGGTGCGTCTTAGAATATCGTGTAATAATTGCTGCTGTAACTGGGGCAGAGCACGCGGGAGCTTATCGCGAAGCCATTGGCTTTTATAGAAATAATCCTCTTCTGAAGATATTTTCTCCAAAGTCAGCTCCACAGCGGCACGAATTTTATCCATCCCCTCTGTCTTCAATAAATAGTCAACTACACATGGATTTCGGATCGCCTGATGGGCAAAATCGAATTCATTATGTCCTGTCAGCAGAATTACTTTACAACGCGGCCAGCGGTCGACAATTTCCTGAATTAACGCCATCCCATCCATACCTGGCATACAGATGTCACTAAGCACAATATCTATTTTTACGGTATTAAGCCAATCTATGGCATGATCCGCTGAATGAACCTTTATGATCTCTAAATCTTTAAAATCTGCCTTTACAAAAAATTCGTACAGCCCATCCAAAATATTAGGCTCATCATCAACTATCATCATTCGTTGCATCCTGCACGTCCCCTTTAAGCGGTAAATTGACTCTTACACAAAGCCCGCCCAAACAACTTCTCTCTGCCTGCAAGCCATAAGGAGAACCAAATTTGATCCTCAATCTCTGATTTACATTTAATAAACCTGTGATCTCCCCCTGAATGGCATTCTGCTCGGAGAACTGGCGCTGCAAGAGATTTAACTTGTCCTCACTAAGCGAGTCACCGTTATCTTCTATTATAATAGTCAGCGTATGCTCAACTTTTTCATAACTCATTTTTAATAGGCCATTGCTGCTTTTTTGCTTAAGCCCATGCTCGAATACATTTTCAATAATGGGCTGCAGGAGGACCCGTGGGACTTTGATGTCCCGGCAATCCGCTGCAATCTCATCTACTTCAGCTCTAATTCTCGCGCCAAAACGAATCCGTTGTATAGCCAGATAGACCAAAGCATGCTCCTGCTCTTGCTGCAAAGTAACCTCCTGGGCGGAATCCCGGGTCATGTACCGAAAATATTGCCCTAAATAATCAGAGAACTCCTTGATCAGCTCTACATTTTCCACCTCAGCCATCTGTTTTATGCTAAATAGACTGTTGTAGAGAAAATGAGGCGTGATCTGCGATTGTAAATGTTTAAGCTCCGCTTCCCCTGTCCGGATACGCTGCACGTAGTTCTCATCAATTAGTGTATTTAAATGCTTAAGCATCTCATTGAAACGAGAATATAGATACCCAAACTCATCCCTGCGGGAGTGAGTAATAAAGATCCCCGTCTGCCCCTGCTCCGCTTTCTTAAACCCTCTGATAAGAATAGACATCGGTCGATGAATCATCCTGTACGTCCATAAAGAGAACAAGATAATGATCACTATCGAGACAACGAACAACAGCCACAGCAGCAATGAGTACACATGAATCGGCTTCATGAGCACCGTGTTGGGAATATTTGCGGTCAGCCTAAAGTTATTGCTGTGATCGTAGAGCGAATAATAAAAAGAGTCATCATAACGATACCGCTGCACACTTACAGTCTCTTCACTATTTAGTGGTTTCTCTATGGGGAACAACCTGGGCTTCTGGTCAGAAGTTGATATCACATAATCGTTATTGCCGAAGGCCAACGTAATATCGCTCCCCCCTGATACAGCAAATTCTTTCAAACGCAACTCAAGCTCAGGCGAGGAAAGCTTCACTCCCAGCAAAAAATTAGGTGAAAGATTGCGATCCAGGTTATAGGGATTACTGCGCAGTAAATACAACTCGTCTTCGTATTTAGATAAAGCGCCCTTAAGATTGCCCATAGTGGCCAGCAGACTTTGCCATTCCTCATTGGTGACATCCCTAACCCCCACCACAGCGCTAACCCGCTTATTAATTTCCGGTACATAATACACAACATCACTAATATAAGGACTGGTTTCTTTGATTTGTTTTAGCTTGGTGTATATATTGTTCAGATTAGAATCCACTTCGTACCGGCTCATAATTGGAATACGGGTACTGAAGGTAGCCAGCGTTTCATCCTGAGAGTACTCCGTGACTAAGCCCGTTATCCGTTGCAGCTCAAATTCAAGATGGCTATAGTAAAAATGAACCTTCGATTCGTTCGCCCTCTCCACTTCAGCTTGCATTTGGTTGGAGCTATAGTAGGTAATAGATATACTCAGCGCACAGAGTGGAAGCATGACCAATAGGAAAGCTCCGATCAGCTTGATCACAATGGAATCGGGGTTCCACCCGATGGAGAATGATTTCATTGGAATTTTCTCCCTCTTCTATCGAATAATAATAAAGAAGGAGCCATGTTCAGGCTCCTTCTTATATTTAGGTCCAGTCCAGTTTAACCCTTTACACTACCCACGACTAGTCCATGCACAAAATATCTTTGCAGGAACGGATAAATCGCCAGGATCGGAATGATAGACAAGAAGATCTGGGAGGCTTGCGTTGTACGGTCTGAGATTTGATTTAATAACGCAGCTTGTTCAAAAGTAATATTTTCAGTCTGGATCGATACCTGCTGAAGTATGGATTGTAAATAGGTGGCCAGCGGATAATGTTCCGGGCTTCTCATATAAATCATACCATCGAACCATGCATTCCAGTGCCCCACCAAAGCGAACAACGTAATGGTCGCAATACTTGGCATAGATACCGGCAGATACACACTCCATAACGTACGTAAGTGTCCTGCGCCATCCATCCATGCGGCTTCCTCCAATTCTTTTGGCAAACCTCTGAAGAAATTGAGCATAAGCAGAACATTAAAGATCGGCACCGCGCCCGGTATAACAAGCGCCCAGATGCTATCCAGCAGCCCCATTTCTTTTACAATTAAATAGCCAGGAATCAGACCCCCACTGAAGAGCATCGTGAACACAAAAACCCAGGCATACACGGTCCGTGAGCGGAAGGACTTTGCCTCTTTAGACAATGGATAAGCTACTAGAATCGTAAACAACAGGTTAACGGATACGCCAAGCACTACCCGGAGCAGACTAGTTCCGAAGGAGTGAATGAACTGGTTGTTCTGAAGGATATATTTATAGGAAGAAAGTGTGAATTCCACAGGCCAGAAGGTTACGCTACCCGCGTTAACAGCTGCGCTGGAGCTAAAGGAGATCGCCAGAATGTTCACGATCGGAAAAAGACAAAGCACTGCGAGCAAAGTCAGAAATACATAATTGCAGCGGAGAAACCAACGATAAGCAGTTGAAGTATGGTGCATTTAGTCCACTCCTTTCTCTCTAAAAAATCCGATATTTAGCAAAACGATACGCCAGATAGTAACCCAGCCCGATAAATACGAAGGAAACTACAGATTTTATCAATCCTAATGCGGTCGATACAGAGTACTGAGCATCCTGAAGACCAATTCGGTAAATCATCGTGTCCAAAATATCGCCTGATTCATACACTAGCGGATTGTACAGATTGAACACTTGGTCAAATCCCCCGTTCAGGACGTTGCCAAGGCTGAGCGTCAGCATCAGGATCATAATCGGGCGAATGCCCGGAAGCGTAATATGCCAGGTCTGCTTCCATCTTCCGGCACCATCGATTACAGCAGCTTCATAAAGAGAGGAGTCAATGCTGGTTAAAGCCGCCAAATAAATGATCGTCCCGAATCCAAACTCCTTCCATTGATCTGTGATCACTAGTACGTATGGGAACCAGCTATTGTCGGCTAGAAATTGAATAGGCTGCATGCCTAGTGCTTTTAAAAGCATATTGACAATCCCGCTGCTCGGAGACAGTACATCTACGATAATCCCACCCAAGATAACCCATGAGAAAAAGTGCGGCATATAAATAATCGTCTGAATTGAACGTTTGAAGCCGTTTACACGAACCTCATTAAGCAATAAAGCCGCTATAACTGGCACGGTCAGGCCAGCAATAATTTTCATGACGGAGATAAATACAGTATTCCATACGACCTGTCCAAAACCGGGAAGCTCAAACAAATAACGAAAGTTTTCGAGCCCTGTCCAGTTCATATTCTTAAACCCTGAAATCGGGGAAAAATTCTGGAAGGCAATTACAAGGCCAGCCATCGGAATATAACTGAAAATAATGATCACTATTAAGGCAGGTAAAATCATTAAATGGAGCGGAATATTACGTAGAAATTGCTTAGTATTAAAGTGCATATGCTTTCTCCTCCTTCTATCTCAATTATAGAGCAGCCCCAAATTGCCTTAATAGTGTAGCGTATTGACTTTAAGTATCTTTTGTTGACCTGGTTATCGAACCGAATAGCTGTTCAGCCAAAAAAAGAACTGCCCGTTTGTCATTATCATGACTAGGGGCAGTCCTCTTCTGCGTCGTTTTTACTAGTTAGCTTTTACGATATCATTTACTTCTTTCGTAATTTGATCTCCACCGAGCTTTTTCCAGTTGGCTACGAATTTGTCGAATTCATCGATAGGAAGACTTCCGTAAATGATTTTGACAAAGGTCTCTGCACGCAGTTTATCCAAGGTAGCCGCTTTGCTGTTCATCGTTTTGGTTGGGGCATAAATGAACTCGTTCATCAACACCAAGTCATTGTCGCGGTAGTGTTTGATAACCGATTGTGAGCTAAGCGGCCCAAAGATCCGTTCCATATGCCATTTATCAAGATCTCCGCCGCGGTAGCTTTGAATATCATCATAGAATAGTTTAGCTTCAAGTCCCATGTTTGAGGTATCCCCCGATTCAAGGGCTTTTTCCACTTCATCCTGTGCCTTTACATTTTTGTTCGGTGGCAGGTTGGATACAACCGCGTTTTGGAAGCCCAGACCTGTGTCCCCGTTCAAATATTTTGCCCGTTCTGTTTTAGCGGACTCCCCAAACATTTTCTCTGCTTGGAAGTTAAGCAGCTTGATCAATGCCTCCGGATGCTCGTAGCCCTTACGGACCGCGAATACGCCACCAATTGTAAGATGGTTTTGAGTTTTGGCAGGTTGGTCATCAATAGATTGTACTGGATAAGGCACCCAGTTAACATTTTGATCTTTTTTAATCATGTCCTTTACTTGGAAAGGTGCCCATTGCGGCAAAAATAACATACCGGATTTACCAGCATTCACATCCTCCATCGCTTTGGCAAAGTCTTTTACCCCAAACTCTGGATCAATGACTCCTTCTTTATACAATCTTTGCAGCTCCGCAAGTCCAGCCTTTACCTCCGGTTGAATCGTACCATTCACAACCTCGCCATCGGCATTTTTGATCCAAGTTTCCAGGTAGGCATGGTACCCGAGAAGAAACGCATTGATTGGCAAGTCCTTGTTCAACGAAATGCCGTAAGTGTCCTGTTTGCCATTTCCGTCTGGATCTTTAAATGTAAAGTCTTCTGCAATCTTAATAATATCCTGCATGGATGTTGGTTCTGCCAGACCCAGCTTGTCCATCCAGTCTTTTCGAATCCATATCATATCAGAGGAATCCAGCGAACCCGGGAAGCTTACCATCGCCATCAGTTTTCCATCTTTCGTAACCGGCTTTAGTCCTGCTCCGTCTTCTTCAGCGTAATATTCTTTGACAAGATCCGAAGCATATTTATCAAACACCCCGGTCAAATCCTCCAACATGCCAGCTTCATAAAGCTGCTCGAATTGCACCGTGGACACCTTTAACAAATCAGGCAAATCGCCGCTCGCCAAGGTAACGTTCATTTTATCGTTATAGTTGGCATCAGCCACAATCCAGTCATAGGACACTTTAATCCCAAGTTCTTCCTCGTATCCTCTGGTCCAGATGTTATTGGAATGTGTATCGCCCTGCGCCAACGTCTCTTTGCCTGTTTCGTTCATCGTGGAGCGAAGTTTGATCGGCGGATCATATTTGGTTAAAGGACCGCCTTCCATTTCCGTTTGCGCACTAGTGTTTCCCTCTGCGGAACTACTACTGTTTCCACTATTATTGCTGGAGCAACCACTGAAAACTAATGATAAAACAATGGCCGATGCCATTAAAGGCAAGCCTTTAATCTTACTTTTCATCTATTGAACCTCCCTTATTTTCTATATCCTAATTGTAAGAAGAAAGCGTTAACACAGCGAGTGTGAACCGTTTACATTCGGTATCTTTTCTTTACCTATTCATGTTCGCCTAACAAAGCTCCGCTTTAGGGTCACTCTGATTATCATAATACTGTGAGATTGTTAGTGTCTATGTATTGGTAATTAATTACACAAAAAAGAGGCTGATCCTTATGCTACCCCTTAAGAATCTTAGCCATCAAGATTACCTATATAGTGAGCCGTCGGTACATAGTGTAGGAGGTATGGACTGAGGATTGCGTTGAGGATTGCCCTGAGGATAAATTCAACGTTGAATTCAGCATTGAATTACGCGGCATTACGCGGCATTACGCGTTTAATTGTATTTAGTACACTTATAATGCATCAAATCACTCAGCCAAAGGATATAAGTGTATTTCGTACACTTATATTCTTGCTTTTCTCGCCGATAGGTGAATTCTCTAGTTTTTAGTTGCAGAGAATGCAATTAAAGATACACATTCACCTTTTGCATAAGAAATAACTGTATAGAATGCAGTTATTTCGCGGATTCCAGCAAGAATCGGCGCACAAAAAAAATGCTGGGTGGAGACCGAAAACTGCATCTGCCAGATAGAGATGCTTTAGTCAATCCGCCGCGCTGCAAACTAAAAAACCAGGCAGCGCTTCTCCAATCGTCGGAGAATCGCTGCCTGGCTGTCTTTTTAACACTTATTGACCTATGATCTGATCAGTCTTTCCTTGCAGCTCCACTAGCTTCATGATCACCGAAGCCGCCAGCGCTTTTGTTACATTCTGCTGCGGATTAAACTTGCCGTTGTCATCCTTTAAGAGTCCCAATTTCACAACAAGAGCCACCGCCCCCTTATTGTTTATAGCTGAGCTATCACTAAACTGACTTACAGTCACATCTTTATCAAGATAAGCTGTAAGTTTATTGTATTTCAAGAAATTAGCCAGATGAACAGCAAGCTGTTCCCGGGTTAACTTACTCTCTACTTGCAGGCTTTCATCCTTATTGATCCATTTACGATCTGCTGCAAAAATAACAGCGTCATAATATGAATTCTCTGGCTTCACGCCTGCTACAGTTTTCCGTTCATTATTATTATAATAATTGGTGAAATTTGGGCTAGAAGCTTTGGCAAGATAGGTTAACCAATCACCGACAGTTATTTCTTGATCCGGGTTCACTTTGCCATCGGCATCCGGTGTAATCACATGGTGGTTTACCAATTCTGATAATTCTCGCTCTGCTGTATGGCCTTTGATATCCGTTGCAGATAGTTGAGCATCCTGCTGACCGAGATAATCATAGACCGCAATCCATTTTCCAGTGACTGCATCCAAAACCTGATTCAATCCGTTAGATTCATCAAAGGTTGTATCATATACCAGCTTCACCTTCGGTGCGACATAGTTTCTATAAGTATTATATCCGCCAACCTGAGTATACTTCAGCTTAGTCTGATATTTAGGTTTATAACTTTCGAGCGCTTCTTTCTTGGAAATTGTTGCATCAGGCGATAATGTGATTTCATCGATACTGCTTATCCGATTCCCCATATAAGAAGTCAGTCTGCCGTAAAGATCCAAGCTTACCGTAATGGTGCTGCCACTCACAGGAATTCCTTGATGATATCTAATAAACTGATATCCATATCCTGATCCGTCTGAAGTCAAACTCGAATTATCCCCGTATTCTACCAGCTTTAGCTTCTGGCTCGCCTGAGGATATAGACTATTAATTATACTAAGCGCTTTCACCTTCGCTTCAGCCTCACTAAGCTTCTTACCTCCAGCAGGTGCCGGCTCTTCCTTCTTCTTATCCTGAATAGCACCATAAGCTTGAACCTGGTACTGCAATACTTCACCGGTCTTTGCATCGATCTCGGCAGAGGATTGCTCTGGAAAGCCAGCACCAATGTAACGATCATTTCCATTACTGCCCCAGTATAGCTGCCAGATTTTTCGATCTGAATCCTGATAGTCATTTCTCAAGGTTTGCGAGATCAATTTACGGTCTGCTGGAATATAAGCAACCTTCTCTACAAGTTGTGCTGCTTCTTTTGCAGAAAGCTCTGTACTAGAACTTCTTGCCTGAAAAACATCCTTACTCTTCGCTACTTCTGAATACACGACTGAGGTGGATACGGATTCTTTTCCTTCATAATCTATCCGCTTGCCCGTTAATGCATCGATAGGATATAGAGACTGATCTATTGGACGCCAGCCTAGAATCCAGTTGTTAGGTTTTCCGTTCTTATAAATAGGAATGTAAAATAGGCCCACATCAAACTGTTCCGCAAATTGCTTCTGTGCTTGCTCCAAGGTAATCTTGGGCTGTGCAGACGGGTACTCAAGCCCTTGAGAAGACTTAGAGAATTGCGTTACATTTCCGTTACCATCCACAACTATGTTAATGCTGTCCGATCCAGAAGGAATACCATTCTTCAGAATACTGAAGTTATACCCATATTGAACAGGACCGAATAATGATTCCGAAAAATAACTATAACCGACATTCTCATTTAATTGCAGCTCACTGCTCTTAACTGATGAGGCTGCCTTAGCCACAAAAGTCTTGGCGATCTCCAATGCCTGAGTCTGCGATACTTTCGGTGGATAATAGGACTCGTTCTTTTCCTGCGAGAATGAGAGATAGGTATTGATGATATCACCATTAATGGCGTCTACCTCACTGCTAAAACCATATCCCATATTCCCTTCTTGAACCTGCCACTGAATATGCCAGATCATTTGATTTGCTGGTGCTGGGTAGCTTTGGTTAGATCCCAGTTGAACATTGTTTACAGTTGCATCTTTTAGGGATGGGAATAGTTCTTTTAACTTTGCAATGGCTTGCTCCTGCGTGAATTTCACTTTTGTAGGATCAGCCTCAGAGTTCGTAGTCGTAGCTGGAGCCGCTGATTGCGTACTAACCTGCGTTACGGAAGTGTTGCTGCTAACAGATATAGAATCGGCTGCGGCTAAGCCAGGGGGTAAGAGTAACGCGAGTGCAACTGAAGTGATCAATACCGTTTTAGCCGTTTGATGAACAAAAAGAGTACTATTGCTTTTCAAAAGAATTCATCCTCCTCTAACACGTGATTCATATTATTATACAGATATTTTCTTGTATTTTCCATAATTATTTAACGACAGGAAATTACGACATTTTGGTGATGTGAGCTATAATGGTAAACAGTTGCAGCTTTAATTCATCTAGAAAGGGGGTCACCAACATTACTGACTGGAACCTTCAGCCGCTTATTGACGGTATTACTAGCCTAGACATTCGCAGTTGTCTAATCGTTCAACATGGAGAAACCATACTGGAGCATTACCGTGATCCACAAATCGCTGCAGAGCTTGGCAAAATCAACTCGTGCACCAAAAGCGTACTTTCTGCCTTAGTTTGCATAGCCATAGATAAACTAATCATTCCACCTCCAGACACACCTATTTCTTTATTTTTTCCTTCATTAAAAGAAGATCGTGACCCACGTAAAAGAGAGATCACTATCGAACACTTATTAACGATGACCGGAGGCTTTAACTGGACAGAGTTCGGTGGGCAGAATTCTTTTCCGGCCATGACTAAAACCGCGGACTGGATAAAATACGTGCTTGCACAGCCATTAGCTCATACACCAGGAACCGTGATGACCTATAACTCAGGCTCCTCCCAGCTTTTGTCCGCAATCCTGCGTGATTGTTCTGGACAAGCGGTTGCAGAATTTGCCGAAGACCAGCTGTTTCAACCGCTTGGTATTCAAAGCTATCACTGGGAGAGCGATCCGCAAGGCATACATACCGGTGGGTTCGGACTTCATCTGAAGCCAGAGGATATGCTGAAATTCGGCTTACTTTATTTGCAGGAGGGACGCTGGAAGAATCAGCAGATCCTTTTTTCGGATACAATTCAGCAATCCACTCGCCCTTACGTTGAAGCCAATCATCCGCAAAAAGGATTCTACGGCTGGCATTGGTGGGTATCCCAGTTCAATGCAGGTTCAGAGCAGCAGCCGAACGAGATCCCTTATTATTTTGCACTCGGCTTCAAAGGGCAGCATATTATTGTAGTTCCTGCTTACGAGCTGGTTGCCGTTATCACCGCGGATAAGTACAAAAAAGGCTCTCCTGCAAATGTTTTCGGCCGGTTTATTGTACCTGCTCTTCTAGGGCAGTAAGAACCAGGAATCACATGCAGTTCTATGTGTGGATACCACACAATCCATAAAGCAGCCACAGCCATAGACTGATAAAGTCTTGGGCTGTCGCTGTTTGATTTGAACGAAAGATCGTTCTCAATTTTTCATCAATTAGTTTGCTGCAAGCTTAAATGACACCAAATTTCTTTAATGCGTAGGCTATCCCGCCTTCACTTGTTTTTTTTGTAACAAAATCCGCTTTTTGTTTTAACTGTTCCGCACCATTTCCCATCGCAATTCCCAATCCCACATACTCCAACATGTCGATATCATTTCCACCATCACCAAACGCGATAGCTTCTGACCTGCAAATATTCAGATAATTCAGCACTTGTTTAATCGCAATTGATTTAGAAACTTTTGTTTCTTCAAGCACATTCATAACGTATCCGTGAAAACGTTCGAACCGTAATTCAGGAAATCTATCTTGGAATTTTTGCGCTTCATTTTCGTCCGCATACAAGCATATACAGTAAACCTCCTCTGGCAGAGCGCTCATTTTTTCGGGATATTGTGTAAGACTCAAAGTCTCCATTAATGCCTTCATAACGCGCTCATCCTCGGAACCCATTCCGTTCATAGTTATAAGTTCGGTTAAATAGGACATGCCATGTCCGTTTAACTCAGCAAAAGCCGAGACATCCCGCACGGTTTCTGTTGAAAGCATTGATTTATAGATAACGTTATCCTTACATTTGATAAGCGCACCGTTAGCAGAAATAAAGGTATCAATGCCCATAGACTTGAACTCTTCACATAAGTTATGCGGTCTCCCTGTTGCAACTACGACTTTAATTCCTCTCTCTATCAACTTCTCAATTGCTTCTATCGTGCTAAGCGGGATGCTTCTATCAATTTCACTTACTAGAGTACCGTCCACATCAAAAAATACAATCTTATACATATTATGAAATAAGCCTCCCCGTTCGAACGTAACTAGATAGATTATATTTCATGGGATCTAAAACAAGAAGGAAGCCGATCACATGGATCGGCTTCCTTCTTGTTTTCTTATTCAGCTTCGGCACAACAAACTTACGTCGTTAATTTTGCATATACCACAAAAAATAACATCATTTCACCAATGATCAGGTAATTAGGTATAAGGAACAACAAATCTACTGCGAAAAAAACACCAAGTAAACCTAATAATAACGCCAAATGGAATATCCCTAACCGTTGCTGTATACGTCTATATTTATGGAAGACCAGTGAGGTAGAGAAGAAGTAAAGCAGGACCGATCCAAAAATAAAACACACCATAAATATATAATTTAATTGATCTAAAAATAACAGTTGGATCGAAGCTGCAATCATACTCAAGGATACATAAATAAATAAATGTCCATAAATTATGGTTTGCCCGGCAGTCTCTATAGTTTTGTCCACTTTCTTTTCAACATTATCAAAATATTGCCACCACATAGCTATAATTAATAGAAAAGTTAATAATGCAAATACAATAGATTGCCACGTCCAGTGGCTAGACTGTAAAACCGCAAGGATACTGACCACTGATTCCCCAAGCAGAATAAGCGTAAACAACGAGAAGCGTTCTAATAAATGATGAGTATTGATCGGACTTTTCACCAAGTATTTCCGACCGACTAATGGAAGCAAAATGTCTACAGTAATTCCCGCATACAAAACTACATAACGCATCCAAGAGTCAAAGAAAAGTGATAAAGAAGAGATCACTAATCCAATCCAAAATCTGCTTCCCAGATACCGGGCAGTGCCCTTTCTATCATCCTCTTCATTCTTATTTACCGTAAGATATTGAATGGCTGTCATAGCTCTTAAACCAACATAACCTATTAAGAATGGCATATAATATTGATCAAAGTTAACCGATAAGCTCGCCGTCATTATTAATACAAAAAATAATTGTAGAATCAGAAATATCCGATGTGAAAAGATGTCTTGCCCAAACCGATTTACAAAAAGCGATTGCCCTACCCAGGCCCACCAGATCGGAACAAATATCAAGATAAATTTAGATAAGTATTCAAGTGGGATTTTACCCGCCTCTACATGCAATAGGACATGGCTCGCTTTTGAAACTGCTGCTACAAAAAGCAGATCATAAAATAGCTCCAGCCAAGTAACTTTCTTCTCAGCAATGGATGCTGTACTGTGCTCAAATCCCGATGTGCGTTTATTCATCGTCTGACTCCCTTGGTTTGGATGTGTATTTCTAATACAGTTTATCGAATACTTATCCATCTTAACCGAATTGATATACTAATTTGAAGCCCCTTTGCCTAAAATAAAACCAGCAAGCCCCCACATACGGGAGGCTTACTGGTTTTTTCTGACTAGAGCTTTGTTCTTATTCCCCGGCAATACCGGAGCGTTCCACACTTTCTACGAAATGACGCTGTACGAACAAATACAGAATCAGAATTGGCAGAATAGTTAGAATACACGCCGCCATAACCTGATTCAGTCCAGTTGGGGCCATCCCAATAGAACCCGAAGTCATTTGCGACATCGTCTCCGCTGCCTGATTATTGGAACCATAAAACATCGCTAATCGCTGCGACAGATTATAGAAATCCGGTGTTGTTAAATACGTATTCGGTTCAAAGCTGTCATTCCAGTGCCATACCACAGAGAATAAGAATACGATCAGCATTGCGGGCTTGGCGATAGGAAACATGATTTTCCAGTACGTTCTGAATGCGCCTGCACCGTCGATACGTGCTGCTTCCTCCAACACTTTAGGCATTCCGCGGTAGAACTGAATAAAGATCAGTACAAATAATGCCCCCTTCAACCCGTGCCCAAACATAGAAGGAACCACAAACGGCAAATGTGTATTAATCCACCCCAAGTCACTAAAGAACAAATACAGTGGCACAACAATCGTCTGCGGTGGAACTAGAAAAGTAAACAGCAGCAGAACGAAACACACTGCGTAGCCTGGAAAACGGTATCTGGCAAAGCCATAACCGATTAAGGAACAGCTTAAGATTTGCAGAACCGCACTCCCGAAGGAAATAATCGCACTATTTGCGAACCCGGCCCAGAATTTTAGCGAATCCCATGCCAGAAAATAGTTGCCAAAACTAATCTTTTTCGGAAGCCATTGCACTGTGGCATCGGCCACGTCTGTTACTTGCATCATGGATTTGGATACCATGTATAACAAGGGATATAGGAATACGAACGTTAAGCTGAGAATAACCAAGTAATAAAAAGCGATATTCAGCACCTGAAGCGAACGTTTCACGACCCTGTCCAGCTTGCCGCTTGCTTTTAGACGAGTTGTCAGATGTTCCATGTTCGTTGTCCGAACCTGCTTTACGGATTCCTTCAACATTTTCTACTTCCTCCCTTCGGTGGCACCGAGCGACTTGCTGAATAACAGGAAGACCAAACCCAGAACCAAGAAAATAAACACAAAATAAATCCAACCCATCGCTGAGCCATATCCAAAATCATTATTCTTAAAGACGACATTCAAAATATGACTCATGATTTGATTATCTGCCTTCGTGAATGAGCTGACGATACTAAACAATGTGTTTACGAGCATCATCGGCATAATCATCGGGAAGGTGATTTTCCAAAAGCTTTCCCACGCGGTTGCTCCATCACATTTGGCCGCTTCATACAGTGAAACAGAAATCGTCTGTAACCCCGCTAGAAAAATCAGAATTTGCACGCCAGAATCCCACATCACCAGCGTTAAAGATTCTGCATATTTCAGCAAAGACTTCAGAATGTCGCCGGGGATAAAGTTATGGAGCTTATCATATAAATCCTGATTATAAAAAATCGGTAAATTTGCGGCACCCTGATCCATCAATTTGCCCAGGATCGCCCCTGAAGCAATGATGACCGGCAAAAAGAACACGCCACGGAAAAAGGTTTTTCCTACGAGTCCGCGATTTAGCAGAATCGCACAAAAGAGCGAAAAGATAAGAATTAACGGAACCTGAGTCACCGTCGACACCATCGTCGATTTGAGCAGAGGCAAGAAATTAACATCTGTAGTAAAAGCGGCGCGATAATGCTCCATCCCAACAAAAGTGGCCAGTAAGCCACCTTTGCTCACTTGGAGATCCTGAAAGGAATAATGCAAGGAACGGCCCAGCGGAACAGCCATAAACACCAGAAATCCGACCAGCCACAGGCCGATGAAGGAATATCCTTCAACGAAATAACGCGCTCGCATCGATAGCTTTGATTTTTTCACTTCATCATCCTCCTGTTACCGCATAGCTGAATGCCTCGACGGTCTGACCAGACACGTCAACAGACTGCTCATTATAGTTGACTATAATGCTCACACCGTTTGCATAAGTCGTCCGAAAGACCTTACTTTGCAGCTGCTCATGATTCGTCATTTGCTGGTTACTAATGCTGTCATAGACCTCTTTCAATGCGAGATAATTCTGTACAGAAGGTGCCAGCCAGTTCTCAAGACTAGAACTGAACAGCCGGTCTGCCATGGTTCTCTGAAGATCGCTAGTCGGAGCATAAGTTAATTCATAACTTGGAAGGGCTCCATATTCCAGCGCCCGTAAGGTTTGGTTACGGGAATCATCGTACAGATTAACCGGGCTTGCTGTATAAGGCACTAAGCCGTGTAACACTAGTTGATAGAAAGGAATCGCCCGATCTGTATAGACAAATTGACTGGAGTCGAGCGGCACTTGATCAATCCGGTTCACATGTCCTAATGTATAGGCAAAACCATAATCTACTGCCGTGTTAAGCTCACCCTTACGGAAGTTATCCAATGCATTAACATAAGTATCTTCTGTAAGCTGGCGGTCCGTATTGGATTTATTATCCTCATCGGAGTATAGCAAGCTTCCAAAGTGTTCAAACTGTACACCCTTCACACCCAAATCCTGGAACTTGCTCAGCTCAGCATTACTGCGTTTTGCGATAACACTAGGTTTCATTAAATAGAAATAATCATCCGTATTCCACCGGGTAGAGAGATAATAAACGTACTGCTTCAAGACTTCACGATTAATGCCGCGCACAGCATCTCTGCTTGCCTTCACGCTGTTGCTATCTTGGTAAGGTTTCACGTAGTTAGCTTTCAAATAAAGATTTACGCCCTTGCCTGCGGCATATTCCTGAAGCTCTTTAAGTCCCTTTTTACCTCCCAGCTTCTTTTCAACCGGAAATTGTTCTGGCTGGTTTCCGTATAAACCATTTTTGGACCATCCCTCGATCGTAATCTCTAGCTGAGTAACACCCTCTGCCTGATATTGATCAATCATGTCCTTGATTTGTTTAAACGTAGCTGCTTCTATAAAAGTTGAACCGATGACTTCATCACGAGAAATCCCACCGAGCACTTGAAGATACAATGGCGTGTTCTCAAGAACTACTTCCTTGACCTTTTTCTCTTCCATTAAGTAATTACGGTATTCCTTCGCCATCCCAACGTAGTTAGCTTCCTCGCCTTGGAGTAGAACATAACGTACGCTACGATCGGTTTTGATCATCTCACCCTGATAATAAGGAATTTGGCCGGAATTGCCGACAAAAATAACATCATCCTTGCGCAGGGTAAATTCACTTGATGCTCTATAAAGCGAAATAGCGCGAATGCCTGATGGAACACCGTTTATTTTAGCGTCGGTATCTCCCTTAGTAACAATTGCTAAATATCCGGTGTCTCCCTGATAGATCCCAAACACTGGCAAAGCGATGGCTTTTTTAAGAGGTGCCGCCTTTTGCCAAGAGTTATCCGTAATTTCATGATTTTGTTTCACGAAGGTTTCGTCCCCGCCGTAAATGTACTCAGAATAACCTTTCAAATAAACGGGATGTTCTTTACGAAACTCCAGCAATGCCCCTGAACCATCTGGAAGCATCATTGCCCCCTCTGCATCTTCTCTAGCCGCATGAAAAAATGGCAGAACCTCCAGACTCGTGAATTTCGCATTCCCCTCTTCCTTCAAATACTCCTGTGGAATGGAAGCCTCAAATCCATTAGCCGTCAGTCTGTACTCCAGAGCAAAAGAAAGCTTCAGGCTAATAAAAGCAAACTCCGCGCGGACGACATCTTGCTCAATCGTTACGGTAACCGTGGAGTCCTCATCTTTAAGTGGGTAGACCTGTGTAATGTCAGCCCCCTGTGTGTATCTTGCATAAATCGGTGCGGTCGTGTATTTCTTAATATTTGGCATGGCTGTTCGCTCCAGCTGTGGAGATCCAAGCCACTCCTTGTTTGTGATTTTGTCTGTGATGCGAAGATTTCCCGATTTCTCATCTACATACAAAATATAGCGTTCGTTCTCCAGTGCTTTTGTTCCAGGCGTGACCGGCTGCAGCTCAACCTTCTGAACAGGTGCTGCTACGACGGCTGGAGTCTGCTCTTCTGCAGGAACCGCAGTCTCCTTTTCTTGCACGGCTGGGGTCTGTTCTTCAGCTGGTTCAGTTACCACCGTTGTTTCCTCTTGCCCAACCTCTTTACCTTCTTCAGCCTGAACAGACTGCGCAGCGATGGACGGATCGGCGGAACTGTGTAGGGGTTGAACATTTATCACTGCGAACAGCATCATCACAACAATACAGAGAATGCCCCGCACTTTAACTTTTTTTCTCATCGTGTTACCTTTCCCTCCTTACGCGCGCAATCTCAATTCTTTGAGCAGATCGACAATAAATGAAACAAATTGATTGGAAATACCAAATAGCAAAATGCCTACAAACCAGATAATGGCGATCCCTATTACACTGATTATGGTGATAAAAATAACCTTGCGAATCTCAAAATCATGCAGGATCTTCACCTTCATTAAAATCAACCAAGCCACCCAAAGAATCACAAACTTGTGCAGCAGATTGAAGGTTGAAGCCTCATCCAGCGAAAGGACCAACGTTAACAGTGTGACTGGAAGGATAAAGAGCATGTATGGAACAAGGGCAAAGGCACTGCCCACAAAAATCTCTTTGAATTTCCCCTCACCATCCATAATCGTACTGACACCCCAGTTCGAGACACACCAGGTCAACCAAGGAACGATAAGCCAAATAAACTCATGAAACATAGAGATTTCATGCGGCTCTCTAGTTTGAAAAGCATACCCTGTAATCAGAATCGAGATCATTCGTGCCACAAAGGTCAGTAGAACGATGGCAATCCCCTGTATCCAGCGGATACGCTGCTTTCCTTGAATATCGTTATAGAACTGATAGGGATGAACTACAACCTGATGAATCATTCGCAAAGTGTTCATCCAATCTCCCCCTTTGCCGGATCCAATACTGCCTTATTTCCTCTATACAGCCAGGCATGGAATCTCCGGTATAATCTCGGCGCACTCCAGAACAGTACTAAAAACAGTCCAATTCCGCCGGCGAAGAAATAAGTAAAGTGCTCCCGGATATACAATTTACGATATTCGCGGAAAGCGGATGAATAGTCAGCTTTGGAATTTGAAAGCTTGAAATAGCTCATAGATTCCTTATATTGCTCTGCTTTATAAAGCGCTTTGCCGATAGCCTGATAAGCCATATCATAATTAGCATTCAGCCGCAGTACCTCTTGCCATAAGGATTGCGCTTCGTCATAGCTGCCATCTACATATAGCAAAGATGCCTGATGAACCAAATCCGCAAACGGCGTGGTCCGGAAGCGATCGATTCTGCCCCGTCCTTTATCCACTACATAGATCAGGCCATCAGCGGTTTGATCTACGGCGGAAGGAGTCACGAAGAGTCCATTCTGATCCCCAATCCCGCCAAAGCTGAATAACAAATTCCCCAGCTTGTCATATTGAAAGACTTTACTGGACTGCAAATCCAGCGCGGTTATAAATCCGTTCTTATCAATACTGATCCCCATAAAGGAAGCCATACTGAATGGACCCTCGGAGTAATAATCACCGTACCAGCGTTTACCAATGTTCAGAGTATCTACGCCTACCGGTGATAACCGTTTGATCTGGTTGTACTCTTCGCCCAAGGTTGTGCTGTAGATAAACCCTTCTTCATCCAGATCCACGTTCGAGAACTCAGAAGGTTTAACGGTCGCCAGCTGGTTCTGCTGTTCTTTAGTAGCCACCAGCTTAATTAAGAGACGTGTCCAGGAGAAGCCTACATGATTCGCCCCATAGAACCCCTTGAACTTACCGCCTGAGTCAATTTGCAGCAAACCCTGCGTGTTACCATCGCTCACCACATACATATAATCACGCTTATCTACGACTAATTTAGAAGGTGAATAAGAGAAATTAGCACCCAGTAATGGGCTATCAGGCTTTAGAAACTCTTTTACGAACTTGCCATTTTTATCAAAAATAGCAATACGCGCGTTTTTTGTATCTGCTACATATACCGTTCCATCCTCTTTCACGAATACACCCTTCGGCTCTTGCAGCTTGCCGCTGCCTTCTGTATCGCCGATCAGATTTAGCAGACGACCGTCCTTATCCATATGAACAATACGGCTGTTGCCCGTGTCTACTACGTAGAGTGAATCGTCATCACTAATAAAGAGAGATTCCGGATTTTTGAAGGACCCCGTATCTGTTCCTGTTGGATCGATAGAAGAATCGTAGAGATAACCATTAATCGAGTGGACCTCATTGCCGGACTGATTCCACGTATACCCCTCATATGGGGCTTCACCAGCTAGCGCCTGCCCTGGAAGCAGCAGCACTGGCAGTGTCAGCGTCACCAGTAGCCCTGTTAACAGCATTTTTTTCATATTACGTCCTATCATCATGACTCCCCCTATTCCTTCAGCCCCGAATGGGCCATTGTCTGAAGCACCATCCGCTGCGTTAATATAAAGACAAGAATAGTCGGGAGAATCATCAAGAAGCTTGCTGCTGCCAAAGTGCCTACCCTAGCAACGACTCCGGCTCCACCACTGATAGTTTGGATGGCAAGCGGCAATGTCTTCATTTCCTGAACAGTCGTATAGACCATTGAAGGATACGGATCATTCCAAGCAGAAATGAAGCTAAATAAAGCAAAAGTCGAAATCGCCGGCTTAAGCATTGGCATCACAACCACCCAGAATACCTTCCATTCGGAAGCACCGTCTATACGGGCTGCCTCTAATAAAGCGTCTGGAAGCTGCCGCAGGAACTGGGTCATAAGGAACATTCCCATGGGTGCAGCCAGATAAGGTAAGATCATTGCAAAATACGAATTCATTAATCCGCTGCGGCTAATCAGCAAATATTGCGGAATTTGCAATACTAAGGGTGAGAACATCAGCGCCGCCACAATCATACTAAAGATAGCGCTTTTAAATGGCATATTGTGCTTGGCAAGCGGATAAGCCGCCATTGCTGAAATTAAGACACCCCCGACCACAATCCCTGATGTAACGACCACACTATTGAAAATAAACCGTGAGAACGGCACCGCCGAGGTTCCGGTAATTAACAGCAAATCACGAAAGTTCACCAACGTCGGATTCACTACGAAAAACCGTGGTGGGAACAGGAATAGTTCGCTTGTTGGTTTTAAAGCAGTCACTGCCATATAGACAAGTGGCAGCAGCATAATTAGGCCAAACACCGTTAAGAACAGATACAAAAAGATGCCTCCATAGTCAATACGCCGTAAATTTATTTTGTGCATCCTAATCCCTCCCCAGCACTTTGAAGATGAGACGGTTGAGCCCAAGCATCAAAGCGAACAGTAATACAGCAATCGCTGACGCATATCCCATCTCAAAGCGGATAAATGCGTAGTCGAACAGATGCGCCATAATCGTATGGCCTGCATAAAGGGGACTCGGAAATCCAACAAGCCGCATACTGACATCAAATACGGTAAGCGAACCGACCACCTGCATCACCGCACCGAATAACAGCTGCGGTTTGACGCATGGAATCGTAATGTACCAAAGCTCCTGCCAGCGGTACTTGACCCCATCAATTGAGCCAGCTTCATATAAATCGGTCGGTACATTTTGAAGTCCGGCCAGAAAAGCAAGGAAACCTACCCCCATACTCATCCATAAGGAAACTATGATGATCACCGGTACGATCGAATCTACATTTTGTAGAAATAAATAAGGTTCATTGATAATCCCCAGCTGAATGAGCCAGTGATTGAGCAACCCCTTGCGGTCGCCGGCGAACAAATACAACCAAACCACGGACATTGCTACTGCACTTGTAATCGATGGCACATAGTAGCATAGAGTATAGAAAAAGCGGAACTTCTGCGGAATCTGGCTAATCAGCCAGGCCAGCAAAAAGGCCATAATATAACCTATCGGACCTGTAATAATGGCAAATTTCAGCGTAATCCCAACAGCTTTAAGAAAGATATCATCGTCTACAAACAACAGCTTATAGTTAGAGAAGCCAATGAATCTCGGTGTCTCAATAATGTTGTAATAGCTGAAGCTTAGAACGACGGACATGATAATAGGAACAATAGTAAAAACGGTGAACAGAATCAGGAAAGGGGCCAAGAAATAATAGGAAACTTTATTTTTCTTGATATCTAACCAAAGCTGAGTCCATTTCCCGGGAGTTTTCGTCGGCTGCATCTGTACGGCTTCGTTCTGTACCGGTGTAATTATTTCACTACTCATTTCTGACCTCCTTCCTCTTTGGCGCTTGAAGTCTGGGAAGTTTCAATTCCGAACTCTTCGCGTTTCTTACTAAGCTCTTTATTGATTTCACGTACACCTTGCTCCATCGCCTCCCGCGGGAATTTACCGTTGAGCACAATTTCATTCCAGATGTTGGCGATATGCCGGGTCGTGTAATATCCTCCAAGCACCACTTCGCGCTCTTTAAACCACTCCCACTGTTCCATAATGGCGTCGATATCATCCTGCTGCCACGGCAGACGTTTGAGTGCTTCAACATTGGCTGTATTCCAACGAGCTTCAACACCCAGCAAAGACTCAAGCTCTGAGCCGAAGTTCTCCTGTGCATCCGCACTGGTCCACCATTTCAGGAACTCCCAAGATTCTTCTTTCATATCCGTATCCTTAAAAATAATTCCTGTCTGTGCAAGCCCGCCTGTAGAACGGTTAATCTGTCCATCTGCTTGTTCAATACCCGGCATTGGTTTCATGCCCCACCAGCCTGTCAATTCAGGTGCGGCAGTAGATAACAGAATGTATGTGGAATAATCAGCAACGCCGATTGGCATCTCTCCAGAACGGAAACGGTTATAGAAATCCGCTTGTTTCTGCAGCTTGTAGTTCGTAAAGAGTCCCGTCCACATTTTCATAGCTGTCAGTGCTTCTGGTGAATTCAGATCAGACAACATCCCATTATTCTTATAGAAATCCCCGCCATACTGGAATAAGAACGGCGCAAACTCATTAATTGCTAGACTTGGATTGTTCGGGGCATGTGGATAATAGAAGTCCATCCCGTTTTGTTGCAGCACAGGAATCAGTTCCATAACCTCTTGCCACGTATCCGGAATATCCTTCTCGCTAATGCCCAGCTGTGCCATAATATCTTTCCGGTAAAAGAGCATCGTGAAGTTCTGATTCTCCGGCAATGCGAAGTCTCCGTTATCATACTTATAAGGAATCAGTGCACCCGCTCTGAAACGTTCAGCAACCTCTTGATAATCTGAGAATTCATTCAGATTCACGAGTGAATTCCGCACCGCGAAGTCAATCGGCACTTCACCCTCAACCCCCAGTGCCACATCGGGAGCAAGTCCGGCAGTATTGGCTAATAACAGAATCTGCTTCTGATCCGCTGCAAGCGTAGGAATAATATTGACGTTCACCTTGATGCCCGTGTTTGGTGTAAAGTCCTCATCCACCATTTGCTTAATGATCTCCGCCCAATCACGTCCACGTGAGATCCAGACATCCAGCACCTTTTCATTTTTGTACGTATTTCCTATGCCGCTGTAATCCTTTGTAAAAGAACTAAAGAAGTCATACGTCATCGTCCCTACACGGGTATACCAAGGAGCCGCGTCTTTAGGCCATGGCTGATCTTCCGACTTCACTTCAATATAGTCCATTACAATACTCTGCTTCATTAATCCGTTGACCCATAAGCCAAGTGATGACTGCAGGTCCGTAAATTGCTGAAGACGACCTGGAATACTTGAGGTATCCTTCGCCATTTCAAGGAACCGGTCACGTGCTTCATAAAGCGTACTCAGCTCAGAGCTTCCATCAGCAACGCCAAAAGCATACATATCCTGCACAGCATCATCCAACGTCCGCGCCATCAAATGTAAACGTGGCACAAGATTAGGAATGTTCTGCTCCAGCTGCCAATCCCCGTTTGGATCAGGGTTCGTTCCCGTTACCTGCGTGATTTCACGTCCCAAAAGAGACATTTTATGTGTAGTGTTCAGCACAGCTTCAATCATTCCGCCAACGCCCGATACTTGAACTTCCATCCGCAACGTATGCTTACCTTGTTCTAGATAAAAGAAGTACTCTCCATCCTCATTCCCTAGCTTGTTTACTTGCCATTCCGCTTTGTAAGGGAATTTCAAGGCATTCAGCTCTTGGAACGGTACCTCGCCATCAATCATAATCCGGCGTTCCACCGGTATCCCGTTTAGGAACCACTGGCCGTAACGAATTGCGATATTGTAGAGCCCTGACTCAGGAATCTCGAAATCCCATTCCGCCCATTGTCCACCCGTACGCCACCCGACACCCCCAAAACTATTAAGCACAATAGCATCTTTGTTAAAAGGTTCGGTGAGTGGCTCCCGGTCCTCGATCCGCTTCAGCGTTGGATCTGAACGAAGGGAGGATTCTTCTGCCTGAATTTTGATCACTTGATTCTGAACAGGCTTGTAACCCTTATTCTCATACTCCTGCTTCACTTCCGCATAAGTCGGGAGCGGTTCTGGAGAAAATATTCTCAGTTCACTAAGTGCGGCCGGCTCTCGGATGGCTTCCAGCTTCACCGTATGCTCCCCTTTGGTCAGATAAAAGCGAAAGGGATCCGCAGTTCTGGCCTCGGCATCTCGAAACTCCCGATATTGCCAGCCTGTTACCTCTTCCCGCTTGGGATTAAATTCATTCCCTTGATTGTCCAGCCATGGCTCTGCACTTTCCTTCCACATCCGCTGGAATTCCATTTTTTTTACTTGAGAGAATAAATACTCCCCATCAATCTTTACGCTTCGAATGATCGAGGATCGTTTACCAGGAAGGGCATAATACTCCATCCCCATCTGATACAACCCATCTGCCGGAACCGTAAATGTATATTCCACCCAGCTATCCTCTGCTTTAAGCGCTAGTACCTTGCCGGGTTTTCCACCAAGATCCGTCATTACCTCTGTACCTTCAGAACTAATGGCCTTATAATCCGCCGAAGGAATAGCAAGCGTAAAATCCGATGAGTCCTTTGCTCCATCCTGTTGTTTTTCCTCGTAATAGCTTAAGTAAGAGGCTTCGAGTTTTGAATTCACACTATCGCTTTCTAAAATAGAGCTTTCATCAACATCCGCATAAACGGGGATGCCATCCATCGCTGAATTATCAAACCCTCGTGATTGATTCCACCACACTAGGGAGACTCCTAAAAGTACCAGTAACAACAAACTAATCTTATATTTTCGCAGTATGCGTAACACGCATCGGTCTCCTCCCATCTTTACGGGCCTCTCGGACTTAAGTGAATACAAGCAGGGCAGCTCTGGCAATTGCAGGCTGCCCCTCCTGTTATTAGATTTCCTTACGGCTGCATTCCCATTGCCTTTTTAAAGGCAGCAATTTCTTTGGAAGCTTGCTTCAAGACATCATCACCAATTTTTTGAATAGCCGTCTTGGAATCTGTGTTCTTAGCCAGTGCATCACCGATCGCGGCTATAAAGATTTCCCAGCCCTTGTTATCTACTGGTGTAAGGTGTTTGACTGGAATATCGTTGCTTAATTGCTCATATAGTTTAAATTCCTCTTGCCCACCCAGATATTCATTTTTAGTGTTTGCGTACCAATCAAGACTGGAAATATCCTTGTAACCCGGCTGAATGGAATGTTTTGTCCAAATTTTCCAAGCATTTTCACTTCTCATGCTCCACTGAATGTAAGCCCATGCCGCTTCTTTATTTTTGCTTTGCGAAGGGATAACAAAGCTTGATCCGCCCATTCCCACGTTAATTCCTATTGGCAACCGGGTTACCTTCCATTTTCCGGCAAGCTCAGGGAATGTTTCTTGAAGTCCGCGTGCTCCGAATGAACCCGATACGACACCAACCAAATCACCTTTTAGAACTAGCTGTTTACCTTCGTCTGAGCCATAACCGATATGAGGTGCCCAGCCCAGCTGTTGTCCACGTTTTGTAATATCAAGAACCTTCACCATTTTGTCCGTATTACGTGTCCAGTTCATATCCTTATCAAAGTAGCCGACTTCATCTCCTGCCCATACGATCGGGCCATCGCTCCACTCCATGAAATATTTACCGTTAGCTTTCAAAATTTGAGCCAGGTTCAAGAGATTCTCTTCATCTTGCATGTATTCGCCAAGCTCAGCAGGATCACTTGGCAATCCAAGCTCTTCAAAAATGTCTGCACGGTAGTAATAAACCCCCGGTGTCATATCCCAAGGCATACCAAGCAGCTGTGAGCTGTCTGGTGTCATCCAACGCTCCCAGTTATATGGAACAACCAGATCTTTATATTTTCCAGCGTTATAAGGCTCTTCCAAAAGATTCTCCAGCACATTGCCCGCCATATAGCGATTCAACTGGTACATTTCTACTTCTGCTACGTCCGGTGCCCCGCTACCTGCGGCGATTGTCGTTTGCAGCTTGTCATGCAGGTCGCCAAAGGGCATAACTACCGTCTTCAACTTGATTCCAGGATATTCAGCCATAAATGCAGCGCCGACTTCCTCGAACACTTTTTCATTAAAGGCCCAAACGGTAACCTCACCTTGAATATCTTTGCTTGGCAGGTCGTTGGCAGGATCTACTGCTTCCGTGCCCTCAGTAGCTGTTGCATTGGTTGGTTCACTAGCATTATTAGTTTTTTCAGTGTTCTTTTTACCGTTGTTAGATGCATTTTTATTCGTCGTTGAGCTTCCAGCGCTGCTACAGGCTGACAGAATAAGCACAAAAACCATTAACATACATACGACTAAACTGCTCGTTTTTCTTTTCGAACTCATAACCTAACCTCCCTCTTAAATTGAACAAATAAATGCTTGTTTATAGTGAAGGAGTGAACCTCCCTCCGTGACCGGCTATTTCCCCCCTTCCTTTAGTCTTAACACGGTCACGGAATATTTCGGGAATTCAAACTCCAGACTACCTTTGTCTACACTTACCTTTTGAGTTACAGGTGCCACCTTGTCAGGTTCAGCGAAGCTATTCTCAGCATTTAAATCGTCCGACTGAAGTACGGTAGCTGTTCCTTCCAGGCTTGATGTGGCAAGTCCGGTAAAAGAAACATCCGTGCGCTGAGCAGTGTCACCCGCATTAACGACTTTAACGATCAACTCACCTGTGGCAAGATCACGGCTCGCAGTTTGGAACAGCGGCCCTGCTGGACTTTCATCGTTCACCTCTTGTATAAGCTCATCGTCGAGATAGAGCCGGATATTAGCACCTGATAATTCAATGCGGATATCGTACAATTTCCCAGTCTCAATCCTTACAGGAACCGTTCTTCCGATGACTGCTCTTGTTCCACCTACTGATTTTTCAATCGCGCTCTGCGTATTTCCCCAGCCGCCAAGATTCCACCAATAGAAGTTACCTTCATCTTTAGAGCCGAACATAATGAGCATGCCTTCTGCTCCGCCAGTCTTTTTCGCCTTAAGAGAAAGTGTATAATCACTCCATGAAGTCTCACCGGCAACTGCACGAATATCAATATCATTAGAAGTCTGCTTAAAAGTACCCTTGGATTGTTCCCAGTCCCCATTGTTTAGAGTCCAGGCTCCGGAATCCTTCTTGAAATGATCTTCAAAAAGAACGTCATCACCTTTCGCTACTCGTACATCGCTGTACTCTACCTGGGTGGCCCAAGTCCCCAAACCAATTCCACCTTGAATGGATTGCTTACCGGAGGTTTCTTCTTGACCTAGAGCCACAAGTGAGGTTGGAAGAACTACATCCCCCTTATTACTTCCGAACATCTGCTGCACATGATAAGAAGGTGTTCCGTAGCTAGTCGATGAATCAAACACAATAGCGTCCGGGTTCCAAGTACGATCCTTCGTATTCACAAACAACGGGGCATAAGAGGACATTTTCACGATATCAGAATTCCGTTCCATGCCCATCATAAAAGCCGCCTCGCCGATTGCAGCGTTCAGATTGCCTTCTCCAGCGCCCTTGGTCACCGCATACTCACCAACATAAATCTCAGGACCACTGCGGTCATAAGTATCGTATCTGTTCGAGTTGCTGAGGAACCATTCAGAGGTTTCATAGTAATGCTCATCAACCATTTCGATAGGCTCCCCTTCAACTGCCGCATTGGCAATGAGATGAATCTCTGGATACTTCTCTTTAATTGCCTTATAAAACAAGCCATAACGCTTAATATATTCACTCATCTGGAAATTGTTTTCGTTACCAATCTCTACATATTTCATATTAAAAGGCTCCGGATGACCATTGGCGGCTCTTTGTGCCCCCCATTTGCTAGTAACCGGTCCGTTGGCATATTCAATGGCGTCCAGCGCATCTTGTATCCATGGCTGAATTTCACTGACTGGAACGGTATTCTGCTTGGCTATAGGATCTCCGTTATGTGAAATCCCGATATAAGCTACATATAATGGTTCCGCTTTCAGATCTTCGGCCCATTGCAGATATTCGTGAAAGCCCAGCCCATCTGAGGAGCGGTAATCCCAATATCCCTTATGACCGGGACGCGTTTCAATCGGACCAATGGTGTTCTTCCATTGATAAGCATCAGTTGGCGTTTTCCCTTCCACAAAACATCCCCCCGGAAAACGAACGAATGCGGGTTTCATCGCAGCTACCTTTTCAGCCAAATCGATGCGAAGCCCATTCTCCCTGTTGTTCCAAGTCTCAGGAAACAAAGACACCATATCGAGATAAACAGTCCCTACATTGGCAGCAGAGATTACAATTCGTGCGTTTGCTACA
This sequence comes from Paenibacillus sp. FSL L8-0333, assembly GCF_037965665.1. Taxonomy (NCBI): domain Bacteria; kingdom Bacillati; phylum Bacillota; class Bacilli; order Caryophanales; family Paenibacillaceae; genus Paenibacillus; species Paenibacillus sp. FSL L8-0333. Next base: position 5,637,150 of record NZ_CP150186.1, read on the forward strand.
GTACCTGTAGAAGTCAGTGTGTATGTATATGGATGCCATCCTTCTTTTAACTTATCAACGGTCTGTTCTGCATATAGCTCTTTGCCATCCGGGCTTTCTAACGTTATACGCAGTGGCATAATGTTCCCTGGCTCTGGCCGCGCATAGAAAGACAACTTGTAACTGGCATCCTTCGTCAAAGCGATCCCCCAGTAACCGTTATTCACAGCAGATACCGAACCGCCCTCGGCAGCAGATGATACTGTTAAAGCCATTGCCTGGGTCTGAGCATCGTTCAAAAGCTTAGTGCCGGTCAGAGCAAGCTTCCCTTTACTGCCTCCTTCTTCATGAATCCACCAATTGAACAATGTGACCGAACTATCCTCAAAGGAACGATTGGAAATCAGCTCTGCATATAGCCCTCCATCTCCCGCATGATTAATCTCTTCGAAAAAGGCTCCGTACAACATCGGGCTGATCTTAGCTCCCGGATTTTCCGTATCCACGGTCAACGTATACGCGGGTCCACTACTTGTATTAGCTGCTGTCGCCGGTGGAACAGTTTCCTTTCCAGCTTCACCCGTTGCTTCTACGGCAGATTCCTTAGACTGAGACAGTGGCGCGGGGTTTTCTCCCTTAGAAGCCCAATAATACGTCAGACCGCCAACTACAATCACGAAAATCAGCACCGTAAGCCATAGTTTTCGTCCATATTTATTCAAAGATATTTACCCCCAACTTTTTATTAGCATTTTCATTTTCTTATGAAGCGAACAAATCCTTCCATTCGTAAAAACTTAAAATCATTCCGTAAAATCTAAATGAATCCGTTTCCATTGATAAAATACCATACTAAAATCTGGTTGTAAATAAATTAAACTAAACCTTTTTATACTTTTATGAATATAATTTCCAATAGATTTGCAAGAAATCAAGAGATTTATTAGTTTTTTTAAAATAAATTCCCTCTTTTCATCTCACCATCTTTATATTCCTCTAAAATAAACGGGGGTTTACAGCTATAAGTAAGTTTATTTTTCATTTTTTCCTCCATTTATTTTACTGTTTTATTTTTCCATTCAAATAATAATGAAATTAAAATTAATTTTATTCTCACCAAAAAATCATATAAAAAAAGCTCCCCTTTGCCTAAACTCGGGCAAAGGAAAGCTATAGTTATATCTCAACTAAATTTAATTCCGCCACTTCATAAACTTGTAATCAAGAAAATCAACAAGCAAGAAGAGAATAAAACCGACCAAACTGAACAACATAATTCCCGCATACATCTCCGGATAATCTAATCTTAACCACGCATCCATGATGAAAAAGCCCATGCCGTGCTCTGTTCCATAAATCTCCGTAAAAAACAGTACAGATATCGCTGTCCCTAGCGAAATACGAATCGTACTCAGAATCACTGACAATGCACCCGGCAGTGTCACATGCCAGAACTTCTGCACAGCGCTGGCACCTATACTAGTTAAGACATCATAGGTATTGTCCGGAATAGCCTTAACCCCATCCCTTACAGAGATGATGATCTGAAACAATAGAATCAGCATGATCATTAGGATTTTGGACGTTTCCCCAAGCCCGAAGAACAGCATCACTACTGGAAGCAGGGCAATTTTGGGAACCGGATAGGTCAAGTAAACCACAGGGTCCAGCAGTTTGTTCCAGGTCAACGAACGTCCCATTAGAAGACCTATGAGCAGTCCAATAATTAACGCCAGCACCACACCCGCAAAAATTCTGAACAAGCTATACCCCACATTTATAGCAATATCCTGCGCCCCTAACTGAAACATCGCTTTATATACAGCAAAGGGACTTGGCAAAATCGAATGATTCATAAGTAAAAATGCGATATACCAGACTACATTCATACAGACAAATACAAATAGAAGCCTTACTAGATGATGAAGTCGACGTTTGTTTACCATATCTCCTGCATCACCTTTCTAATCCGCTTAGTCTGCTCAAAGAAATCTACACTGTCCCGCTTATCCTCATGCTTCATATGAAACACCAACTGATTATCAATAATCTCAGGTGTAGTTTCTTTGTTGGAAGGCATGACAATAATCTTTTGCCCCAGCAGAATCGCTTCTTCCACATCATGAGTGACAAATAACGTAGTCGTAGGGTTAGCCAGCCAGTTATCTAAAAAGAGGACCTGCAGCGTTTCCCTTGTTATCGCATCGAGTGCAGAGAATGGCTCGTCCAGCAACAGAATAGTAGGCAAAATGGCAAAAGCTCTGGCAATCGCCACTCTTTGCTGCTGGCCTCCACTAAGGGATAAGGGATAACGTTCTGCTAAATCAGAGATCCCCATCGACGAAATCCACTGCTTAATCTGCGTCTCCCGTTCTTGCTTGGATGAACTTGCCGTATGCGTAATCTTCATCGCTATCTGAATATTATCATGTACAGTCTTCCAAGGAAGAAGCCCGTAGTTCTGCGGCACCAGCCCGATTAACGTTTCTTTCTCATGCACAGATTTCTCATTAAAAAGAATGTGTCCCTGATAGCTAGGCAGCAAGCCCGCAATCGCCCGTAATAAAGTTGATTTCCCGCTGCCGGAGGGTCCGATAATGGTGTAAATCCCGTGCTCCGGCAAAGTTAAATCTACCTGACCCAAGGCCAATTGTCCGCTCTTATATTCTACTTTCAGATCCTTTATAACGAGTCCTTTATTTCTTGAATTGGACATCAGAAATCACATCTTCGGCCGAGATATTTTTGCTGAGCAAACCTTTTTCCCGTGCCCAAGCAAATGCGGCCTCTACTTCCTTCACATCCACTTGATAAGCTGGTACATAATCTGGTACCTTGATTTCATCTTTTAATGTTTCCGGATATCCTACTTCTTTGATTACAAGATCGATATATTCGGATTGCTCATGGGATTTCATATAAGCTACTGCTTCATCATATGCAGCATACATACTACGGATAGCCTCTGCTTTGGCATCAATTGCAGTTTGCGGGAAAGCTAAAACGAACGGATTTACTCCCGCAGTTAGCGTTGAGCTCAGTACACGCAACCCTGAGGTTTTGCCCATAGTTACAAAAGGTTCCGGCAAAATAGCCGCATCCGCCTTATTATTCTTAAGCAATTCTAAACGGGTCGGAATCTGTGGAACCTCTGTGACTGTAATATCATCTTCGGTCAGGCCCGCTTGTTTCAGCATCATTGCCACTGTATATTGTGTGGAGGTATTTTTGGACAAAATCACGGTTTTACCCTTCAAATCCTTCACATCCTGGATGGATTCATTTCCAGTCAGCAAATCAAACTCTCCAAAAGTTGTACTGGCGATCTTCACATCCAGTCCAGCCTCATTGTAAATGGAGATCGCAACCAGGTCAGCGCTTAGACCATCCAGCTTGCCTGCTTGAAAAGCTACATCCCGATCTTTGGCGCTTTTAAATGTTTGGATATCCAGCTCCACACCGTGGTTTTTATCGAAACCTTGTTCATGTGCGATGATAAAAGGAATAGCATCAATCGAGGGCAATAAACCTAGCGACAAGGAGGTAACTTCTTTTGCAGCCTCTGGAGCAGCTCCCTCTGACGATTCTGTATTTGTATTATTTTTCGAACCACAACCGACTGCAAGTGCAGCGATGACAACAACCATCATAGATAACAACAACATTCTCTTTAGACCTTTATTCTTCATTTAACTCTCCTGCCTCCATTATTCTTTCTATAGTGTAATTCTCTGTAATATTCTTTGCTCACTCATAAATGTGCATGCAAAAAAATCCTTAAGCTCTACAAAAAAAGCTTTAGGCATGTTAAGTTTACCACCAATCTTTATATTTTGTATATTTATAAATTTAGATATAAGTAAATAGAAGCGACGCAAAAAAGCTGACAGCGGAATGGTTCCGCTACCAGCCTCAATTTCAATGTTATGGAGTTAGTAGATTTGTGTGGATTTTAATGACAGCTTTTTTAATCTGCTGCCCCGGTTGACCCATACCCGGTCTGTGAACATCATGAGGGAAAAAGACCGCGAACATGCCAGGCTTCAAAGATAACAATATTTCATCTGCTGATGGGGGATAAAGCGCATATTCTCCTTCGGCATCGTAAAGCTTAATGGGTTCGATCCCTTCTTGCAGGGTTGCCCAGCCAATCGTTTCTTCACCTTCGATCAGATAATGCACATCAATATAGGCCTCATGCTTCTCTGCGACTTGTTCCTCCAGCGATTTTGCCTCAAGAGCCATAATCGAAGCATACATTTCGTTCCCGCGAATTTCGATTCGTCCAAGATCAGGATCATGTTGTAAGATTACTTTCAATTCCTCGATAGCCTCAACAATGACAGGATTCTCATACTTGATATGCTCTTCCCAAGATGACAAAGAACCTAAGATCATAGCTTTCCATTCCCCTCACATCTTAATGTACTAAACCAGTTTCTCACTGACTGCTGAAGCTGTTGTTTCTTTATTAATTATGGATTGCTCACTAGTCTTCTTGAAATATTCTACATATAAAATATCAAGCAGATAGAGCTGCGATATCTTTGCAGATAATGAACCCCCTTGCAGCGGTCCTTCATTAGCACCACATAGCAGGGTCAGATCGGAGTACGAGGTTAGCGGTGACTTTTCAAACCTAGTAATGGATATTACTTTGGCTCCTCTTTCCTTTGCTTTTCTCGCAACCTCAATGCTATCCTTGGTCGAGCCGGAATAAGAAATCACAACTGCGACATCCCGGTTAGACATCAGTGCTGCCGACATCATCTGCAGATGTGAATCCATTAAACATTCCGTTTTGTTCGTAATGCGCATAAATTTAATTTTGGCTTCCATAGCTGTGACTAGAGAAGAGCCCACACCGAAAAATAATACACGTTCTGCATTAATCAAATACTCAATAGCCTCACTGATCTTCTGTATATCAATTAAATTATAGGTCTCGTTGAGTGCACTTACATTCGTGGTCAGCACTTTAGAAGCAACAGCTTCAATCGTATCATCCATCAGAATTTGATCGGTAAGCTGCGGGATCTCATTCTCCACAGTGATGCTATGTGCCAATGCGATCTTGAACTCTTGATACCCTTTATAACTTAAAGATTTGCAAAATCGAAATATACTTGATTCCCCAACATCACATGCATCTGCAAGATCAGTAATCGACATGTAGACTACACTTCTCGTGTTCTCCAGTACGTAGTCCGCTACCTTCTTCTCCGTATTCGTCAAATTATTGTATTTAGAATGAATTGAAGAAAAAATACTGATTGTCCGCAAAAAAGCCCCTCCTTTTCAATAAATTAATGTACGAATAAGGAGGAAGCTCCCAGCAGACCTGCCTTATTCCCTAATGAGGCTTTAACAATTCTCACTCCCGCAAAGCTTTCCATAAGCAAAGACTTCGTTCGTTCTTCTACCCTTCGAACCAAATCTTCTTGTTCCATTACGCCGCCACCAATAATAATCGCGGATGGATTGAAGATATGCGTGATAGAAGCTAAACCAACAGCCACTTCAGTAATCCATAGATCTAAAATACGTTCAAGCTGCTCATTTCCGCTCTGTATTTTATCAAATAAGGCTTTTCCATCCGTGCATTCGGGATCTGCCAGTTGAGCCATCTTGACTAAAGCTGTGGTTGAAGCGTGTTTTTCATAATATGGCAGTCCTTCTACTCCGGATGTGGCCGACAATGGGTGAGTAAAGATATGGCCAAATTCAGCCGCTACCCCATTAGCCCCTTTGTAGATTTGGCGATTAATGACGATTGCACCGCCAATGCCTGTGCCAAAGGTTAGACATAAGAAATTGTTAAAGCTCTGAGCAGCTCCATAATAAGCTTCGCCTAATGCAGCTGAATTCACATCGTTCTCTACCATAACAGGTTTATGAAAATGATGGGTGACAATATCCTTAATTTTCATTCCAGTATATCTAGGTATATTTTCGTTAGCATAGACAATAAATCCTTCTTCTGCATTAACTTGGCCCGCGGTGCTTATGGCAATGGCATCAAAATGATCGTATTCTGCAATCTTTTCCAGCATTCTTGAGATTACATGAGGTCCCCCCAAGTAGCTTTCTGTTGCATACTCCTTGAAGTCATGTACATTCCCCTGTTTATCGCATATACACATCTTGGTATTGGTACCGCCAACATCTACGGCTACAATCCTCATTTCCATCTACCCTCTCTGGCGTTCTACTGAATAGCGTTCACAAACCGTTTCGTAATCTCCATCGGTCTCGTGATCGCAGAGCCAACCACTGCTGAATACACACCTAAATCAAACATGGTCTTTAATTCTTCAGGAGTGGAAACCCCACCTTCAGCTATAACGGGAACAGAGAAGTTGTTGACGATTTGTTGAACCAATTCAAAATCTGGCAAGTTGCGCCCTTTAGTAGCCTCTGTATAACCGCTCAAGGTAGTTCCAATCAGATCAAATCCCAGCTCAACAGCCTTCGCAGCTTCCGCAAATGTAGAACAATCCGCCATAAACAGTTGATCTTTGTAAGTCTCTTTTAAAAGTGGAAAAAGTTCAGAAATGGTAGATCCATCCGGGCGAATACGGTCTGTAGCATCCATAGCAATGATATCTACCCCTTCGCGGTACAGCTCATCGACTTCCTTTTGAGTGGGTGTAATAAAGACTTCAGAGCCTTCATACACCTTTTTGATTATCCCAATGATCGGCAGATTCACTTGCTTTTTGATTTCTTGAATATCCGCTACGCTGTTTGCCCGAATTCCAGAAGCCCCGCCTAAGTAAGCAGCATAAGCCATTCTCCCCATAATAAACGGGCTATGCAGCGGTTCTTCTGGTAAGGCTTGACTGGAGACGACTAATTTATGTTTTATTTTTTTAAGTACATTATTTTCAGTATTCATCAGTAACCCACTCCACATTTTTATTTATTCTTTAACTGCTCCTGCCGTAATCCCATTGGTGAAGAACCGTTGGAATAACATGAACACTAGCAACATCGGAATTGCAGCGATGGTAGCTCCGGCCATTTTATAAGCGAAATTAGGATTCAAATCCTGCATTAAGGTCGCAGTACCAACCATTAATGTTTTCATTTTGTTCTCTTGGCCTATAACCAGCTGCCACAAGTAATCATTCCAGACTTGCACGAAATTCAGAATAAATAAGGCTCCAATACCAGGTTTGACAATAGGCAGCATGATGCGTGTGAAGATTCTCCATTCATTTGCACCATCTATTCTCCCGGCTTCTCTTAAGGCATTAGGGGTTAAATCGAAGAATCCCTTTAATAGGAACACTCCAAATGCACCCGCCACGTTCGGCCAAATCATACCGTTATAACTATTTACCATTCCAAATTGTTGGGTGATCCGGAATAAGGGTACAATCATAATTTCTTTAGGAATCATCAAGCTTGATATAAAGATAATGAAGATTATATTTTTACCTTTAAAATTAATCTTTGAGAATGCATAGGCGGCCATAGAGCCTACAACAATAACCAAAATAGTAGAAACACCTGATACATAAATACTATTAAACGTCCATCTTAAAGCCGGCTGGTTCTGAAATACATCCACATAGTTGGAGAATGTAATCGATTTGGGCCACCAGTCTGGAGGCATCTTCACAACATCCGAGCTGTTCTTGAGTGAACTTGTGAATAACCAATATAGTGGAAAAAGATTAAGGAGTGCGAAGAGGATAATGATCACATTCGATATCACATCAAACTTCTCTCTCTTTTTCTTGTTTTTAATCTTCGACATGTTGTATTCCCCCTCACTTCACCTTAATCATGCTTCGTAGCTGTGGCACAGACAATATCAATGTAATCACGAACATGATAACCCCTACCGCAGAAGCCACGCCGAGTTGGTTATATTTAAAGGCATTATTATAAAGGTAGTACATCAGTGTTACGGAGGAATTGTTCGGTCCGCCACCGGTCAGTAACTGAATGACTACAAAGATTTTTAATACGGCAATAATATTGATAATCGTAATATAAGTTGTTGTAGGTCCTACCGAAGGAATCAGGATCTTTGATATCACTTGCCATCTGCTAGCACCGTCGATTTCGGCTGCTTCAAAAAGCTCTTTCGAGACACCAATCATTGCAGCTATATACAGAATAATTGCCTGGCCCACGTTAGTTGCGAAGGTTACAAATATCACGACTGGCAGAACCGTCTTTGGATTTCCCAGCAGATTAATCGTCCCTAGCCCCATATCTTTATATAGATAAGAGATAAGTCCGTTAGCCGGATTCAGCAAAAAGCTCCAGACCATACTCATAACCACCATGGACACCATTACCGGGATATAATAACTTCCTCTAATAAAGGAAACGTACTTAGCATTCTTATCAAATACCGCAGAGGCTACGAACAATGCAAACCCCACTGTAAGTAGAACGATAAATATTACGAACACAACGGTGTTGATGGTAGCCTTAAAAAATACCGGATCATTAAACAATGTGGTGTAATTGGCAAAACCCACAAATTTCTCACTGTCATAATTAATCTGGTATAGACTCAGCCGCATCCCTTCTAAGATCGGATAGACAAGAAAGGCTAAGAATACTATCATCTGAGGTAAAATAAACAGATAACCTGTAATATTCTCTTTTAGGTAATTACTACGTAGTTTCATATCGTTTACCTTTCTAATTAACAGCCCCAGAGTCTCTTCAGACCCTAAAGGCTGTCAATCGTGTATTGTTTATCTGGTCTTAGATTATTGGAAAATTACAGAGCCAGCTTTATTGGTCTCAATCACCTTGTTGCCACTTGCCTGATAATCTTGCACAAACTGTTCCGGTGTCTTAGCTCCCATGTAAAGTGCTTGTAGCTCTGGATATAAAACCTCTCTTAATTGGCTGTATCCTGGAACGTTGCCTGTGAAGTTGAACAAATATTTAGAGTTGGCATCGTAAGCTGCAAACAGTGGATTCTCCGCTTTAAGTGCTTCGGCTACAGAACTTCTTACAGGAATACCATTCTTAGAGGATTTAACTAACTCAGGATCGCTTGAGAAGAACTTCACGAAATCTTTAGCTACTTCAGTCTTCTTAGCATCTTTGGACTTGAATACACTAGCGCCTACTACATAAGTAAAGGATAGAGGATCTCCGCTTTCCGACGGAATATTAGCAAGTCTCATATCAAATTTCGCCGCCGTACCATCCGCCATATTAGCTTTCGTACCATTAAACAGAATCGGGTTAGTGAAACTGATCGCTAATTGCTGATTTTGGAACATAGCATTGGCATCATTAGAAGAAACAGATTCTGCTCCTGGATTTGTATATCCGCCGTCATATAGGTTTTTCAGCCAAGTTGCAGCTTTAACTCCGTTCTCATCGTTCAGGACAATGTTGCCTTGATCATCAAAGAACTTATTGCCGAACATTCTCATATAGGCAAGGTTCCATGTATCGCCCTGATTATTTACAGCGAATAATGCCATTGGATATGCATTCGAATACTTATCCTTCGGCAGATTGTTTTTCAGACCCTCAAGAATTTGTTGATATTCATCCAAGTTCCAAGTTTTGATTTCGGATTCTTCACCCACAAACTTTTCTAAGCCTGCTGCTTTAAACATATCCGCGTTGTAAACCAAGGTGCCTGGGTTGTGCTGGAATGGATAGAAATAAATATCTTCTCCGAACGTTACAGCGTCCCAGTAGTTTTGAGCAATATCGCTTTTCGCGTCTTCATCAATGATGTCGGTCAAAGGAACCAATGCTCCACGGTGAACGTAATCCCCCATCGGGAATACACTCTCAAAGAACACATCTGGAGGTGTTCCTCCGCTTAAGTTAACGTTAAGCAATTGATCGCGCTGATCTCCAGCAATGACCTCTATTTGAATATCCGCATCATATTTATCATATTGTGCTTTGAATTTCTCAGCGGCGTGCTTTAGGAAGCTATCATAGTCCGCGCCTGCCTCCGTGGCATCCACAACACCCTTCCACTGTGGAGTCAGCCATACTCTGATCCCCACTTTTTCCTTCCCAGATGCAGAAGAATTATCGGATGTATTAGAGCTAGCAGCATTGTTACCTGAGCAACCTGAAATTAAAGAAATAATCACCATTAGCACAACCATTGTCGAGAGTAAACGTTTTTTCTTCATTTATAAACCTCCCTAAAAGTTTTGTGAGCATTATCTTCTGTGAATCGCTTCGTACAAAACTCGCTTCGAAAGCATACGCTTAAAGTTTTGTGAGCATTTTCTTCTCTGAATCACTTCGTACGAAACTCGCTTCGAAAGCATAGAACCCTTAATTTAAAATCCGTCTGGCATGGTATTGCACCAAATCGGCCATGTTGCGATGTCCTCGCGGATCAAGATGCATATAATCAATTTCATTCATCGATACATGATCTCTGGAGTCTATAAAGTGGATACCAGTTTCCGTTAGTAACGCTGCAAGATGCTCAGCGAGCTCCATAGACTTCTCACTACATCCGCTACCCATTGGTTTGCCAATAGGGGTATGAATATACTCTGCTCCAATCGGAGGGGGCGCGATTACTAGAACCTCTGGAGCCTTCCCCTCGGGTCCTGCACCGCTATCTTTAGCTTTAAGAGCCAACCTAACAATACCTTGTGCGATGTTATAAGAAGTTAGTCCAAACCTTTCTTTTGTATCATTGGTCCCAAGCATGATCACAACCAAGTCTAATGGCGAATGTGACATCAGGCAGGGATAGATATAGGAGATTCCAGAAAGTCCTTCAAATAGAGGGTCCTCACTGACACTTGTTCTGCCGGGAAGCCCTTCTTCGATCATTCGGTAGGCGTCACCCAATTCTGTATGAAGAATTCCCGTCCAACGAATATCATCCTTAAATCTGCGGTCTGTCTCTGCGTCGTAGCCCCAAGTATTAGAATCGCCAAAGCATACGATGGATTTCTTCATTATCTTAACCGCAATATCTTTCAATAGCTTGATCAATCAATTTCATAATGTCTGCGATCGGACCAGCATCCTCAGCGGCTACTGCCTCAAGCGGTGCTCTTACGCTGCCAATGCTTACGCCTCTTAATTTTAGAATCTCTTTTATACCGGCATACATGGCACCTTTGAGCGAACAAAGGGCGATGATAATATCGTTGATATCGCTTTGGATTTGTCCAGCTTCTTCGAACTTACCAGCCTTAACAAATTCATTTGCTTGCAGGAACAGCTCAGGCATAACCGCATAGGTTCCACCGATTCCCGCATCCGCTCCCATGATTCTTCCCGCAACATATTGTTCATCCGGTCCATTAAATACCACTACATCTTTTCCACCCACTCTTTTGAATCTTTCAATATCCATAGTCGGCATGGAGGAGTTCTTCACACCAATCACCTTTTTGTTCGCAAGCAGCTTCTCGAATAGGGAAGGAGTCAGTGTATATCCAGTAGTCTGAGGAATGTTGTAGATAATGAAGCTAAGAGGGGTTGCCTCCATAATCTCGCTCCAATATTTATAGACTGCACTATCAGGTAATTTAAAATATATAGGCGGGATTGCGGATAATGCATCATACCCTAAGGTTGCAGCATGTTTCGCTAACTCAATACTATCTCTAGTGGAAGGGGCACCCACGTGGGCAATCAATGTCATTTTACCTTTCAGGTTACTAGCTACGTAGCTTAGTACCGCTTTGCGTTCGTCGAGACTCTGGTAAATACATTCTCCTGAGCTGCCTCCCACATATACACCTTGAACTCCTTTTTCAAATAAGTAATCACATAAAGCATGCGTCCGGGATTCCGAAATATTTCCTTGATCGTCATAGCAGGCATAAAAGGCAGGTATAATTCCGTGGAACTTTGTGAGTGTCATTGTTAATCCCCCTTAAGTTGTGAGCGGTTTCTTTTCTACATAAACAAAATATCATTATATTTTGGTTTTGTAAATTATTTTCTCTATTTTTAGAAAAATAAAATTTATTTCCACCAATCTTATTTATGATTAGCACAATAATGGTTTTCAGTGCAACTCGCAGCTAATAATCATTTATTTTTCCATATTCATTAGAAAATAATCCTGTAAATATTCCACCCTAAATTTATTTCTTCAGGGTAGTATTTGTTGGATATACGGATGTAAAAAAATTTAAAAAGTGGTACTAATGAGTATCCTTTCAGCTTCACTAAAAATGTCTCCTACAGGGAGACACTTCTCTCCAGATGAAGCACAAAACCTAAATAACACACAATGTTCACTGAATAATCTGTGTTTTTCAGACGGACACACCTTTTAAAAAATGGAGTTTAGGATTATAATGAAAGCGTAAACAAAGAACTACAAAATCTATTTTGTTTCTTCGCCAAAGGAGGCTGGAGGAAATGCTAGCAGGACTTAAGGAACTTAAAAATTGGGTGACAGAAAACTGGAATCCAACATTGAATACAGGTAATGAGGACTACCGGAAAATGGAGTACTCCGTGGAGCGTCATCTGCACACTCCGCAATCTCCGAAACCACTTAGCTATGAAGAAGAGGCTCGCATCAAGACCGTTAAATTTCATTAACTAACCCTTTCAGATAAAGATTGATTCATAACGAAGACATCAGACCGCCAGATCCGGAAGCAATTCCAGTGGATGCGGTCTTTTATTATGCCTTGTAGTTGTATAACGAAAAAACCTCCCCCACCCTAAAGGGTGAAGAAGGCTAATAGGTTACTTTCGAGGACATGGCAGTAGGTTATCAATCCAAACGCCTTGTTTAGTTCATCCTTCGATAAACCTCAGCGCGCGTTCCGATTGATAATCAGCTAGGCCTTGGGCGAATTGTTGGTCAGGAAATCCTCTATGCAGCAGCTTTAATCCACCTGAAGTTAAGGAGACATGATGGTGGAATTGATAAAATAACAGCCTATCATGATCCAGAGCATCGTTCTTTAAGTACCGATAGAAATCCCCAAATCTCATCTGTAAAAAACTATGCTCATGCTCAATGTCATAGTACATTGCCCCTTCAATATCTATCAGAAAGGGCTCCAGTTTATCATTAACCATAACATGGTCAGGTCCCAGCTCCCCGTGAATAAACCCATATTGCTGTCTGGGTTGAATTTTTGATTCAAGCTCGTACAACTTATCGAGCAGTTTGCTTTGATTAGACCTGATCTTCTCAATATGTTGGGAGGCATAGGCTAGCTGCACTTTCGCATTTTCCATTTGTAATAAATGACATTCGCTCATGCTGCTCTCGTTAGCATTTGCTTTCCCAAAAACATGCCTCTCGTTGGTATGCATAGCAGTAAGCATTTCCCCCACACGCTGAAAAACTTTATCTTGAACACGTGAATCGGGATGATAAAAATAGGTTTCTGCCATTCTTCCATCTATATATTCAACTAGAGCATAATCGAAAGAGTAACGATCTCTTTCCTTATTCAGATCATAAAGAGCAGGGGTCTGAACTCCATGTTGTGTTAAGTACCTGTTATTTAATTCGAATAAATGACTTCCATAGGATTGTTCATTTATATCTTCATTTGCTTTTTCTTCTTTAAAATAATTCATCGAAAGATCCCACACATACAAAACGCAGGAAAATCCATTACTGCACTCAATCTTGTAGACCACCTTTTGTGCACCGCCATGCATGCGCGAAACACGAGCAACGAAATAGCTGCTGCCAAAAACCCTACTAATATAATCCTGTAAGTCAGCCTTATCGAGATGACAAGTAACGTCCATTAACAACACTCCATTTATTAGGTTTTGCCGGCTTCACAATAGTAAATAAAATCCAGCCGAAAGTATAGACTTATTCTTTCCGATCAATTATGATGTTGAATAAGGTCTTGAAAAAAACAAGCATACAAAAAGCCGTTGGAATCAATTTCAACGGCTTTTTTTTATGAAATATCTAAACAAATATAGAGGAGTACTTTCACAACATGTTCAAACGACTAACTGCACTATTTTCGATTCCCTCTTATGGCTTACTCTTTTTATGCATGTTACTGCAGGGGATGGGGATTTCACTCAGCGCACCCTTTTTATCCATTTATTTTACGGAACAGCTTGGAGTATCTGTCGGGCTGTTTGGTGTTTTTCTGGCCACCACGTTAATTGCCGGAATATGGATCAGTACACTAATCGGGAGACGCTCTGACCTTGGCTTAAATCGAAGAAACATTTACCTTGTCTCCACGCTCTGTAATGCCCTTGCTTATAGCGGATACTTGCTCATTGGGGATTTTACGATCTTATTCATTTACATGATTGTGTTCACCGCACTCGGTGCACCAGGGATGCCTCAATTGTTCGCCATAGCTAGAGAAGCAGTGAATAAGAGCGATTTTACGGATACTGCGTTTGCAAATTCTACCTTGCGTTCTGCTTTCTCTCTCGGCTTTATTACAGGTCCTTTAATCGGTACTCTGCTAATTGCTGCTGTTGGGTTTAAGGGGATTTTCTCGGGCACCATTGGAGTATTCCTGCTGGTTGCCTTACTTATTTCACTATTCCTGAAATCAAATACAGAAGTGAAAAGCAGTACTGCAGAAGTAAAAGTAAAAAGTTTCCGGTTGGGTCAGAACCGTAATGTTCTGCTTCCTTTTCTGATTATGATACTCATGTATGTAGCCCACTGGACGAGTAGCATCAATACTGCCCTCTTTATCACCAACAATCTAGGGGGAACAACAAGCGATGTCGGTTTAGTCAGCAGTATTTGTGCTGCGCTGGAAATTCCTTTTATGATCATGCTGGGACTACTCAGTGCGAAATACAGTAACCGAATCCTGATGATGTGCGGAGCCATTTTCGGAGGAGCTTATTATCTCGTTGTCATTACTTCAGGCGCGATGTGGCAAATGCTTGCAGCCCAAATTTTGCTTGCCTTTTTTGTTGCCGTTATTTCAGCGATTGGCATTAGCTACATTCAGGATCTGCTTCCAAACATGCCTGGGTATGCATCCACGCTCTACTCTAATTCATCCACGATCGGCAGACTGATTGGCAGTCTTGTTGGCGGGTTATTAGCTAGTGTTGTTGGGTACCGGTATTCATTTGTGCTCTGTTTCATACTCGTCATTATTTCTACAATCATGCTTGCGGTAAGCGGACGTTACTCTGTAGATGATCCACAAAAACTAGCGATTTAATCTAGCGGTTTAATCCGCTTTTTCGGGCTTCATTCAGCCCTTAAAATTTCTCCATATCTTCTCGCGACTTACTAACATATCCTCAAAAAAAGGTGGGGGTTAGATGTTAAAAACTATTGCAAGAATGGTCATGTTGATGTCTTTAATCTTTCTGGCAGCATGTGGAGGGGACGTTAAACCAATCGAGGAGCCGAGCATAGGAGCAAATACGCCAACCCAAAGTTCAGCGATTAGTACGCAGAAGCCGCAAAACACAGAACCTAAGCAGCCAAATGAAGCCAGCTTTAAAGCAGAATTGTCGATAAATCTGAAATCATATTCAGATCAATTGACAGAAAATGATCTTCCCGCACTTGAAGTGCTGGAAAAAAACCTAACTGCTTTGGTTGAGCATGACCACACACTTTATCAATCCGGGTTCGTAAACAAAAAACTAGCAGATGCTATGGAGCCTTATTATGACGAACATTATCAGTACAAATTCACAGACATCGAAAGCATCGATTCCATGTTACCCAACGAACATCAGGTGAATATAACGGTAATCGGACAACGCTTGGATATGGCAGCAAAGACAGTTGAAAATGTAAAAATGCTATACGCTATTCGGCCAAACGATCAAGGGGAATGGGTCATTTATATTATTGATTGATTGACTGACTGACTAGCTTATGAAAAATCGTCGTCCGATTCCTGACAGGGAATTTGAACGGCGATTTTTTTGTGAAAAAAACCAATTTCTCACCTTGCTAGCTCAGTTACACATTAATCGTTCGGAAGAGCACCGTGAAATGCCTTCCCATTATGCGAAGGATACCCTGCTACTAGCTACAGACAGCAAAAGTAATCTTCATCCTTTGCGAGATGCGGAGAATGGAATCATGTTTGTGGTAACCTTCTAGCTATCTACCCGATCTAATATTTAAGTAACGTTACGAACATCCTAAGACTTCTAGTCAAGAAAGCAGGTAAATCTTTGCATATAGATCCTATTGTCGTCAAAGCCAAAGCTGGGGACCCTGAAGCATTCGTGAAGTTGATGCAGGAGATAGAGTTACCTTTATACAGAACTGCAAGGTCCATCGTCAACAAAGAAGAAGATTGTGCAGATGCCCTGCAGGAGACGATGCTAAAAGCCTTTAAGAACATCCATACACTCAGAGAGCCCGCTTTTTTCAAAACGTGGATCTTCCGGATTCTGATTAATGAATGCAATAAAATGCTCAAAAACAACGCAAGAGCCCTCCCTTATGGAGAGCTTCCCGAAGTCCCTTCCACTTCCAAGGATTATGAGAAAATCGAATTATGGGATGCCGTTCAACATCTTGAGGAGAACCTCCGGATTGTCATTCACCTTCATTACCTACAGGACATGCCGATCCGTCAAATTTCCGACATTCTCGAAATTTCTACGGTTGCCGTGAAGACCCGGCTGCATCGCGCCCGCAAAAAGCTAAAGCATTCATCTCAATTCAATCAAGAAATGGAGTTGCGACATGGTAAACACTAAGTTAGAAGAACAATTAAAGAACTGCCAAAGCTTACTTCCCGATCAGTTATCGGATATTGCCCGCTCCAAGCTGAATGAGACTTACCAAATCATCAGGGAGACCGATAATTCTATTTCCCCCATTCAGAGAAAGATAGATGTATCAAGAACTTTTAATAAATGGTGGGTTTCCACTGCAGCCGCTGCAATCCTGGGAGTTACACTC
The DNA here is from genome assembly GCF_037965665.1 of Paenibacillus sp. FSL L8-0333. Classification (NCBI taxonomy): domain Bacteria; kingdom Bacillati; phylum Bacillota; class Bacilli; order Caryophanales; family Paenibacillaceae; genus Paenibacillus; species Paenibacillus sp. FSL L8-0333. The sequence goes on from NZ_CP150186.1 coordinate 5,653,978, forward strand.
CTTGCTTCCGGCTTTGTATCGCCCGCAATGGCTGATGCACTCAAGCAAATTCCGGTTCTGGGACAAATCTATTCATTATGGGGCGAAAAAAACTTAGATCCCGGTGTTCAACAAGCCGAGGATTTCATCACAAACGTAAACCAAAGCGTGACCCATGGCGATGTGACGATGAATATCCCAACATTGTTATTTGACGGAACCCGAATTCTTATGAACCTAACCACTCCTGGAAACCGTCTGGCTTCGGAGCCCAATTCGCCGCCTTCCGATGCCAATAAAGGGGCGGTGGATAAGTTTGAGGTTCTCTATAAAGGCCAACCTCTGCTCTGGAGTTACGAACACATGGATGGTGAGACTGCTTCCAGCATAATGGTTCAGGTTTTGAACACTTATTATGAGCCGAGCACAACAACACAGACTGTCCAGTTCCCTGATCAGTTTGACTTGACTGTAAATATAACGTTAAAGGGTTACGATGTCCCGTTCGAATTCGTTCTGCCTGTTACCACATCAACGCCTGTTACCGCCCTAACTTCAGAGGAGACCAAGCATCACGATAACATTAACTTGCAGATCAGTAAGGTAGAAATCACCCCAATCACAACACAGGTATCCATTGAGTACAAAACCAAACCGGGCCAGAGCGTAAAAGAAATGCTCGCTTCTATCCCTTCGAAATATAAGGGTGCTAACGGGGGCGTCATCGCTCTTCAATTTGACATTGTGGATGAACGTGGCGTTCAACTGAAGCCTGTCGGTGCTCACCCCGTAAGCGAATCTTATAATGTTCATTTTGAACCCTTCAAGACTATACCGAGTACCGTAACCATCAAACCGTACTTAGTCGTTTCCGAAGGTCAAGCCCCAGCTGGGACTAAAGGACTGTGGGAAGACAACAATATGGTCAAGGAATATATCCCTGAGTTGGAGACTGTACTTTCGGTCCAATAGTTCATTTGTAAAAGGGACCTTATTTTCTAGGATGAAAAGGGAATGCAAAACTACAAAAGACGAAGCCATAATAGGCTTCGTCTTTTATTTAGATGACTTCAGGTAGGTTCAATCCAATAAGTTATTCTGATGAAGCCAGCTTCGATAATTTGTCGGCGATATCTTCAGCTTGTAACAAGGAGGAGTATGAATCTGCTGCAAAATATTTTTCCATATCAATCTCAATAATTCGATTGTTTTTGACCGCATCCAACATCTTCCATGTTTTGTCAAATGATAGGTGGCTTGTCGAACACATTTGAATGGATCAAATCTGATGCCCCCGGAGAGTCTCCAACCAAGTCGATATAGCCAAGCCACCTCAGCTCTTATCTGCGGGATTTATCCCGTACATTTCACTATTCCAGCTACCTCAGCTCTTTTCTACGGGATTTATACCGTACATTCCAGCATCTCAGCTACCTCAGCTCTTTTCTACGGGATTTATACCGTACATTCCACTATTCCAGCTACCTCAGCTCTTTTCTACGGGATTTATACCGTACATTCCACTATTCCAGCTACCTCAGCTCTTTTCTACGGGATTTATCCCGTACATTCCAGCATCTCAGCCACCTCAACTCATTTGTACGGGATTTATACCGTACATTCCAGCATCTCAGCCACCTCAACTCATTTGTACGGGATTTATACCGTACATTCTACCGTTCCAGCCACCTCAGCTCTTTTCTACGGGATTTATACCGTACATTCCAGCATCTCAGCCACCTCAGCTCTTTTCTACGGGATTTATACCGTACATTCCAGCATCTCAGCCACCTCAACTCATTTCTACGGGATTTATCCCGTACATTCCAGCATCTCAGCCACCTCAACTCATTTCTACGGGATTTATCCCGTACATTTCACTATTCCAGCTACCTCAGCTCTTATCTGCGGGATTTATACCGTACATTCCAGCATCTCAGCTACTCATGCAAAATAATTGTGAAGTAGGCACGCTACTCCAGTTTTCGTTGCTCTATATAATAAATTCGGCCTCTTGAATGGGAGTCCATTCCCATAGATAACCTACGCAAATTATCTATACCGAAAAGATTTAGGGCCATCCTTTTATAGGATGGCCCTCTCATTGATTAAGTTGCAATTTTGCTTACCTTAATACTCTCCTTTAATTACAAAAAACGAACCCCGAATTGTTCCAGCTAGCTTGGACTTCTGCCTAGCAAACTTAAACTTCTCTTCTAGCTCCTTTGGGATTTCCATCCCCTCAGAAAGCTTAAAACCAACGGCCCGCTTCTTAGGGTCATCAACCGTATACATAACGTTGACCGCAAGGCCATCCTCATAAAAGACATAGGCATATTTAATATTTTCCACTTGAAAACGCGACGTTTCTAAAAGATTGGCCGCAAACTCAATATCACGTTCTTCTTTTAAAATTCGGTTCACATAATCAAGGGTCTCCTGGCTTTCGCTGGCTTGTACAACCGTAAATTCATGCTTGTATTTGTTCATAAAGTAACGGGCCTCATTAGCACGCAAACCAGCAAGCGCATCTACTACAGGAGAAGACTCTAAACCAACCGTAGACACATTTTTAAAATCAACGATATAGGACATTTCCATCTCTCCTTTTCTCTCATTATTCCCAAAAAAACTTATCGTTACTTAGGATACAGTTCGCGTGCTGTCTGTAACGGCAAGTTTCTGTGTTAACTGCTGTGCTCTTTTTCTATTAAAGTGACCATCTCACGCTTCCACTTTTCTCGCTCCTGTGGCGGTATCGGCTCCCCTTTGTCATACAGAAATCTAATCATATAGAACCCATCCTTCGTAAGCAGGCTGGTAACAAGTTCATGCTCTAATACATTATTGTTCATCAACTGCGTCTCCACTACAGAGCTATTATCAGTCTGATGCAATACTTGAGCGGTCAATAAGGTCTCTTGAGAGATATAATCCGCTGTATGCTTCTCTACAGAAGATGCCTCTATCTTATCAAAATAATTAATCGTGAACGTATGCGAAGGTTCGTACCGATGGTATTCTCCTAGCGGATAATATCCGATAAATTGACTGTTACTGTAGACATGGAATGTTGCAGGTACATAGCTATTAAGCTGAAAATACGGGATGAATCGCACAATACCTGAATTGATCTCTTCTCCAGGAGGAATGACCGCATCCACACCACTAAGGAAATCACCCTTCTTATCTACAAAAATCGTGCTATAAGGGCTGTACCTCGTAATCCAAATTGAACCATTCTCCTTCACAGCCTCAACGTAATAACTGATAATTTGATTTCTTTTTTCCTCACGTTCATCGGCGGGGTTGATACAGGTATGAATATGCTTCCGAGTGTATGTAAAGACTGCTTTAGTAGCATCCATTGACAGCAATTCAAATTCGAGAATTTCAGATTTTATATTATAGATTTGAAATGTCATCATTAATTGAAAGTGATTTAAAAAGGACATTCCCCTCTTATCTGGATGAAATCTTTTGCTCAAACCTTCTTCATCCTTATCCATATAAGCCTGCTCCAAGCCTTCAACCAGGGCCTGCAGTTCCTCTTTTGTGATGCCTTTATTTTTCTTAAAGAAAAACATGTCTTCTCTCCCCTCATCATCAGTCTACTTCCAATTACTTACTCCTATTTATTATACGGGCACACCTGTGTACTTTTCTAGTTATGAAGAAACCATCCCTGACAAAGGAATGGTTTCTTTGAGCAGGTATACCTCTCGGTCATCCCTACATTTTAAAATGTTTACGAACTAACCTAAATTGTTCTTCTACGCTCATGTTTGGTGTTCTTTCTATAGTTTTGATGTCCACCTGTCCACCTTAGTGCAAGCGTTCTTTATTTCATTGGAGAACTTAATCATAGATTTATTACTGTGTTTCTCAATCTCCGTATCGGATGTATAAAAACATATCATTCTCTCTTCCGGGATAAAAGGTAATATAAATTCAGGCATTATTCCCAAATCTATTAGGATTGGTTGGTCATCAGGTAAACTTCAGCAAGTCAATAATAAAGAATTCCATCATCTCTTCGACCACTTGAAATAACCATTGGCAATGTTCATCTACAGGTTTATTAAACCACTTATTCCAATCTAAACTAGGATTAGGGAATTGAAGGGCAGGATATTCAACAGGGCTAGAGAATGGTCTATATTTTAAGAGATCATCCCCTAATGTTTGAAAACCTAATTCCTCTACAAACTTCTTGGTCATAGTAGTCTTTCCAGCACAAGGTCCACCATTTAGCCAATATACATGTTTTAATTGTTCTTTCAAATAATTATTATTTATCTTCATCCAACACACCCCGTTTATATTTAAAAAGCTTACTCTGACACGTTGGTTGTGAGGGGTTGGCGGATTCTTATCTTTCTAGACAAAAAAAGCCTTCCCCACCCAAAAGGGTGAAGAAAGCTTAAATGTGTATCCCCAAAATATGGGCAGCTATATTAGATTTTCGTACCCGAGGGTGCCTTAGCCAACTGCTCCTCCAGCCACCTTATCGCCTCAGCCTCTCCGGAGAAAGAACCTCCGGGGCAGCCATAGGTTCTTTTAGTGGACAACGCTGTAACTGGCTTGTAGACAGCAAGCAACTTAGCATTCTGCATTACGACCGCGATGCCTGAACAATATTGGGCGATTTCCCGCTTGTTCATCTTGCACCAGTTCATATACAGCTGTGTGACCGCACGCTCTGGACGTGTGTTTTTCTCAGCAGAATGCACCATCAGCAGGCCGAAGGCAGATCGGCGCGTGAGCAGCTCTTCCCAATAAGCGATATATTCTTCTACTGTCTCCTGATCAAACGCCTCCCCCAAACTAAGGCTTATGATCGGCCAAGCGGATTCATCCTTTGTTATAGGCATACGTTTCCCTCCTAAAATGTGCTGAGCATTGCCTAAGATGTGATGCGGAATCCGACGGATTGCTGTTGCAGCTTCCAGAGCCGGTCGTACGATCCGCCGCGCAACAGTAGGGCTTCATGTCGTCCCTGCTCGACCAGCCGACCGTCTTCCAGTACGATAATGTTGTCCGCACCGCGTATGGTTTTCAGCCGGTGAGCGATAACAATGACGGTCCTGCCCGTAATCAACGCATCAATTCCTTTCTGGATTTCGGCCTCATTCTGCGGGTCAAGCGATGCAGTAGCTTCATCCAACAGCACAATTGGAGCGTTCTTGAGAATCGCACGGGCAATGGAGATCCGCTGCTTCTCCCCTCCGGAGAGCGTGCTTCCGCCTTCGCCTACCGGCGTATCATAACCAAGCGGTAATTTCATGATGAAATCATGGCAGTGAGCCATTTCCGCTGCCTGCTGAATATCCCGCTGCGACGCCCCCGGCCGCCCAAAAGCAATATTGTTCCCAATGGTATCTTGAAACAGGTACACATCCTGAAACACCACCGATACGGATCCTAGCAGATGTTCTGGATCAATCTCCTTGATGTTGCGCCCACCTAGCAGAACACTCCCTTTTTCAGGATCATAGAAACGTGAGATCAGGCGCAGCACTGTACTCTTGCCGCTGCCTGACGGACCCACAATTGCAGTCAGTGAACCTTGCGGCATTTCCAGACTTAAATTTTTGAGAACAGGCTCTCCTCCATAGCTGAAGGTTACATTGTCAAACCTAATGGTGCTGCTTTTAGGAAGAGGACTCGTAGCACCTGTCATTACCGGCTGGCGCAGCAGGTCTACTATACGTTCACCCGCTTGTTCGTTGTAGCGGAATTCGGCATAATTGGCTAGCGCCGTGGTCAATGGATCATAGATTCGTGTGCCGACAATAAGGAATACTGCCAACTGCAAAATACCGAGCTCCCCGCCTAATAATAGATGAACACCTACGTATATCATTAAGGTCAGCCCCGCACGGAGAAGAGCCATAGCGGTTAGAATAACCGGACCGAACATCCCTTCCAGCTTCACACTTTCCTTCATCAAAGTTTTAAAAGAGTTATCCAGACGGACAAATCGTTCTCCTGTCAGATTATAGGCCTTCATCACCCGTATGCCGTTCAAGTATTCTTGCAATCGGTTCGCAGCGTTCAGCTTGGCCTTCATATGATCCGCTCCGAGTCTCCGCCGAAGCTTGCCCGATATATACATGATCAGAAGAGCAACCGGCAGCGCTACGAACATGGAAATCGCCATCCGCCAGTCCAGAAACAGTAAACCAGCAAGTGCAAATATCGGCAGTACAAAAGCCCCCGCAAGCTGTGGCAGCAGATGTGAAATGCCCGTCTCAACGAGCGTGAAATCACCCATCATCATATTGGCTAAATCACCTGGGTCCCGGCGAGTCAGGTAACCCAGCGGAAGCTTCCGCAGATGTTCTGCTAATTCCGCACGTCCCTGTGCAGCAACATTGTATGCCCCGCGGTAAGCGGTACGATAGGCGGGAATCTCACTCAGGAACATCAGCACCATGACGGCGACAAGCCCTGCGCAGATCCACCAAAGGCGTTCTGTCTGAAGTTCTGCGCCCACAGTAATATAAGGAGCAAAAATCAACCGCACCGCCTCAATTACAAGCGCGAACGGAAGCACACTAACTAGATTAGCCAGCAAGGAAAAAAGTACAGGCTTCAGCAACTGCTGCGGTTTGCCGGCAGTAATATTATGCAATACCTTCATAGCTGATCCCCTCCTTTTTCCATATGCCAATCTCCGGCGTCACTGTAGGCATGCCACATTTTGGCGTAAAGCCCGTCCGCCTCAATCAAACCTGCGTGCTCTCCACGTTCCACGATTTCTCCATCCCTCAGCACCAGAATTTGTGCAGCTTCACGTATAGAGGAGAGTCGGTGAGCAATGACAATAACCGTCTTGCCGCGCATAAGCTCCGTAAGTGCTAACTGCATATGAAACTCATTTTCCGGGTCGGCAAAAGCAGTCGCTTCGTCGAGCACGAGCACTGGTGCATTTTTGAGAATAGCCCGAGCTACCGCAATGCGCTGCTCCTCACCACCCGAGAGATAGACACCGCCTTCACCAATTAACGTATCGTATCCCTGCGGCAGCCGAGTAATGAACTCGTCGCATTGTGCCGCTCTGGCTGCAGCCTGGACTTCCTCCAGAGTCGCTCCCGGTTTGCCGACAGCAATATTCTCATACAAAGTGTCATAGAACAGGAAGGTTTCCTGAAATACAAAAGCAACTGTATTCATTAATTCATGGATTGCCATATGGCGAATATCGACTCCACCGATACGGATCGCACCCACTTGCGGGTCCCAGAACCGCGGCACCAAGCTGGCCACCGTCGATTTTCCCGAACCTGACGGCCCTACCAGCGCTGTAACCTTCCCTTGTTCTGCACGGAATGAGACTTCGCTGAGCGCCGCTGCAGTCCCTGCATCTTCACTGTAGGAGAAGGTTACATCCACAAATTCAACGTCAAAAGTATGCGGGGATAGCGGTTCTGCTATTTCTGATACAGGCTGCTGTGCCAAGAGACGGTCCATCCGCTCCACGCCTTCGCCAATATCCCGAGTGCTTGAAGCCAGCAGAAGTAGCTTGTAGAGCGGAGATGAAACGCCGGGCGCCATAATTAGAAAGAACAGCAGCACAAGCGCAAAAGACATGGAATCCGGTCGGCCGCTTAGCATGAAGATGCCCACCGGCAAAATAAAGGTAAACGGTGACGCCAGCAATGTTTTGAATAAGATATAACCTGTTTGATAACGGTCCGTATACTCCAGACAATAATCGCGGTAGCTGGTCATATCACTGTAGAACTTTCTGAAAGAATGCACCGTCTGCCCGAACACCTTAACCGCCGGCATCCCCCGTACATACTGCACCGCCGAAGTATTGATCTGCTCCAACGAATCATGATACTGCTTCACACTGGCCTTGCCTCTGCTGCTCATCATAAGCGCTGACTGCACACCTAATCCTATAATTATCGGCAGCAGGCAAGCTACCGCCAACGGCGGACTAAGCCAAAACATCGCCACGATCATCAGCACCGTAGAAGCCAGCACGCTGACTAAATCGGGAAGCTGATGCGCTACGAAATTTTCCACCTTGTCGACATTCTGCTCTAGCGTTTTCTTGACCACGCCAGTTGATGTCCCATTCAGGAAACCGAGCGGCAATCTGCCCAAATGCTCGGTCATTCGCACACGCAAATTATATTGAATTCGAAAAGCCGCAATATGCGAGCACATAATACCACAATACGAAGTCACCAGCCCTCCGATTAACCCTCCAAGTGCAATCCACCCCCAGCGGATCATATACGTACCGTCGACCTGTCCAGGCGATGAAGCATGGCGCAGCAGCTCTGCCAAAATGAAATAAACAGACAAAAACGGAATCAGCATTAATACAGCGCTGACAGATGACAATATTCCGGACAAGAGCAGCAAACCTCGCTTCTCTCCGGCGATCTCCAGCAGCCTTGGCATGCCGGTTTTGGTTTTACTCACAGCTGTTCCCCCACTCTTGGTAATTACGCACAAAAAAAAGTGCACTGAGAATGATTCTCTGTGCACTAGTGTATAGGAACGTTGTTCACGATTGCTACCGTTTAAGGGATTATAATTAACCAAAACAGGAGCATCTGTGCAGGAGGATACGGACTTACAACTTAATACCGAAGAGACTCTGCCTGCCGCTGATCAGATATTCTCCTGGACGCACACCGAACTTTTTGCGGAAGGCTGCCGAGAAATGACTCACATTACCGTATCCAACCCTGGAGGCTGCTTCACTTACAGTCATACTCCCTTGTTCCAGCAGCTGCTGCGCTCTCTGCATCCGTTGTTCGATAACGTAAGCATGCACGGTATAACCAAACATTTCCTTAAAGCCCTTTTTCAGCTTAAACTCATTGAGGCATATAATGCGAGAAAGGCCTGCAAGCGTTGGCGGGTGCAAATAATCACGCTGCAAAATCTCCTTAGCGAGCCGCAGGCTCTCCATATCCTCTCTGGACAGCTTGACCGAGCACGGAATCCGCTCTGCTTCATATAAAGATTCATTGAGATAAACAGCCATTAGCTCCAGCATTTTGCCCTCCAGATAAAGTTCACGCATGCCATGGCTATAGGAACAATCCGCAATCTGCGACAGAATGAAGCGGATGGATGGTGTGATGTTATTTTTTCCAAAAAACAAACCCGCACCAGCTCCAATGCGAAGCCGTGTATCTTCGGTCAGACCACTGGTCATCCGCTCAAATTGTGCCGGGCTCATATCTATGCTGATGAATCGGTACCCCGCCCCACTCAGGTATGTGCAGTTTTCACTTCTTACCCCGCCATGAAACAGCGCAATTTCTCCCGTATCTATAATAAAATAGTCCGATTTCAGCGAAGTCCCCCACTCAATGCCATGCCCTATGCAGAAAGCCAGCTCCGTACGCGGAGTGCTAAAATTGCCCTTTGCTTCGATATCCCGATTAAACCGGAGATTAAAATCTGTCATCTGGATATACCCATGGCTAAGCAGGCTGCGGCAACTGCCTTCCCCTATTTCGACTGGGGGTTTAATCTCAAAATGAGCCCCATTAAAACGGTAATTATAATCTACCCCTTCACATGTAAGCGTCTTATGGGCATCAATCGTTTCTGCTTCTTTCAGTCCATTGCTTCGCTCCATGCTCATCCCTGCTTCCTCTTACTTTGGGTTAATTATATATGCAATGAGAATGATTATCAATTAAACATTACGATTTCCTCTTCGTTCAAACTGAGCAGTTGGGCAAATAAGCTGGAATATAAACAAAAAACCTTCCCCACCCCGAAGGGTGAAAAAGGCTTACACGCATCACTTCAAAGACATATCTAGCATTCCTAGCTATTCTCGTTTCTTGCCAACTGCACCAAGATAGATAACAAATTCTTCATCGCCGTCTAATTCTAAAATCTCATCTATCAACTTTTGATCATAGATTCCAATTGCGCAAGCACCTGCACCGATGGATTCGCTGGCTAAATAAAGGTTCTGGCAGACATGTCCAACATCGATGAGGATTTTTTTGTGAGCAGAAATATCGTACTTCCATTCGGAGCGGTAGGGTGTGGTACTCCAGGCAAACAATACAGAAGCCTTTTTGGCAAAGTTAGGGACAAAGGGCTGATCCAAAGTAATAGCATCAATCTTTTGTTCAAGTTGATCTAATTCAAACATAAATAAGAGCTTATGTTCCACAGGCAGATATCTGTAGATCCCTTGCCCAATACCCTCTACCCGCATAATCATTAAATAGGTTTCAAAGGTGTGCGTCGCCCCACTGCAGGGTACAGTCCGCAGCGTAAGTCCGTTCTTATTCATACCGCTAATCCCTTGGGTAGCCCATAATAAATAGGATAACTCCTCCAGACTCATAGTTTCCTCAGAATAGAACCGTGTACTTCTTCTTTGATCTATACAATCAAAAATATTTTCTTTACTCACAACGTCTTTGCTGACCTTGGGCAAATCAATAATTAGTGAATCTGAATCAAATGGCTTAACAATTGGCGGTTGTGCAATTCCCTTGATCTTATCTGTTTTGATATGTTTGAATTCATGAAAATTGGATTTCAGAAAATTTCTTTGTTGTTCATATCTGGTCATAACAGATCCTCCTGAACTACCTTAATATCTCTAATTTATCATGTCATAAAAATCATACGGTGATCTAACTCACTCTTCAGTTGCTTTTGGTGCGTAAACAAAAAACCTCCCTTTGCCCCGAAGAGCAAAAGAAGGCTTAAACGCGTCACTTCCGAAGACATGGCCAGCTATATTTTCAGCTCCCCAAGCTTGATCAGCTCGACAACCGCTTGTGAACGGCCTTTAACGTTTAGTTTTTGCATTACATTGGAAATGTGGTTTCGAACTGTTTTTTCGCTGATAAATAATAAGCCAGCGATATCACGAGTCGTTTTGTCCTGCACGAGAAGCTCAAAAACTTCGCGCTCACGATGAGTCAACAGAAATTTGCTGTGGTGTTCGTTCCCCTTCAATGGTGTCACCCCTCCTTGCCCTGGGTTTGTTTGGTATAACAAGGTAAAGGGATACAGTCAAAACATATTATGTATTGTTGATGTTAATGGTGCTGTAACAATTATAAAATGGGCTTAGTTCATTCAAATGCAAAATCCTGAAATTTTCATGAATAAGAACATCTTTTTTCAGGGCAAACTACGGTTTGTTGTTCCTTATTAAAGGAGGTGTATGTATGAGCCATTCAAAAAACAATCAACCCACCAAAGCAGAAGTACAAACAACGAAATTAAACAAATTACCACTCGTAGGTAAATTCGAACCTGAATTTTCTGCAGAGGAAGCTGCAGAAGTGTTCGAAAACCAACCCTCTGCCGATCATGAATCCCATAATGAACGATAAAAAGCAGATGACCTTTGATCTTATTCTTAAGCAGATCAAACCTTCAAAGAATGGGACTGTCGCATTAACAGCTTAATTAACTATAAATGAGACGGTTCGCTTCATTTAAACATCGTAAACAATATAGAGCAGCGATTCGCCATTAATGGGAATCGCTGCTTTATGTTGTGGACCGTCGGCTGCCCGCTCCAATAGTGTATTCATCAGCCCCAACTGAGGCTTTCGGACCCAGATGGCGTTATTTGCAAATTTGTCGTCTTTTGAGCGAAGTTTCGGACTCCAGTGACGCTATTCCTTAGAAACAGGCCCATATTCGGTACTTTTCAAGTCAATAGTGACTATGCGGTCCGATAGCGACTCAAATAACGAATAATGCTGCATTTAGTGTCATCTGAGTCCTTTAGTTACTGCGTATGCCCAAAGATCAACTTGTCGGTTACTGCTGACTACGCATAAACGTTCTCTGAGGCGGTTACTGCTGCGTACGCATAAAGGTTCGCTGGGGCCTTTACTGCTGCGTACGCGCAAAGGTTCGCTGGGGCTAGAGCTGAGTTCGTTGTTGCTGAATATGCGAAGAGAATAGTTGGGCCGATTACATAGTACTGTGTACGTTCGCTGGGTCGGTTACTATTCTGCTTTTTCAATTGTAATCGGATACATTACCACAAACCATACTCCCAACCCTGGGAGTTTTTTTGTCGGGCAATTATTACAATGAGATACATCACATTTTTATATTGACAGTAATTGTATACGGACTTATGATAAGTCCAGCATAATTGATAACGATTATCATTTAGATATAAAAAAGGGGTGTTTTTTTAATGAAATTTACTTATGCGGTGCCTGCAGGTCTGCTTGCAGCCTCCATACTATTTACCGGATGTACCAATAACAACAATTCTACAAATACTGCTGCTAACAGCACTACAGCCACCACTGCACCGGAGACTGCTACGGCTACCACTGCACCGGAGACTGCCACCGCTGACTTTACGTCAGCTATAGATTCATATCGTACATACGTCATCCAGCAATGTGATGAATTTGTGAAGCAAACAGAGAGTTTCACCAACGCTGTAAAAGAGGACAAGATTGATGAGGCTAAGGCGCTCTACGCTCCTGCCCGCATGTATTATGAACGGATTGAGCCTATTGCAGAAGCACTTGGCGATTTGGACCCAAATATCGATGCCCGGGAAAATGATGTAGATGCGGCAGAGTGGCGCGGTTTCCACAAGCTTGAGAAAGCACTCTGGCAGGACAATACAACTAAAGATATGACAGAAGTTGCTGACCAATTGTTGAAGGATGCACAGCTGTTACGTGCGAAAGTTGAGACCGTTGAGATCGACGCGAATCTGCTCGTAACTGGTGCTGTTGAGCTTTTAAATGAAGTCTCCTCCTCCAAAGTAACCGGAGAGGAAGAACGTTACTCGCACACAGACCTGTATGATTTCGTCGCAAACGTTGAGGGCGCGCAAAAGATATACGAGCTGTTAAAACCAGAACTAGCTAAAAAGGATGCCGATCTTGAAAAAACCATTGGTGAACGATTCGCTGCCTTGCAAGCTGAGCTTGCCCCTTTCAAATCCGGAGATGGATATGTTTCCTATGAAGAGCTGAAAGAAGATGAAGTACGTAAACTGAGTCAGAATTTGGACGCCTTGGCTGAGCCATTGTCCAACATGGGAACTATTCTAGGAGTGTGACCCTCATGAATAAACATAACAAGTTCACTGGAGTACCAGGTAATCCTGAAAGTCCCCCTCTTAATGATCAATCGAAGAATGAGCCTATATTTGGTAAAAAATTAAGCCGCCGCGATATGCTGCGGCTTACTGGCGCCACTGGCCTTGGTCTTTTGTTAGGGGGCGGAGGTGTCGGTGGAATTATAGCTGCGCGTAATGCTGTAGCTGAGCCAACGAAAGCCGCAGAAGGTGATTCCAGTTCCATTCCTTTTTATGGGAGCCATCAGGCGGGAATTTTGACACCTGCACAAAACTTTATTTATTTTGCTGCCTTTGATTTCACCACAACCAAACTGGCCGATGTGAAAAAACTAATGCAAGCATGGACCACTGCCGCTGCCGCTCTTACTACTGGCGAGCTTATTGGTGACGTAAATGACAATCCCAATCTTCCGCCCTCAGACACCGGGGAAGCGGACGGGCTAAACCCTGCACGGTGTACGCTGACCTTTGGTGTTGGCCCTTCCTTTTTTGATGAAAGATTCGGCTTAGCTTCGAAACGCCCAGCCCTATTGGCCGATCTTCCGGCATTTGCGGGTGACAATCTTGATCCGAAATGGTGTGGCGGGGATATTTGTGTGCAAGCCTGTGCCGATGATCTGCAGGTTGCATTTCATGCGATCCGCAATCTGGCTCGTATTGCCCGGGGGACTGCTGTACTACGCTGGACACAGGAAGGTTTTCAACGCACTGGAGCAGCGGATCCCAAGGGGGCTACGCCACGCAATCTTTTGGGTTTCAAAGACGGCACGGGCAATCCCGATACAACTGATAACGCTGAAATGAACAAAGTGGTCTGGAACAGCAGCAGTGACGGTCCTTCTTGGATGAGCGGCGGCACTTATATGGCGGTACGCCGGGTGCGTCTGCGTATTGAAGTCTGGGATCGGTCTTCGCTAAGTGATCAGGAGGCTACCTTCGGGCGTTATCGTCACACCGGAGCTCCACTCGGAGCTAAGGATGAATTCGATGAGTTGGATCTTTCAGCGGCGGACGCTTTCGGGAAACCTGTCATTCCGGCGAATTCACACTCCGCATTGGCGCATGGTGACGGTACAGTCAAAATGCTGCGCCGCTCCTACTCTTTTTCCAGCGGTTTGGATGTCACCACGGGCCAGCTTGATGCAGGTTTGTTATTCATAAGCTTTCAACGTGATTTAATGAAACAATTCGTTGCCATTCAGCAGCGCCTCTCTAAGACTGATCTCCTGAACGAATATATGACTCACACCGGCAGCGCGGTATTTGCCTGCTTCCCGGGTATCCGCAGTGGCGGCTTTATCGGGGAAACACTACTAAGCTAAATTTATGGCTGTCCATTATTGAAGGGGGATTATCCCGATGTTATCTCTTACGCATCCTAAACGGCAAATGCCAAAGGTTGCCTTGCTGATTCTTTTTGGCTTTTTGTGTATGCTTTTGCTCTCCAGCCCCGCGGGGGCGGAGGGCGATGGCACGGTCGACGAGCTCCTGCCGCCGGTCGGCAGCGCGCTCGTCGAAGCCGGCCAGAGCCGCTGGGACGCGGCCGCCGCCGATGTAGAAGTGTTCGCTGCGCTGTGGCGCACCGCGAACACAGGCACGCCGGACCCGGCACTCGCCGGTCCGGCTGCTGCCGTTGACGCCGCGCTTGCAGACGCGGCGAAAGCCCTTGCGGCGGGCGGCGGCGAGCCCGCCAAAACCGCACTGTCCACGCTCGCGAGAAGCGTGGACGCGTACGTCACCGCCGCCTCCGGCACGGTCGGCGGTGACACTGGAGCCGCCGGACGCGAGACGGCGGCGAAGCTTTTGCCCGCGGCGGAACGCACGCGGGATGCGGCGCGCAGCGCCGACTGGAGCGCGGCAGCGGCAGCGTACCGCGACATCGTCAGCGGATGGAAGCCGGCGGAGCGCAACATCCGGGCGGACGATTCCGCCGTCTACAGCCTGCTGGAGACGCGAATAAGCCTGCTGCGGATTGCGCTGCAGGCTGAACCGCTCCGTGAGGCGTCGGCGAAATCGGAAGCAGAAGCACTATATCAGCTGCTGGCTGATTACAGTGAAGGCAAAACCATTGACGCTGGGGACACTTCCAGTGAACCAGCTTCTATAGAGGGATTAATCAACTACCTGAACAAAGCATCCTCCGCTGCCAAAGACAATAACAGCACAGAGGCCGCTAACATCATGGAGCAATTCATCGTAGCCTGGCCTTCTGCCGAAGGGCAAGTCCAGATCGCCTCACCAACAGTCTACAACAATATCGAAAACGAGAGTGCGGCTGTCACAGGTTACCTGCTCTCAAATCCACCTAAACTGGATCAAGCTTTAACCATCATGGACAATATGCTTAGTGAACTAACGCCTTTGGCTGGTGAGACCACTTATAATGCTTGGGATGCCGCTTTGATTCTGTTGCGCGAAGGACTTGAGGCTATTCTCGTCTTGTCAGCTCTTCTTGCTTACCTGAAACGTGATGGCAACGCCAAAGCGCAAAAATGGATCTGGTCCGGTGCAGCTGTCGGCCTCACCGCAAGTATCGGATTGGCTGTTGTGCTCACTTATACCATTTCTCGGGCAGCTTCCGGGGGAGCGCGGGAGATGATTGAAGGGATTACTGGTCTTGTCGCGGTAGTTATGATGCTCACCATCGGACGCTGGTTGCATAGCAAATCAAACACTGCGAACTGGAACAACTACGTGGGTAGGCAAGTTGATGGCGCGCTGGCCAAAGGAAACCTTTGGTCACTGTCCTCCGTTGCAGCGCTTGCGATTTTACGTGAAGGTGCAGAGACTACTATTTTTTATGTGGGCATGGCTCCATCCATCAAGCTGTCTCAATTACTGCTTGGGATTGGATGTGCTCTGATTATTCTTGGTATTGTAGGTTATGCAATGATTGCCTTGAGTGCAAAATTACCGATTGCCGCCTTCTTCCGTACAGCTACAATTCTTATTTATTACCTAGTATTCCGCTTTCTTGGGGAGAGCATTCACTCGCTTCAGGTCGCTGGCAAACTTCCTGCGCATGTACAAGAGGGCTTGCCTTCAATTAACTGGCTTGGCATGTATCCAACTTGGGAAACCTTGCTTCCACAGCTGCTTGTCCTGCTGTTTATTGTGTGGGAGCTGCTTCGGAACAGATCGCCAAAAGCTTCACGAACAGCTTAGTTTTATTAATACAATAGATCTACCGGTCCGTCACGCCCTTGTGGTTACGCCGGTTTAGTCCGGTAATCTCTTGCATTTACAGTCTAATTTATGAAATGGATTCCATAGCAAGCTTTTTATTTGGGAGGTTATTTGCGGACAATATGATAAAATAAAATGACTATACACAAGCACCAAAGGGAGGCTGTTGTACTCTAATGGCTAATATTAAAGAAATTGCCCGTATGGCTGGTGTTTCCGTGACAACAGTCTCGCGGGTGCTCAATAATCACCCTTATGTAAGTGAAGTCAAACGAACCGCAGTTCTAACTACAATTGAAAAATTAAACTACACGCGTAATATGAACGCTGTGCATCTGATCACTGGGCGGACTCAAGCTATAGCTGTTATTATTCCGTATACCAACTTATTTTATTTCTCAGTCATTATAGCAGGCTTGGCTCAAGAAGCACTGCTGGCTCAATACCGGCTCGTTCTGTGCCAAACCGATTATCGTACTGAAGAAGAAATTAAGGTGCTTGAGATGCTGCGCAATAAAGAAATTGACGGTGTGGTTATGGTCTCTTCAACAATGAGCTCAGAAGCTATTGAAGAATATACAGCTTATGGCCCTATTGTGGTATGTCAGGATAGAGGAGAACGCCAATTTTCTTCTGTATATATTGAGCATTATTCTGCTTTTCGCAGCGGCCTTCAATATTTGAATGATAAAGGTTACCGCCATATTGGCTACTGTGAAGGAAGACCATACGGCAGCAGCAGCTCTATCCGACAAATTGCCTTTAGAGACTTTCTGGCGGCTACAGATCATCCTTACATTGATGAATGGATGATCTATAACTGTGTGACCGAAGAGGACGGTGCCCGCGTACTACACCAACTGCTGCAGATGAAGAATCGTCCTGATGCCCTGATTATTTCAGCAGGCGATCATATAGCGGCTGGTTTAATCATCGAAGCTTGGAAAAAGGGTATCCGCATTCCTGAGGATCTGGCCGTCATCGGATTTGATGATCAGCCTATCGGCCGAACGTTAGGTCTGACCACTGTAGATAATCAGTTAACTGAAATGGGCATATCCGCTTTTCGGATTATCTATGATCAGATCCAGCGAAATGATGGACAACCCGTTCACCGCAAGCTTGAGTACCGTATTATAGAACGCAATACAGTATAGCATCCCTTTTATCTTATATCTCCGTAATTACATCATTTAACGGTCCACTTTGCAGCCTTCTGCGAGTAGGCCGTTTTTTATTTTTGCATATTCCCCTCAAGTATTCATTTTTATCCCTTGCTTCCGAATGGAATTTGTTTTATCCTAAGTATGAAAATAATTTTCTACATTTAGTTAATAATTATAAAAATAATTTCAATACCCCATTGAAACGAGGTGGATGAATGGATGTCCCCAATACTGCATGCACTCGAGCATGAGAAGGCCAAGCTCTCTCAAATGGAACGAAAGCTGGCTGAACGAATTCTCTCCTCACCAGGCGAAATCGTTCATATGGGCATTACAGAATTAGCAGAACAATGCGGAATAAGCCCGGCAACGATCACACGTTTCTGTAAGGTGCTTCATTTTAAAGGCTTCCCCGACTTCAAGGTGAAGCTGGCAGCAGAAATTGCTCATAGTGATGCCGCGCCGCAGGATGGTGGCTCTTCTTATCAAGATATTGTAGCAGGCAACCCACTCTCCGTGATTGTGGAAGCGATGCAGACGAACCATCTGACCTCCATCAGGGACACTACTTCCCTGTTAGATCTGGAGCGACTGCAGGCAGCAGTTAATTTATTGTGCCAAGCACGCCGCGTTGATCTATACGGGATGGCGACCTCTTCCATTGTTGCTCAGGATTTCTATCAGAAGCTGATCCGCATAGGCGTAAATTGCACTGCTTTTGCTGATTCCCATATGCAGATTACCTCTGCTTCATCACTCTCCGAAGGTGATGTCGTGTTCGCAGTATCCTATTCGGGAGAGACTCCCGAGACCATTGATGCCTTGATGTGTGCGAAGGCTAGCGGAGCAAGCACTATCGCACTAACCTCTTATGGCAGCAGCACCTTGGCTACTCTGGCGGATATCCCCCTATTCTCCTCATCTTTGGAGAAAGGTATGCGCCGGGGAGACATGGCCTCACGCATAGCTCAGCTTCACATCATTGATATTTTGTTCACTGGAATGGTCAGCACCCGTTTTGGGGATTTTATTCCTAGACTGGAGCAATCTTATCTCAATGTCCAACAATACCGAAACAAACGAGGAGGACAATCCTAATGAATATTCTAAAGTTCCATAGTGATGAAGATTTCGTACAAACGGGTGCGAATCTTATCGCCAGCCTACTGCAAAGCAATCCTAAAGCCGTGCTCGGTCTTGCGACCGGAAGCTCCCCAGTTGGTGTTTATGCCAAATTGGTTGAAATGCACCAAAAAGGACTTGTGAGTTTCTCTAAAGCAACTTCCTTTAATCTGGATGAGTATATCGGCTTGCCTGTCGACCATCCACAGAGCTATCGCAGTTTCATGAACGAGCAATTATTTAACCATATAGATATTGATCCAGGACAGACACATATCCCTAACGGAAACGCAGCGGATATGGAAGCAGAATGCCTTGCATACGATAAAATGCTGGAAGAAAACGGACCCGTTGACTTGCAGATTCTCGGTATTGGCAGCAACGGCCACATTGGATTCAACGAACCCGATGCTAACCTCAGCAGCAAAACCCATGTCGTTGACCTGCTTGATGATACCCGGGAAGCGAATGCCAGATTCTTCGACAGTTTGGACGAGGTACCTCGGCAAGCGATTACAATGGGCATTGGAGGCATCCTAAAAGCACGCCAAATTCTCTTATTAGTTCGTGGTGCCGGCAAAGCTGAAGCCATCCGCAATGCTGTTGAAGGCCCGATTACAACCCAATGCCCTGCATCCTTGCTGCAGAGCCATCCAAATGTAATCGTTCTCGTAGATGAAGGAGCAGGCAAATGGCTGAAATAAATAAAGAACTAGAACAGTTGCTGTTCGGTAAGGTACTGACTCCCCAAGGTTTAATTGAGCATGGTGTGATTGCCGTATCTGGAGAGCAGATCCACTATGCTGGCGATGCGGCTTGGCTCCCAGAGCGTTACGCTCATTGGCCTGCCAGTGGTCAAGCAACGGATCTTCTGATCCCCGGATTTGTAGATGTACATGTTCATGGTGGAGCTGGCCACGACTTTATGTACAGTGATACTGAATCGCTGAATGCCATCACTAAGTTCCATAGTTCCCAAGGAACAACAACAATGCTGGCTACAACCATGACCGCTTCCAAGTCTGCTATTGACCAAGTATTCTCCGAAGTCAGCGCTTATCGTGCTGCTGAAATGCCTTACACACAAATTGCAGGCATGCATCTGGAAGGACCCTTCATCAGCCCGAAATGGTCCGGCGCACAAAATCCAGAGCATATTGTTCCTGCCAATATTGAGTGGCTAGCACAATGGGAGAACGATTATCCAGGAATGATCCGGCAAGTCACGCTTGCTCCGGAACGTGAAGGTGCCCTCGAAGCTATTCTCTGGCTGCGCAAGCACGGTATAACTGCAGCGCTCGGGCATACGGATGCTTCCTTTGAAGAGGTTATTGCCGCAGCAGATGCTGGACTTAACCAAGCTGTGCATATGTTCAATGCGATGACACCCCTACATCACCGTAAACCTGGAGCGGCTGGAGCTATTTTGTTCGATAAACGCATTCGCGCAGAGATTATAGCCGACGGGATTCATGTTCATCCCGCAGCCATTTCTATATTGACCCGTCTCAAGAAAGAGAACAATTTATTACTGATTACTGATGCCATGTCTGCAACTGGACTTAGTGATGGTGAATATACAATTGGTGATTTACCTGTACTCGTTCAAGATGGCATCGCCACCCTTAAAGATAATCCTGCTGCTCTAGCTGGAAGCACACTAACGATGATTCGCGGCTTCCGTTATCTGATCCAAGAGGTAGGACTCAGCTTGGAAGAAGCCTCCCGTGCTGCAAGCCTTACGCCAGCGGCGTCCATTGGAATGGAGCGTAGCATTGGTTCCTTGGAGGCTGGAAAACGCGGCGATATCCTGCGCCTTGATGCTGAATTTAATATTTGCGGCGTATGGATCGGCGGACGTCCAATCACCACTTCATAAAATTAGCTCCAAACAAAAAAGCAACAATTCTCTCCAGATGGTGAGATTGTTGCTTTTTTATTTAGATCACAATAATCATTAATAATTACGTGTTGGGAAAATTCGTTCAACCATGGTACGGAATTCATCCACAAATCCTTTTATCGGATGACCAGCACGAGCCTCTTCAGCATAAACATTAGCGCGTTCCACGAAGTCAGGATTTGCTGATACGTATACATCCTTAATTCTCGCATCATGTTTTTTAACTTCTGCAGCAATTTTATCTTTAATTGCTTTGGTAACTGTTTCTGTTTCTCTTGTATTTATGGTGTTATTTGTGTTATTTGAGTTATTCGTGCTATTGGTGTT
Organism: Paenibacillus sp. FSL L8-0333; assembly: GCF_037965665.1. Lineage (NCBI taxonomy): Bacteria > Bacillati > Bacillota > Bacilli > Caryophanales > Paenibacillaceae > Paenibacillus > Paenibacillus sp. FSL L8-0333. The sequence goes on from NZ_CP150186.1 coordinate 5,674,748, forward strand.
GTACATATGCGTCGAATTACTTCTGTAATTCGTGTCATGGGTACTAGGAGTGGTACTGCGCATGCCCATGCCCATTCCAGTTCCCATACCTTTTCCCATCCCCATATCTACATCATGTTTCGAGCCATCGCTGTTCAGCAGAGGACCATTATTATAAGTATGGTTTCTTGTCGTACCTGTTCCCATAGTACCTGTACCTGTACCTGTACCTGTACCCAACATACCCGCTCCCAAATTACCCATACCATTGATTCCATTTCTGGTTGCCGGTCCAGTACTTGTTGTACCAGGAACTGTATTTACAGTACCTCTTAAGGCTCCGTTCATACCATTTGTTACGGCTCCAGTATCATTCATTCCATCACGGCCAATTTTTACTCTTCCTGTACCAGACATTACGCCAGTCGGTCCATAATTGTGAGGAGTGGTTGAAGATTTTGCCCGATACGATGGAGTCCCTTTGGCACGCAAGCCAGCAGTTGCATCATTTAAAGTTACTGCTACATACGCGCTTTTACCTGCAAGCATTACATTCGCTGAACGGACTTCAGGCATAGCAGCAATCCGGTCTGCAAGCTCCTGACTAACTTCCATCTTAGTGATGTTATGCGTGCCACCGCGTACGGAATTTACACCAATACGCCCATCATCTACTCCCCGGACACTATTGGTTTGCACATTAGATTTTTCTGCCGTATTGGTTCCACACCCTGTAATACTCACCAAGCCGAGAAGCAATGCAGCTGAGACTGACATACTGATCTTGGATCGCAACATGAATTCATCCTCCATCTCTAATGTTGTATGTGTGCAGTGTACGATCGTTAGGATGACCTTCTGAAGAACAAGCTATCCTGAAAGGATTTGGAACTATGCCACTTTGACCGTCACCCGCGAGTGCAGATCGGCGTATCTTATAAACAGTAAGCCATATCTCAACAAGTCGGTATTGCTCCGCAAAAGTCAGGAGGCTTGTGCATGAAAGTTCTATTTACGTTTTATGTACCGAGTGGCGGGGTGGAGACATTAAATAAGCTGCGATGTGAAAGTCTCCAGCGAAGTGGGATCGAATGCCATGTTTTATATCTAATGCCGGGTTCAGGCCAGAATACGACCAATTTTCCGGTATTTGTCTCATCTTCAGATGAAGAAATTAAAAATTTGCTGGATACCCATAATTACGATGCTATTATTGTTACATCAGATTATTTATTACTGAAACGTCTGCGTGAACTCGGTTACCGCGGTATTATGATATACGAATCTCAAGGCCTTGGAAAACGCAGTCATGCGGAAACTCTGATCAGAGATGCTGTCCCTTATTTACGTTCTTATTGTAATGCGGTACTAATCCCGCCAACCGATCATTTGTTGGAGCTGTTTATTGAAATCTGTCCCTGGCTGCATCGTTATGTAATTCCGAATATTGTTGATGTCCAGTCCTTTCAGCATATCCCTGCTGAACCTCCGGCTAATCCGGTTATCGCTTGGGTAGGCCGGCTAGAGAGCAATAAAAATTGGCGGGAATACTTGAGAATCGCCCATGAAATTCGCCTTTATAAACCAGATCTTCATTTGTGGATGTTCCATGATCCTAATTTAGCCGCAGAGGATCAAAAACAATCCTTTCAGGAGGAGCTACACGCCTTAGGGCTGAATGATCGTCTAAGTACTTTTACCAATATTCCTAATCATGTAATGCCGATTTATTATTCCTCGATAGCCAATTCTGGTGGATTCCTGTTAGCCACCTCCATTACAGAAGGATTTGGATATGCTGTTGCCGAAGCGATTTGCTGCACTTGTCCAGTACTTAGTACAGATTCCGATGGTGTCAGATCCTTTATTGTTCATAATGTCACGGGTAAATTTTACCCGCTTGGCAATATTCCAACTGCCGTCAACGAAGGACTGGAGCTTATGAACAATATTCCTCTGCGAGAGGGTCTCCGTCAGCAAGGAAGAGGATATATGGTCTCACGCTTCGGAACCGAGAAGTATGCGCAGTCTTTTCGTGAAATGATGAATTCATATGCCATCTTCTAACCGAAATCAAGCAAAAAAACCTTCAAGCCACTTCTCAAGTGGTACTGAAGGTTTTTTATATTTTAAGGACATATTACTAAGAGTTCCTCGCTACGATCTCAAACAGTGCATTCTGAAACAATTGTGTGCTTTTTTCCCAAGTGAAATGCTGTGAATCCTGCTCCCCCTTACGAGCCAGCCGCTGGCGTAAATCCGGGTCTTTAATTAAGGTTATGATATCATCCGCGAGCCGATTCTCAAACCGGTAGGACATTAAGCAGTTGTGGCCATGCCTGCCATATTCCATATTCCCACCGGAGTAAACAGTAACGAGTGCTGCTCCACAACGCATAGCCTCGATGCCTGGTAGCGATCCCGTATCATACGTACTTGAGCTTACAAAAATATCACTCTCACTATAATGGTAACAAAGTTCAGTATCATTTGCAGGAGTCCTTATATGATATCGTTCATCCATTAATAAAGTTTGCAGTGTAGTCGACTCAGCAAATTCACCAGGAGGAATAATCAAATAAAGTTCAACTTCTGGATGAAGTCTTCTGACCCGATTTAACTGTTCAAGTAAATAATCTTGTTCACGATGACCTGAGAATCCTCCCTCCGGCTTTCGCATAACCGCGGAAACTACAAGCTTATTTTCAGGTTCACGAATGTTCAGGTTTCTAAAAACAGGATTCACACCAATGGGCACGATTGTCCCCTTAATGCCATGATTCATCTGGACGATTTCTTGCTGCCAGCGGGAAAGTACGAGCAGATTGCTGGTTAAACTATAAGATGCAAAAGAACGGCTATTGTCAGGTAAAAAAGTGGGCTCGTAGCAAAGTGCTAAGCGAATATGAATCCCTTTCCCCTCATTACTTGCCTGCTGCGATACCTCGACTGTGGTATAAAAGTTGGAGACAATCACGTCCCCCACTGGAAAATCGTTGGCCGACAAATCATCATCTGCCGCATAACGCAATTCACAATTTATCTCGTATTCAACGACACCATCGCTGGGCAAGAGGATCGTAATTTCATGACCGATCTCTGACAGACGATTAGCCAGTTCTGCCAGCATCCGTTGTGCTCCGCCCCTAGATAGAGTTAGAACAGGAAATATTAATTTCATTCCCCTCTCTCCTTTAGCAGCAGATGCGATAGAACCCCGTGATGTTTTGCTTGTACCAGTTCTATCTCTCTTTTCTGCGCCTCACTATGAATCACTGAGCCCATCTCTTGATGCACTCGATAATCAAGCTGCGGATGCTCAATATAAGACCAGCTAAAATGCGGTAAAATACGCAGCCATAAATCATAATCTTGAGTATATAACAACATTTCATCGAACGTTCCTACAGCACGAAATATATCCATATGAAGAAGAACTGTACTCCCATTCACCGGACAACCCAACATCATAGTCTCAATAAAATGGGCCCTGCTGCTAAAAAGCATACTTACCGTATCTGAGATCCGTTCTCCCTGCTCATTTATATAATAATAGGCTGTATAGTTAAATAAAGTGCCCGTACTTTTGAGCTTTTCTATTTGGTTTTTGATTTTATCCGGGTGAAATTGATCATCTGCACTGAGCCAGGCAAAATACGTTCCGGTAGCCACTTCTATCCCTTTGTTCAAAGCAGAGGCCGTCCCGCCATTATCCTTTTGTATATAAATGATCCTGTCACGGAAGGGAGTCAACTTCTCCAGCCATAGGGTAGAACCGTCGTCGACTACAATGAGTTCTATATTCGGATAGCTTTGATTCAAGACACTTTGGATGGCGAGATCCACATACGAACAGTTATAAAATGGGATGATCACCGATACTTTAGGTTCTTCACTCATACGCGCTCACCTCCTTCACCCGGAGCTCAACTTTTTATACTGTTTTACAAGCAAGCAAGGCATCTACTGGTGCATGGTCTTCACCGAACGCTTCTCGAAACGATGGGTTTTGGGCATGATGGAAGCCTTTCAGTACCGTTACCTCATACCCCAGTGCAATAAAATCCTCCGGCTCCCATCCGCTCCGGTGCTTTTGATAATGCTCCCCCTGCAAATGATAATGATCCATACCCTCCTGTGGAAAAAAGCCCCGAGGGGTAAATACAACTACTCGGTTATTGGCGATTCTTTCGGCCATCCCGAGCAGTGTCTTCGCTTCATTTTTATTAAAGTGCTCTATTGAATCAATAAAGGTAACCGCTGAAAATGTTTTGGGGAGGAACAATTTATCCATATGACTGGCATCTGCATGTACCGGAATAATATGAGGTGCCTTATATTGACGATGCAGCAGGTACGGCCTGTGAATTTCTAATCCAAGCACTACTGCGGCTTCATATCGTTCAAGCAGGGTACCGGTGCCGCTGCCGATATCCAGAATACTCTCGCAGAATTTCAACTGTTCCAGTAAGACTGGCAGAAAGTCATTCACTTCAATTTCCCGGTACATTACCTTCAGCCCCCCATAGAAGAAATCAAGTGCTGCAGCGAATTCTTGTAGCGGGCATTGGTCGCAGCTGCCTCTGCCATAATTACATCAAAATATTTGATCGTTCCCATGCCATCATGAGTCCGGTAAGCTGTAAGTGATTGATTCAACATCACAGGTGGATATCCGTTCAGAATGGCGCGGAACCATAAGTCATAATCATGTGTGTAAGGAAGTGATTCATCAAAAAGCCCTATGGCTCCAAACACCTCTCGTTTAAACATCACCGTACAGCCATTAATGGGATTACCGTGTAAAAAACAACGTAAGTAATCCAGGTGACTAGGAAACAATGGCGCAGCATTCAGCTGAACCAGCTGCGATTGAGCGTTAATATAATTAAAGTTGGTATAGGAGATTAACAAGTGGTTCTGCTCCATGAACAGAACCTGATTGTTGATCTTATCCCGATAAAATAAATCGTCTGAACTAAGCCAGACCACATAGTCCCCTGTTGCATTCAAAATGCCGTGATTCAGTGCGGAGGCGGTTCCCCCGTTGCCTTTGCCCAAATAATGAATTCGGGAGAGATACGGTGTAATTAGATTGCTATGAGCGTGCGAGCCGTCATCGACAATAATGATCTCGTAAGGTTCCCAAGACTGGGAGAGCGCACTTTGCAGGGCGTGTTCAATATAAGGACAATTATAAAAAGGAATCACTACCGAAACCTTCGGTCTCATAACAACCTCCCCTCCCCGTTAACTCGGTAATAATTCAAAATATCCATTAACGATTGGCTAAGCCCAATCTCCGGACGCCAGCCCAGTGAAGACACATCAGCCTCAGGGGTTGATGCTTCTGAATGAACCTTCTTATCCGCTGTGGCTGCGATCTCTGAAATAGCCCGTTCAGCATCTGCAGGTCCCCAGTCCATTGGCACTGGTCCTACAGAATGACTGAGCAGCTGCTCCGCGATCTCCCCGAGTTCCCGCTGCTTCCCCGAATCGATGCGATAGATGGTTCCATTTGTACCTTTACGCAAAATGTAGTCATAAGCTCTAACGGCATCTCTAACATCTAAAAAATCACGCAGCGCATAACGAGAAGAGAGCTTAAATGGAGGTATTTCCTCATCTGGCTGGACTTCACTTCGAACAATGTGCTGTGCTAATAAAGAGCAGAAGCCGGTGGAAGGACCGGGACCAATCAGATTACACGGCTCAGCCAGCAGAATCGGCTGTTTAAATAAGGTGCCCCATGCGAGGGACACCAGCTCTTCTATTGTTTTGCTAAGGCTATACGGGTGTGGTGGCCCAGCCACCACACCCGGTTTGAACTTAAGTCTGGAGCCTGCCACTAGAATCCGACTGCTCGGCAAGCTTCGCATTGCCTCTAGTAAATATAAGGTGGCCATCACATTTGTCTCCATATAAAGCAAGGGATTAAGCCATGACTCGGGTACGGAGTTCTTCCCAGCCAAATGAAGGACAGCGTCCGGCGCAGTTTGCTTGATCATCTCAGCTACTGCTTTCCGGTCACTTAAATCACAAACATATATCTTTACTCCTTCTGGAAAAAGAGTGGAGGCAGCTGTCGATTGCGGCCGCAATACAGCGATAACCTCAGCCCCTCCTGCCGAAAATAATCGAACCGCATGTTGCCCGGTGAATCCACCGGCTCCGGTAATCAGAAGTCTTTGCCCTGTCATAAATACATCTCTGACTGTTTCATCCAGTCAGCCAGTTCCTGCAGCATTAAAGGATATGAAGGCAGCGGCAAGAGGAAATCCGCTCTTGTATTCACTAGTGTACGATCCTGAATATGTTCATCCTCAGGGATGATCTCCACATTTTCTTTATGAAAAGCCGCCTGAATATGCTGAAGCAGCTCATATTTACTTACTGGCTCTGGATGCGCTAAATGGATCAGCCCCGATACGGAGGAATCCAGCATTACATCCACTGCTTTGGCTAATTGGAGCGTTGTGACCCCGTTCCACATCACCCGCCGGTATCCTGAAACTTTACCACTCTGCGCCAGGAACCAATCCATCAGACCAATACCGCCTGAGCGGATTTCGGGGCCAATAATGGAAGTGCGAATCGTAAGATGCCCGGGTTTTTGCACCTCACCGAGGCTTTTCGAAATTGCATATACAGAGGTTCCATCAGGAGCATCCTCTTCGGTGTACCCTCCGCGTGTTCCTTCGAACACGCAGTCGGTACTGATATGGATGAGCCTTGCCTGAACATCCTCCGCCTTTCGCCACAAGTGATGAGGGAGAAAGCCATTCACGTGGTAAGCCCCAATTTTGTCACGCTCCGCGAATTGATTGAGAACCCCCATTGCATTGATAATGCAATGAGGGGAAACGATATCGACCAGCTTCTCAACTCCGGCTATATCGTTCGCATCTACATACAGCCCGCCAAGATCGCTCTTATCCCGGGTTGTATGGAAGACGTGATGCTTGCCCTGGCGGCGAAAATAATCCGCCAGCATATGCCCCGCCATACCGTTTCCACCTAGGATAAGCAGCTTCATTGCAGGAACCCTCCCCGGATCAAGATGCTTTTGATCTCTTCCCGATCCATCAGATTCGTCTCTGAACTGAAGCTATTGAAAGAGACATGAGGATAAGCGCTATAATGTGCCTTTAATTCCGGCATGTTCAGCGTAGGGAGAATTACTAGATACTGTTCATCGTAGACAACGGTAGTTAAGCTTTCGAAATCGCTCATCAGAATCTCGTGGATTTTCTCCCCCGGACGAATCCCGGTCTCGACAATACTCACATTGGACTCTCCGGAAGCTTCAATCAGCACCTCAGCAAGATCGATAATTCGGCAGGTAGGCATAGTCATGACGAAGATTTCTCCACCCAAGCTAACCTCAGAAGCTTTAAATAATAATGTAATAGCATCGCGTAGGGTAAAAAAGAAGCGGGTCATTTTCATATCCGTAATGCGTACCTGACCCTTATCCTTAATCTGCTTCATGAACAAATGCACGACGCTGCCGTTCGTTCCGAGCACATTACCTCCGCGTACAGTAACGAACCGGGTGTTTGAGCCAATCAGATTGGCATAAACGAACAATTTTTCCCCGATCGCTTTGGTCATTCCATAGAAGTTGGATGGGTTCGCAGCCTTATCGGTAGAGATGTAAATTGCTTTTTCAACGCCATTTACAATGGCAGCTTCGATCACATTTTGAGTTCCCACTACATTGGTTTTGAGTGCTTCATAAGGCTGATCTTCACAGACTGGAACATGTTTGAGCGCCGCCAGATGAAAGATGTAATCAACGCCACGGCAGGCTGCAATCAGCGCATCCTTGTCACGGATATCGCCAATGATAAAGCTGAGACGTTGATCTTCAAACTCCCGGCTCATCGCCACTTGAGCGGATTCACTGCGGGAGAATACGATGATTTCCTTAGGATTTTGTGGCAGAAGTTGCCTAATCAGCTCATGCCCCCAGGAACCAGTTCCGCCTGTGACCACAATCCTTTTATTATTGAACATGCAGGTTCCCTCCAAGCAAGAATTTAACTACCTTGACCGAAACATCCGGAGTCATGTATCCTTCCGGTGCCTCCCAATCCCGATTGAGCGCCGTCATCAGCTTGACGCTGCGAAGAATACTTTTCTGATCTACACCTGAGACTACATTGCTGCCACAATCCACTGTTTCTGGACGTTCCGTCGTTCTGCGAATCGTAACTGTTGGCACTTTCATCAAGCAGCATTCCTCCTGTACAGTCCCGCTGTCGGTGATGGCACATAAGGCGTGCTGTTCCAAATAGACAAAATCAAAAAATCCGAAAGGTTCATGAAATTCAACTAGTGGGTTCATTGGAAGGGAAAATTGCTCGGTAAGTTTGGAGCGAGTGCGAGGATGAATGCTGCATATTAAACGAATTCCAAAATGCTCAGCCACTGCGTTAAGACCCGACATAATTTGTACAAGGGACTCTGGATCGTCTACATTCTCAGCACGGTGGGCCGTGACTAGAAAATACTGTCCTGAGGTAAGCTTCAGCTGCTCCAGAATGTCGCTAGTTTGGATTTTGTGCTCAAAATGGGTCATGACCTCATGGATCGGATTTCCTGTTAACACGATACGCCTGCTGGGGAAACCTTCGCTGATTAGATGTCTTTTGCTCTGCTGCGTATAAGGCATATTAATGGTCGAAACGGCGTCGATGACACGGCGGTTTTTCTCTTCTGGTACTTGGAGGTCATAGCAACGGTTGCCCGCTTCCATATGCACCACCGGAATTCCCATACGTTCAGCCAAAATCGCGCATAACGCGCTGTTCGTATCGCCCAGAAGCAAGATACGATCTGGCTGTTCTTTTAGTAAAATGCTTTCTAACCCTCCGAACATGGCGGCAAGCTGACCGCCTAGTCCTGCTTGTTTATCCTGCAGCACATAATCCGGTGCCCGCAGTCCCAGCTCAGCAAAGAAAATGCCGCTGAGACTGGCGGTGAAGTTCTGGCCTGTATGCACCAGGATGTGCCGCTCAGCATGTTCGTCGAGAAGCGGAATGATTACACTGAGGCGAATGATTTCAGGCCTCGTGCCTAAAATCGTCATGATCTTCATGAGTTCACTCCCCTGCCTGTTTAATTATGGTCTGACTTGGCTCAGTCAGCGGACTGTGCTCTGGTTGCTGGATTGAGCTCTTTAAACGGGATTTTTACCGTTCATTGCGCTCAAGTTGCTGGATTGAGCTCATTTAGCGGGACTTATACCGTTCATTTGGCTCAGATTGCTGGATTGAGCTCATTTAGCGGGATTTATACCGTTCATTTGGCTCAGATTGCTGGATTGAGCTCATTTAGCGGGAAATGTACCGTTCATTTGGCTCAGGTTGCTGGATTGAGCTCTTTAAACGGGATTTTTACCGTTCATTGCGCTCAAGTTGCTGGATTGAGCTCTTTTTGCGGGAAATGTACCGTTCATTTGGCTCAGGTTGCTGGATTGAGCTCTTTAAACGGGATTTTTTACCGTTCATTGCGCTCAAGTTGCTGGATTGAGCTCTTTTTGCGGGAAATGTACCGTTCATTTGGCTCAGGTTGCTGGATTGAGCTCATTTTGCGGGAAATGTACCGTTCATTTAGCTCAAGTTGCTGGATTGAGCTCTTTTTGCGGGATTTTTTACCGTTCATTGCGCTCAAGTTGCTGGATTGAGCACTTTTTGCGGGAAATGTACCGTTCATTTGGCTCAGGTTGCTGGATTGAGCTCAATGAAGAGCATTTTTATCTCTCTTTGTACTCAGCTTGCCACTTCGCTGCAATCGAGGCATTTACGCCGCGCGCCGCCGTCCACCGCGGCGGGCCCGGCGGCGCTTGCCCCCGGCGGTGCTGCGCCGCCGGGCAGAACCTTTACGCCGCTTGCGAGCAACGCGGCGCAAAACCAACGGGCGCCCGCTTCGCCGGCGCGCCCGGGCTTTGCCGCGCCGCTTGCGGGCGACGCGGCTTGGCAGGCCCTTGCTTCGCGGCGGCAAAGCCGGCGACGCTGCGGGTAAGTCAGGCTGGACAGCGGGTGGTTCCACCACCACCACGCTGTCAGCCTCGCGCACCGCGGGTGCGCTGCAATAGCGGAGGTTCCACATCTCCGCAAGACCCTGCAGGCGGCTCCGATAAGCCGCCGGACCATAGACGGCGTCGACGCGCTCCCGCGCTTGACTGCCTATAGTTAACGCCATTCCTGGCTGCGCCAGCATGACGTTGACTCTTTCTGCCAGCGCGGAAATGTCCGATGCTGGCACGAGATTTTCGCCGCAGCCCGCTGCGTGCAGAATTTCTCGTAAGCCCCCAGAGTCGTAAGCGACCACGGGTTTTCCAAAAGCCATTCCTTCCAGAGCAGTCATGCCGAAGCCTTCGCGGATCAGACTAGGAACCACTAGCACATCCATGGCGCAATAAGCGGATGGAAGGCATTCAGCATAACCAACAAATTTAAACCGGGTGTACAGTCCCTCAAGCTTCACCTTGCGGACACAACGCTCATAGTAGCTTTTATCACCAGCAGACCCAATGACAACAAATTTCGAGCTTGGATGAACCGCGTGCACAAGCACAGCCATTTTCACAAAATGTTCTAGCCCTTTTTCCTTGTTGATAAAAGAAGAAATATAACCGACCAGCTGTTCATGCGGTTTAACCCGCAATTCCCGCCGCCGTTCGCTCCGAAGCTTGCTCCAAGCCTCAATCATCATCTCTTTATCATTCCAAGAGGGAGGCAGCTGGATCACTTTTTCCGCTCTCACGTCCTCTGGAAAGCAAGCTGCAGCTGTTTGTGAAATAGCTAATATCTCATCACTATTCCGATGAATCAGCCCTACACTAATAGGTGTATATTCATTGTCTGTTATCGTCTCTGATATTTTCCATATCACCGGAATGCCCAGTGACTTTGCAGCCATTGCTGGCAGAGCATGCACACAGGTACTTGTAATAACAAACGCCGGGCGCAGGGAATTCAGCCAGTCTGTTAACTCGTGATACTCCCTGCTTTCCTGGAATTTCTGAGCATCTGCCTCCAACCCTGCATAAGGAGTGTACATTCCATATAAAAGAGGAATCGAAAGCAACTGTACACTTATTCCACAGCTTCGAGCCTGAGAAGTCAGCTTGCCGTCCTGAGGTGCAACGAGAATACAATTAAAGTACGGAGAAAGCTCCTGAGCGAAAAACAACAATAGCTTCTCCGCTCCCGTAATACTGCGTGTATTGGATACATGTGAAAAGAGGACGATTGTAGCTTTGTCAGCCATGGCGTTTCGGCGCTCCCTAACGAGGGGCCTGGAGCAGCCATTCACCTCCTTAAAAAATTTACAAACTTTCGCTAAATTCTATCCTTCGCAGTAAAACTCTCTTAGAAGATAGTCGCTCCTGTGACTCGCAACATCGCTTCCGCTTAGCTCTAGAATCTCGTCAGTCAATTCACTTCGCTCCCGAGCTTCGCCCCTTCGCTTCCACTCTGCTCTCGAATCTAGCCAGTCGCTTCCGCTCCGCTATACAAGCCCGCTCCAGACGTTGCTTCTTTTCATCAGGCCACAGGCATAAGCTGAGGTTCGGTTCTACAGTATATCGAGGAAAAACAGATGCCGGCACGACACCTGTCCCCTGGTAAGCGCACATTTCCATTCCATTTTCGGGCATATGACCTAGCCGTAAATTACTGTTAACAGCTGGTGTATACGTTTAGTGTAGGTGTGATCCTTAAGCGTCCGTTCAAAAGCGCGCAGGGCTATCGCACGACGTTCTTCCTCATGAGTCAGGTAATAACGGATTTTATCCATCATTTCTTGAGGGCTTGCAAAAGTCTCAATTTCTTCACCAGGTTTGTAAAAGGATCCCATATCATCTCTGGCATCCACTAATTGCAGCGTACCCGTTGCCGCGATTTCAAAAGTACGCGGATTAGGAGATACCGCCGGAATCGAAAGCGTATTGTTGTTCACTACTTCATCAATGTGCGAGCGGTGGAGGTTGATGACGATTTTGGATCCGCTGTAAGCTACCGCGGTTTCTTGTGGTGACATCCATTTGCCGATCTCAATTCGATCTCCATAAAGCGCTGCTTCAGGCAGACGATCCCACCAGATGCCATTAATCACCGTGTTATAGTTCATCAAATCCGGAAGAATCTCACGGAAGAAATTAACCCGGTTCCAATAGGCAGAGCCAATAAAACTAACTTCGCGATTCAATGGTGAACGTGTTGTAGTTGGACGGTAATGCTCGCGGTGAGCGGCAAAAGGAAGATAATGAACTTCAGGGCAGCCAAGTCCCTTATAAAAATCAATACAATTACGCTCAAGTGTGAACACAAAATCGTAATGCGCCACAATTTTAACTGTAAAATCAGTGTAATAAGGATCATCTGTAAGCCAAATGGCTGTCTTAATCCCGCTAGCCCGAAGAACGGAGATCTGCTCAAGCGGTAAATCCATACCGTCCAGCACAAGTACCAGATCCGGTCTTTGAGCGGCGGCTAACTCCACTAAGTTTTGACGTACATCTGTTATCGTGACTTGTGCGGTTAATTTTTGCAGCGCGTAGAGGACTGCATCGTCTAATGGAGAGTAGGGATATCCTTTACCAGAAGCCACATACATTACATGAATATTCCGTACAGGAAATACTTCTTCTGGCCGACCATCCAAAATCGCAAGCCGCCCCCGTAAATATCCCTCATCATATCCGCCCTTAAAACCACTCAGACGACCACGAAGCTTTTCTTCCTCTGGAGGTGTCAGAGGTAGCGGTGGTGCAGGCATAATAAATTCATTGTTGTTCATCATCATCCTCGCTCCTTTGTCCCGTTATAGATTTCATACACTTGAAGCAATCACATTCAGCAAATGAGGCAAACGCGCAGTGAATGTATGGTTGCGCATGGTTGTCTGTAGTCCCCGTAAAGCGTAAATTCGGCGCTCTTTTTCATGCTTCAGATAGTACTCAATCTTCTCCTGCAATTCCTTAGCAGAGCCAAAAGTATCCAAGTCATAACCTGGTCGATAATAATTGCCCAGATCCTCACGAACATCCGTAAGCTGCATAGTACCGCAGGCACTGATCTCATAAGTACGCGGATTGATAGAGCGTGATGGTAAACGGAAGCTATTCCGGTTATCCTGCCCCTCCTCCCACGGACGGTGAATATTAATGACTAGCTTTGCGCCACTGTAATAGTTCGCAGTTTCCTCAGGCGGGATAAAGCCATTCCTAATAAAAGGGGCAAGCTGGTCATAAGTCGCAAGCCGTTCCCAGAACCCCCCAGCGATCAGCACCTTCTTATCCTTTAGATAGGGGGCAAGTTCATCAAACAGCGCTGTCCGATTATGAAATGCATTGCCAATAAACACAATGTCGTACTTATACTGCGGTGCCGTACGGCGTGGATAGAACATCTTTGGATTGACGCAAAGCGGTAAATAATGAACGGATGGAACCCCAAAGGATTGATAAAACTCCACACAACCGAGCTCATGCGTAAAGACGTGATCATAATGCCGGCAAATCACTGAAGTATCCTCTGTAAAATAAGGATCATCCACAAACCAGATCGCAGTCCGAATGCCCAGCTTTCTGATTTCTGTAATCTGTTCTAAATGATTTTCCGGAAAAACATGCAGTCCATTCATAACCAGCACTGCCCCGGGCATCTCCCGAGCCGCGGTCTCCAGCATAGCTTCTGGAGTGCTTATCACAAGCTCACTTACAAGCTGCTGAAGCGCCTCAATTACCCCAGTATCGATTGCATGGAACCCTTGAGGAACATACATTAGCTTAAATGGCCGACAGGCTTCGACCTCTACAGTACTCCGACGCTGCACAGCCTCACACATGCCGAGACGATATCCTTCGTGATAACCGTCGCGATAATCTCGCGGACGCTTGTGTTTTCTCCTTTTTGCTTTCACGGCCTTCACCCTGCCCCGTTGTATTCTCAAGACAGTATAACTATATGCGGAGTCAGCACTCGCCTCATGGACATCTGTCATTACTAGAACTAAATTGGCAGATGTACCCTGTCTTTTGCCCGGCTTGCCCGAACCCCGTCAAGATTTCATCCACTCGCTGGATGCTGTTATACTATAAAGGTCTAGCTAGAGGCACTAAACTTGTCATCTCTGTCCAATCTGTCCGAAGATGATTATTTTTTGAAATTCACAAGGGGGGAACTATGAATAACACCACGTTGTATTTGCGACACGCGGAGCTGCTGCGTGATCTGGTGCCATCCTTTCAAACCTATCCTTTTCATCTGCCTGCTGTTCGAACGCTGGATCGCCTGACTTTTCAAAAACCAGTGACCTTTCTTGTTGGAGAGAACGGCACGGGCAAATCAACCTTGTTAGAGGGAATTGCTGCTGCTTGGGGCTTTAACCCTGAGGGTGGAACGCTAAACTTTTCTTTTAACACTCGTTCCTCGCATTCGAATCTTTATGAGTATTTTAGAATTGCTAGAGGGGTTAGACGGCCGAAGGACGGCTTTTTTCTACGTGCGGAGAGTTACTATAATGTGGCTTCTTATATTGATGAGTTGGATGAACAACCCGGTGGCCCACCGATCAAAGACTCCTACGGAGGCAAATCTCTGCATGAGCAGTCCCACGGAGAGTCTTTTTTAGCTACATTCGTTCACCGTTTCGGCGGCCGCGGTCTTTATATCCTCGACGAGCCTGAAGCAGCGCTTTCCCCCTTACGTCAAATGTCTCTGCTGGTGCGTATGCATGAGCTGGTCGGGCAGGATTCACAATTTATTATTGCTACCCATTCGCCGATTCTGATGTCCTATCCCGGTGCTGAAATTTTTCTCTTGGAGGGAGAGGGGATACGTTCCGTCGCCTTGGAGGAAACTGAACATTATACCGTGACCAAAGCGTTTATGAACGATCGTCAAGGGATGCTGCGTGAGTTATTTGAGGATGAACAAGCATAAACGCCTTCGACGGCTATAAGGACGGTAAGCGTTTAAGCGAGAAATATAAGGATAATTTACAATATGGAACATATAAATTCTTATATTTTAATAAAAACAGCAAGTCTCCATAATCGGAAACTTGCTGTTTGATTTGTTCCATAAGCTAACGTCTTACAAATCCCACTACCTTGTGAACAATCCACCCAAACATGACCACGACCATCATATCGAAGCACACATTAAAGAGGAATAAATGCTTGCCAATATCAGCCCTTCCGTCTCCCAGAATCGGAACCAAAAAGGAGAAAATCCCTATTAGCCCTAGCAGCATCAGCAGCTCGCCGGCAATTTTGCCGCGAATATCTCTGCTGCGGAAATACTGGAACAAGGCTCCCGCAAAATACACCAGATAGAATATGGAGAGAAATCCGAGCGTATGCGGAATATGTTTATTTTTGAATTGGCTCCATCCACTGTAAGTATAGGATAATGCACCTGCTGGTTTATTCTCGCTTTTCTCGTAGTTTCCTAGATAATACGGGCGAATCGCCATGCTGTTACTCGCAGCGTATTTCATATTATCTATCAACCGGTCCGGATGCTTCAGATAGAAGAACAACACATCTTTATGAGATACACGGTCATAGAAGTCCGGAACCAGCGAAGGATCATCCTGCTTAATCGCTGTATCGGTCTGAAAATAATTCGTACCCGCCAGTACCTCCAGCCGCTCCGGTAATCCGAGATCCTGCAAGTCTCCCTTCACATCCGGCGATTCGTTTAAAATCCCAAAAAACACCGTTTGATACAGATTAATATGCTTCAGATCTTTTGGCGCTGCCACATACAAAACGATGGATACAAGAAAGATGGCAATCGAAAAACGTAAAGCCAGCTTCCTCCATTTGCCCTCTCCGTCAAGCATCATAAACCGCAAGAAAATCAGAGCAAAGGCAATCCCAATCGGTGCATTCTGGATTTTGGAGGTGACCAGAAACAGAATCGCGATAAAAAACAAAGTTAATCCTTTAGTGGTTGGCTTCTCTTGGCTGGTTAATCTTAATCCTAATGCAAATGTCAGCAGCATAAACACCAGCGACACCGGTTCTCCAAACAAGGAGTTGAAATAGGCCACATACCCGATATCGTAAAATACAAATAAGATAGCTGCTCCCAGCAGCAGCCCTGTAACATAAGAGCCACGAGCATTATACTTCACCAGCAGCCAAGTTGCCGCCAGTAAAAGAAGCCCATAAACTGCACCCAGCAAACGAACATCAAAAAAGCTGCCATGGATGAGCCCGCCGATCAACCTCGGCACAAGCACTATAAAAATCTGTGAGGAAGGATAAAAGCCCCTAAACAAATCCTCATACGCAAAACGAGAATGGCTAAAGCTGAAAAACTGATCGGCATACGATGCAGCAGTATCGTAGTAGTTCAGACCGATGGTATTCATCATACGCAGAAAATCTCCATTATCGGCAACACCAATAAATGGCCCTACGAATAGCAAATAAATAATGATACCGCAGCCGGCAAGGCCTACGAGATACTCCGGTTTCCAGAACTTTTTCATGATTCCCCCTATCTCTGTGGTAACAGCTTCACATATTCGTCGGACAAATTCATTAGCTTCAAAATATAATCATAATCAGTCTGATATTTTGTAAAATCCGATACTGGCTTAAGCGTATCCAGCGACACAGCTTCACCATCAGCAAAATCTCTACCAGGCACATAGAGAATATCATCATTAAAAAATGAACCGGAAGGTAAATAATACCGCATCCCTAACACGTTACGATCAATGTTCAAGAGGTCATGACCAAATGCTGTATAACCTTCTTCCCTTAAAGAAACCCCCAATAGGTTAGCTATTGTAGGAAGAATATCCAACTGTCCACCTGTTCGCTCTACTACCTTCCCTTGCTCCATTCCTGGTACATGTACAATCAATGGAATATTAAAGCGGCTGATCCGGGAATCGTATGGAATCCCCAGTGCACTTTCCACTTGCTCCGGTGGAACATCCTGCGGCTGCAAGCCAAAATGATCACCATACATCACCAGCACAGTGTTATC
Source organism: Paenibacillus sp. FSL L8-0333 (assembly GCF_037965665.1). Classification (NCBI taxonomy): domain Bacteria; kingdom Bacillati; phylum Bacillota; class Bacilli; order Caryophanales; family Paenibacillaceae; genus Paenibacillus; species Paenibacillus sp. FSL L8-0333. The sequence goes on from NZ_CP150186.1 coordinate 5,691,751, forward strand.
CCACATTCCGTTTTTCTTCAAACCCTCTATTAAAGTTCCAATGGCATAATCAGTATAGTTAATAGCAGTCAAATAATCGCCAAGCATCGTGTTTTTCAACTCATCAGGCACTGAGATCTTCTTAAAAGAGTCCGGAATTTGGAAGGGATGATGGCTGGATGCCGTCACCATTTGTGCGTAGAAAGGAGTTCCTTTCTTCTGCAATTCTGCCATTTTCTCGACACCCGTAATATAAAGCTGTTCATCGGAAGCACCAAACGCATTAAAATGATCATTAGTAAAATAATCTTTGTCATAATAACCGTTAAAGCCAAGCGCTGGATATAGCTCGTTCCGATTCCAAAAGCCTACTTGATTCACGTGAAAGGTGTACGCCTCATATCCTTTATCTCTCAGCAGACGTGGTAGGCTCGGCAGTTCTCTGTCCCCGAATCCAGTGGACATTGCCAACGTCCCGATTGGATAAATCGACGTGTTGCTCATAAATTCAGCGTCAGAAGTATTGCCCGGACCAATCTGTTGGTAGACATGGGGGAAGTAAAATCCCTCATCTGCCAACTTGTTCAACACTGGAGTCAGCTCTTGACCCTTCAGGGATTGATGCAACGGGAAGTTTTGAAAAGCTTCCATTTGAATGACAATTACATTTTTGCCCTTTTGCGAGCCGAAATACTCAGGTGCTGTGCCCGCGGCCTTACTACTATAAGGATAGGAAGCTTGCAGCTCATCAATCTTCGCGATTGTATCCTTAATATCTCCGGTTCCAATGAGATTGTTATCTTCCTTGACCTTGATTGCGGCAACGACCTCATAATTCAGGAATCCGGCACTTTCTGCCTGCACAAGTTCATTTGTAATTCCCCGCGCAGAATTGACAGAATTGGCCGAAAAAGCAAAACCTCCAAGAATAGCCACCAGAATCACCATCATATGTGCCAATCGTGTGTTCCGGGAGCTGAATCGCTCACGCTCATGCGGATAGGCTTTTCCATGCTTCCATCTGCGGATCAAGACATAGATCACCATGATCACAAGATCAGCGAAAAATAAATAATCAATAGTCTGTATCGTTGATTCTACGCTTGCCTTCACTTGAAATACCTGATTCAGTTCATATAAAGCCAGATACGTCGGAACAGAACCAAAGTGATTGAAATATACACTGGCTGCGAACAGCAGCAGCGATAATATCCCGTTAAATGTCCAATAGACGGCTGTTCTCACCCGCGAAGGAGTAATGACCGTCAGAATCCCCATGATGAAGAGGACTGGAGCAACATCTGCTGCAATCCACTCCCAAGCAATTCTATCAAAGAACAGCACTCTTAGCAGGAGCAGCTTCAACCATAGCAGCAGGACAACAATATAGAACTGAGCTCGATTCGGCCCGTGCTTTTTCACGTTTTAATCCCCTCTTACCTTTTCATTTGTTCTGATTATGAAATCTATTCATCTTTTCTGTAAAATATCAGATTGTTCTAGTATAACAATACTTACTTTTTTTATCAAAAATGTGCACCGTTCGCTCCCACTACAAATAGGGAAACCCCACGCCTTTTCGGCTGTGGAACCTCCCTATTTAAGCCTATTATGTTATGCCCTTCAATCTAAGACTGGCTTGCTGGCGAATCCTCTTTCACCTTCCAGATCGTTAAATCACTATCATAATATACAGTGATCTCAGGACTGCCAAGCTTATGAAAGGTGAGATTCCCGGGCTCCTGATCTCTTTTAAGCAAGCTATATTCGCCCACATCAGCAACGCTAAATATCTTAGTCAGCAGAGGCGCGGCCTTCTCACGTAGACGATCCCCATCAATTAGAGACAGCTCACGGTCTAATACCGTTAGTTGTTTGGGATCTGTTTTATCACTAGCACGAGGATTTGTATCACTAATCTGCTCAATCCTTCTAGTAACAGTATCGAGCGTAACCGAAACCTTTGATCCGTATTGCAGCGTAAGTCTATCCTGATCCTTGTCCATAGCCCGAAATACTAAACTAAGCTCTTCATCACCTCCGTTACCTCTCAACACCTTCAATGCCTCTTCCCCAGCTTGACGCGTCTCTTCTGATACCGCCGAGGCCTCAAGCGTGGCTGATGCGTAATCGAATTCACCATTTACAAATCCGATACGCCATTTCTCCGCCCTAAAGTTATTTTCAATTTTCACGCTAGAATGTTGTGTAGCATCATATTCAACATATCTGAGCACATCATAAGCTGAATCATTCGCATAACCCAGTTTGCCCTTGATCTCTTCCGCACGGGTTTTCATTTCAGCGTCGATCTCTGCAGTTGTCAGCATCGCGCTCATCTTCGTTTGCACCAGTTCTCCTGTCTCATAATCGATCCAGATATATGCGGAGTCCTCATCTTTCTGGTAAGAGTAAAATATCTGCTGTTGCTCCTTAAGCCATTCCCGGTGATCTAGCGGATAAGTCTTTCCAAGTAAACTCTGCATCACCTGATCTGCGTTCCGCTGTAGCTCAGCCTCCGTGAAATGCGACGAAACCTCAGTTTGCGCAGGGTTGCTTGATTCATTACCAAGGAACCTTCCGTTCAGAAAGAATATGCCTAAGCCCAACAGTACAATAAAACTTGCCACAGCCCACATTTGCACAGATAGTCTTTTTCCTGAAAAAGATTTCGTTCCCTGTTGATCTTCTTGAATTCGGCGAATGACGTTGTCTGCATGCCTCATAGTAAACTTTTCATTTCCAAAAGGTCCTTTTCGGGCCTGAGCATACCATTCCGGTTGATGATCCTCCATCATTCTACCCCCTTTAATTTGTTCTGAATTTTTTGCCGCGCTCGGTGCAATCTTGATTTTACCGTTCCGTGACTCAAGTTCATCAGTTCAGCTATTTCTTTTATAGAGAGCTCATATTTCAAATCCAGGACCAATATTTCGCGCAGCTTGGGAGACAATGCCATAATTAGATCCCATATCTCACCAATGGACTGATTACCCAAATACTCCATCTCCGCAGATCGGGCTATACCAAGAGGTTCAATAGTTTTTTCCCGCTGCTCCACATCAACCGTGGACAATGGCTGTACACCACCCCATAAGCCCGAACGAAAAAAGCGCGATTTCCGGTGCGAAAAAACAGTATTCCTGGCAATCGTAAGCAACCATGCTTTAAATGAAGAATTCCCCCGGTACGTGCCAATCCGGTAATAACATTTAATGAATACTTCTTGGGCCAGATCATCGGCCTGTTCAGAATTTTTGGTAAGATAATAGATATAATTCCATATATCCTCTCCGTAACGGCTCATGATTTCTCTTAATTGCTGTTCATTCATCGTCTCGCTATGCTGAAGACCTTCCAGTTCCAATTAGCTTCACCTCACTTAATACGACCTCATAAAAGGCACTTTAGTTCCCTTATGTTCATATTTTCTCATAAAAAAACAGGGGGTCCAGTGATCCCCTGCAAATAAAGATATCCGAATCGCCCTCTCTCCTCAAACGATCGAGGTATGCGTAAGTAATCTTTTAATAGAACGGTTAGCTTCATTTAGTACAATTTCTTTATCCACAGTCTTTAGCAAACCTCTTTCCATCACGATCTCCCCGTCGATTATCGTTGTCTCCACATCTGCCCGCGTAGCGGAATATACAATTCTAGAGATGGGATCTACGTCGTAAGAGGGGAAGGTATGAAAATTGTAGAGATTCAGGAGCACTAGATCTGCTTTTTTGCCTACCTCGATACTCCCGATCTTATCCTCCATCCCTACGGCCTTCGCCCCACCAATAGTAGCCATACGGAATACACTGCGGGCATCCATGGTTGTGGGTCCGTGATGAGGCTTTTGAATAATCGCCGCCAATCGCATCTCATTAAACATATCCAGATTGTTATTGCATGGAGCGCCATCCGCTCCCAGACTAAGAGAAACATGCTCATGAAGCATCCCTGGTGTGTCCGCAATTCCGGAGGCCAATTTCAGATTGGAACCCGGGCAATGACTTACATGCACCCCTCGATCCCGCAAAATCCGCCGCTCCTCAGCATCCAGCCACACGCAATGCGCCAGTATAAGCCGTTCATTGGCTAATCCTAGATGATCCAGATAGACGATGTTACGCATGCCAGTCATGGCCTGCACAATCTCAATTTCCCCTAAATTCTCAGACGCATGAGTATGCACCTTCACATCGTATCTTGCGGACAGATCCCGCACCTCGGTTAATAAAGGCTCTGTACAGGAAATCACAAAACGTGGAGAAAATGCATACTGAATCCGGCCGTTTCCATAACCATTCCATTTTTCCAGTAAATCGACACTTTCCTGCAAAGAAGATGCGGTATCCTCCTGCAGCGCCTCAGGCACATCTCCCCCTTTTTGATCCATCATCACCTTGCCGGACAAGGCCCGGATTCCACTTTTAGCTATAGCCTGAAACGCAAAATCCGTATGATGGACAGTCTCCATATCCACAATCGTCGTCGTGCCGCTGGTGATCAGTTCGCCGATGCCAAGCATAGCCGAATAATAAAGGGATTCTTCATCATGCGCGGCCTCTAATGGCCAGATTCGTTTGCGCAGCCAATCCATCAGCTCCAGATCGTCCCCTTTACCACGGAATAACGTCTGGCATAGATGAATATGAGTTTGGATAAAACCCGGAATTAATGTACGGTTCGTAGCATCAATGATCTTCTCGTCACCCTGCGGGATCAGGCCAGTGCCGATTTCAACGATGAGATCATCCTTAATCCGGACATCCCCGTGTAAAATTTCCTCTTGCTTGTTCATCGTAATGATTTCGGCATTTTTGATCAAAATATTTCCCATAGCCCTTCTCCCCCTCATTGAGTTAATTCCAGCACAACTTCACGCTTGTAACACAAAAAGGCCACAAAAATATGCCTGAGCATATTTTCGTAGCCAGAAATTTACGGTTCCCGGTAGAGACCCTTAAACCAATTATTAAGGATATACGAAAAAAAGACTATTCATTTGTAATTTGAATAGTCCAATAATAATCTAAAGACAGGTTACATGTCAATATACATGACACACAATATTGATTATGTATTTTAAATAGTGATTTATAAAAGGAAATCAGTATTACATGTTATTTTAAATAACACATAATACTTTTTGATCACGATTATTCTGTTTGAAAAGATTTGTGATTACGCTACCTTGTGAATCGTGTCATATTTACTGTCATAAAAACATAGAAAATAAGCTATCCGAGAGCTATTTCATGGCTTAAGAGACAGCCGTTTCGTACGATTAGGTCGACCATTTCGAATGATTAGATCAGCCATTTCGGACAATCTCTGCTTACTCTAACGCCTTGTGGTAAACCGCTGTGCGCATATAGCGCGGTATGGCAGACTGGTCAGAGCCCGCTAGTGCACGCCTAGCTCTATTCATCTAACTGACCTATGCCTTCCCTACTGCTACTCAACTGCTACTTCTGCACTGCTACGGCTACTACACTACTCCTACTTCCGCACTTCTGCGTTCCCCTTGTGCCTATTCCACTGCTACGTCTGGAGCTTCTGCTTCTGCTTCTGCTTCTGCTTCTGCTTCTACTGATCTCGCTACGTCCACACCACAGGCGAGTCATAATCCTCCCAAGTACTTTCGGACCCAGATGACGCTATTTGCACATTTATCACCTTTTGATCAGGGTTTCGGACTCCAGTGACACTATTTCCTCGTTACAGGTCCAAATGCAGTGTGTTTTATACCAATAGCTGCTCTGGAGTCCGATAGCACCCCAATTGTGGGAAAATTCCACGTTTAAGTTCATCTGGGTCCGTTACTGTCGAGTCATACTCTGCCACTGTTACTTTCGGACCCAGATGACGCTATTTGCACATTTATCACCTTTTGATCAGGGTTTCGGACTCCAGTGACACCATTTCCTCGTTACAGGTCCAAATGCAGTGTGTTTTATACCAATAGCTGCTCTGGAGTCCGATAGCATCCCAAATGTGGGGAAATGCTACGTTTAAGGTCATCTGGGTCCGTTACTGTCGAGTCATACTCAGCCACTGATGCTTAAGGACCCAGATGACGCTATTTGCACATTTATCGCCTTTTGAGCAAGATTTCGGACTCCAGTGGCGCTATTTGAAGCTAGAATAAAAAGTGGACAGTAGTTAACAGACTGGCGATAATGAGTCCACGGAGGTGTGTTCACATGGGAGAACATCGACAACGGTACAACGAAGAATTTAAAAAACAGACAGTGCAGTTCATTCAAGAGCAAACAAAGACAGTGGGCGACTTGGCGGAAGAGCTCAACATCCCAAAAAGTACCCTGCATCAATGGATGAGCCAGTATCGAGAACTAAAAAATGAACCGGCAGCTAGCGTGGATCGAGTACGGGAACTCGAGGCACAGTTGAAAGAAATGAAACGTCAACTTCAAGAAAAAGATAACAAGATTGCCGATGTGGAAGAGGAATTAGCGATCGTAAAAAAAGCAGTGCACATCTTCAGCAAACCAAGGAACTGAGATTCCAGTTTATTGAAAAACATCGCTCCGAGTTTCTCTTGGAGAAGATGTGCATGACCCTACATGTGTCACGGAGCGGGTACTACAAGTGGCGGACAGAAAAAACCAGTACGCATATGCTTCGTAAGGCTGCGATAATGAAGCGAATTCAGTATCATTTTGCAGACCATCAAAAGCGGTATGGGAGTCCGAAGATCACCCGCCTGTTGCATCAAGAAGGTTATACCGTTACCGAACGCACGGTGAGTGTGTACATGCGACATATGAAGCTTCGCTCCATTGTCTCCAAAACGTATCGCGTACAGACCACCGACTCCAATCATGACCATCCGATTGCCCCGAATACGCTGAACCAGCAATTTAAAATACTCAAACCCAATTCAGTATGGGTTACCGACATTACGTACATTCCTTGCCGGGGAGGGCGCTTGTACCTGGCTAGTGTGATGGACCTTTGCACGCGTGAAATCGTGGGGTGGCGCTTGGAGGACCATATGGAAACTAGCTTAATTTCGGGCGCCTTACAAGATGCTTACGAAGCTAAACAACCGGAAAAGGGTCTATTACATCACTCCGATAGAGGTTCTCAATATACTTCTCATGAATATACGAAGCAGTTGAAAGCGTATGGCATGGAGTCCAGCATGAGCCGCAGAGGTAACTGTTATGATAACGCCTGTATCGAGTCGTGGCACAGCATTTTGAAAAAGGAGCTCATTTATTGTAATCCACGATTCAAAACTAAGGAGCAAGCCTACCAGACACTTTTTCAATATATTGAGTTTTATTATAACCGCAAGCGAATGCATGGCGCGCTGGGGTATCTTTCTCCAGTTCGTTTTGCTGAGCAATTGACTAGAATGTCTGTTGCGTGACTGTCCACTTTCTTGACAGAGGTCCAATTCCCTCGTTACAGGCCCATATGCAGTGTGTTTTATACCAATAGCTGCTCTGGAGTCCGATAGCATTCCAAATGTGGTGAAATGCCACGTTTAAGGTCTGCTGGGTCCGTTACTGTCGAGTCACACTCAGCCACTGATGCTTTCGGACCCAGATGACGCTATTTGCACATTTATCGCCTTTTGAGCAAGATTTCGGACTCCAGTGGCGCTATTCCCTCGTTACAGGCCCATATGCAGTGTGTTTTATACCAATAGCTGCTCTGGAGTCCGATAGCATTCCAAATGTGGGGAAATTCCGCATTTAAGGTCTGCTGGGTCCGTTACTGTCGAGTCACACTCAGCCACTGATGCTTTCGGACTCCAATGACGCTATTTGCACACTTATCGCCTTTTGAGCAGGGTTTCCGTAAGCGCAAATTGCTACCTAATCAAACAAAGTTTTTGTTTAGAAAACGGTGTTATTTCCACAAAAAGAGGATATCTCAGTAGCCATTAGATGGCTCATGAGATATCCTCTGGTTCTCTCGCTATGTTAAGCTTCCGAATTCCCGTGTTTTTCTAGAACCTTCTCGAACACCGGAAAATTAGCGGTACGCCCTGGAAAAGTTACCTCACCCCTGAGGTCATAACCCAGCTTGGGATATAGGGCGAGTGCCCCAGTGTTCTTAGCATATGTGTCCAGACGGATACTTGAATAACCATTCTGGCGAGCATGTTCTTCTGCATAAGTGCTAAGACGGCGTGCAATTCCCTTTCCTTGAACTTCAGGATGCACAGCCAATCTATGCATAATTAAATGAGGCCCTTGCGTTTCTGTCCAGTCAATCTTCCCATACTGCTCGGATTGGTGCTCGTCCAACACTAGAATGCCGGCCACCGCATTGTTCTCCTCACATACCCATAGATTGCCACGTTCAATATCAAGGGAGATGATCTCCCGGTTCGGATAATGCTCGTCCCACTGATCGCTGCCACCTGCTTGCATCACCTGTACGCATTTGGCAATCAGCTCCATAATTTCATCAATCTCATCTTTGCGTGCTCTGCGAATCTCAGTATCCATGAATCATCCCTGCCTTCATCTTAACCTCATATTATTTTCACTTTCATTATGAAGTTTATCACATCGGCAGCGCAGCAAACCAGTCCGCACGAAAACCCCAAGACCCGCTCACGGGCGGAGCGGATCTTGTCATCTGTGTCCCCTAGCTGAATTCCAGCTTATGCCCGTCCTCGAAGCCCTTGGCGAAACCGGCGTCGAACCCCACGTTGTATGCTTCGGTGTAGCCCTGTTGAAAGGCGTCTGCCGGGGGCGTTTCCGGCGAAACGCCCAGCTTCGGGGGGAGCGGAATTACCTGTGGAGCAGGCGGAGCCTCGCTCACGGGTACCACAAGCACCGGTGGCTGTGAAACCCTTACTTTACGAACAAGCTTACGACGAAGTCTTCTTTTCTTGCGTAGCAATAGGACTTTTTTCGACTTCCCATAACGAGCAGTTTTCCGGGCAAGAACTCTGCGGGTTTTACGGGCTAGCCCTTTACGAACTTTTGCTTTCCGCGAGAGCAGCAATGTGCGTCTACGGGTTCTGCCTGAACGTAGCGTTCTGCGGCTTTTCTTCTTCATGCTTCTACTCCTCCTGTGCTCCATGTTCTCTGGAGGTTCCTACGGCGTATGCCTTACTCAGCCATGGCGCAGCAGGAATTCCCCGTTTAGGACGATGTAGTGAAATCCCGGACATCATCCGGCACATCGCACTCTGATACCCACTTAAAATCCTGATATTGTCGCTCAATTTGCGGGCCGTCAACTCAGATTGCTCCGTCAATTCGGCGATGCTCTCCAAGATGGCCGCCAAAGCAGCCTGACTGCGCGAAATGGAGCGAATCATCTCCAGCTTGACGGCATGTTCAGAGAGACGGTCCCCGCTCATTTGCTGTCTTCTCCAAAACTAAAGCCATCACCTGACATGTCTCCAAAACCTTCCCCGCCACCATCGTCTTCGCCACTGCCCAGCACTGCTTTTAAATTGCTGTAGAGTCCGTTCTCCAGTTTGGTCAGCCCTTCGACCATCTCCACGATGACCTCGTGTATAGAGAGGGACTCCTTCAGTTGCTCACTGTGGGAATCAAAGGCTCTAGCGTGGATATGATGCTGTGCCCACTGCTTTACCTTTTCAGCTTCAACCGCCTTAGCTTCCAGAATCAACGCAACGTTCCACTGGATGGCGGCGGTGGACTCCAGCATTTGCAGATAAGCCTTTTCTCTGCTCATCTTCCGCCTCCCGCTCCTATAGCGTTACTCTTCTTCTTGACCGTTCAATTCCTTAATCACTCTGCCTACCCCATCAGCCATCGCTTCTTCCAGATCTGCAAGTGCATTCAAGTAAGCAATAATATTCTTGTTTACCTGAGTTGAGCTTTCGATCATCCCGCTGATCCCATCAAAATCAGGCTCCGCATCTGGCAGATCGTGGACAATTTGCGACATACGGACAGCCACATGGCGCTCAGCGTCTAGAATCCGCGCCATCTGTTCATGCGTATGGGCCATGTGCTGCAGGACTTTAGTTATTTTACTCTGCACCTTCATGTCTCCTTTGCTCAAACGCCCTGCTACAGCATATGCGGCAGGAGCCGTTACGGTGCCGGGGATCCTCGACAAGTTAAGGCTCTATAAGTGACTGGATGACATAAAGATTACGTTATTGCTAAGTACATTTAAAAGGATTAAAATGTGAAATGCGCAATCCTGAGTTTACCAATGATTGGTGGGGAATATATGAAGCTTGAAAGCCAGCGGATCGATCTAATACCTTTAACTGCCCCAGAACTCTCACTAGCAATAGATAACTATTCGGAGCTACAGCAACAATTAGGCTTAGCTGCCATCAGTGCGGCGCTTGATGATGAAATGCAATATGCTATGCAGATCAGGCTAAAAAAGGTGCAGCAGGACCCCGACCATTACCTATGGTTAACGAACTGGGCCATCGTCCATCGGGAAGATCAATGTATTATAGGATTCATTATCCTTAAAGGTTACCCGAATGAGAAAGGCGAGGTTATTATAGGATATGGGATTGATGAGAAATATAGAAGAAAAGGGTATGCAACAGAGGCACTACGCACAATTACTGCATGGATTTTCTCCCATCCCCAAGCTGTCTATGTAATCGCTGACACTGAAAAAGATAATACAGCCTCCCACAAAGTATTGGAGAGTCTAGGCTCTGAGAGATACAAAGAAACTGAGGATTTAATCTGGTGGAGGATTTCCAAACCCCGAGCCCTCTGAGTAACGCGTGATTTCAAAGCCCTTGCGGCTATCTATAGCAAGATTACAACAAAAAAAGCACTGCCTTATGGCAGTGCATCCTTTAACTTTTCCCCCGCCTCGTGCAAAGACTGGAACGTCCCCGCATCACTCCACCAATCCTTAAGCACATCATAACTAAGTCTGCGATCAGCGGCGTATATATTATTTACATCGGTAATCTCCAGCTCCCCCTTTTGGAAGGTGATACCCGCCGGATGATATCAAATACAGCTTCATCGTACATATAAATACCAGTTACACAATAATTGGTCTTCGGATGCTCCGGCTTTTCTTCGATATAAGCAATCCATGCCGCATCTTGACTGTCAAACACAGGTACACCGTATCTGCGCGCGTCCTCCACCGGCTTCAGCAACACCTTTGCAGTGCCCTCTGGCTGACGAAGATAACTCTCCACATAAGGCTTCAGATCATCCATAAAAAGATTATCCCCGAGCAATACAACAAATCGTTCCCCCGGGAAAATGAACCCTTCTGCTAAATCAAGAGCCTCGGCAATGCCTCCGGCAGCTTCCTGAATTTTATAGGTCAGAGATACACCAAATGCAGCACCGCTACCTAAAAAATCCGTGTACAGGCCAGCAGACTGCTTGCTTATGACCAGAAGAATGTCGGTAATTCCTGCCCGGCGAAGCCGGTCTATGCCGTAACAGACCATAGGATATTTGCCGACCGGAAGCAAATGTTTGTTCATAAGCCGGGTCAGCGGTTGAAGTCTAGATCCTGTTCCGCCCGCCAGTATGACTCCTTTCACTTACTTTCCTCCTCTTTATCTACGTCCTTTGCCTTCGGATCTGCACTTCATATGAAATTTATAGGGTCTACATTCCATTTATCTATAAAAATCTTGCGATTTCGTTCCACCAGTTCTTGCAGTCCGGTATTGTAAACTTGCTTGAAACTTGCACTTCCTTCATGGTGCACCAAGCAATCCCCGGCGATAAGCAACCGATATCCCTTTATCCTGGTACGGTAACAATAATCATCATCTTCGTAATGTCCAGGTGAGAATCTCTCATCCAGTAGACCTACGGAAGTAAGCAGCTCTCTTTTGAATAAAAAACATAATCCTACCAGCCGTCTCGTCTCCAACCATTTCTGGGGATTTGGAAGGTTCGCCCTCTCAGCAGCCTGATGAAAATCTATCAGACCTTCATAATCAGTCTTCACCTGTTGACGTCCACTAGCATAGTTTGTGACTGGCCCAACAATACCAACATCAGGAGCACTATATAGAGCTCTCTTCAGATTAGTTAACCATCCTTGAGATACCACTACATCGTTATTCAGCAGCAGTAATTCATCACCTGAAGCTAGCTGTAGCCCCATATTGCATGCAGCTGGAAAGCCGCGATTGTCAGGCAATGAAATAAACGTTATATGATTCGCACGGCAATAAGTGTCTGTTCCGTCCGTTGAAGCATTGTCCACTACGATAATCTCATAAGGCGGCGGAGTGTAGGCAAGAATAGATTCCACACAGGCCCTCAGCAAGGGCAGCGCATTGTAGGTTGGAATAATAATACTCGTCAGCGTCATATGCGATTCCTCCAAGCGGCTACCTGTCTGCGGTACTCGCGCTGAGTCTCACTACTTAGCAGACCGCCAGCTTTTCGCCGGGAAAGAACCTCATGTAGAGCCTCAGCATGATCTCCTATGATCAGTTTTTCCACAGCATTTCCAACCCCTGTATTTGCCTTGCGCAGCCGATTATGTTTAATAACATTTACCGTCCCAGCCTTCTCCACCCGTAACTTTTCTAATACAGAACGAGCTTGGGCTTTAGGTGGAACCATTAATTCACGGTAGCCTATGGTCTCAAGCGCATGCCGCGAAAGCGCATGAGGAACAGCTGTCATAGAGCTAACCCCGAGATCGTACCTATCCAGAGCATAATTCAGAAACAGTTTGCTGCGGGTGACATCATCACATAATCCAAAAGAAGGCATCAGTGAGTCTAAATCATTAAGAGCTACATCAATCCCACGATCTACAGCCGCCGTGAATGAAACGAGCTGAGAGGCCGGAATGACCATATCTCCATCCAGAAAAAGCAATATATCCCCGCGACTCAGCTTCGCACCGATAGCCCGACCCACATCATGTCCGACAGACTCTGGGCAGTGTACTACAATGGCTTGACGATGTTGTCTAGAAATAGGAAAAGAGTTATCACTGCAGCCATTAAGTACGACGATAATTTCTGCAGGTTCAAGCCGTGCAACCTGATGCAGCAGACGTGACAAGGTCTGCTCCTCATTACGCGCGGAGATAATGACTGACAAAGTCCCGCGTAACTTCGGTAACTTCAGAGTCTCCTTGCCTGCCTTCGATTGCCGAGACAGAAGCGGGCGAGTAGCAGCGTTGCCTTTTACAGAGCGATTGGCTGACCTGTGACGGATTGGGCGTTTCTTTGCCGTTCGAGCTGCTGTGCCTCGTAAAGTTGCAACCATCATCTCACCATCTCTCTGCGCCGGGCTCCGTCGCCAAAGCCCGCTCTGATCCCCCGATGTTCCAGCAACAGGGATACAGCCTCCATATGATCCGCTGTAATCAACTGCTGCAATGGATCTTTGCCGTCTTCCTTGCGCCTTACCGCATTCAATTTCCCTACAGGCACTTTGTGAGCGGCTACCACATGCAGTCCACTAAGAATTGCCTGGGCATGCGCCAGTGGAGGACGTGATAATGAATCGCTCCCTAAAATATCAAGTGCTCTGCGGCTGATTGCGTGCGGAACTGCCGTCATCGAACATCCCTTCAGATCTGGACGGCCAAGCAGAATATTCAGTGCATGTTTAGACAGCACCACCGGATGGGGGGACAGCTTCCGGACCGGACCGGAATAATCATTAAGCGCTATGTCCACTCCACCACTAACAGCAGTGACGTAAGGACGCAGCCCCGAAGCAGGTATCACCAAATCTCCATCTGTAAACAATAGGATTTCTCCCTTGGCTGCCTCAGCTCCCACACTACGGCCAGCGTCGTGTCCAAGCGGCAACTCATAGGAAATAACACGCGCACCTAGCGATTGTGCAATCCCTGCCGTTTGATCAGTGGATCCATTCACGACCACAATTACCTCGCAGCGCGGATGGACCCCTCTGGCTCCAGATATCACTCCCGCAATGGTCTGAGCTTCATTCATGGCTGGAATAATAACCGAAACATAGGGATTAGGATGGTTAACTATAGGGACTACAGCGACTTGCCGCACTGGGCGTGAAGTCCGCCGCTTCATCCGAGAGACCCGCCGTCCTGTGCGGCGGGCAGAAGTTCGTTTGGGCTTCATGCTCATCCACCTTCCTTACAGAGCCAATTCTTCAGGCTGAGGGTTACATCACAGTTTATGTACTACAACGCACAGGGTAACGGCAATTGTCTCCTGTCGTTCTGAAAACAGGACAAATGTACTCCCCACCACACTTCCGCTTAGATACATTGCGCATAGCCAGCTGCCGCGGACACAATCTGTGGCGGTAACGAACGCAGATTGTGTCCGCGGCAGGGCGATTAGGTTAGGACAGTATCGGACAAAACCGAATCTGCAGCGGATGTTTAGACATTAGCGCTATCGGACACAGTTGCTCCTATTCGCCGCATTATCACACTTTTAGATTATTAACGGACTCCGTAGCAGCTATTGGCATGAAAAGAACTCAATAATGCTCTATTTCTATACAATTGCTTCACTAGAGTCCTAAACCAGCCTTAAAAAACGACAAACCTGCAAATAACGCCATCTGGGTCCGTAAGTAGCAGCGGATGTTTAGACTACCAGGCTATCGGACAGAGCCGCAGCCACAGCGAATGTTTAGAACCCGGCGATGCTGACATGTACCGTTCCCCCCCAAAAAAACAGAGCAGCGATCTCCAATAAGGAGATTCGCTACTCTGCTATTTTTAAGAGGAACTGCTTAAGGTTCAATCAAATACGCGATCATCTGCTGCCGGCTTAGCTAAGGGAGCGCCTATAGCAATCCAAGAGATAACCCCATAGAAATGCGGAGTCTCGCGCAACCGTACTACTTGAATCACTGCTTCTCCATTGGCTCTGCTCTTTAAGGAAGCGTAGAAGTAAGGCTGATTGGTCATGGCAACAAGCACATAACCCGTATGCCCAAAGCTCTCATCAAACGATACGGTCACCTCTACACTCTCTGCATCCCCATTGAACATAAATGCTGTCATTCCAAACTGCTGTAGTGCTTCTCGCTTCCCAGCTGTTTGAATCGGACTGAAGGACAGATGATCTGTATTTACAGAGTTCGGTGCCAGATGAGTCCCGTTTACTGCACCTGGGGAAATATGATATTCCTGAACACTCTCTTCTTCCAGATGGCGGGCTTGAATCGCAAACGAAGAGATTTTGGATGCAACTACCGCTTCATCCTGAAGCTCTGTTGTCCCTACTGCACCTTCTGTCAGATGAGCGGACTCGATACTGCCTTCCTTCAGCTTAGCTCCGTTGATACTGCCATCCGGGAGCAGTGCTGAGCTGCGTGTTTCATCCGCAAGATGCTCTAATTTGATGATGCCAGGCTGCAAATGCCGATCTGCCACGATCTTGTCAGCAAGATGCTCTCCGTAAACACTCCATGGTTGTAAATGTGAAGAACTCACGGAGCCTTCGGCGAGTTTTTCTTCAGTAATACTGCCATCTGGCAACAAATCCGCACTGCGTACCTCTTCTGCCAAATGCTTCAGGGTGATGCTGTCCGATCGAATATGGCGGCCTTCCACCGCATCCCCGGCCAAATGACCTCCAGAGACGCTGCCTTGGGCCAAATGGAAAGACTGGATCGTTCCGACTTCAATCTTCTCGCCTGTAATACTGCCTTCCGGCAATAAATCAGCGCTGCGCACTTCTTCTGCCAAATGATTCAGAGTAATGCTTCCAGCACGGATATGGCGGCTATCTACCGCATTCCCCCCTAAGTGTCCCCCATAGACACTGCCAGGAGCCAAGTGGTAGGCAGTAATAGATCCACCCTCCAACTTTTTACCGGTAATGCTGCCATCCGGCAGTAACTCGGAGCTGCGTACCTCATCCGCTAGATGTGCTAGCTTGATCTCACCTTTTCCAATATGGAGACCTTCTACTGCAGACGGACTCAGATGAGTTCTATCCACACTGCCAGGCACTAGATGAATTGCTTCTACGGAGGCTTCCGCCAGCTTCTCCCCAGTAATGCTTCCGTCTGGCAGCAGTTCGGAGCTGCGTACCTCATCCGCCAGATGTGCTAGCTTGATCTCACCTTCTCCAATATGGCGTCCTTCTATTGCAGACGGACTCAGATGAGTTCCCTCCACGCTTTCAGGTACAAGGTGATTCGAATTTATGGATGCTTCCGCCAGTTTCTCCCCAGTAATGCTACCGTCTGGCAGCAAATTGGAGCTGCGTGTTTCTTCGGCCAAATGAGCCAGCGTGATCTCACCATATCGGATATGACGTCCTTCTATTGTGTCCGGACTCAAATGACTGCCATCTACGCTTCCAGGCACCAGATGATTAGAATTTACGGATTCTTCCGCCAACTTCTCCCGAGTGATGCTACCGTCTGGCAGCAAGTCAGCGCTACGTGTTTCTTCGGCCAGATGAGCTAACGTAATCTCACCTTTTCCAATATGGCGCCCTTCGACAGAACCTGAACTTAGATGAACGCCTTCCACACTGCCAGGTACTAGATGATTTGAATTTACGGAAGCATGTGCCAGCTTTACTCCAGAAATACTACCGTCTGGCAGCAATTTAGAGCTGCGTGTTTCTTTTGCCAAATGAGCCAGCGTGATCTCACCGTATCGGATATGACGGCCTTCTACTGTGTCTGGGCCTAAATGGCTGCCATCCACACTGCCAGGCACTAGGTGAATAGAACTTACGGATTCCTCCGCCAGCTTCTCTCTAGTAATACTACCGTCTGGCAGCAGATCAGCGCTTCGGGTTTCATCGGCGAGATGAGCCAGGGTAATCTCACCTTTTCCAATATGACGTCCTTCGACGGAACCTGAACTCAGATGTCCGCCTTCCACACTTCCAAACACTAAATGAATAGAATCCACGGATGCTCCCGCCAGCTTCTTCCCGGTAATACTGCCTTCAGGCAGCAAGTCGGAGGTATATGCATCTGCAGCCAGATGAGCAAGCGTGACCTCACCCGGTAGGATATGTCGACCTTCGACAGAACCCGAATTCAAATGGCTTCCGTTCACACTTCCAGGCAGGAGATGGTTGGAATCTACCGATCCTTCAGCCAGCTTCTCCCCAGTTATGCAGCCGTCTGGCAGCAACTCAGAGCTACGTACCTCTTCCGCCAGATGAGCCAGCGTGATTTCACCAGGTAGGATATGACGACCTTCAATCGTATCGGTACACAAATGGCTGCCGTCTACACTACCAGGTGAAAGATGCTGAGAATCCACGGCACCTTTTACCAGCTTAGAGCTATTAATACTGCCCTCTTGGATTTGAACCGCAGAAATAGAATTCGGAAGGATATGACCATTCCCTATAGACAACGGCCGGATATGCGCCCCACTGACACTGCCGGGATTCAAATGTCTACTTTGAACGGCACTTTCGCTTATGGTTTTCGAACTTACAGCATTTACCGACAAATGCTCAGCATGAACTGCTGACGCTGCCAGTTTACTGGATTCTATGCTGCCGTCTGCAAGCTTAGCCGAAGTGACTGCTAAATCACTGATTTTATCCGTTGAGACACTTTCCGGTGAAAGCTTCAACGAGGTCACTGCATGATCGGCCAGATGATGAGGCTGCACAGCTCCTGCTGCCAGGTGAATTTCTCTCACCGCAGCGGAAGCCAGCTTATCTCCTGAAACTGAGCCCGATTGAATCGCAGCGGAAGTCACACTATTTTCACCAAGATGTCTTCGTTCCACGGCTCCCGTGGCCAAATGATCCTTATTTACCACAGCATCCTGCAATACACGGCCGCTCACACTGGCATCCGCCAGATGCTTTTCCTCCACTGTACAAAAAGCGATATGTTCACCACTGACTACTTCACGCGCAATCGTGCTCCCAATCACTGCACCTGCTGCCAGCTTAGCTGCATTTACACTTCCATCTGCCAACTTGGCAGAAGTAACGCTCTGTGCACGAAGATGCTCCCCGCCCACAGATTCTGAAGCCAGCTGTTCTCCAGTCACAGCACCGGAAGATAAATGTTGAGTCTGAATAGCTTCTTCCTTAAGCTGCTCCGAGCCGACCGCTTCCGCCGCTATATGCGAATGATTCACTGCTTCGCGTTCCAGATGAATAGAAGTTATGGCTTGCATAGCAATTTGCGGTCCGCGAATGGCGGATTTTGCAATATGTCTTGTGGTCACTGCTTCGTCTGCCAGCTTATGTGGGAGAATGCTTTGGTCAGCAATTTTGGACGAGGTTACCGCTTGCTCCACTAACTGTGCAGTTCCTACTGCACCCTCAGCCAGCTTTAAAAAAGAGATGCTGCGGTCAGCCAAATGCCGACTCGATATTTCGCCATCACCGATATGATTACCATTCACACTTTCTGGGCTTAAATGGACGCTTCTCACGACATCTGCACCAAGTTGCTTAGAGCCTATAGCTCCATCAGCTAAATGCCCGCCTTCGATAATACCCGACTGCAGCTGTTCCTTACCGATCAATTTGCTGGCAAGCTGATCAGAACCGATCGCTCCCGGGGCCAGATGTCTGGCGGTTATCAAAGCGTCGCTAAGATGGCGGCCTTCAATAACAGCATCCGCTAGCTTTGAACTGCTGATTTCACCATCAGCAATTTTATCGCCAGATACCGCTGCATCGGCCAGCTTGGAACGGTCAACACTGCCGTTAGCTAGGTGGCGACTTGTGATGCTGCTGCTTCCTATTTTGTCACTAGTAACGGCTCCATCTTCCAGTAAATCCGCAGTAATAATCAAATCGCTTAAATGGCGGCTCTCAATGGCTTTATCTGCAATTTGACCGCCGCCTATAATCCGATCAGCCAGCTTCTCTGGACTAATACTGCCATTTTTCAGCTTCTCTCCACTAATCGAATGATCCAGCAGCTTACCGCCACTAACGCTTCCTTCTGCTAAATGCTCGCCCACAATCGATTCTGGTGCGATTTTTGCAGAAGTGACTGCCTTGTCCGCGATATTAATACTCTGTACAGCGTAATCTTGCAGCCAAGGTGTACCAATAATGCCGAACTTTAGCTTAGAACCGTCAATGGTACGTGGAGCGATTTTGGCTCCGGTCACCGCTGCATCCGAAAGATCATCTGTATAAACGGGCTGAAAACGTTCTTTCTCTGGAGGAGCGAACCATACGGTTTCAGGAAGATTATCCGCCTGTTTCTGAAGCTGCGCTTCCTCTATAAGCTCCGGCTCCAATTGTAGAACTGGAGCAGAAGTTGGCTCCTCTAGAACGACTTCAGCTATTGCTCCCCCACTTACCTGAACTTCCGCGATCTCTGCTTCACTGACTCCGTCACTGTTATTCCCCGAGCTTCTAGAGCTGCTTTTGGTATCCAGCATACTCAGTTCCTCTTTATTGGGATTATCTACAAAATAGAGTCGTTTCTGTGGACTGCGCGGCTGCTTTTTTTTGGAACCCCTCACAAGCAGTCTCCTCCTTCCATCTAATGTTTCTCCTAGGCATCATATGCAGCGGTATGGGCTTATGACACCCTTTTGCGAAGAGGCCTTCATAAGATTATGTATAAAAAAAGGCATCTGCCTTCGCGCATTCGTCCACCCTGACACGCGGGTACAAACATACTATGACAAGAGTAGAAAAAGCAGGGATCATGTAACCGATGAAACAGGAGGAACAAACATGGGGCATAAGCTCGTTGGAATATTACTAAATGCCGATATGCACCGGGGCGTTCCCCGGCTAAAAACAGGACAGGAGTCTCTATCCAACTATGAAGAGGCCGCGGCGGCATACGGTTTAGTCCCTTGCTTCCTGAAGCTCGCGGACATCGATACGGACACTGGCTTTAGTGCCGCCTATATAAAGGGAGCCAACGGATATAAAAGCGTAGTTGTTCCTACGCCTGCTGTTATCCATAACCGGGCAATATACAGCAAAAACAGCCCGGGGATGCAGCGTCTGTTGAAGCACTATCCCCTGATTTTCAATACATGTAATCGATACGGCAAAGATGAGATCCATCAGCTGCTTGAAAAAAATACGGAGCTTCGCGAATATTTACCCGTAACAACGAGAGTCTCAGGCCTAAAAGAAATGATGAATCTTTATCCCGATCTGATTCTTAAACCTTGCCGTGGAAGTATAGGGAATGGGGTCATGCGGCTGGTCCGCAAGGGATCTCAGCGTTGGACCTTGAGCTACCTCTCCCCCTCGATGCAGCGCTGGAGAAATATTCCCGTAAATCAGGCGGCGTTGCCACAAGCGCTCCGCGCACGCCTAACCTCCGTGCCTTATCTTGTACAAGAACGTATTCCCCTTGCTGAGATTGGAGGACGTCCCTTTGATCTACGCGTCACCGTTCAGCGCGGCTGGGGAGGAGATTGGCAGGTCACTGGGCTCTTCGCCAAACTGGCTGCCCCAGGGGGCTTTGTCTCCAATATAGCCCGCGGAGGAGAAGCGTTAAGCTCCTCCTTGGCGCTAGAAAAAGCCTTTTCAAGATCCACAGCGGCCCACATCCGTATGTCTGTCGAAATACTTAGCCTTGCAATCGCACGGTGTCTGGAGCAAGACCTTCCCGGACTGGCCGATATCGGACTGGATATAGGCATTACTAAGGACGGACGACTCTTCTTCATAGAATGTAACGGTCGCGACCAACGCTACGGATTTCATAAAGCCGGCCTTACGGAAATTTGGAAAGACAGCTATCGCAGACCTATGGGATACGCGCGTTTTTTAATAGAAACGAACAGTACGGTATATAACAGTTATTGATTTGTCTCCTATTCTATGTCAATATAATGCAGAGCAGAGACGACCCGTATACAACCGTACTGCTGCATTATGGAAGGGAGATGGGCATGGTAAAACAATTGCTACGGCTGATGACCGAGCTATCCTCACACCGGTGGCTTTCACGGTTAATGGGATCTTTTTCTCATAGTAGAATCAGCCGTTTTCTTATCCCGGCATTTATTAAGACTTATCAAATCCCCTCCGCTCAAGCGGAGAAAAATCCTGGAGAATATCTCACTCTTAATGAGTTTTTCAGCCGCCGGCTGAAGCCGGGCATGCGGCCTATTGCAACCGATGCTGACGCTTTGGTTAGTCCCGTAGACGCAACGATTACTGCTATGGGTGACATTACCGCCGGTACGATTATGAATGTAAAAGGGCAGGATTATAAGATCGAGGATCTCCTTAATCACTCCCCGCATCTGGAGCTGTACAAGAAGGGTTTTTTCTTCGTTCTTTATTTGAGTCCTACCGATTATCACCGGATTCACTCTCCCCTTACCGGACAAAAGGTGGAGAGCGATTATATTCGCGGACGGGCCTATCCTGTCAACGATTTCGGAATGCGACATATGAAGGGTGTCCTGAACCGCAACGAACGTCTCATTACGTATATTGCCGGGAGTTACGGGGAAACCGCGGTAGTAAAGGTAGGCGCAATGAACGTCAGCAGCATCCGTTATACGGATGCTACGGCTGCCGAGTGGCAAATAGGCGATGATCTGGCTTATTTTGAGTTTGGCTCCACCGTAGTGCTGCTCACGGAAAGCGGTACCTTTACCCCGAGACCCAAGCTTGAGGTCGACTCGAAGGTAAAAATGGGCGAACTACTGGGAACGTTGCATCGACCTTTGTAGGGAGAGTTGGGCGAATGTCAAAAATTAGAGGGTGCCTCAAAAGCCATGAAATGGCTGCTGGGTGCCCTCTTCTTTTTGAGACTTAGTGTGGAGCACAGTTGCGGACACGAACCCTCTAGCTATCGTATACCTATCGTTAGCTATCGGACCCAGCTGACCTTATACGCGGATTTTTCACACATTTGCGATTCTATCGGACTCCAACGCAGCTATTGGCACCAAAAACGCCTTATTTGCGCTAGATCTTAGGCAATAGCGGCGCTGGAGTCCGAAACTCCGCTCAAATGGCGATAAATGGGCAAATAGCGGCTGCTGAGTCCGTAAGCATTTGCAGAGCGTTGGTCGAGGTTGGTCGAGCGTTAGTTGAGGATGGTCGAGATAGTGGAGGGCTGGTCGAGATAGTGGAGGGCTGGTCGAGCGTTAGTGGAAGGTGAACGCTCGGCGCTATCGGACCCAGCTGACCTTATACGCGGATTTTTGACACATTTGCGATTCTATCGGACTCCACCGCAGCTATTGGCACCAAAAACGCCTTATTAGAGTCGATTCTTAGGCAATAGCGGCGCTGGAGTCCGAAACTCCGCTCAAATGGCGATAAATGGGCAAATAGCGGCTGCTGAGTCCGTAAGCATTTGCTAGAGCGTTGGTCGAGGTTGGTCGAAAGTTAGTTAAGGGCTGGCCGAGAGTTAGTGGAGGGATGGTCAAGAGTTAGTTGAGGATTTGAGGGCTAGTGGAGCGTTGGTCGAGGATCTACGGAGCGTTGGTCGACGGTTAACATTCAACGCTTTCGCACCCAGCTGACCTTATACGCGCCATTTTCGCACATTTGATTGGTCACAAACACACTAATAGCAAAAAGGACAGCCCCGAGGCTGTCCTTTTATCTTTTCATGTAACCCACCTAATACGCCTGTTACGCTTATTAACCTGCTACGCCCTAATGTGATTATTACGCCGCCTGTTTTGCTTACTATACCTGTACACCCGTTATACTCAATACACCTGCTACGCCTATACGCTTATTACACGCCCATTACACATGTCCCTGCTTAGCAACATCAAGCGCCTTGGCCGCTACCTGTTCCGGATCTCCTAGATAAAAGCGACTGATAGGATTCATGTCCTCATCCAGTTTGTACACGAGCGGTACTCCGGTAGGAATATTGAGCTCCAGCAATGCCGCTTCATCAATATCCTCCATAAATTTAATCAATGCACGCAGCGTATTGCCGTGGGCTGAGATAAGCACCCGTTCTTTTTTACGCAAAAGAGGTACGATCCGGTTTCCCCAGAAATCGCCTACACGATGTACAGTGTCCTCCAGGCTCTCGCCACGCGGGATATCTTCCGGACGAACACCGCTGTAGCGAATATCGTTTCTGGCATACCTAGGATCATCAAGCTCCAGCAACGGGGGTCTCACCGATAAACTCCGCCGCCAGATATGCAGCTGCTCATCTCCATATTTTAGCGCTGTCTCGCTTTTACTTAATCCCTGCAATGCCCCGTAATGGCGTTCATTCAATTTCCAAGACTTTTGCACGGGTATCCACAGCAAATCCATCTCTTCCAGTACATAGTTAAGAGTTTTAATCGAGCGTTTGAGTACCGAAGCAAAAGCCAGATCAAATGTATACCCAGCGTCCTTCAACAGCTTGCCAGCAGTCTTTGCCTCTTGGATACCCTTCTCAGTTAAATCCGGGTCACTCCAGCCTGTGAACAAATTCTGTACATTGTACTGGCTCTCACCATGACGTATTAGTACGATTTCGTACATTTTCTCTCTCTCCTTCCAACTATGGACCTTATATATTCTACCGACGAACAACATTATGCGAAACGTATCGCGGAAAGCTCTCACCTTAGTAATAACCCAATCGTAGAAATAAATATCTACCGCTACCTCATAGTTAGACCAATTAAACATCCTCAAAGGTACGTGAATGAGGCGTGCATGGACCGTGAACGGCGTGTAGATAGTGCGGTACATGAGCTTACGCTTCATTGCAGAATGTGCAACAGAAAATCTTAACTCTCACTTGAAAATACATTACATTGTACTTCGCGCAATAGATTATCGTGATGATCTCTAGAAAGGCTGCTTCTCCTGAATTTGAATGTGAGATGTGCAACAGAATTCAAATCCGACTGCTTTTAGACTCAATCCCATTGTACAAAATACAACGTGAGGCACGATGTAATGTCCATCAGTTACTCTAGTCTTCGACTTAAGTTCATTATATATATCAATTTCTAACAACACAAAAAAACCGGATGCCTCATGGCCCCGGCTATTTATATTTTTAGTCATATCATGCGATTGTATGCTTGCTTGTTCCGTTTAGAACCAGCTGTCCACGACAAAAGCGTTCGCCTGCTTTAACCGTTTTAAGCGGTTTCTAAAAATACCTCCGCCTCCACTCTTACAATCCGTGTTGCAGATTCTGCGTCTGATGATCATGCCAAGAGTCTCCTTCCAAGAAGTTATGTAAATTCTCTGTAAACTAAACTGCAAAGTATTTACCCTTGGTTGAACAAACTGAAACAAAAAAAGTGAATCAGCGGATCTCAGATGGACTTTTTCCGGTATATTGCTTGAACTGGCGGCTGAAAAAGAAAATGTCACGATATCCGAGCGCATCTGCGACCTCAGTAACATTCATTCCTGCGTACAGCAGTAAATGCTGCGCACGCTCAATCCGGGCTCGGATGACATAAGACTGCACAGAAGAGCCCGTAAGCTCCTTAAACTTAATTGAAAAGTACCGAGGCGAAAGCCCCGCACGAGCAGCAAGATCCTCTACACGATGTGCAATCCCCGGATGCTGGCTCACATAGTTCGCTATTTCGTGAATGATTTCTGTCAAATGGTTGCTAACATAACGTTCTACTGGCTTCACACGGTCCTCCCTCAGCAGATGAATCATCAGCTGCTTCAGTACAAGCTGCCCTTCTTCCTCAGCGGCGTAAGTATCCACCAGAAATAGTCGAACGTACCTAGCAAGCAGATGTTCAAATTCAACGGTTTCTGTAAGCTCACGATAGGGCAGCGGAATATCCGTCACCTCTTCGGAGACATCAAAATGAATATATGTAAGTACAAGTGGCTTTTGCGGATTATGTGTAGCACTAGTATGGTCACCCGGACGAAAAAGGAAGCAGCTTCCCTTACCTACTTGAAAGGGTTCATCGTTACGCACAACCGTCCCTTCCCCGCTCCATACATAAAATAAATCATAATTTTGCAGCGACTTCTCTCTTTTTTGCCATTTCCAGCCCGGCTCGCATACAATCTTAGCCAGAGCCGGTAAAATAACAAAAGAGGACGGCGATGCATGCAGCATAACGTTCCCTCCTAAAAGTTTTGTTAGCATAAACTACCTTGAACCACTTCGCAAAACTTGCTTCGTAAGCATCCGCTTTGTTTTGTTAGCAAAACTTGCCTCGTAAACATTCGCTTAGTATTGTCAGCAAAATCTGCTCTGACTTCGCAGCGTCCATATAGTTTTGTTTAGCTTAATCTACTCCGAGTTTCTTCGTCAAAATTCGTAAGTATTCGCTTAGTTTTGCATTTCATCTTCTTTATCATACCTTGTCATGTTGCATTTTGTACATCTTCCCACGCCAGATGCAGGCTTGTTATCCCTTCCTCCAGCTCCTCGGCATTCAGATGGGCAAAAGAAAAACAAGCGGCCGGTGCTCCCGGTGATAGCTGATATAACGCGGCATCTCTAAAATCCGTGTCGCGCCTAAGCGCTGCCGCTCGGAAAGCAACAAACTCTTCACTGCTGCGCAGCCAGCGGGCATATACATGCAAGCCCGCATCACCAGGCAGCAGCTCGAAGAGCTCCTTAAGCCGTTCCGACAGCAGCGTCCTGAGGATGCGTCCGCGTTCACCATAGATGCGTGTCATCCGGCGCAGATGACGGCCATAGCCGCCTGTATTCATGAACCGCGCCAAGGCACGCTGCTCCAGCAGCCCTACCGGCAAGGGCTCATATAGCGCCTTGGCGGCGATAGTCGGCTTTACCAGAGAGGGCGGAAGCACTGCAAAGCCTAGCCGCAGGCCCGAAAACATCGTGTTTGAAAAGGAGCCTACATACACGACCCGCTCTTCGCGATCCAGTGCTTTTAAGGGCTCAATAGGACGCCCAGCCCAACGGAACTCACTGTCATAATCATCTTCAATGATTACTGCATTATGCCGCTGCGCCCATTCCAACAAGGTCCGTCGTCGTTCCAAAGGCAGTACCACACCCGTAGGAAATTGACGGCTCGGCGTAACAAACAACAGCCGGGCATCCCAATCCTCCGGAATAAGGCCGTTGCCATCCAGCTTCCCTGCCAGCAATCGGCCTCCAGTGATCTCTACGGCTCGCCGGATCCCGTGAAAGCCCGGGTCCTCTACGACCGCTGAGCCCCCTGCATCCAGCAGCAGCTGCGTCAAAATAACGATGCCTTGCATCGAACCGCTGAACAATACGATATGCTCTGCATCCGCGCGAATCCCGCGGGTAATCCGCAGATGTGCAGCGATAGCTTTCCGAAGTCCTTCATCGCCTTGAGGTGGACAAGTGCTTTGCAGCAATCCACCTTCCTTCCCTCCGGCATAAGAGAGCGCACTGCGCCATTCGGAGTAAGGAAAATGTTCCATCCGCATACCCCTACTCTGGAAGCTCACTGCTTTCTTATTACTCTTTTCATAAAAGGGTATCGGGCGCGCAAGCAGCCGCTTTCCCCATGCTGAAATAGGAATCGTAGTCTCGATTTCACAATCTCCTCCAGCAGCATCTGTGGCTTCACCCAAAGCCTGATTCTCACCGTCACTGCGACTGGCAGCTGAAGCAAAGCTATCTTCCGATACGAATGTCCCCCGCCCCGTTTCAGTCCTTACATACCCATCAGCGAGCAACATTTCATACACCTGCGAGACCGATCCGCGCGACAGCTCATAGTGCTTAGCAAGACTTCGTGTAGACGGCAACGGAGTGCCTCCCGGAAGTGTTCCTTCCAATATTCCTGCGCGGAGCGCGTGATATAACGCTAAATATTTGTAGCGGTGTATCGCCAGATATTGATCGTATGCCAGCGTGATATTCATCGTTATCCTCCTTGACCAGCAAGTGGTCCATTAAAAACTATCTTAATTGGTCCTTTTTAATTGTCAACCACTCTACTATTCTTTAAAGAACAATTACATTGGAGCAGACGCTCTAGACTAAAAAGAAAGAGGACGTGATCCCTATGCGCAGAAAAGAATTTAAAGTAGATCAGGAGGAAGAATTGGTCTCTTTTCTAAACGGAATGAGTTTTGGTTTTCTCGGGACAAGCGATGAACAGGGGCAACCGCGGGTGACACCGCTGAATTTTGTGTATACAGATAGTTGTTTCTATTTCCATGGCAGTCATGCTGGTGGCAAAATGAAGTCGATCCGCAATCAGCAGAAGGTCTGCTTTACGGTAGCGGATGAGTATGCTCTTATCCCGTCTTATTTTAGCGATCCCGAGCTGGCATGCCCTGCAACCGCCTATTTTAAAAGTGTGACCGCCTACGGCACAGCCGAACCTGTCGAAGACATTAATGAAAAAGCCAGCGTACTCTCCTTATTTATGAAAAAGCTCCAGCCCGAGGGGGGGTATGATTCCATCGATGCAGAGGACCCTAGATACCGTCCCCGTCTAAAGGGAGTTGCCGTTGTGCGCATTACCCCCGAGGAGATCACTGCGAAGTTTAAGTTTGGGCAAAACCTAAAAGAAGAAGAGCGCTCCGGCATCATTTCCGGCCTGTCCGAAAGAAATAATCCACGGGATGAAGAAACGATAGAAATGATGAAAAAATACTGCCCTTTCCACGCCGAATGATATTTTTTAAAAATCGTATCTTTCCAAGTGACGGTTGCAATTGGCGGTGATATAATGTTAGGCAATGTTAACAGTATGTTATCCCCAAAGAACCCTGGAAGGATGAAACTGATGAATCCACTAGCTGGACAATTAAACGAAAGTATCAAAGCAGGAAATGAACATGTGTATGATATGCTCTCTACGCTTGGCAAAGAGATTTACTTCCCAAAAGAGGGCATCCTGAGCCAATCCGCTGAAGCAGGAGCTCACGCCAAGAAATACAACGCAACTATCGGTATTGCTACTGAAGGTGGCGTACCTATGCACCTCGGCGTCATTCAGGATAAACTCTCCGCTTACAGTCCTAAGGATCTTTATAGTTACGCCCCTCCGGCAGGTAAACCAGAGCTGCGTACTGTATGGCGTGAAAAGATGCTGCGCGAAAATCCATCGCTAGAAGGTAAAACCATCAGCAATCCCGTTGTAACCAATGCCCTGACTCACGGGCTTAGCATTGTCGCTGACCTCTTCGCAGAGCCAGGTGACGCGATTATCTACCCGGACAAGAACTGGGAGAACTACGAATTAACCTTCGGAATCCGCCGCCATGGGGAGACCGTTAACTATCCGCTGTTCACAGAAGAAATGACTTTCAACAGTGCAGGTCTGGAAGACGCGCTGCTCGCTCAAAAAGAACGCGGCAAAGCGATTGTGCTGCTGAACTTCCCTAACAATCCTACCGGATATACTCCAGGAATTAAGGAAGGCGATAAGATCGTCGCAGCTATCCTTCGTGCGGCTGAGGAAGGCATCAACGTTGTTGTTGTAAGTGATGATGCATACTTCGGGTTATTCTTTGAGGATTCACTAAAAGAATCGCTGTTCGGCAAACTGGCTCATCTGCATCCTCGTGTGCTTCCAATCAAGATTGACGGTGCGACCAAAGAAGAATTTGTCTGGGGCTTCCGTGTGGGTTTCATCACTTATGCCTCGGAGGACAAAGACCTGCTGGCAGCATTGGAGCAAAAAACACTAGGTATCATCCGTGCCACCATTTCCAGCGGTGCGCATCCTTCGCAAACCTTCGTACTAGACGCCTTGAAGTCGCCGGAATTCGAAGCACAGAAGGAAGAGAAGTTCCAGATCATGAAAGGCCGTGCGAATAAAGTAAAAGCACTGCTCGATAGCGGTAAATACGGCGAGGATGTATGGACGTATTATCCTTTTAACTCCGGTTACTTTATGTGTCTGAAGCTGCACACAGTTGCGGCTGAAGAGCTCCGGCTTCACCTGATTCATAATTACGGACTAGGCACTATTGCTTTGGGTGAAACTGATCTACGTATTGCCTTCTCATGTATCGAAGAGGAACAGCTCGAAGATCTTTTCGATCTTGTATACGCAGGTGTTCGCGATTTAGAAAAAGCCTAACTGAACTTTATATAGCTTACAATCAGCTCCGTTTTCATGGAGCTGATTTTTTTTGTACACGACTCCGACATTGGCCTATACACGCCCCTCTCTCCGCACATACAATACGATGTACTCAAGTACAACACACACACCGAAAGGGGAATGAACATGAGCGAAGAAGTTAGAGGCGGATATGGATGTTGTGGAGGTGGCCCATTCACTAGCACTGGCGCCATCCTGGTTCTCTTTATCTTGCTGGTTATCATCAGCCGTTCACTTTTTGTCTAACCATTAATGACAGTCTCGGGAGAGAGCTTTAAGCTCTTTCCTATTTTCAATCCCTTTTTTTTACAATAGACGTGGGTGTCCAGTAGGTCATGATAATGGCTGCTGTGACGTCCACGTCTTTTTTTATTCCACCTTGGTCTAAGCACCAACCGCACCAACCTTCGTTACCCCAGATCACATTTGCCCGCACAAAGCAGCTATCGGACACCCCTGACCCTAAAGGCAGTATAATCCCATATTTTACTTACTTACGGACCCCAAAGCCGTTATTAGCATGCCAAACCCCAAATATGAACCTCTTCATAGGGAATAACGCCACTGGTGTCCGAATTTCCCCGATAAAGGTTATATATTTGCAAATAACGTCTGCGGGGTCCGTAAGCCTCCGGGGATAATTATGATCGGCGGCGGAGTTGCAGGCTTAATGTAGATCTAGCTAATGCGAACTTCTAAACTTAGATACTCACCCAATAACCACACCTAAAAAAGGCTGTCGCAAACGTAGAAAATCTACGGATGCGACAGCCCAAAAGCTAAAGTATCTTTACAACTGATGTATTACAGATTGTACAGGTTGTAGATCAAGACCGCTGCCTCTGCACGGGTGGTAACACCTTGTGGATGAATCCGCAAGCCGTCTCCCTTGATCAGGCCAGCACGTATTAGTGCTGCCACACTGTCACGTGCAAATGCTGATACTTGCTGGCTATCCGTGAAACTGGACATTGAAGCTCCGTTGCCGGCTGGAAGCTGTCTGCCGGCTGCTGCAATCGCTTTTGCAGCCAGTGTCATCATTTCCTGCCGCGTAACAGAAGCGTTAGGATCAAAGCTTCCATCTGGACGACCAGTGGTGATCCCCAACTGCTTCGCCATAGCCAACGCTTCATATCTGTAATCGCCAGGCTGCACATCTGTGAAGCTTTCTGCACTATCTCCTTCCAAGCCAAACGCTTTTATAAGCAGGAGCACAAAATCTCCCCGCTTCACTTCCGCTTGAGGCACAAATTGATCCTCTGTCATTCCGTTGATGATGCCTTTAGAGCCAAGCACCTCAATCGCATTGCGGGCCCACTCAAATTTGCCGATATCCCGGAATGTCTTCTCCGTAAAGGTGATACTGTACGTACCAGAGAGAATTCCTGTAAAGGAAACCATCCCCGTAGCAGCGTTATATCTGCCACTTGGAACAACCGTTAGAATCCCCAACGAATTCAGACTATGAATCGTTATATGTCCTTCTTTACCACGTTCTTCTGATTGTGGAGTATACGGCAGGGACACCTTAACCCGCATGTCAGAACTGTTCCATACGGCTTCCTTGCCATTGATAGTTACGCTCAGTTTAAATTCTGGGCGAGAATCTGAATCCACCTTGGTTATCGTAATTACCCATGGGGTTCCTGCCTCTTTTGCCGCTTGTTTCAGCAGACTACCTGGCAGCTCCAGCACACCAAATTCAGTATGAACGACCAATGAAGTCTTATCATCTGCAAAGATTATACCGTTTGGCAATTGCAGCTCATAACCCTTAGCTTTAGCTACTGCCGGTATATCAACAGTAACCGCTGAAGTTGCTCCACTTAAGCCTGCTGTAGCAGCCTTTTTCAAGCTTTCCAGGTCTATACTTGCTCTTGCCGCACCGGTATTACTGTTCAGCACTGGTGCTGCTGTAAGGATGGTGCTGCCTGTTACACTGCCTGCATTTCCGCTTGAATCCCCCCCTGTTGTTCCGCTGTTGCCACCACCTGAGGTACCCCCGCTTCCGGAAGTTGGTGCTGTCGTTGGCTGAGTAGTCGGTTCAGAGGTTGGACTTGGGGTTGGTTCAGGCGTTGCTGTTGGTGTAGGTGTTGGTGTTGGTTCAGGTTTATCCGCAGAAACGATATATTCAAAACTGGAAATATCACTTGGCTTCCAGCCCTCTTTTACAGCAATCGCCTTAATCGTCTTGCTCTTGCCTACATAAATCACTCCACTATACAGTTCGCTGGCTGCTGTAGGTACAGTGCCATCCAACGTGTAGTGAATAGACGCTCCAGCTGTAGCTGTAGTTAACTTCACAGCAACCTGCCCTGTATAAGTTCCCCCGGCAGGATCAGCCTGCGGTGCTGACACCGTCTTCATATCAACCGCTCCGCTGATCACATACGTGAATGGAGCTACAAAACTGTTCTCCATGCCCTCTTTTACCGCTATCGTACGAAGAACTGTGACTCCTGCTGCGTCAATAGTTCCGGTATAAAGTGGACTGTCTGCTGTAGGCAACGACCCATCGGTTGTGTAATGAATCTCTGCTCCTGATGTCGCTGTAGTAAGGCTGATCGTTTGTAATCCGCTGTAAGCTCCCGGTTTCAAAGAAGAAACAGGTAAGGAAGTCTTTGAATGAATCGGCTGCTCTCCTTCTTCCGTCCGTTCAAGCGTGAACCAATCTAGATTGGCACCGTCATTATTGAAGTTCATCCGTACTACCTGTTTTCCTTGCGCAAGTTGTACGACACCACTCGCCAGCGTGTAATTCGACCAGCCACCTGTAGTAGGCATAGGCACTGTCGAGAGTTTTGTACCATTTACAGATAGCGTAGTGCTTACTCCGCCTTGTGCTGTAGCATACCGATATACGATTTTATAAAATCCGGCTTCAGTAATATCAAGCATATAATCCATAGAACCACCTGCAACGGTAAACCCGACATTTCTAAAATCCAGCACATCGCCAGTCATGGTACTCTGAATTCCATTGGGTGTAGCATCGTAATAATTCTCGGCTTCCACTTTCAAAGAACCAGTGCCATCCATGATTACTTCAGTATAAGGTTCTATTTTAATACCACTAAGCTCGTATCCTGCTGATCCAGCTTGCAGGCGCAGCTTCTGTTCACCAGCCTTCAATTGAAGAACGGTGCGTATGCCAACGGTTTGCGAGTAAAGATTCGGCACATCAACGGTTCTTAATGTCTTCCCATCCTCCGTTTTATAAATAATGCCCTTAGGAGCACCATTCGCGGAAGTCACGGTAAGCGTAAAAGTATAGTTTCCATCCTGCGGCACATTTACCCAGTAATCAATGCTGTCTCCAGCATCAATGCCGGTCAGCTTCGCTCCACTGCCTTGGCCGCTGACTGTGATACCTTGCAGCTGGTAGAATTGATCCAGTGCGTTCAAACTTGTGACTTCTATAGGTGCTGTAGCACTAGTTGTTCCTAAGAGCTTAACCTCCGCACGCAGCACGCCACCACTTGAATCGGCATAAGCATTTGCAGGCACATTCACGGTAAGCTGCAAATCACTATAATACGGGGTATGATCATTCCATGCCAGCGTCAGCTTCACATGGGTAGGGTCAAGTAAGGCAGCTGCCCCAATACTTACATGCCCCTGATCCTTACCTGGGCCCGAGACAGAAATGCTCTGAATGGCATCAGGATTAAATGTCCCTCCTGTAAGGCTGACTACCAATTCATTCCCGTTCACTTGATATGGAAGAGTACTCGGAGAAAGACTAATGCTCTCTTCGTCGTTGATTGCTGTAACTATAAGTGGCAATTTCAGAACATGGACGCTGCCAAAAGACTGATTTGATTCTGTCTGATACACATCAGCGGTAACCGTAAGCGTACGATCAGTGTCGAAATCAATAGCTCGCGTCCCCGCTAATACGACCTTCGCTGTATAATCATCCACCCGGTATACGCTATCCACAACCGTACCTTCGTAACCTTCAATAGACCAATAAGCGGTGTCCAGGTCAGGTGCATATTTGTCATTTACTAGCTTGACGATAACTTCTGCACCCTCCTCATTTCCTTCTACCAAAGCAGTCTCCGATTGAAGCCCGGGTCCGATCGTAAGCGACTGCAGATGAAATCCTGTTCCATTTACCTTCATGGTCAGCGTCTGCTCCCCGGCAGGCAAGGTTACTGTTCCATTAGCTATTTGCCAATTGGACCATCCCCCCGTCTTCGTCAAAGCATAAGTCGCTGCCGTTACCGTTGCTCCATCCTCTCCCGTCAGCAGTTCCAGCTCTGCATCATCCTGATTAGTAGCATAGGAGATCAGGAGTGGGTAGGTACCGCTGGCAGGTACATTAATCTTGTACTTCACCCAATCGCCGGGGTCAGTATAACCCACTGCACCACCCGTTACTAATACACCTGAAGCTGTCGTGTAGTCTTGCCCTTGAAGCACACCAGGAAGCTCATGTGATCCGGAAGGCGCTTGGCGTAAAACTAATGAACGGATATTATAACCGTTCCCGTTCGTCTTCAAGGTGAGCTTGTGAATGCCCTTGTTCAGAGAGATCAAGGATTGATAATCTGCAAAATCGGTCATACTCTCCGTCTGCTGCACAATTGGAAGCGTAGCAATGACCTTACCATCTTCACTAATCTCCACCGATTTTCCGGCGCCATCGCTGAATTGAGCGGCATGCTTAAATTGAAGTGAATATTCACCGCTCTCTTTAACATCAATCACATAGTCGAAGGTGGACGAGGCGTCTGGCGAGAACCCGCCAATATAACCCTGCTCATTCACAGTGTAAACCCCTTGCGCTTCTTCAAAATCAACAGCATTCACTACACCCGGCACCGTCTGTATACCATTCAGACGTTCCCAGCTATAAGTGCCCACTGATTTCGCCGGCAGCACAGCACTAATTTGCGCACCGTCCACTAGCAATTTGAACGGCTGTGGATCCGACGTCTGGTTGATCACTACCGTCACAATCTCTTTTCCATCCGGACTAGCAAAAGCTACGTTCGTTACAGTGCTGCTTGAGCCGTAGTCACTATCAATCCGCACGTACCCCGGTTTAACGAATTTCGTAAATTGGCCCATCAGATAATATTCTGGCAGCAGCCAGTAATGGTTACGGTCTCCCGAATCCTGCACAATCGGGGTTGGGTCTGGCGTTCCGGTCCACTGATGGGAGGCAATATCACTGTCCAGCATCGCTACCCAGGAGTTATAGCTGCGGGCCCAATTACGGAAATATTGAGCAATGCGGTCTGCGCCTGAGGTACCCCAGACTGCGCGTTCGGTCAAATATACATTTTTGTCAGGATAGAGATTATGGAGCTGGGTCATCAGACCAAGGTCACCGCCATAATCATGAAAAGCAGTTCCGTCCACCGCATCGTAGGCACCTAATTCAGGATTGCCTAGGATTTGTGCTGGATAGGCCATCGTGTCACCAGGATTATGATCAAATGTCCACAGCTTCACGTCTTTGAAACCATGTTCATCTAATTCCTTCCGCAGCAGTTTAGCCAGCTGGGCTTCTTGCTCCCACGGCATTTTGGTGCTTGGATATTCAATTTCCAGCAAAGGTTCATTCTGCAAGGTCAGACCTTCAAAGGTAATTCCCAGCTTCTCGTACTCCTGTACGAATTTAAGATAATATTTGGCCAGTACAGGCAGATATTCATCCTTCACTTGGCCTTTGATCATACTGTCTGTAGTCTTCATCCAACCCGGCGGGCTCCAAGGTGAGGCAAAAAACTTAATGTCCGGATTGATGTTTTGAATTTTTTTAACCGTGCTGATGATATGGTAGTCAATGTCCTTTTGGATGGAGAAATGCTCCAAATTAATGTCGGTTTGTCCTGGAGGCATATCATCGTAGGTATAAAATTGTTTATCTGTAAAGTCAGCCGTCCCAATCGTCAACCGGAGCATACTCATTCCGATCCCTGATACAGGATCAATCATTTTCCGCAGCAATTCCTCCTGCTTCGCCGCAGACATCTTCGCCAGATTATTAACCGTCGATTCCTCCATGGAGGTACCGATCCCTAGAATAGATTGATATTTCCGGTCAGGATCAATATGGATCTCTGTACCTGCCTTCACGTCAGGAACCACAATATCCAGCTTCGCCTGCTCTTCCAGCTTCAAATCACCCTCTTGATAACGGTCAGCATAATACCATTTCCGATCGGAAGGATCTCGCTCACTCGATACCCAGGAGCTAACTACATCTGACTTAATAACATGTTTAGTGCTTTCCCCGCCATCTCCGGGATTTGATGGATCTACAGGCACATCACCTGTTCGAGTGAAGCTCACCCAGTTCAGGTTGATATCCCCACCGGTAAATTCCAGACGGATCTTTTGCAATCCTGCCTTCTTAAACACAACATTTTCTACAGCTTTCGTCTGCCAATTCTGCCAGCCACCTGTTGAGGTCACGCTTAATGTTCCTAGCTTGGTTCCCTCTGCTGATTTGATGTTGATGCCTGTAGTGCCACTATTAACGGAATAGCGGAAATCGGCTTGATACGTACCTGCTTGCTCCACATTCACGTTATATTCGAGCCACTGTCCAGCCGAGGTATAGCCGACATCGAGACCGCCACCTATATCCTGCGTATTTTCAGTTTGCAGTCCTGCGCTTTTGTTCAAAAAGTCCTCTGCCTCAATTTTGCCGGGAACCGGCAGTGAAGGAATCTCTGGAGCTTCCGGATCGACAGGAGCAGTTGGAAGCTTTGGTGTTTTCTCATTTTTGGTCAAGCCATATCCTGTTTTGAACAACACATTAGTACTGTTATTGTCTGCCGGATAATTGTTCAAAGCGAATGGCCAACGAATTGGATTTTTGCCTACAAAATCCTTAGTACCAAATAACACATCAGCTACTCCAGCACCCTCTGTACCTGGTAGCCAAGCTGCCACAAGCCCATCCCAATCTTCCACTTGGCTGGCTATCGTCATTGGACGTCCAGACACCAATACAACGATAAGCGGAATATTAGGATCAGCAGCACGTATATTCGCAAGTGTCGCCAGATCCTGCTCATCCAGATTCAAGCTGGTCCGGTCGCCATCGGTCTCGGCGTAAGGTGTCTCACCGATAACTGCGATCGCTGCATCATAACCCGCAGCCCCACGCCCATTAAGGTTATATGTGACCGTTGTAGAAGCAGGAACAGCCTCCTTTATCCCTTCGAGAATCGTCGTGCCTTCAGTTATATTGCCCGACTTCCCTTGCCAAGTGATCGACCAACCACCGGCTTGGTTACCGATATTATTAGCGTTTTTACCCGCTACGAATATTTTATCCATCCCGCTTAATTGCGATAGAATTGGACTTCCATTTACCTCATCGTTCTTCAAAAGAACAAGCGACTCCGCCACAGCTTGGCGGGCTAATTTGCGGCTTTCTGCTGAGCCAAATGCACTCAACAGATCCGGTTCGCTTTTGGGATGCTCGAACAATCCTGAAGCGATTTTGACATGCAGGATACGTTCTGCCGCATCATCTATGCGCTCAGTAGTAATTTTACCTTCGCCTACAAGTTCTGTGATGTACTTAATCGTATCCTTCCAAACGGTCGGCATCATGAACATATCGACTCCGGCGTTTACGGACACATACAGCTGGTTCTTCAACCCGCTAACTGCTTTGCCCTCGCTATCCACTGTGATTTGCTGCACAGCGTTATAATCCGAAATCACGAAACCGGTAAAGCCAAGCCCGCCATTTTTCTTGTCACCC
Source organism: Paenibacillus sp. FSL L8-0333 (assembly GCF_037965665.1). Lineage (NCBI taxonomy): Bacteria > Bacillati > Bacillota > Bacilli > Caryophanales > Paenibacillaceae > Paenibacillus > Paenibacillus sp. FSL L8-0333. Next base: position 5,728,328 of record NZ_CP150186.1, read on the forward strand.
TTCAAAACATCGGTCAGTAAATGTTTATGGGCATGCATTTTAAGACCTTGGATGCTGTGATAGGAGGCCATAACCGTCTGCACCCCTGCGTCTACAGCTGCTTTATAAATTTTCAAATCCTTATCCATGATCTCTTGCTCGGTATATTTAGTGATGTTGCCTTGATTTACACCATTATCCGTATAACCTTCACCTAGATAATGTTTTGCAGTTGCCGTGATTGTATCTGTCCCTGCCAATGCAGCAGCAGTCCGTCCTTGCAGACCAAACACATAAGCCGCACCTAGTTCTGCTGAAATATCCTGTTTATCACTAAAACCTTCATAGGTTCTACCCCATCTTGCATTATGAGGGGAAGCTATCGTTGGGGCAAATGTCCAGTTCGCTCCTGTTGCGGCTACTTCCTTAGCAGCAGCTGCACCAATAAGCTCAGTCAATGCGGGATCATTAGCAGCCCCTAGGCCAATATTATGCGGAAAAAGCGTTGCGCCTTTGACATTGTTATGTCCATGTACCGCATCCACCCCATAGAGCAGCGGAATGCCTAATCTGGTAGACAATGCACCATCCTGATAGCTATCTATCAAGTCTCTCCAGTTATCGCGGGTACTGTCACTTTCTTTTCCGTTAGGGAATGAGCCTCCCCCGCTGAGTACAGAGCCAAGAGCATATTTCTGTACCTCCTCAGGAGTGACGGCAGCTCTTTCTGCTTGAACCATCTGCCCAATCTTCTCTTCCAGCGTCATTCGGGATAATAGATCCGCAGTGCGCTCCTCCACACTTTTTGTGGGATCATAGTACACTGGAACTCCTGCGGCATCCGCTGCGGCCCGTGGTATACCCGCCTCAAGCACATTCAAGAATAAGGATGATAGTAAAAGCGCCACCATGAATATTGATAATCTTCTTTTCACGCCTGAATCCTCCCCCAATACTGTTTTGTTGGTACGGATGACTACGCCTATGAATGGAAGCGTATACATGATGTAAGATACAGGCTTATTATGCTGGAGCCATCTGGTAAAAGACATACAGCATTTTTTAAATACTCTGTTCCGTTTTTGCAAATTTAAGGACTTGCCCGGCTCAAATTATGCTTCCAGCAAAAAAAAGGCTCTCTCATTCGTAGAATTTCTCTACTGTGAGACAGCCTTTTTATTGTGACTATGAAATTGCTTTACAAATCGTCATCATCCGATCGTGCCGATTTACGGGACAAGTATCCTTTAAACAGAAAGACTACCACAACACCTGCCGCTAAGGTAAAGAGCACTGGCATCAGACGGTCACCTATGGAAGCTAAGAAAGGTAATCCAAGAATCAATGCCACAACCAGATGCGCACGGAATACAAATTGTGTCGTGTTGTCCGCCTTACTGCCTTCAGGAAAAGGATACACTGTCAGCCAAAAAGACTCGCTATGCAATTTGCGGAGTGCCGACAATTGAACACCAATGATGAACAGGAAGAACAAATAAATTCCGGTGCCAAAGTAACTATCACGGTTCCACCAATTCAGCAGCAGAGCCAGCACCGATATCCGCATAATGATTCCAAAGATATCGCCCCGGGCAAAGCTTTTGGTTAGCAGATACCGATAAGCAGTATCCTTACGCCAAGGCAGTTTAGCGCCCCATTTGGAAAGATAACGGCGGGAATACACCCGTTGCTCACGGCCCGGTACATCCACGAACCAGCCCAGAACCATCAGCGCACGTGCACCTTGATTGTTTTCCATGGCGATCAGTCTTTCCCATGGCACAGCGTGACGTCCGGGCACAGACAGTGCAGCAAGATAGGCTGCTGCCAATAACACCATAAATATCAGGCTCGGGCCGGCAGGCTGCCACAGCCAAGCGGCAATAATCAAACCTCCAACTGCCCAGCGCAAGAAAGCAAACACACCTGCCATCGGACGTGACAGCATAGCTATCTCTTTCCATAATCCATAGCTCGCGATCAGCTTCACAGCAATCAGGATCAACACTGTAAATAAAAGTCGCTTGGGAGAATCATCTGTACGTATGTACAACGGCCAAAGGGTGATCAGTACAAATAACAAACGAATGATCTTCCACACGTTTCCACTGACCCAGGAGGGTGCAAAATATTCCTTCATGCGGTGACCCTGAGGCAGCAGAAAGATCGTATCCGGGGTCTGCAAATAGGTTCGGAAGCCGCTATGCACTGTCGCAGGCAACAGTAATGCTAACATAATCCAGCGAATGGGAATGCCTTCAGGTACATTTTGTAGCAGCGATGTATACCAAGCAGAGAAGACAATCAACACGAACAGGAAGACCATGGCTACGCCGCTTTGAATGATATATCCCACATAAGGAAGCATGCTTCCCATGAATCGACCGCGCCGCGTGCGCCGCAGCTCTTTCAAATCCATATTATTTCCCTCCCTGAACCAGCTCGTAGAACAGCTGCTCCAAAGTCAGCCCCTGATGCCCGGCAGTTGCCGCTATTTCCGCCAACGTACCCTGTGCAATCACCTTACCTTTATGCAATACAATAAAACGGTCGCAATAATTCTCTATTGTGGAAAGAATATGAGAGCTTAACAGAATCGACGATCCAGAGTTCTTTAGATCCATCATGAAATCAAGCAAGGAGCGGATACCTAGCGGATCCAATCCTAAAAAGGGCTCGTCGATGACATATAATGCAGGTCGTGCAACGAAAGCGCACATGATCATAACCTTCTGTTTCATCCCTTTGGATAGATGGGTCGATAGGGTGTCCATCTTATCCTCCATATGGAACAGCTTGGCAAGATGCGAGGTGCGGGATTCATAATCCTTTTGATCTACCCCATAAGCTCTGGCAGTAAATTCAACATGCTCACGAACCGTCATTTCGTCATACAGTAGCGGCGATTCCGGTACAAAAGACAACGCATTATTGTATCCAACGGGATCTTCAGCACGCGTCTTGCCCTGTACGGTGATATCGCCCTTATGGGGCGACATCAATCCTAGAATATGCTTCATCGTCGTACTTTTTCCTGCTCCGTTTAAACCAATCAAACCAACCATTTCGCCAGGCTGCACCTGAAGTGCAATATCATGCAGCACTGGCTTATTCAGGCTGTACCCACCACTGAGACCCGTAATTTGCAATACGGGAGCATTATTCATTGACCGTCACCTCTCGGAGTTTTGTCTTTCAACCACTTTGGAGCTCCTTTATTTTTACGGTTCTTCTCACGTTCCGCATTGCTGCTGCGTTTGCTCCGTGCAGGAGTCGCATCTCCGCGTGCTCCCGCAGAAGGATTCGCGCTGCGCTGTGGATCGCGCTGTTGTTCTCCGCTTGTTGTTTCACTTGTGTTAATCGTAGCCATTCTTTTGGCAGGCGGTGTACCTGCTCCAACGGCTGGCGACTGAACATTGGAGGCTCCAGATGTGCTTACAGGCGGCTTGCCGCTGCGTGGAGCGGATCCATCACGGCGTTGCCCACTGCCTTCACTACTCCGTCCCCGTCCATTGTGCAAAGCGCTGCGCGCTTCATCTGCTGCAAGCACCTTACCACCGACCATCTCCCGCTCCTCAAGCGCAATATCCAATTCGCGGGCGAATTTCCGCATGATAAAGGTCTGTTGCTCTGTAACAATTGTTACAGATAAGCCGCGGCGTCCCATCCGTCCGGTACGGCCTGCACGGTGTACATAATGTTCAGAATCAAAAGCAGGATCGTAGCTAACTACCAAAGAAAGATTCTCAATATCCAGTCCTCTGGCAGCTACGTCACTGGCAACAAGCACACGAAATTTGCCTTCCCGGAAACCTTTTAATACATTGCTGCGCGTTACCTTATCGGCATCTCCGTAAAGTGCTGCCGCAGTAAGCCCAAGATGATTCAGCTTAGCCTCAACCTCGGCAATATCGTCTGTAGCATTCACGAACACAATCGCTTTATCGGGATTGTAATGGCGAATCACCCGGCGCAGCATGTCCATTTTGTTACGCTCTTCAGCAACAACATAATGATGCTCCAAACTTTCAGCAGTCATTACACCTGGAGCAATCCCAACCTCTGCCGGGTTCTTCATTTCACGATTAGCCAGCGCTTTCGTCTCTGGTCCGATCGTTGCCGACAGCATAACAAGCTGGCGTGAACGCAGCGCACTGCTGACAATTTTTGTGACTTCGCCGGCTCCGCTAAGCTGGAACATTTGGTCCGCCTCATCCAGAACAATAGTACTGACTTCATGCATCTTCAATTTACGAAGTCCAATCAGCTCGCGGATCCGCCCAGGTGTTCCCACAACTAGCTGTGGATGCTCACGCAGCTTGTCAATCTGGCGTTTGATTGCGGCGCCGCCAATAAGACCCATAACTCGGATTCCGCGCTGTTCGCCATAACGCTCCGCCTCGCGTAAGATTTGCATCGCCAGCTCCTGTGTAGGGGCGAGCACCAGCTTTTGGACCACCTTCTGCTCCGGATTAATCGTTTGAAGCAGCGGCAATAGATAGGCCAGCGTCTTACCCGTTCCAGTCTGGGAAGCTGCAATAACATCTCTTCCCTCTAGTAGAAGCGGTATTGTCTGCTCTTGTACCGGGGATGGAGCGTTAATGCCGAATTCCGACAACCGGGCAATGAGGTCTTCCTGAATGCCGATAGCCGCAAAAGAAGCTTTATTCATAAGTGTAATTCATCCTTTTCGCTTGAGATAATATCTTCATTATATGCCAAAAAGGCCTCTCCACCAAATGGAAGGCCAATAAAGCTGACAACAGGGTCTATTTTCTGTTCATCGCATTATAAGTAAGCTTGTCCGCCAGGCGAGGAAACAGCCCGTAAAGCCGTATGCCAAACCCTGCCAGACCCGGAAGATCGAGCTCTTCTTTGCCGGTCTCCATAACCTTAACGATCTTGGAAGATACATGCTCTGGGGTCATCATCATCCGGGCTACACTCTTCTCATAATTGCCAGACGGGTCAGCCGTTTTGAAAAAATCGGTGGCGATAGGCCCCGGGTTCACAGCCGAGACGATAATTCCACTCTTCCGCAGCTCCTGACGGAGCGCATTTGTGAATCCGAGAACAGCATGTTTGGTAGCTGTGTAGGCTACGGATTTGGCTGTGCCTATCTTCCCTGCCATGGAAGCCACATTTACAATCTGGCCGCTTCCCCGCTCCAGCATATGTGGAACAACAGCCTTCGTGCACCGGACAATCCCCATGTAGTTAACATCCATCATATCGTCAAATTCATGAGGCTCCATCTCCGTAAAAGCAGCAAATTTGCCGTACCCTGCGTTATTTAGCAAAATATCAATTCTGCCATATGCGGCCAAAATTTGTGCGAAGGTCTTTTGAACACCTTCAGCATCTGTTACGTCACAGGTGTACAGTCCAAAAACGCCCGGGATACCGGCCGCTGTTTCTTTCAGCTTCGCTTCAGAACGTGCTACCAGGACGGGGATTGCCCCCTTTTTACTAAGCATCTGTGCTGTTAATGCACCAATGCCGCTTGACGCTCCTGTAATCACAACAACCTTATCTTTGAGTACCATGAAAAGTATTTCAGCTCCTAACTCTTGCCTAAGAGATCATCACCTGAATATCCATCTCTCCAACCCCATCCATCAACAACGGAATACTAAGCGCTTTACGAGGCATAAAAGACATGCTTTCCATCTTCATAATCTGAGGAGGACTTATATCCACCGAAACACCTTGATTATATAGAATGGTACTGGCATTCCCACTGATCATATTGCTCAGCTCTGAAATCGCACTTTGACCCATCTCATCCATCTCGGTGATCACAAAGCCACCCATCATAATCGATACCATTCGCAAGGCTACCTGCTCCGCGATACCAAATATAATATTTCCGCTCAGTTGGCCTGTCATCCCTACTTGAATCCATATATGATTATCGATCAGTTCAATTTCTTTAATGCCTAAACTCCCCGTAGAAGGCGAGACCTGAATTACTTGTTCTATAACAGTCCGTGCAGACTCTAGAAACGGATTAATTACTTCTGCTTTCATGAATGTCTAGTCTCCCCCTTTATCGTGCTTTGGTCATATACCAAAAGTCCCAAGCAATATGGATATATTATACTTTATATATCGGCACAATTCAGCAAAAATTAATGCATATGTCGAATTCAAACCCAAGATAGTTTACGCAGCAACATTGCTCTGCCGGGTATTATCTCCTATAATTTAAACAAATGCCAACGTGGAACGTAAGATATTAACGCAATTACACATCCAATTCGATGGTCCAAAGGAGGTATTCCATGAACATCAGCCAGCTGGAGACACTAATAACAATTTCCAAAACGATGAGCTTTCGCAAGGCCGGAGAACTGCTTAATCTGACCCAACCAGCGGTTTCAGCACAGATTAAGAGCCTTGAAGAAGAGTTCAAGACTCAGCTGGTTGACCGAAACCAGCCTGTTACATTAACGGATAGAGGGACTGTCTTTCTGGAGCATGCGGAACAAATAGTGAGGATTGTCGAGGAACTTAAGGAACGGCTTGCAGATCTTGATGAAAATCCCCAAGGTCATATAGTTCTAGGCACAACTACCTCAATCGCCATTCAAATTTTACCGCGTATTCTATCTTATTTTAAAGACCAGTTCCCCCATATCAAAACATCAATTTCTTCTATGTCCTCATCACAAATTTATCAGCATGTCGAAAACGGCATTGTTGATGTCGGCATCGGTTATTTAATTGGACGTAGCCCGGGCATGTCTACTTCCATTTTGTATTATGATACCTTCGAACTGGTGGTCTCTCCCAGACACCCTCTCGCTCAAGTGAAGACCGCTGGGATAGAAGCCTTAAGCAAGACCCCGCTGATTCTGCTCTCACCAGATACAGTGGGCCGTAAATTTGCAGATGAGGTTCTGAACAAACATGGCATTCAACCTCAGGTCATTATGGAGCTGACCAGCAGCGAGGAAGTGAAACGGATGGTCGAGCTCGATTTGGGCGCCGCCATTATTTCCAAGCAGTCAGTTACCGCTGAGGTTCGAGCCGGCACCCTCAAAATCGTGCCAATTATTGAGCTGGAAGTCACCCATCCTGTTGGCGTGATCACAAAATCAGGCAAATACGTAAACTCTGCTATGAGGCAGTTCCTAAGCGATCTTAAAGGCATGCCAGAAACCCAATTTATCGGGTCTGAATAAATCCCAACCACAAAGTGGAACCGATTACTTCTGAGCTGATTGCATAACCTTGTTTAAAGGAGATGTTCTTGATGAAATTTGATTTACACACCCATCATTTCCGCTGTGGCCATGCTGACGGAACGATTAGGGATTATATCGAAGCTGGGATTGCCGCTGGATTGGGCGTTATAGGTATTTCCGATCATACTCCTTATTTCGGAGATCCATCCGATCAGGCTTTTCCCAAAATCGCAATGGCTAAATCCGAATTTGCTAATTATGTAGATGATATTCTCTCCCTCAAAAAAGAGTACGAAGGCGTTATCGACGTACTGTTAGGCATTGAATCAGATTACTTCCCCGAACATGCTGAGATATACCGCAAGACATTATCGGCCTACCCATTTGATTATGTGATTGGATCGGTACATAGTGTTGGTGGAGTCAGCATTTTTAACAAAGGGCGCTGGAAAAACCTTAGCAAAAATGAGAAGATCCGCGTGAAGTCTGAATATTACCGGTTGATTGCTGATTCCGCACGCAGTGGTATGTTCCAAATACTCGGACACATTGATGCGATGAAGGGAAATTATCCTGCTTTTTCCGAAATTCCTGCACCTCAGCCGATTGACGATTGTCTGCGTGTAATCAGTGAATGTGGCGTGGCCATCGAAATCAATACCTCAGGTGGAACTAAGCTGGTCGGCGGCTGGTATCCCTCTGAAGATATTCTGGAGCGGGCACTACATTTTGGCGTAGAGGTTAGTTTCGGTTCGGATGCACATAAGCCGTCCCGGGTCGCTGAGGATCGTGATGCGGTAGCTGCACAGCTCAAAGCAATAGGCTTTACACACTGGGTTTATTACAAGCAGCGCCAAAAAGTCAAAGTTTCTCTGTAATCAAGCCTAAACGCCTTCAATGTTCCTGTAAGGACGGTAAGCGTTTAAGCGAGAAATTAAATAATGCACCAAGCGTTATTGGTTTAGGGGCAGGGTTCACCCTCCGTTAAACCAATCTCAGCTTGGTGCATCTTTTTGTTTATTTACAGATTATCACAGCTAAAACCTTGTTGTTTCAGCGTACGTTTCGCATCTCCATATTCCGGGTTGATATCATAAAAATGAGCAATCGTACTGGTCCAATCTCTCTCCGTCATCCCCTGCTGCTGCAAGAATTCACGGTGGGTTTGATTATACGCCTCCAGGAGGCCTTGTACGTCCGGATTGTATTGCTCCTCATGAAATATAGCTTCCAGTGGCAGCCGCGGCTTCTGAGAAACCTCCTCCGCTGGGTATCCCACGCATAGGCCGACGACAGGGAATACGTACTCCGGCAGCTTCAGCAGTTCAATCACACCCGCTGTGTTGCGGCGCACACCCCCAATAGGAATGATGCCCAGTCCCATGGATTCCGCCGCTGCAATCGCGTTAGACAATGAGATTCCCACATCTGTAGCTCCAACCAAAAGTGCATCCACATCTTTCACGGCTTCAAAAGACTTGCCTTCCAGCTCACTAGCTACTTTAGCTCTATAAAAATCCATGCAAAATACCAAAAAAACCGGTGCTGCCGCTACATGCTTCTGATTTCCGCACAAAACTGAAAGCTGCTGCTTACGCGCAGGATCTTTGATGGCGATTATCGATACCTGCTGTCCATGAACCCATGACGGTGCGGCTTGAGCCGATTCAATCATAATTTGTAGCTTCTCTGGCTCCACAGGCTGGTCTGAATATTGCCGGAAAGAACGATGATTTTTTAATGTTTGTACCACTTCATTCAAAATGTTACGCCTCCTTGGTCATTCCACTCCATAGTATGTTAATCATAAACGATCGGATTCGGTACTGCCAATCACTTACGCTACTCTTTTCAATCAAAAAAAATGGACCCGAATCATCGGGTCCCAAAGCAGTATATTTTTAAAAGGGGGTCATGTACTTAGTTTAACCGCACACTGTTAGAGTTTGATAACGGCATTATTTCATTTGTGTAACAATGTGAATACTTTCATTACATCGTCCAAGGAGCCGACTTTGGGCATCACCCGCTCCAGCTTCATACCGTTCTTGAGCATCACACGTTCCGATCTAATATTATCTCCTGTGCAGCGTCCTTCGATCCTTGTTATCCCAAGGGTATGAACACTATAGTTCAAAAACAAACCCACGGCCTCCGTCGCCAGCCCGCATCCCCACCATGCCGGGTCCAGCATATATCCTAAGGTAGCTGTGCCCTCACGGCGGTTCCAATTCTGCAAAGCCACTATACCGATCAACCGCTGCTGCCCCTTTAAATAGATCCCGGCATGCAGCGCACAAGGATCGAAGGCAAATAACATCCGGTTTACCAGCTTCTCCACCTGGGCAGATGCTGATCCAGGGCCGGAGCGTACTAGAATATGGCGCTGCACATCTGGATGGGAGAGCAGCTGCCGCAAAGCTAAAACATCCTCAGGCATGATCAGCCTCAGATCAACTGCTAAACCATGTTGTGTCTCTAACAACACTGCTCCATAGGTGCTCATCTTCTCTCCCCTTCCGTGCAGCTAAAATTCCAGCCTAATCAGCTCATGGACCGATGCAGCGTCAGAACCGTTAATTCTGGCCTACACAATAACCGAAAAGGCATGTATGTCTCTCCAAACCCTCTATTCACATACACAGGCATGGCTTTGTCTTCTGTATAATACAATCCATTTATGTATTTAAGAGATCCATAAGGTGTAAATGGCGCACCTATAAAGGGCAGGCGAATTTGTCCGCCATGACTGTGCCCGGAAAGCTGTAGATCAAATGAATAGGCCTGTGCGGTATCCGCATAATCCGGCTCATGCATCAAAAGGACGTTAAAGGTTCCTTCAGGAACACCAGTAATTGCTTTCGCTGGGTCGGGTTTACCGTGTAACAGATCATCCAGACCCGTAACCGCCATGACTGCCCCGCCTCTTTTTAGAAGGTAGGATTTATTCCTCAGCACCCGGAAGCCCGCAGACTCCAGCAGCTCGGTAACCAGCTGGGTATTCTTGTAATCATGATTGCCTAATATCGCAAATTTACCCAATGGCGCACTTAACGCTGCCAGCACCGGTACGGCTTCAACAAGATCCTCAGGATCGCTGTCCACAATGTCACCCGTGAAGCAAATAAGATCCGGTTCAGCTTTGCTTATATGTTTAGCGAGTCGGGCCAGATCCCTGGCATCCTTATTAAATCCGAGATGCGTATCACTGAAATGAACAAGCTTCATCCCTGAAAAAGCGGAAGGAAGCTCCTTAAAACGCAAGTCCAGCTTAGTGACCTCAATCCAGTTCGGCTCCCCCTGCCATGCATATCCGCTTGTAAGCAATCCTGCGCCGATTACAGCAGCCGCACTCCGAGTCAGGAACTGCCGGCGGGTAATTGTAGACTCGCTACCAGAACGCCCCTTAGAGGGGTCCTTGTGGATCTTATCGCCATTCTTATTGGGAGAAGCCCCAGACGATTGTATCTTCATAGGGAGATTCTCCTTTCTTTACCTTTTCCCCGAAAAACAGACGGTCCAAATAATAACTTATATATTATTTCGGGCAGTTAGAACAATCCGGCATTCTTCTTCCGGAGTTTCGCTGTAAGCGCGTGCAATCCCTTTTTTTGCGATTTCTGATTTTTGAACTCGTCTCAGCATAAATGCTACTTCCAGGTTTTTTACAAAAGGAAACGGTTCAAGCATTAACGTTGACTTATCCTGCCACTCCGCTGTGATGACACGACCTGACGTAAAACTGAAATCTTCAGTGCCTGAGAACCCTTCACGCCACCATGGATGCTCCTCTGATTTCGGACACCCCGGCTCATTTAAGGCCAAATACAAGGACAGATCATCGCAAAATTCTAAAAGGCGGGCATCATAATACAGCTCATCTTCTCCGATAGGCTTAGAAGCTTCAAGTTCCCGATGGATACGTGCTCTGCGTTCCTCTTCATGTTCTTGATATAACGTTAGTTCTGGATAATCGAGTCCCGAAATCTTAATAAGCCGCTCAAAATGCAAGCTGCACAGCAACGCTCCGTACGGTGTGTGTTCCTCGATCTCATCTAATCCACGCTTATAAAAGGTCAACTTAGGCACTACAGGAAAATCAATAAAGGTGTAGGGTGCTTGCTCCGCATCATTCCAGAAAGGGGTCTCATCGAGATCAATCCAACCCCTATCATGCTGGGCTACTGCCCACAGTACCTCTTCCCGGCGTCCTTCAGTTGGCACATGCTGCTCTTTGAACCCAATGGCCAGCTCTCCGGCAAGTTTCCCGTGATCATGCTGCTTAACCATTACAATTGCTCCATCTTGCTCCCGACAAATCACGATTATTCCTCCTTGTTCCACAGCTAACATTACGTTAACAATGGATATTATAGCATAAATTGGTCAATATTCTGAACTTGCTCCAGCCCTGCAAGACTTTCCCGCCTCAAGCAGATAAGAGAGTCTTAACAACATAAAAAAAGCTACCCCCAGCGAATGGAATCCACTTTGAGGATAGCTCAATAGATAAACATTTGGCGGTACTATTAATTACACACCTAACCAACGTTTGAACATATGCTTCGTTGTTTGCTTGTTTATTTCTGCAATAGATGTCGTAAGAGGAATCCCCTTTGGACAAGCGCGTACACAGTTCTGTGAGTTACCACAGCCATCGATCCCGCCATCCTCCATAAGAGCGTCCAATCTTTCGTCAGCGTTCATTTCACCTGTAGGGTGAGCATTGAACAGACGTACTTGAGAAATGGCTGCCGGTCCGATGAAATCCGTCTTTTCGTTGACATTCGGACAAGCCTCCAAACATACGCCACAGGTCATACATTTGGATAATTCATAGGCCCACTGCCGTTTTTTCTCCGGCATCCGCGGTCCCGGTCCAAGATCGTACGTACCGTCAATCGGAATCCATGCTTTCACCCTTTTTAGCGCATTGAACATCCGGGTACGGTCAATGACTAAGTCACGCACCACCGGAAATGTCTTCATAGGCTCAATGCGTACAGGCTGCTCCAGATTGTCTATAAGTGCAGCGCAGGCTTGGCGGGGTTTGCCATTAATCACCATGGAGCAAGCTCCGCACACTTCTTCTAAACAGTTGGAATCCCAGCATACGGGAACTGTGCTGTCACCTTTGGCATTCACAGGGTTACGCTGAATTTCCATCAAAGCACTGATCACATTCATACCTGGACGATAAGGAAGTTCAAATTCCTCGACATACGATGAACTTTGTGGATCGTCCTGGCGGGTGATGATAAACTTTACGTTTTTGGGAGCTGCAGCTGTTTCCGCCATAATGGTTCCCTCCTCAAATTGCCTGATTTTATTTCATGAAGCTTGCCTCGCAAGCTATTCTGTTACTGGAAAGCATTAATCCTTCGAATAATCGCGTACCCGTGGAGGAATCAGCGAGACATCCACTTCATCGTAGGAGATTTGTGGACCCTCTGCAGTCCAGGCTGCTTTTGTGGTCTTCAAGAACTCCTCATCATTACGATTCGGGAATTCCGGTTTGTAATGTGCACCACGGCTCTCATTCCGCATAAGCGCTCCAAGTGTCATCGCTTCGGACAGCTCCAGCATATTCCAGAGCTGGCGAGTGAAGGCCACACCTTGGTTATTCCAGCGCGATGCATCATTCATATTGATCTTGCGATAACGCTCCTTAAGCTCTTTGATTTTGCCAATGGTCGCTTCCAGCTTCGGATTGTGCCGCACCACGGTCATATTGGCGGTCATCCATTCGCCCAGTTCCTTGTGAATCACATAAGCATTCTCTGTACCTGACATCGCTAACAGAGATTCATATTTGTCCGTTTGCTTTTTGTGGAAGCTATCGAATACGGAAGAAGAGATATCCTGCGATGATTTCTTCAGGCCTTTAATGTATTCAACAGCCTTTGGTCCTGCGACCATACCGCCGTAAATAGCAGATACCAGTGAGTTGGCGCCTAGACGGTTCGCTCCATGATATTGATATTCACATTCTCCGGCAGCAAAAAGACCAGGAACGTTCGTCATTTGATTGTAATCAACCCACATGCCGCCCATAGAATAGTGCACAGCCGGGAAGATCTTCATTGGTATTTTACGGGGATCATCCCCCATGAATTTTTCGTAAATTTCAATAATCCCGCCAAGCTTCACGTCCAGCTCTTTCGGATCCTTGTGAGAGAGGTCCAAATACACCATGTTCTCGCCATTAATGCCCAGCCCTTGATCCACACACACATTAAAAATCTCACGTGTAGCAATATCTCGCGGCACCAAGTTACCGTAGGACGGATATTTTTCTTCGAGGAAATACCACGGTTTCCCGTCTTTATAAGTCCAGATACGGCCGCCCTCGCCACGTGCCGATTCCGACATCAGGCGGAGCTTGTCATCTCCCGGAATAGCGGTTGGGTGAATCTGGATAAATTCTCCGTTGGCATAATGTACGCCCTGTTGGTACACCGCACTTGCGGCTGTCCCTGTATTAATAACGGAGTTCGTTGTTTTGCCAAAAATAATACCCGGCCCGCCGCTTGCCAAAATAACAGCATCCGCAGGAAAAGTCTCAATCTCCATCGTCTTAAGATTCTGGGCACTGATGCCGCGGCATACACCTTCGTCGTCGATAATAGCCGAAAGGAACTCCCAGTTCTCGCGTTTAGTTACGAGACCTTCAGATTCCCACCGGCGCACCTGCTCATCCAACGCGTACAGCAGCTGTTGGCCTGTTGTCGCGCCGGCAAAAGCTGTACGGTGCCGCTTCGTTCCGCCGAAACGACGGAAATCGAGCAGACCTTCCGGTGTGCGGTTGAACATAACGCCCATCCGGTCCATAAGGTGAATGATACCTGGCGCAGCTTCACACATCGCCTTAACGGGCGGCTGATTCGCCAAAAAGTCACCGCCATAGACAGTGTCGTCAAAATGCTCCCAAGGGGAGTCGCCCTCACCTTTTGTATTTACCGCGCCATTGATGCCGCCTTGCGCGCATACGGAGTGTGATCTTTTTACAGGAACTAATGAGAATAAATGGACATGCGCACCAGCTTCCGCTGCCTTGATGGTAGCCATCAAGCCGGCCAGACCGCCGCCCACGATAATGATATCGGATGTTGCCATGATAGTTCACTCCTTTTATCGAAAATATCAGAAAGGATTCTTAAATTAAATGAAGGTCTTTATGGACTGGGCAATAGTTGCTGCAGTTTGAAATTCACTGTCACGGAAAGTAACCAGCGAAATCAGGAACATGAACGTTACTAAGACAAATATGCCAAGACAGAGGTAAGAAGATACCCGCTGTGCACGAGGACCGACGGTAATTCCCCAGCTGATTAAGAAAGACCAGAGACCGTTCGAGAAGTGGAAGCATGCAGCAACGATACCGATAATATACAGTGTCAGCAGAAGTGGCTGAGTCACGATATCATGCATGAGACCGCCTAATTCTTCGTGCTCCACATTACCCACTGCCACCTGAACCCGTGTTTGGAACAAGTGCCAGACGATAAAGATAAAGGTAACAATACCTGTAATCCGTTGCAGGGTATAACGCCAGTTTCTTTCAATGTTGAAACGGTTCAAGTTCGGCTTGGATTGATACGCAATATAAAGTCCGTATACCCCATGGTACAGCAGAGGAAGCCATATACCGAACAATTCCAGGAAGAAGACGAGCGGTAAGCTGTTCAGCCATAACACGCTGTCAGTGAAACCGGAAGCGCCACCCTCTACAGCCGCAAAATTCGTCATCATGTGCTCAATGAAGAAGGCTCCAAGTGGGATAACGCCTAGCAAGGAATGAATCTTTCTGGAATAAAATCCTTTCATACAAAGTAACCCCTTTCCGATTAAAACAGCGTTTTCATTAATGGGTATTCACCGCCGGAACTACATTTGACACAGGATAACGTTGACAATCCAATGACATAATTCCTTAATTTACCGTTATCCTAGAGTTTACCGGACTTAGTTTTATTTTTCACAAAATGTGAATATCTTGTGTCACTTTTCATGTTACTCTTTTTTCGCTTATAAGGGAATTGCAATCTAATTATTAAACGTTATACAATAAACGCATAAGAATAGATTTTATATGATAATAATTCTCATTTAGCGAAACAACATTTTCCGACATAACCTGATTTTCCTTATGTAATAAGAACAGTTACTCTTACGGCTATGAATTTCATCACTACTGATCGTACATCGCATTAGGAGAGGAACTCAATTATGTTTGACGATTTAGATGTTTTTGCAGCAGTTGTGGAACATTCCAGCTTAAACCGGGCCTCACGCCAGCTCAATCTATCCCAGCCCGCCTTGTCTCGCAAAATTTCTAAACTCGAGGAACGTCTGGGGGTCGCACTGTTTAATCGTTATGGCAAACGACTGGAGTTAACCGAGGTTGGGCGTCTCACTTATTCCTATGCGCTTGAACAACGGCAGCAGCGTTCCAAGTTTCTGGAAGCCCTTTCTAAATTCAAAGAGGGGGAGCCAAGGCTTGTCACCTTGGGGGCTAGTCTTACCTCACTGCAGACCACGCTTCCGCCGCTGGTTAACGCTTATATGGACAAATATCCGACCGCAGAGCTGAAGCTGATTACAGGCCGAACGCATGAGATCGTATCCTCAGTTAGTGAGGGGAAATCAGATGTAGGTCTGATCGCTTCCTCTATTCAAGAACCCGGGTTACGCTGCATTTCTCTGTTTGAGGATCAATTGCGACTGGTCGTCTCAGAGCAGCATCCTTTAAATTTATCTTCCAAGCTAACCATGGATAATCTATCCCGGCTGCCTATGATTCTCTTCTCAAAGGGTACCTGGTACCGGCGCCTGACGGACGATCTATTCCAGCGCTGCGGGATTGATCCCGATGTGCGCATGGAGATTGACTCCTTCGAAGCCATCGTGCGGCTGCTTCCGACTGTCAAAGCGGCTGCGTTGCTGCCAAAGTCTTATCTGCGTCCAGAGCTGCTGAACGGCGGCGGACTGGTGTCCTTACATATCAAGGAGCTGGAGCAGACTCAACGGACCACCTGCCTGATTTACCGTGACGATGGAAGCATGAGCACGGCGGCTCGCAGTCTGGTGCAAGTAACCGAAGAGATGTTTCTGACAGAACGTGAGCAGTAAAGCCGGACCAAATGAATCAAGGGGCGCACCTATTGATCTCCAAATGAGGCAATAAGTGAAGCACTTATTGCGTAATTAGGGAATTTCTCCCTGAAATTTAGAGATTTCTGTTCAGCAGACTTATAATTAGGGAAAACTTCCCTAATTTTCGGCTGATTGAGTAACTAATAAAGGAATCCCACTGTTTATTAGGGAGGAATTCCCTAATGTCGTTCATTTAGAGCGAATAGCGGCTATTTTTAGGGAGGTTTTCCCTAATTAGTTACACCCACTCTGTACATCGTACAAACAAAGAACGCATATCGCCCATATTCCACCGTCACAGATACCACAAATCATCTACTACAGCCGTACGAATATCACACCTAACAACTCGTCAACCGCACAAACCAATATATTAGAACACTACGCGTGGTCTATAGCCATATGGCATAGTGAAATCCATTACTTTTCCTACTCTTTACTCCATAAAAAAGAAGCTGCCCCCAAGTAGAATTCACTACTTTTGAGTCAGCTTCTTTTCCTATGATTCTTGGTTCACAACTTCACTCTCAAAACGGTCAATACTTTCATTAGGACCAATGAGTACCATAACATCGCCTTCACTTAAATAATCATGGGCAGTTGGAGCGACGATTATTCCACTTTCCCTATTCAGGGCAACAATACTGCAGCCATATTTAGCTCTTGTATTTAAATCAGACAAGCTTCTGCCGTTCATGCAGGACGGTACGGTCAGCTCGACAATTTTATAATCCTTGGACAGTTCAATATAATCCAGCAAATTGGGCGTCACCAGCTGGTGTGCCACACGAATCCCCATATCCCGCTCCGGAAAAATAACCCGATCAACCCCCAGCCGCGACAGTGCGCGGCCATGAAGGATGGAGATTGCCTTAGCCACCACTTGCTTGACTCCAATTTCCTTCAACAAAATGGCCGCCAGAATGCTTCTCTCCATATTGTCACCAATCGCAACAATCCCACAATCAAAGTTCCGTACACCAAGCGAGCGCATAATTCCCTCATCTGTAGCATCTGCTACTACCGTATGCGTCAGTTGATCGCTCATTTCCTCCACGCGTTCTTCATGGTGGTCAATGCCGAGCACCTCGTAGCCCATTTCCATCAGCTCAAGCGCCAGGCTTGAACCGAAGCGACCTAAGCCGATTACTACAAATTGCTGTGCTTTCATTTCTAATTAACTCCTATCCAATAATTATTTTACCTTCCGGATACTTATACAGTGGTTTACCCTGTTTTGGACCGAGTGCATACGCTAAGGTTAGTGGACCCAGCCGACCTGCAAACATCGTCAGACAGAGTAGAATCTTACCGATCGCTGACAGTTCCGGAGTTAGCCCCATAGTCAGTCCTACCGTAGCAAAGGCGGAGGTCGTCTCAAACAAGATTGCCAAGAAATTACTGTCTTCAGTTGTGGAGAGTATCATCGACACAGAGGCGATTAACAACAAAGCCAGCAGCGTGATCGTTAATGCCTTGTAGATGCGCTCCTGAGCCAACCGATAACGGAACAACACAACATCTTCCCGTCCACGCAGCATAGCAATTACAGCACCAATCATCATCGTAAAGGTTGTTGTCTTGATCCCGCCGCCCGTTGAGCCCGGAGAAGCACCAATAAACATAAGAATCACTATAAAAAATTGTGTAGCCTGCCGAAGTCCAGCAATATCTACTGTGTTCGCGCCAGCCGTACGGGGAGACACGGATTGAAAGAAGGCCGATAATATTTTACCGCCAAAATTCAGTGAACCTAGGGTACGAGTGTTAGTAAACTCGAATATAAAAATAACCAGAGCTCCGATCAGAATCAGCCCTGTGCTGGTGGACAGGACAACTTTACTATGTAGAGACAGCCTGCGGGTTACCCGAAACTCCACCAGATCTGACATTACAATAAAACCAATCCCGCCGGAGACAATCAGAAACATCACAATAATATTCACAAGCGGATCATATACATAATCAGTTAAACTGCGAAAATCCCCAAAAATATCGAACCCCGCATTATTAAACATAGACACCGCATGAAATATGCCATAATAAATCGCTTTTCCCAGTGGCATATCAAAAGCCCAGCGAATAGACAGCAGCAAAGCGGCACAGCCTTCTATGACAAGAGAATATATGAGGACTCTTCGGATCAGCCGCACAATTCCTTCCATAGAGCCTTGATTCATGGCTTCCTGTAGGATTAGCCTGTCCCGCAAAGATATTTTACGCTTTAACACCAGTGAAAATAGAGTGGCCATGGTCATAAACCCTAAGCCGCCGATCTGGATTAGGATCATAATTACGGTTTTCCCAAAAATCGTGAACGAAGTTCCGGTATCCAGCACAACAAGCCCTGTTACACAGGTTGCCGAAGTTGAAGTAAATAATGCATCAATAAATTTCACGGAATTCCCGCTTGTGCTTGAGATGGGGAGCATAAGCAGCAAGGCCCCTATCAAAATAATCGATGCAAAACCCAGCACCAGTATCTGCGGCGGCGAGAGCTTCAGAAACTTAAATTCAGAAATCCTGCGAAACTGTGAAGCCATTTGCTCACCTTCTTATCAAAAATTCCAACAAAAAAAGCACTGGAAAACCAATGCTGACTTGGTTCCTGCAGTAAATTAGCCTACGAGGTTAGCTGACGGATTCGGACTATGCAGGCTGCCCTATTCGTTCCTAGAACGAAATTCACCCCTGATGAAAGTGCCATTTATCGTGTACACTCCACTTTTCATCACTTCTTATGGTTCCCCCGTTTTCACCAGAAATTCGGCTACTATACAATTGCATACAAATTATATACGTTATTTAGTGAATTCACAAAGACACAATTAATGCTCATTCACATGAAAAAATGCGGTTTAAAGAGACTGCATCAAATGGAGTACCTTTTCTCATCACTTTTCCGTGTTTTCCCTGCAATTACACCGATTCTCACCATTCGTACACAAATGAACACGATAAAATTCATGGTATAAATTCACATGACTATTCTATACTATCTCTATTACCCATAAAAAGAACATATAATGTTTTTTGTAACCAGCCAGGCACTAATACTATAATGGAACATAACATTGTCAGTACATAACAAGGAGGCGTTACATGAATCCCGTCGGCCAGCCCCTACAGCAACGTGCCCTCTCCAAGAGGCTCATCATCTCGGGCATTATCGGTCTTATTCTATTTATTATGTTTCAGATTTCCCCTTCGCTGCTAAGCAGCTCTACAGGGGAAGATACCACCGTTATTAGCAAGGCAGAAGCCCGTGACCAAGCCGTATTATTCGCAGAACAAAAGCTCAATTACACCGAAGCACCAAACGATCAATGGAATGTACTTTACGAGACGGACTCTTCCTTTTATGGTTATATGTCTCGCGAGAAGCTTGTGGAGGACTACACCAAGAAAAAATTGGATCAAAAATATCCTTTTGATGTCTTTCGTGCAACGCTTACTCCGTCAGCGGATCAAGAGCCGCAAATCATCGTTGACCTCAATATGTATACCGGCGAGATTGTCGCTTTCTCAAAGGCTGCAAAAGTTGCCTCCGAAGAGGGGTCTGGCATTGCTTCCGTTGGTGCAAAAGAGGACAAGGGAGCTGACCTCACTCTAGCGCAGAAGGAGAATCTTGCTCGTCCTTGGCTTCAGGAATGGGAAGTAAATCCTGCCAAGCTACAAATTGAATCGAATACAGGAAGCCATGGGCTGGTGTATACGGATAGCACTGTTCAGGTCGGCGAATCCTTATTGCACTATTATTTTGATTTCAGTGGAGAGCAGGTCTCCAGCTTTAATGCCGGATTCACTGCACCGGCTTGGCATACCTCCTACGTACAAGGACAGACCTCTTTAGCGGAAAAGCTGACATTATTCGGTTACGGTATACCCACACTGATTTTAGGAATTCTGGCACTCGTCTACAGTATTCTTAGAAGAGAGCATACTTCCTTTAAACGTGGGGTATTCCTAAGCTCAGCCTATTTTGTAATCATGATGATCAGCACCTATAATATGCTGCCTGAATCAACAGGCGAAGGGCTAGAAGCACAGATTACCTCTGTCATTATGTTTATCATTTATGCTTTATACAGCCTGCTGATGTCCTCCTTGCTTTACTTCTCTTTAGTGGGCGGCAATGGCCTATGGCGAAAAGAGGGAGGCATGAACCCTTGGCCCCGCGCCAAAGAGCCCGGCTATGGACAATATGTGTTGGATAGTATCCGGGCTGGATACATGTGGGCTTTCGTTCTGCTAGGGGTGCAGACGGTTATGTTCATCATATTATCGTTTACCTTGCACAATTGGTCTACTACAGACGCCACCCAGTCTCCTTATAACATGAGATATGCTTGGCTTCTGCCTATCGTCGCATGGCTCGCTGGTTTATCTGAGGAAGCCATTTATCGCTTTTTCGGAATCCCTATGCTGAAAAAGGTGTTCCGGAACACTTTCGTCGCTTGCTTGATCACCACGCTGGTTTGGGCGTTTGGCCATACGTTATATCCGATCTATCCCATCAGCTCCCGTCCGATTGAGCTGACCGTAATCGGGCTGCTGTTCAGTTATATTTTCCTTCGTTACGGATTTATTGCTGTCATGTTCAGCCACGTCGTGTTTGACAGCATCCTGATGGGCGCTACGCTGATCTTTATGAAGGAGAGCGTAAATGTAGGCGCGGGTATCTTCGCGATTATTATGCCGTTCATAGTCGCTTACATCGTCTATCGATTTAATCCACCACAGAAACCTAAGCCGGTGGAGCCTTCTTCTTTGATTTAAGAAAATAAAATAGTGTACATCCTATAACCAAATTAAAAAAAGGGCATCATAGCAGCTTTAGTCGCTGCTGTGATACCCTTTTTCTTTTGTCATCATTGCTATGAGGTTGGCTCTTCGTCCTTGAGCGCATCAAGAATTTGTCTTGCCAGCTTTTCTCCAATAGAAAGTGTACGGAAATCATCCACGGAGGCTTCTTTAATTTTCTTAAGCGATCCGAAATGCTTAAGCAACGCTTTACGGCGCTTCTCACCTATACCAGGTATAGAATCCAGCTTGGAGGTAACCATGGACTTCCCGCGCTGTTCACGGTGGAAGGTGATCGCGAACCTATGGACCTCATCCTGAATCCGTTGCAAAAGGTAAAATTCCTGACTGTCCCGGGCTAGCGCGACAGGTTCTGGCGGATCTCCAACCAAAAGCTGAGCCGTCTTATGCTTATCATCCTTAACAAGGCCGCAGACCGGAATGAATAATCCCAGCTCATTCTCCAGAATATCAATAGCAGAGGAGATTTGCCCTTTCCCGCCATCGACCACGATAAGATCCGGTATCGGAAGATTCTCCTTCAATACCCGTTCATATCGCCGCCGAATGACCTCGCGCATCGTTCCATAATCATCCGCACCCACTACCGTACGAACCTTATATTTACGATACTCTTTTCGTGCAGGCTTGCCATCAATGAAGACAACCATCGCTGAGACCGGGTTAGTCCCCTGAATGTTCGAGTTATCGAACGCCTCAATGCGGCTCAAGCGTTCAAGACCCAAGCTCTCACCTAAGCTGATCGCTGCTCCAGAGGTACGCTCTTCATCCCGTTCAATCAGCCGGAATTTCTCGTCGATAGCCACTCTTGCATTTTGACAGGCCATGCCAACCATCTGCTTCTTAAGACCGCGTTGTGGCACAAGCACCTTAATGCCCAGCCACTCCTGCAGAATGGAGGCGCCGCCGGCGGCATCCACGATCCCAGCTGCAGCAGCTTCCTCCTCCGCCGTCGCACGTGCCTCAGCCTCTTCAGCCGATTCAGGAGTATCTTCACCCTGTTGTAAATCCGCTTCTGCTGGAGCAGCTATCGTGATCTCAGGTTTAGCCTCTTTATTAGCCAGAGACTCCTCATCGAGCACATCCGGCAGCAGAATCTCCTGCGGCAAAGCGGGATTATCACTGTAATACTGCGTCACATAAGACATAAAGTCACTGTAGGCTTCACCATAGAACGGGAACACGGAGGAATGGCGCTGAATCATCTTCCCTTGTCTCATGTACAGAATCTGTACACACATCCATCCCTTGTCTACAGCATAACCAAATACGTCCCGGTCCTTAGTATCTGTAGTGTTGATCTTCTGCTTCTCCATCAATGCATCGATATGGATAATCTGATCCCGCAGTTCCTTCGCCCGCTCAAAATATAACTCCTCAGCAGCTTCTTGCATTTTTTGCTGTAAATCCTTTTTAACCGCCTCATGACCTCCGCCTAGAAAAGCAGCGATATCCTGCGTAATCTGCTCATACTCGGATTTCTGAACCTCCTTCTCACACGGTGCCAGACACTGGCCCATGTGATAGTAAAGACAGACCTCCTTTGGCATCACACCGCATTTACGAAGCGGGTACATACGATCTAGGAGCTTTTTTGTCTGCTGAGCAGCATAAGCATTAGGATAAGGGCCAAAATATTTTGCTTTATCTTTAATCACCCGGCGTGTAACCTCAAGGCGCGGGTGAGTTTCATTCGTTATTTTTATATAAGGAAACGTCTTGTCGTCTTTCAAAAGCACATTATAACGCGGCATATGTTTCTTAATCAGATTACACTCTAGAATGAGCGCTTCCATGTTACTGGACGTAACGATGTATTCGAAATCAGCAATATTAGCGACAAGCCGCTGCGTTTTACCATTATGACTGCCTGTAAAATAAGACCGCACCCGATTCTTGAGTACCTTCGCTTTGCCCACATAAATAATAGTGCCTTCCTGATTCTTCATCAGATAGCAGCCAGGCAGATCGGGTAGTAGTGCCAGTTTATTGCGGATATTGTCCAAAATGATCCCCTCCAGCTAAATTGGACCCATGATTAGTTGGCATTCAGCACACAAAACGCCTCCGGAATGAACCGAAGGCGCTGAGTGGCAGGGCCGAGGCCCGAACAGTAGCATCTATCAATTATTGATGTTTTGCTACGATATTTTTCAGGGATTCTTTGGAGTTCAGTCCCACAACTTTATCTACCGGTTGACCATCTTTGAAGAAGATCAGAGTTGGGATACTCATAACACCAAAACGGGAAGCCGTTTCCGGATTCTCATCCACATTCAATTTTGCAATTTTCACGTCGTCTCCCAGCTCTGTGGACAATTCATCCAAGATTGGAGCGAGCATTTTACAAGGACCACACCAAGGAGCCCAGAAGTCTACTACTACAGTACCTTGACCTTCCACTTCGTTACTGAAGGATTGGTCAGACACGTTCACGATAGCCATGATATTGTTCCTCCTTTAAGTTTTGCGAAGCATCACGCACATCTTAAGCCAAAGCTTAGTTCATGGAAGCTGCTCCGAAATATGAGTTAATAAATTGTTTCATGTAATATGATAACCAAATTACCACTTACCGACACATTACAAGTATAACATATCTTTATGGGATATGTGAAATATCACTCGCAATTATATTGCCTTCAATGTATTTTTTTTGCGTACTCTTTTCTTTACAACCTCCCCAGCATTTCGGTATACTTAAAGAAAGCGCATTAATTGTCAATGACTTATTTCATAAAACTAATGTCAATTTGCATCTAACAATACAGGGCTTGTCCCTGTAAGGAGGCAGAAACTATGGATGTTAACGCGCAAGTACGGGACCCACGAGAACATATCAACGAAGAACCCCGCAATGATCTTGGGGATTTAATGACCGGATTTTTCGGAATGACCACGTTTATGACGGTTGTCTTTTTCGGAATGGTCATCCTTAAATTCATTCTCTCGGAGTAAAGGAATCATCGCACAATAAAAAGAAGTTGTCTCAAAAGTAGTGAATGCTACTTATGGGACGGCTTCTTTTTTTGAGAATAATGAGGGAAAACCTCCCTGATTATAGCCGATATTTGCTATAAATGAACGGAATCAGGGAATTCCTCCCTAATAATCGGGAGAATATCTATTTTCGCTGACGAATCAGTTCATTTTTAGGGAGATATTCCCTAATTAGTAGTCTAATGAGCAGAAACCTCTGAATTTTAGGGAGGTATTCCCTAATTATCGATCAGAGTGAGTATGCCCGCCAGATGTTGCAACCGGAAAGTGTGTTTGGACAATTAAAGTACACTCAAGACTTCCGACGATCCTGCTTCGCAGCATGGAAAAAGCGGCGTTTGAGTTCGAATAACTAAAAAAACGAAGAGCAGCGATCCTCCAATAAAAGGGGAATCACTGCTCTTTTAAATTTTACATTATGAATATTCCAGCTTATCTATTGGCCCCTCGCTGATTCTCCCCATGCAGTGGAAGCACATCCACAAAAGGAGCAATGCGATCCATTAGTCGTTGGCCTTTATAGACCTCTTCACCATCTTTGCTCGTAAAGCTAAGATGTTTCTCCAAGCCATCCAATGGATAATTCGAGGTATAGAAGGTTGGTTTGCGGTTCATCCGATAATTCAAGATCGCCCCAAGTACATGATCACGAGCCCAAGGATTCAAATTTTCCGCACCAATGTCATCAAAAATAAGCAAATCACAGTTTTTCATCGTATCGACAGTTTCCTTCATTTTCTGGCCATCCATCATGATCGATTTCAAGTCCTCTATAAAGTCTGGCATGTATACGATCACTCCGGTATATCCAGCAACAGCAAGCTCATGCAGCAAATAACACATCAAAAAAGTTTTGCCTGTTCCGAAAGAGCCATGTAAATAAATGCCGCGTGAAGTCAGGCCTTCCTCTTTAACACTGGTGATATAATCAAATATTTTATTCACAGCCGAGACCCGACGCGGGTCTTTGCCCATAATATCTATCTCATCATAACCGCCGTTAAGTACACGCTCGTCCACATAAAAGCTACGAATACGTTTGCGGATATTATCCTGATTATCTTGTGCCACTTTAAGTCGGCATGCCGTCTTGCGTTCATATAGATCCACTGAACCATTCACAGTTTCTACCGTTAGTTTACTATAATGGCCAGGAAAATCATTTGGACACTTCTCTAGTCCTGGGCAGTTCGCACAGTTTCGGCTTTCCTCTACATATTGATACAGGCGACTCATATGAAGCCGCAGTCGTGATTCGTCCAGCTCAGGATGTTCGGACTGTAATGCCTTCACAAGTGGATGATTGAATAACCCCTGTTCAAGATCGCGTTGACGCTGCCGTAGAGTTGGATTGTTGATCGAACGAAGTACATCGCCCATAGACTCCATTGTTCCACCTCTCTTTCATTAAGGCGTTTGCGATACGCCTTTTTTCTTACTAGCCTTAATTTCTGCCGCTTTCTTCATCATCGCCGCGAATTCCTCTTCCGATACTGTTCCGGCACTTCCATCATCCAGCACAATCGGAATTTCCGGTTTATTGGATCGGCCTGTATTTTTGGCATAAGAACGTGATCGTGTACCTCCAGCAGTATTAGCCGTTGTCCCCTTGCCCTTCACTTTGGACTGATCTCTAATATATCTTACAGCCTTCTCATAGGTGTTCACTTGTTTAACCAGCATATTGGAGGCGATAGCCTCTACAAAATTGCGGTTCATCCGCTGTTCTCCACCCGAAGCTACCATAGTCATTAAATAATGAATGAGTACATTAATTACTTCACCGCTCAGCTTATAGTTCAGATCTATTTTCTCGAACATATCCATCAGATGGCTGGGCACTGCACCCGGGAAAAAGGTTTGTAGCAGTCTTGTATAAGGTTCGTTACGCAGCATCATATTATATTGGTGAATGTCGCATTTGGACAAAAATTGTGGCGGTACTTCTACATAATACTCCATCTCAACTGATTGCTCTGGTGGTGCTATAGAATCATCATTCTCTTCGGTCGCACTGGACCGGATGGAAACAACTTTTGCAGCCGCAATTTCACGTTTTTCCTGTCGTTTCATATCTTGCCTGAAATGTTGGCTCGCTTTATATTGCAACGCATCCAGCATTACCTCGCCCTCCGGTGAGAACACTCCATCCTCATCCAGCAAACGACATAAATCCTGCGGACTCAGTTCGTATTTATGAGCAACATAGTTAATTACACCCATTTGAGTATGGTCGAAGCGCAGTTTTTCTACATGAGCCCGATTCACAGACTCCCGTGGAAAACGCAAAATAATGTCACTATATCCGATTGCCTGCTCTCCGGATTCAAGCGTGCCGGGCTGTCGAACAGAGGCTACCTCTGCCAAAGCTTGCTCCAACTCATAATCAATGACATGTGTATTAAGTTGAAAAATATCATAAAAAGGCACGGAAATATTCTCTTTGCCTATAGATCTGCGACTCCACTCTTCCGGCTCGCGATTCCAGAACTGTTCCCGTAAGGACAGCACAGCAAATTTGCCAATCTTATCACGTAACAGCAAGGTTAAATGCTGAGTGGCAAAAAAGTCGGCTGGCGATAGCGGCGGCATTAGCTCATATTCATATAAATAATCATCTGTTTCCGGCACATAGATTCGACAGGTCTGCAACAGACCCACTGCTTCTAACCGGGAAGCCTGATCAATTAAATATTTGCGGCCTTTCTCATTGGGTTCAACACCCAAAGTCATAAATAGCCTGCGCTGTTGCTCCACTCCAGAATAGCCAATGCTATCTGCTGGCACATGTTCAACCAGCAAGCGATAGAAACTGATTGCAAAGGCTCCCACCATAGGTTGATATACAGAGCTAAGCATACGTCCATCTATAACACTAAGACCAAATTCGCGGGAAACGCAGTACCGATGATGTTCGGTGAAATGATGTAAGTTACTCATCCGCATCTACGGATACCCCCTTGTTTACACGAATTCATACAGGATTCTATTCTATCACAAATTAACATAGCGAAAATGTAAATAAAATCCCAATTTCGACTCTTTTCGCAATATAATCAACTTCTTCTTACGAATATCTACCTCTATTAAACAAGAAGAAACGGCTTCGCCGTCCTCTAAAGAGGAAGGTATCCCGTTTCTCGCAGAAATATAAGACTGATTCATAACATAGGCTCTTTCGAATCTTTAAAACATCTTGTAACCGCCAAAGCGCAGCTTTTGAATGGTCCATCCACTAAGTATAGCACCTGCAAGACCAGCGACACCTGTAAGATAATCAACAAAGTGGAAACTGGAGAGATGCTCCCAGAGCGACATCGCGTTTCTATCCCAAATAGAATAGATTACGACGGGTAGAATAATAAGTACGAATAGATAAGCGGGGAACCAGGTTGTCTTCATTAACATGTTAAGAATAAAGCCGATACCAAACATCATCACAAAGAATAAAACGGCTAGGATAAACACTGGAATAAATCCCATCTTACCGTCTCCACCCCTTTCTATAAAGAAGCGCACATCTTTTACAAGCTAGTAGTAAGTTTACTAGAAAAAATGTCACGAAGCAATGAACTTTATTCAAATTCACGCACTAATTCGCACACTTACAGGATGCCTCCGTTTGCTCTTGGCGGCTTGATTGCGATACAATGCAAGTAGATTAATCAGATCATACATAGCCTATGAAGCAGATGCTTCGTAAGACTAAGTTTATGCTTCAATTGCGAGTTTTACGCGATGTTATTTTGGGCGAGGCTTATGCTTCGTAAAACTTTTAAGGAGTGAGATCATGATCGAAGCCGCTTTGACACTGGAAGGCTGGTATGCACTGCATGACTTCCGCTCTCTGAACTGGACCGCTTGGACGGCAGCAGATGATGAAGAACGTGCCGTTGCCCTGGAAGAACTACATGCTTTTATGCAGGAATGGAGCCCTGTTGAGGAAGCTAAAGAAGGCAGCACCGCAGTATACTCCATAGTGGGCCAAAAGGCCGATTTTGTAATGATGTTTTTGCGCGAAAGCCTAGAAGCTTTGAACCAACTTGAGACCGCCTTTAACAAAATCGCTTTTGCTCAATATACAACCAAAGCTTATTCATATGTAAGTATTGTTGAATTAAGCAACTACGCTGCTGGTGGCAGTGGTAGCGACGGCAGCGATCCAATGCAGAATCCGCATGTTGCCGCACGGCTAAAGCCTATTTTACCGCAAGCGAAACACATCTGTTTCTATCCTATGAACAAAAAACGCGAGCTTGCCGATAACTGGTACATGCTTGATATGGACAAACGCCGGGAACTCATGGCTTCACACGGGTTAATTGGACGTTCATATGCAGGCAAAGTGAAGCAAATTATCACCGGCTCCGTCGGTTTTGATGACTGGGAATGGGGCGTGACTCTGTTCGCTGAAGATGCACTGCAATTCAAAAAGCTGGTATACGAAATGCGTTTTGACGAAGTAAGTGCTCGTTACGGCGAATTCGGACCTTTTTATGTCGGCAATCTGCTGACTGAAGAATCTTTTGAAGAAATGCTCAAGCTGTAATAACAAAAAAGGGTGTGTCTCCAGTTCGTATGGAGACACACCCTTTTTATTACCATATTATTAGATTAAGACACCGAAGTTCCTGAATCCTCATCTTCGTTATCCTCTTCATCTTCACGTAAACTTTCCAGATATTCAGCCGTGGCCCGATCCCGAGCGCGCCCTTTATCCTTCAGGCGTTCGATACCAGGGAGAATGAGCAGATCAATTTCCTTCTGAACGATATAAGCCAGATCATACTGGTTCTGATCCTCCAGATAAGATCCAACCTCTATCAGTCCGTTATAACGGTCCAATTCTTCCCGAGTCAGCAGTCCGCGTACCTGTACGCTGCAATGGCGCATCTTATAAGAATCTTCCTTTTTTCAGAACCAGCGGAATTCCGCCGATAATGAACAAGTAGCGCATATCTACAACTTTTTTCAACTGAGCTGCAGTCCAGCCCTTGTAAGTTTTGCTGCCTACTACAGCGATTCCTTGGCCTTTGCCTAGGGAAGCCACGGTTCCTTTATTGCTGAATGCGAATTTCTTCGGCTGTTGATTGCGGATTGCCGCTACCAAATTATGCGCACAGCATTCACCCTGCTGCATAGCAATTTGAGCGGTTGGCGGGTAAGGGCGTCCTTCCGGATTAATCATAAGGGAGCCATCACCAATAATGAAGATATTCTCTTGGCCCGGTGCACGTAGATATTCATCTACCTTCACGCGCCCACGCATAGCTTCAAATCCGGCAGCCTCAATAAGACGATTGCCACGGATTCCGCCTGTCCAAATAATTGTGGAGGCTTTGATTTCTTCGCCTGATGCCAGAATCACCCCGTTTGGCAGACACTCCTTGATCGCAACCCCCATCTTGAAGGTAACTCCCTTTTTGGTGAGCAAGTCCATCGCATACTCAACAAGCTCAGGAGCAAAACCAGGCAGTGCTGTCGGAGCAGCCTCTACGTTATATATATTAACCATACTTGGATCAACGTCATATTCTTTACACAGTCCAGGGATACGGTCAGCTAATTCAGCTACAAATTCGATACCGCTAAAGCCAGCACCACCGACAACAAAATTAATATGCTCCTGAGCATTGTTCTCGTTCTTGTACTTAGCGAATTGATATTCAATATGCTCGCGAATTAAACGAACGGAATTGATGCTCCGGATTGTCAGTGCGTATTTATCAAGTCCAGGAATACCAAATGTTTCAGGCTCTCCACCTAAAGCAATGACAAGATAATCGTACGATAGGGTACCATCCTCCAAAATAATCTTTTTCTGCTGAGTACGAATTTCCTGAACAGATGACTTCACGAGGTCGATCTTGAATTCATCGATTAGTTTCGAAATGGACACCCGAGTGTGTTCAATACTGTCCGTACCCGCGGCAGGCATATGTAGATGGGTAGTAAAATAGTGGTACTCGTGACGGTTTACAAGCGTGACATCCGCTTCATTATAATTCAAAGCCTTCTGCAAGCGCTGTGCGGTCAAAATACCCCCATAGCCCGCGCCTAAGATAACGATTTTGGGAATACTACTCATGTTCCGGCTCCTTCCAAGAGGTAAATCTGTCTTTGTATTTTTTATTGAAACAATGTACGGTCCTTTTTGTGAATTTATACACTTATATTTAGAAGAAATTCCAATCAAACTTGAAGCATTTCTAAATTGACCATATCCATTGTAAACCTTAGTGTAGCATTAATCAAACATTAAAATACTAAAAAACGTCACACTTTTATTGACTTCTAAAGTCTTTCTTTGCAGGTATGTGTCACAATGATTATAATAAGTAGGTACACAAGTATGGCAAAATGAATATATCAACTCGGAGGTGTAATATCCCGTGACCCAAGAGCAATCCAGCGTTCCTATGAGCGACCTTTTAATCATAGGTGGCGGGCCAGCTGGCATGTTTGCCGCATTTTACGGCGGAATGCGTCAGGCATCAGTAACCCTTATTGAAAGTATGCCCCAATTGGGGGGACAACTTGCTGCCCTTTATCCAGAAAAATACATTTATGATGTGGCAGGTTTTCCAAAAGTAACAGCACAAGAATTGGTCGACAACCTGTCTCGGCAAATGGATATGTTCCAATCCAATATCCGGCTGGAGGAGAAAGTGATTTCTGTTCAAAAACGGGACGAACGTCATTTTGTGGTTACAACCGATGTAGCCGAATACCACAGTAAGGCGATCATCATTACAGCTGGTGTAGGTGCATTTGAACCTCGTCGTTTGGAATTACCCAACGCTGGACGTTTTGAAAAAGCAAACCTCCATTATTTTGTAAATGATCTAAATGCCTTTAAAGATAAAAAAGTTCTGATCAGCGGTGGCGGTGACTCTGCAGTTGACTGGGCACTCATGCTGGAACCCATCGCTGAACAGGTAACCCTGATTCACCGCCGGGATAAATTCCGTGCGCATGAACATAGCGTTGAGAACCTGATGGCTTCCAAGGTTAACGTAGTTACCCCTACTGAAATTACAGAGCTGCATGGTGAAGAGTTCATTACTAAGGTTACATTGTCAAATATCAAGACCAAAGAAACTCAAGAAATTGAAGTGGACAGCGTTATTGTTAACTTCGGATTCATCTCTTCCCTAGGTCCTATTGCCGAATGGGGTATTGAGATTGAGGGGAACTCCATTGTTGTTGACTCGCGTATGGAAACAAGTATTCCAGGCATATTTGCTGCCGGCGATATCACAACTTATCCTGGTAAGCTGAAGCTGATTGCTGTAGGATTTGGCGAAGCTCCAACGGCTGTGAATAATGCTAAGGTGTACATTGATCCAGAAGCCAAGCTTTCACCGGGTCACAGCAGTAATATGAAACTCTAAATCTATTAACACAATAAAAAAGGGTATTCTTACAGGCCTGTTGATAACAGCCTGTGAGGATACCCTTTTATGTTTGTTTGTGCCTCGCGGTTTTATATATGTAGCCTGCTACAAAGTTATCCTTTGCGCTTTTTAATGAAGAACCGCATGTACTGGAGAGTGTAAGTTTCGTTTGCGAATTTCAACGAGTAGAAGAGCGATGAAATCATGCTCTAGTTGCAGCTCTATTGCTCTATGGTAAGAGTCAAGCAGCATCTCATCCGACAATTCAACCATAAACTTCATCTACCTTTCCTTTATTTGGATCTGAATCTATCATATCAAACTATCATTTTTCGAACAAGCGTTCGCGTTATCCACAAGTACATGTGGAAATCCTGTGTATAAAATGTGTGTAAGCGTTATAAAGGTACTAGCTACACAGTGGACTATGGGGATAATAGTTATACACAGGATTGAACCACTTGTATACAGCTAAAAATATATTTTTATTGTAAATAAATTACAATGTTATTTACCCCAAAAGAACGCAACTAAACGCAATTTTATCTTACTACTCTATTATCGTCAATTCTTAAAATAATTGTTAATTTATTGAGGTCTTGTATTAACCTCCAGAATCCATATTTTCCCTGAATAATCTACAGCATAATCAAAGCCCAGCTCACCTATTCCCGGAAAATGCCGTTCCATAATTCCGATACATACATGGGTTAGTCTCCGCATTTCTGCTTTCTTCGCTGAAGCTTTAATCCGCGGCAACGATCTACGAAGTCCTTCACGACATGATAGCATCGTTCCCCCTTTACAAAGATTGGTCACGAACAGACCTGGCCGAGCCAATCTACCTACCATGGAGCGAAATTCCCAAACATCACCATTTTTAACTACTTTGACCCGATAATCAATAGGCCGCCCGCCGATTCTCGCCAGGGAAATCCCTTGTTGAATCAAATATCTGCGTCTTGCTTTCACAGTATTAAGCGCACGTCTCATGGATCCAAAATCCTTGTAAATTCGAGTTCTGTCCATATAGGTGAATCCATAACCGCAACTATCCCGAAAAACTTTGATTACACCGTAACCTCCGCCACCCACAATAGGTTTAATGACAACATTTCCATATTTACGAAGCATTGCCAGGAGCGTTTCTGCCCTGTACCCCCTCGTCATTGGGATATAGGGTGCAACCCGAGCATCGGTCAGCAACGCCTCTGTCTTCAGCCACTTACTGGCCAATTGTCTTCCTGCCATCGTCCTTTCCCTCCCTTCACAATCCAGCCTACCCTATACATTACTCAGAGAAGGTCTCGCCCTCTTGTATGATTGTCCGTGTAAGATGCCGCTCTTAGCAAAAAGGGCTTAGTGTTTAGCACAGCATCAGTCGACAGCGACAGGGTACAACCGCGGATTTTGTAGATTCAGTTCTCAAGAAATTCGACATCATTATCTTAATGGATGAGTTCACTATAACTAGAATAATCTTCAAAATCGTTGTATTATTAATAGCGGTTACATTTTCAATTTCTACTATTATAGTGAGTACTAACAGAATCACTAAAAAGCACAGCGCGGGGAGGGCTCAGAATGGCACAGTTTTTTGAGGTTTTATATTGGGTGGCTATGCTTGGGATGTCCATTGTATTGGCTGGAACGACTATACTGATCTGCGCCATCGGCTTTAAATTTATTAAAGACAAACGCAGAGCACTGGGTACGGGCTGTATCGCCTTCTCCCTTGGAGCTGCAGCGCTCATCGTATTTATGATTAATTACAAGTTTATTATTCCAGCCTAATGTACGCAGGGACTGCCTATAAGCAGCTTATTTCTATGAACAGACGGTCCGACCATCGCAAAAAACAACAGAGCAGCGATTCTCCAGTTATGTGGAGAATCGCTGCTCTGTGTTTTTAATCAATAGCTATCTGCTTCAACAGTGTCGTTAACCCATAAGCGTTTCGGACCCAGATGACGTTATTTGCAGATTTTCAACCTTTTAGGCGTCGTTTCGGACTCCAGTGACACTATTGCTTAAAAAGAGCTTCATATTTACTGATTTTCATAGCAATAGCGGCAATGCGGTCCATTGGCACCACAAATATGGGGAAATGCGGCGTTTAGGGTCATCTGTGTCCGATACAAGGTTCGCGATACATGGTTTGCTTCCTATGTAAAAGAATAAAGAGCTACCCCAGTGCACATTAAATGGCTTCTGAACTGCACCCCGTCAAGTAGACAGCACAAAAAATAAAAGTAGTTTAAGCGGCCTTAGTCCTAAATTCAATGGGACTGAGGCCGTTTAGTTTTGCCTGTAACCGTTCGTTATTATAAAAGTGAATGTAGGTATCAATATCTGTTTGGAGTTCTTCAAAGGTCTGGTAGGTATGTAAGTAGTACTTCTCACATTTCAATGTTCCCCAGAAGGATTCCATCGGCGAATTGTCAATGCAGCAGCCTACTCGGGACATGCTTTGCTTCAGTTCTGCATCGTCCAGCATCTTCTTAAAATGCAGAGAGGTATACTGGAAACCACGGTCGCTATGGAGTAAGGTTCGGCTCTCCGGTGCTGCCTGCAAAGCTAATTCCAGTGTGTTAAAAACTAGCGAATTATTATTGGAATGACCCAGAACGTAAGCAACAATGGACTTGTCATACAGATCTTTTATTGCACTTAAATACGCCTTCTTGCCGTTGCCGTATTTGAATTCCGTTACATCCGTTACCCATTTTTGGTTTGGAGCTTCAGCCTCAAAATTACGGTTCAGCACATTCTCTGCAACCTGCTGAGGCGTGGAGCCTACATACTTCTTTCTCTTTCTGCGGATGACTGACTGGATACCTTGGCATCTCATCAGCCGGTACACTCGCTTTGCGTTAATAGATTTATCCATTTGTCTGCGCAAATGCAGGGTCAATTGGCGATACCCAAAGGTTCGTTCCACCTTCTCATACAAGAGGAGCATGGCCTCTGTCAGTTTCTCGTTGTCAGCCTCTCGAAAACTGGGTTTGCGATTCAACCATTTGTAATAACTTGACCGTGAAATCCCTGCGATGTCACACAAAAGCCGAATGGAGCAAGACTGTTCCTGCTGAACAGCCTGAATGGCCAGGTAGATATTCACCTGGCGAATGGTTCTTAACGCCTCCTCTTTTCGAGTTCCTCTAACTTTTTTAGAAAAGCATTCTCCGCACGCAGGCGTGCATTCTCGTATTCCAGCTTTTGCATCGCGAGTTTGTGGCGATCTGCTTCCGTAAGTTCTTCAGGCGCTTTGGTGCGTCCTCTACCGTCTCGTAATGCCTCTTCACCACCTGCTTCGTACTTCTTTACCCAGCTATATACTTGTTGGTAAGACACGTGAAAATGGCTTGCCGCCTTCGCATAGTCTTCTCCGTTCGAAAGGCAGTACAGCACGATATTTATCCGTTCCTGCCAAGTGGTTACGCGTCCTTTGGTCATAGCTTTAGTTCCTCCTGAATGAGCTGTTAAGCTGTTGCTATGACCATTATACTTCCTAATCCAGTTGGCGAGTTGGGTTGCACTTGCAATCTTATACTTGCAGATGATTTGGTTTTGCGACAATCCTCCCTCGAGATAATCCTTAACGGCATAGAGTTTAAGTTCTGCAGAATACGTACGATTGTAGCTTCGGACTTCCAGCCCTTCGTATCCATACAATTGATAACGTTGCCGCCACTTCACTATAGAGTTTTTGGATATTCCATACTTCCGGGCCGCAGCTTTCAAACCAATGTCGCCCCGTTCAATTTCTTGGAGAATCGTTAACTTTTCCAGTGCTGTATACTTCTTTTGTTCCATAAAAATGCTCCCCATACAGCGACAGGTTTTTATTATTTCACCTGTCTACTATATGGGGAGCATATCATTCTGAGAAACTCCCCTTTTACTCATAAATCTAGCGACAGGCGTATCATATCTATGACTTGAATCCCATTTTCAAAGATCTCTTCGCTGTAATGCCTAATAAAAAAGTCTCTATCAATTCCGGTGATTCTGAATCCGCATTTCTGATAAAGTGCCAATTGTCCAACGCTCGAATTTCCTGTGCCAATTTCAATGGTTTTTGCCCCAAGCAGCTTGGCATTCTGAATCGCATGGTTCAGCAGCTGTTTTCCTATACCTTGTCCGTGTTTATTTTCGTCGACGGCGATATTAACAATCTCTACAGTCTCCGGTCTTGTCTGCAGCACAACGTAGACTCCGATGATACTGTTATCTACCTCAGCCACACAACATAACCCTCTTCGTAAATATCCGTTAACTAAGCTCTCCGAAGGATCTGCTAATAGAAGTAATTCTAATGGAGGCTGTTCACCAGCTTTTAATTTTCTGATTTCCATTTCCGAACTCCTTGTGATGATTTTTGTCATTGAGAATAAAAAAAACTCCAAGCCTGTGTTGTTAGAATCCAACACGGGGCTTGGAGCCGTGATTGCTGCTATTAGCAAGGCTCTTCGTTAGGTTTCCCTGCATCCGTAGCTGTACGGAAGCTTGAGCCGCAGCCACAGGTTGCAGTAGCATTAGGGTTGTTGATGGTGAAGCCACCCGTCATGCCGGATTCTTCAAAGTCGATTTCGAGACCATCCAGGTAACGAAGGTTCTCCTTCTCCACAACCACTTTCATGTCTTGAATGTCCATATATACGTCCTGATCGGTTTCATTATCATCAAAGCCCATAGCGTACGAGAATCCACTGCAACCGCCGGGCGTTACTCCAATACGGAGGAACATGTTCGGTACTTCTTGTTCAGCAAGCATCGCCTTTAATTGTTCTGCTGCTTTTTCACTAATATTAATCATGATCTCATCCTCCTACAAATTCGTCTCACTTCATAAGCGGAAACTTATGTTTAAGGGGCCTTCCGGCCAAAAGTTATTTCTTAAAAATATAAGAAAGTATAAGTGTTGCACCTATTCTTTATGTCTTATATTTCTCGCTCAAACGCTTATCACCTTTATAAGGATGCCAATGACGTTTATGCTTGATAAATTCAGTATAACCGACTATTCCGTTACCCTCAAGTCACAACTGCCTTAGGCATGACCCTTCACAGCAAAAAACACCATCAATATCAAGCTGTTGATACCCTTAGGAGAGTAGGTTTATAATAGGGAAGGCACTCTAAGTAAAAATTCGGAAATTTGTCACGGAGGCAAGCTCGCCTCTTTCTTTTTTAGAATGAACAGCTACCACTTGGGTACGTCTGGAATTTATCTTCGAGCAATCTGCTCGTAAACTTTCAGGAGGAAATCATAATATGTCTACTCTTTTTACTCCCCACACGGATGCCCGAATGGCGAACATTATTGATAAGGTTCGCAGCGGCGAAAGATTGAATTTGGAAGATGGCGTTTATTTATATCAAAGCAACGATTTACTTACCATTGGCCAGCTAGCGAATGAAGTCAATATCGCCAAGAATCACAACCGGGTATATTTTATCGAAAACATGAGTCTATATTTCACCAATGTTTGCGAATCGCACTGTGCATTCTGCAATTTCCGCAAAGATGATGGAGAAGAGGGAGCCTATACCCTTTCCGGTCAGGAAATGGTGCAATATGTCGAACAACATATCCACCCAGGCGTACGCGAATTCCACATTGTTGGTGGCCATAACGACAAGGTTCCCTTCCAATATTATGTGGATTCTTTAAAAGCTTTGAACGAACGTTTTCCTGAGGTTACCTTAAAAGCCTACACTGCCGCTGAAATTGATTTCTTTACCCGTATTAGCGGTTTGAGTATTCGTGAGGTACTGGAACAATTGCGTGCTGCTGGACTTAAAACACTCACCGGTGGTGGCGCAGAGATATTATCCGACCAATATCGTAAAAAAATGCGTGTAGACAAAGCTAATGTGGAAGAATATCTGGAAGTCCATCGGACAGCACATCAGCTTGGGATGAAGACCCATACCACTATGCTGTACGGCTCCATTGAATCTCACGAAGACCGTATCCGCCATATGATGCAAATCCGTGATTTGCAGGACGAAACCAATGGCTTTATGGTATTCATTCCATTGTCCATGCAGCCTAAGAATAAAAACGCTGGCATCATGCGCCGCAACTCTGCTTATGAGGATCTGAAGACCATTGCGATCAGCAGATTGATGTTGGACAATTTCGATCACATCAAAGCGTACTTCATTAACATTGGCCCTCAGCTTACTCAAGTTGCGCTGAACTTCGGTGCATCAGACGTGCATGGCACAATTCTAAAAGAACGGATCAGCCACGCGGCTGGCGCCTTAACACCGGAAGGTCTGACTCGCGACGAATTGATCTGGCTAGTGAAAGGTGCTGGACGAATTCCTGTCGAACGTGACACTTTCTATAATGAGGTTAAGGTATACGAATAAGAAGACTACCTGAGATTTGTTATCCCATATTGGAAAGGAAGTTCGGTCAGCATGAGAACAATACTCGTTCTTGGCGGTGGCTACGGCGGCCTAGCCTTAATTCAAGAATTACTCAATAATCATCTTCCTCATGATGTTGAAATTATCTTAATTGACCGAATGCCTTATCAAGGAATCAAAACGGAATATTATGCGCTCGCCGCAGGTACCGTAACTGATTATCACCTGCGCATTCATTTTCCGGTTCACCCCCGGCTTACTGTCCGGTACGGTGAAGTGAGTTCCATTGATTTGGAGAGCAAAATAGTCAGTATGGAATCCGGTGAGATTGTATCTTATGATCTCCTAGCCATTGCTCTTGGCTGTACCGATAATTACCACAACATCCCTGGTGCTGATCAATATACCTGCAGCATCCAGACCTTTGCTGGTACTCGGGAAACCTACCGCCGTTTAAATGATGTGAAGCCTTACGGAACGATAAACATCGTAGGTGGAGGATTAAGCGGTGTTGAATTAGCCGCAGAGCTTCGGGAGAGCCGTCCAGACCTTAACATTGCTATTCTGGATCGCGGTGAACGTGTTTTGTCTGCCTTTCCGGCAAAGCTGTCACAGTACGTAGAGGAATGGTTTCATCACCATCAGGTGCAAACGCTCGGACGAATCTCTGTATCTCATGTAGAGAAGGATTCGATTTTTAACGGTACCGAGGAAATCCTTTCAGATGTGACAGTATGGACCGCAGGAATTCAACCTGTAAAAGTAGTTCAAGATTTGAATGTGTCGAAGGACCGCGGTGGACGGATTATGCTGGATGAGTATTATCGTATACCGGATTATCCTGAGGTATATGTGATTGGTGACTGTGCCAGTCTGCCATTTGCACCAAGCGCACAAGCCGCTGGAGCACAGGGTGAGCAGGTAGCTCAGGTTATTCAAGCCACCTGGCGCGGTGAGACTCCTAAGCTTCATCCTATTCGCCTGAAGGGTACTTTAGGGTCACTAGGCAAAAAAGCAGGATTCGGACTTATGGGACAACGCTCCGTCAAAGGACGGGTTCCCCGCATCCTCAAGAGCGGAGTGCTCTGGATGTCGAAACGCACTTTAGGATAAGCCTAAGATTGGTTCATAAGTATTCAACGAAGCTACTCTCAGATAAACACGAGAGTAGCTTTCTTACGTTATTGGTGCGTATACCCTACGGACTCAGATATCCTTATTCGCAAATTTTTAGCCTTTGGAGGAGAGTTTCGGACTCCAGTGAAGTTATTGCTTATAATGAGGTTCATTTATGCTGTTTTTCAGGTGAATAGTGACTATGGGGTCCGATAGCAATCCAAATGTAGGAAAATACTCAATATAAGGTCGCCTGAGTCCGGTGGCACCTTCACGGTAGCACCTGCACTCTCCAATATGTTGCCTAATCGATCAAATTGGTGGATTTTGTTCAAGTAAGGTTCCAAAAAGAGGGAGCACTCCATAATTTAGATTATGAAGTGCTCCCTCTTTTTTTCTCGAGAAATTTAGTCAAGATCTATATTAAACCAAGCCTCAAGCTCTTTGATCTTGGCCTCAATTTTCTCTTCTAGCTCTACAACAGTGTCTGCTGCAATAATGTCACCTTCAACCATGGCGAAAGGCATTAAATAACACTCTCCACAATTGTTCAGACATCCGTATTCAATGACATCATAATCCGGATTTTCCTCCAGCTTATGCATTAGCTTGTCTGTTCCGTGACCCATGTTGCTGGAACAAAATTCAATAATTGGTCTCATGATGATCTCCCTATTCCGCCTAACCATTTTATTTTTTAACTTTTTGTACTATAATGAACTTACGAAAGGAGTGATTGAGAAATGAGTGAGAATGCACAAAGCACCGAAATGTATGATGAAGTACTAGAAGTGCTGGATAAGCTTCGTCCGTTCCTGCAGCGCGATGGCGGTGACGTAGAACTGGTCGATGTGGAAGACGGCATCGTTAAGTTGAAACTTATGGGTGCCTGCGGCAGCTGCCCAAGCTCCACGATCACCTTGAAAGCCGGGATTGAACGCGCCCTCCTTGAAGAAGTAGAAGGCGTTGAAGAAGTAGTTCAAGTATTCTAAATCCCGTTCAATAACCCTCCCGATTCTCCTGTGAAGGAGATCGGGATTTTCTTATTATAGAGGATTTAACATTCTCTCACAACCTTAGAACATAAAACCCGCAAGCCAACTTGGCTGCGGGTTCTTGTTATGACTATAGACGAATTTAGCTTAATTCCTTAAAACGCTGGAATGATCGCACCTTCGTACTTTTCTTCAATGAAAGCTTTAGCTTCTGGAGAATTCAGGGCAGCAACCAGCTTTTTGATGGCTTCGGAATCTTTATTGTCTTGACGGGTTACCAAAATGTTAGCATAAGGGGAATCTACACCCTCGATGAACAGCGCATCTTTAGTTGGCACAAGACCAGCGTCTAGTGCAAAGTTCGTGTTGATCAAAGCAAGGTCTACCTCATCCAGTTGACGTGGGAGCATAGCCGCTTCCAACTCAATGATGTCGAGGTTTTTCTTGTTTTCAGTGATATCTGCTTTCGTTGCAGCAATGTTTGTATCATCTTTCAAGGTAATCAGACCATTTTTTGCAAGTAGGATTAGTGCACGGCCACCGTTAGTAGCATCGTTCGGAATGGCAACTTTTGCACCATCAGCCAACTCATCGATCGATTTGATTTTTTTGGAATAAGCTCCAAAAGGCTCAACGTGAACGGATGCAACGGAGACCAGATCTGTTTTATTATTTTTGTTTTGGTCATCCAGATACGGTTGGTGTTGGAAAAAGTTAGCGTCTAACTCCTTCTCATCAAGCTGCACGTTAGGTTGAATATAGTCAGTGAATTCTTTAATTTCAAGGGTAATTCCATCTTTTTCAAGCAATGGAGCAATAGCCTTCAAAATTTCAGCATGAGGCACAGGTGAGGCACCAATAACCAGTTTCACAGGATCTTTAGTAGGTTCACTTGTTGCTTCTGCATTTGGTGCTGTTGTAGCAGCCGAGCTCCCAGCATTATTAGATGCATTGTTGTTACCGCAAGCCGCAAGCACCGCAACCAGTGTCAGGCTAAAAAATGTAAGTAGTACTTTTTTCATTGTAAATCCCCCTCTAATCTATATTTTGTATTGAATAAGGATATATATGGATGTACCTTATTTCCGTGTGTAATGTTTTACGAGTCGGTCACCGGCCATTTGTAGCAATTGCACCAGTACGACAATAAATAATATAGAAACAATCATAATCTCCGTCTCATAGCGGTGGTAGCCGTAACGAATCGCCAAGTCACCTAATCCGCCGCCCCCAACCATACCAGCCATTGCTGTATAGGAGACCAGTGTAACCAGTGTGATCGTAACTCCAGCTAGCAGACCTGGACGAGCTTCTGGCAAAAGAACACGCATAACGATTTGGTTCGTCGATGCTCCCATACCTTGTGCGGCTTCGATGACTCCGCGGTCTACCTCTCTTAACGACGTCTCTACCAAGCGGGCAAAAAACGGAGCTGCACCAATCACCAGAGGTGGAATCGTACCGAGTACACCAATGGAGGTTCCAACAACGGCTTTGCTGAAAGGAATTAGAGCCACCATCAAAATGATAAAGGGTACGGAACGTAGGATATTTACAAGTAATGATAAGACCGAGTAAGTTACTCTGATTACTATACTATTCGATTTCCCCCATAAATACAATAGAATTCCGAGTGGTAAACCAAGAATAATTGTGAACAATCCGGAAAAAAATATCATTTTTATAGTAGCAACCGTAGCATCGATCATTTCTTGCCAATTTAGATCTGCAAAATTCATTACGAAATCACCTCCACATCAAGGCCTTGAGCAATTAGTCTGGAGATCGTTACAGCAATCGCCTCAGCTGGCCCTTCAAACCGCACAATCATCTGTCCATAAGGCACATCTTTAATCGTTGAGATGGTACCATGTAAGATTGCAAAGCTCACACCCGTATCACGCACGACATCGGATAGTGCCGAGCCGTAAGTTTTTTCTCCGAAAAAAG
Source organism: Paenibacillus sp. FSL L8-0333 (assembly GCF_037965665.1). Classification (NCBI taxonomy): domain Bacteria; kingdom Bacillati; phylum Bacillota; class Bacilli; order Caryophanales; family Paenibacillaceae; genus Paenibacillus; species Paenibacillus sp. FSL L8-0333. The sequence continues at coordinate 5,770,319 of NZ_CP150186.1, forward strand.
TAATTTTGACAGCTTGAGAGTTATCCCCGGCAGCAGCATCAAGCGCCACTCGAAGAGGTCCTTCATTCTGTGTCTCACTGCGGATGAAATCGCGTGTAACCTCATGCTGCGGCTTGAGAAATACCTCTGTAACTTTGCCTTGTTCAACAATCCCACCACCATGTATGACCGCGACACGGTCGCAGATGCTCTGGATTACATGCATTTCATGTGTGATCAGCACAATGGTCAAATGGAATCTTTTATTAATATCAAGCAGCAGCTTAAGAATGGAATCCGTTGTCTGGGGATCAAGCGCAGAAGTGGCCTCGTCACACAGCAGTACATCAGGGTCACTGGCTAGTGCCCGGGCGATGCCGACCCGCTGCTTTTGTCCTCCAGATAACTGAGAAGGATACTTATCTGTATGTTCTTCAAGCCCAACTAGAGCGAGCAGATCTTTCACTTTTGTATCAATAGCTGTTCTAGATGTACCTGCAAGTCGCAGTGGAAAGGCAATATTATCATACACAGTCGCCGAAGAAAGCAAATTGAAATGTTGAAAAATCATCCCAATCTTGCGCCGCTGTTCCTGTAATTGACCTTGGTTAAGGCTAGTTAGTTCAACACCGTCTACCCAGACCTCACCTTCTGTCGGACGTTCCAACAGATTAATGCAACGGATCAATGTACTTTTCCCCGCTCCAGAGTGGCCGATGACTCCGAATATTTCACCTTTCTCGATGGACAGATTCAATCCAGAAAGCGCTGTTGCCGCATTACTCCCTTTTCCATAAACCTTTGTTATCCCTTTTAGATTAATCAACTCTCGTCGCCCCCCCTTTATATTTCACTTATTCTATACAAAAAAACCTCCAACGATCGATGCAGATCGCAAGAGGCTCTGTGGGTTTATTAAGACAATGCCTTCTCATCTGCCAACGACCGCAACCTGCGCCATTGTAGGAATTAGCACCATGACATTTGTACAACGCTTCCCGCGCTGGATACAAATCGGTTGCCGGGCTTCATCGGGCCTATCCCTCCGCCGCTCTCGATAAGATAAAGTTATGAAATTATATTTTTTCTGAAATCGTACATACTTTAATGCAAGCATAAGTATAGTGAGTTTATCGATTTTTGTCAAAAGGAAATATATTGAACGATTACGATTTTATGCTCTTTGCCTTGCTTATTTCCTTACGCAGCTGTTCATTGCTGTAGCTGAATGCCGCGATTAATGTCTTACAGTTCATTTCGAGCGATTGTTTTAAATCCTCAAGATGGCTATCCAGATCCTCGAGCTGAATTTTGTCATGCAGACCTTGGTGCCGCTGCCACAAATCATCCTGCATTTCAGAATTCATATAATGAATTTCAGCATTTCTGCGCTTGCGTAAATTCTCCAATGGATCGCGGTAGGAGTTCTTGATCTGTTCCAGTTGATCCGCTAATGCAGGATGCACATTCAATAATTGAAGCTGACGCAGCACTGTAAAGTAAGAAAAGTGCGTTTTTAATTTGGATGTTTTGAGATCATAAAAATGATTCAGTACCGTCCCAAGCTTGTCCAGAAGAGAGAAAACCCGGATAAAGCCATCTTTATAAAAATAAACATAACGTGCATAATCGCCCTGTTCCACCGGTGTCATATCATCCATATAACCCGCAATCACTAATTTCCGGTAAAAAGCGGCCGCGAACCAACTTTGCTCCAGTTCATCCAGAGAGGAAATCAGCCCACGTGTCCAAATCTCCAGCTTGCGGTATTCATGGTCATTATCCTCATGGGCACTCATTTCCTTGCGCAGCAATGCTGCAAAAGTGGCCATATTCTCCATCGCATCAGCCAACACACCACTGTTCTTTCGAGGCGGCTCTCCAAGTAATACCCGCAGCATATCCCAGTCCTCCTAAAGTTTTGTTCAGCGTCTGCTTCCATGGACTGCTTCGTACAAAACTCGCGACGTAAGCATCGGCCAATCAGCTCCACGATATACCGATTTCCACTTTATTATTCCGCGGGTGAAGCGCCTCTATCCACGGAGGGAATGTTCTACCAAGGCGGTGGAATCATTGGGTTCGTTACATTTTTTCCAGACACGACACTACCCGCACGATTTAGCTGCCAGACTCTTACACTCATATAACATAAGACACCAAACAAACTGGCAATCAGCAAAATATGAGCCAAAGCGGCAAATATGTACAATCTTTCATTATCTAGGGTGTAAACCACAGCCGCCCCACTAAACACCTGCATCAAGCATAACAGCACTGCAGCTACACCTAGCGCTCTAAGCTCTGGATAATCCTTATGCTTCCAAAATGCTAAATGCCCAAGCAGCGCAGTAAGCATGAATAAGAGCAAAGCCGCAATCCGATGCGTAAAAACAACACCTACACCTCCGGAAAGCTCCGGAACCCATTCTCCATTACAAAGCGGCCAACCCGAACACCCGCCCTGTGAATCCGTATGACTTACAAAGGCTCCAATATACACGACAATATAAGAATAGATGGCAGTAAAACAAGTTAAATTGCGAAAAGCCTTACTTACGGGTTTCTTTTGAGCTTCCAATGTATGATCATATTCGCGCGATTCATGCCATCTCTTGGTTCCAAGAGCCAACATCATAGCGCTCGAAAAGGCGATCAAAGAAAAACCCATATGCAGCGCCATTACAGCAGCAGATTGAGATCTAATTACTGCAAGCGCTCCCATACCACCTTGAACGATGACGAATAATAAAGTCATAAATGCATAGCCCAGCAAATCGCGCCGAGTACGGGCATAACGCCAAAAAGCAAACATCGAGGCAAGTGAGAATAACCCTGCCAAACCGCTAAACAAGCGATGGGTGTATTCAATCATCGAGCCTATAGTATAAGCCGGAATTAATTTCCCATGACAGAGCGGCCATTCATTTCCGCATTCCAAGCCCGATCCAGTCTTCGTCACTACCGCTCCTCCGAGTACAGCGAGGAACATGATAAGGCAAGTAAGATAACTAAGCCATTTCAACTGATTTGTCGTCAAAAATATCACCCGCAGTTTTTAGTAATGAAGAAGCAGCCAGACTTATATTTCAAAAAACCACCGCTTTTGCACAAACAGGCGAAAGCGGTGGTTCCTTAGGAATTACTTTTGAAGGCTTTGATGCACTTGGACCGCTTTATCAAGGAAATTTTCAATCTCTTCACGGGATTTGCGCAATTTATTAACGAATCTAACCAATTCCCGTCCATCCGAATATGCGACGAAGCTTGGAATACCCATAATATTTTGTTCTTGGCTAACATCGCCCACGGCATCAACATCTACCTCAACCAGTGTAAGGCGGTCTGCATAAGCCTGCTCTACCTCTGGGATAAAAGGATCGATAAATTTGCAATCCGAGCACCAGTCAGCCTTGAAGATGGCCACTGTTAATCGAGGTGATTGAATGGCTACCTGAAATTCAGCAGGAGAACTAATTTTGTCCATGATTTACTCAGTCCCTTCTTCAATATCTGTCTATTTTCTACTCTTTAAGTGAAGCAAAATGCAGGGTAGAAGTCAAACCTATTCTCTCATACGAACACGTGCAGGCTGTAACTTCATCAGCGGATTCAATAATTTTTGCAGCGCCCGCGGATAACTGGAGATTTCCTGTTTAGTCAGCACGCCCAGCACAATAAGCAGTACTAGATAAATAACAACAACTGCTGCTCCTACAACAAGACAAGTGATCAGAAACGCCAAACGTGCCGGCATCAGATCTGTTAACAGAATCCCAGCCTCATTCAAGCCATAACCAATCCCGCCGGACACAAGTACCGCAATCGCGAAACCGCCCCAACGTTTGCCCATAATTTCAAAAGGCACGATCGATTTCAGCATGCGTAAGTTAAGCAAAGTAATGACCACGAAACAAAGTGCTGTTGCACCGATGATTCCGTAGATGCCAAATACCTTACTAAGTAATAAGCTCGCCACTAATTTTACAATAATACCCGCTAACACATAATACATGGAAATTCGCGATTTGCCCATACCTAACAAAATAGAGTTCGTTGTCATCATCGTAATCTGAAAGATCGTTCCTAAAGTAAGCATGGCTACGATACCACTGCCATCTAAACTGGCGAACAATAATCCATTTACAGAATAAGCAGCTGCTACAAGCGCCAATACAATCGGCATCCCTGTCAAAATAGAAATCCGCAGAGCAAGCGTTATCTGCTTTTTCAAATGCCCCTCATCACGGCGGGCATAGGCAGCCGAAATGATCGGAATCAATGAAGTTCCAAGTGCGATAGCTAGAACAGGTGGAATGCCCGCTACACTCTGAGCACGATTGGATAAAATACCTAGCGCTGAAGTGGCACTATCCCTACCTATCTGATCAATCAATAATCGTACCGTAAGAGAAGTGTCAATTACATTCACAACCGGAATCGTAAGGGAAGACAGCACAATGGGAATAGACAGTGTAAAAATATCCTTGTAGATACCCCAAATCGGTAATTTTTGAGCAGTATCATAATTCAATCCTAATTGCTTGTCCTCACGGCGAAGTTTGACTGCAAAATAAATCATTACGCCAAACGCCGCAATACTACCGATCACGCTACCAAAGGATGCTCCCGCAGCAATTGTAGTGTTGCTATAACCTTGATGTAATAAAATATAAGCCAGCAAAATAGCGGTCAGTACGCGAGCGAATTGCTCCACGATCTGAGAAATCCCACCTGCCATCATATTGTTGCGGCCTTGAAAATATCCACGCATCATCGCTATTGCCGGAAAAAGAAGCAGGGCAGGCGCAATAGCTTTTATCGCCATCGCCGATTCAGGGACATCAGCAATATGAGTTGCATAAAATGGAGCCCCTATGTACAGCAAGACAGTCATAAACACCCCTGCTGCCACTGAAAACAGCAGTGCAGCATGATACACTTGTCTCGCCTCTTCAGGACGATTCAAGGCGTATCGTTCAGAGACCATTTTGCTGAGTGTACTTGGAATCCCAGCGGTGGCTACGGTTAGAAGCATTAAATAGATATTGTTAGAAACTCCGAACGATGCTCTCCCCACACCGTCAAAGATATGGTCCAGCGGCACACGCTGGACAAGCCCGAGTACCCTTGCCACCAAAGCTGCAGCAGCAAGGATAAGCGTGCCTTTAACAAAAGACTCTTTCTTGGACAAACTCTTTCCCCTTCTTCACTGTTAAATTAAAACCGGGCGACCCATATAAAAAAGAGGACGACCATAATTACCTGCAACACGATTTTGACCAAGGTGCTGCTAAATAAGCCGAGTATGGAGCCAACACTTACCTTAGCAGCTTTAGAAGGTGAAGATCCCACGATCAATTCTCCAATAAAAGCCCCTAGAAATGGTCCAATGATAAGACCAAAAGCCGGGATAACAAAAGGTCCCAAGATCAGCCCGATCGTGCTCCCGATAATCGATGAACGTGAGCCGCCAAATTTTTTGACACCCCACGCTCCTACAACATAATCAGCAACAAAAAGAACTACAACAATCAGTGTTTGAATAATCCAGAACCAAACCCCAAAGGGCTCAAAAGAAAAGAACCAGCCGTATACAAAAAAGGCAAGATAGATCGCTAACGCACCCGGCAGTATGGGATACACAGCCCCTGCCAATCCTACAGCAAACAAAACAATGATAAGAATCCAACCCAGGATCGTCAATTCCTTAACCTCCTACTAGCATAATGCTCCATGGATTCACTTCGCAGTACTGCTTTTATTATTTGCTGCCTACAGAGGCTGCAGCTTCGGTAAAGATATACTTTTGGATGACCTCGGCAATCCCGTCTTGATTATTGGTCGCCACCACAACATCAGCCTCTTGTTTAACCGTCTTTTGCGCGTTGCCCATGGCAACCCCAAGTCCAGCCTGCTGGATCGCCGCCAGATCGTTAAGGCTGTCGCCCACAGCTACAACTTGTGACATTTCTATTCCCAGCAGCTTGCAGACTTCCTTTATTCCTGCTGCCTTATTCACGCCTAGAGGATTAATCTCCAGATTGTGCGGAGAAGAGTTCGTAATCTCCAGTCCACCCATATCTTGAAGACGAAGCAACAGCTTATGGCGAAGCTCATCATCTTCAGTGTGATAACCGAACTTAAGCCATTCTCTACCCGTTACATCCCCATCCCAGTTATCCTGTTTGAGAACTTCGTCCAGAGAATAAGCCCAGAACCAGATGTCATCTGCTTTTGCAAGATCATACATTTCTTGTACCAGCTTGGGATCCATTAGCGATCTCCGGTATATTTCATGTGGCGCTCTCCACACCTCACTGCCGTTCACAGTGATCATCGGTGTCTCTAAACCTAGCTGCTCTGCATAGGGTAAGGCACTTACAAATGCCCGGCCTGTCGACAGACAGACATGAACGCCTGCGTTGACCGCCTTTTGAATCCATTCCACCGTTGTGGGTGTAATTATCTGTTCATCATTCAGTAGGGTTCCATCCATATCCAATGCAAGCAGGCGGTATTTGGCAATCATTTGCCACCCCTCCATTCTTGTATGCTCTCTATTGAGAAGCTGTTTATTTTTTTAAATCTTAGCCATAGGGTCAGAGTTACTCGGTACCTGTAGTCTCTCCCTCCTTCGCATTATCATTAGTATTATTGCCAGACTGGAGACTTTTCTTTGGAACTCCATCAAGCCCATATTCCCAATCATAGGCATCAAATATTTTACGTGCGACTGGTGCCGCACTTTGTGAACCAAAGCCACCTTCAGGGATTACAACCGCCACAGCCAACTTAGGATTATTACGTGGAGCATATGCAATAAATACCCCATTATCGCGAATTTCACCCTTAGCTACTTGCTGAGAGGTTCCCGTCTTACGGGCAAAGTCATAAGGGAAATCAGAAAAAGCACTAACTTCACTTCGCATCCCCTGCTTAATTTCATTCCAGTAGGACTTATCGAAGTTTGTTACTTCATCAAGCACCTCACGTTTAAATTCTTTGATTATATTTCCATCTGCATCAGTAATCTTGCTAACCAGTTGAGGTTTAATCCGCTGTCCTTCATTAGCAAGTGTAGTAACATACTGTGCAAGCTGCATTACTGTATAACTTCCTTGTTGTCCGAAAGAGGCATAGACCAGTGCGGACTGCGCACTACCAGCAGCTTCTATATTGGTATAGTTTCTTTGACCCAAGAATTCATTAGGCAGGTCAATTCCCGTAGATACACCAAGGCCGAACTCTTTCATATAGACATCCCAGATGTCTATCCCTTTGCTTTTATATTTGTCATACAATCTTTTACCGACCATATCGACCATAAATGCATTCGAGGATTTCTCAATGGCTCTAGCAGGATCCAAAGAACCATATACGTGGTTAGAAGAGTTTCTTACCTTCGTTTCATGCCCAGACTTACCAAAAGTCGCAAAACCTCTATCCTGATAATAAGAAGAAGTTGAAAACAACCCTTCATTCAGGCCCACGAGTACACTCAAAGGTTTAATCGTTGAACCTAGAAGCAGTACAGATCTTAGTCCGTTCCCTGAGGTTCCCGAAGAAATAGGAGTGATCGTACCGTTCTGATAATTATCCATAATACTGTTCCAGACATCTGAAGACAAAGAACCTGATGTCCAAACATTCGTATCATAGTCAGGCATACTCGCCATAGCGACAATATTACCAGTATCCACTTCCATCGCTACTGCATATCCCGTTAAAGCATTCGGATGCGTTCTGCCTTGTACGGTATTAGAGTGCAACCATTTGAGCTGATCTGTTATCGCCTGTTCTGTCTTCATCTGAACGTTCTTATTAATTGTTGTCCAGATGTCATTTCCTTTGACAGGCGGAACGACACGCTCAATTTTCTCCGCCATATTCTGTGGATTGACGGAAATTTCCTGATAGCCGTTTTGCCCGCGAAGCTCACGCTGATATTTCAGCTCCAGCCCATCGAATCCAACAAATTCATCATCCTTATACGTTAGCCCTGGCTCCGGATTGTTTTTCATAGCACTAAGAATGTTTTTATAAATATTAAGACTGTTCGCGGATTTGAAGGGTTTGATATAACCAATCGTCTGTACAGCAACCGTATCTTTATCGTAATGACGAATGCTCTCCTCGACAATCTCAAGCCCCGGATATTCTCCTTTATGCTCCATGAAATAAGCTACTTCTTCAGTAGTCAGATCAGCCTTAATTCGCCGTGCCATAAAGCCAAGTGATTTACGAAAATATAAATCCAGCGCATCAATTACATCTTTCTCCGTCATCTTCTCTGCATTTGGATTACCATATTTATTGAAATCAGCTACCAGCTTGGCTGCCAAGGCATCAGACTTGGCCTTAGCCTCTGGGGTCAGCGTTGTTTTACCGGTGACTTTATCTGTTTCCTTAGCCGTATACTCTTTATTGAGCGTGATATACAGCGATTGAACAGGTGTGGAATAAGCTAGCTTCTCACCGCCTGCAGCGTATATAACCCCTCTCATGGAAGCTAACGGTACATTTTTAGTATCTCTACTCGTCTCTACCTCAGTTAAAGTTGGACCTTCCACGAACTGCAGGACAGCTAGCCGGATGATGATTACGCAAAATATAACGAACGTGCTAAAGAAAAACACGTTGAGTCGCAGGCCAATGGAACTTTTGCTGCTGGTCTCGTCAGGAGGTGAGGCCTGCTTACGGAAAAAACTCACAGTTTTTCTCTCCTTTTTCTCTAATTTAAGCTTATTGTTCTTGAACGGGATCTGCCACAGGAGGAATATTCTTCTTTGGAACCCCATCCAGCCCATATTCCCAATCATAAGCATCAAAAATCTTACGGGCAACCGGAGCTGCACTATTGGAGCCAAAGCCGCCCTCCGGAATCACAACCGCTACAGCCAGTTTCGGATTCTCACGTGGAGCAAAGGCAATAAAAACCCCGTTATCACGGTTTATATTTTTTCTATCCGTTTTTTCAGAGGTTCCTGTCTTACGGGCAAAATCATAAGGAAAATCGTCAAAAGCACTAACTTTACTGCTCATTCCCTTTTTGATTTCTCTCCAGAACGATTTATCAAAGGTTACTTTATTAAGCACTTCTTTTTTAAATTCCTTAACCACCTTACCTTGCGCATCCGTAATCTTACTTACAAGCTGTGGTTTAATTCGCACACCTTCATTTGCAAGTGTAGTAGCATACTGGGCAAGCTGTAATGTAGTATAACTGCCTTGCTGGCCAAAAGATGCGTAGACGAGCGCGGCCTGCGAGCTCCCTGCAGCCTTGAAATCTGTATAGTTAATCTGACCTGGTGATTCACCGGGAAGACCACTTTGTGTTGACACACCCAGTCCGAACTTTTTCATATATTGGTCCCAGACCTCTACGCCTTTATCTCCCAGGTATTTCTTATAAAGTTGCTTTCCGACCATATCCACCATAAATACGTTAGAGGATTGCTTGATAGCATCAGCCGGATACAGTTTTCCATAGACATGACCTGATGAATTTCTAACCGATGATTTATCATCCTTACCGAAATAGGTAATCCCCACATCTGGATAAGTGCTCGAGGTGCTAAAAAATCCTTCATTTAAACCAATTAATACACTTAACGGTTTGATGGTCGATCCCATGAATACAAGAGAGCTAAAATCATGACCCGATCTCCCGGAAGAATTCGAGGTAATAGTACCATTCAGATGATTGTTCATAATTTTATTCCAGACGGATGTAGGCAACGAGTCCTTTGTCCATACATTCGAATCGTAATCCGGCATACTCGCCATAGCGACAACATTACCAGTCTCTACTTCCATTGCTACTGCATAACCTGTTAAAGCATCAGGATGAGTTTCGCCTTGAACAGCATTGGTGTGCAGCCATTTAATCTGATCCAAAATAGCCTGTTCAGTCTTCATCTGAACATTCTTATTAATAGTCATCCAAATATTATTGCCTTTTACAGGGGGAACGGTCTGTTCTACCTTCTCCGCCATATTTTGAGGAGTGACCGAAATGACCTGATAACCATTTTCTCCGCGCAGTTCGCGTTGATACTGCATTTCCAGACCATCAAATCCTACATATTCTTCCGTTTTATACATAAGTCCCGGTGAAGAATTGTCTTTCATTGCACTACGAATATTTTTGTACATCGCTATGTCTTCGGTTGATTTAAAAGGTTTGCCAAAACCCACCGTCTGCACAGCTACCGTATCTTTATCGTAGTGGCGTACACTTTCTTCCACAATGGTAATACCTGGATATTCATCCTTGTGTTCCATGAAATAAGCTATTTCTTCTGAAGTTAGCCCTGCTTTTATACGACGCGGTACATAACCCAGATACTTTTTAAAGTCCAGATCAAGTAAATCCAGCACGTCCTGCTGCGTTAACTTGGGGGCATCTGCACTTCCATATTTCTCAAACTCCGCTACTAATCTTGCTGCAAGGTCATTAGACTTATTTTTCGCTTTTTCCGTTAGTGAGGTTTCACCCGTTACTTTATCGGTAGTTTTAGCTGTATATTCCTTATTTAGGGTAAGATAGAGCGACTCAACAGGTGTAGAATAGGCTATCTGCTCACCCCCGGCAGCAAAAATAATCCCTCGCATGGCTGCCAGCGGAACAAACTTCGTATCCCGTTTAATCTCTTCTTCTGTCAGCAAAGCTCCCTCAGTAAACTGCAAACCTGCAAGACGCACAATAATGATACAAAAAATAAAAAAAGTGCCAAAGAAAAACAGATTCAATCTCAGACCTACAGAATGTTTCGAAGATTTCCCGTCCGCAGGCGGGAGCTGCTTCCCAAAGCTCACCAGCTTTCTTCCCTTCTATATAAAAATAATGTCTGAATTGCCTTAGCCAGCGACATTGCTCTTATAATGAAGGTGATTTCTAAGAAGCTGATTGTGAGCATTGCACTCGCATTTATGTTAGAGCAGTTGGTATGAGTTTATTGTACCACACGGAAGGAGTGCGGCGCCCTCACTCAGAGTGCGTTCTCCCTAATATGCGTATCGTCAAAATCCTTCGGATTAAACCAATCTCCGCTGCTCGCCCAAGTGGGATCCAATGGAATCCAAGCTTGCCGGTCACTTATATAAACTTCATTCCAGGCATGTGCGCCATACCCGCCTCGACCATCATAGCCTTGCCCCGTTACAACGCGCACCTGTAACCCTTGAGAGCGGGCCATAACAGCGTAAAGACGGGCATAATCAATACATACCCCTATGCGTGTGTCGAAGGTATCCTGCGGGGTCTGTTCATGCCAAATTCTATTTTTTTCATAATTTTCCGCTTTGGCGTAATCATAAGTTACTCGTGTTCCTACCCAATCATACAGTAGTCTGGCTTTCTTCTCGTCTCCTTGCGCTTGTCCAATAATATCTTCAGCAGCTCCCACAATATCTTGTGGAATGTCATGATCGATAACTTCATATTTTCTGCGCAGAATATCATTCATCTCAGCTGCAACGGTCTTCGTCAGAATAGGCAGCTTTTTCTGCACTGTCTCCCCAACAAAGGGTTCAAATACAGCGGCAGCGCTTTGACTGTAGATCGGAGAAGATTCCACATAACGGCTAAATTGACTTTCTGGATTTAGGCCAACACAAATGAAGAGAGCGAGCACAATAATTAAACCACGAGTCAAGCCTATAATTAATCCTATGATAGCTCCACCCATACGGCTTACTTGCGTAATCTTTCTGTCCTTAAATGTCTTGGTGCGCCGTAGCTGGTGGAATGGAAGCAGCATAGACAACAATCCCAGAAGCATGCGAATTAAGATATAAGAGAGCAATAACAACAATAGAAACCGCACCAGCGGCGATTCCGCCAGCACAGACACAGCCGTATAATAAATTTGCTGCCACTGGGTCAGCTGTTTATCAGGCAGACTTATTCCTGCTGCCCAAGTCTGAACATGAGGATTGAGATACGCCGCAGCAGGAATGGCCAGCACCAAAGAAGCTATTGTAAACAGTCCTGTTCCCAGCAGACCGAATAATCTTCCGGTAGCACTTGAGAACCCTCTGCTCCAGCCTTGCAATAGTGAAAAGACTACTACCAGCAGGAGGGCGATGGAGATGATATTTGCATCACTCAGACTAGTCAACCAACCGTTTATCATATCCAATCTCCCCTTTCAGCCGCCCGCTTGCTTGTTTTTGATAATCATTTAAACTGAGGCCGTTTATTGATGTTTCCGAGCTTCCTCGATAAATGTTTGTGTGGTATCTGTAATACTCCACTTCCCAAGACTAACTCCGCGGAAAGTAACCTCTACCTTATCTTCACCAGTAGTACCTTTCACTTCAATATTCGGAGTTGTGATCGTAAATGTTCCGTCACCATTTGAAGTGTACTTCGCATCCTGCGCCTCTTTAAGCATGACCTCTTGTGCTTCCTTCTTCAGCGTGCTTACCGTTCCATCTGCCACCTTATTCACAGCGTTACCAATTTGGTCCATTGTCACACCACTATAGATGAATAGACCTACAACGATAATAATGACAATCGCCCATTTCAACATCGTTTTGACCAAATTAACAACCGCGAACAACAGAACAAGCGCAATAACAATAACTAACCAATTCTCTCTAATAAACTGTGACCACACCTCTGGATCCATCAACCTCACAACACCCCTATCGCCTAGTTTCGTCCTAAGGATTATCTCCTCCATAGACATGACGCCAATATTAATTATTATACATGAATGCCCATCATAATTCATGGTTCCACAGCCAGAGAAAGGTATACCTGCTTACAGGAATTAAAAAAGCGGTATAAGCCCTCTCTGTCCCACGTAAAGTACAAGTAGTTGCTTAAATTTGATCTTCTTAAAATACGCCTTCCTGCATTAACCTTTATTGTAGGTGGCTCTCGGAGGTGTTTCCCTGTGAAAACTGCGCTATGGCTGTACCTGTTTCTTTTTCTGGCGTTTTTTGATTTACATGCACAGTATCCTATTCTAACGCCCTTTGCCATCTCTCTTGGTGCGGGACCCGCCTTTATTGGCTGGATGATGGGCATGTATTCGTTGACCCATCTTCCTGGCAATTTGCTCGCAGGCGTACTCGTCGATCGTAATGGCAGCCGCCGCTACATCGTCTTTAGCCTTGTTACTGCGGGAGCCATTCTATTGCTGCAGGCTCACGCTCAGCTTCCGTGGCATTTGCTGATGCTACGAGCAGCAAGCGGGTTCGCGCTCGCCTTCCTCTCTCCGGCGTGCATGACCTTGCTGGCTTCATTATCATCTGATGCCACTGAGCAGGGGAAATATATGTCCGGACATGGTATCGTTCATACCTTAGCTTCAGTGGTATCCCCAGCAGCGGGTGCCTTTATCGTAGCTAAAGCTGGCTATTCCGGCACCTTCACCACATTGGGATGGTTGCTTATCGCTACAGGAATCATGGCTTTTTTCAGTGTACCGGCGCCTGCCCGGCGTTTAGTACGCCCTGTAAACTCAGCAGCACCTCCTTTAAAAAATCAGGATCTTCCTTCGGTCCCTATATCCGATCCCAATCCAGTTTCCAAACGTTATTATCTGCTGCCTTTTTTCGTTTCTTGTTCACAAGGGGTTCTGTTCTTTGAGCTTCCTCTATCTCAGACCGGAAGTAATAGCATTGTTTCCACAGGTATTCTTTTATCGCTCCTTAGCTTAGGGGCTTTGGTAACACTCAGTTTGTTCTTCCTGAACCGCTTTTCCCCAGGAGGAAGAATAGCCGTGGCCTTGCTAGGAATGGCCCTTTGTTTTTTTGCGCTCGCCTCACTTCACAGCATTCCCGCTTCCGTTATTCTCTTTATGCTGGGTGCAGCCAAAGGAATATTATTTCCTGCAATGGCTTCGCTCTTTATTAGTCTAGGTGGACCAGGACGTATGGGACGCACCTTCTCCATGCAGTCGATAGCCATGTCACTAGGTGCATTCGCAGGGCCTGTGGCCGCAGGACAACTAAGAGACGTTGTTTCGCCTTATTTCATTGCCTTTCTATTGCTGATGGTTGCACTATTACTGCTTCCGCCAAAAAATTCAGCCAAGCTGTCCACCTACTCTTCCAAATGGAATGGGCGGGCCGCATGATTTATTGTTTTTACGACATTTCCCGGGGAATGAAGATTTTCCTGTAGAAACAGTTGTTAAAACTGCTCCTCCTTCGGTAAACTATAATGAGTCTGAAAGTTCAGGCTTCATTTCCGGAGGTGATTGTCAGCAAATGTCCATTACGATTATTGTCGAAGGCAAAAACGATCGCAGCAGATTACGACGCGTGCTGGTACCGGAAGTCGAAATCCTCTGTACCTTTGGTACATTAAATACGCTCAAACTCGAGTCCCTGCGACAAAAAGTAGGAGATGGAGAAGTATATCTTTATATGGATAACGACAGTTCAGGCAAAAAAATACGCGGGATTCTCCGCGATGCCTTTCCCGATGCTGGTCACATCTATACGCGCCGGGGTTATGCCGGAGTGGAGGGCACTCCAGATGAATACAATATTAATCAGCTTGAAAAAGCGGGTCTGGAAGAGTTCATCATTTACCCTGAACCCATTCCTTTTTGATTCGCGATATATTGCCTAAGAAATTAAAAACGCCTTTTTCGTTATCCCTTCAATAAACGGGATTCGAAAAAGGCGTTTCTGTTATGCGGTTATGTTCTATTCACGAGCCAATTCATTCAGCCTATCGGCAAGAAATTCAGGCGTTACGTTATCCGTATCTCCTGCGTCATACAATGCACGGAGACGATTGTCTCGATCAACCAATGCTATGCGATTGGCATGTACGAAATTTTCTTTACTATTCCCTGCAATTAGTACTTTAAAAGAATCAGTTGCCAGCTTACGAATCACTTCCTGATCCCCCCGTAAGAAGTACCAACCCTTATAATCTGCCTGGAAACGGTCCGCAAAGGTCTTAATGGCTTCACGTGTATCATTCTCTGGATCAAAAGAAATGGAGACGAACGCCGTATCTTTTCCAAAGTTGCCCTCGTCAACCAGAATCTTCTGTGTCTGGGATAACAGGAACGTAGTTATAGGACATACATCCGGACATTGCGTGAAAAAAAAGTATACCAGCCGTGCCTTACCTTGTGTATCAGCCAGAGTAATCTGGTCTCCATCCACATTTTCAAGTGAAAAGTCCTGCACTTCTCCGATTACCGGCAGTTTTTCTTTTCCTAAATTCAAAGAATTAACTGCCAGATAACCAGCCATTACCAAAGCAAGCAATAGTAGAATCCAGGTCCATTTATAACGCTTAAAGGTCTGCACGGACAATAATACCCTCCCTCTTCTTAACCGTGAATCGTATTTAATACAAGTACGATCAAACTTACCGTTAGGTAGTTAATGGAGAAGAGGAAGTTCTTCTTCGCCCAGACTTCGTCATCTTTTGCTGCAAAGCCCATCAAGGTTATGATTAACCAAGCCAGGGACAGCGCTGTTGAAATCACCAGATAAAAAATGCCTGCATAATCGTAGGCGTACATTAACACTGGAATAGGCAGTAACAGTGCTACATAAGGAATCATTTGAAACTTCGTACGACGTGTTCCTTTGACTACAGGCAGCAGTGGGAAACCTGCGGCTCTATATTCTTCTTTACGTCTAATCCCGAGCGCCCAGAAATGGGGAGGTTGCCACAGAAACAACATCGCAAACATCAGCCAAGCCCCTAGATCAACTGTTCCCGTAACTGCAACGTAGCCAATTACCGGTGGCATAGCTCCAGAGATCGCACCTACTGAAGTGCTCCATGTTGATGTCCGTTTCAACCAAAGGGTGTATACTACAACGTAAACGAACATCCCTACAATCCCGAACAGACCGGCTAAAACTCCGGAAAAAGCAAACAGCACAATCAAACCCGCAATCCCAAGCCCAATAGCATACAGCAATACGGTTTTGGGTTTCAATCGTCCTGTAGGAAGCCCACGATCGCGCGTTCTTTCCATCTTCATATCCAGATCACGGTCGAAATAGTTATTAAAAACACAGGCCGAAGCCATAACCAGCATTGTACCGAGCAGAGTCAGAACTAATCTGCCGTATTGAACATCCCAACCTGAAGCCAGCCAATATCCTGCAAAGGCAGCGATGAGGTTAGATCGGATAATACCGGGTTTTGTTACGGTAATGAAATCACGCCAACTTGCACCTTCCGGTGGAGATTTTGCAGACATAGCTGCAGAATCGGAAGAAGCTTGAAATGTTATATGATTATCCACACCAAATGATCCTCCTTCTAAACAAACTTCTAACGTTCTAGCCGAAGCACTAAATAGACTTCGCTGTTAACTTTATCATATCAAACCCGAGGAGACTTTGACAGTCATGGCACAGTATGTTCATGAATTTGACAATTACGTGACAATATTTATTTTCAGCCCCTTAATAACCTAAGCCGTATTTGGGTAATTATTAATAATGTACTTCCGAACAACAAAGGAGAACTGACCAATGGACACCGCTACACATTTAGTTATGGGCATAGGGTTAGCCGGACTTTCTTTCGTCGATCCCGTCGTTGCTTCTGACCCTAAACTGGCCGGGGCCGTTATGCTGGCAACGATTTTAGGCTCACAGGCTCCTGATGCCGATACCGCATTACGACTAAAGGACAATGCAATATATATTCGTAATCACCGTGGAATCACACACTCCTTGCCTTTTCTAATTTTGTGGCCCGCTCTGATTGCCCTAGTCTTAGGGCCTCTGTTTGGATTTACTGATTTGGCAGCTTTAAGCCATGTTGCACTCTGGGGTTTCATAGGTGTAGGCGTGCACGTCTTCTCTGATCTGTTTAACACCTATGGAACTCAGGCGGCCCGTCCATTCACTGAGAAATGGATCGCCTGGAATATCATCCACATTTTCGATCCATTTATTTTTGGCAGCCATATCGCAGCTATTCTGCTCTGGATCACTGGGATTGTTCCGCCTAAACCTTTATTTATTACGCTTTATGCCTGTACCATTCTTTATTATATTTGGAGAACGATTGTTCATGCCCGCCTTACACGAAACATCAAGCTTAAAGATATACACCATACTGCTGGCGAACGTTATATTGTAATCCCTACAATTTCACTTAAACGCTGGAACGTAGTTAAAGTGAAAAAAGACGGCAGTTATGACGTTGGGCAGCTACTGAACAACCGTCTGGAATGGTTCAAACATGCGGTCTGCTCGAATCATCCCGCTGTGGAAATATCCAAGTCGCATCCAGATATTCAGTCCTTTTTATATTTCACCTCTTATGCGGTGGCCGAAGTGGAGGAGCTTCCTTCAGGATATATGGTGCGCTGGGGAGACGTTCGTTATTTACACCGCAAACAATACCCTTTTGTGGCTGTATTAGTTATGGATAACCAATATAAACCTTTAAATACTTATGTAGGCTGGCTTAGCAGCGATAAGCTCGACAAACGATTTTCCATCGACCCTGGTTCTTTACGATGAAACTGTAGACTTACTGAGAGAACTATTCTATAATCACAAAAAATCCCGGAGTATTTATAATACTCCGGGATTCATTTTAGCAGACACGGAAAGGAAGGCTCTTAATGGGTAAAGGACTCTCACTTTGGTTCGCTTGTTCTTCTATTCTTATTCTCACTGCCGCTTCAATCGCGATCAGCTATAGCTTCTGGCTAGCACTTCTGCTTGGTTTTCTCTGCGTATTGAATATTGGCTGGGGATTTATCCTCAAAGCCAGAATTAGACGCAAACAGGAAAGTTTAAGCTCTGATTAGATTAACGAGCTGGCAGAAAGCCCATCCGCTCTTTTACGCCATTCAATGTCTCAGCTGCAACAATACGTGCGCGTTCAGCACCTTCGGCAAGAATATCAGTGATCGCACCTGAACTGCGAATTTCATGATATCTTTGTTGCAAAGGCTCAAGTGTGGACACAACCACTTCCCCAAGATCCTTCTTAAAGCCACCATACATTTGTCCCTCATAACGATCGGCAATTTGCTGGAGGGACATTCCAGAACATTCCGAGTAAATACTCATCAAGTTACTAATCTCTGGCTTATTAGCCGGATCAAAGATAACTTCACGTCCAGAATCAGTCGTTGCGCGGCTGATTTTTTTACGGATCACATCCGGCGAATCCAACAGGGCAATATAGCTGCCTGCATTTGGGCTGCTCTTGCTCATTTTTTTAGTGCCATCATCCAGAGACATAATGCGTGCGCCCACTTCAGGGATATACGGTTCAGGAATCGTAAAGAATTCGCCAAAACGGTTATTAAATCGGCCAGCTAAATCACGGGTCAACTCCAAGTGCTGCTTCTGATCTTCACCTACTGGCACAAGATCCGCATTATAAACAAGAATATCTGCTGCCATTAAAGAAGGATATACGAATAGGCCCGCGCCAACCGAATCCTTACCTGATGATTTATCTTTGAACTGTGTCATACGCTCAAGCTCGCCCATTGCCGTTAGCGTAGTCATGATCCAACCCAATTCCGCATGCTGAGGCACATGGGACTGCATATATACATTCGAACGCACAGGATCAATTCCTGCCGCGATAAAGAGTGCAGCTACAGCTTCAGACTGCTCACGCAGTGCCGCAGGATCTTGAGCAACGGTGATCGCATGCATATCGACAACCATAAAGAAACATTGATGATCGTCTTGCAGCTTCACAAAATTTTTCAGCGCTCCGATATAGTTACCCAAAGTTAGAGAACCGCTCGGTTGTATGCCTGACATTACTTTTTTCAACATAATATAGACCTCCGTTAGATGTGATTTCCAATTTCCGAGAACGCAAAAAAAGCCTCATCCGCAAGGGACGTGAGACCGTGGTGCCACCCTTATTCGCTGCTAAACCTTTGTATAGTCAAAAGGAAACAGCCTTAGTCTTCCGTTAACGGGGAAGATCCGGCCGGTCTACTAGGGTATCTTGCTCCCGTTCAAGCGCGGCGCTCAGGGGTCCATTCATCAAGAGTGTCCTACCGGTTCGCATCAACCACCGGCTTTCTGAAGGTACACTTCCTGCCTACTTGTCCCCGTCATCACATTCTCATCATAATTTAATGCCTTCATCATAGAACCATAAAGAGAAGTTGTCAAATCACTTAACCACTTCCGTATAAATCTGTTATGATAAGGTTATCCATGTTCTATTCGATTACAGTTACGATAAAGGAGCATATCTCATGAAACAGGTGACCAAAGGGCAGTGGGGCGGTTATGATACTTATATTTTGCACAGCCGCGAACTGGAAGTCACGCTTTTGCCGCGACTAGGAAACAACGTGATTTCATTGTTTGATGTAAAGGAACAACGGGAAATTCTGCGGCGGCCTGATGAAAGCGATCAAGCTTTCTTTATGCAAAAACCTTACCATTTTGGCATCCCGCTCTTAATTCCACCCGGAAGAATTCGTAAAGGAAAATTTCAATTCGAGGGTACAAGTTATCAATTTGACCAGAATACCGCTGGTGACAATCATATCCATGGTCTACACCGGACTCAATCCTGGTGTGTCAGCGATATTGAAGAAGACGAGGACGGTTGTGCAGTCACTACTGAATTCCTTACTGAAGATGATCCACACTGGATGGAGCAATTTCCCATTCCACTCAAATTCGAAATGACATTCAGGCTTCAGGATGCCCGGCTCAGCCAGACTTTAAAGGTTACAAATCTCGGCGATCATCGTATTCCCTTTGGGATCGGTTATCACACCTGGTTTATGATCGATGGAGAACCTGAACGCTGGAATCTCAAATTGCCCGTAAACAGCATTTATGAACTAAACGATGAATTGCTCCCTAGCGGCAATCTAATTCCACTCGGTGATCTAGAGTCTCTAAATTCTGGAATTAACCTACAGGGAACTAATTTTGATACCGCTCTGCGTATTGGTGACAAGCAGCCCGTAGAAGCATTGTTATTACGCGATGATGGTTATGGTCTTCGTTATACGGCCGACGAGAATCTTTTTCGCCACTGGGTCCTGTATACCAAAGGACCAGCCGATCAATTTCTGTGCATCGAACCTTATACCTGGCTCCCGGATGCTCCTAACGTTTCCGACGATCCTTCCTTCACTGGCTTGCTGAAGGTAGAACCAGGTCAAAGCCTTGAGCTGTCCACTATGCTGGAAATGATCTATCCCGAGAATTAAAGCAGATATACATTATATCGGTCTTCCCTTGCGTTTACGTAAGAGAAGGCCGATTTTTTGTGCGAGCTTAGTTATTTAGGCTTTCCTACCCTTACTTTTAATCGACTAATAATTACCATCCTTAAAACCTTTCGATAGCATGCATGAATTAGCCTCTTAGCGCTCATACTATCTTCACAACGGGCGAAGGAGGTGACACACATGGGTCAAGCAGGTCAAGGTCGTAGCAGCCGTTCCAATAACCTTGTAGTTCCTCAAGCAAATGCAGCGTTGCAACAATTGAAATATGAAGCAGCACAAGAGCTTGGAGTAACGATCCCAGCTGACGGTTATTACGGGAACTACACTTCCCGCGAAACTGGTTCTTTGGGAGGTTACATCACTAAACGTCTAGTACAACTGGCAGAACAACAACTGTCCGGTCGTCAGTAACATCGTTATCTTAAGTGTTTTATCCGGCTGAGGTCTTAAAAAGCCCATTGCCGACTAGCTTTCAAACCTCTCACACTTCTTCCAGAAGCTGTGGGAGGTTTTTCTAATTTATACCCTATAATCCGAGCTGCATGCAATCTTTATGTAAAACGTTTAACTTAAAAATTGATCAGCACTCTCGGCGTAAGCATTACGGGGAGATCGAATCATCAGATTCGCCATATTATAATTGGACTCCAGCGTAGCATCTACGATTAGCTTTCCCTGTCTTATAGCGAATTCATAGCTGATCTCACCATGAGTCCAGCGCCGTTTGTATTTCAGACTCTCCAGTGCCATTAGACGAAAAGAAGACTGCTGACTCTCCGTTATTCCTTCCTTTACTTCTGTGAATCCACCACCCCGACCGGCTAGAGGGTGATGACGTATGCCGAATTTGCCAATGGTATTATTTCGTATTTGCACAAATACCGTACCGGAAGATAGTCCCGATAATTCCTCTTGCAGTTCCCTAAACACCAAATCCATCTGTCTTGCTAATGATAGCTGTTCTGTCTTAAGCATATCTTTCCTCCTAAAAGTTTTGTGAGCTTAGCTTCTTCGAGTTCACTTCGTCTTTTATAAATCGAACCCTAAATATTTAGGCTAAGGATCCGTCGCTACTGCGGGGAATGTTTGGACTTCCAGCCGCTGTTGTCTCCAAATTTCTTGAATTCTTACGCGTACAGCGGGTGAAATTCGGAGACAAAGGCGGTCGCTCCCGCTCTTACAGTTCCAAAATTCCCCTCCGCCACTCCTTCCCCTTTTCCCAAGTTTCTGGTTCGATTTATATTGTTTGTGAGCTTAGCTACTTCGAGTTTACTTCGTACAAATCGGCTTAGTAAGCGCTTACTTAAGCTTTTTGAGCTAAGCTCATTAGTCTTCCTTGCAAGCCTTATATAAGGCTCAAGGCTCATTATAGACCCCTTAAATACGTCAAACAACATTATTCTACAAAATTGGGTTATTATCCCTAGTAATGCGCAAAATTCATAGATCATTCGTATATTAATTTTTATAAAACGGGAGTTTTCGACATTTAACCA
Organism: Paenibacillus sp. FSL L8-0333; assembly: GCF_037965665.1. Lineage (NCBI taxonomy): Bacteria > Bacillati > Bacillota > Bacilli > Caryophanales > Paenibacillaceae > Paenibacillus > Paenibacillus sp. FSL L8-0333. The sequence goes on from NZ_CP150186.1 coordinate 5,791,992, forward strand.
TTAAAAAAAGACCCCTTAACCGGGGTCTTTGCGTGTTCACACTGAAATTTCGTTATTTTTAGCGCACTGAAATTTGTCTTATTTTAGACATTTCATGCTAAATGCTCAGTCATCTCCAAGAACTCGTTGATATCAGCCACGATCAAATCTGTAGCCCCTTGCCAGAAATCTGGCTTAGTCAGATCCACACCCAAATGTTTGAGCACCAAATCCTCCAATGTCATCACGCCGGTATCCTGCAACAAGCTATCATATTTGTCTGCAAAAGAAGCTCCCTCTTGTAATGCCAGACGATATAAGCCTGTACTGAACATATAACCAACAGTGTACGGGAAATTATAGAAAGGTACATCTGTGATATAGAAATGCAGCTTCGACGCCCAGAAGTGAGGATGGTATTCAGAAAGCACACCACAGAAAGCTTCTTTCTGTGCTTCCACCATCAGAGCAGACAGTTCCTCAGCATTTACAAGGCCTTCCTTACGTTTTTCATAAAAGCGAGTCTCGAACAAGAATCGAGCGTGAATGTTCATAAAGAATGCCACACTGTTCTGTATCTTCGTTTCAAGCAGTGCCAGCTTCTCCTCTGCATTGCCCGCAGCTTTAACCTGAGCATCAGATACAATCACTTCTGCAAAGGTTGAAGCGGTCTCTGCAACGTTCATTGCATAATTCTGATTAAATACAGGTTGATCATCAAGCAAGTAGGAATGATAGGCATGTCCCAGCTCATGGGCCAATGTTGAAACATTGGAAGGTGTGCCGCTGTAGGTCATGAATATCCGTGATTCTTTGCTCTCAGGGAAGGAAGTACAGAATCCACCAGGACGTTTGCCATTACGATCCTCAACCTCGATCCAGTTATTATCAAAGGCACGCTCTGCAAACTCAGCCATCTTAGGACTAAATTTACGGAACTGTGTGACGATATCCTTCGCAGCTTGATCATAAGGGATTTTGCCGGAGGATTTGCCTACGGGAGCTTCGACATCGACCCATGAGAGGGAATCCAACCCCAGCAGCTTGGCTTTGCGCTGAAGGTAGGACACGAGTACAGGTTTGCTCTTCGTAATTACGTCCCACATCGTATTTAAGGTGTCCTGTGTCATACGATTGATGCTGAGCGGATCTTTTAGAACATCGTCCCAGCCTCTGCCCTTATAGAGCTTCAGGCGGAAGCCTGCTAAGTGATTTAAAGTATCTGCGCAATTATCTGCCGCTTCAGTCCAAGCCTCTTCCCATTTATGGAACATCGCTTGACGCACTTTTGGATCTGGATCATCCAGCTTATTAAAAGCTTGACCTGCAGAAAGCAGCTTTATTCCTTCTTCATCCTCAAATGGGATCTTGATTGAGCTTACAATCGTATCATAGTGTCCGCTCCATCCATGATATCCGTCAACAGCTAATTCCAACGCTAAACTTTCCAGCTCAGGGCTCATCTTCTCACGGGCCAAATCACGGCTCTCGCTCAGTACGAACGTTAAAGGAGCAATCTCTGGACGAGCCATCCACTCAGCCCATACCTTGTCCGTAGTCTGACGCAGTACATTGCTAAATTGCGAGCTGATCCCTTCGAATCCGGCGCGCATGCTTGTCACTTTGGCTGCCAGTCTTACCGCACCCTTGTCCATCTGATTCTGAGCGCCTAGACAGTCTGCGAAGGAAGTGACCTCCACAAGTCTTCCTGAACAGCTCTGAAGCAATGCTATAACCTCATCCAATGCTTTTGTTGACGCAACATCCGTTGGTGCCACAGCATCCTTCACAAAGCCCTGTAAAGATAAAATATCTTTTTCAAGCTTGCTCAAGAAACCTTCTAGCTCTGCAGACGAAGCCCCCCCCGGAAAAATAGTATCCAGTTCCCAAGTCAGTGATAACGGTTGTTTCATTTGTACTCACCATTCCTTTGCTTTCATTTGACTTTCTTTGTAATTGTCTTAACACCATGGTAAAGTGAATAACGATATCTGAACATTTATAGCCGATAAACTTTAGGAGGGCATTCATATGAAGCCACTACAAATTTCACCGGAAACAGCCATTACGTTATCCAAGCAACTAGGCGTTCCTTTGGAACACTTGATGCATATGCCCCAACATATTTTACTACAAAAAATAGCGGAGCTATCCAAAAAACAAAATCCCCCACAAACTGAGGGCGAAAATGAAGAGACTCCTTCTGGGAAGGACTCACAATGATTCCTTTTAGTCATACCTGGCCTTATGACATCATTCTAGGCGATATGTATGTGCAATACTGTCCATTCTGCAACTCAGAGAATGTGCTTCTGCCTATGAAGCCAAAAGAATTACAAATCGTTCGTGACGGCAAGAAAAAACTGCTTGTCTTCCCCTGCTGCAGCGCCAGTCCTACAGTTATAGATAATGACGGCGATTACCTTTTGTTCGATCGAGCTGTCAGATAAGCAAATCCTAACATTTTCTTTCTACAAAGCGCAGAGGAGAATTAAATTCTCTTCTGCGCTTTTTGTTGTTCGCAAATCGTTATGAACTTGAAGACAAGCCTTCGACATCAACCTCAACCTCTACAGCCTCAGCACGCATTTGCTCCCGTAAAATAACCCACTGCTCACGTGCCGCTCGAATCATCGCCGCATCCATAATCTTCTGATCATTAATCAGACGGGAGAACCACATCACAGCCACTGAGTATTCTCCGATGCGCCGATTAAGTTCGCCGATCAGGTACATGAGCCGGGCATCATTGCCGGCAATGCCATCTTTTTCATAGACCTTAACATACTCGTCCAAAGAATAACGTAAAAAACGCTTCTCCTGCTCAGTCTCCCCTTGGTAGCGATAGAGCCAAGCAATGTGATGCAGCAGACTTGCAATAATCCGATCTTTATCGTTAATACTCTGAGCACATAAAAGCGCCAGCTTATAGGTCTCGAGCGCAGTTTCCCAGTCTCTTTTCTCCCCAAAGTCTCGGCTCTTCCAGCGTTTCCCTACCTGCTCATTAAATGCCTTACGCTGACGTTCCGTCAGCTTGTCAGCCGAATTTTCTGTGGAGGCAAACCCGCAATTGGGGCAGACCCGTACAACATAATAATCCGGATTCTCATTTTTATAATACGCGCAGAAATCAGCATCACGCCGAATAGCCTTTTTTAGACTAGGACGTACCCGCGAGGTTGAAAATTCATTTTCACAGTTGCAACACTTGACCTTAATAGAATATAGGGGTATTAACTCTGTCAAGTACTCTCATTCCTTTCAGGATCAACCTGTCCCTTGTTATTCCTGGGGCATGTTAACAAAATGATGTGCAGGACCTGCAAGGCGGCTAAGCACGAATGAACGCAGTGGTTCTTCGACTCCAGTCTCCACCAGTGCCTCTTTCATACATTGTAGCCACTCATCAGCACGTTCTGGTGTAATAGGAATATGCATATGCCTTGCTCTCATCATGGGATGTCCATGTAATTCCGAATAAAGCGGACCCCCGCCAAAAAACTGTGTCAGGAATTGATATTGCTTCTCCAGAACTGGAGTAATATCTTCAGGGAACAAGGGTCCCAGCTGCGGATGAAGCTGTACCTTGGCATAGAACACTTCCACCAACCGATGTAGTGCTTCAGCCCCCCCTAGATTGTCATATATACTCTCATTTGGATTCATTGAGGTTACCAGCCTTCTTCCATATTAATGAAACGTTACTTATTTTATTATACCAAAGATAAGCATAACACGGATATCCGTCGAAAGTGCTCTCTAAACTACAGAAAAAAGGCGCTAAACTATAGTTCAGCGCCTGAAGAGTAAGGTTAGTAGGTCCTAAATTCCTCATCACCAGGAGGGACGAGAGAGACCCGGATTACATATACAAAAGCACAAACGAGAACTCCGGCTATAACGCTCATCGCCATCACTCCATCCCATTTAATCGTGTAACAGAGGGTGCATTTATTTATTACATAATATCATAATTCCTGCGAAAAAGCACAGATAATTGTAACCGCTTTCTCCATTTTTTTGTGCTGTTTGTCCCTCTTTTTGCATACATCTAACCATAGACCAGGAGGCGTTAATTATGACTTTTAAAAAGATTGGCGGCCCGCTGCTGGGATTCATATTGGCTGGTTGTATGCTGCTGATGTTACTTCATCCTGAAGCATCTCTTGCCGCAGCCTTACGTGGCCTGGCCATCTGGTGGGACGTGCTCTTCCCTTCACTGTTTCCCTTCTTCGTCATTTCTGAAATCATGCTAGGCTTAGGCATTGTCCATCTCTTCGGCGCTTTACTTGATCCACTGATGCGCCCCCTCTTCGGTATACCTGGCAGCGGTGGTTTTGTCGCGGCCATGGGATATGTATCAGGATATCCCGTTGGAGCCAAATTAACCGCTAAGCTGCGGGAGCAGAAGCTGATCAGCAGAATCGAAGGTGAACGCCTTGTAGCATTTACAACCTCCTCCGATCCTATTTTTCTACTAGGGGCGGTATCCGTTGGGTTCTTTCGCGATGCTTCTTTGGGGCTAATATTGGCACTAGCCCACTACGGAAGTGGCTTAATGGTTGGTCTCCTAATGTCATTTCATGGACGTAAGGAACAAAAGACTCCCACCCAAGACCTAACAAAAAGTAGTTCTGACACCCCCTCTGCTCCAGCAAAACAAGGATTCGGCAGAATACATGCCGCACTCCTTGCGATGTCCGAAGCCCGGCGCAAGGATGGACGGAGCTTCGGGGAACTGTTAAAAGGAGCGATCCAATCCTCGCTACAGCTTATTATTGTCGTAGGGGGTCTGGTTGTATTCTTCAACGTGCTAATGGAGCTGCTTGCCCGTGCCGGAATCCTGCCCTCACTATTTAGCCTGGCCGGATCTCTCGTCTCCCTTGTTGGAGGGCCTCCCGAATTAGCTCAGGCCTTGATCAGCGGATTGTTCGAGGTCACCATAGGTGCTCGTTCTGCTGGTGAAGCCGCTTCTTCCATCCCGCTTCAATTCAAGGTCGCAGCAGCTGCCTTTATTCTCTCTTGGGGCGGATTATCTGTACATGCCCAAGTCGCCAGTATTTTGAACGGTACCGGGCTGCGTTATCTGCCGTTCTTAACTGCACGACTAATACATGCCATACTCGCAGCAGGTCTCGTGGTGGTGCTATGGAAGCCTGTGATGGGATCAGGATTGTCTTCTGCCTGGGTCTCTCTGCCTGCCTCCACTGCCTTTACACCATCAGCCTCAGGTGTCACTGCCAGTCTAGCTCTACTGAGTCTTATACTAGCCGCTGCTCTTCTAGTGTCACTGCTTATCCCTGCCTTTATGGCAATGCTCCGATTGATGCGCCGAAGTTGATTACATATTGTGTTCCGGGGCAAGATTGATTATGATCGGTGTATGACGGAATTATATAAAGGAGCTTGTACATCTTGAGATATTATGTTCTGGACCGCGGTGATGAGCTGTCAATCAAACTTGCCGAGCAATTTCACAAGCTGGCGGCGGAGCGGGATTTGCAACTGGATGCCGAGTCTCCGGAAATCGTCATCTCGATAGGTGGAGACGGCACAATGCTGCACGCTTTTCATACCTTTATCGACCAGATTCCCAACTTAGCCTTTGTAGGTGTGCACACAGGACACCTCGGCTTCTATGCGGACTGGCAAGCAGAAGAGCTGCCCACCTTAATCGATTATATGTGCGGAACCGGTGAATCTGAGCCGCAGAAACCGCGTATTGTGAAATATCCATTAATAGAGCTGGAGATTCACAAAAAATCGGGATCTTCGTCTCACATTGCCCTCAACGAATTTACCCTTAAAGGGGTGGATGGAACTATAATGATCCAAATCGACATCAACGATGTCACCTTCGAAATGTTCCGGGGCGATGGACTTTGTATTTCAACTCCCTCTGGCAGTACAGCTTATAACAAAAGCCTAGGGGGCGCTATGGTTCACCCTTCAATAGAAGCGCTGCAGATTGCCGAAATCGCGTCTATTAACAACCGTGTATTCCGGACAATGGGCTCGCCGCTACTACTGCCAAAGCATCATCATTGTGACATTTTTTCATGTAAAGACCAGCGTTTGCTGCTCACCGTAGATCATAACAACATTCCTGTTGATGACCTGATTTCAGTACGCTGTCAAGTTTCAGACAAAAAAGTCAGCTTCGCAAGATATCGTCCGTTTCCATTCTGGAACCGTGTCCGTGAAGCTTTCTTAGTCTGAGATCAGGGGATCAAAAAGCTGGAGATTTCAATATCTCCGGCTCTTTTTGGTGTGACAAAACTAACACCAATTGATAGACATAGAGAGAAATCAAATGGTATAATGAGGCTATTTTACAAAGAGTTACATAAAAGGAGAGAGTACTGTTGAAAAAATTATTATCCCTCTTGAGCATAAGTCTTCTGGCCCTGATACTGGCGGTCCCGGCTTTTGCTGCTTCAAAACCGATTGATGTTTATATCAACGGCAGTAAGGTTTCCTTTACCGCAGGAACCCCTTACTTAGCGAACAATTCTGTACTTGTCCCTTTCCGGGTCATCTTCGAAAAGCTTGGACTGCAGGTGCTTTGGGATGCCAAGACTGGAACAGTAACAGGTAAAAGTTCAAATCTGGCGATCAGCCTGAAAATTGGCAGCAACCGTGCAACCGTTAACGGAACCGTGAAAAAACTGACCACCGCACCAGTCTCCTCAGCTGGCACTACATACATTCCTTTACGTTTTATCGCAGAGGCAACCGGAGGCACAGCCGTCTGGAATTCAACCAGCAGAAGCGTGCAAATTACCACCCCAGTATCCAAAGATAAGGACGAAGCAGCGATTACAGCATTAATCCGTTTGTCTAATAAGTATTTTAATGAAGAAAAAGCAATTAGCTTCTATTCCCTTATGGATTCAGAATCCTCTAATGCGGAGTCAGTGGCGGATCTCAATGCATCCTTTGAGATTTTTGATATAAAAAATACTATTGAAAGTTTGGAAATCATTGATATTACAGGCGATGACGCTACTGTTTATACATTGGAAAGCTCTCGCCGGACAGGTGGGGCTTATACGCCAGATACAGAGGACGAATACATGTATACACTTGTCCGCAAGAATGGAAGCTGGAAAATATCATCTGTGGAATCCCAAAGCTCCGTGATACTGCTGACTCGTGAACAAGCTCTAAAAACAGCAGCTAACATTCCTCAAAATGATGCGGATGCCATCAAAGGTAATATCACCAAATATTATCAAGCTATGAATGAACAAAATCCGGCGGCTGTTCTTTCCACCATGACTTCATACGGAGAAGAATATGATACCTCCCTTAAGGAAGATCTGGAAGATTTCTTTACTTCATACGACGTCACTTATACTCCAAGCGTTTCAAATATCTACTATTTTAGCGCCAAAGAAGCAGCTATTTATGTGGAAAACAAAGAGAAAGATGCCAGTGAAGAGGAAACTTTTGAGCAAGGCACTATCTTCATTTTATCCAAGTCGGATAGCGGGGTATGGACTACTGATAACACCTATAGCGTTTACTATAAACTTGTGAAATCCTAAAACCATACGTCACAGAAAGTTAATTCGTGCAGTGTATACTTTCTTATCTTATAAATTATATAAAAAGGGCGTATGATTCCATGAAATCCAATAAAGTAATAAGTGCACTTCTAGGCAGCTGTCTGGCTTTATCCCTAACTTTTGCTCCAGTAGTTTCTGCTGCCGATGCCGCTCAGGCATCTACAGATAACCGTGATCTTATCAATGAAGTCATGAATATTCTGGAGAACTATAACCTCTCCGGTGTAGATAAGGATACTTTGATTCGTGGAGCCATTGACGGCATGGTGAACACCCTGGATGATCCTTATAGCCAATACTTCAATACCGAGGAAGCGGCACAATTTGAACATGATGTTGATCTGGAATACGTTGGTATTGGTGTTAGATTGCAATATACCGCAACAGAACTCTACATCGAAGACATAACACCCGGTTCGCCTGCAGAACAAGCAGGTCTGAAACGCGGTGATACGATAGTCAAAATTAACGGAATCCCCGTTGAAGAGACCGAAGGAGACGAGTTAAGCGGAGCCGCAGGCACCAAGGTCACTCTGCAGGTGCTCCGGAATGGAGTGACTAAATCATTTCGTGTAACCCGAAATGAAATCAGCTCGACTTCTGTTACCGGAACTATTGTTGGACAGAAGATAGCCTACATCACACTGAGTGGTTTCACACAGAATTCCGATGAAGAATTTGCCGCTATGCTGAAAAAGATGCGTGCAGCAGGTATGAAATCGATGGTGCTTGATTTGCGTGACAACTTAGGCGGCTATATGGATTCGGCATACAACATTGTCTCCAATTTCATGGATAAAGGCATCATGATGTATACCTCCGATCAAACCGGAGCACTTACTCCAGTAACGATTGCCAGTGGCAGCAAAATAGGCGTACCCGTCGTTATTCTAACGAATGAGTACACTGCCAGCGCTTCTGAGGCGCTTACTGGCGCATTACGCGACAATAAGCTCGCTACCGTCGTAGGCACTCGTTCTTTCGGCAAAGCACGTATTCAGAGCCTGCTTCCAATGTCCAATGGAGACATGCTGAAGCTGACTACGCAGAAATACCTAACTCCAAATAAAGAAGACTTTAATCACATCGGGCTTGCACCGGATATTGAGGTTAAAGGCAAAACTGCGCAGCTGATTACCGCTCTACAGATTGCAGGAATGAAAAGCATTGAGGTTTCCGGTGATCATCATATCTTGAATGTCAACGGGGTTGCCTTTGCTGGTAATGTGGGTCTAATAAAGCAAGGAGATAAGACTTATGCTTCTTCGCTCGTACTAGGTGCACTGATCGAAGGCGACATCACATGGGATGCCAAGAACAAAAAAGTCATCGTAACGAACGGGACAGGTAAAGCGACCGGCTTTACGTTGTCCTCCAAAGAGGCGCTTTCTCAGAACGGCGAGACCTTCATTGAATTAAATGCCTTTAAGAAGAAGTTCCCTGCGCTTGTATGGAGTTACAATGCAACACAGAAACAATTGAAATTATCTGTAAAATAGATCCTTAATCTAGCTAATCATTAAGCTGCTGAATCAAGCAACCATGAGTAAAAACAGGAGTTGTCACATAAGCCATGAAATGGCCGTTGGGACAACTCCTGTTTTTTGTTTAGTTTGATAATATTTGCACCTACGAAACATCTGTAGCACCTATCGGACATGGATGACCCTAATCGCAATATTAATCCATATTTGTTATGCTATCGGACCCCATAGTCGCTATTGGTATAAAAGACACCATAATTACTCCCCTCTTTCTAACGAATAGCATCATTGGAGTCCGAAACCCTGCTCAAAAGGCTAAAAATTCGCACATAACGGCATCTGGGTCCTTAAGCCTCGGGGGATGATGAAACTGCTGGATCAAGCAGCCAACGACTAATAGCATAGAGCAGCAGAGCAACACAGAGTAGCAGAAACACTGAGCAGCACAGCAACACTGAGCAACACACAGCAACACTGAGCAACACACAGCAACACTGAGCAGCGATCTCCAAGTACCGGGAGAAACGCTGCTCTGCTATTTTTTATAAGAAAAAAAGCTGGCTCATTCGTAGAAGGACTCTACTTATGGTTCAGCTTTCATCATTAAGGTTGTGAATTTTCTATGTTTTGATTGTTCTGGTTGTTTTGATTATTTTGATTGTTTTGATTGTTCTGGTTGTTTTGAGCGCTTTGAGGTTTTGGTGTGTTTTGGGGCTTCTGAGACTGACCTTGTGGCGGTCTGCCTTGGAAATCCTTTTTGGATTTCTTGCCCTGTGAATCCTTGCCCCGGTGATTTCGGCTCTGATGTTCTCTCACAGGTCTATCCTTCGCCATATTGTCCTTAGAAGAAGTCATCTCTTTAAATGCCAATGAGTGATTCGAGCCTTGCTTAGAGGATGTTTCTTTAGCAGAAAACTCTTTATCTGCAGCCGCTTCATCACTAGCTTCCGATTCTTGCTCCAAGGCCTCTTCATCACTCGGCTCCGGTAATTCTTTGATCAAAATATCCTTGAACATGCCTTCTTGTGGTACCTCTTTCAATTTATGCAGCACAAAATAAGCGCACCCAAAATTGCAGTATTCATTAATATAATCAACCATACCCGAAATCGCTGTATCCCGATTCACCTTAGGATGGTTGTCCCGGTAAAAACCTTTCAAACGCAACTGACTGTAACCCCAGTCACCGATAATATAGTCGTATCTTTCCAGCACCTCGCTATATCTCCCGCGAAATGCCTCCGGATTCCAACCATCCTTATGATCCAACATAAGTTCATAGCCTTTTCCGCCTATTACGATCAAAGCTTTTGCCGCCTGCCTTTCTTTGGGAATCATGACGTTGATTATACCGCCATCTATGTGGAATATTGGGCTTTCGGTCGCTGTTCTCGAACCGCTCCTACAGCTCCAATATTCCCCTCCAATGACGCAAATCAACGATTTTTATGGGTAACCTAAGAGCAGAGATTTCAGAACGCTGTCGCTCTTCCTCCTCTTACTAACATTCTCCGTGAATTAAACCACAGAAAAGCAATAATTAGCTAGAAGAAACCGCACGCTCCTCGCGAGCTTGAGCTGCAGACTTCACCTGCTCATGCGCATGATAAGAGCTGCGAACTAGCGGGCCTGATTCCACATGGCTGAAGCCACGCTTCATTCCCTCTTCCTTCAACAGTGCAAATTCCTCCGGTGGATAATATTTCTCGACATTTAAATGTTTTGGAGTGGGTTGCAAATATTGTCCTAAAGTCAATATATCACAATTTACGGCTCGCAAATCATCCATTGCTTGTAAAATCTCATTCCACTCTTCACCGACACCAAGCATGATACTCGATTTGGTTGGAATATTGGGTTTCATTTCCTTGGCTCTGCGCAGCAATTCCAAGGAACGAGGGTACTTCGCTTTAGCCCGTACACGATCTGACATCCGTTCCACGGTCTCAATATTATGATTAAGAATGTCTGGATTACTGTTCATGACAATCTCAAGACTATTCCGGTCTCCTAAAAAGTCTGGAATAAGCACTTCAACACTACATAACGGAAGGCGTTTACGAATCGCCGCGACCGTCTCAGCAAAAATCTGAGCGCCACCATCCGCAAGATCATCGCGGGCCACACTAGTCACCACACAGTGACGAAGATTCATTTTCTCTGCAGCTTCAGCTACACGTTCAGGCTCCTGCAGGTCCAGTTCTGTAGGCATCCCTGTATTTACTGCACAAAAACGGCATGCGCGTGTACAAATATCACCTAAAATCATGAAGGTAGCCGTACGGTTTGCCCAGCATTCATAAATATTCGGACACCTAGCTTCTTCACATACGGTATGTAAAGTTTTGGAACGCATCATGCTTTTGATTTCCTGATAGTTGTCACCGGTAGTTAGCTTAATCTTAATCCAATCCGGTTTAGGTTGCTTTGCTGTTTTATTAGACAAAATGATAAACCCCGCTTCCTCCTGAATGTGATGCTGCAGATGAAAGTTGCTGCCTCATATTATAACATGTGCGATTTACAATTGCCTGTTTTTGTGAAATATGCAGGGTGTATCATCTGGAGTTTCCAGCGAGATTTTTCTGGTACCTTTAGACAAGAACGGATAAAAAGTAGTATTTTGCACCAATCTATAAAAAAGCTTCATCCGAAGTGACTACATTCAATTTAATGCCCGGACAAAAGGAGGCTGTTATCTTGCTGGCCCTATTTAAAAATATTAAAAACCGGAGAACCCTGTTATGCCTGTCCGCGGCCGCTATCCTTTGGGGTGGTTTAAACCTTCCCGTTGCAGCAGCTGTAGCGCGGCCTACTATCCAACCGGTGATGAGCAGCGGGGATCCCGCTAGTGCTAGCAAAGAAGCGCAATGGTCTGGCCGTAGACAGATTTATGAGCAAATGAGCGCAGCTACTGGTATCCCTTGGTTTAGGTTCGCAGCCATTGATCAATATGAACGCACGCTCGCCAAAAAGGGAGCCTCAGGGCAGCCTGTCTCCACGCGCCTTACAGCGATAATAATCCCGGCACCAGTATGGGCTGGTCCACTTAACCCGGATCAAGGGGATACTTCCCCGAAATCCATTAGCTTCTTTGATGGTTTTGGCAGTGATGGCTCAGGAGACGGCATTGCTGATCCAGAGAATGATGCGGACGTTCTGTATAGTATGGCTAGACACTTATTGAAGTATGGACAATCCGCTAGTGATTTCAGTATCGGGGTCTGGGAGTATTATCACAATGGCCGCGCCTCGCAGCGCATTACCCAGTTCGCGAAGTTATATGAACATTTTGGACGGCTGGACCTATCCGGCAATGCCTTCCCGCTTCCCCTAAGTAACCTTTATTCTTATCGTAGCACTTGGGGTACTGGAAGAAGCTGGGGCGGAGCACGTATCCATGAAGGAACAGATTTATTTGCACCTCAAGGAGTGCCAGTACGAAGCACCTGCTTTGGCTTAGTAGAGACAAAAGGCTGGAACCGGTACGGTGGCTGGAGAATTGGCATTCGCGATATCGAGAACCGTTACCATTATTACGCTCATCTATCTGGATATAACAAAACCATTTCTCGCGGAGATATAGTCACCCCCGGTGAGATTATTGGCTGGGTAGGCAGCTCGGGTTACGGCAATCCCGGTACACAAGGAAAATTTCCTCCACATCTACATTTTGGCATTTACCGCGATCGCGGAATTACCGAATGGGCTTTTGATCCGTTTCCGTTACTGAAACAATGGGAGAAACAGGAATATAGAGACTTAAAGAACAAAAGAAGCAAAAGAAGTGCTGTAAATTAGAATAAGGTCCCTTTCCTTAGAGAGGGGCCTTTTCTTTTTTAATACAACATCAAACAGCCAAAAGGTTCAATGCTGACCGTAAGCTTATTATTATTTTTAAAAGTTGCTCCAGACAATAAATCAGTTAATTCGTTCTTATCAGCTCGATATGGGCTAAGCTCTAGTTGGTACGGGTTTGGAGAATTATTGATAATCAGCCCTATCTTCTCGTGCTCCACACCTCGTATGTAGCCAAACACATTACGAACTTCATCAGTAAACCAAGGACGAAACGAACCTTTGCGCAGAACTTCATGGCTTTTTCTCAGAGAAATCAATTGTTGATACCACTTATGCAGCACTGCATTCTGAGCTTGTTCTTGCCATATCATAGCTTTTCTACAGTGGGGGTCTGTCGCCCCTTCCATCCCAACCTCATCCCCGTAATAGATCATTGGAATACCGATATAGGTCATCTGGAAAAAAACAGCCAGCATCATACGTTCAACAGCGGTACTCACGTGGTCCCAACCACGCCCACCTTCTTTACATGCCGTAAGAAACCGCAGGGTATCATGGCTGCCAAGCAACTGAAACATTGCCGAATTCGCCTGGTCATTATACAATGCCTCCTGATGGAGCAATTGCTCCATAAAGCGAACTGGCCCCGTAGATTGTTCCGCAAAAAATTCCAACACTGCATCACGAAGCACATAATTCATCCCTCCATCGAACTGATCCCCTCTAAGCCATGGCCCAGAAGCATGCATAATCTCACCGATCAGCAGGATTTCAGGATATTCAGATTTGAGCTCTTGCCGAAACCGGGACCAAAAACGCGGATTAACTTCATTGGCCACATCCAGACGCCAGCCGTCAATCCCTGTCTCGCGCACCCAATACTTCGCAACCTCAATCATGTAATTCGCCGTATCCGGATTGTCCATGTTCAGCTTTGGCATATGCGCTTCAGCTTTGGCAAACGTTTCATAATTGGGTACAGGCGTCTGCGTAACCGGAAAGGAATGAATGAAGAACCAATCTTTATACGGAGATAGCTCTCCTTTTGCCAACACATCTTTAAACGCGAAAAAGCGGTCTCCCGAATGATTAAACACAGCGTCTAAAATCACTTTGATTCCATGCCTGTGTGCCTGGCTGACCAGCGCCTTCAATCCTTCCATATCCCCAAATACTGGATCAACCTTATAGTAATCGGAGGTATTATACTTATGCTCTGAAGGAGACTCAAATACAGGCGTCATATAAACAACGTTTACTCCTAACTGTTGCAAGTAGGGCATTTTGTCAGAAATGCCTTGTAAGGTCCCTTCGTTATAACTACTAGGATAGATTTGATAGGTTACTGCATCCATGCTCCATGAAGGTAACTTCAACGCCTCAGAATGATGGAGATATGCATATTGAAAAGAACCCGCACGTTCGCGGTTCTCCGACGCCCCTCTCTCTCCATACCAGACATATTCACCCGCAGGATTAGTTACATGGAATAGATATCTGCATTTTTTCGTAGGGTTCTCAATGACCGCTTCATGTATCTCATAAACACCTGCCGACCCAATCCGCTCCATCTGCAAAGGAACTTCATGCCCCGGAGAATCATAACGGTCTGAGTAGATGACGGTACAGGATAATTGCTGTCCAGCTTGCGTGAACAGTCTGAGCTTCAAGATGCCCGTACCCACAGGATAGGCAAACGGATCTTCACTTGTATGATATAAAAACCATGTATGAGGCATAACTTCCAAACTCCTTTTTTATGCTTTTATCTTTAAATCTATGAGACTCTTTGTGATTAGAGAGACTGCTAAATTTGTGTTATTATGGTTACAAATACCGTTCCGGATTATGAGGGGAAGACAATGAAAGTAACCATATCTGATATTGCCAAAGCAGCCAATGTGGCTAAATCTACTGTATCCAAAGTATTAAACGATTCCCCAAAAATATCACAGAAAACGAAACACAAGGTTCGCGAAATTATGAAGCAGATGAACTATACACCAAGCAGTATCGCTACTGGATTAGCCAGACAAAGCAGCTGTAATATTGGTCTCCTGGTCGATATGTCCAAGGAAAGTGAATTTCTAAACCAGTTTTTCTACAACATCATCGGTGGAATAGAAAGTGTAATTGCGCCTTTAAAATACGAGCTGACTATTTCCAATGTGCAGCACAGTAGTCCGGAAGGACATTTTCTAAATAGACTTGTATTCAGCAAACGTGTCGACGGAATCATAGCGAATAACTCCGTACTTACGGAAGAGCTTTGCGAAGAACTGAACCGCTTGGAGTTTCCCTACATCTCCATCGGCGAAATTATGACTCCCGGAAGCTGGGTCGATTTCGATAATGAAGCAGGCGGCGGCATGCTGACCTCACATTTAATAAAGCAGGGGTATTCCAAAATAGCCTTCATAGGCGGGCAGCAGCAGGAAAAGATTTATACCCATCGTCTGAGTGGATATTTGCAAGCATTGCAGCAAGCAGATCTTGCGGATCAGCAGCAATGGATTATCAATTGTAAGGCTGATGAACATGAGAGCTATCATGCTGCACTTGAGCTTCTACAGAGCGAAGATCGACCAGACTCCGTAGTATGCATGAACAGCTATGTTGCCTTCGGGGTGCTTCAAGCTGCAAAATCACTGGATATTCATGTTCCATCACAGCTCGGCATCGCAGCTTTTGATGAATATCCTCTGTCCCGTTATACTACGCCACCTCTAACCTCTCTGAATATCGACACGTTCCAGCTGGGGGTATCTTCAGGCGAGCTGCTGATGCAACGCATTCGTAATAACAACATGCCTACCGGGCATTTGCTTCTCGAGCCAGAACTCATTCCCCGTGAGTCAACCATGAGATCCCAGTTCCCGGCGGGAACTTAGTGAGGAGGCAGAAGCTTGGTTGCGCTGAGTGCTGATTCGGCTTGATTGTCTGGAGTAACTAACTGAGCTTGATTGAGCTTGTGTAGCTGACTGAGCTTTATTGCGCTGAGTGCTGATTCGGCTTGATTGTCTGGAGTAACTGCTTTAGCTTGATCGAATTTGAGTAGCTAAAATGGCTACATCGGATTTAATTGCATTTTGTGCAATAGAAATCCTTATAAGATGGGTAACATTCGATTTAATTGCACTTTGTGCAGTCAAAACTCGTGAAATCGGCAAAAAACAGCCTTTTTCCTGAATTCTACTGTACAAAATACAGTTAAATCTTTCTACCAGCTTCAAACAGAAAGTCTAATTGTACTTTCTGCAATTAAAAAGCTTCATACTGCTTACCAAGGAGCGGCCCCATACGGGAGCCGCTCCTTGTTGTGTTTAAACTGTAGATATTATGAAGCTTATAGATCCTTCCAGCGCTGAACCGTCAGATTTACGGTTTGTGTACCGCCTGATGGCGTAAGAGTTCGATTGGAAAGATCCGATCCATTCGAATTCACCTCCACATTAGTCCAAGCGCCTCGTGTAACTTTGTATTGAATTGCTGTTCCCGCCGGTAGACTTAGTGTGATGGAGTAAATACCATCACTGCCCTTCGTCAGTTGGTAGTTCGGATCTGCCACATTCCAGCTATTGAAGGAACCGGAGAGATAAACGGGACCACTCACAGGAGTAGACGCAGGAACAGTTACTCGGAATGTAACACTATCCGCTTGTGGTTCTCCTGCGGTGATGTTGCCATTCACCATACTCCAGGTGCCCGCAGCAAAATGATAGTTATTGCCGCCATTGTTATCCCATGTGCCACTGCCATTATTAAAGGCTGCGGTCAGCCCAGCTGCCGTGCCCAGCTGAATCGTAACCGCCTTATATCCTGTAAAAGCAGAAGCTTGGAGCTGCTCGCCTGGAGACGTCGTCCAGACCGTTGAACCATCGAGCTTATAATGGATATAAGAGCTGCTATAAGCCGCATTCTTATAATAGATCGTTGCCGTGCTGCCGACAGGTGTTGCCGTTGGCGTTGGTGTAGGCGTTACGGTCGGTGTCGGAGTTGGCGTTACGGTCGGTGTCGGCGTTACCGTTGGCGTCGGTGTTGGCGTTGGTGTTGCTGTTGGTGTTACGGTTGGCGTCGGTGTCGGCGTTACCGTCGGTGTAGGCGTTACAGTTGGTGATGGTGTCGGCGTTACCGTTGGTGTCGGCGTCACTGGTCCACCCGATTGAATATTGCCAGTTGGTGTATAAGTCCAGGTGCCGGCACTAAATAAATAGTTGCTGCCCCCGTTACTGTCCCAAGTACCGCTGCCATTGTTAAAGCAAGCTTCAAGCTGGCTGGCTGAGCCGATATTAATCGTTATTTTGTTGTAGCCTGCTACATCAGAGACAGGTATCGCCACACCTGGTGATGTCGTCCAAGTTCCTCCTACAGGGCGATAATGAATATAAGGCGAGGTATAGCCCTGCTTATAGTAAATAGTGACACTGTTCCCCGCTGGTGTTGTCACTGAAGCAATCGCGCTAAGGAGGGATAGATTGCCTGCTGCATCCATTGCTTTTACCGTATAGTCATACGTAGTACTGGCGGATAATCCGTTATCCGTATATGAAGTAGTTGCGGATGTACCCACTTTGACGCCGTTGCGATAAATTTCATATCCGGTCACACCTACATTGTCGGTGGAAGCGGTCCAGCTTACTAAAGCACTGGATGCATTTTGAACAGTTGCGGTCACGTTAGTTGGTACAGTTGGAGCCACTGTATCTGTAGGAAGCTGTTGTTTTGCATAGATTTTGGCTGCATTTGCACCCACGGTTACAGTGATCTGCTTGCCAGTTGCTCCACCCGATTGTACAGTTACCGTATCCGAAGTGTTCAACTGGTTATAAAGAACCGTCCCGACTGCCAAGCTGCTCTCTGCACGCAGTGGAATGGTAACGGTCTGCGAGCCGCTGGATTTATTACTAAATACGGAGATAACTTCCTGCCCCAGATTAGTTCCAGTGTCGATACGACGTGAAAAAGCATATAAGTTCTGTGCAGACCACATTTCACGTTGAGTGCCTGTACGGAGTGCCGGATTATTTTTCCGAATCTCATTAAGTTTGGCTACGTGCTTGTAGGTGCTGGCATTCTCATTAAAATAATTCTCTAATACATTGCCGTTTGCATCCCGTTTCACCATGGACCAGCGGTTCCAGGTATCGGCGATGCCTCCCGTCATAATCTGTCCATTACCATTGCCTTTGTTCTGTTCCGTACCTTGGAAGACTACGGGTGTTCCACGCACTGTAAAAATAAAAGTCAAAGCGTTCTGCAGCTTATCTACGCTTCCTCCAGCTTCTGTGAGAAAACGATTGCGGTCATGATTGTCGATAAAGGTAACCATGTGATTGGCATTTCCGTTGTAGTAGGAATCCTGTGCCAAGGTGCTTTTAATATTGGAGTCAAAAGACTGCCCATATGCGAAGCTATTTAGAACGGAGAAGAACATTGGGAAATCAAGCATGCCCCACTCCTTGTTGTTGCCGACCCAGCGTGAGACAAATTCAGCATTGCCGTCAAAATTCTCGCCAAAGGTATTAACCCCCAGATAATTTTGCAGTTCACCAATATCAGTCGGCTTCATCAGCTTGGCTGCGTCTACACGCGCACCATCTGCTCCTGTATAGTCAAACCAGCCTTTAATCGAATCAAATACGGCTTTTTTAGCAGCAGGGACATCGAAGTCAATGTCATCCAGTCCGCCTAGATCATGATTTTCTAAGTAATCCTGTGCCCATTGATCGTATCTTCCGTCTGCCAAAGACCAGTTGATATCTCCATTATGGTGATACCAAGCCGGGTTATTGAAAGGAGCTGCTGGCTGCAGACTAGGGATATCATAGTAGGCTTGGGTACCCAGCATATAATCCCCGATATGGTTCGGCACAACGTCGATCACCACCTTGATGCCAACCGCATGTGCGGAATCCACTAACTCCTTCAGCTTCTCCTTTGTACCAAAGTAGGGATTGGCTGCGTTAGGGTCCTTAACGTTGTACCCGTGATACGCTGTATTTTTACCGCTGCCATTGTTCTCCCGATTCGTCATTTGCGGCTCCGCCACTGGGGAAATCCAGATCGCGGTGTACCCCATATTTTTAATATAAGACAGCTTGTCGATCACCCCTTGCCAATCTCCGCCTTTCATATAACGGAAATCTTCTTCAGAGTTCTCGCCATAGCGAATTGCCGCTCCCGTAGCATTGTTGGAAGAGTCCCCGTCATTAAACCGGTCAACCATAATCTGATAAATGGTATCATTCTCGTTAATCGTACCGATGCTGGCCGCATCTGCCTGTTGTGGCGCTAATATGAATAAATTAATCACAGTAGAAAGAAGAATAGATGTAATCAGAACGGGCACGTACCATAACTTACGTTTCATCGCGCGCATCTCCCTCTCTTATTAAAGCGTATTCATAACACACTAAAACCTACTTCTTGGATTAAAAACGACCTTTCCAGCGATGTTTTTGGCATAGAAACAAACGAATTTTAGGGAAACCGGTTTCCCTACTAAAAATTACCATGACACCAGACGCGTTGTCAAGCCTTAAAATTGAAATGCACAACAAAAAAAGAGCTCCTATTTCGGAAGCTCTTGGGGTTGAATATTTAGTGTTTGAGTTCAACGTCCTGTACTCTGAATAAACTGCAAGACTTCATTCATAATTCGGTCCTTCTCTTCACAATGGCACACCATATGACCACTGTTGTCGACCATCAGCACCTGTTTTTGGGTCGCCTTGATCATATGATGACGTAGGTAATCGGCGCTTCTAGTCTTCACTAGATGATCCCGTTTCCCTTGCACGATCAGGGTTGGAGTCTCAATATGCGGATAAACAGAAAAGCTTTCACGAACCAGTCGCTGGAACTCTCGAGTTGCTTTTGGAGGCGTTGAACTGAATTTACTAATATAAGTTTTTAGCATGGAAAAGCTCGCAAGGGTCTTAATAATTTCTACAGGATTCAGCGGAAACACAGGGGTAGACAACAAAGTGAGAGATTTAATCCAAGGTTTATAGCGCACTGAAAGATGTGAAGCAATAAGAGCACCGGTTGAAAAACCGATCAGATGAACTCCGTCATTTGTCTTTAACAGCTCTGTTAATTCATCCTCAGCACTTTGCTGCCAATCATGTCGATCCGAATGCAGTAAATCATTCCTGCTGCCCCCGTGCCCCTTTAGGGTAAATGTTCTGGAACGATAATTATGCTGCTCCATAAACTGGGACAAGGGAGAGATTTCATGCTCACCTCCGGTAAAGCCATGAATAAATAAACAACTTTCCATAATTGTCCCTCTTTTCACATTCCAAACTGAATTCCATCTTTATTGTATAATGCCAATCCCCTTTATTTTCTATTCATTCCAACCTTCTATGTAAAACCTTAACCAAATGATGTCAAGGTTCACCACCGTTATAGGTTCAAAATAAAATATATATTCTATTGTTCCCACCAAAGAAGACCGAGTGCAGAAGTAATCGTTAAACCTACGGCCGAGCTAGATGAAGTTACGTTAGCACAAATAGCAGTCCCCGGCGGAACGATGATGCTGCCCGTAAAGTTCTGTGAGAAAGCGCCTGGGGCTAATTGATAATTGTAAAGCGTCGTCCCCCCGCTAATTGCCGCTGTTGAAGATTGAACGGTCATCGCACTTGTAGCCGCGCTTCCGAGATTATTATTTGTTGGTGTCAAGGTTGCAGGAGAGGTTAACGTCCCCCCTTTGACAATTGTAAAGCTTCCAGACATAGCCGATAGCAGAGAAGATCCGCCGATACTGCCGCTTATACGAGATATATATACGGTTTTTCCGCTGCCAGCAGCATTACTAATCCGAATAGAAGTAATTGCAGAAATAAGACTAAGTACGACCAAACTAGACACGGATGTGCTGGTAGAATACAAGACCGCAGCCTTCGAAGCACTTATTTCAGGTGGCGCGCTGATATCCGGAGATTGGAAGGTATTGACCATATCCACATAAAGAGGTTGATCATTGTCGTTAAACACATATTGATTAGGCATGATTATCCCCTCCCAGTTCTAATATTCCCACCAGCTGATAGATGTTGTCGCTGCTGAAGTTCCCGATGCAATCGTGATGGACGTGGTTATGGAATTTCCGGGAGGAACAACGATTTGTCCAGTAAAGTCAACAATGACGGGACCCGCTGCCAGTAATAAAGATACTAGAGTGGCCGGACCTCCCGTAGGGGCAGCAGTCGAGGTTCTGGCCGTCATCACACTGGTTAACGCACTTCCAAAATTAAAATTTATCGGTGTAACGGTGGTTCCGGTGACCGTAGCGTTCCGAAGTAGAGATAACGTAACCGCAGCTGTTGCCGAGCTAGCTGCAACACGGGATACATACAATGTACGTCCGCTGCCTGCCGGATTACTAATCTGAACAACTAACGGTGCAGCAGTCGTTACCGTAGAAGTAAAAGGGATTCCAAACAATAGCCCCGCCTTAGCCGCTCCTCCCTCCGGAGCTGAATCTATACCAGGTGCAACATACGTGTTGACTTGTTCTGTAAAGAGTGGCTGGCTACTCTGATTAAATACTGAATCGTTTGGCATGCGCTATCCTCCCCGTACTTGAGCTTATCTTATTTTATGCCGCTCTAAGTAGCAGGTTGTTTGGGAAGGTGCGTATTTTTGCTTTTGCAGCCCAATCACCTCTTATTTTTCACCATATATTATTATCACCATTCGAATGGCTAAGGATTGTCCCTAACGGTTCGCGGCTTATTGGACTGCGGTTTATTGATGCTCAGGGCTCAAACGACGGTTAGGGTCCTTTTATGGATAGGGTTCCAGAAAACCCGTAGGAGGTGAATGAAATCCATAACGGTCTGGAACTAGAAAAGCGCAGCAAAATAAAACACACAAAAAAACAGGGGAATCGCTCTAGAAATCCGCAACCTTTTCCACCTCCAAATGGTCGAAGAAAGCGCCGTAAGGTCACGATCAGTCCTTTATTTTCCGAGCATCAATTTATCGGATTCCCCGTGTCCAGCTCCATTTCGCCTCTGCCTTGGCAAAAAAGCGGAACTAAAACGATGATCTCTTACGCAGTTATGAACCAAGGAGACCACCCTGTTAGCGTCCGCTTGGAGATTAGTCCGAACAGTCTTGATTCTTTTATAGATTCAGAAGAGATCGTGGCCGCAAAAGAAATGAAGGTGCTAGTGCCAAGCAGATTTTTAAAGTGGACTCGGATATCCGCCTCCACGCAACAGCCAACGGGTTTAGGCAAAATTGATGTATACGTCCAAGCCCAGTCTATAGGTATGAGTTAACAATTTTATAAGAGAGGGACGAGGAATTTTGCCTAACTACAGCTCTTTTCAAGCTAATCCCGATAATCTACGAACGCTTATTTTTGGCCGGGATGCCTCGCTGATTGATCATCCGCTTACTACAGATCCAGGCGGAAATCTAACGACAATTATCCTAGATGGTACGATTTCCAATATACTCGGAGCTACCATCACTGCGGGTACTTTGTCCTCAGCAGGAACAGTTACTAACATTCTTAACGGGACTATCACTAGCGTACTCGGGGCTACCATCACAGCGGGTACCTTATCTTCCGCAGGTACGGTTACCAACATTCTTAACGGGACTATTACTAGCGTACTCGGAGCTACCATCACAGCTGGTACTTTGTCCTCCGCAGGAACCATTACTAACATTCTCGATGGCACGATTACCAGCGTGCTCGGAGCTACGATCACGGCTGGTACCTTGTCCTCCGCAGGAACCATTACTAACATTCTCGATGGCACGATTACCAGCGTGCTGGGAGCTACGATCACTGCCGGTACTATTACTAGTGTACTAGGCGCAACCATTACCGCTGGTACTTTGTCCTCAGCAGGAACAGTTACCAATATCCTTAATGGGACCATTACTAGTGTGCTAGGAGCTACAATCACTGCGGGTACCTTGTCTTCCGCAGGTACCATTACTAACATTCTCGATGGCACGATTACCAGCGTGCTCGGAGCTACGATCACTGCCGGTACTATTACTAGTGTACTAGGCGCAACCATTACCGCTGGTACTTTGTCTTCAGCAGGAACAGTTACCAATATCCTTAACGGGACCATTACCAGCGTGCTCGGAGCCACCATTACGGCTGGTACTTTGTCTTCCGCAGGTACGGTCACCAACCTCTTAAACGGGACCATTACCAGCGTGCTCGGAGCTACGATCACTGCGGGTACTCTGTCCTCAGCAGGTACCATTACTAACATTCTCGAAGGCACGATTACTAACGTACTTGGAGCCACCATCACAGCTGGTACTTTGTCTTCTGCAGGTACGGTCACCAACCTCTTAAACGGCACCATTACCAGCGTGCTCGGAGCCACCATTACAGCCGGTACACTCAGTAGTGTGACCTCTATTTCACAACGCAGCTTTATCGAACAGACGACGACGGGTATTGCAACTGCTAATGCCTATACTCCACTGCCAGCAGTGACTACGAGCGTATTGGGGACCTATTCCTTTTTCATCAATAACACTGGAGCTAACCCAGTCAACACACGAGTTGAAATCAGTGCTGACGGAACGAACTATTTCGTCGATACCACAGGAGATAATCCTTTAGCAGCAGGTTCTATCGATGTCATAGTTCCGGCCAGATTCCTGAAATATACACGCTTATCCTATCAATCAACGAATGCAGGAGCCGCCTCAACAATCAATGTAAGTTTCAACGCACAGGGAACGTAATGCAGAGGCCCATCATATGTTGTAACGAAAGAGTGCATGGATATCCATGTGCTTTTTCTTTTGATAGCAAAAGCTGATTTCTACTTCTACATATGTAACAAGGAGGAAACAACGTGAACAATATTACGCTTGGCGTCCACCTCATCGTTAACAATGAAGCTGATCTTCTGCCCCACTGTCTCACAAGCGTAGCAGGTGTTGACGAGATTGTAGTCATAGATACAGGCTCTACTGACGAATCCATAGCTATTTCCCAAGCGCACGGGGCTAGAGTATTCCAACGGGAATGGACAGAAAACTTTGCTGCAGCGCGTAACGAAGGCCTCGATCAGGCGGATACCGATTGGATTCTAGTCCTTGATGCCGATGAACGCCTGCAAACTCCACTTCCGGAACTCCGCAGCCTCCTGCAAAACACGCAAGCTCAGGCTTTTACAGTAAACATTGATAATTGGCTTGGCGTTCGGCCTGAAGATAAGGTAAAGCACAGTGCGGTTCGTTTATTCCGAAATGGACAGGGTTATCGATATAGCGGAAGAATTCATGAAGGAATTGACGCTGCAATCCTTAAATCACATAACAGCTCGGCGATTGAGCATAGTGATATTGAAATTGAACACTTCGGATATATGCCGGAAATCATGGCACGAAAAAATAAAATCAAACGCAATGAACAGCTGCTGCGACTCGCTTTAGCCGAACAACCGGAAGATCCTTTTCACTCGTATAATTTAGCAGTCACCTGCTGTCAGGACGGTCGTCTTCTGGAAGCAGAGACATTACTTCGCCAGACCCTTCACCATGTGCCACTTGAAGCTTCCTACCGTCCTACGATGATTAGAGATCTCTGTAAAATTTATCTGGCTCAAGGAAAAACCAATATCATAGATCCCTTGCTGTTGCCTGAATTGGAGCGTTATGAGGATTACTCTGACCTGCATTTTTTATTAGGCCAATCTTTGGAGAGTCAAGGTTTGTTAGAACGTGCTTTTCAAGCTTATCAGCGTGCAGCATCCATTTCTGGAGATCAGGTTAATCAAAAATATGTATCTGAGCAAGGGATGAACACCTTCCGCCCACTTTATCGACTAGGATTAATCTCAGAGCGGCTTGAGCTTCAGGAGGACGCTGCGAGATTCTACCACCGTGCGCTTCAACACCACTCTTTATATAGGCCTGCCTTGCAGGGAATAGCTTCTGCTTTTCAACGCTTAGCTGTAACCGATGAGGAGATTGCCACCTTGCTGATACAACTCGTCCCCCCAACTAATGCTGCCCAACGAGCTGCGATTATTGACAGTTTATTTGCGATAAATGCTAATGAGGCCATCACTAACTTATCCCGAGACACTTTTCCCTTGGAATTAGAGACGGCAAATTGGATGATCTCTTCGCTCATCATTACCGGCAAGCTGGAAGACGCCTATACAACGATAAGACAAATGGCCTCCTTAGCTACGCAAGATAACCATGATTTAGAATATCTGAAAAAGTGGGCTACCCTCTGGGCTATTTGCTCTTGGTCGCTTTTTGGAGAATTCCACAATGACCTGCTAACCTATGTACCAGACGAACTTCGCTTCGGACTGCAATACATTCAGAAGTGCCACCAGCAACAAAAGGTAGATCCCGTCGAAGCAGAGGTAGATCCATTAACATTACATTCCTCATTCATTTCAGATTTGATCGAACAATCAGTAAAACTACACCAGCCCGCGTTAAGCGAAGCTTTGGTAAATTTGTTCCCTACCTTTCGGTCTGAATTAGCCGCAGCATTATATAAAGAAGGGAATAGGAATGCGGCAGGCGAGCATTTTATCAGGTTAGTTAGCGATCAAGCGGCTGATGCGAAGGTTCTTTTTTATATAGGTGAGATGGTCTTTGACAAGGGGCATTACACGGAAGCCAGTGAATGGTTTCAACAAGCGCTGGAGCAAATGCCTGAGCATGAGGCTGCCCGAGTGGGTTTAGCACTCTGTTACCTTCAGCAAGCGAAGCTTAGCATGGAGGATGCTCTGAACAGCTTGGATGCAGCTAACGTCCACGGTCCACTGCAAACGGATATTGGTGCCATCCATAAATCCATCTTTTTACTAAATCGTACACCGTGGCACACACAGTGGAGCTTCCGCCAGAGCGAGGGGAGGGCAGCCAAATGAACATGCCAAGCCAAAAACCTCTGATTTCGCTATGCATGATCGTTAAGAACGAAGCAGATAGCTTAAGCCAATGTTTAAAAAGCGTACGTGGTGTCGCCGATGAGATCATAGTAGTCGACACTGGCTCTACCGACTCCACGCTACAAATTGCTCTAAGCTTTGGAGCTAAAGTTGTTCACCATCCTTGGAATGGCGATTTTGCCGCTGCCCGCAACGCGGGTCTTCAGCAAGCCCACGGACAATGGATTCTCATTCTGGATGGAGATGAGGAACTGGATGCGAAAAGTAAGGGGGAGCTGTTGCTGTGTGCGGAGCATTTGGAGTATGAAGCTTTTTTTCTGCGCATTCATAATCATAAAGGTTTAACCGCAGCTTCACAGACCATTACTGTTAATCCGATTATCCGCCTATTCCGTAACCGCCCGCAGTACCGTTTCAGCGGCATCATCCACGAACAGATTGCAGAAACGATCGTAAAAGCTACACCCAAAGCAGCTATGCATTTAAGCACCGTAGTCATCCATCATTACGGTTATGCAGACGGCGTAGTAGCAAAAAAAGATAAGATCAAACGAAATGTAGAGCTGCTCAAGGAACAGCTAAAGTTAAATCCCAATGACCCCTTTCACCATTTCAATATGGCTGTTGAATATATGCGGCTTAGTGAATATCAACCGGCTCTAGAGCATATCAAAAGATCACTTAACGAAGCTCCGCCCGACACAAGTTACGTTCATCTGCTGCACAAATATCAAATCCGCTGCCTGGCAGAATTAAAAGATTTCAACGCGGCGCTGGAAGCTTGCGACTTAGGGATAACCCTACATCCAGATTATCCTGACTTGGCTCATATCAAAGGTGTGCTGCTGTTTCAAATGGGAGCCCTAGCTGAGGCCAAAACAGCATTGCTGCAAGCCTTAGTCATTGGAGAAGCCCCTTCCGGTTACCATACCGAGTCTGGATTCGGATCTTATTTGACATTTTATTTGCTGGGACAGTTATGCGAAGAAATAGGCGATCAGACCGAGGCCTGTGCCTGTTATACCAAAGCTGCTCAGCTTCATCCCGATCCAACGCCCATTATAACCCGACTGATCCGAGCCTTAAAATGTGCTGAGCGCGAAAATGAAATTTCGGGCTGGCTTCACGCTCATCTACCCGAATACACAGCTGCTAAAAGCGGACTTCTCTTAGATTTATTGCAGATTGAGGGATGTGATAAGGCAGCAAAACAGCTGATGAAGACCACAGGGCAGCCCTCATCTAATGACTCGTTATTCAACCCAGCCTATCACCCAGGGCGTTCGGAGCTTTTGTTGGCGGATCGTCTGCTTGCCTCCCTCTCTTCTTCAACCCCCTATTCTCCAGCGGCTAAAAGAGTGCGGCTCGCACTTCCACTGCCCAGAGTTTCAGATTAGGAAGGACGTATTCCTATGACCACACCGGATATTACACTTTGCATGATCATTAAGAACGAGGCAAACCATCTGGAGAAATGCTTATCCTCTGTGTGCGGGCTAGTATCTGAGATTATCATTGCGGATACAGGTTCAGAGGATAACAGTAAAGAAATCGCTCAGAGGTTCGGTGCAAAGATTATCGACATTCCTTGGGAAAATGATTTTACCAAAGCTCGGAATATAAGCCTAGAGTATGCAACTTCTGCTTGGGTTCTGGTGCTGGATGCCGATGAGGCTGTAGATCATTGGAGTGAGAATCTGCTCCAGCCCTTGCTTGGTGCCGAGTATATTCATGGGTATTGGCTGCCCATTATCCACTATGTCGGTGATATACCTGAAGCGGATTTTGTTACAGATCATGTCTGTCGATTATTCAGAAATGACAAAAGAATTATTTTTCGCGGAAGTATTCATGAGGAGATTGCCAGCAGCATTTGGGAGCTTCCAGCGGGGGAGATCGCTTATGCAGATTTGCGTATTTTGCACTACGGATATTTAGAAGATGAATTGATGCGTAAAAATAAATATAACCGCAATTTAGCACTTATCAACAACGGTCTGCGGCTTCAACCAAACCATCTTTTTCTTCGTTATGCGTTAGGGGCAGAGTATTATCAGCAGGGACAATATAAAGAAGCGGCAGAGATCCTCCTTCCGCTGCTCACCTCCACTCCAGCCCCTTCCGGTTATGTCTCAGATATTTACCTTAAGACGGCTTACGCCTTACAACTATGTGGCCGAAAGCAGGAAGCTGAGGAAGTTTTTCGTACGGGGAGCGGTCTTTTTCCCGATTTCACGGATTTATTAGAAAGCTATGCCCTCCTGTTACTGGAACAAGGGAAGCTCAGCTCAGCCAAGCACTACTTGGAGCAAGCACTTCAGAGCGGGAATACAGCACATAAATACCCTTCTTCCTCGGGCAGTGGAACGTATCGAACAGAACTACTAGCCGGGAGAGTGTGTGAGAAGTTATACCAATACCCGGATGCGTGGAGACATTACGAGGCTTCCATACAACATAAGCCTGATTATACCGAAGCGTGGAAAGAATTTGTCCCACTAAGCCTTTTTTCTGGGGAGAAGGTGATGCTACGAGCATTGACCCACAACCATCTGCACTCTTTATCCCCTGATACTTTGAGTCATCTTCTGCCCGCAGCGCTCAATGCCCGCGATCCGGAATGGCAAGCTGAGCTTTCTACAGCCAGCCAGTTACCCTTATCTGTTCAGGTTGCATTGCAGGCGATTCTGGAAATAAACAATCAACCGGAACATCTTCAGACACTCGCACCGCTTGAACAGCTGCTTCATGATCCTTCCCATCTTTCCAACCGATCCTTTGTACTTGGCTACCTGTGGGCTTTCTCTTGCCGTATTGGAGATACTGAGTCTGCCATGCGCTGGCTTGTCTGTCTATTGCCTTACAGACCGGGGATTTTATCGATCCATCATCTTTTAGCGGGGAATTATAGGCTTAAAGCTGATCTTTCGGATCTCAACTATGCAGCACAATTGCTGCTTCAGACTGGTGCTTGGAATAGTTTATTAGCACTTTATCGGCATTCGCAAGGTTCTTCCTTTCAATGGTCCAGTCTGCCGCAGCCTTTACTTTACGGTTTACTCGAAGCCCCCACCTCCATAAAAAAACAATGGTGCTCTATTTATGTCAGCAAGTCTCCTCAATATCAAACGCCTGCGGACTGTACCGAGTGGCAATTATACGCTGCGATAGCCTACTCCTGCGGAGAGGTGCCCATCCTTCATATAGAAGATGAAGCCGCTTTGCGTAGAGTCGGGGGGGCTACCGCAGCCGTGAGCCTCGCTTATTACAAGCTGCAGCTCGCAGCAGAAGTTTATCCGCAAGGGATACCGTCAGCTCATATCTCTTCTGCGCTGCTTCTGAGATCTGCCAGCCGGACTTAGCCGGTTGGCAGGGCAGATGCGGATTTCAATGCTCCTCTTGCCATTCTACCAGATGGGGCTGCTCATCAAGGATAGATTCGTACTGCTCCAGACTACCCCAGCGCCCCTCTGGATCAAGCTCCAGGTAACGCGAGTATTTTCGCCGAAGCTCCTCAGGGGATATCGCCCAACCATAATGTTTCACACGCAGCTCGGTAAGAAAACCCGGCAATACCGAATAAGAGAGCGGAAGCCTTGGCACATGATGATCCATTTTCGGAAAAAAATAATGAAAGTTCGGCAAATAGCGGACTAGTGTACGGGTATGCTTCGTGTGGATATTCCAATGCTCATCTTCACGGTAATGTGTGGTGCCGCCCCAAAAATCAAATAATCGGAAGGATACCCAGTCATACACATCCTGATCGATGAGTCGCCTCATCTCCCGTTTAGCAGACTCTTCATAGAACTCATCGGCGTCCACAGACAGCAGCCAATCCGGATTCGTAGATACCGCCAGCTCCCACAATGTTTGCCGCAGCTCCCATTCACGGTTAAACAAAGAGCTTTGCAGGGTTACGAGCTTCTTAACTTTGGCAAAAGAGAGACATAACTGAGCCGTATTATCTGTACTTCCATTATCCACGATCACAATATCATCCACGAACTCACTTAATTCCTCCAGCACCTGCTCTAAATACCTTCCGGCTTCGTTCCTAACCTGCATTATAGCAGTCAGACGATTGCCAGATGTTTTGCGGAGTGGCCCTCTATGACTACTCATCCTCCACTCTCCTTCTCAATCGTCTTACAGCCTCTTCGAGATCTGCCATCTCTGACAAAAGTGGCCATGCCTGATTGTCTTGCCCTCCCGCATTTAAAAAGCTGCGGATGGCCTCGTGCCGCCTGCCATACAGCAAGTGTATGGTGCCTTCCATGGCTTCATCCACATTTTCTTGCTCATGTTGCAGCTCTATTGCCTTTTCCCATTGAAAAGTCCGCACATAATTTTGCACCAGCAACGCTTTTGCCTCGGAAGAAGTTAGCGGGCTTAAAATTCTTACCGCCGCTGCCTCATCCTCATTCCGGTGGAACAACTCCGCGCGAACCAGTTCATCCTGCCCGGAATGGAGCCAGCCCTCCATCCTTTCTACTGCTTGCTTCTCCTCTGCGGTAAATGCTGTAATCGCAAATTGGCGGACTGCCGTTTCCAGATTCCCTGTCTTGGCTTCTATTGCAGAAAAAAAACGGAAGTGTGAAATAAGGCAATCCAAATATTCATACAGCACCATTAACTCAAAGGATTGCGCCAGATATCGATTCGCTGTGGAGTCCCCAAGCAAATACAAATAAGATGCTGCCAAATAATGTACAACAGGCTGGTTGGGCAGCTTGGCGCACATCGAGGTATAATAATCCGCCCTAAGCTGGAGTTGAATCCTAAACCAGTCCGTAGCAAGGAGGGGCTCCTCCTGCCATAAGTTCTCAATCGCCTTACTCCACAACACTTCATAATCTGTCAGAAAATAAATCCGCTCGCGCTGAAATACAACTCCATAGGATTCCTGCTGATCCCCGTCGAGATAAATAACACTCTCCCTGCACAAGCTCTGCTCCAGATAGATCCGTTCTGACCGGGTTCCTACTAGATCAGCCTTTGCTCCAAGCAAGCCGCTGTATTTATCCCATAAGACCTTATTTTCTTCTTCCGGAAAGCGCTCTAACAAAGCCACTATATATCCTGCTTGCAAAGAAAGAACCTCGGGCAGCCAATAAGGAGAGGAGACCAGAAATGTGTACTCCCTCGCCTTGAGAGTATGAATATCCGCGATCATTACCGGCTTGATCTGGCTGTTAATCTGCTGCTCAAGAGTCATTCTTCCGGCAAAACAAACCTCTTCCCGCTCGGGAAGAAGATCCAACAGTCTTTTATATTCGTATTCCTCCCAGGAGCCTCTGCTCAGAATTAAATATTTCATGAGTGCGCCTCCCTGCCCCTGCTGCTATCTGCTTTCTTCCCCTGCGGTTCGGACAAATCCCCCACATAACCTATAGTTAGTGAAGCTTCAGGGTGAAGCTGCAATTGGTGCGAAGTGGACGCCTTACAGGTAATCACTCCAGGCACATTCCCGCCTTTATGAGCAACTCGCTCTAGCGGAAAAACAATTCCCGAAGGGTCTCCCTTAAGCAAATGCCCCACCTCTTCGTCCATATCCGTAGATAAACTAACGATCAGATCCGCGGAACCTTGGGTGATCGCCTTCACTACCCGTTCAACGTAATATTTCTCATACCTGATAGAGTCTGATAAATACACAGTTATCTCACTCTCAAATAATGCAGATGCATTCTTCAAAGCCCGCAGCCAAGCCTCTTGACCACGAACTGTAATCACTACATCCTGTTCATTTACTGGCAAGCCGGAAGCTGTGTTCATCCAGCTGTCCTTGATCCAGATCCAGCGAATATTCTTGTAGCTCTGCTGCTCCTGTGTAGCTGCCCATTCCTGCGGAAGATGGTCCCCATTCCCATCCTCTTCACAATAAACAATCGCCGTCACTAATGGCGTTGCCAAGGTTGCCTTACCGAGTGGAATAACAGGTTGTGTTGATTGTAAGAATCCATTCTGCGGTACAAGATGTTCTTCGTCTTCTAAGACATCTTCCAGCGCCCATTTTGTACTGTACGCCCGCCAGCCATCCGCAAGTGTTGGTCCGTTCAGCCTACTCTGGCCTCTATCAAGTGAATGTATAGCATGAACATACACAGCATCACTTAGCGCCAGCTTAGCTCCAGACTGCCGCGCTCGAAGACACCAATCGGCAATCATAAGAGGCCGCGCATGAAGCGAGGTGTCCAACCCTCCAATACGCTGAAGCAGCTCTTTAGAGAACAGGAGGCAAGAACCCGTTAGTACATCCATCTCTCGCCATTCTCCTTGGTGCCGGCTAAGACTATAGCTCACATGCGCAGCAAACTCATCATAGGTGCCGAAGTGAAGACGTTTCTTCCCTTCCCCTCTTTCGGTTGAAGAGCGAGGGGCAACCACCTTAACAGAAGCGTCATCAAAAGGAACCCACAATAGCTCATTTAGCCAGCCAGACGATACCATGGTCGAATCTTCAAGTAAAACCGCGAAACTGGTTTCGATCTGTGCCAGAGCCTGGTTAGGCATGTACTCCTCTTTCTCATAAGGAACAAAGAGAATCGACTGCTCCTGTGAGAACTGTCCGGCTAATGTATCCATAGAAAAATCAGGAGTCATTGCCACAGCAATAATGCGCACAGACTCTCCAGAATGGAGCAGCAGCAAGGGTAAGCAAGCCGCGGCACAATCCGGGCGGCTTAGCTCAACTACAAGGGTGATCCCATCTATACTCGGCAGTGGAAGTAGTCCCGTGCGTTCCAAGAACCCATACCTTCCCGCCAAGCGTTCCACATTCAGAGATTCTTGCGACATTAGGATTCACGCTCCATTTATTAAAGCTGTTCTACCTATA
The DNA here is from genome assembly GCF_037965665.1 of Paenibacillus sp. FSL L8-0333. Taxonomy (NCBI): domain Bacteria; kingdom Bacillati; phylum Bacillota; class Bacilli; order Caryophanales; family Paenibacillaceae; genus Paenibacillus; species Paenibacillus sp. FSL L8-0333. Next base: position 5,824,588 of record NZ_CP150186.1, read on the forward strand.
GTCTATGAGCGCTGAAGCGCGATATCCCCTTAATTTCCTCCGCCCGCTCCTTTATCTTCTTCCGTATGGTCTGCACCCGTACTCGCGGGATCAGTTGCCGCTGGAGACGGGTTGTTATCTTTCTGACTGTTGCTGGAGGTATCCTTACCCTGATCCACTGCTCCACTCTTATCCCCACCTACAGCTGGAGCAGGAATAGCAATTCCCGGAGCACTGCTGCCGTTCGCCCCCACAGGTTGACCTTGATTATCGTAGTAATACATAGGTACATCTCCAACAACCATCAGATAAGACACAGGAATTTCTGTATCCACTACCTGCGGCTCCATATCAAAAGGAATGACGACTGCAACCTCTGTCACAATATGAATATATACCTCGACCAGAATCATATTGATCCCAGCGTTTTGCTGGCGAGTACTGAGTTCAACCTTAACCGCACCTTGTGGTTCAATCTTGATCGGAATATCGGGTCCATAAGAAGCGATAAGGGGACTGCCCAGCGCCTGCCCCAGCGGAATATATTCTGTTCGATTATGCAATTCCTGCAGCGTAGACTGAATGACCTGTGCCGCTTGCGAAGTAATACGCATATGCTCCGCGTAGTTGAGCATGAACCCTGATATTTTCCCGTTCTTATCCGTCTTCCAATCAATTAGCTCTTCCGCATTCCCTCCATTCGCAACCTGAGAGGTAATCGCCTTATTAATCGATTCCGTAGCGATTTGCTTCACACGTATTTGTGCTAAATGCAGGATGGGCGGCTTCATATGCAGCTCCACATAGCGAAGTGACTGCAGCACCAGCACAAGTATTACTAAAGATGCTATCAGCCAAAATTTGCGTCGGCTTCTTGGCTTATGTGTTTTTCCGCCTGCAACCGTTACCTTACTCTCTGGCCGGCTGGATAACCTAAAGCGGCCTTTGCTACGTTTGGCTTCAAAGCGCGTACGCTGCGGCCTAACCGCTGCCCGGCTGGGTTTTGACTTGAATGCGGAGCTTCTTGCTGAGAATCTCCGATTCGTGTCCCCATTTATTTTTGGCAGCCGAAAATGGCCTAGATCAGGTATTCTCAGCCTTCGGTTCCCCCATTTTTTCAATCTGCCCATTGCAATAGTCCCTCCCGCCTTACGCAGAGGTCAAGCCACCTCCACTTAATTTAAGGTATTCGCTAAGAGGACAAAAAAGAAGAACGTTCCCTCCGGCAAACTACGCCTGAAGAAACGTTCTTCATCCTTTAGATCATGAACTGGGAATATGATATTAGTGCATTCTGCTCCGCTTATCCTCCTGCAAATGGTCCCAATGACGCCGAATAAAGATACCAATGAGAATAGCAATAAACACCGCATACCAGGTAAGATAACCATTCCATTCTTCACGCGGAACAATTAAAGTTGATCCAATCGTACCGAATAACCATATATAAGATAAATTACCAAGCACGGTTCCCCATATAAAGGATGAGGCTTTAATCGGTGAAACAGCAGACATGAAATTGATTACATTGTTCGGAATAATCGGAATCGTACGCAATAGTACCAGCGTCCAAATCCCGTATCGATCCAAGTAACGTTGCCATTTATCATAGCGCTTCAGTTTGGTTCTCCATTTTCGGTCAAACCAGTTATACAGATATCTCCGAATAAGAAAATACATCAGTATTCCGCCTAGATTGCAGGCCAGCCAACTGATCAGCATGCCTCCAATTACGTTAAAAACAGAGACATGCAGCACGATCAAAATTACGAATGGAAAAAATCCTAATATACTCTGCAAAAGTGCGAGCGGGATGGTCACGAATAAAATAGATGGCCCGCTAAGGCCCAGCGTTTGCAGCAGCCAATCAATCCAGGTATTTATGGTCTCTGTCATGAAGCAGTCTCCTCTCTTGACTCCTTGCAGCAGCTGCCTCCTGATTTACTTTGACAAAGCATAAGTCTAAGTGTGTAAACTAGGTATCCATTCTTATTGAAATATAAGCACAGTACATTAAGAGCTTGTAATACTTTGCTTATATTCCCAAGAAAAACACCCCTTACGGGGTGTTTTATTGAATGAGCTTGCTTATGAAGTGTAATGTGTAAAGAACAGTAGTTAGCGTACAAGTTACATTTTTGTTTCCATTTATTCTTCACATCATAACACAGTTTTTAATTTACTTACAATTCTATACCTGCAACCCAAGCATTCACTTTATCCGGATTGCTCTCAACCCAAGTTTTAGCGGCTTCTTCTGGTGACTTACCACCCTGAACCTCAATCATTACTTTAGCCATATCTTCCGCTGTCCATTCGAATTGATCCAGGAATTTGTAGACATTCGGCATGTCATCTTTCAGACCTTGGCGGACCATCGTGTGGATCTGTTCATCCGCACCATAAACCCCTTTTGGATCTTCCAGATACTTCAGATCCATATTGGCGAACATCCAGTGTGGTGTCCAACCTGTAACAACGATTGGCTCGTTGTTGTCATAAGCCTTTTGCAGTTCCTGAGCCATCGCTGCGGATGAGCTTTCAAGAAGTGTGTAATCGCTAAGATCATATTCCGCAATAGCCTTTTCTGTGGTTGTCATAATGCCAGCACCTGGCTCAATGCCGATAATGCGATTGTTCAGCTTTGCTGCCATATCACTGTTCTTCAAGTCTTCAATAGAATTAATATCCATATAGGCTGGAACAGCCAAGCCAACCTTAGTTCCGTTTAAATTCGCACCCAAATCTTCAATTTTTGCACCATACTTTTCTAGATAAGCCGCATGGGTACTTGGCAGCCAAGCTGCAACCATTCCATCCGCACTACCGTCTGCAACCCCAGCCCACATTGGGCCAGCATCTACCTGCAGCATTTCAACGGTAGCTCCAAGCTTAGTTTCAAGTACTTCCTTTACTACATAAGTACTCGCAATTTCCGAATCCCATGCTACATATGCTAATTTTACCTTCTCTTTACTTGATGAAGAACATCCAGCAATAACAGCAATCATCATAATAACTAACAGGAATACCCCTATATTTTTCTTCTTCATTTATTTAAAACTCCTATCTTTGTTTTGGTTTTAGTGCGTTCTGTGTCAAACGGTCCAGCAGAATGGCAATAATAACGATCGCAATCCCTGCTTCGAATCCGTCTCCTGTCTTAGCCTGTGATACCGCACGGTATACATAGGCACCCACGCCCTGTGCACCAATCATCGATGAGATAACAACCATTGACAGTGACAACATAATTGTCTGGTTCACACCTGCCATAATTGTTGGTAAAGCGATTGGAAGCTGCAATTTAACTAATTTCTGAGTAGGTGTCGATCCGAAAGCATCTGCTGCCTCCACCAGTTCCTCCGAAACCTGACGAATTCCGAGATTGGTCAAGCGAATCGTTGGCGGAATTGCAAAAATAATCGAAGCTATAACCCCTGGAACTACGCCCAGTGAGAAAAAGGATACCGCTGGCAATAAATATACAAAAGCCGGCATCGTCTGCATAAAGTCCAAAATAGGCGTAACTATATTTCTAACGGTATTTCTCTGCGCACATAAAATACCAATCGGCACACCAATTACTACAGCCAATATCGAGGCGGTTAGAACAAGGGCCAAGGACTGCATAGAAGGTCCCCATAATCCCAGATTATCAATCAGAAGCAGCCCAATGACCGCAAATAGTGCCATGCGCCATTTACCGATCCAATAAGACAAAGCTGCAATAATCACGATAAGTACTAGTGCTGGCAGGAAGGTAAGTGCATTTTCAATGCCAGCCACCATACCACCGATAATCGAATGGATGAAGTCAAACAGGGGCCCACAATAAGTCGTCAGCCAATTTTCCAACCACTCGAGTGCCTTTCCCAAAGGCAGTTTAGGAATGTCCATTATAATCCTCCTTCCGGTACCGCGTTGCCGGCGAGTGCGGAAAGAACGGCTCCTTTAATCACAATACCCTTCAATTTATCCGCTTCATCTACGACGGCTACAGGCAAATGTGTCTCAGATATTAATTCAAAGAAATCATTGAGTAGCGTTTCCGGTTGTACACGTGGGATTTCTCTCCGCGTTACTTCCAGAATAGATTTATTATCATTCAGTGCCTTAAGGGCATCCTCAGCTGTAATAACACCCAGAAGCTTATTTTCCTTGTCCACTACATATAGACTGAATATACCACTGTCACGCATTAATTGAAGCGCTACCCGAGGCCCGCGTTCAGGTCTGACTGTTTCCGGCTGACGCATTACATGAGCTGCAGTCAACACCTTGGACAAGTCCACATCCTCCACGAATCGCTCTACATATTTATTGGCAGGTTGGATGAGGATTTCTTCCGGTGTACCAATTTGCACAATGACTCCGTCCTTCATCAGTGCGATCCGATCTCCAATCCGCAAAGCTTCGTCTAGATCATGAGTGATGAACACGATGGTTTTCTTCACTCTGGCCTGTAATTCCAGCAGCTCTTGCTGCATGTCTTTACGAATAAGCGGATCCAGTGCACTAAATGCCTCATCCATAAGCAGGATATCCGGGTCGTTGGCAAGGCCCCGTGCCAGTCCAACACGCTGCTGCATCCCTCCACTGAGTTGATCAGGACGATGATTCTCCCAACCTTTCAGACCTACCAGATGCAAAGCTTCCGTTGCCAGTTCAGTTCTTTTCTTTTTATCTACGCCCTGAACTTCAAGTCCGTATGCTGCATTCTCCAGTACGCTTCGATGTGGAAATAATGCGAACTTCTGAAACACCATACCGATGTTCTTCCGTCTGAATTGGCGCAGCTGCTCCGGATTCATTTTCACAACATCTTTCCCTTTAAAAAGAACTTGCCCCCCTGTAGGCTCAATCAAGCGGTTCAACAAACGAACCAGCGTCGACTTACCGCTGCCGGACAAACCCATAATGACGAATATTTCTCCTTCTTCAATGCTGAATTCGGCTTTGTTGACTCCGACTGTCAACTTCAATTCCTGAGCAATTTTTTCCTTCGACATCCCTTGCTCTAATAAAGGAATCGCGCGTCCCGCATCATGACCGAATACTTTGGTTAGTTGTTTCACCTCTATAATAGCCATGCCGTCCTCCTTCTCCCGAAATGTTATCCGGGTTTAGTTCACTTATAGTAGTTTACCGGACTATTGAAAATTCATGCAAACACCATATACGGATAAAATTTAGTGTACAGTTTTAACTTTACGAACTTTATGTATGGAATACTCTGTTTTACGCCAAATTCCTTTCTTCATGAATTCTTTACTTATGGAGGGGGATTTGATTACAATACATTGTATAAGGTTGCAGTCTATCGACCTATTCCTCAGGAGGGACATCATGAACGATTTAGAAGGGCTTACGCCCGAACAAATAGAGAAGATTAGTAAAGCCCGTGAACGTGTGATCGATTCTATCGGCAAAAACATGGATCTGTATGGCATTACCTTGTCTATTGGACATTTATACGGTTATATGTACTTCAATCAAGGTCCAGTGACACTGGATGAACTCAGCAAAACAATGGGAATGAGTAAAACGTCCATGAGTACGGGAGTCCGTACCCTTCTAGATCTGAAAATGATCGACAAAGTATGGGGGAGAGGGACGCGCAAAGACTTGTTCACCACTGTGCCTGACTGGCATCAGAACTTCAGTGATTACTTCTCTATTAAATGGAGAAAAGCCGTCGAAGGTAATATGATCTCACTAGCGAAATCACTTGCAGAAATTAACGATATGAAAAAAGAGTATAGTGACGATAGTAAACTTATGCAGCTCTTAAATACAGATGAAGAAAAAATAACTGAATCCATTAACTACTACCGCTGGTTGCTGAAACTAATAGAATCTTTTGAGAGTGGCAAAATTTTTGAATTTATCCCTAAAGAAACTTAAATCTAACCCACAAAAAACACACACAAAAAAAACGACAGTGCTCCTGTAAAAAGGAAAACACTGCCGTTTTTTTCGTTTACCCTTCGATCAAGCTTACATCATCCAAATAAATTGTACTGCCCGCGCTAATTTCACTATTCGTCTCCGTACCGTTCCCATCTATAAGCCCTAGCAAAAATACCAGATGAACACCTGCGTCTGTTGCCCCATTCATCGTAAATGTGTAGCTGTATTCGTCCATATTTTGGGTCAAGGCTACAAGCTCAGCTTCCATATATTTGGTGTAATCCCCGCCTTTATGCTCCACAGCTACCTGAATATTGCGGTTTACTGTAGAACGAGCTTTAAACTTCAAGGTGTACGTTTTTCCCTGAACAAGCTTCAGATTTTCGTAATCCACCTGTGCGCTAAAAGGGGCTTGCCCGGTACCTGTTAAGTTGATAGCAAATTCCCCCTCTTGAACAGAGGCAGATCCGATTCCGTCAAAGTACTGGCTCCAGCCCGTTGCATCTACATCGAAGGTTCCATTATCCAGCGTACCGCTTGGCGGTATTACTGGTGGACCCCCTTGTACCTCCCTGACCACAATATCGTCAAAAGAAATCGTATGCGGCGTACTGTTAGCCGCAGGATCAGCGCCCAGCGTTTTGCCAATCAGATAATTAAGCTTCAGCGGATTGCTGTTCGACACCGTAAATTGTGCTGAATAAGTAGCCCAATCCGCATGAATATCAAACTTAGCTTGTGCGGAAGCAGCTGAAGTATTGGAGTATTCTAACACAATTTGCCGCGGAACCGTTGATTTCGCCTTGAAGCTCACCTCATACGTTTTTCCGCCCTCCAGTGGAATACCCTCTTGGAAAAATTGTGTATGCCACGCTTCCCATCCGGCCGACGTAATCAGGATTTCAGCTACGCCATCCTTCACATTAAACGCGGAGACGCCACCTTCTCCGGACCAGGTAGTCCAGCCCGTCTTATCGCTGCCAAACGAACCATTGATGACTAGATTGTTATCATTAGCTAGAATAGTCTGCGTGACAGTTGCAGTAACATAATGTTCAGCCTCAACAGTAATGGCATAACTTCCTTCGGCCGGAAATACTGCTGCTTCAATTGTGATTTTTCCCGGTTCAATAGTGTACTGCTCTGCATTAAGTATTGTACCGTTAACCTTTACCGCCATGATTTGATTCCGCCAATTTGCATTGTCGATAAAAGTAAGCTCAATCGGCTGCGAAACTCTGTTATTGCTGCTGTCGCTTAGCAGCTCCTGCGGTTTGGCCGGTGCATTTTTGATCTCAAATTTCACATTGTCAATGATAATATCATGGTTTTGAGGAATACTAATCCCCTCAACCTTCCCAAGCAGGAATTTTAGAGACAATGTATCCTTGCTTCCTTGCCGGAATTCGAATCTGTAATGATTCGTCTCCGGCGTTACCTCCACGATATTGCTGAACGAGGCCTGATACGTACCATTTTCTACGTTCACCCCGATTTTGCGGATTACGGTTGAACTGGCGTCAAATTCAACCACATAATCCATTCCAGCAGCAGCTTTCAAGTTGTTCTGAAACAACATTACAGAATACGCCTGACTGCCGGTATTCGTAATGCTAAATTTCGCTGCTCCATCTGCAACCGTAGCGCTGCTCTGACCACCCTGCTCTGTCAACAGGCGGTCCCAGGCGCTAAACCCAAAGTTAAATTCACCATTCAAGAGTGGGTAGTATATTAGCGATGGATCAAAATAGAAGCTAGTACGCAGCATCTGGAAATTATCCAGAATGACTGTATCCGCAGCACCGTTTAACAGTAATACGAATTGTCCTTCATGATCGGTTGCACCTGCAAGATTGATAAAGGTAGCTTTAATTTTTTGCTCACCTTCGCTTAAGTTAACCGGTTGTTCTGCCTGTACACTGCCGTCTTTCCCTAGTAGTTGAACCGTTCCTGTGCGTGCAGAGGAGACTGAAGCATTGAACGTAACCTCATAGTCCTGCCCTTGAATGAGCTGAATTCCCTTCTGAAGTAACCGAACCTCACCATTTTCACTGCCGCCAATCTGCAGCTTTAACTGGCCATTGTCATTAACGCTTGATTCTACCATGGCACCACCAGTTGCTTCCGTATGCCAATAACTCATCCGATTGGGTTCCCCAATATCGAAAGTACCATTGTACAGATGATTACCGTTGGCCAGCGGTTCCTTCACACTATCATGCGGGAATTGAATATTCTCAATCTCTTCTAATCTGACATTACCAAACCATACCGGTGAAGTATTGGTACCCACGTTGAACTCGACGCGTGCAGCAATATCTGAGTTTTCCTTCATTTGAAACATCGTCTCGTAATGGGTCATCGCTGAAGTTAGATCTACCTTAAGCGATGGAGAATACGCTGCAAATCCACGAGATTCTCCACCTGTTAACCGGACGCTCATACTGCGGGACATATCGGTTTTGGCATCGAAGCTGAGTTTATAGAACCTGCCTTTAGCTATAGATACGATAGCTTGGGGTTGAATCGAATAAAAATTGCCGCCACCACTGCTGATATCTACCTTCACATAATTGCGCTCCCCAATAGGAACGGTAGAAACCGTAGCTTCAGCCCCTGCTTCTTTATAAAGTACCCAATGTGCGGTATTCGGGATTCCCATACCGTCATCCCCCGGCACCTGCTCCGAATAATTGTTGTTATAGACCATGTTGCCGTCTGCCAGTGCAAGCTTGGAGCCTTCTGGATAGGCTTCCTTCTCCAGTGTAACTGGAATAGGCTCGCGGTACTCACGACCTGTCAGCTCATAGACTCTAACGTAATCGATCTCCATCGATTTTGGAAATACGGTTTCGCTAGTCGGATCACCATCAAAGTTACCACCTACGGCCAGATTCATCAGCAAGTGGAACTTCTGATTAAACGGCGCTGGATACACATTATTGGCAGGCTGCCCATTGCTGATGCTATACCAGTCATTTTTGGTCGAATATAATTCACCATCCACATACCAGCGAATTTCGCCCGGCTCCCACTCAATAGAGTACGTATGGAACTGCTCAATCGTAGCGTTATCCGGAAATACATACTCTTTGCCGGAGTATACATTGTTCGGCGCCATACCGCCGTAATGAATCGTCCCCGCTACCGTGTTTGGACGACTGCCCCAGCCTTCCATAATATCAAGCTCACCGGAAGCAGCCCAAGTCCCGTACACATCGTTCTCCGGCAGCATCCAGATCGCCGGCCAGTACCCTTTTCCAGTAGGTGCTTTGGCCCGAATTTCAAATTTGCCATATTTTTTACTAAACAACCCTTTAGTCTTAATCCGTGTAGAAGTATATTGTTTGCCAGCTTTTTCTTCTTTGTGGGCCGTAATGATCAGGTTACCGTCCTGTTCCTTTACATTCTTCTCATCGTTGGTATACCACTGCTTCTCATTGTTTCCCCAACCTGGATTGTTGTATTGCGAACCATCTCCAAGGTCATAGGTCCACTTTGTAGCATCAATGTCTCCATCATCAAACTCATCCCCCCACACCAGTGTCCACGGATCAGTGGTCGGTGTTGGTGTTGGTGTTGGTGTTGGTGTTGGTGTTGGTGTTGGTGTTGGTGTTGGTGTTGGTGTCGGTGTCGGTGTCGGTGTCGGTGTCGGTGTCGGTGTTTCGGTTGGTGTTGGTGTCGCTGTTGGTGTCGGTGTTTCGGTTGGTGTTGGCGTTGCTGTTGGTGTCGGTGTTTCGGTTGGTGTTGGCGTTGCTGTTGGTGTCGGTGTTTCGGTTGGTGTTGGCGTTGCTGTTGGTGTCGGTGTTTCGGTTGGTGTTGGCGTTGCTGTTGGTGTCGGTGTTTCGGTTGGTGTTGGCGTTTCGGTTGGTGTAGCAGTGGCCGTAGGTGCCGCCGTTGCTTCAGGTGTGGCGCTTGGCGTCGTTATTGGACCTACATTCCCCGAACTGCTTGGCGCTGAGCTTGCTATTGGCAATGTTGTTTTGCCAGTGTTTCCTTTTTTCAATGCTACACCGCCAATCGTCACTCCATCGGCTTTGTTATCTATTGTGGTTACGCTTCCGCTGCCTTGAATTGCTGTAGCTCCAGCGCTCGCAGATAGGATTAGTGCCGCCACTTGTGAATTGTTCACCAATGTTAAATGGGTCGGACTTCCCAGAGTAAGGCTGCCGACAGTTCCAAGGATTCTTAACAAAGAACCGCTGACTGCTGAGTCTGCCGAACGAACCGCTCCAAATGTTCCGCGAAGCGAAATATTGTGAGGAACGACATCCATCTCAACATCCCCAAACCCTGCCCCGGTAAGATCGCTGCTTTCTTCCAAGATTGACCCAGATAGCAGCTGCACAGTACCCACAGCTGTCGACCCGCTGGCATAAATCCGAACCTTACCATTAGGCTTGGCTACTTGAAGCAGTCCAAGAGAAGTATGGTGTAAGCCGATACTTTGCTCGCCGCCTCCCCGTACAAAAGTAGTCCCTGTTACCTTTACACCTTCAAGCTTTGCATTCCCTTCAGCTATCCCCTCGGTTAGATAAAGATTACCTTGGATGACCGTGTCTTTAAGAATCACATCAGCCCGATTAATGACTACATTGCCCTTTACTGTTCCTAGTGAAGTCTCTCCTGATTTCAGGAGGAGTCCCGAAACCATTCGATCAGCCAACTGAGCTAACTCTGCACGGGTGATCCCACCATCAGGCTTAAACAAACCTCCAGGATAACCTTTTACATAACCTGCACTCGATAGAACGGCTATTGCTTTTGCGGTTTCATCGCTGACTCCGTTCAGATCGGTGAATGCTGTTGTACTGCTTTTGTCTGCATTGAAACGAAACACTGTCTCCAATGCTAACGCTGCCTCCGCGCGCGAAAGTGCTTTTGAAGGATAAATATTGTTCTTCTGATCACTGCTTAAATAACCAGCTGCAATCCCTTTGGCTATATCATTTTTATACCAGTCTGTGGTCTGGACATCAGCGGGAACCTTATCCGATTGCTCCTGATAATTAAATATACGATTCATAATAGCTGCGAATTCTGCCTTCGTGACTTCCTTACCCGGACGAAACGACCCGTCGTCATATCCGCTTATGATCCCATTTGTGCTCCAACGCTGTAATGGGCCTGCGGCCCAATGATTTGGAGATACATCGGTAAACGCTTTCAATCCATTGATTGGTTCATTTTCCACTTTCGTTGCCGCTGAATCAGGTGAGTTTTCCTTTAACGCCTCTGCCGCTGAAGCATTCATGCTCCCAACCGGTGATAGCAGCCCGGTGACAAGGAGCATAGCAGCAAGTGCTGCTGTGAAATTCCTTTTCATCCTAAACATCACTCCTCGAATTTCGTAATATTCGTAATTCAAGCGAAAAATCGAAATCGGTTTCGACAATGCTATTGTTGCTTAGTTTTCTATTTTTGTAAAGATGTAATTTTGAATTTTTTTACATAGATTATTTTGGAGTAAATCTGCATAGTGAAATATATATTTGACTTGTTTCGGCAATAATAATAGACTGAAAACAATTGAATTTTCATTCACCCTATTCATAATAACTCGCAAATAACCGCTCTAGAACAGTCTTTTTCTCAAATTTCAACGATTTAGCGGAGGGTGGCATTATTAACTATGAATATCAAAATGATTGCCGAAATGGCCGGCGTTTCTGTCTCGACTGTTTCGAAAATTATGAACAATTACAGTGATGTTTCCGAAAAGACCAAGCAAAGAGTTTTGGAAATCATCGAACAAACCGGATATTCACCTTCCAACTCCGCCAAGACACTCGCAACTAAGAAGTCGAATCTGATCGGGGTTATTTTTGCTGGCGAGCTTAATGTCGAATTTACACATCCCTTTTTCGTAGAAGTGCTAAATTCTTTTAAAAAGCAGATGGGCGTTCTGGGCTACGATCTCATTTTCTTTTCCAACGAGAAATTCATCAGCAGCGGCGATTATTTCGCTCGATCTGTTCATTTTAATGTGGATGGATGTGTCATTATTTCCGGGCAAAAGATGGAGCCTACCATCCGCGATCTGGATATGAGCAGTATTCCTTGTATCGGGGTCGACCTTGAGCTAAAGGGCAAAAAATCCGGCTTTGTGATGTCAGATAACTTTCAGGTTTCTTCCAAGGTCGTGGAGCATTTTTATCTGCTTGGCTATAGAGAACTTGGATTTATCGGAAGTGCAGCGGATTCAGATATTTCTAACCTGCGGGAATCCGGATATGTCAAAGCTATTGAAAGCTTCGGCCTCACTTTGAACCGTCAGTGGTTTGTTCATGGCGACGATTTCTTTGAGCCCAGCGGTTATACGGCTATGCAGCAATTAATTCAAGCTGGAAATTTACCAAAAGCCATTTTTGCGGCTTCTGATTTGCTGGCTCTGGGAGCCATCCGGGCTTTGAAAGAACACGGTCTCAGCGTTCCTGAAGATATTGCCATTATCGGATGTGACGACATTGAAGCCTGTAAATATACAAGTCCAAAACTGTCGACCATCCGCCAGAACAAAGAACGGCTTGGCATCCTCGCTGCCCATATGCTCTATGACTTGATTAACAATCAGTCTGGCGGTGGATCATTTGTAGTGGAGCCTGTGCTTATTGTGCGTGAATCCTGTGGCAGTCAATTAAATACTTAGTTAATCAACAAAAAAAGACAACTTATGTAAGCGGGTTTCCGCAAACGGCGTTGTCTTTTTATTGATTATCGAAAATGTTTCGTTATCTATCTTCATTGGTCTCTAGCTGGCCGAACTCCACCTCTTAATATGGAGTAGGTATCCCTACCTGATGATCCAAATTCAACTCAATCAATTGTCCTGCCTGGGTTAATCCGGCACCAAAACCATACATCAGGATCTTTTGTCCATTTTGTACCTTGCCCTCGCGGATGCCCAAATCGAGTGCTAAAGGAATCGTGGCAGCAGATGTATTGCCGAAATTCACAAGACTGTGCAGCACCTGCTCCAGCGGATAATTTAATCGCTCGCAAATTGGCTCAATCATCCGCATATTAGCGCTGTGTGGAATAAACCAGTCTACTTCCTCCAGACCTACCTCCGCTTTTTCTAGCAGCTGTTGCACACCTAAAGGAACCGTTCTGACCGCCCAGCGAAACACTTCTCGTCCGTTCTGTACCAGCATTTGTGTATCTACCAGCTCAATATTGTTTACAGTATGGGCAAGCCCCGTACGGTAAACATGATGTGCCCCACCGCCATCACTTGCCAGCTGGAAGCCTAAAAATCCCGTCGTCTGCTCATCACTTTCCACAAGCACTGCTCCAGCGCCATCCCCAAAAAGAATACATGTACTGCGGTCAGTATAATCCGTAATCTTGGAGATCGTATCCGCACCAATAACCAGTACCTTGCGATGCATTCCTGAAGCCACATAACTGTGAGCAGTATGCAGTGCATAGACAAAACCTGCGCATGCTGCACTCAAATCCATAGCACCAGCAGTCTGCGGAATGTTAAAACGATTTTGAATCAAAGAAGCTACTGAGGGAAAGGAAAAGTCAGGTGTACTCGTAGCTACCAGGACCATATCGACATCCTGAACGCTTTTTCCATAACGAGTCATAAGATCCTGCACAGCTGCTGCACATAAATCACTTGTATACTCATCCTGCCGACTAATTCGGCGCTCACGGATTCCGGTCCGTTGCACAATCCATTCATTATTTGTATCTACGATCTGCTCCAGATCGGCATTAGTCAGTCTTTTGGCTGGGACATAGGTTCCGATAGCGGTAATTTTTGCACCTGTCATTCCAATCACCTCTTCAATTAGTATCTGATATTAGTACTTGGTACTAATTATAACTCTGTGCCTGCTAAAAAGTAAAGAAGGCCGGTAAAGCATCCTAGCTTCCCGGCACTTCCGTAACTTTACGAACCCACTTAGAAACGTTTTCTATTACGCTGCTTTCTTTTTCTGACGAACAATATAATCGCAGTTACAACAACCACCACTAAAATGATAAGCACAATCACGATATTCCATACATTAGGCACATAAACCTGCATTTGAATTGGCTCTGTATCCGCTAGTGTAACATTCCAAGTAAGGGTTCTGCCGTCCTCCACATTTGCATTATTGTCTCCATATAGATCCACAGGTAACGTTAATTTAAAGTCGAAAGCCATGTTTTGCAAAAAAGCCCGAATAATCGGCTTCGATAAACTGAGCGATCCCATATTATCCATTATGGTGTCTATGTAGCTATTAAATTTGGGCTTCGCCTCAACGTCATATTTGGTATAAAACCAATTATCTTTGGTATCTAATTTCAGGTCCACAATATCCAAGTCACCAGAGAGTGCTTTCATATCCTCAAAAGAGGCATAAGATTTCACGAATTCATAGACTGTAGATTTTCCATCTTGGCTTTTCTCTAGCTCAATCCCCTGATCCTTAAGTTTGTTTACCAGAGCATCTTCCATTTTTCCGCTAATCAACGCTTCTGCACGCGAATTCACTTTCATGTTCACTGCAATATCTACGCTTCCATTCTTATTCACTGTGACATGAGCAGTGCCTTTAGAACAGCCTGATAATAGTACAAGCATTAAGAGCAGCCCTAGTAACGAAAACCCTCTCCATTTTGACAACAACATTTCCCTCAAACCCTTCAGTAACATGTATTTATATAACGGCTACCCATTCTATAAAGGCTAACTCATTTATATCATAGAATCAAACTCTATATGAATGAATAATCAAATTTGAGAACCGTCAAACTTAAACTTTATACGCGCATAAAAAAGAGGCCCTCACAGAAGTAATCATTTCTACTCATGAGGTAACCTCTTTCATAAAAACAGCACACGTAATGTTACTTCGAACGCTAGTTGTTCACACGATGCTCAATGTTACTTGGAGTGCCTATTGTTACTCAAGATGCTCATTGTTACTTGGAGTGCTCGACGTTACTCGGGATGCTCAATATTATTCGGAGTGCTTATTGTCGCTTGGGTGCACGGTGTTACTTGGACTTTCAAAGTCGCTTTCGGACTCCAGAGCCGTTATTTCCGCACAAACGTCTCTTTTCATAAGCTATCGGACTCCAGCGTCACTATTGGTGCAAAACGCCCCCATTAGGAGCCATTTTACGAGGAATAGCGCCCCTCCAGTCCGAAACTACCCGCAAAAGGCCCTGAACCGGCAAATAGCGGCATCTGAGTCCGAAAGCACAACGCCAGCCAGCCAGCCAGCCCGCAACCGCCTTACTACCGTCCTCCCGCAACCGCCCAACTACCGCTCTCCTGCAGCCGCCCTACTACCGCTTACTCCGCCCTACTGCCGCAACAAACACTACTCAACAAACAACGTCCGACTCTAAAACCACTCCATTGCCCATCAAGCTAGGCTTATAGAGTCCCGCTTATGTGGTTAACGAGGTGCTTCTTTTCCCGGCTCCATGTAGTGAAGCATTCTCTTCACTCAAGCCGATATCCGCTTGGCGGAGAACCTTTCGCCCCCTCCAGCGCGCCAGAACAAGCAAGCCTCTCACCAATTCGTCGGCTATCATACAACAATAGATACCCATAAGTCCCCAGCCGACGCTGATTCCTAACCAATAGGAGCAGCCCACGCCAATGAGGGACATAGACACGATGGAAGTATACATCGTATAACGCGTATCCCCGATAGCGTTCAGCGCGTTGCCGAGGGCCATATTCAGCATTTTGGAGGGCTGGAGCAATAGATTTAGAGCTAACAAAGAAACCCCGATCGCAATAATCTTCGGATCAGATGTGAAATAACCGAGCAGCTGTTTTCCGAACAGGAATAGTAACAGCATGTTAGCTGACACAATGCTCAAACCAATAAAGAGTGTACGATACGCACTGCGATAAGCTTCTTTCAATTTGCCTGCTCCAAATAAATGAGCAATCTGTATCTGCCCCGCCAGCGCAAAAGCATAACCAAGTGTGAAGCAAAAGGACTCCAAGGTATTAAGATACGTGCGTGCTGCTAACGCTTCGGCTCCAAGTGCAGCCAGAAAGGAATATACAATAAGCTGGGAGAATACCCAACAGGAAGAATTGATCCCGAGAGGCCAGGCAATCTTCAAAATTTGCTTGAACAGCTTGCCATTGAATATGCGGAAATCTCTAAGTCTAACCTTGATCTCGAAAGAACGCCGGAATAAGGAGTAGAGAATAATCACTCCGACCAGTCTACTGATAATACTGGAGATCGCGATGCCCGCAAGGCCTAGCTGAGGCAGACCGAATACACCAAATATAAAAATATAGTTCAGAATTATATGAATCACGTTGATAATGATCCCTGTGTACATCGGTCCTTTGGTATTCCCTGTGTTGCGGATAGCGGTACCGAGGGAAGCGATCATCCCGACCATAAAAAGTCCACCGCCGACGTAGGAGATATAGACATTGGAAAGTGACAATAGCTCAGGTGCTATATTTAGAACCCCACCAATAGGGCCCGCATAGAAAAACAACACAATACTCACGACAATCCCCAACACGAGGCTAACCGATACTCCCATAATAGCAATCGTGCGTGCTTCACCAAAACGTTTGGAGCCCATTCTCTGTGCGATCAGAATCCCCGCTCCACCCGCAAATGTTGTAAAAAGCGTGGTCAATGCACCGAACAATTGATTGGAAATGCCGACTACGGCGACTGCATCATCAGAGATACGGCTGACCATTAATGTATCTACCGTACCCAGCAGAGTCTGTAGAAATACCTCTATAAATATAGGCCAAGCCAATACCCAGAGTCCAAAACCCTGTCTTTCTTTTTTCACTATACAAACCCTCCTCGTAAACCATGCCTACAGACTTAGCCTAAAAAATAACATCTTTATTCATTAGGTCAGACTAAATTATAGATGATATACTTTGGATGATGGTACAGATTTCAAACCAATTATTACATTATTCCAACCTCACTAAAAGGAGCTTCTGACATGAACATCTTGAACTTCACCGTTCCTCCGTTGCTGTACTACATTGTAAGCGGATTCCATACTTTCTCCCCCGGCCATTATCATATGAGCCGCCATAATACCCGGGTGTTCGATTTGCTTGTAGTTAAACAAGGCTGTTTATATATGAGTGAAGGCGGCCTCCCCTTTCAAGTAAAAGCGGGTCAGGCGCTCTTGCTTCGTCCAGACAGCCATCATTTCAGTACGGACAGCTGCAAGGAATCCACCTCTTATTATTGGCTGCATTTTCAAACGGTAGGTGAATGGAATATGACCGAGGATACGGCTGCTGCGCTTGAGAGGGACAACGTCAAAATAGAGAACTCCCTGCAATCTGACGAATTTGATATCCGACCGTTTAGCTTACGCCTGCCTCAGTATACGACTCTGCTGCAGCCGTCCAAGATAGAAGAGCTGCTCTCACAGCTGAATCAGCTTGTGCCTAATTCCCATTTAAGCGATACTCCATTTCAGCAGCAGCTGTTGTTTCAGGAGGTTATTCAGCAGTTATCCGCCTCCCTCAGCCATGAGCGCCCCTCGCCCTCCAAAACATGTGCAGAGCAAGCGGCCTCCTATTTACGCAGCCATTTTCGTGAGCACATCACTGCGCAACAGCTAGGGGAAAGCCTAAGCTTTCACCCTGTATATATCGCTCGTTGCATGAAGAAGGAATACGGCTGTGCGCCGATGGAATATCTGCTGCATTATCGAATTCAGCAAAGTAAACTTTTGCTGATGCAGACCAGCTACACGATTGCCCGTATAGCCGAGGAAGTCGGCTTCAATCAGGCCCCTTACTTCAGCTCCAGCTTTATTCGAATAGAAGGGACCACTCCGCGGGAATTCCGCCAACGCTTTTCGTAGATCCTGAAGACTCTAAAAAACACAAAAAAAAGGATGCTCCCCATTTGGCTTAGGGAACATCCCTTGCTACTTTTATTATTTCAAACCCTTCTCCTGCACATAAGCGTCCCATTGCTTGATATATTCGGTCTGGATTTTCTCAAGGCCTGCTTGCTTAGCCTTTTCCATAAAGGTGGTTAAACCCGCATCAACATCCTCTACTAATCCAGCTTGCAATGGATACAGGTATTGCTTTTCCACCTGCTCTAGTGCTGCTTTTTCCGCCTGATAGGAGGTATAATCCTCAGCAAAACCTGTGAAAATATCCGGTTTCTGAATTTTGTCGAGCTCAGCGAAGATTTCCTTCACGCCGTCATAGGATTTATCAAACAACATGAACTCCGGATTCCGCCAAGCCCAGCCATTCATTCCCTCGCGTGTAAAACCGTTTGTTGAAGCATCACCAATAAGTTCATAGTAGCCGTTCGCATCAATTTTATAGTTCTTTCCTTCCACACCGTATTGTGTGAGTTGGTTGTAACGTTTATCCATGACCATCTTTTCATAGAAGGCCAGCGCACGTTCAGGGTTCTTGCTGCTCTTCGGAATGGCGAAACCATTATGAATAGGATGAACAGGTGTTGCATAACCAATGGTATTGCCATAAGGATAGTAACCTAGATCCCAATCCGGATGTGCTGCTTTCACCTTCATCAACGTATCGTTGAAGCGAGTCGGATTATCTCCAAAGATGCTTGCTGCCTTGCCCGCGATAATCGGCGCCTGGATGGTATCCTTCAAGTTCAGGACGTTTTTGGAAATCAATCCGTTTTCCTGCCAGCGTCTCATCGTCAGCAGCTCTTCTTTATGTTCCTCCGAGCCCCAATAGAGATAAGCTTTTGAAGGATCATCGTACTTAATACCAATACCGTAAGGCAGCGGACTTCCGACCTGTGCGGTAAGTGTTGAATATACATCATGAATGTTACCTCTTACATCACTGTTAAAAGAAGCCGGCGACATCTGCGGTTCATTTTTCTTGATTCCTTCCATGTATGCTTCATAGCTAGCCAGATCTGTCGGCTGAGGCAGATTGTATTTCTTGCGCAGATCCTCACGCCATACGAAGCCATTCGTTACATACTCCTTATAAGTCGCAGGAACGGTGTAAATCTTGCCATCAATCTTCACGGCATCCCACATTTCCTGTGGTACGAATTGCTGGAGTTCTGGGGCAGCTTTTGGCAGCAGATCATCTATAGCCAAAAAAGCTCCCTTTTTCGCATAAGCCTGATATTGTGTCCAGTCCGCAGTGAAGATCAAATCGATCGATTGGCCCGACGACAGCAGCAGCTTATATTTCTGATCCCAATCTGTCCAGGTTGTATAATTGAATTTAACGGTTGCATTCAGATCCTCTTCAGCCATTTTGTTAATTTCGGCTTCAATGCTTGAGAGATCCTTCGGCGCATCGCCTAGCATATAGAATTGCAGCTCGACCTTTTTGGAAGTGTCCAGTCCGGTCTTCTCCTCAGTAACTGCGTTCGTACTTTGTGCTGTGTTTCCTCCGCTATTGCTCTCTTTTACCGCCGAATTGTCTCCGTTTGCAGAATTAGAATTCCCCCCGCAGCCTGCCAGCAGCGTCAAGCCCAATACTGACGTAAGCAGAATAGACATGCGTTTGCCCTGTTGTTTATTCATCTGAATCCTCCCTTTTCACTATGCTTCTATGTTAGCCGACTGTACCTTAACCCGGTAGTGGGCAGGTTGCGGTTCTAACCTTTCACAGCGCCGATGGTTAGGCCTTTGACAAAATAACGCTGAACGAACGGGTACAGAAAAAGAATAGGTCCCGTCACGACAATTGCCATCGCCATTTTGGTAGACTCAGCAGGGACCTCCGTAGCCAGTGACACCCCGGTTCCCGCCCCCATCTGTGCGATAAACTGTGCTGAATTAATAACATTGTACAGATAGAACTGCAGCTGATATTTATGCGTATCATTGATGAACAGTGAAGAGGTGAACCAGTCATTCCAGTAATACAAAGCCAGAAACAAACCGACTGTAGCGATGCCCGGCATGGAAAGCTTGAGTACAATCTGCCAGTAAATCCGGAAATCACCAGCCCCGTCTATTTTGCCAGAATCGAATAATTCCTCAGGAACTGCAGATTTGATGAAGTTTTTCATTAAAATGATCAAAAATGGCGTCATCAGACCTGGAAGCACCAGTACCGCATAGGAATCCAGCAGACCGAGGTATTTCGTAATCATGATGTACCACGGGACAAGTCCTCCCCCAAACAAAGTCGTAAAGTATATATAGAAGGAAAAGCTATTTCGATATTTGAAATCTTTACGCGCCAGTACATAACCGGCCATAGTCATGAAAAAAAGTCCCATTACCGTTCCAATCGCAGTTGTGCTGACTGTGACCGCATATGCCCGCAGCACCTCATCCGGGAAGATGAATACCGTCTTGTAGCCCTCCAGTGAGAACTGTGCCGGAATCAGATGATAGCCATCGCGGATAATGGACTCATTGCTGGTCAAAGACGCAGAGATAATTAGCAAAAAGGGCAGCAGGCAAGCGATCGACAGGCCAATAATGACCACATAGGCAATCCAATGAAGCATTCGCGTATATTTATCCTTTTGAATTTTCATTCCTTATCCTCCTAGAACAGGGCGTAGTCATCGTTTATTTTGCGGATTATATAGTTGACCGTCATAATGAGGACGAAGCCGAACAGGGATTGATAAACCCCGGCAGCCGTTGCCATGCCCACATCAAAGGTTACTTTAAGCGAACGGTATACATAGGTATCAAGGATATCCGTCGTATTGTAGAGCAGCCCGTTATTGCCTATTAATTGATAGAAAAGATCAAACTGGCCCTTCATAATACTGCCGAGCGCAAAGAGCAGCAGCACCACAAAGGTTGATTTCAGCATCGGCAGCGTTATATACCAAATCCGCTGGAAAATATTAGCGCCATCAATTTTGGCCGCTTCATAATATTCGTCACTAATCCCCGTAATCGCCGCCAGATAAATCACCATGCTGTAGCCAAGATTTTTCCATAGATAAAAGATAATGATCAGAAAGATCCATGCCCAAGGTTTACTGTAAACGTCGACCGGATCAAGGCCAAATTGGGTAAGTATTGTATTCAAGAAACCGCTGTCATAATTAAACAAGTTGTAGACAATTACACTGAGAATTACAAAAGATACGAAGTAAGGCAAAAACATTACCGATTGGCTAATCTTTTTAAACCATTTTCCATTGAGCTCACTCAGCAGGATCGCACAGACAATTGCCAGCACATTCCCTAGTACAATAAAAGCAATATTGTATCCTATCGTGTTCATCGTGAGCTTCACCAGCGTACCGGATCTCCAGAGGAACTCGAAATTCTGCAACCCGACAAACTTGGAATTGAACATACTGCTGTTGAAGTCGAATTGAGTGAACGCATAATAAATGCCTACCATTGGAAAATAGGAATTCACCAGAAAAAAGACCAAGGTGGGCAGCAGCATCAGAAACATTACCCGATTGTGCACCAGCTCATACAACAATCCTTTCTTCTTTCTTGTCGTTCGTAAGCGTGCTCTACCATCAGCCTGGATGCCAAGTTCGACGTTTGAAATTCCTTTGGATGAGGTTTGGCTCAAGATCTCTCACTCCCCTTAATATAGAAACTGCATAATTCCACTATAGGGGGATTCTTCTGAACACAGAAGTGAAGCTTACAAGCCTTACTGCACAAACTGGCGAAACAGGAACTGAACAATCAGGATGTTTATGTAAAAGTCTTCGGAGACCCACAGAGCTTCTCAAGCTTCGCTAACCCCGTATAATCCTTGTAGAAAAGGCTGTTTTGTACATGAATATTTAATTTGTTCACTCCCTTCAGATTGGAAAAATGCAGGATTATAAGGTTGCTCCACTGTTCCGTTCACTCTTGGGGACTTATAATAAAGGAACTTCATAATATGAATTCATCCAGAGTCTTGTCCGAGTAAGTCATATGATGATCAGGGGGGACGGTATGAAGAATAATGATCTACGGAGAAAAAGACTACTGTATGGCAAGCTGCTCACTACCATAACCCTGTGCATATCGTTAACCCTTCTTATCTCTACTTTTGTTTACTATACGTACTACATCGGTGTCGAGAAGACGCAAACCTTCCGCTCCGATCTAAGGGACCTGACCCAGACCGGCAAAAAAGTAGTCAACATGGCTGAAGTCGCGCAAACGCTTTCATTTCAACTGTATCGAACCAGCACGATTTCTCATCTGTTGTTCTACAACAAGCCTTCTATTTATGAGGTAACCGCAGCGATGTCCGATCTCGGAAACTACTTAAATTCCATGCCCTATATTGAATCCATCTATGTATATAATCCGAATAATGACACGGTTTATATTTCGGCAGCACAGGGCCAGAATGGCGTATTCACCACCCGCGAACTGGTGGACACTGAAATTATTCAGATGCTGAATCATTATCAGGATTACAAAACATTCACGCCGATTCCGCGAACCTATTCCATAAATGAACCTGAGAAGAAAACCATCTCAGTCTATACTTACCTCTGCTATGATGCCATCAATTGGGACCGCTCTATTAACTCTGCGGTTATTGTTAACATATCCGCGGCTTGGATCAATAAAGAACTGGCTAACGGCAATACACCCGGTAGTGGCAGTACCTACATTTTAGATGACCAAGGCCGTTTTCTGTCGGGGAATAAGCTGACACTGGAGAAGCTCTCCGGGGATGAAAACAGTTGGCTGGAGCATCAAGTAAAAGCACGCTCTGCCGGCTATTTCACTGCCCCTTTTAGAGGGAATAAATCACTGGTGTCCTATACTTCGCCCGATTCGCTTGGCTGGCAATATGTGCGCATTACTCCTTATGAGGTGATTACTGAACAGACCAATCATATCCGCAATACTACACTTCTGATTTCTATAATTATTCTATTGTTCGGTCTTGTTATTTCTAGAGTACTGTCCAAACGGCTTTATCTGCCGATTGATTCGATCGTAAGCCGAATGAATACCCTTGAGGCGGATAAGCGCAACAGCATGTTCACGATCAGGCAGAATTCATTACGCAATCTGGTGCTTGGCATTAAATCTCCTCATAACAACCGGCAAAATGATGTTCAACAGCTGGGTATTTCTTTTAATTTAAACGAGGGCTACCGGCTAGTATTACTACGCATTGATGAGTACGAAGCTCTGCGAAAGGAACGAGGCTCTTATCTCCTTCCGTACAAGTTTGCCATCATGAATATTGCCTCAGAGATCTGTGGACAGACTTATCAGGTGGAAACTGTAGATATGAATGACGATAGCGTGGTCATGTTGCTTAGCAGCATGACCTCCACTGAACATCTGGATACCGAGCTGATTGAAGTGCTACTGCGGCAGATCCGCGTGGCCTGCTGTGATTATCTAAAAATCGGACTGTCGTTAGTGTACAGCCCCATCAGTGATAATCCAGATGTACTAAACCGGCTGTACAGTCAGGCCAGAGAAGCTTCCAAACATAGACTGTTTTATGGTCATGGCAGCTTGATCAATGCTGAGCGCATTAGCGAGCTTCAGAACAATCTTTACTCCTATCCGGCTGACAGCGAGAAAAAGCTGGTCGATGCGCTCACAAGTGGCAGAACAGACGAAGCCCGCAGTCACTTCTCCGAAATGGTACGTGAAATGGAGCAATATCCCTATCATGTGCTGGAACTTACTGTTTCAAGGGTGACGCTAACGATTAAACGAATCGTCGATAACATCAAGAAGCTTAGTCCTACCTCCACCGAAGGGATGATGGTGATGCCTTCGCTTGAACAGTATGAAACGATAGAAGAATTTGAAGCGGCTTTTTACCAGCTTTTCGATCATATTCAGGAATTCCAAGCGGATAAGCGCAGCTCCAAGCAAAGCGATCTAATCCGGCAAATCAACCAAACCATTCAGCAATCTTACATGGACCCTTGCCTAAGTCTGAACCAAATCGCGGATGAACTTAATATGTCTCCGATTTATGTCAGCAGACTTTATAAGCAGCAGACCCTAACCACTATTGTGGATGTCATTATGGAGGTACGGATGAAGGAAGTATGCCGCCTGCTTGTAGAGAGTGATTTGTCGGTATCGGATATTGCTGAAGTAACTGGCTTCACCAGCAGTTCTTATCTCCACCGGATGTTCAAACGCAACTTCAGCCTTACACCAATTGAATTCAGACGGACCAAAAACAGTTCATAACATGAATCACCTATCCCCCAAAAAGAAGGGTGTTCCAGCAGCCATTAACCCAGCCTTTGGAACACCCATCGATATCCTATGAAATATTAAAATACCTTCGCAATATTTGCTTCATTCTCACCTGCAAGAATGGTGTATTCTTTGGTCAACAGATTCGCTTCAAGCTTCGCCACACTGTTCTCATTTTTCCAAGTGATGTTCAGCTCATTCTCACTACCTTGTTCAATCTTGATCTCACCATCAAAAGCTGGACAGCTATTTCTGAATTTTAACAATGCGAACAGCTTTTGAACAACAGGACGTTGTACCTCAGCAGCAATTTCATCTTTAGAATAATAATGGCGGTTAATATTGCGTCCTTCTTTTGTGCTTTCGAGCAGCTCAATATCATTCTCGCCAGCCAATAGACCTACATAATAAATCTGTGGAATACCAGGGGCGAAGCACTGAATAGCTCTGGCCAAAAGATATGCCTGATCATCATTGCCAAGTGCAGAATAATAAGTGCAGTTAATTTGATAAATATCCAGATTATTATAAGCGGCGGAGCTATATTTTTTCTTAACATTCGCTCCTTGGCTATATAGGCTTTCTCTGGTCATTTCAGCTTCTTCGTCGGTCATCAGGTCCTTAACATCCACTACGCCGATGCCGTCATGCGTATCCAGGGTAGTGAATTGTTTTCTCGGACAGATCTCCAGCCAATGCGCAAGCCGATTTACTTGTCCACTATACAGAGCATGTAATACCAACATTGGCAGGGCAAAATCATAGACATAATAATCCTTGTCTGCAATCTTCAATTGAATGCTGTAATGCTCATGGATTTCCGGAAGAACAGTTACACCATAAGGTTCTACTACTTCTTTAGACAAATTCAACATTTCCCAAATATCCGGTTCTACGAAAAAGCAGTTGGTACCGATCTTTTTGTTGGCATAGGCAAAAGCGTCAAGCCGGATAATCGATGCTCCTTTATCAGCAAGAAAGGTCAGATTGTCTTTCACGAATTTCTTCGTAGTTTCCGTAGTCACGTCCAGATCAATCTGCTGCTCATCAAACGTACACCAAACCTTTTCCTTCGTCCCATCTTTAAAAGTAACCTCTACGTATGGCGCCCGCGGTTTACGTTTATAAATTAAATCCACATCAACCTCAGTTGGTTCACCGTTAGGCCAGAAATCCTTGTAACGAATGAATAAATCCTTATATTCCGATTCATCCTTCTTCTCAAGGAAATCTTGAAAGTATGGAGACTGCTGTGAAATGTGATTGATCATGAAATCATACATCATGTAGAACTTCTGGCTCATCTGTTCAATTTCCGCCCAGTCGCCAAAAGCTGAGTCAACCTTGGTGTAATCCATCGGGGCAAATCCCCGGTCGCCCGAAGAGGGGTAAAACGGCAATAAATGAACCCCACCCACGACTCCTTGCAAGTGTGTATCCAGTACTTCGTTTAGTTCTTTTAAATTGTTTCCCATGCTATCTGCGTAAGTGATAAGCATAGCTTCATTTTTAATCTGCATATTGGAGTTCTCCTTCTATTTCAATTTATACACTCTTGCTTCATAAGTCAGAGAAATCATCAAACTAATGTAATTTAATGAAAGCGTTCTCCTAAGAATCCTGTTCCTCCCTAGATGAACGTTTATTCAAAACCAATTTTATAGATGCGCAAATAATATGTCAAACGTTTTCATATAATTATATTCATATAATATAGACAAAATTATTGATATTTAATATTATACCTGAATATTTTGTGGTAACGTATAACATACCTATTATAACTATCAAAAACAATCTATGCTTTTACAATTGTTAGTCTTGATTAGTGTCAACAATCCAAGAAACGTTGTAGAATATAGATTAGAGCATTTTATGAAACGGGGATGAGGGTATGGCAAGTATTAAAGATGTTGCCAAGGAAGCGGGCGTTGCTGTAGCTACCGTGTCCAGAGTAATGAACAACCGGGGATATATCAGCAAAGAGACGCGTAAAAAAGTTGAACAAGCGATGGACGCCTTAGATTATCATCCTAATCAAATCGCCAGAGCCTTACAGAAGAATCAATCCTTTTTTATTGGGATTATTGTTCCAGATTCGAACCACCCTTTCTTTTCCGATCTCATCAAGTATGTTGAAATGAGTGCTAATGAAAAAAACTATAAATTGCTAATATGCAATTCTCTTGACGATCCTGAGAAAGAAGCCAACTATATTAGCATGCTTCGCCAGAATCAAGTAGATGGCATTATCATGTGCAGCCACACCATGAATATTGAAAGCTATAAAAAGGTCCCTTTCCCTATTGTCTCTTTTGACCGTTTTATTTCCTCCAACATTCCTTGTGTGGGATCGGATAATTACCGCGGTGGTGAGCTAGCTACCGAACATTTGATACAGCTGGGCTGTAAACGGTTGCTACATATCTCCGGCCCGCTAGATCTGGATATTCTAGCGAATCGTCGTCGGGATGCTTTTGTCATCACTAGTATGAAACATGGTGTAACCTACGATATTATCGAAGGTGCGCACAATAAGCTTACCTTTGATTATTTTTGGTCCTTTGTCACCGAAAATATCTCTCCAGCCCAACTTCGAGAATATGATGGAGTATTTTGCAGTAATGATATTGTGGCTTATGCTTTATACATTTATGCTGAACAGCAAGGCATTCGAGTGCCCGAGCAACTGAAAATCATCGGTTATGATTACCACAGCTTTACCCGCATGCTTCAGAGTCCTAAATTGACTACCATTATGCAACCTAGTGATCGGATCGGGGTCATGCTGACCAATACTCTCCTGCAAATGATCGAAAGTGCTGACGGAGAGCTAATCAACAACACTACTGTAGACGTAACTCTTATTAAAGGAGAGACTACTTAACGTATCTATTAAAAAGGTAGACTACCGTAATTAGCGGTGGCCTGCCTTTTTTTTGTATTGCTTCATTAATAACGACTTTCAGGAATAACGGCTTTCAGGGCAATTATTGTAACAACTTCCGCTTCTCAGAATATGCTGATTGGGCAGGTTCCCATTTTTTAAAGGAATGAACAGGAGAAGTTCAAGGAGGAGATATAGAAATATGCCTGATTACAGACCATTTAAGGGCGATGCTATCCTAAACAAGCATGGAAGGATCAGCAGTCCTATTAGAAAGAGGGAGTGTAACGCACTATTAAAAATAGTCACTGATCTCTCTGCAGTGGTACCCCCCGTACTTACGAATCCCACAACACTTCATATTGTCAATCTCCAAAGAGTGTTAAGAGAGCTATTGGAATTCTTGCATACTTCTAAGTTATGCAGCCCTTTTAGAACTGAGCTACTTTCTGTAGTAGAGATAACCATTGTATCGACCGAAGTCAGTCCCTTCTCAGTCGTAAGCGTTGGCACTAATCTTCAACTGCTATTAGCTGAGTTATTATCTTTTATTCTCGCCACGAAGATTGACCCTAATTGCAAAGATCAGCTGATTATTCAGATCAGACATATTCAGGCTTCTATTACACAAGCAATTGGATTACCTATTAAAGGTGTGACTGGACCTTCAGGGCCACAGGGGCCACAGGGACCTCAGGGGCTGCAAGGGTCTCAGGGGGTTCCGGGAGCAACGGGAACTACAGGGGCAGGGCTGCAGGGAATTGTTGCTTTTAATCCTGCACTAAGCCCTACTTATCCTGCCGGTCAAGTAGTAACCTTCAATGGCAGTACCTATATAGCTACTGTTGCGGGACCAACGGGAACACCTGGAAGTTCACCAGATTATTTATTAATTGCTGGGGGCTCCACAGGCCCCCAAGGACCTCAAGGACCTCAAGGAACACCGGGACTTCAAGGACCTCAGGGGCCGCAAGGGGTAGGGCTGCAAGGGATTGTAATCTTTAATCCTGCACAAAGTCCTACTTATCCAGCAGGTCAAGTAGTAACCTTCAATGGCAGCACCTATATTGCTACCGTTTCAGGACCTACTGGAATACCCGGGAGTTCACCAGATTACTTGTTAATCGCTGGTGGCGCGATGGGACCTCAAGGACCACAGGGTGTGCAGGGGATTCAAGGGCCAACAGGTGCGCAAGGACCAGCGGGTCCAGGCGTCGGAGCGACTGGAGCGACTGGCTCGACTGGGGCTGCAGGCTTGGCAGGCCCTGCTGGTGCAACGGGCGCGACTGGCGACCCCGGCGCGGTCGGCGTTGCCGGAGCTACGGGTGCAACGGGTGCGACTGGTGATCCCGGCGCGGTCGGCGTTGCCGGAGCTACGGGTGCAACGGGTGCGACTGGTGATCCCGGTGCGGTCGGCGTTGCCGGAGCTACGGGTGCAACGGGTGATCCCGGCGCGGTTGGAGCTACTGGCATTACCGGAGTCACTGGTGCAACCGGTAACGGTGCAATTATTCCACTGGCATCCGGAGGACCTATTATTATGACCACGGTTTTAGGTGGTTTGGTTGGAACAACAAGCCTTGTAGGCTTCGGAAGTTCAGCCACAGGCATTTCTCTTGTTGGCGGTAATATTGATTTAACAGGTACTCTCCTTGGACCGCTTATCAACTTTGCATTCTCGACTCCTCGTGCAGGAGTGATAACATCCCTTGCTGCTTATTTCAGTAATACCATAGCTTTATCGCTGCTTGGTACTACAATAAATGTAACAGCACAGTTGTACCAATCGGCCACACCAAATAACACATTTACTGCTATTCCAGGGGCATTAGTAGCGCTCCCACCTATCACAGGTACTATTAATCTAGGAACTTTTGTCAATGGAATTACAAATGATATCAATTTTGCTGTAACACCACAGACACGTCTGCTTATGGTATTCTCAGCCACTGCTACAGGCCTCACCCTTGTAAATACAGTCACTGGTTATGCAAGTGCTGGCTTTACGATTGTATAATCATTAAAACAAATTCAAAAAAAGGCATCTGCCATTCCTTCTAAGGAGTGATAGATGCTTTTTTGGTAATATACGGTACACTTACTTGATCTTTCGGACTCAAATGCCGCTATTCGTTAATTTATCCCTGTTTAGAGAGATCATCGGACCTGAGAGGCGCTATTGGGCAGAAATGGTGCTCAATAGCGTCTATTTTGTACAAATAACGCCTATGGGGTCCAATAGCAACTCAAAAATAGGAAAATGTTGCAAATAAGAGCGCTTGAGTCCGATAGTCTGTCAATGTCACTCCCCGCTCTTCTTCTCTCCTACTCATGTCCGGAGGCTGAATCCCTATTACCGAAACCTTCCTTTCCTTTGGTCTCGATCAGGAGCTGCAGATACGCTGCTTACTTCACCTCCTTCTATACACTTACAATCACTACTTAGAGTCTACTGTTTCTTTCCCACGTCGGATGAGCTGCTTACTATGCCTCCCTCTATACACTTACCTTCACTACTTAGGTCTACCGTACTCTCCCACGTCGGATGAGCTGCTTACTACGCCTCCTTCTATACACTTACCTTCACTACTTAGGGTCTACCGTTCTTTCCCACGTCTGATGCGCTGCTTACTACGCCTCCCTCCATACACTTACCTTCACTACTTAGGGTCTACTGTTCTTTCCCACGTCGGGTGAGCTGCTTACTACGCCCCTTCTATACTCTTACCTTCACTACTTAGAGTCTACTGTTCTTTCCCACGTCGGGTGAGCTATATTTGATGCTGTGGTAGGGTAGGGACATTAAGTGGCGTTCTAGGTACAATATGCTTGTAAATGTTCAACATCCACCGGTTAGTAAAATACCAAAGGCTGGCTCATTCGTAGATTTCACTACTGATGAGCCAGCCTTTAGTTAGATATCCATTATATTAGGGAAATCCTCCCTAATATTCATCGATAATCGCTTTAAAATAAGGTTTTTAGGGAATTTATCCCTAAAAATTCATACAAATACCCATTTATGGCTAAAAACATCCTATTATTAGGGAAGTTTTCCCTAATTCACGTTCTAGGAGCCATAATTCCCTTCACTTTAGGGAGAATTTCCTTAATCCACGTTCTAGGAGCCATAATCACCTTCACTTTAGGGAGAATTTCCCTAAAGTTCTACCCAGAAAGACGTCCCATAGCCAGCTCATTCCCCCTGGCTATGGGACGCCCTTTTCCACATAAACGCTTCGCTTGTAAAGGTCTCCCTATAGATCAGCTAATCTGCTGACTGCCCTGCTGCTTCTCTAAGAAACGTTGAAGAATCGCATTGAATTGCTCCGGCTGGCATAGATTACTTGGATCTAATGCGTTCGGAATAATCGCCAACTGCGCATGTGGCAGCTGAGACACCATTTCCTTCATACAATTCACTCCAAATTCATTAAAGTCCCCTACAATACATAAAGCAGGACGTTTAAAAGCCTTTAAGCATCTGGTGTAATCAACATGGCTTGTAGCCAGTCTTTGCCGATATAGCTCCCGGGGACGTTTGTCCAGCAGCCCTCTTCTAATCTCATTGTAGGCCAGACTCCAGCGCTCTCGGTACATCATCCGAATCGAAGGCAACACCAGCTCGCTTGGGAGATAATACATTAGCAAACTGCAATATGCTGCCATAGTTTGTATTTTCCCTACAATTGTTGATCCGTGAGTCCTACAGAAGCTATCCGCGACCACAATGGCTTTCACACGCTCAGGATATTGTTTGGCAATATGCTGAACGACTAAGCCACCATAGGCGATTCCTACAAAAACTGCTTCACGAATACCTAGGTCATTCAACAGCATAATCAAATCCAGACATTGCGTCTCAATAATCTCATGTGGGGCCTCCAGCAGTTTACCAGACTTGCCATTCCCCCGTAAATCGCACAAAATCACTTTATATTTATCGGAAAAATACTCCAGCTGTGGTTTGAACATACTGTGTGTTAATCCATGTCCATGGATAAACACAACCGGAGTGCCAGTTCCATTGATTTCATAATAGAGCGAAGTTCCGTTCAGTTTAGCGATAGGCAAAGGTAACACCTCTTTCATAATAAATTCTACGTCTATATCTGCTTAAAAACGCAGCAAAAAACCACAGAGGGATTCTCTGTGGCTATTCATCACTAAACACGCCATTCATCCTCTCTCCATACGCTTACGAGGTTAGCTGTCGGATTCGGGCAGTGAGAGTTGCCCTACCTGCAGGGATGCATGTTATGCACCCGGAACAGGATTCACCCCATAACCAGTGCCGACTCTCACATCGGCTGCCAGTTGTTGGTTCCCCCGCTTTCCAGAAACGGAAATTAAGCGGATTGCTTATGTAATTGTAAATTTAAGATAATTGTCAGTTCTGAGATGAATCATACTCTTGTAAGGTTTGCTTGTAAAGGAGGGCTCTGGTCAAAATAATGTTGAAAGCAATGCTTTTCATTTCATATTGAGCATACTCTTCATTTTCTCTTTCTTTTGCTCTTGTTTACTCGTTTTATTTAAGAAAATGGCTCTGAACCAAGCCAAACGGAGGTTAAAACACCAGTACTTTCTATATAAAGGCCATCCTTTTCACTGGAGATATGAAAAAAGCTAAGCAGAATCAGAGGTATTCCCCTGTCCACTTAGCTTCCTCTTACAATACTATGGCTACAAAAGATCGGCGTTTTTCAATGCATGCTCCCAGCTTGGAAAAAAGAACAGCGCACTTCTCATAAGCTCAGGATCGCTCTGCTTTACTTGTTTTTTACTGATCGAGCTTCCGTCGCTTTGCAGCTTTTTGATCCGACTTAATACTTCATCAGCCTCCAAAGGAATTTCCATTGAAACACTCCTTTCTCAGTGACCTGTTTCCCTTCATTTTCTCCATAATATGTTTATTTATTCCGTACTCTTTATTTCCCCAGATTAAACCATCTGATAGATGGGTTGTTCAGCAATGAACCGGTTAGGAAGCATGGGATATTTGTCTGCTAAGATTTCAGCTAAATATTTCATTCCCGGCGCTTCACTCTCCGCATGACCTAACATGATGAGCGCTTTAGATCTGCCTTGGTGCCCTGCATCCCGCACATATTCCGGAGTCTCCCACTCTGGTCCCTCTCCAGCAATAATTAAATCAAGATTGTGATCATTAAAATGCGGAATAGCCATCGTCCCGCCTCCTCTGTAACCTACTAATATCCCTACGCGTTTGCAGGACAGAGACAGGTCACCGGCAGCGCGTACATAAGAGATCCCTAGCTTACTTTTAATATATTGAGCAGCTTCCAGTACAGTCATAGCAGGAATATTGAGAATCGTAGCAGCTGCTTGCTGCTCTTCCACGTATGCGGACCAATCTAGTTCTTGCAGTAAACCCACCATAATTCCATCCGGCTTTTGCCGATGCCAATAATCATGATAACGAAAAATAGCAATTTGGGAATGTTCGATCAGACTTTTTTTCGCATGATAAACCGGATCACCTTCTAACCACTCGCTCGCCGCATGATGGCTATAAAATACACCTTCATGCGTGATCAGCAAATTGGCTCCTAACGCTATTGCTTGCTCCACAACATTTTGTGTGGCAGAGAAGGCCGTAATAATCCCTGTGACTTCAGTTTCCGGTTCCCCTGGGTTCAGAATATCGACAGTGCCTTCTACCTGTTCCACAGTTCCCATTAAATCTTCCAGAATCGCTCTAATCGTGAGGCTCACTATCATCATCCCTCGATTCGAAATCTAATAAATCTTTCTGCCTTTAAGATCCTCAATTCCGCTCTTGCGGTAAAAATACGTATTGATCCGATCTCTCCATTCCTGCGCATGCTCTGCTTGCTCTTCAAGACGTTGCTTCACTTGCATATACAATCCACTATCCACGCTGCCTTCAAGTGATTCCCATGTCGCTAGAAGCTGTGCAGCCTGCTCAGCCCCCTCAAAATGAGTATCGTAGATATGCTGAATAATAGTTTGCCCCGATTGCAGAACATACGTGTATGGAACATGATGAAAGAACAGCAACAGCTCTTCCGGACAAGACGCTAGATTCTCATAATTTGATGCATTAAGCCCCATATACTGTCCGCTATAACCCGTTCCCGATTTGACTGAACGATCCACACCAATGCCCTTATGATCCGCATAATGGTACGTTCCCCACTTGGCGTATTCATACCCATCCACATTCGGCCCATAATGATGATCCGGATTAACCATCCAACCCACACCTAATGGAGCTGTGTAAGATTCGTAAATCCTCCATGAGTCCATCAACATCCCGCGAATAGCAGCCACTAGACCTTCATCAGTGCCAAAGGTAAGCCGAATCCATTCCTCAGCTATTTCTTTTGCCGTCAGCTCCGGATTCCAAATTAATCTTCCATATCCATACAGATTAGCTTGAGCTAACCCATGCCCCGTCCAGTTCATGTCATCTCCAACATTAGTTACAGCAGCCACACCATTATACTTATTTCCCCACACCGATCCGTCCACAATATGTTTCACAAGCGTAGTTTGCCCTCTGGCATAAGTATTGAAATCAAGGACTTCTTTCCACTGTGGAACAAGATAACAGAGATGCCGCTGCTGCCCCGTATATTCTTGAGCAATCTGAAACTCCATCAGATGATTGGTATGTTCCAGTGCGCCAAACAGCGGAGATACCGGTTCTCTGACTTGAAAATCCATCGGTCCATTCTTGATTTGCAGCACTACATTATCATTAAATCGGCCATCCAATGGTTTGAAATGATCATATGCCGCTCTGGCCCGATCTGTCTTACGGTCACGCCAATCCTGCTTGCAGTTATATACGAAACAACGCCAAATCACGATTCCGCCAAACGGCTCCAGTGCTTCTCCCAGCATGTTGGCGCCATCTGCATGGTCACGTCCGTAAGTGAATGGTCCTGGTCGATTTTCTGAATCCGCTTTGACCACAAACCCGCCAAAATCAGGTATCGCTCGATAAACCTCACTAGCCTTATCTTTCCACCATTTCCGCACCGCTGGGTCCAGAGGATCAGCTGTGTCCAATGCTCCGATCTGTATCGGGCTGGCGAAGTTAGCACTGAGGAATAGCTTAATCCCGTATACGCGGAATATTCCTGCAATCAACGCGATATCAGGCAAATATTGCTCCGTTATAAATAGAGATTCAAGCTCATGAACATTCACATTGTTAATCGAAATCGCGTTGATCCCCACAGAGGACATTAATCTGGCATAATCACGTAGCCGCTTTGTATCGTTAAGAAATTGATTGGACTCGTAAAAAAAGGAGCGTCCAGCATAGCCACGTTCAATACTGCCATCAAAATTATCCCAGTGATTAATCATTCGCAGGCCGTTCACCGGATTCATAGATAAATCTAGAGCGTCTATCTCGCTTTCTGTTCCTATCAGCCGTAAAAGATGGAATACACCATACAAAATTCCAACAGACGTTAAAGCACCGATAGCGATACATCGCTCAGTAGCGTTTGTACGTATAAGGAAACCTTCAGGACCTAGTGAATCGGTTCGCTCTCCTCCGAATACTCTACCAATTAACGGATTCCCCCCTTGGAAGGTTCCTATAACGATACACGGTCCTTCTGGTTGCGCTGTGAGCAGTGGCGCTTTGCCCAGCATAGAGGTCATCCCCTGTATGAATTCCGCGGCTGCTGCCTGAATCGTCTCGTTGTCCTCCGTTACAACCAACTCACCACACCAATTTAAATATTGATTGTATAGAGATCCAGATTTCAGCTTGCCATAGTTGAGCCAAGCCTCATAAGCGGTATTTGTCATGTATATTCCTCCCGTATAAATAACCCGCCCTGGATTAAAAAGGACGGGTTCAAAATTCGCAGACTTGAGCAGATTACCCGCTCTATAATTTGGTGACAGCGTTAAGCAATTGATGATAAGCCGGCTTAGGATTATGCTGCTCATCGAATAGAAATGGCCAATTTTTCCGTCCCCGAACAGGGAAGCCGTCCAGCCATGTATAGTCATCCGCTGCTCCCCAGAAAGTGACTGAGCTAATCACGTCGCGGTATTCTTTCAACAGAGCAAACATCGCTTCATACCGCTCTGCCTGCAGCTCGAGCAGTTCGGCAGGTGCAACCTTTAAATCCATGCGTTTGTCATCGAAACGGAACATGGATACATCCAGCTCTGTCAATTGGAGCTGAAGCCCTAAAGATGCATACTTCTCAATAGCAGCGCGTATATCGTCTAAGCTCGGATCGTATAAATTCCAGTGTGCTTGCAATCCGACGCCATGGATCGGCACTCCTTGTTCCAACAGCGACTTCACCATTTTATAGATTTTATCGCGCTTAAGGGGATTAGACTCGTTATAGTCGTTGTAGAATAATAAAGCCTTAGGATCGGCTTCATGAGCATATTCAAACGCTTTGCCGATAAACTCCGGTCCGACAATGTCCAGCCACTTTGACCGGCGAAGAAGTTCTTCTCCTTCATCTGCAATAACTTCATTTACAACATCCCAAGCATAGATATCTTCCTTGTAACGCCCAACCACGGTCTGAATATGTGATTTGAGCCGTGCAAGCAATGCCTCTTTGCTTACAGGCCCACCCTTCTTATCCTCAAACAACCAGTCCGTAGTCTGGTTGTGCCAGACTAAAGTATGCCCGCGCATAACCATATGATATTTTCGGGCGAAGGCAACCAACTCATCTGCTAGCTTAAAGTTATAAATATCTTCAAGCGGATGCAGACTTTCAAACTTCATCTCATTCTCAGCGGTAATGCTATTGAAATGATAGGCGAGCAAGTGCTCCTGTGATTGAATCGTCAACGGGTTAACGGCTGCGCCAATTTTGTAATCCTCAGCAAATATTGTTTTTAGTGCAGGTTCTGTGTAATCACTAGCTTGTCTCAACAAGTTCCCTCCTGACAAACGCATTTATATCAGTATTCGAATAATTAAGACTGATAATCGAACCAATCGAAGTAGGCAGGCACCTCAGCTACCTTGCCATGACCTGTTGCATATAATCCGATAAGTACACCCGTAAATCCATTTCCTTTTACAGCTTGAGGGGATAATGGATACGCTGCTGCTGTTGATAGCTTATTCCACTCCTGCCCATCCAAAGAATACAGGAAGCTGTATTCGGTAAGCTCAGCCTTAACTTTCAAATAAATTCGCTCGGCAGTAGTTGGAACCTCTGCCGCTGTATGGGTTACTCCATCCATGGTCACATGAGCTGTAATCACTCTTTGGCCGTTTTTTTGAACAAGTCCAATTTCATAATGAGCGTTCTCATCTAATCTGGCGCAAAGTCCAGCCTCCACATCAGCAATAGATGAAGCCATTTCAAGCAGTGTGCTCCATTCTGCTGAAGTATGCTGCTGTCTTCTGCCTACAAAAGCCACTTGGCCTACTTCACTGAGACCTTTCGGTTGTCCTCGAAGAGATAACCATCCCTGCCGTTCGTTTAAGGACCAGCTTCCCTCAGCCGGATTCCGCAGAAAGGCTAATCCCAGCGGCAATACATGTTCATCAAAATCATATCTTCCACTAGTCTCAGGTTTTGGTGATTGACCAGGTACACGTGAAACCTTCATTTCCAGTCCGACAGTGTCTTCATTATTATCGATCATCGGCCATCCGTCTTCAGTCCAGCTTACGGGAGCAAGGAAAGTCTCTCTTCCAAGCACAGTAAATTTTGCATCTACTAGTCTTACTCCAAGGAATACGGCCCACCAATCCCCGTTACGATCCTCAATCAAATCGGCATGCCCTAAATACTGAATGGGATTGTCAGTACCGCTGTGCGTCAATATCGGATGCGGCAATCGTTCAAACGGTCCATAAGGAGAGGAGCTGCGGCCAATGATCTCCCGATGTTCCTTAGCCGTTCCTCCTGAAGCCGTCATGATATAGTACATTCCATTTATTTTGTACAAATGGGGTCCTTCCGTCCAAGGTCCGCCATCCCCAGTCCAGATGACAACAGGTTCTGTTAATGCTGCTCCCGTAGCGATATCTATCTCATATTGGATGGCATGGGAGTCATAATCTGCCCCCTGCTGGGTGGTTACATATACTTTTCCATCCTCATCAAACATTAGAGAAGGGTCAATTCCTCCATAAGGAATACTAATCGGATCTGACCACGGACCCGCAGGGTCCGTAGCCGTAACATAGAAATTTCCTTTCCCGTGTACTTCGGTCGTTATCATGTAAAACGTTCCTTCATGATACCGGATCGTTGGGGCAAATATCCCTCCAGAGCTCTTGCTTTTACGAGTATCCAGCTGACTTACACGATTGAGCACATGACCTATTTGTGTCCAGTGAATCAAATCCTGACTATGAAAAATAGGTACGCCAGGGAAATACTCAAAGGAGCTGCAAACTAAATAGTAGTCATCCCCTGCCCGAGTGATACTTGGATCAGGATAGAAGCCTGGAAGTATCGGATTCGTGTATGTGATTGAAGATGGGGTCATAATTTAACAGACAACCTTCCTATTACTTAATAGTGATTGCAAGCTCCTTATTCCTTCACGCTTCCTACGTTCATTCCAACTACAAAATATTTCTGCATGAATGGATAAACTAGCAAAATTGGAACCGAAGCAACAATAGTAACGGCTGCACGAATGGACTTTGGAGTAACCATTGACCCCGCTGACTCAGCAGTTACCCCTGCCCCGTTAGCTACACTTGCGTTACTATTCGCATTCATACTAGATGATATTAATTTCATTAATTCATACTGCAATGTACTCAAGTGTTGGCGGGAAGAAGTGTAGATAAAAGCATCAAACCATGAGTTCCATGCACCTACCGCGACAAAAAGGGCGATGGTAGCAAGAACAGGCTTACACAAAGGGAAAACTACTTTCATGAAAATCTTGAATTCCCCTGCACCGTCGATTCTCGCGGATTCCATAAGACTTTCATGCAAGCCGCCAATGTAAGTACGGATGACGATCATATTAAATGCACTTATCATAGTCGGTATTACATATACCCAAAACGTATTAATCAAATGAAGATCCTTAATTAGGAAATAGTTCGGAATCAGACCCGCATTAAAATACATGGTTAGGACGAAAATAAAGGTAATCTGTTTGCGGAAAACATATTCTTTCCGGCTTAAAGTATAAGCAAGCATTGTGGTCAAAAATAGATTCAGGATCGTAGATATCACTGTTCGTGCTACCGAAATCCAAAAAGCAGGAATAATTGTACCAGAGGCAAAAACTGCCTTGTAGTTTTGTATGGTCCACTCTCTAGGCCATAGATAAATGCCGCCACGGATGGTATCATTCCCCGCATTAAAGGAGACTGCTATAGTATTCAGGAATGGATACAAGGTAACAATAACTAGACAAACCATAAATATAGTATTGAAGGTGCCGAACACTACGGGTTCGAACCCCAAATTTCTCATCCGTTTTCCAGCATTGCTTTTTGGAGATTTTTGAGGAATCAATTGAGTTTTTTCCATGATTATAACAGCCTCTCTTCCCCTAGCCGCTTCGAAGTCCAGTTAGCTAATAGCAGCAACGTTACACTTACGACTGTTTTAAATATACCACCCGCAGTGGCTAAGGAATAATTCCCTTGCCCAATCCCGTATTTCAATACAAATATATCAATCGTATCCGACCAGTCTACAGTAAGCCCGTTCCCTAATAAGTACGGAACCTCAAATCCGACATCCAGTACATGTCCTATGGACATTATCATCAGGATTACAATGGTTGGTCTAATTCCCGGCAATGTTACATTGAACATTTTTTTGTACCGGTTAGCCCCATCAATCTCAGCAGCCTCATATAAAGCTGGATCTATAGAAGCAATAGCAGCCAAGTAGATGATAGTACTCCATCCAACCTCTTTCCAGACGGTTGAAGCACCCACAATACCCCAGAAATACTTCCCTTCACTCAACCAAAGAATCGGTGAATCAATAAGATGTAATTTCATGAGTACGATGTTGATAATCCCGTCGTTAACCGAGAGGGAGACACCTACAATCCCTGTTACAATAATCCAAGAGAGGAAGTGAGGCAAGTAGGATATGGTCTGCACGGTTCTTTTCCAAAATACGTTTTTGATTTCATTAAGAAGTAAGGCCAATGTTATCGCGGTTATAAATCCTAGAAAGAAATTAATTAATCCCATAGCCAGTGTGTTTCGCAGTACCCTTAAAAAGGTATCGTCCGTAAATAGAAACTTGAAGTGTTTCAAGCCAACCCACGTTTGTTCGCCAAAAGCCTTAGCTGGTTTATAATCCTGAAAAGCCATGGTCCATCCCCAGACGGGTACATAAGCAAATAATATAATATAAAGCAGCAATGGAACCGACATCCAAATTAGCTGTTTCTGATTCTTAATCAAGGTCATAGTAATCGGTTGCTTCTTTTTTCTTTTAGGATGCCGGTTAACTTTTTTTCCCGTTAAAATCTCATCCATATATTTTCTCCCCACATCATCCATATATTTCAGAAAGTGGTTGGCTAATAAGCCACCACTTTCTGATTTTTAAGCAAGCTCTAACTATTTAACACTCCAAGTATCAAATCTCCATTTAAGCTGTTCATTGATTCTGTCTTCGTAGGCTTTGATATCCGCTTTATTAAGTTCTTTAACAAATTCAGCCCAAACTTTATCGAAATCGGAAGGACTAGCCAAGATTGCTTTTGGCAAGAACTTGGTTTTAACTTCTCCCATCTTCGTATCGGCAATTTTTGCTGGAGAATTTTCAACAAGATCTATGGACCAAGCAGGGTAAGCTACTGGGTTCGGTCCAGGCTTACTGAAGAAATCTACATAACTGTTGAATCCATATGCGTCGAGGACTTCCTTGTCAAACGCTTCCAATCCTGCCTTATATTCTTCTGGTTGGGCTGCCGCATCCGTTGAGTTACCGTCTGCAAAGTACCCTTGCATTTTCGGAGCGGTAGCATACCAAGCTTCTGCTTTGTTACTCAGCTTCCATGTAGCATCAACTGCGTTATCCCGTTGTTCTTGGGTTCTCATAAAGCGGCCGTTTTCCACAATATAATCTTCGCCTTCAATACCCCAAGTGAGAGTTCTTTGCCAATCTTCTTGAATCAATGTGTCCATCAGTTTAAGGATTCTCACTGGATCCTTAGCATTGACAGTGATCCCGAATCCATTATTCAAGTTAAGCGCAGGGCGATCCAGATAATAATCTTTGGTGTTGGTATCATACACAAGAGGCAGACCTACATAAGTTCTCATATCTTTCTCTTGTGTCTTGAGTGAATCTTCTGCTTTACCAAAGTTCCAGTGCTGATCAAACATTCCCAGAACGGCTCCGCTGGACAATTTAGCTAAATATTGGTCATAATCCATTGTAAATGCTTCTTTATCAATAATACCCAATGCATTCATATCATTAAGCTTCTTGTAGTACTGCTTAGCATAGTCTTTATCCGCAAAGACTTCTGCCACGTTATCATTAACCACTACTCCGCCATCATTAGGATGCCCGATCAGATGCTGAGGAGCATTAAACAATCCCCAGTTTCTCCAGTCTTTGTTATGAATCTCAAACCCAACTGTTGGTTGTCCATCAATGGTTGGATTCTTCTCTTTATACTTAACGATAAGATCGAAATACTCATCCAAAGTTTTAACCACTGGATAGCCAGCATCTTTAAGTACAGCTTTCTGAATCCAGAAAGCTGGGCCAGAGTAATAGGTTGAATTCACATCACCGTTATACGCACCATAGTTTGGAAGTGTATAAATATGTCCATCATTTGGATCCTTCATCATGTTCCAGTAAGCTGCGTAATGCGCTTTCAAATTTGGAGCGTGTTCTTCAATCAAGTCCTCGAGAGGAATAAATGCACCTGCTGCCGTCAGTTGGGTATTAGAACTCATTAGATCTGGATAATCCGAACCGGCAATCATAACGCCAAGCTTCTGTTTAAGATCTCCTGCCAAGAATTCGAAATTGAATGAGGCGCCTGTTTTTTCTTTAATCATTTTATAAATTTTATTATCTGGTGTTGGTTGCTGGCCTGCTTCTCCAAGAAAGATACTAATTTCGAAAGGTTCAATCTTATCAGAATCTGTTCCTGCTGCAGTTGAAGTGGCTGTTTCTGCTGGTTTGTCTTCCCCCTTAGCCGTCGTATTGTTGCTGTTATTTCCTCCGCACCCTGCTAAGGTAAAGCTTAGGGATAACACAGCAATCAGACTAAGTTTCCATTTGGATATTAACTTGCCCCCCATAAAGCACCTCCATATATTTGTTGGTGTAACAATGTTGTAAGCCCTTACAAGTTAAATTATAGAGGTGATAATCTTCTGAAAATACGCCAGAATTAAAGATGTACCCCCAAAAAGTTTAGGTATTAGTGTTTTTAAATTCGTTAGGACTCATATGTAGCTTTTTTTCAAATTGCTTGAGGAACTGACTATAATTGCCATAGCCCACTTTCTCAGCGATTTCACTATTTTTTAACTTATTTTGTTGAAGTAAATGTACTGCCTCTTTTATTCGGAGGTTATGCAGCTGTTCATTGAAGTTAATTCCGTTCTTCTTGATCAATAATTGTCCCAGATATACCGGGTGCAGGAAAAACACCTCTGATAGCCTCTTAATGGTAAGACATTCGCGAAAATGCTCTTCAATATAATTGTTAATCTCCTGAACAATCCCCTGTGATCTTAGGTTTTGTTCCTTAAGAAGGATATCAATACTGGCCTCGCCGCAGAATAGCAAATTACGCATTAAGTCCGTCAAGGTGATCATTGAGTCTAACATCGCGGGGATTCTAATTTGATTAGATAAGGAGGACTCATGAACTTCACTGGCTTCCGAGGTAAACTCAATAATCTTATACATCATATGAATAACAATTTTCTTCACAACCTCTGGAGCGATGCGCTGTTCCCGGAAACTGCGGGCTGCCGAGTTCACAGCTTGGCTAAAGCCTGCGGAGTCCAGGGTGTTAATCGGTCTTATCAAGTCATCCATCAGTTGAATTTGATCATAATGATAACTGAAGGGACTATCCTTAATCTCTTGATAACTCAGGACCTCTGCATTTTCAGGATAATAAAAATAATACATTAATGCTTCTTTCGCCGTTCGGTAACTGTTCCCGATCTGAAGCAAGGAGCCTACGCCAGCGCCAGCTGCAATATACAAAGCTTGTTTAGGGTGTTCATTCAGCAAGGGAGTTGCGATCTGATCGATCACAGCTCCCTCAGTGGACAATGAATGGTATCCGTATACGATTCCAAAACAATGACTCTCCAGATCCATCAGAAACATCGAATCTTTATCGGTTAGGAGGGCTGAGGCTTGCTCTCTGATCTCTGTATATAAAACCGGCTCTGTCTGTATCAGACAAATATTCCAATGGCTTTTCCCTTCCGATAATCGGTTAAGTACCTCCTGATTCGACTGCTCAGCTTTCTCATGCAGTATTCCTTTCAGGAGAGAAACAGCCTCCTCCGCGGAGGCTATTTGATTTAAACTGCGCTTCTGAGCTTCCTGCTCCAGCTCCTGATAAATCTCCAGTAATTCTTCTGCCGCTTCTTCTGGAAAAACTGGCTTCATCAGATAATGATTAATTCCATAGTGTATAGCTGTCTTGGCATATTCAAACTCACTATAACCACTTAGTATGGCAAACTTAATCTCCTTAATCTCAGCTCGTTGCCAAGCTGCGACCATCTCCAGCCCATTCATTAGCGGCATATTAACATCCGTAATTACAAGATCTGGTTCGAGCTGTTTCATTAACTCCAGCCCCTCTTTGCCATTGCTGGAGGTTCCACATACCTCAAAGCCAAGCTCCTGCCAATCAATCCATAGCTGCATCGCTTCAAGCGCACTAGGCTCATCATCGATCAACAATACTTTGTATTTCAT
Organism: Paenibacillus sp. FSL L8-0333; assembly: GCF_037965665.1. Lineage (NCBI taxonomy): Bacteria > Bacillati > Bacillota > Bacilli > Caryophanales > Paenibacillaceae > Paenibacillus > Paenibacillus sp. FSL L8-0333. The sequence continues at coordinate 5,867,407 of NZ_CP150186.1, forward strand.
AGGGGGTCCCTCACTTTCTAGCTATTCTTCCGTTCCAGGAGTTTTAATGGAATATCAAAAGTGACAATGGTCCCTTCATCCGGAACGCTGCTGATATCAAAACGGACCTGATCTTCATAATACAATTCTAATCGGCGGTACACGTTGCGGATTCCGATATTCGTTCCCGAAGACGCTTCATTTTGAACATTACCTAATAATTCTTGCAGCTTCTCTGGCTCTATCCCTTTACCGTTATCAGAGACGGTAACTTTTAAGCGTCCCTCCTCCACTAACGTCTTCACTTTTATCACACCAAGTCCCTCTATGGCCTGTAGACCATGTTTGCAGGAATTCTCAACGAGCGGCTGCATGCTTAGCTTGGGAATCTTATATTGAAGCGACTGCTCATCGATCTCAAATTGATAATCAAATTTATCCCGGAACCGGAATTTTTCAATTTTTAAATACATCTCGATGAAAGTCATTTCTTCTTCCAGAGTGACGAGATCTTCTTTCCAGCTCAGCAGCCGTCTAAGTAATTTGGATAAACTCTTAATAATATCTGTAACATCCGAATAATTATTTTTAGTACAGACCACCAAAATGGCATTTAACGTATTAAACAGAAAATGCGGATTCATCTGGCTTTGCAGAAAATTCAGTTCAGCTCTTACTCTTTCCATCTCCAGATTATTTTTTTGAATCTCCAGTTTATATACATCATTGATCAAGGAATTAATGGTAGTGGTCATCCTGTTAAAATTACGGATCAGTCCCCCGATCTCATCCTGGCCTTCATCGATTCGAATCAGCTCAAATTTCTCATTGGATACTTTCTGCATATGTCTGGATAACCGTTTCACCCGATAATTATAGGATCTTAACATCACATATAAAAAAGCGGTGGTGATTAGCGTGACAATGGACGCCAGAATCCCTGCATAAATCCGAATCTCCATTATCGCTTGGGTAATACGCTCACCTTGTGTAATTCCTATTATCCGCCAGCCCTTTATATAACTAGCTCCGCCGACGGGTACAATATGAACGTCCTCCTTGCGCTCATCATCCTGCAGCTTGAACACGGGATAAGGTTCCGCGGTGCCTCTTTGATAGCCGCTTTGTGCAGACATAATAATCTCGTCCTGCTCGTTAACTAAATAAAGACTCAAGTAATCTTTTTCTCTGATAATCACGTCATATATTTTACTGAGATCCAAATCAATTCTAAGCAGCTTTTCAAACTTATTGTATGAGCTGTAAGCGTCCATTCGCTCAATAACACTCAAATAAGGCGCTGTAGAAATCACACTAGAGGTATCACTCATATGATAAGCGGCAAGAAACAGATGTTTATCCGCAGCCTTCGACTGCTTATACCATTCACTATTCATTACCTTTTCATTGATGACCTGATAGTTGCTGCCGGAAACAATGGAATCATTGTTCGTAAATACAGTAATCCGTTCAATCTGATTATTCACCGGCATATAGCTGTTCATGCGGTCTCTCAGCTGTTCATCAAAAGTGTCATAAAATTCAATAGAGTTCCCATACGTCCGCTCAAGCAATTCATACAGGTTCTTATCGGCAGAAAGCGTATAGCTGACAGCTACCCCACCTTCAATGAAATCATGAATGTCCTTTCGGGCTCTTTCTAAAGATATTTCCAGGTTCTGCTGCTCTCTCGATTTGATCAGATCGGAAATCCGATCCAAAAAAACAAGGTTAATAATAATGATAGGGAGAAGAACACCTATGATATAAATAAGGGAAAATTTATAATTCAAGGGAATATCATTCACTACTTTTCTAAATCTGAATTTTTTTCTCTCCATATGAAACACCTTGCTTCCCCTAGAGCTGTTGGTTCTTATTCTCATTTTTATACACGGATGGTACTACCCCTACAAGCAACTTAAACTTATCTATAAAATAATCAGTGTTAGAGAATCCCACCTGCACCGCTATATCCGATATCTTTAGCTGTGTTCGTTTCAGCAGACTTTTCGCCTCTTCAATCCGTTTGGCATTTAGGTATTCACTAAAGCCCTGACCCGTTTGCTTTCTGAACAGTTGTCCCAAATAGGTAGAATTAATATGAAATTGTTGTGCCAAATCCTGAAGCTTTAATTTATTCCGAAATTCACGATCCACATACTGAATAACCTTGTAAATCGTATTTCGTTCATTCTGCTGCTCTAATTCAGACAGATAGACGGCAGCCCGTTCACACAGACTTTGTACATAACGGCTTAATATAAAATAATCACTAAGCTCACCTAGATTTCCGTATTCTTGCTGAAGCTTAATCATAATCGTATCCGGGTCTCCATTCATTTGAGCTATAATTCTACAGATCGTAAGCTCTAAATGGGCCACTTTTGCTTTTACAACTTCAAGGGTCAGCAGATTCTCGACGAAAGCAGTGAACGCTTCTTTTACACAAGGCTGGATCTGTTCCGTATCATTCGTTTGGACCTTATGCAGCAGCTGTCTGAAATGATCCTCATGAGGTTCTTCCTTTTTCAGGTTTCTAAGCTCACTATAATAAAAGACCCCTCTTTTCTGCTGGTGCGTTTTTCGTTTCCATACCTCAAGTGCCTGCCTATAAATCTCTCGAATAGAGCTCACCCCGACCATTCTGCTGCTAAGTGCTAGAAAGACCAGCTCCTGTGATTGTTCAGTGAGATCTGAATGCATCTGGTTGACGATAGTCTCCAGGCTCTCATTGCCGATAGAAGCAGACTGAAGAATGATCCCCGCTCTTCCCGATCCGTCTTGAAAGAAGCAGAAGTGTTCCTCGGAAAAATAATCACTTATCTGCGGTTGGAATGGATTCGTAGAGGAGGCGGGTTCGATAAGAATACACATTAACTCTGCATCCGCTTGAAGCTTCAAGGTGTTTCGGGTTAGAAGCTCTAAATTTTCGTTATACTCCCCTTGGATCAGGCGGTTGATGATATTATTTACGATAAAAAATTGCTTTTTATCAAACTCCTCATTGGAAGCGATTTCATTTTGGATTATTGGAGTGATCCTGCTTAATAAAGCCTCTATTTCTTCATCATCAATGGGTTTTAATAAATATTCATTTACCCGCTGGCGCAATGCCGTACGTGCATACTTGAAATCATCATATCCAGACAAAATCACAAATTTAGGAGGTTTCTCCATCACCTCATTCAACTTTGTAATAAGCTCAAGACCGTTAATTACAGGCATATTAATATCCGTAAGAACCAGTTCCGGTTTATTCTCCTGGATAAGCCTCATCGCATCCGTGCCGTTTTGAGCTTCACCACAAACTTCATAACCGAATTTTCCCCAGTCGATCATCGTCCTTAGCCCCTCAAGAACCCAGGGTTCATCGTCCACGATCAGAACCTTAAGCATGATGTTCGCTCCAATCTTATTAAGATAAGCCCGCGCTTTACACCAAAATATATAGATCATGCTATCATACTTGGATAATGATGTGAATTCATAAATTTTCCTTCTTTTGTTTAAAACAGTACTTTTTTTACTTGAAAAAACATACTAAAAACAGCGTATCCTAAATTTCAGACACACCTTTACAAGGGCCCATCATTCCATTATTATAGTTTACATCGAGTAAACCTTTACACAGTGTAAACTATATGGGAGGGCTATGATATGAGCAGCTTATCTAAGTCTGCTAGATTTCCACTTTTCATTCTGATGTTGAATCTATTTATCGCTTTATTGGGGCAAGGTATGGTCATTCCCATTCTACCTGAATATCTGAAACTGTTTAATGCGTCAGGGGCTGCCGCCGGATATCTTATTGCGGCTTTTGGAGCAGCACAGTTTATTTTTTCACCTATAGGGGGACAGCTCTCGGATAAATGGGGCCGAAAATCAATGATCATTTCCGGAATGTTTTTAACCGTCCTTTCAGATCTGATATTTGCTGTATCTACGACATTGCCCCTACTTTACATCGCTAGATTTATTGGGGGTATAGGTATCGGAATCATGGTCCCTTCCAATATGGCCTATGTCGCTGATATCACCACCCATGAAACCCGTGCAAAAGGTATGGGGTACTTGGGGGCTTCCATGAATTTGGGTATGGTACTTGGTCCAGGGTTAGGCGGGATTATCGCTGGGTTTGGAATACGGGTGCCTTATTTTTTTGCGGGTGGACTTGGGCTTATCGCTACGATACTTTGTTTTTATATGCCAGAGACACTACCAAAGGAAAAACGGAAATCCGTTAACAAACAGGACCCTCGGGAATCATTCGTAATCAAATCGTAAATTCATTCCGGACGCCCTATTTCCGCTATCTTCTGCTCATTCTGATCATGACATTTGGTCTGATGAATTATGAAACGGTGTACGCCCTTTTTGTGGAACAAAAATACGGTTTTGATGCAACGAAAATCTCAATCATTATTACGGTTGGTGCTATTATAGGCATTATTGTGCAGATCTGGCTGCTTGATCATCTGATTAAGAGACTTGGCGAGATAAAGCTTATACGTATATCATTGGTGATGACCGCTATAACCTTATTGTTGATGATATTCAAGATCAATTTAGGTTATTTATTAGTTGTATCAGGTTTATTTTTTGCTTTTAATGCTTTTTTGCGCCCCACAGTAAGTACATTGATTGCCAATTCAGCTGGCGATCGGCAAGGATATGCTGCCGGATTAAATACAACGTACACCAGTATAGGAAACATACTTGGACCCATTTTAGCGGGATTGATGTTTGACAAACATATTAATATTCCCTATATTTTTGGGGCAATTATCCTGGCATCTGCCTTTTTCATCACCTTACAAAAACCAAAAAAAGAGCAAGAAAGGAGTGTCGCCCATGACTGAGAACTGGCACCAGAATTTAAAAAACAAAAACCGGGAAGAATTAATTGCTGCGGCGAAGGATCTTTTTATGAAGCAAAGCTTTCTCAAAGTTAATATTAAGGATGTCTGCGACGTGGCTGGTGTAAGCCGGGTTACCTTTTATAAGCATTTCCAGTCCATGAACGAACTGATTTTTGAGGTCCAGATGGAAATTCTGGAGAGCATGACCCAATTTGTTAGAAGCGCACCTTCTTCAATTGAAATGAATGGTAAGCAAATGCTTGCTTCGATGCTTAATGCTTGGATTGATTATGCCCGGCAACACCCAGGTTACATCAAATTCATTCTTCTATTCGATTTGCATTTTGAAGCCTATGATTACAGTAAAGAACTCAAAGAAAAGTACAAAGATTTTGTGATGCGGGGAAAAGAACGACATTTCTTAATGGATGCTCTGGAGGCCGGAGTTAAAGATGGATCGTTAAAATTTGATACAGAACCCTTATCCACTGCTCATTTCATCTTCACGTCTATGATGGGTTTATTACAGAAAATGAGCCTGATTTCCAAAGACGATTTCAACAACGAACTTCAGGATATTCAAATTGCTAACCGATTTGTGGACATGTTAGTTCAGTATTTAAGTACAGAAAGTGATGAATCTCCTGCCTTGAAGTAAGGGGATCCATCACATTCTACGTAATAGAGAGGAGTAGTTTAAATGAAATTATTCTTATTTAAGGAGCGGTTAGACTCATGTTTGATTAACCATTCTTTTCTGGCAAGCCCGCCTCCATAGCCACCCAATTCACCATTGCTGTTTATCACTCGATGACATGGAACCAAGATTGAGAGTTGATTGGTACCATTCGCCCTTGCTACAGCGCGGCAAGCAGAGGGATTATTGATTTTCTCTGCAAGCTCCCTATAAGAAGCTGTCTGTCCCAGAGGTATTTTCCGGAGTTCATTCCACACCTTTTGCTGAAAGTCTGAGCCCAGATAACGAACCGGCGTTGTAAATTCCGTAAGTTCACCTGTGAAATACAGCTTCAATTCCTCCTCAATTTGGTGAAGGACGGCTACCTTTTCAGGTAATATAGTTGCATTTAAGCGAGTGCGTAATCTTTTGATTTCATTTTCAAGACCCTTGCGATCCACAAATTCCAGCAGTAAAAGACTCTCTTCATCGGAGATGGCCAGCATGGAACCCAATATCGTTTCTATCCAAGTACAGTACAGCACTTTAATCTGCTTGGAATGATTCGGGACAGTCCCCATCGTTCGTGAAAAGGCATCCCTAAACCCATTGCTCGAATCGTACCCGCTTTCCAGTTGTGCGTTAATGATTGAATCCCCATTCCTAATATGTTTGAATGCCAGTCCTAAACGTCTAGAACGTGCATATTCGATAAAGGTCATCCCGAATTGTTTCTTAAATTGGCGGCGTGCCGTGTTTGCACTAATAGACAGCTCATCAAAATCTTTATCTGTCCATTTTCGTTCCGGATTGCTCTCAATAGCTTCTACAAGCAGCTTTACTTCAGGAGACATTTTTGTTGGATTGGATAACGGCTGACACCTTTTACATGGTCTATATGATGCTAATAAGGCTTCCTTGGCTGTAGCAAAAAACTCACAATTTTCTTTTAATGGCTTTTTAGCGGGACAAGTTGGCCTACACATGATCCCCGTTGTCTTCACTCCTACAAAAAATACGCCCTCATAATTCGAGTTTTTCTCGACCAGCATCTTATAATATTTATTGATATCCTGCTCATTAGTTATCATAGTATGGTTAGCTCATTTCTAAATAAAGTCCTGAGGCGTCAAGCGTTTGCCGGGCATTTTCCTGAAGATTATGTTGTGCCTGAAAGAAACTACGCGGGCCATAGCTAATACGTTTCACGCCAATTTTTTGCAATTCATGATTTGAAAGCATACCGTCCATAACCATGATATTCACAGGCAGTGGCGATTTTTTGACAAATTGTTCAATCAAGCTTGGATCAGCGAGCCCCGGTATAAAAATCCCATCCGCTCCAGCGTCAGCATAAGCATAGGTACGTTCTATAGCTTGATTCACTAGATCCATCGAATGTTCCTTATCCTTGAAAAAAATATCCGTTCTAGCGTTAATAAACACACGCTTTTGCAGTTTGGAGGCTACTTGTTGTATGGTTTTGATCCTACGGCTTTGTTCGCTGGTCTCCCATAGTTCATTGTTAGGATGATTTACAATCTGATCTTCAAAATTGATACCACAGATGTCTAATTGAAATAACTGCTCCATGTTATGCGCTAAAGTATCCTCATCTATAGCATATCCACCTTCGATGTCTACGGTCAATGGAACCGCTACTCGTTCGGCAATCTTTGAAATCATCCAAAGCATAAGCTCAAATGTAAGCTGTTCACCATCCGAATATCCCCACGCTTCCGCCATGGAATAGCTGCTAGTTGCTACCGCCTTTGATCCAGCTTGCTCTATTGCTTTAGCTGAGGCTACATCCCAGCAGTTGTACAGGATCAGTGGATTTTTTTGATCATGCAGCGTTTTAAAATAGTCATAGTTTTTACTGTTCATAAGTGGTCATCTCCATTTAGTTAAGAATAGAACCACTATATATTAGACATCCATTATCGATACCAGAAAAATTAACACCAATCTTTTTTTCCACAAAAAAAACACCGATAGATAATCTAATCCTCTCAGGATCAGATCATACCATCGATGTCAGTTTGCCGATTAAAGTTCTACCTTACGGAGTGATTGTTTTGGTGATGGTTTGGATGACTTATTCCCTGTCCCCATCGGTAGGATTTGTGGAGCTGCGATCCCGATCAGAACTACGATAATCCCGATCCAGCGAAGTAATGATACCTCTTCTTGCAGAACTAACACGGAGGCTACTACAGCTGCCGGTAACTCCGCTGCCCCTAAAATCGCGCCTAGACCTGAACCCAGCTTCGGAACCCCGATCGAAAAGAACAGAACTGGAATTACGATGCCCAACAAACCTAGAGGTAGGCCGTATTTCCAAAGCCCATCGGTAATCGCACCGTCATATAAAAACGAAGGAGAAAAAACAGTCATAATAATAACCATTGCACTAGTGGTCATATACAAGCTTTTATTAACGGCAGGTACCTGCGTAGCTACTCTTCCACTCACAAAAATATAGAAGGCAAACGACACGGCTGACATTAAGCCAAAAACCACACCAGTGGTCGTGATTCCACCTACACTCGGCTCAAGGATGCCCCCCGCTAATACCGTACCAATTAGAAGGATAACCATCGAAATCACTTTTTCCCGACTAGGAAGTTTTCGATCTACAACCGCCTCCAGAATTACACCGATCCAAGTAAATTGGAATAACAGTACAATCGCAATCGAAGCAGGCAATTGTTCAACGGCGAAGCCATAAAATATGCCAGTTAAACTGATAGTGATCCCAGCGGCTAATAATTTCCCGCCTGTTTTTAGCCCTAATTTCTTTCGGGAAAATAATAAGACCAGCAAGAGCAGCATACACCATCCAAAAAAGTATTGTGATCCTACCAATTGTTTCATTCTAAAGCCATCGTTCATTCCAAGCTTGACGATCGTAGAGAGTGAGCCATAACTACAAGCACCTAAAAAAACTAGTAAAGCATATTTGAATAACTTCATATTCATCGTAAACCTCTTCCCTTTCTCTTGAGCAAGCTCATTAACATAATAAAGCCCCTTGTCATCGAAATGACAAGGGGCGATTGAAACCAAAGAATACATCTTTGACAAAATTCCGCCACTCCATCCACTGGATAGAGTTTGGTTTATTTACTTGTAACAACTCCAATCATAATATGATAAATCACACAGGGTGTCAACTTGAAATTTAAGGATTTAGCTGGAACAATCGATAGACAATAACAGCTGCCTGAGCACGAGTTGTATTGGCTTTAGGTGCAAAGTTATCTTTGCCTACACCTTGAATAATCTTTGCTCCGCTCATGAATTGTACAGCCTCACGAGCGTAGGATGAAACGTCAGCGGCATCATTGAAACTCACTGGCTGGTCCACTCCCACGACCGTAAGTTTAGCGAGTTGTGCTGCACGATAAGCCATCAACGCCATTTCCTCACGGCTAATCGTTTCATTAGCACCGAAGGTTCCATCGGATCTGCCCTGAATAATTCCTAGCTGCTGAGCAGCAGCAACGGAGCTGTAGTACCAAGCCTCCAGCGAAACATCCTTAAATGTACTTGCCGCATTACCTTCCTCTAGCTCTAATGCAAGCATCAGCATCTTTAGGAACTGTGCCCGAGTTACATTCAGCTGTGGCCCGAAGTTATGATCTCCGGTGCCATTCAGAATGTCTCTGGCGGCAAGGGCTTGAATGCTATTTTGTGCCCAGCCTAGTCCAGCGATATCCTTAAAGGAATTTTCCGCATATCCTACTGCGAATTTGCTGGAATTGTCTGGTCTGAAGATGATCTTGCCAGTTGTAGGATTAAACTGGGAGTTTCTAACCACCTCTACAGTCCCGTCTTCACGGATTTGGTAGGCTACTATTTGTTCTACACCTGAAGTTGTCTTTGGTTTGTAATCCCGTTCAACCTTCAGTCCACGCCCAAAGCTGTCAAACTGTTTGCCATCAACAAAGAACTTAAACTCATAAATATCCCCGACATCCGTCTGAAGCGACAGTGTATTCGCGTCAACTTTGCCAACTACAAGCTTAACGCTTGCGGCGTCAGATCCTGCCATCGCAAGAAGCAGGTCAGCATTTATTCGGAACGTAGACAATCCCATGTCTATTTCCAAAAGTTGAATTGCTTTTGCTCCCGCTCCAGCCAACTCACGAGCTGGCAAGGTCAGTTCAACCACCGAGCTGGCAGAGGATGGCTTCACTGTGATTCTCAATACTCCATTCTGCATTGAGCCAATTGCTTGTTGCAGAATCGTCGAGGATACCTCTGCAATAGCTTTACCATTCACATCCGCTGTCACGGAAAGAGTAACTCCATCTGCGTTCACAGTTGGTTCCGGTTGTTTCACTGGTTTGACTGTCGTTGAAGATGAAGTACCGCCCGATTCTGAAACCTGCGATTCTGCCTTAATCTCAATGGACATCGTACCTACAACACCGGAGTCATCTTTAGCTGTCGCTCTCACCGTTACTTTGCCTGCTGCAATTGCAGTGAGCAAGCCGGTATCCGTAATAGTTGCTCGCTCAGTAGCTGATCCATCCTCATTCACTACTGACCAGGTCACTGCTGGATCGGATGCATGGTCCGGCAGGATTACAGCTGCCATTTGCAGGGTTTGCCCTGACTTGATTTCGCTCACATTATCTTTGGAGGAGACTTTTATCTCCATGACGGATATAGGAATGACATGAACAACCGATTGTGCCTCATGCAGGATGTCAAAATCAACATCTGTGTTGGATCCTCGGAAAGAAATAAATCCAAGCGGCACGGCGATTTCACGGTTTGTCTTCTTCGCTTTGAAGATGATTTCTAAGAATTCCGCATCATCGGTCAGGATATTTCCTGCCTCCGTTCCAGCTACACTAACTGTTATTAGACCTGGACTGTCCTCATTAATATGAGTGATGCTGAATCCGTCTGGCAAGGTCTGAGCGGATATGAATTCCACACCAGATACGTCATATGCCATGGTAAAGTCTACAGCATACACTTCCTTGTAGACGGAGGTAGTAACATTTGTAAGCCCTACACGGTAAGTGAAATCCTGTCCTGCCACCACTGTGACCGGTCCGTTCAGCGTTGCAGCGGGCAGATTACGGGCAATCTCATCTTGTCCGCTGATATTAATCTCTAGGCTTCCGGATACTCCACTTCCATCTAGAGCTCGCGCAGTTACTTGTACGCTACCGTTCTTTCTAGCTGTCAGCAAGCCCTTCTCATTAATAACCGCTTTATCCGTAGAGGTTATCCCATCTGCTTCAGTTACCGTCCAGATAACTTTAGGATTCGTCGCATTCTCTGGAAGCACAGAGGCTTGCAGCTGCAAGGCACCGCCCTTCGACTCAATGCTGCTAATTCCATCTTTACCCGTTACAGTAATTGAAGAGACATGTACCGCAGGTATCTGCTCTTGACCCACTAAGATCTTGGATTGCTGTGGATTCCAGCCATCACTTCCACCAAGCACAGCTTCAATCGTATAGGCAGCTGCCTCTTCTGCTGTTAATTGTTTGGACCAGCTGTAACGTGAAGCTGCATTAGCACCCTCTCCGTAACTTAAAAACTCAGAGAACCGTGCAGTTTTGGAACGACCTTCATACCATTCATGCCAGCCAGTAGCACGAATATGAGCTCCCATCTCCGTGTTAATGAAGGTAGAGCTGCCATATTCTCTCCATGGCCGGCCCAAATCAACGGTTCCAGCAGCAACGCCCTCACTGGCAGTTAGTCGATTATTGATGAACACATAACCAGGCTTACCCGTTGCCGTGGAAGGCGCAGTAACATAGCCAGCACCCGCACTTTGAATCACATTATTCTCGAATACAGCAGCGGAATTACCAAAGATAAAGTCCACTGTACCTTCAATATGGCTATCGACGAAATAAGCTCTTCCCTTGTCTGCGAACAGGGTATCCTGATATCCAAGAAGTTTAACATTTCTGTACACTCCCCGGTCTCCTTCAGCATATAAAGCGACTGCCTGACCGGCATCCCGCCCAGCACTGTTCTCAACCGTCATGTTCTCCAGTGTGAAATCAGTTGCCGCAACCTTTAATGTATAGCTGCCGCTGGTGCCCATTTCTTTACCATCTGAGCCAATGGTTTTCGCGGAGTCACCGTTAATAAGTACGGTACCTTCCCGGCTCTCACCGATGATACTAATATTCATCTTACTAGAAGGTACAAGCACCTTCTCCTTATACGTGCCGTTCTTCACTTTAATAATCGTGGTTAGGGCACTATTATCAGGTGCTGCTTGAATAGCGTCATTAATCGTTTTATAATCTCCTGTCCCATTCTGAGCAACAATAATGACAGGAGCTGGAATTCCCTTGACCATCTCGGATGGAAGACTGGCACCCTTATCACCGATGGCGATTACCGCATATTGATAGGCAGTCCCGTTGCTCAAGCCTTTATCGGTATAATCTGTTGCTTCGATGCCGTCGGCCACGACCGCATAGCTGCCACCGCTCTCCGAGCGTAGAATTTGATAGCTGCTAGCTCCATCAGCTACATTCCAAGTCAGATGGATATCAGTGTTGCCAGGCTCAACGCTAACTCCTTGTGGAGCCTGCGGCTGGCCGGAATTCTTGTATGGAACCGCTGGGGTAGCAGCTGAATCTAGACTACTACGGGTACCGCTTATTGCTTTGACTTTGTAATAATACGGTGTTCCGTTTACGAGCCCAGCATCAGTAAAGCTTGTGTCTGATAAATCAGACCCGAGCACTTCATAAGGACCATTCGCCGATGAGGCACGTTTGACAATGTACTGGCTCGCCTCCTCAATCGCTGGCCAGCTTAGTTTCATTACACTGTCACCAGCTTCCGTGGAAACGACAGGTGTTCCCAAAGGAGATTCCGGAGTAGCTTCAACAGGCGCTGATTCTTTTCCCTCCCCGGCCACATTTGTTGCAGCTACGACGTAACGGTAGGTTTGCCCGTTGGCCAAACCTCCGACGCGGTAAGTTGTGCCGGTGATTTCTTTTGCCACGAGTTCATAGCTACCTGAAGTCTCATTCCACTTCTTGATGCTGTAGCTGGCTGCATTCTCCACAGCTTTCCAACTGAGATCCAGTTGTGCATTCCGACTTACAGCCGCAAACGATTCTGGCGCAGGCAATTTCACCGCCAAAGCGGATGGGGTAATACTAATTTCATTGGAATTTCCCGATTCACCAGTGGGCGCCGTCGCCGAGATAACATAATAATAGGTAGTTTCGTTGGTAACTTCATTATCAATATATGATGTCTCTGTAATAGCATTGGCAATAGTCTCATAAGGCCCCCCGCTCTTAAGACTTCTCTTAACATTGTAGGAAGTTGCGCCTTCAAGAGCAGGCCATGATAGCTGGGCTGCTTGGTTTCCTGGAAGCCCAGTCAGTCCAAGCGGTGTTTCAATGGGCTCAACATAGATCTTTAAATTGTCTAAGTAATAATTTCCTGAGCCGCCGCCCGGTGTCTTGGACAAGATACGCCCAATGCCGTAGCTGGCGAAATTCGTGGTTGTGAACGGAAAAGAGCCAGCAGGCTGATCATCGATATATACATCCACTTTATCGTTGTTCACATCCACCTTTAGCTTCAGGTTGTACCATTGTTTTAGGGAATAAGAGCTCATCAGTTGATGATACTGGCTGCTCCCCCTGCTCATGGTTAGCGTATATTTACCTGTAGCTTCAGGAAGCGTTGGCTTTCTGCTCTCAATGGAGAATGCCGTTTTGCTTCCATCTGTACTCTGGGCCTGCAGGAACACCGAGGTTCCCGATTCTGTCGCAAACATAAAGTCAGTGTCAATAACCAGTGCACCTGTAATTGGCGCAAATTTACGGATAAACTGCACGCTGCCGTTCGCACCATCGAACACATTCAACACTTGATCTGACGTATTCCCTTTACTGTCAGACGGTGTGGGAGATACAATAACCTTTTGAATTTCAGTCTGTGGATTTGGAGTTACATCATAATACTCTGGTGTCACACCTACGGCAACCTGCTCGAAGTCTTCATCCACATAATAGACATTACCTGCTTCACCTTCAGCTGTAGCGCTGGCCTCATCGGAATCAAAGCTTTCACCAAGCTCATTCACCGCGCTGACCACGTAATAATAAGTTTTTCCGGAGCTGAGTCCGGAATCAGTATACAAGCTATCTTTAATTTCAGTATTAATCGTTTTGTAGGGACCGCCGGAAACCTCGCTACGTTTAACACTATACGACTTGGCAGAAGCAACGTCCTCCCAATTCAACTTCACTTTCTCTTCACCGGCTGTGGCTGTAAGTCCACGGGGTGCGGCAGGAAACTGATCACTAAGCGGTTTCAGCTCCACCTCACTGAAGACAGACGCATTATAACGATTAACCTCGTTATCTACCTTAGCAGCATCGGCTGCAAGACCAAAATAAACCGTATCATTCAGGTCAAGCTTCACCGTGCCTACCTTGCTCCATGTTACTTTATCCGGCGATACCAGACCTGTCACTTCGTTACCAAGACGAACCAGCTTCACCCAATAAGGTGTATTGATGAAACTGTCCGGTTCTGTTTTTACCACCTTGGCTCCTGTGGTGGAGCGGGTAATCATAACTCCCTTCTTGCCATATTTGACATAAGGGATTGCCAGCATCGTCATTTTAGAATTGTCATTGAGATCATCACGAATCATGACACCTGCTTTGGCATAATCATCAGTTCCCGTTACGGAGTCGATTCTAGCAATAATTTCACCATTGCCTGTCAGGGTTTGATAAGCAAACTGAAAGTTATCAACAGCAGTTTCGCTCTCCGATGTAGCTCCGATAAGTCCAGCCGATTTGAGCGTAATTTTCCCGCTATCTGGATGAAGTGTAGTCACTCCCGCTATCCCTGGACCACCAACATCCACTGAAGTCCACGGAAGAACGGATCCAGAGGTGTTGACATGTATAGCTACGTTATCGGATTGTGTCTTAAGCCCTTTATTGTCTATAGCCTGAACAACAAGATAATAGGTACCATCCTGCACATTGTTCCAATTGAAACTATAAGGTGCTGTGGTAGCTTCGTCTTGCTTCACACCATTAACGATAAATTCCACCTTAGCAATACCATCGCTATCACTGGCAGAAGCTGTAACATTCACCTCGCTGCCTGACTCTATGATTTGGTTATTCACAGGATAATTGATAGCGGTTACAGGATTGTCCGTATGCTCATTCCCTGATTTCCCTAACACAATGAGATCATTCAGATACACTTCTAAATTTGTATATCCCTCCGAAGATAACGTCGACTTCTTGCCATCCTCAGGATCGGTAGGATCTAGTCCATTAGCAATCTCCCAGCTATCATCCATACCGTCATGATCCATGTCGATTACATTGGAAGCTGTCTCTGTATAGTCTGGGTAACCGCCTATTTCAATAGGTGAATTAATATGCTGTCCAGTGCGATTCTTCACATCATTAATGACACGCGCATCGTAAGCATCACGTCTTGGCAAAGTGGCACCAGCATCAGCCATTACATTTGCGTAGGCTTCCTCCGCCGACACTGCCGTATAGGGGTTAGGCATCTTTGCCGGCTCCGCAAGCTTAGAGATATTCGAATACTTTTGCACACCCTTCCAGTTGTCTTCGGTAACCTTCGGATTACCATCCATGATGTTCCCATCTATAAACAACCGGGTTTCTGGAGACACTTCCCCAAACAATTGATTTTTTACACTGGTGTAGGTGTTTGGACCATTTTTATAATAATTGTTAGTGATATTATATCGATAATCTTCTGCTCCCCCACCATAGGTCGAAGCGAATCCCCAGTTATAGATAACGTTATTAGACATTTCCGTCAGGTCCACCAATTTGGTCACCGTCGGCAAACGGGGGTTGCGGCTGGTGCTATGAGCAATCAGATTGTGAAGGAAACTGGCATTTTTGCCACCCCAGATTCCTCCGTAGCCGTGACGTCCCTTCTGGTGAGTCGTCATCAGCATACTTTCAGCGGATATCGACCATTGTACGGTAGTATTCTCGTTGTCATACAGACTGACCACTTCATCCACCGACCAGCTGAATGAGCTATGATCGATAATGAGATCCTTATGGTACCTTGATCCAAAAGCATCATCTTCACTAGCTACCCGGTCGCCTAACCGGAAACGCATATAGCGCATAATAATATTGTCAGCTTCAACAGAGGTTGTGTAGTCGGCAATTGTAATTCCGTCACCTGGAGCCGTTTGCCCGGCAATCGTCAGATTTGAGCCGGTAATCTTGAGGGATTCCTTCAGATGGATGGTTCCCCCCACTCGAAAAACAATGGTCCGATTACTTTGACTTACCGCATCGCGGAAGGAGCCGGGGATCGGAGTTTCCTTGATACCATAATCAGCCAACGTCGTCACTTCATACACAGGTTGAGCTCTTCCGCCGGTTACATATTTGCCGCCGCCTTCCGCACCCGGAAAGGCAGGAAGCGCTTCCAAAGAAGCGGCCTCGACACCACCAAATGGCATACATGTTGCAAGAAGACTCGCGACCAGCGCCCCAGATAACCATTTTTTCTTCATACAAGACCTCCTAATATCTATTGGAATAAGAAGGGGGCCCTGTCCTCAGAGCAACCCCTTCCTTAGTAAAGCCGTGTGTATTATTCCTTGCCCTGATAACGGAAATATGCGAAATCAGCACTGCTGCCACCGAACTGCTGCATATCATGCGCCGCAATGCCAACAAAGTTCCCAGTGAAGCCTCCCGATAAAAAGCTGATATTCTGCGGATCGCCAAGTGGCTTCCACTCCGTATCGTCACCCTTAAGATAAACAAATTGCCCAGTCACTTCCTGCACCTCAACCGCGATCCGCAGTGTCTCCCCTGCATTTAGTTCAATCATTACAGGCTCCGCAGTGAATTCATCCCGCTGACAGCGCATTAACCGCAGCACCTTGCCACGTCCTTCTTCATGGCTGATATACGCATAAAGATAGTTATCTTCATTCAGGTATAACAGTAGTCCTGCCATCTGCAGATAAGTATTCGGTTCATATTCAAGCGCTGTTTCGGCGCGGAAGCTTATATCCGTCTGGCGAATAGCCAGAATATGATGCTCAAACAGACTCTGCACGGATTCCCCGGCCCTGATTCTTAACCAGCCCGGTCTTTCAGCAAGGGAACACCAGCTTTCATTCCTAGGAATCCGCAGTGTATTCCAGTTCTTTTTCAATTCCGGGCCGTTAAAATCATCCTCGAATTCAAGCGTCCGCACTTGTTTCAGGACCTTCGTTCCTTTAGGTGCTGGTACCTTGAGCTGTGGCGCATTTCCGCCTGAGGTTAGTCTTAACCAGCCCTCCTCATTCCAGTGCACCTGCTGAACGGCAGTCTCTCTCCCCAGTATGGCGTATTCGCCTTCCAGGGGGCGGGTACACAAATGGGCCATATACCATTCACCTTCTGGTGTCTCTACCAGACTTCCATGGCCGGCACATTGAAGCGGCAGCTCGGGATTATCCCGTGAGGTCAACATCGGATTGAGCGGATCCACCTCATACGGACCCAGCAGCGCCTTGGAGCGCGCTACGGTTACGGCATGCCCCGATCCAGTGCCACCTTCTGCCGTAATTAAGTAGTAATAACCTCCCCGCTTGTAAATATGCGGCGCTTCCGTCTTCTTCAGCGGCGTGCAATCAAAGATTTTCACAGGTTCACCTATTAATTGGCATTGCTCTGGATCGTACTCCTGAATTACAATTCCGCAGGACTTGTTGCCTTCCGTAATCCGGTAATCCCACAGCTCATTCAGCAGCCATTTGCGCCCATCCTCATCATGGTACAGAGATGGATCAAACCCGCTGCTATTCAGGTATACCGGGTCAGACCAAGGTCCCTCAATATCCTCCGCAGTGATCAGATAGTTATGACAATCTTTAAAAGGCCTTTTAGTGCTCTTAACATCGGTATAAATCAGATAAAACAAACCGTCATAATAGCTAAGCTGTGGAGCCCAGATACTGCAATTTTTCGGATTTCCCCGCAGATCCACCTGATGAGTCAGAATATCTGTGCAATGCTCCCAGTCTGCTAAGTCCGCTGATTGATACACCCTTACACCGGGCAGCCATTCAAAAGAAGAAACAGCAATATAATACATCTCCCCCGCTCTTACAATACAAGGGTCAGGATTGAAGCCTTTTAATATGGGATTGTGAATAATTCCAGTCTGAATATTATCTGTAATCATCTTCATACTCCTTCCTATTTCCATACATCCGCACCCTTCACCCTAAGCAAACCTGCAGTCTATCCTGTTCAATTATCAATCTGCCTGCTCACTTAGATCTTCCTGTGACGGGACAACGGTCACCTGCTGCACTAACTCTTCCACTTTACGGGTGTTTCTCGATTGGCAACCGGTGATATCTACCGTTTCTCCATTTTCAATATAAAAAGCCGGTCCCTCATGATTCTCGATCGTCACTTGGCGGAAGCGGATATCTCTTACGTTGCCAAGATAGAACCCACGGTTGTTCATATCCTGGATTCCTGACATCATGGCTGGACGACCAGGGATTGCATTCTCTGCCATGGAAATATCAATATCGGAAAAGGTAATTTCTGAAATGTATTGCTCCGCAAGGCCGTAAAGAAAACCTGCAGCAGCATGAACATTCCGAGCAGTAATATTAGCAAAATGAATCCGTCGGAAGCAGGGGGTCTCCTCCGTCACCGGATAAGGATTCTTGTCCCATACGTATTTGTCCTTACCACGTGGTCCGCAGAAATAATAAAGATTAAGAATAAACGGACAGATCACGTCCTCCATCACGATATTACTGACACGAATATCTTCGACAACACCTCCGCGCCCGCGTCTGGACTTCAGCCGAATTCCGCGGTCTGTCTGCTTGAACACGCAATTGCTGATCACGATATTACGGATATCTCCGCTCATTTCGCTTCCCAGCACCACACCGCCGTGACCATGAATCATCGTGCAGTTAGTTATCGTGATATTCTCACAGGCAACCCGCTCCTTCGTATCCTCCGTCCCTGCTTTAATGGCGATGCAGTCATCACCCACATCGATATTGCAGTTGCTGATGCGGACATTCACACAGGACTCTGGGTCAATGCCGTCTGTATTAGGCGAATCCGCCGGATTATAGATCGACAGATTATCAATCGTAACGTCATGGCAACAGATAGGATTCACAGTCCAGCTTGGGGAGTTCACGAGTGTCAGATCTCTAAGCGTGACTCTACGGCAGTTGTCGAAGCTGATAAGCTTCGGGCGAGGATACAGCAGTGAATCAGGAGAATTCCGATGTTTATCCCACCAAGGTGCGCCCCTTCCATCCAGCTTGCCTGCACCTGTAACCGATACATTCTCTAGATTTATTCCAAAAATACATGAAGCATGGACGTTCTGTTTCACACCCTCCCAACGGGAATCCACCACCGGATAATCGTTAGGATTAGAGCTGAAGCTAAGCTCAGCTCCAGGACTGAGCTTCAGCTCAATATTGCTTTTCATGAAGATAGCACCCGTCTGATAGTGCCCGGAAGGAACATATACTGTTCCTCCCCCTGCCTCGCTTGCCGCATGAATGGCACGGGCTATAGCTTCCGTTGAAGGCTCTGGACTATTAGGATGTGCTCCGTAGTCATTTATATTGTAGATAGACATGCGCTTCACTCGCTCCCTTTCGTCGCGTCAGGACGCTGCAAATATTCATATTCTCCGCAAGCCAGGAGGAATGCGCCAAGCCCCTTCTGATCATTGGTAACGATCGGTTCACTGATATAATAGGCGTAAGTACCATCTCTCCGGTCCTCACCACCGAGTCCTGCGACCTGGCAGTTTTTATTCAGGTTAACCCAGCCATTTTGGGTTTCCAGCACAAATTCCGCAATAAGACCTTGATAAGCACGGTCAAGAGTCTCGAACCAACTATCATCGAGTACACCGATCCGAATGCCCTTAGCCATTGCATAGGTGATCATGCTAGAAGCGGAAGCCTCCAAATAATTGCCTTTACGGCCGCCCATGTTTACAACCTGATACCATACTCCAGCATCAGCATCCTGAACCTGACGAAGCGCTGTCAGCGTATCTGTCAGAATACGTGCCAAGATCTCGTAATCCGCGTGTTCCTTAGGGAGCATGCCGAGTACATCCACTAGCGCCATCACATACCAGCCCAGCGAACGCCCCCAAAAGTTCGGAGACAACCCCGTTTCAGGATCGCACCACGGCTGTACCCGCTTTTCATCCCATGCGTGAAACAGGAGACCCGTCTCAGCATCCTTAGTATGACGCTCGCACAGAATAAATTGCCGGGTCACATCGTCCAGACCCTTGCCGCCTTCATACTCAAGTAAATACTCCAGATAGAAAGGAGAGCCCATATACAAGCCATCCAGCCAAATCTGATAAGGATATACATTCTTATGCCAAAACGCACCTTCCGAGGTTCGAGGATGCGTTGTTATCTGCTTTCTTAATAAATCTGCAGCCATTTTATATTTCGCTAACCCAGTTTCTTTATGGAGCACAAACAGGATCTTCCCGTTATTTAAGTGATCAATATTATGTTCGCTCAGGCGATACCCCTTCACAGAGCCGTCTTCCTCAATAAAATAATCCATATTATCTTTGATGAATTGATAATATTTAACCTGCCCGGTCTGTCTCCACAGCAGCTCAAAACCCTTCAAGATGACTCCATAATCATAAGACCATTTTCCATGATATCCGTTATCCTCATATAATCTTGGCGTTCGCTCCATAATCGAATCTGCCATTCGAACACCCCAGCCCATACTCCTAAGTGCATTGTTGTCTTTCATTTTTTCCTCCTGTTTGAATAGATATGGTCCTAAACGCAGCCTCCCCATTTAGGACCCATCTACTATTTTCTTAGAATATAGTCTGTAGTACTTCTTAAGGATTTACAGCTTTATAAGCAGCTTCATATTCAGTAATGATTTTGCTGCCGCCGGATTTCTTCCACTTTTCAACCTCAGCTTTAAATCCGTTCAAATCAATTTTGCCAAGAATATATTTATAAGTGGCATCTGTCATAATCTTCTGCAATTCAGATCCTTGAGTAGAATAGGTCTCAGATTCCAGAGAGTAAGCAGGATTCAGTACAGCATATTTAGCATTCTCAACGATCAGCTTATCAGCTTCAACTTTGAGTGGATCAGCATCATGGATAATGAACCCATTCTCTAATGGACGAGATGCCGAAAATGGCTGAACTTCTTGCTTCCAGAGATCCGTATCCTTAATCGTAACCGCTTGTTCTCCATCAATTGTGTAGTGAACATCCTTAATACCGTAGGTCATCAAGCCATAGACATCTTCATTCATAAGATCATTAACAAATTTCAGGATCCGTCTTAACTCATTTTCATCCTTAACTTCGGATTTCGGGAAAGACAGCAGTCCCCCAATTCCGTTATTACCAGCCCAGATGGCACGATCTGCTTCATTGCCAGTGGAAGTGATATCGTTAACCATAACCAAATCCATGCCATCCTGTATGCCCTTAGACAGATTTAGCAGGTTCTTGCTGTCAAACAAGGCACCCACATAAATTCCAGCCTTTCCTTGCGCAAAATTCTGCTGCTGATCTGTTTTAGCCGTCACAGCAAAATCCTGATTGATATACCCACCATCATAAAGAGTCTTCATATAATCCATGGTTTTAACATAAGCCTCTGTATCGAACTCAGGTGTCATTTTACCCGCATCGTCAACGCTCCAATAGTTCGGTGTTCCAAAGTATGAGCCCAACGTCTTAAATGCTCCATATACAAGATCGCTGCGGTCCATGAAGCCTGTGGTATCCTTCTTGCCATTACCATCAGGGTCTTTTTCGGTAAACGCTTTCGCAACTTCCATCAACTCATCTGTTGTTTTTGGAACCTGCAGTCCAAGCTTATCCAGCCAATCTTTACGGATAACAACGCCGTTTCTAGCCAAGGACTTCTGGAAAGGAACCCCGTACAGCTTACCTGCAATCGATGCCGATGTACGTGTATCCTGTGAAATTTTAGCCAAATTCGGGAACTCATCAAGATAAGGACTTACTTCCCAGAACATACCGGCCTTCAGTGCATTACGTACAGAAGAGTTATCAAGAATAGTCAGGGTAACGATGTCCGCTAGGGAATTCGATGCTAACGAAGTATTAATACGTTCTTCTTTGGAAGGATCCGGAATCCATGAGAATTCAATCTCTGTATTCGTTAATTCTTCAATTTTTTCCAGAATAGGACCCGTTGGTGTTGTAGACGTTTGTAAAATGTTCAGCCAGCTAATCTTTGCTTTAGCATCTAGCACATCTGCAGGTGCAGCAGTTGTTTTAGCCGTTGAATTCGTTCCCCCATTTGAAGAATTTGACTCCTTCGCGTTATTGCCTCCTCCGCATGCAGTGAGTACTAACCCGCTACACAACATTAAGGCTGCAATTTTTTTGTAATTGCGATTCATCAACATTACCCCTTTTACTAATGTATTTGTTGTTGTATCTTCCACCTCTGCCCTTAAGGCAGAGGTAAGAATTCAGCATACTGTGAAGCCTAGTAAACACCATCTTCGCCGATTTTTTTAGCTAACTTGTTCGACAGCATTACGAGAATCAAGCCAACCACACCCTTGAACAGACCTACTGTGGTACTGAAACTCAATTGTCCGTTCTTTAAACCAGCTGTATAGATATAGGTATCGAAAATTTCTCCAACTTCGCGGTTCAAGGAATTGATCAGCAAGTACATATGCTCAAAGCCCAGATCCAGCGTGTGGCCAATCTTCAGAATAAGCAAGGTAATAATGATTGGACGAATCGCCGGCAGGGTGATATGCCATGTTTTGCGCAATCTTGCCGCTCCATCCATCTCAGCTGCTTCATATAACTGCGTATCCACTACGGTAATGGCTGCCAAATAAATAATGGTTGACCAACCAATTTCTTTCCAAATGATCTGTCCGATATACACGGTACGCAACCACTCGGGAGAAGTCAAAAAGCTGATCTTCTGCATCCCAAAGGCCGCCAACATCTCATTCAGCACCCCTCCATCCACATTCATAAATACATAGGAAATGGAGACGATGATAACCCATGACATGAAATGGGGGATATAAATAATCGTTTGAATGGTGCTCTTAAATAACTTGTGCTGAACTTCGTTAAGCATCAGCGCCACTATAATAGGTAGCGGGAAGAAAATAAAAATGTTTAATGCAAACAAGATAAGTGTATTACTCAATAGCATAAAGAAGGTAGGTTCTGTAAACAATCGGACGAAATGCTTAAACCCAACCCACGGGCTATCTGCTATACCCAGAAACGGCTGATAGTCCTGAAATGCAATGATAAGACCGCCCATAGGCAGGTACTTAAAAATAACAAAATACAAAAATCCCGGGAGTATCATTAGATACAATAACTTGTTTCTTTTTAAACTCAGCCAGCTAGGCCCCGTTCGCTTTTTTCTTACTGGATTAACTTTCGTGTTCAGCATGGTGACGTTTGCCTCTTTCACCTGATCGGCCTCCTTGATCGCGTTTCTTTACGATTCCCAGATTACGATCATTCGTCCATTACGTATATAATCATCAGATACTGATACTCCAAGAACCCTACAGCTATAAGGTTTTCCAGACCCGTGCATCTTATAGTGATTACTACAATACATAAAGATCATCTATGCCTTATCACGCTTTTTCCTCCCAAAACAAAGCCCAAGCTAATGATTATATACGGAATAACAGACCCCTGTTAAAGTTTCAATGAAACGATTACAAGGAGGATATCTGCATGTCGCAATCATCTTTTAAAAAAGAAACTATGGGTAGCCGGCTGTTTACTATTGTAAATACCACACTGCTTACACTCATTGCCCTAGCCTGTCTTTTACCCTTTGTCAATGTGTTTGCCAGTTCCTTTGCTTCAACACAGGAGGTAGTAGAAAAAAGCTTCATCCTGTTCCCGACGACATTCTCTTTGGATGCTTACCGTTATATACTGTCAACGCCTACTATCTTTAAAGGGCTTGGCGTATCCATCGGTGTAACCTTAGTGGGTACAGTTGTTAGTATGGTTCTTACCTCTTTAATGGCTTATGGATTATCTAGAAAATATCTGTACGGAAGAGATTTTATCAATTTCGTAATCGTGTTCTCCATGCTCTTCAGCGGAGGGATGATCCCTACTTTCCTAGTAGTTAAATATTTCGGGTTAATCGATTCCTACTGGTCCATGATCATGCCTGTTGCGATCAATGCTTTTAACCTGATCATTATGCGCAACTTCTTCCAGGCGCTGCCGGAAGGGCTAGAGGAATCAGCCAAGATTGACGGCTCTAATGATTTTGGTGTATTTTTCAAAATCATGCTTCCGCTGGCGATGCCATCTATCGCGACCCTCTCCTTGTTCTACGGGGTAGCTTACTGGAATACTTATATGAGTGCAGTTTTATATATGACGGACTCCACAAAGTGGCCTATACAAGTCCTGCTGCGCCAAATTGTTATCGTCGCCAGCGGGATGCAGGGAGATAATGCTTCTGTTGATATTATCCCACCTGCTCAAACCATCAAGATGGCGGTTATCGTAGTCGCAACCGTTCCAATGCTGCTCGCCTATCCTTTCGTACAAAAACACTTCACCAAAGGAGCCCTGCTGGGTTCTGTAAAAGGCTAAAACATTGCAGCTATACAAAACAGCCAGCCCCGGTCTCCCGGGGCTGGCTGTTTGTGTTCAGCGCCTTACTTCTCCTGTTTCTGGGTTCGGTATGCACCTGGTGTTACATGTTCTTTTTTACGGAAGGATCGAATAAAGTTCTGCGGATTATGGTACTGCAGCCTTTCAGCAATTTCTTTAATGGTCATATCCGTTTCTACAAGCCACTTCTTAGCCATTTCCAGGCGATAGTTCATTAGATATTCGCTAAACGTCATCCCGTACTCTTTTTTGAAAATACTGCTTAAATAGTTCGGACTGTAATGAAGGCGATCACCGATTAATTCTAACGTTAAGTCCTGATCAAATTCTGAGCGGACAATCACCGCAATTTTATCAGATAAAAGGCGGAACTGACGGTCTGTCTTCTCCTTAACACTGGTCACCATCGGATGAATAACTTCTTTGACCAAAATGCGTTCGATCTCTTCCGGATTACGGATGTCTAACAATCGGTGGTACAACGTAGAATTGTCCTCTGTCAGCAGAACCTCTACACCCAGCAGCTGCTCCAGCTGAATCAGATTGTTGACGAAACGTATTAATGTGACTTCGAAATTCAAAGGATTCTTACTGTGCTTCATCATTTCCCCGAGTAATGGATACAGAGAACAGGAGACTTGTTCTTCATCTCCAATCCGAATCGCGTCAAATAACTGGGACTCAAACTCAGACGGATAATGCAGTAGAACTGGACCCGAGATTACCTTCGATATATCCTCATAGAAAATGATGGACTCTTTTCCCAGATTTAAACGATGGTGCAGCGCCTGCTTACTCATCTCACAAGCTTCCTTACTAAATAATAAATTATCGTAAAAATTGCTTATTCCAACACTAACGGATAGTTTCAGGATTTCTCTAGCTGTTCGAATAATTATCTTCGCATAGTCCAGTGCTATTCTCCGGTTCTCCTGTTCATTCGCTCCCTCAAAAATCAGGATGGTCGCTTGTGTACGGTCATTTAATAGGATAGGAATCATCCGCTTCTCCTGCGGAATCAGCTCTTCCACCAGTTTGTTGACCGCCACAAGCAGAAGGTCCTTGTCGCTAGCCTGCCGTTCCCCATAGTTATCCAGCTGTATCAGCAGCGTTGCATACACCGAATTCTGTGACAGCTCATAACCGAAACGAGGCAAACCTTGATTCAGCTCTTCTTGAGATATCCGGCTACGAAATAGATTTAGAATAAACTGAGTTTCCAACTTAGGCATCTCAGACTCAATGAGACCCTCTAGGCTTTCTTTCTCCGATAAGATGGTATCAATCGAATTAATAATCCAGTCTACCTCATTCTTGGGCTCTAGCTCTGCATTGGCAGGTAATAATCGGCGCTGAATCTGCCGGAATGGCTTGGTGAAATACAAAGAGATAACGTAAGCGACTACCGCAATCAACAATGTAATAAGCAGTACCATCATCACAATCCCGAATCGGGTTGTCTTTAGTGCATCTGAAATTTCTGATTTATCCAAAAGAGTTACGTAAATCCAATTATTATAAGAAGATTTAGCATAAATAGCTTTTATCGATTGGTGATCAGCCCGCTCCATGGCAATCGTCCCCAATTGCCCCCCGCCTCCGGCAACATTAGTAATATGGCTAAGCTGATTACTAGTCAGCAGGGACTTCCCGGTTTCCGACTCATATAAAAGCTCACCCTCCCGGTTAAGAATAAACACTGGTGTGTTTCCTTCGGTCTGAAGGGTGCTCTGCAAGGTCTGAAGTGATATATCAGATAAGGCAATCGCCTGTTTGGTCTGTGAGAATACCGGCAGGGTATTTACAAAGCGGATGCCTTTATCCGTCTTAACCCAAAATAAACCCCGGCTACGGTTATTGATATAGCTCTCATAAAGTGTCCTGCTCTCTTCTTCCGTTAAATGTGAAAGCTTCCCATTAGAAATCTGCCATTTCTGCTCCAAACTGATTAGAGAATAATTAACAAAATCCATCCCCATACTGGCAATGTAGTTAAGCTGGGAATTAATCTCGCGATACTCCTCAAAATCCTGCTCCGTGATCGGATTCTGCACAACCTCTCTGAAGGAACTGGTGGTACTGTAAGTATTAAAAGCGTATTCGATGGTCTGAATTTTCTGTTCCAGAGTGTTTTTAATTTGGGTAATTAAACTCTGTTTATCATCCGCTACTCTCTCATTTACCGAATTAATCGTCGTCAGATAAATATAGCCACCGAAGCTAATAACCAGGCCAATCCCCAGCACTAGAATAGGAACAAAAATCTTGTAGAATATCCTGCCTTTTTTCATGATAGACTCCTTAAGCATGTAATTATTTTCAATTATAGCGCTTCCAATAGGTTAAACCAAATGTTTTAAATGTGTATAATCGCAACCCTATTTTTATTAAAAATAGAAAACAAAAAAACAAGGCAAAAAAACGCTTCATCAAGCCCAGTGCTCAATGAAGGTTTTTTGCCTTATATTATAATGCCTTTATTCCTTATTCTTATATTTCAATCTCTTCCGTTGAATCCGAAAGACCACCACTCTGCACGCCATTATTATTGGCTACCGCAAGAACATATACTTTATATTTAACACCTTTAACAATTAATGCACCATTAACATCTCTTCTCGAGGCTACAATTGTAGGATTCGTTCCGTTAGGCGTTATCGACGTATAATACGAGGATTTCACCTCAATTGCTTCCGCTGAACCAAAACCTTGTTTGGATGGAACCACCAGAATTCGATATTCCGAAATGTTAGACTCGTTAGAGGAACGGTTGAAACTTACTAGTATTTTACCCTCATCCACACTGTACGTTACATTGGTGACAGAGGTTACCGGCAGCTTAGTGGATAAAGTTATGGCATTCGACTCTGAGGACAACACATTAGTGCCTGAGTACTTGCCGCTGCCAATCGTTAACACATACACTCTGTAACTGATTCCACTCTTTATTAAATTTCCGTTTACGTCTCTGGCTGAAGAATCCAAGACTTGACTGGTGTTATTTCCAGAAGTGCCTACCGCTGTGTAATTGGAGCTAGAAACAGCATTTGCCTGGGTTAAACTAAAGCTGCTGTAATAGGAAGTAGGTACAATCAGGATTCGATACTGGCTAATGTACGTTTCATCCGTGGCATGGTTAAAGGATACTTTTAAATCCCGACCGTCTTCGTAATCATTAACGTCCCTTACATCCAAGCTCGAAATAGGAGCCAATTTGTAATCTACATTCAACGTAATTAAAGGTGAACCAGAAGAAAGAACATTGCTGCCCGAGTAATTCCCGCTTCCGACTGTTAAAACATATACTCTGTAATTGATTCCACTCTTTATCAGGTTACCGCGCACGTCCCTTGATGACGAGGTTAACACTTGATTGGTGCTGGATCCTGTGGTGCTCACTGCTGTGTAGTTGGAACTGTACACATTATTGGCGTCAGATAAACTGAAGCTGTTGTAATAGGAAGTAGGTACAACCAGGATTCGATACTGGCTAATATACGTTTCATTCGTAGCGTGGTCAAAGGATACTCTTAAATCCCGGCCATCATCATAGTCATTTACGTCGCTTACATCCAAATTGTAGACAGCACTCACATTGTAGTCAACAGCCAACGTAATTAATGTTGAATCCGTTGAGAGAATGTTGGTGCCCAAATTCTTCCCGCTTCCAATCGTTAACACATACACTCTGTAAGGTGTTCCATTCTTAATCAAATTACCACGCACGTCTCTTGCAGATGAGGCTAACACTTGACTGGTGCTAGATCCTGTTGTGCTCACCGTTGTGTAGTAAGAGCTGGAGACATTATTCGCCTCAGATAAACTAAAGTTGTTGGAATAAGCTGTAGGCACAACTAGAATCCGGTACTGGCTGATATACGTTTCATCTGTAGCGTGGTTAAAGGATACTTTTAAATCCCGGCCATCTCCAAAGTCACTAACGTCGCTTACACTTAAATTAGAAACATTGACCGAGGACAGCGTAATCGCAGATGAGGCAGCAGACAATAAATTATTGGCTGTATTACTGCCACTATCTACCCCCATAACAAACACACGGTAACCAACTCCCGTCTTAATGAGGGCACCATCCACATCCCTCGCTCCAGACGATAAGATCTGGGTAATATTGGAGCCTGTTTTGTTGACCTGTGTGTAATTTGAACTGCTAACAGCATTTGCTGCCGCCAAATTAAAAGAAGAATAATTAGTAGCTTTGACTACAAATATCCGGTAAGAACTCACCTTGGATTCATCCGATACCTTATTAAAACTTACGGCTAAATCGCGGCCATCACTATAATCGCTCACATCACTTACTTGTACATTACTTGGGGCAACGACTACGGTATTAGTATTAAGCGATATAGTCGCAGAACTATACGAAAGAGCGCTGGTATTATTGCCTTTACCCACTGCGAAAACATAAGCTACATAGGTCTGATTACCTTTAATGAGGTCACCATCAACATCCCTTGAATTTGCGGTCATTCTAATCGTAGGATTAGTGCCTCTAGCTAAAACAGTAGAATAATTGGCGGATGTAACCTTTTGTGCAGATGAGATATTAAAAGTGCTCCAAGCCTTTACAATCATTACCCGGTAATGATCCACAAGAGCTTCATTAGAAGATTGGGTGAAGCTGACCTGAAGATCACGGCCGTCACCGTTATCACTTACATCCTTCAACTGTACATTCGATGCCGGATTTACAGTTCCAGTTTTACCGCCGGAAGTCGTTATGGTCACTACTTTGGTGCTTGGGTTCCAACCCACATCATGACCCAGTGCCTCACTGACAAACCGTGTAGGAACCATCGTTCTCCCTTTCAAATTCTGACCAGGCACATCTAGAGTTACAGCTTTATTGTTAATCGTGGCTGTCTTTGAGCCAATCTTTAACATAATCGTTGTATCATCTTTAGTTGCTGTTACAGTTTGTGTTTTCTGATTCCACTTGATAGAGGCATTAAAGGCTTCAAAAATTGCCCGTAAGGGTACCATTGTCCGTCCATTCACCATCACCGGTGCTTGATCTGTGGACAATCGAACCCCGTCAATAAAAATACTGATGGGCGCAGTAGCAGCTTTCACTGAAGATTGAAACATCATCGGCAAAACTAATAAGCCCACTAAAATAGAAATCCATAACTTCTTCACAGATTCACCCTCCTGGAATGACGAATACATTTTTTCCCTACCCCTTTGACGCTCATACTAGGATAAAAGTTTCACGCTTTATGGTTACAATATTTTAATCTGGAACCCGTTCCTTTCATCCGCCACAAACCGCTCTGTAAAAAGAAAAAGAAAGCGCAGTTTGCGCTCTCCTTTTGGTTATTCGTTGATACTTTTATCCACATTTTTCTTCGGAATTCCATCCAATCCGTACTCCCAATCATAAGCATCAAAAATTTTTCTCGCTACAGGTGCTGCACTACTAGATCCAAATCCGCCTTCAGGAATAACTACAGCTACAGCAAGTTTTGGATTTTCACGTGGTGCAAAAGCTATAAACACTCCGTTATCACGGTTTATGTTTTTACTATCCGTCTGTTGTGAAGTCCCTGTTTTACGTGCAAAATCATAGGGGAAATCACCGAAGGCACTTTTAACGTCACTGTTCATCCCTTTCTTTATCTCCCGCCAATAGGATTTATCGAAAGTAGTCACTTCATCAAGCACTTCCCGTTTGAATTCTTTGATAACTTTACCTTTGGAGTCCGTGATCTTGCTTACTAGCTGTGGTTTGATTCGTTGCCCTTCATTGGCTAGTGTAGCCGCATATTGCGCCAACTGTAGAACGGTATAACGTCCCTGCTGCCCAAAAGAAGCATAAACAAGTGCCGACTGAACTGAACCCGCTTTAGCTTCAGCTTTATAATTTAAATCACCCAAGTATTCCCTTGGTAAACCTATCCCTGTTGGAACACCCAGACCGAATTCTTTCATATATGTGTCCCATACCCCAATGCCCTTAGACTTGTATTTTTCGTACAATTTTTTCCCGATCATATCAACCATATATACGTTTGAAGATTTTTCAATGGCTGTATAAGGGTACAAAGAGCCGTATACATGATTGGATGAGTTCCTTACATTCGTCTCATGTCCTTCTCTACCAAATGAGGTGATCCCCTTATCTTGATAAGTAGAAGAAGTACTTATAAAGCCCTCTTTTAAGCCAATTAACACACTCAATGGTTTTATAGTCGAACCGAGCAGCACGGTAGATTCAAAATTATGCCCTGATCTTCCCGATGAGTATGGAGTTATCGTTCCATTTTGGTAATGCTTTTCAATTTTTTTATACACCTCTGGAGAGATCGAACCCGTAGCCCAGTTGTTGGTATCATAGTCAGGCATGCTTGCCATAGCAATAACATTACCTGTATCCACTTCCATGGCTACAGCGTAACCTGTTAAAGCATCAGGATGTGTTTCTCCCTGAACGGTGTGTGAATGCAACCACTGAATCTGATCTTTAATGGCTTCTTCGGTCTTTAGCTGAATTTTTTTATTAAGGGTAGTCCAGATAGTGCTTCCTTTGACCGGGGGTTCAATACTGACAATTTTTTCTGCCATATTCTGCGGATCTACGGAAACTTCCTTATAACCATTCTGTCCCCGAAGCTCCTTCTGGTATTGCAGCTCCAAGCCATCAAAGCCTACTAGCTCATCCTCTTTATAGTTAAGTCCAGGGTTCTGGTTATTTTTCATCGCCTGAAGTACATCCTTATAAAGATCTAAACTAGTAGAGGATTTGAAAAATTTCACGTAGCCAACAGCTTGTACAGCCACCGTATCGGTATCATAATGCCTGCTGCTTTCCTCTATCACTTCAAGGTTTGGATATTCGTTTTTGTGTTCTAAAAAATAAGCGATTTCTTTCTTAGTTAAACCTGATTTAATTCTTCGCGCTACATAACCAGAGAGTTTTTTTGAATATAAATCCATAGACTCAAGGATCTCTTCTGTGGTTAGTTTTTTCTCATTAGGATCACCATAAGTTTCGAAGGCTTCTGCTAACTTGCTGGCGAGTGCCTTTGATTTATTATTTGCCTCAGCAGTTAAGGTAACTTTTTTCGTAGTTTTATCTGTTTTTGTTGCGGTATATTCCTTATCCAAAGTAAGGTACAAAGATTGAACGGGCGTTGAGTATGCCAATTTCTCACCATCAGCAGCGAGGATATTCCCTCTCAGTGCCGATAATGCCACTATTTTCGTATCCCGGTTAGCCTCAGCTTCAGATAACGTAGGTCCTTCGACAAATTGCAAGACCGCAAGGCGTAGGATAATCACACAAAAAATAATAAAAGTGCTAAAGAAAAAAATATTGATTCTTAATTCGCCAGAGTTGTTAATAGTTTTGCTTCCGTCTTGTACACTTTTTCTGTCGAAAAGCCTCACATAATCCCACTCCTTATTTCCAAA
This sequence comes from Paenibacillus sp. FSL L8-0333, assembly GCF_037965665.1. Lineage (NCBI taxonomy): Bacteria > Bacillati > Bacillota > Bacilli > Caryophanales > Paenibacillaceae > Paenibacillus > Paenibacillus sp. FSL L8-0333. Next base: position 5,899,082 of record NZ_CP150186.1, read on the forward strand.
ATTCTACAGCATAAGATTAAAGTATAAACTAGCAAACGAAAATATACAAAATTAAGAATAATAGTTAAATAATTGTTCACAAATCGATAATATCCAATTAAAAAAGCAGCTTTCCCCAGTATGGGAGAATCGCTGCTTTTTGTTTATGGGCGTTGGTGGCCTGCACCAATAAATTGTCATCATTCGCCGAGGCTTAAGGACTCAGATGACGTTATATGCGGATTTTTAGCCTTTGGAGCTTGGTTTCGGACTCCAGTGACGTTACTCCTTAGGAAGAGGGGCAAATTAAGCACTTTTCATGCCAATTGCGACTATGCGGTCCGTTGTCACTTCAAATGCGAGATAAAGCTGCGTTTAAGGTCAGCTATGTCCGATAGCTGTAGCGTAAGCGAAAATCTTAATCGAATGAAACGAAGTTTGAGGTGTTCTAGATGGAGTAAGCTCAAATTAATCAGGGGGTGCCCCAGCAGCTATTTTTACAGCTGATGGGACACCCCCTGATTTTTCCATAGCAAAATCTACACTTTTCTAACCTGTGACCGGTACATTAAAAACAAGAAATACGGAGCCCCAATCAGCATAATAATAAGGCCTGAAGGGATTTCTTTCGGCGCCATTATGGTTCTTCCGAGCGTATCGGCAATAACGAGCATCAAGCCGCCAAGTAACCCTGACAAAACAATGGATCGTCTCGTATGATGACCAATCATCATCCGCACCGCATGCGGCGCCATGAGTCCAAGGAACCCTATTGTTCCTACACTTGCAACGGCTCCCGCTGCAAGCAAAACACCGATAATCATAGCCCAAAGCCGCGTTCCTCGAACCGGCAAGCCCAATCCTGTTGAACTCTCGTCGCCAAATGCCAACAAATCGCATTTCCGTCCCAAATAGTATGCAATCGGTACAAGTACAAGCAGGAATACAAATAGGATGTAAAATTGATTCCAGCTTCGTCCATAAGTCGAACCGGTTAACCAAATTAAGGAGCTACTGCTCCATAAACTTCCTTTGACGATCATAACCTGGATTCCCGCAGAGGCAATAGCCGAGACTGCGATTCCAAGCAAGATCAGAACCGATGGATTCAAGGACCTGCGCCAGGCCATAAAAAAGACAAAAGCAGCAGCCAGTGCCCCACCCACGATTGCGGCAAGCGGAACTGCAAATACCGTCAATGCTGGCCAAACGGTCATTACGGCCAAAGCACCAAAGCCAGCCCCTGAGGTCACACCAATAATAGAAGCATCTGCCAGTGGATTTCGAACAGCACTCTGAATCAATACACCACTGATTGCAAGTGCGATCCCTCCTGCAGCCGCTACGAGTGTACGGGGAAGCCGTAAATTCAGCAGGACGGAATAGGATTGATCCCCCCTATGGAACAGGCTGCTTAGCAATTCACTGATCGGTATTTTTGTTCCCCCAAACGATAAGCTTACGAGGATAATAACAATGAGCAGCACGGTCATAACTATAGCCGTCGGCACAAAGCGCAGACGCAGCCCCGCCCCACCGATGCTCATCGATGATTGGCCAGAGCCTGAGCCCGATATATTTTTCATCTTGGTGAGTACCAGCCAAATGAGCCACGGGGCTCCAATAATCGCCATAACTGCACCAACAGGCATTTCACCCACACTGCTTCGCACTACACGCGCAAGCGTATCCGCTGCCGTGATGAGCAGTGCTCCCCACAATGCGCTTGCAGGAATGAGCAGGCGATGTTTGCGGATCCCGCTAAGCCGGACAAGATGGGGAGCCACTAAGCCGACGAAGCCAATCGGTCCAACCACGCTGACTACAACCGCAGCCATTAATACCGATAGGCCAAGACCCGTCGCCCGAATTAGCCCTACTCGCTGTCCAAGTGAACGGGCAGTTGACTCATCGAGCTCCAGCGCATCAAATTGTCTGCCGGCAAATATCGCTGCCAATAGCAGCACTACGACAAAAGGCCAGGCATATATAACACCGTCCCAATCCAACTGGATTAGGGAACCAGAACCCCATAAAAACAGATTTTGTGTTTCAGTTCTTTTAAAAATATGTATGGCCGATGTAAACGCTCCGAGCACCATGGAGACGATCATACCTGATAAAGCCAGCCGAACAGGTGTGGCTGCCTTGCCTCCACTCAGTAAATAAGCGGCTAAAGCAGCAAGCAGTCCCCCTGCAACTGCCAGCAAAAATGGGAATTCATGCTGCAAAGCAGGAAAAGCTACCATACCAAGAACGACCATAAAGTATGCCCCGGCATTAATCCCAAGTGTATCTGAGGAAGCAAGCGGGTTTTTCGTTATAGTTTGCAATAATGCGCCAGCCACAGCCAGAGCAGCCCCGGCCAGCAGACCAATAACTGTACGTGGCATGCGGATACCCCAGAGCAGATTATGTTCCATTATATCTTGGCGATTCAGCAAGCCATCTATTACAGTAGCTGCAGGGATCTTGGCTTCCCCAAAGCCTAAACTTAAAACGAACAGAATGAAGAGGACGGCAAAGCCGCCCCCAAATATTCCAATGATCCGCCAGTTCATTCCGATAGAGGCTTCTTTGCTACTCTTTTCGTTCATAACCGCACTCATTTCGTTAATGTATTTACAACTTCATCCACGATAACTTTGGAGGAGATCGGACCGCCGAACACCCAAGTAGTACTGCTCAATCCGAAGGTGCGATTCTCTTTTACAAAGTTAAGGCCATTCCAAACGGAATTATCCTTCAGTTCTTTCGTGAAAATATTATCATCCTCTTGGACGATGTAGATCAGATTTGTATCCTGAACCGCAGGTAATGCTTCAACTGTAGAGGTGCTGAATCCGTAAACCTCGAAATTTTCGGGTTTCCAGTCGTTTTTCAGACCGATCCGATCCAAAGTTTGTACCGCAAGTGAATTATCTGTAAAAAGACGCATCGTTGCTGCATTCTGGTAGCTGTATGCTTGTGTCAGTACATAGTTCAAGCCTTCCTTACCTGCATCAGCCAGCTTTGCTTTTGCGTCTGTATAATGTGCATCCAAATCAGCAAGAACCTTATCGGCTTCTGCAGTTTTGCCTACTGCCGCTGCAATCGTTTTGAAAGTATCTTCCATCAGCGTGTACTGATTGCCTTCTCCTTCATTCGGATACAAGCCGAAAATCAGTGTTGGAGCGATACTTTTAAGTTGATCATAAATTCCTTCGTGCCCACCCGTATTGGCAATAATCAGATCAGGCTTTAATGAAGCAATCGTCTCCAGATCTGGCTCGTCACGGGAACCAACATCAGTCACATTTGCATCAAGCGGTGCTTCAGAAGTCACATACAGCTTATAGTTTTCGTTATCTGCATTACCTACTGGCTGCACTCCCAGTGCAATAACATCCTCCGTAAAGGTCCATTCCAATACCACAACTCTTTGCGCAGGTTTGTCCAGCGTAATCTCACCTTTAGAATCCTTTAATACAATAGGACCGCTTGTAGATTCACTGCCCGCGTTTTCAGCAGCTGGTTTATCAGTTGCTCCCGCGTTCGATGTTGAACTGTTCTTTTGGTTAGTACCACAACCTGATACGACCAATATAATAGCAATAACCATAAATAAACTAATTAACCTTTTGTGCATTTGCTTTATCCCCCTGGATTCAACGTTCGAAGTTGATTCCATGATAACTGTTATCAATCTATTGATAATGATTATCACAGAAAACATATTAGTAATCTTATACGCGATTCTCCCGAAAGTCAAAGTTAAAATTTAATGCTTAACCGTCCCTACTCCATGATCTGGTTTGTAATTCTTTCAATGTGTATGGTCAGATACAGCATTTCATCATTTGTTAACTCACGATTGTATGTTTTATCAATATAGATTTTAATTTTCTCAACGCTTGCGAAAGCTTCCTTATACTGCTCCTTTACCAAAATAAATAAGCCATTCTCATTATCAGGAGGTGGAGTACCGTTGATGAGACGTTGTGCAAAAAATTTCAAATGAGTGATAAAACGGTAATAAGCAAGGGACTCCTCATCGTACTCTAGCCTGAAATGGCGCTTCACGATATTTAGGATGTCGTTCATGATCTTGGTGATATTCACCATGTTAGGCATCTCTTCATTTAGTTCAGCATTCACCAGATGGAGAGCAATATGTCCAGCCTCATCTTCGGGAAGTCTGACTCCGAGCTTGGAATGTATAATTTGAAGCGCAGCTTTCCCAACCTCATATTCTTCTTTATAGAATCTTTTGATTTCCCAAAGCATGGCGTTTTTAATCTTCATCCCTTTTGAGAATCTCTCCAGCGCAAAACTGATATGATCTGTCAGACTAACATAAATACTGTCATCCAGCATTTTACCGAGCTGCAGTTTGGCGAAGTTGATAATCTCTTCTGAGAGCTCCATGTGCTCGATTGGAATCTCAGAAAGCAGCGTTTTTAGCTTATCTGAAAGTTTTTGATTGCTTAAAGTGAATATCTTTTCAATTTTATCTTCTTCTAAAAAGTCTCCACGTTTTTTCTTAAAGGCCAGTCCTCTTCCCATGACTACTAGTTCAAAATTTTGGTCATCTATGACAGTAACAACATTGTTGTTTAACACTTTTTCGATCCGCATATTACAGCTCCTTACCTTTTCATTTTACAAAGCTAGCTCTTTTTTTATAGTATTCTATAATAAAAAATCGATCTCTAAGTAGCAGTACTAAGAGATCGATTCCATTCATACCTTATGACTCTTCAATAGATCACACTACAACAGTCAGCAGATCTTCACCCGGTGTAATAGCTGTTTTATTGGTACCAATCACATCACTATAATTAGCCGTATTGGTAATAATTATCGGCGTTGTGCATTGATAACCTTCATTTTTTATTTGTTCAAAATCAAATTCAATCAATAGGTCACCCTGTGTAACTGTTGCTCCTTCTTGCACCTTCACATCAAAGTATTTACCTTTTAGCTTCACGGTTTCTATACCGATATGAATCAGGACCTCAACACCCTCATCCGATACTACCGCAATACAATGACCTGTTCTGAAAATAGTGGATACAACTCCACTTACCGGTGAATAAAGCTTGCCTTCTGTGGGTTCAATTGCAATCCCCTTGCCCATTGCTTCAGAAGCAAAGGCAGCATCATCTACTGAGGTTAAAGGGATTACATTACCAGCCAGAGGGCTTACAACGGTTGAACTTTTCACGGCGTGAGAAAGGATAACCTCGCTTTTTTCAGTATTCGTTTTTTCTTCTACAATATTCACTTTCTTTTTATCTTCATAACCAAATACCATGGTAATTACCATAGCCAATACAATGGTCACACCTGCTATAATCGCTTGAACGGCCAGCGGAGAGAATGCGGGAAGACTTAATACGCTCACAAATGCGAATACTTCCATCTTCACTTTGAAAAGACCACTAAGTGCTCCACCTACACCGCCCGCAATAGTTACATAAATGAAAGTCCGTTTGTAACGAGTCAGCAATCCGTAAATAATAGGTTCTGTCACACCTGAAAGCGCGCCTGGTATAAATGTACTGCCGGCCAATGTTTTCAACTGTTTGTCTTTTGTTTTCAGGAAGATCCCCAACGCTACACCCAGCTGAGCGAAGATGGCCATGCCGGCCATTGCATATATCGGATCTCCACCCTTAGCAATGTTCTCAAGAATAATTGGCACAAGTCCCCAGTGCAATCCGAGGACAGTCAAATATGTCCAAGCTATTCCCACAATTGCCCCTGTAACAATACCGCTTTTCGTACTAAGGAACAAAATAGCGTCTCCAATTAAATTCCCTACATTCACGCCAAACGGTCCGAACGCTAAAATAGTTAACGGTACAATCACAATCAAACATATCATAGGGACTAAGAACATCTGCAAATCCTTGTGTATAAACTTTCTTAGCTGCTTATCCAATAAAGCGTATATACAGATGGCAATAAAAATCGGAAACACGCTTGATGAATAGTCCGAAATTACTAAAGGAATACCTAAAAAATGTGGAGATTCAACACTTGCTAATCCCGTAATATTAGGCTCAAGTAAGGCCGCGCCGATACTACCACCCACATAAGCATTCACGCCCAGCCTAATCGATAACGTAATCCCTAAGAAAATGGGTAGAAAATAAAACACGGCATTACTAGCGCCCGCTAATACTTTATAAGTTTCGCTATCCGCACTTAGAACATGTAACGAAGCCAGTACAGTTAATAGCGCTTTCAACATACCCGCACCTGCTAAAGCACCAATCAGAGGCGAGAAGCTTCTGGAAATAACATCAAAAATCAGAGTCCCTATGGGTTTCTTTACCTTGTTCTCGCCAGAGTCACTGTTAGGGGATATGGATTTGGCAATTTCTTTATACACATCAGCAACATGGGTACCCACTATAACTTGAAACTGTCCCCCTTTGCTAACTACCCCAATAATCCCTTTCATTTTCTCCAAATTTTCTTTATCAGCTTTTTGCTCATCGTTAAGTGTGAATCTTAGTCGCGTGGCACAATGAATCACATTGTTAATATTCTTCTCCCCACCGACAGATTGGATAATGTCTTTACTTAGCTGTTCATAACTCATTTTTATACACCCCTTTGTAACAGATCAATTAATCACGGATATCAGGGAACACAAAAAAACCTAAATCACATCTATGTACGAGAGAGATTATCCCCGTAAACATAAATGAAACTTAGGTTTTGCCTGCTATGCAGTAGCAATCCTGATATCCGATTAATTTATTATTTACAAATTAACATGTTCAATTAATGATGTCAACAATAAACCAGGGTCTGTATAATATTGGATAACAAAAAAAGAGCCCTGATAGATCAAGAATATCTTGATTATCAGGACTCTTTTTATTAGAACAGGCTTTGTCCGTTCGATTCGATTACTTCTTTGTACCAGTGGAAGGACTTCTTACGGTATCTCTCCAGTGTACCTGAACCATCATCATGACGATCTACATAAATGAAGCCATAACGTTTCTTCAGCTCGGCGCTTGTTGCGCTAACCAAGTCGATGCAGCCCCAGCTCGTATACCCCATAACTTCCACGCCATCGGCAATAGCTTCTGCTACTTGAACCAAATGATCTCGCAAATAATTGATCCGGTAATCGTCGTTTACTATCTTCTCACCGTTCCCGTCTACAACCAGCTGATCGACGGCGCCAAGGCCATTTTCCACGATAAATAGCGGTTTTTGGTATCGGTCATAGAACATATTCATCACATAACGCAAGCCCTGCGGATCGATCTGCCAACCCCATTCGCTCGCTTCCAGATATGGATTCGCTACCCCGCCCAGCAGATTTCCTTCTCCTCTGATCTGTTTCTCCGGATCGGCCGTTTCACATGTGCTCATATAGTAACTGAAAGATATGAAATCCACGGTATGCTTCAGAATTTCTTCGTCCCCTGGCTCAAAATGAATGTGGATTCCATTTTCCTTAAAGAACCGTTTCATATATCCTGGATAGTAACCTCTGCTATGAACATCCGCGAAAAACATATTTTTGTGATCGCTTTGCATCGCCTTGATCAAATCGTCCGGATGCGGAGTGAGCGGATAAATTGGCATGCTCAGCACCATACAGCCTATTTTGAAATCAGGATTGATCTCATGACCGATCTTCACCGCCAAAGCACTTGCAATGAACTCATGGTGAATGGCCTGATACAGATCCTGCTTACTCAATTTCTCCAATGGAGTATTGATTCCGCCACTCATAAATGGGAACTCTAGGATAGAATTGATCTCGTTGAAGGTCAGCCAGTATTTAACCTTATTCTTGTAACGATTAAAGATCGTTCTCACATATCGCTCGTAAAAATCCACCATCTTACGGTTAACCCATCCATCATACTCTCGTGCCAAATGCAGCGGGGTCTCATAATGGGAGATAGTAACTAGCGGCTCAATGCCGTATTTATGACACTCATCAAATAGATCATCGTAGAACTGCAAGCCTTGTTCATTCGGCTCCGGCTCGTCCCCTTTCGGAAAAATCCGGGACCAGGCAATAGACGTCCGGAATACTTTAAAGCCCATTTCCGCAAACAGCTTAATATCTTCTTTATACCGGTGATAGAAATCGATACCAATCAACTTCATGTTATCGTCGGTAGGAACTTCTGTAGGCGCAGACTTAATGCCATGCGGCATGACATCTTGAGTAGACCAGCCTTTGCCATCATCCTGATATGCCCCTTCAAGCTGGTTAGCGGCTACAGCCCCACCCCATAGGAATCCTTCTGGAAATTGTAAGTTCATATTTCTTCCCGCCTTTGCTATTGTGATAGTATAGGTTTACTGCTCTAATCCGAATCCTAAACCTTGGAACGCGTTACATGTCAAGGATTAATCTTGCAAAGGAGATAAGCCGATGTCCACACTTGACGAAATTGCTAAGCTGTCGGGCTTTTCCAAAGCTACGGTATCCCGAGTCCTGAACGATTCTCCCCATGTCAGCAAGGAAACTAGGGAGAAAATTCTCGCCATTATGAAAGAGACGGACTATGTTCCCAATCGGAATGCCATATCTTTATCCAAAGGCCAAACCCAGCAAATCGGCATGATTACCTTAGACCTAAACGAGCTTATTTTGTGCTTCATGAACAGCTTCGTCGAAATCTCCGGCCGTTACGGGTATCAGACGATTATTTATACCACCGGCGGAGATAAGCAAAAGGAACTTCAGGCTTTCGAGGATCTCAAACAGAAAAGAGTCGACGCCCTGCTTATTCTGACCGCTGTTAACGATAAAAATGTCATAACTTCCTACTGCAAATACGGCCCGATTGTGTCCTGGCAACGCATGGACCATCCTGAAATACCGTCAGTTGCCATGAACCAATATGACGGATATGCACTCGCTCTAGAGCATTTGATAGAGCGGGGTTATACGCGTATCGCTAATGCTTTTGGCCGCCCAAGCAGCATAAATACCCAGAGTAGACGACTAGCTTATGAGCAAATCATGGCCAAATATAATCTTCCCATCGTTGAGAAATGGTATTACTCCACGATTTATGGAATCCCTGACGGAGAGCAATTGGTGCGAACCCTAATAGGACAACCAGATCAGCCGGATGCCATTCTGTGCTCCAATGATTTGGTGGCGGTGGGCGTTCTGAGCGAAGCACGTAGACAGCAGCTGGATGTGCCCCGTGATCTAGCCATCATTGGTTTTGATAATTCGGAGCTGTCACAGACACTCGGAATTACCACTGTTCGGAATCCGATTGCGGGACAGGCGGAGAACGCCTTTCTTCTGCTGGCTCCAACCCTGCTTGGATTAGATATGGAGCTGCAGCCCCTATCGTTCCAACTGATCGAACGGGAGACAACATAGGTTGCCCATTCCCAGAAGATTACGACTGTACATTCCATAAAAAAATAATAAAATTGTATTGAAAATTATGATGAAGATGGGTGTTTTTTATGACAAATAATAAATTGAATCCTAGGGTTGATAAATTCTTAAGTAAAGCGAAACAATGGAGGGAAGAATATGAGCAGTTGAGAACGATCGTGCTTGATTGCGGGCTGACCGAAGATTATAAGTGGATGCATCCATGTTACACATTTGATGATAAAAACATAGTATTAATTCATGGATTTAAAGAATATTGTGCACTTCTCTTTCACAAAGGTGCCTTGTTACAGGATCCCAATGGGATTCTAATTCAACAAACAGAAAATGTGCAGGCAGCGCGCCAAATTCGGTTTACGAATGTGCAACAAATCGTTGAAATGGAAGCTGTTCTGAAAGCCTACATTCAAAATGCCATAGAAGTTGAAAAAGCGGGTTTGGAAGTCGAATTAAAAAAGAAAGAGGATTACCTCATTCCTGAAGAGCTTCAGACTAAATTCGCTGAACTTCCTGGCTTAAAAACTGCTTTTGAAGCCTTAACGCCTGGACGGCAAAACGCATATATTTATCATTTTTCTCAAGCCAAACAATCCAAAACCCGCGTATCACGAATTGAAAAATTCATCCCGCAAATCCTTGAGGGTAAGGGATTAAATGATTAGCGTTGCTGACAATGAGTCAATTAAGCCTTAAGGTTTATTGGCTCTTTTTTTATTTTGTCTTCTTTTAACTGCTTGTAATAATCCTCAACAAAGGCCTTGAACTTTTTAGCGACATTAGTCATGTATCGGTTGGTATACCATGAGATTTCAATGGTGCGGGTACTTATGGGTTCTTCAATGGGAAGAAGTACCACTGAGGATCCTTGAGAACCACCCCAAGTTACAGCGGGGATAAAAGAAACCCCTAGTCCCGAACGGACTAGACTGCGTACCATCGAAGGCTCATCGCATTCATAAATGATACGCGGAGCAAATCCGGCGGCGTGACATAGAGAATCCGTCGTTTCGCGCAGCTGCTTGCCTATTTTCAAACTGATAAAACCATCTTCCGCGAGTTCAATCAGACGTACACTTTTGCGGGTAGCGAGCCTGTGCTCATTAGGAACCGCCAGCATGATTTCTTCCGTTAATACCGGTGTGGACGCTGTTCCTGGAATCTTGAGCGGAGTAGAAGAAATACACAAATCAAAAGCCGGATAACGTGAGATCTCCTGATCCTGCTGCAATAGCTTAAATTGAGCTTCCGGGTACTTCTGACGAAATAATGTGATCATATCCGGAAGCAAATAGGAACCCGCCTGGATAAAAATCACCACAGTTCCTGTCGGTCTCTCAGACAAGTCCAATAGCTCTGTTTTCCCCTCCTCTAACGTTTGTAGGGCTGAATCAACTTTCACAAGAAACCGCTTCCCATATTCATTTAATCGAATGTATTTTCCTGTGCGATCAAACAATTTGACGTTTAATTCGCCCTCAAGATTTTTGATCATTTTACTTATAGCCGGCTGTGAGATTTGGAGTATTTCGGCTGCCCGGGTCATATTCTCAAGCTTTGCAACCGTTTGAAAGTACCGAAGCGAAAGTAAATCCAACGAAACCACCCTCTTCTATAACCTTAGAGTTATGTATTTTATATATAATAATATATTTTTCATCATCATAGCAGAACACTATAATAAAGAGAATTAAAAATACATAAGAATCTGCAGGAGAAAGGGGAACTATAAATGAGCACACGAGAACCAATGGAAGAAATTATTACAATCTCCAGCGGTCAGCTTAAGGGCATACGTCTGCCAGAACTTGGGGCGATCGCATGGTTAGGAATTCCTTATGCGGAACCCCCTATAGATAAGCTCAGATGGAAGGCACCACGTGAGATAGAACCTTGGACAGGTGTATTGCCTGCAAGCCATTTTAATAATAGCAGTGTCCAATTCATTCAAGGGGACCCTGGCGGCAGTGAAGATTGCCTCTTTTTGAATATTTGGCGACCGGATCATGCCGAGGCAGGCTTACCCGTATTCGTCTTCCTCCACGGCGGCGGAAATATTGGGGGTTCGGGACGGGATTTTCAAGGTGGAGAATTGGCGTGTAAGACAAATAGTATAGTGGTTACAGTGAACTACCGTTTAGGACCAATGGGATTTTTCCGGCATCCCTCACTCCGAACCGGGGACCCCTTGGATGACTCGGGAAATTACGGTCTCCTCGATGTTCTTCATGCGCTAAAATGGCTGCACAAAAACATTATTTGCTTTGGGGCGAATCCAGGAAATATAACATTAGGGGGCCAGTCTGCAGGTGCAAGAAATGCATTAGCTGCTTACCTTTCTCCGCTAGGCAGAGGGCTCTTCCATAAGCTTTTTATTATGAGTGGAGGTTTAACGACGGCTGCTACGAAGCAAAGCGAAGAAAAAGCAGACGACATTTTAACGGAGTTATTAATAAAAACAGGAATAGCCAGCACTCAAGATGAGGCAAGAGAATGGATTTCCACACAATCTGCGGATAAGATTTCCGACTTCCTATATCGTCAGAATGCCTTTCACTTTGTCGAAATCATTCGTGAGACGGGGCTTCAGATGGCTGCTTTTCCCCATTTGATCGAAGATGGCACGGTCATTCCTATTGGTGGCTTCGACAATCTAAATAACCGCGATCACCCTTCCCTGCCGATCATCCTTGGGAGCACTGCCAGCGAATTCTCCGAGTTCACTTTAGGGGATACTCATTTCTTCTCCCTAGTGCAAAAGGAAGAGTTAGCCGGAAATATGGAAGAAAAGAAGCTCTATGAAGCAGCAGTCCAATATGGGAGCGATCTGTATGCAGAATTTAATGTAGAGCAGACTACAGAGATATTATTAAGTGCGATCCCGGAGATGCCCATCTATGCTTACCGGTTCGCCTGGGGATTAAGAGACGGAGTGATCGATCCTTACATCCGTTTTCTTATTGGTGCCCCGCATGGTGCAGACATCCCCTTCTATACAGGTGACTTTTCCGGTGTCCAGGAAAGATTCCCTGCGGGAGTAATTTCCGAGCATAACGAGCCTGGGCGTAACATGCTTTCTTCCCTAATGAGGGACTATTTACGGCATTTCTTATATACCGGTAATCCTAATGCTGAGGGACAACCTACTTGGCAACGATACACCCCTAATCCCCGGTCTGCGGAAATTCTCTGGTTAGATGCTAGCCTGGATCAAACTATTGTTCAATCCGTCTGCAAACTTGTAAAAAAAGATATCCTGTCCCAAATGGACAATGATCCCCGTTTAGCAGCAGAACAGCGCATTTGGCTAAAAAACAATTTATTTGCGGGACGTTTTTTCTGGTAAGATAAATGATTGTAGAATTCACGCAGAGGAAGGAACATGCTGTTGTGCTAACTTACTTACTGCTCTTAGTCATCGGGCTAGCAGCTGGCATTTCCGGTTCATTGGTCGGACTTGGCGGCGGGTTCATCGTTGTGCCTGCGTTGGCTTTCCTTTTTCCTGATATGGAGCCTTCACATCTGGCTGGAACATCAATGGCGATGCTGCTTTTCAACTCCATCTCAAGCACTTATGTGTATGCAAAGCAGAAGAGAATCGATTATCAAGCAGCGCTCACCTTTGCCGCCGTCTCGATTCCGGGTTCAGTAATAGGTGCACTCTTTACCAAGCAAATGGGCGGGAGAATGTTTTTCGTAAGCTTCGGGATTTTCTTAATCCTTGTCGCTTTATTGCTCTTGTTCAAGCCGAACAAACCCTTCCATTGGCCTTTCAAACCAACCGTAAAGCGAAGCTTTTCCGATAATAGCGGTGCTCATTTCGAATATGCTTATCATATGCCTACCGGCATAATCATCAGTTTTCTTGTTGGCTTTGTAGCAAGCCTATTTGGGATTGGCGGCGGGAGTCTTATGGTTCCGACAATGACCTTACTTCTCGGCTTTGCCCCCCATATCGCTGTTGCAACTTCTATGCTTCAAATTTTCCTGTCAGCTATCGTAAGCACCACAACACATGCCTTTTTATTGAATGTTGAATGGTTTATGGTGTTAGCCCTAGCACCTGGCGCAATTATCGGCGGTCAAATTGGCGCACGACTGGCAAAACGCCTTCCTGCCAAGCTGCTTCTAAAGCTATTAGCCGTTTTTCTCATCATCGTTTCGCTTCGTTTGATGATGAAAGGTTAGGTCATTATGTAAAAAGTCCTGATGGATCATGAGTTTCTTGATCCTCAGGACTTTTTTATTGTGACTGTGGGAGTGATTCCTTGGCTAATTCTATCGAATTGTAAGTCTCTTCAGGATTTCTTTAGAATTCCCCCACCTAATTCCTCAGTTTTTTTAGTTAAGATTTCTGTATTGAAGTAAGCGAAGGAGGCGGCATATTGGCCAGTAATACCATTTTAGAGCTAATCAATCAGTATGGTTATCTGATTTTTTATCTTGCTTTCACGCTAGGCCCTTTTGGAATTCCAATTCCTAATGAAATTACGATCCTCACCGGAGTTACCCTAAGCCACATGGGGATTATCAATTTCTGGATGACTTATTTCTGCATTTTGTCAGGGTTATTAACGGCCTTTACGGTTGCCTACTTTGCAGGTAAATTCTTTGGGCAAAAGCTGAAGTGCAAATTTGAAGCTAATAGACATTTTAAAAAAGCAGAGCAGATTCTAAAAAAACGAGGGCGTACAGCTATGTATATCGGCATGTTTATTCCAGTTGTACGTTACATCATTCCCATGTTGATCGGGCTCAGCGGTACAAGCTATAAACGATTCGCCCTTATTTCATATCCCAGTGCTTTAAGTTGGACCTTACTGTTCTTTTTTGTAGGAACATACTTTGGAGATCACATCCTATCAAAATTAATAAACATCTAAATTAATTCTAAAATTATGGAGGAATTCCAAATGAGCTTCAATGAAAAACTCTTATTTTTAAGAAGTTTTATTCATGATCCAAAACAGGTAGGCAGTGTTACCCCGAGTTCCCGGTTTCTGGCACACAGCATGGTTAACCAAGCCTCTTGGCATGAAGTTAAAGCAGTCGCTGAACTTGGATCAGGTACAGGTGCAATCACCCGTGTAATCAATACTAAGGTAACTAGTACAACGAAAGTGTTACTATTTGAGATGGATAAAACCATGAGGCATAACCTGAAGACAAACTATCCGGATTTCTCCTGTTATCATAATGCTGCTAGTTTAGTAGAATCAATTAAAAGTTCACATATTCATCAGTTAGATTGTATTTTTAGTGGGCTGCCCTTTTTCAATTTTGAGCCCGAATTAAGAAGTACATTGGTTGAACAGATCTACCAATCCCTTAAACCTGAGGGATTATTTATCGCCTTTCAGTATTCACTTCAAATGAAGAAGCAACTCTCCGAATATTTTAATATTGATACAATAAAATATGTGCCATTTAATTTCCCTCCCGCTTTCGTCTACGTCTGTCGTAAAAGGGAAACATAATAAAATAAATATAGAAGAGGGGCAGCGTCCATTGAATACAATTCTTGTTGCAGATGATGATTCTGAAATTCGAGATGTGATTCATGTTTACTTAAGGAATGAAGGTTACCATGTGCTTGAAGCCGCAGATGGTCAAGAAGCGTTGAGTACAATACAAACAACACCCATTCAACTGGTTATCCTAGATGTGATGATGCCTCAAATGGATGGTATCACAGCCTGTCTCAAAATTAGGGCAATATCAAATATCCCAATTATTATGCTCTCAGCCAAGCAAGAGGACATTGATAAAATCACAGGTCTAACTACCGGGGCAGATGATTACATGATCAAACCGTTTAATCCACTGGAACTACTGGCCCGTGTAAAAGCTCAGTTACGGCGCCAGTCCTTAATTGGAAAGGAAGAATTCAACTCTCTGCTTATAATTAAAAACCTGATCATAGATAAAAGTAAACATTCCGTAAAGTTAAATGGAATTGAAGTTTCATTAACTCCACTAGAGTTTGCGATTTTAACCCTGCTTGCAAGCCGGCCTGGGCAAGTTTATAGTTCGGAGCAAATTTACGAGAGTGTATGGAAAGAGCCTTACGGATATTCTGACAATACCGTAATGGTTCATATTCGTAACTTAAGAGAAAAATTAGAGGAAAATCCAAGAGAACCTCTGTATATTAAGACAGTCTGGGGAGTTGGTTACAAAGTTGATTAAAACCATACGAAATCTACAAATAAATAAACGCATTCAGTCCAATATTTTAATCAGGATGGTGTTGAGTTTCATAATTACCATTGCGATAAATACCTCACTTAGCATCTTGTTCTTTCATTTTGGAAATGCAACAAAATTGGATTGGGTGTTCAATTTTCTTGCCTACCTTCTTACTCCGATGTTTTTCATTATTTTCGTTATTACATTTTTTACATTGACCCGGCGAATCGTCAAAGATTTAATTGCGCTGGAACAAGGACTTCAAATTATATCCGAAGGTGATTTGAGTTATCGGGTAAATGTTGTTCGCCAAGATGAACTAGGACTGGTGGCTTTGAACATCAACCGGATGGCAGAGCGCTTAGAGCAACAGATCATCAAGGAACGCGAAATAGAAAAATCCAAGATGGAGATGATCACGGGGATTTCACACGACTTACGCACCCCTCTTACAAGTATTATCGGGTATATTGAGCTTTTACGTACAGAATCGTACCAAGATAAAAAAGAATATACACGTTTTATTCAAAACACCTATAACAAGGCGCTTCATTTGAAGAAACTCCTCGATGATTTGTTTGAATATACCCGACTTAATTCGGCTGACTCCCGTTTAAATCTGGAGAGAATCGATTTGTCGCAGCTTTTGAATCAATTGCTATTCGAATTCGAACCGATCGCTCAAGAAAACAATGTCCACCTTATAAAAGATATAGATAAGAGTCCAATCATCACCTTAATCGACAGTGAGAAAATAGCCAGAGCCATAGATAATCTACTTATGAACGCCTTAAAATATTCCATCAGCCCGGGAAGCATTAGCATACGAATTACAACCGATTCTGAACACTGTACCATTGAGATTGAAAATAAAGGGACTCCCCTCTCACAGGATCAAGAAAACCGTCTATTTGAACGATTTTATAAGGTTGACCACTCAAGAAAAAGTCAGGGAATTCAAACCGGGGCAGGACTTGGTCTTTCGATAGCTAGGAATATTGCTGAGTTGCACAAGGGTACTTTAACGCTTAAACACACTCATGACGTCTTCACATTCCAACTGAGATTGCCTTTCGGAGAGGATTACTAATTGATTATGTCTGAATACTTACTTTTCTTACAAGGCTTCCTCAAAGATCCAAAGCGGGTAGGAAATATTCTACCCAGTTCACCATTATTAGCCGATAAAATAGTTCAGTCTGTACAATGGCATAATGTAAATGCCGTTGCAGAGCTTGGAGCTGGTACAGGTGCTATTACACGTCTCATGACATCACAATTAAAGAATTCTACAAAAGTGCTTTTGTTTGAGCGGAATAAAAAAATGAGAGAACACTTAAAAGCAATTTATCCGGAATGCATTTTCCATTCCAACGCTAGCTACTTACTCAAGAAATTGAATCAGGAAGGCATCCGTGAGTTAGATTGCATAATTTGCGGATTACCATTTTTTAATTTTTCAAGTGAAATGCGTGACAAAATCCTACATCAGATTGTTAAGTCACTTAAACCAGGCGGAATTTTAGTTGCATATCAGCACTCGCTGCACATGAAAAAAAGATGGGCTAAACAACTACTTATTGAGAAAATTGAATTTGTGCCTTACACTTTTCCTCCAACATTCGTATATATTTGTCGTAAAAAAGAATGACATATGAATATTCGAAAAATAGTAATTTCTAAAGAATATATAAGTATTGAGAATGGAAATGGCCAGGCCAATATGCAGCCAATACTGTTGCAAGATTATAAAAAAAGTCCTGATGATCAAGATTATCTTGATTATCAGGACTGGATTTACTGCGAGAAAACTACGTTCCAAACGGTGACAATTTATCCCCGCTGTCTCATTCCCTCAAACAGCAATATCGTCGCCGCCATTGCGGCGTTCAGCGATTCCGCGCGGCCTGCCATCGGGATGATGATACTCTTGTCCACGAGACGCGCCGTTTCCGGTGAGATGCCTTTACCCTCGCTGCCAATCAGCAGCCACTGGGTGCCGTGGAAATCGTGCTCATAGCACGATTCTTCGCCCTGCAGCGAAGTGCTCACCAGCAGCGCCCCATTTTCCCGGGCCTGTGGCAAAATCTCACTTAACTCTCCCTCCACCACCGGAAGATGGAACATCGAGCCCATCGTGGACCGGATGGTCTTTGGATTATAGAGGTCGGCACAGCCTTGTCCGAGGATCACGCCGTCTGCTCCCGCTGCATCCGCGCTGCGGATAATGGTGCCGACATTGCCGGGATCCTGCACGCCGTCCAGCACAACCACGAGGCTATCCTTCTTCGCTAGGATAGCTTCTACAGCCTGCTGTTCCTTCCGCACGATGGCAAACACAGGCTGCGGCGTATTGGTGCTGCTGCATTTTGAGATGATCGCCGCCGAGACACCAATCACTTCCATTCCCTGAACGGCCTGAAGCAGCCCCTTAAGTTCAGCTGGCATTCCCTTGTCGAGGTCATAAGCAAGGCATTCCACATCTGCTTCAGCCAGCAGTGCTTCCTGAACCAGATGAACGCCCTCTACGATATATTTACGAGCCTTGTCACGGTGCTTTTTCTCCTGTAACCCGGCCCACTCTTTAACCCGCGTATTTTGCGGAGACATGATTTCCATAAAGTCTTCCTTTCTTCTGCCTTGCCATTTATTCTTTGTTCCTACTGATACGCCATCTCCAGCTTCGTCAAATTATCCTTATGCCCAACAATAACAAGGATATCGCCATCGATCAGGCGATCCTCTGCACGGGGAGAGATGTTCATTTCTTCACCTTGGCGGATGGCCATTACGTTGCAGCCAAATCTTGCGCGGATGTCGAGCTCCTGTAGATTTTTTCCGAGCATCGGTCCGGATACCTTCATATCCAGAATACTGTAGTCCGGCGACAGCTCAATATAATCCAATATATTAGGCGAAGCAAGATGATGCGCAACCCGCATTCCCATATCCCGTTCAGGATAAATCACCTTGTCCGCACCAATTTTGCTTAATACTTTGCCGTGCAGTTCACCTTTGGCTTTTGCCAGAATTGCAGGCACACCCAGGTCTTTTAGAATAAGTGTTGTCAGGATGCTAGCTTGAATGTCCTCGCCAATGGCTACAACCACCACATCAAAATTGCGAATACCAAGGGCACGCAGCGCCTCCTCATCCGTGGAATCTGCAGATACGGCATGAGTTACAATACTTGAAATCTCCTGTGTTCGCTGCTCGTCAGCATCAATCGCAAGTACATCAAACCCCATGCCGCTGAGCGCCTTAGCAACACTAGATCCGAAACGCCCCATACCGATGACGGCATATTGTTTTTTGGCCATGTCTATGTACCTCCCGTAGCATTCTATATCTCAAACAGTATAGCATAAGCCAAGAAGAAACGTCATTGCCGTCCTTTATGGATGACAACCGTTTCTCGTAGAAATATAAGGATGATATATATGTGTCAAACTTATACTATCTTATATTTGGACAAAAACTTGAATTTCCAGTTCCTTTGCAGGGCACATTATAACGAGGTCAATATCACTATATTTTCAAAAAAGGAGGTACATTATGCCCGTTACCATTGACTTGCGCCAGGCGATTCTTCATAAAGTGCACGGTCAATCTGAAGAGGATTTACGTCACATGATTGAAGGCTCTGTGGACGGTCCGGAGGCAGCACTCCCGGGACTTGGCGCCGTGTTCGAAATGATCTGGAAGGATTTAGACCCCGCTAAGCAAGATAGGTTGGTTACCATGCTGCATGATCACCTGGAGACCATTACCCCTGGGAATATCACATCGTAAACTGACCGCAACTAGTCAAAAACCTCCGCTCACCATGGTGTAACTTCACCTATGGAGGCGGAGGTTTTATTTTAACATTCAGAAAGTTATAGCGTCCTAATTATAGTAATGCTTTTGGAGCCATTTCCAGGAATTTAGCTGTCGGGTTCTTATCCATCGCTGTCCGCATAGCATATTCGTTCTCGAACAACACGACAAAATTGCCCTTCTTATCCGTCACCAACGTTGAGTTGATTCTGAATTTGCTCGCATCCGGCTTAGTATCATCTACGATCCAACGTGCAAACTGGTATGGCATTCTCTGCAACTGAACATCCACACCATATTCACCCTTCATGCGGTACTCAAACACTTCAAACTGCAGTTGTCCAACTACACCAAGCAAAATATCGTCAAAGTTGACCGTGCGGAACACCTGGATCATGCCCTCTTCAGTCAGCTGATCGACACCCTTCTGGAACTGCTTCGATTTCAACGCATTTTTAATACTCACTTTAGCAAAAATCTCTGGTGAGAACGTTGGCAGCTCATCGAATTCCATATCTCCTGCTTGGCTCAATGTATCACCAATTCTAAAAATACCTGGATCAAACAGACCGATGATATCTCCCGGATAAGCTTCCTCTACGATATCGCGGTCTTGCGCCAAAAATTGCTGCGGTTGCGCCAGCTTGATATCTTTACCGGCACGTACATGCTTCACGCTCATACCCCGTTCGAATTTCCCGGACACAATACGCAGAAAAGCAATCCGGTCACGGTGAGCCGGGTTCATATTCGCTTGAATTTTGAACACATAACCAGTGAATTTCTCATTCGTTGGTTCTACTACCCCTGTAGTACTGCGGCGTGGTTCAGGCTTCGGTGCCAGATCCAAGAAATTATCGAGGAAAGTCTGTACGCCAAAATTGTTGATCGCACTGCCAAAGAACACAGGTGTGAGTTCACCACTTAATACTTTTTCATAGTCAAAAGCATCGCCTGCTACATCCAGCAGCTCCAGATCCTGACACAGTTGATCATGCAGATACTCTCCAGCCATTTCACGAATGATTGGATCACGGTATCCGTCAACCTTTTGAACCTTGATTATGGAGTGATCGTCACCTTGGAACAGCTCTACCTGATTTTTCATCCGGTCATATACGCCGCATAGCTCACGTCCACTACCGATCGGCCAGTTCATTGGCACAGAACGAATACCAAGAACCTGCTCCAGCTCTTCCATCAGATCAAACGGGCTACGTCCTTCACGGTCCAGCTTGTTAATAAAGGTGAAAATCGGAATGCCCCGTTTAGCACATACCTGAAACAGTTTGGTAGTTTGGGCTTCCACACCTTTTGCCACGTCAATAAGCATGACCGCACTATCCGCTGCAGTTAGGGTACGATAGGTGTCCTCACTGAAGTCTTGGTGACCCGGTGTATCCAAAATGTTCACGCGATGATTCAAATAATCAAACTGCATTACGGAAGACGTTACAGAAATCCCCCGCTGCTTCTCAATTTCCATCCAGTCACTCGTCGCATGTTTATTCGCTTTACGGGCCTTAACCGTTCCCGCCAGACGGATCGCGCCACCGAATAACAGCAGTTTCTCCGTTAAAGTTGTTTTACCCGCATCCGGGTGGGAAATGATCGCAAAGGTTCTGCGTCTATCCACTTCCTTTTGCAGCTTCTGATCTATTGCTTTGTTCATTACACATATCCCTTCATATATAAAATTCCTGCTTCTGCTTCAATTACACTGGGGTTCATCAAATCGGTGCTCTGCTCATTGTTCATACCCCTTCATTTCTGAATGAATAGCTCTTAGGTCTAGCTCCAGTCCGCTTCAAGTGAAAGCATCCTCTAAAGTATATCAAAATCCGGCAGACATTATCTACTAAAAAGCGCGTGCCGCAAAATATCTCCCGAATGGTCTGGATTATGATCCCCACATATCATTGCTCAAAAAAATAGATGTATTTCCTACACTTACTTGAAGTATTAGCATTTTCATTAGCCTTTAGTTGCATTTGATGCAATTAAAATTAAGTTGTGCACGCTTTTCCGCCTTATCCGGTGATTATAGTTGCAGAAAATACATCTAAAAGACTAATCATAACGAGATAAGCGATTTTAATTGTACAAAGTGCAGTTATTAGAAAAGTGCCCAGATCCCCCAAACACCGTCTGAAGTCCAATCTTTTAGATCTTAGCATTACAAAAAATCTCCCTGCATCCTCTGCAGGGAGATAGCATTAACTCAAGGTTTAGTTATTCTTCAGCCAAACCACATTATCTTCATCTTGGCCGTTTACAGGCCACCAATGGAAACCTTCTTTAGCAAGCAGTTCATCTGCTTCCACTGGACCCCAAGAGCCAGCAGGATAAGAAGATAAGTCGCTAGACTCTTCGCTCCATGCTTTCGCAATACGATCCACGAACGACCATGCCGAGGATACCTCATCCCAACGAGTGAAATAAGTTGAATCTCCGCGTGCCGCATCATGTAGCAAGCGCTCATATGCTTCCGGAGAATTGATTCCAACCAGGCAGCTCTGACAGAAGTCCATAGCCAGCGGTTGAATCTCAGACTCGGAACCCGGTTTCTTGGCATTAATCTTTACGTAAATGCCTTCCATTGGGTTCACACGGATTACAAGGAGGTTAGGCTCAAGTTTATGCTTTTGTCCCAAATAAACGTTGGTTGGCATACCTTTGAACTCAACTACCACTTCCGTCGTCTTCACCGGGAGACGTTTACCTGTACGGATGTAGAAAGGAACTCCAGCCCAGCGGAAGTTATCTACAAATACACGGGCAGCAAAATACGTCTCTGTATTCGACTCAGGATCAACCTTATCTTCCTGACGGTAAGCAGGAAGGGTTTTGCCTTGGTGTAAGCCTTGAATATATTGTGCTCTTACGACATTCTCACGAACCTCATCAGATGTCGCATAAGGACGAAGGGAACGAAGTACCTTCACTTTCTCATCACGAATATCTTCTGCGAGCAGACGGCTTGGTGGTTCCATAGCAATCATAGTCAGTAGTTGCAGTATATGATTCTGGCCCATGTCCCGTAAGGCTCCCGCATGGTCATAGTAACCACCGCGTTCTTCTACACCTACGGTTTCGCCAAGTGTAATTTGAATATTGGCAATATGTTTATTATTCCAGAGCGGTTCGAAAAAAGCATTAGCAAAACGAATCACTTCGATATTCTGTACCATTTCTTTACCAAGATAGTGGTCAATCCGGTAAATTTCCTCTTCTTTGAAGACCTGACGAATCTGTTCGTTCAGCTGTTCAGCCGACTCCAGATTATAGCCAAAAGGCTTCTCAATTACGAGGCGATTCCAACCCGTACTATCCAGCATCCCGCCAGCTTTAAGGTTGAAGGAGACACTGCCGAATAATTCAGGCGCCAGCGCAAGATAGAACATCCGATTGCCCGGAATACTGAATTTCTCTTCAAGAACTTCAGTTTGTGCTCTTAGCTCGCGGAAACCATCAATATTGTTTATGTCCAGAGATTTGTATTCGAAATGCTGTACAAATTCATTCCATTCGCTCTCTTCTCCCGCTTTGTAACGGCAGAATTCAAGGATGGATTCCTTCACATCACTTCTAAATTCTTCCTGAGTACGCGGGCGCCGCGCCACGCCAATTACCGCAAAATCTTGTGCCAGCTTACCTTCACGGTACAAGCTGTAAATCGCCGGGAAAAGCTTACGCCGGGCTAAGTCTCCGGTTGCCCCAAAGATAAAAAAGACAGCACCGGGTGTGTGCAGTGCATCAAGGGTTTGATTTTCAGCCATGGCTCCTCATCTTTCTGTATGTAATATAGTTTATTGACATGCTCAGCGTCGAAACTAATATAAGGTGAATAACGACGTTATGTCATTTTAGCATATTCCTAAAAAGGATGCTATCACATTCCTGACAGATACTCTCGGGATTTCGCAAATTTCAATTAATATTTCTTATTATTAACTATATCTGCGCTTATATAAGAGAAAAATGTCAATATTCGATGGTTATTAAAGGAAAGCCTATAGTTACGCGGTTTGTCCCCTTCTGATCTTCATGATGCACTGCGATTTGGGCAGAAACTGACTGATTTCCACTCATCACAGAGCGATTCAAATTAGGAATCGAGTACGTACGGCTAACCGTTGAGATATCCTTGTAGCTTTCTCCTCCGGTCACAGCTTCAAACCGGTCATGCATCAATGACTCCGTCTGTGCTAGAACTTTTTCAGGTGCTCCCTGTTCTTGCGCGCTTCCTTGAAGGGATACATTCCATTCGGCCTTAATTTTATTCTGTTCAAGAATCATACTTACTTCACGAGCAGCCGCTTGAAAGCCAGCTTCATTTTGCAGATCAGCCGTATCTAACGTTACAATCACATAACTGTTTCCTGCACTAAGCTCACTCCAAAATAAGGAGAGCCGCGATTCATATGGTTTTACAGCTTCTGTACGATAAGTCATATGTCCATCTTCCTCAGTACCTGACGGTACATTCAATCCGAGACTTGTGCTTAACTTAGCAACTTCGGCAGACAGATCCGCGTAATTGCTGCTTTCTCCCTGCCACTTTAACACTAGACGCAGCGGTGAACCAGAAACCGTCGTTTCTTTTCCAAGATCTATTAAACTCCCAAGAGCATGATTTAGTTCGGCTCCTGTTGAAGCTTGGTTAACGCCCTCATCAAGAACGGTTGAATTCGCTTTAACACTTTGCAGATTAACTAGCAGAGCCGCAGCGCAGCACACGATTATCATTATAAAAAAAGTCCCTTTTTTTGTTCCGTTGTTCAGCTTCATCTTCCGCATATGTCATTCTCCCTTCGAACCTCTCTAGCAATCTACTAGACAGTATGTTCGAATTAGGAGATTCTATACCTGAAATATTCCCACAAAGAGAGGGATTTGTTTCAAGGCGTACTCAGATACTTTGCGGAGGCCCCAAAACTACTTTCTTATATTATAAAAAAAGACTGAAGCAGAGGCTTCAGTCCTTTGTTGTTATTCAGCTAGTCCATTTTTATATGCATAAATTGCTGCTTGGGTCCGGTCTTCCACGCCCAGCTTCGCGAGAATATTCGTTACATGAAATTTCACAGTTTTGATTCCAATAATTAGTTGATCAGCAATATCCTGATTCGATTTACCCTGCGCCAACAGACGTAATACTTCCATCTCGCGCTCCGTAAGCTCTTTATAAGCAGGTGATTCTCCTTTTGCATTGTTTCGAAAACGGTTCATCATTTTAGAGGCCACCTGTGACTCGAGCACGGACTGTCCTCTTGCCGCAGCGCGGATCGCATCCGCCACTTCACTAGCCCGCGAAGTCTTCAGCAGATAACTAAAGGCACCCGCTTCAATAACAGGATACATCTTTTCATCATCCAAATAGCTTGTAAGAACAATAACTTTGATCTCTGGGTATTGCTTCATCAGCTGTTTAGTCGTTTCTATGCCATCCATCCCATCCATTACGAGATCCATTAAGACCACATCGGGATTGTACTCTTGAGCCAGCCGAATACCTTCTTCTCCACTTCCAGCCTCACCTACGACCTCAATTCCATCCTCGGTACCTAAAACAGCTGCTAGCCCGATCCGTACCATCTCATGATCATCTACGAGTAGTACTTTAATTGCTTCCTCCATCTCCATGGTTACTCTTTCCTCCTATTATTCATTGACTAACGGAACGGTAATTTCAATACGCATCCCTTTACCCGGAGCGGTAATGAACTGAATGGAGCCTCCGATTTCATTAATCCGCTCCTGCATGTTCGACAAACCATAGGAAGCTTGTTTGGTGTCGTCCATCTCAAAGCCGATCCCATCATCACGCAACGTCAAGCGAACTGTATCTCCCCGTCTATGCAGCCGGATTTCTATTTTTTCTGCTTTCGCATGACGAAGTGTATTAGAAATCGCCTCTTGGACGATACGGAACAAGTGATTCTCTACCCCTTTTAACAGCTGAACATCAGGGTCCATCTCAAATACAATTTCGATCGGTACCTTGACCTTAAGCTCCTTGATCAATTCCTGCAGACCTTGTTCGAGTCCCTTTCCTTCCAAATAAACAGGTCTCAAATGCAGCAGCAACGCCCTCATCTCCGATTGGGCTACGGCAGACATTTCTTCTATAAGCGCAATTTGCCGCTGGGCTTTATCGAAATCTTTCTCCAACGTCCGGCCTACCGCCGTGGCAGTCATGGAGATTGCAAATAGCTGCTGGGAAACAGCGTCGTGCAGTTCACGCGCAAGCCGCTGCCGTTCCTCCATAATAGCAGATACCCGCGCCTGCTCCGCAAGCTTCGCGTTATTCGTGGACAACCGCTGCAGCGTCGTCACTTGATTCTCCCATTTGCCGCTAATCCGGCCAAGCTGTTCTCCGAGCCTTCCCAGCTCATCATCACCTAGATCCGGCATGGACAGCGTCAAATTTCCCTTTTCCCATAATACGAGGGTCTGCCTAAGACGTTCCAACTGTCGCTTCACACGGAAGCTCTGATAAAAGCCATAACCAATCCCAAAACCCATAGGCAGAAGAATTAGGGTGACGGCTGTCCGCACGCCAAATTTCCAGCTTTCAAAAGGCTTCAAATATCCATATGTATACATGACATACATTATCACAAGCAGCATGACAAAAGAGAACAGAGCCCCCTCACCCATGCTGCGTGATATCATGTTTTTGTTCTTTTTTTCCATACGGGGACTCTCCCTTCTCTATCAAGCTTATCAGGATAAACGTACATCTAGATCTCCCATTAAATAAGAAACACTAAATTTCACTTTGTATTCACTGCTGTCATAATTGGCTGATTTCCAATTCAGACGGTTTAACATTCCTGTATCCCGCTGGTTGCCGAATTCAATGGACCCAAAGAGCACAAAAGCTTCAATTTCCACGCCGTAATCATCGGACAGGTTAATGTCCATATCGCCAAAAATCCCTTGAAACAGCATGACCGTTTCCTTATGATCCGCCATAGCTAATGAAAGATCCACATCGGCCTCACCCAGTACATGCCAAGAGCTAAGGCTGTGCATCACCCAAGGTGAGCGGTCCCAGTCAAATCTGGATGAAAAGTTCTGCTTCTGCATAAACCCTTCCTTGCGCTGCACTCTTTTGGATTTGGTGAAAAACATCCCAAGTGAGATTAAGCAAATCCCCAGCACGAGCACCAAATGGTCCAGCAAAAGCAATACAGCACCTATCCCGAGCAGTTTATAGCCCTGCTTTACTTTGCCTGATGTCGTACGGTAGACGCCCAGCAGCAGGAACAGAAGCGCGACAATGGAGAAAAAGCCGAGCCATCTACCAAAAATCATCATGCAGCCAACAGCAATCAGTCCGATGGCAATCAAACGGTTTCGTTTATCCATTTCGCACCTCCTAAAAGTTTTGCGAAGCAAAACTCATTTTATAATATCGGATAGATATCCGTCACTATGAGGAATATTATCACCGTTAAATATTATAGCTAGCCGCTATAAAAGCCATATCGGTATGGAGATCCATACCGTATGGCTTCTTCTTGTCCAGCATATCATATCCGTCCAAGTTTTAGGAACAGGATTTATTGTTCTTTTTTGTTTAGAGAAGGAGCCGCAGGTGTATCATTCAGCTTGTTTTTCAGTAGCGCCAATTGCTCATCCACTTTCAGTTGCTTCTCAACATCAACGGGTTTGCTATAAGCAGCGGATGGGCTGTAAGGTGCACGCATTACATCTGCTTCAGCCTCAA
This sequence comes from Paenibacillus sp. FSL L8-0333, assembly GCF_037965665.1. Classification (NCBI taxonomy): domain Bacteria; kingdom Bacillati; phylum Bacillota; class Bacilli; order Caryophanales; family Paenibacillaceae; genus Paenibacillus; species Paenibacillus sp. FSL L8-0333. Next base: position 5,926,195 of record NZ_CP150186.1, read on the forward strand.
GCTGCATAATTTTCTCTTCCATCCGGTGGAATCCGAGTGATGCACTGCCACTTTCAATGGAATGTACACTGCTGATTTGCGACATTTGTTTTTTGGCTTTAGCCATTTGAGCACGGGATACAAGCTCATTACGTTTGTTGCGCAGCTTGTAGAACTCATCCTTCATGTCATGCAGTTGTTGCACCAATTCCTTAGCGTGTACTTCAGCTTGTGCGTGAAGATCACTGTATTCCACTTGCTTTTGGTCAAAGTAGATTTTTTCTTCCAACAGCTTGCGAGTTACTTCTTCTTGGCCATTTTTCAGTGCCAGTTCAGCTTGTGATCCACGTTGTGCAGACATTTTTGCTGCTTCTTCCACACGTTGCTTCATACGGCGTTCGTTAGCCATTTGTTTAGCAACTGTTACTTCCGCTTCGTGAATCTCAGCCTCCATATCGCGCAGATATTGGTTAAGCATTACGATTGGGTCCTCTACCTTATCCAACAAGTCATTTACCGACGCTTTTGTCATATCTTTAATTCTTTGAAATACTCCCATGATTTACAATTCCCCTTTCTCATATTTAGACAGTTTTTGTTTGAGTTCTTCTACTTCTTTTTGCAAAGCCTTCTTCTCAATATCCTTCATCATCGCATCCAAACCGGAGTCCGGTGCGGAATAAGCGTTGTTCTTCTCAAAATTAGGATTGTAATTTGGCTGGCGTCCATAAGGTCCATATCCGCCAGTAGCTTGTGGTCCGTGTCCATGTTCCGGTCTGCCTGAGTAGGGTCCGCCGTATGGGCCACCCGGTGCCCCAGGCCCTGGTCCAAAAGGATTATAATGCGTCGGTTCCTTAGGAATGACCATTGCTGCAATGAAGTATACCGGAATCACCGCACCACCTGTGAACGGAATGCTGACCAGTAATAGAATCCGGAATAACGTGGAATCAATACCGAGTGTCTCAGATAATCCACCTGCAAGACCCGTCATCACTTTATCTCTAGTTGAACGATACAATCGACTCATAGCGTTACTCCTTTCCACCATTGTTCAGTTTCTCCTTTAGGCGAGCCATTTCTCTTTCGAGTACGGTCGCTACGGTCTCACCCGCTTGCACCGCATATTCCTGTCCCATGCGCCGCAAATCACGCAAGCTCTTTGCTTCTAATTCCCAATCCGACATCTGATCTTCCAGACGTCCGAACATTTTGGGAACATCACCACCATTGCCATAAGCACTGGCTCTTTGATTCATGCGTTGCTGCAATCGCAGCGACTCCATTCGTGCCGAATAATACTGACGTTTGCTGTACACCGTTTGATACTCTATTTTCAGCTCATTCAGCTGTGCTTCAAGTTCAAACAAGGATTGCTTGCTCTGTTCTAGCAGCCCGCTGTATTGCTCCAGTTTTTCCTCGTGAATGATTTTTTCTTGTAAAGCCAGCTTCGCGAGATGATCCTCGCCTGCTTTCAGTGCCAACAACGCCTGTTCTTCACGTTTGTTTCTCATGGCAGTTGCTTGGTTCACTTGCTGCTGCAATTGCTTCGTGTGGGAAGCATATTGCTGGTACAGCCTTTCAGCTTCACTGATTTCCTCACGGGTTGAATGTAGAAATTGATCAATTAGTTTCACGGGATCTTGGCTTTGCTCCAGACGTTCATTTAGATTAGCTACAGTAATATCCCTCATGCGACGAAAAACACTCATGATCTCCTGCTCCCTCCCTGCTTCTTGTTTAAGTACATTGCTTCTTAATAAGTACCATTATTACTTCTGCCCTTTAATGCTGATACGCCCCAGACGATCAACGCCACTCCTAGAAGTGGTCCAATGATCCAGGAAAGCTTCGCGATCAGGGACATCACACCAATGAACATCAGCACCCAACCGATAATCTTGCGTCCGCTCTTAATCCCGTAGTACCCGAGAACAACCAGCAATACCGGGAAAAGTAATCTGAACATTCCGTGGATCAGAGGAAGCGCAATGCCGAGCAGCATAACCGCACCAATCACAATCAATACAACCGCTAATCCGTTTCCTTGTCTTCTTTGCATTTTTTCTCACCGCCTTTCGTTGTCCTTAACCTTATAGCCTTATTCTAGGGTAAATCGCAGACTTTCAAAACAGACCAACGACGGTTTTTAGTACTGGACCTTAGTCGAGGTAGCTGTACGACTACAGACCACTGTTGGGCTAGTTGTAGGTCATAACCAACCTTTTCACATATAAAAAGGGGATGCGCCCCCATCGAAAATTGAAAGGACACCACCCTACATAGGTGATGTCCTTTTGAACTTTCCTTTATGGTTTAACTATGTGGCTCTTTATCAAAAAACCTCGCTCCGTAATCTTTCAATAATAGTATTCTTAGATATGAAGCCCACTTTCAAGTGCCTACTAAATAAAAATCTCGCTTTCGAATAAATCCCGAGAATGTATAATGATCAAATAAGAAACAAAGGAGAATTACTATGAACATACTGATCGTTGAGGACGACCGTAGTTTAAATAAAGGGATCGCTCTCACTCTTTCTCAAAACAATGTTGTGATCCATCAAGCCTACGATATTGCCGCGGCGGAGCATATCTTCGCAGTTAACCCTATTGATCTCATCATTCTGGACATCAATCTGCCAGACGGCAGTGGGCTGGATTATTGCGAGCAACTTCGCAAGACCTCACGCGTACCCATTATTTTCCTCACCGCCAATGATATGGAGTCCGACATTATCACCGGTTTTGCATTGGGGGGCGATGACTATATCACCAAACCATTCAGCCTAATGGTGCTTCGCGCCAGAGTAATGGCAGTACTCAGAAGAACGGAATCGCAAGGGACTGGAAAAATAACATTGGGTCCGTTAGAACTCGATTTTGAGAAACTGGAGTACAGCAAAAACAAACAATCGCTCCAGCTGAGCAAAACTGAGCAAAAGCTGCTGCGGCTGCTGGTGACGAATACGGGCAATATTTTGACCCGAGAACAGCTGATAGACAAGATCTGGAGCAAGGATGCCGAATTTGTGGATGAAAACGCATTGACAGTAGCCATCAAACGGCTGCGTGCTAAACTTGAGGATGACCCGGCAGCGCCTAAATATATCAAGACCATTTACGGACTTGGATACATGTGGACTGAAAGGCAAAAACCATGAAAACCAATAGCCCACCTGCTAATTTCAAGCAAATTCATAGGCTCTTTTTACTGATCATCCTTATACTAGTGGCCTGTTTTATCGGCAGTATAATGTTTCTGTACGGGTTCGACCCCACTCTGCTCCAACTGACTTCTCTATTCATCATCTGTATATTAGCGACAGGAGCCGTATGGGTCTGGTTATGGAACCGTCAGATCACAATCTATATACAGACCTTGGATACAGCGATTGAGCGGGCTATACATGACCAGCCGCCACTCACTAACTATGAAGAAACCGCTCTGTCTTCGATGGAACATAAACTAAAGCGGTATATAGGGATGGCTAAGGCGAATGAACGAAATATTCAAACAGAGAAAAACAAAATAAAAGAGCTGATCTCGGATATCTCCCATCAAACCAAGACCCCCCTCTCTAATATCATGGTATTCAGTCAGTTGCTGGAAGAGATGCCCGGACTAAATGAGAATGTCCGGCACTACATACAGCATATTAAAGCGCAGTCAGATAAGTTGGATTGGCTGATCCAGTCTCTAATCAAATTATCACGTTTGGAAACAGGAATGATCTCCCTACAGCAGATTGAGGCGAAACCGCTCATACAAACTCTGACGCAGGCTTTATCCCAGATTTATGCACAAGCTGAAAACAAACAAATTACGATCAATATTGACTGCGGGACACACATCTTAGCCTGCCACGATGTCAAATGGACAAGTGAAGCGCTATTCAACCTGCTCGAGAATGCTGTGAAGTACACGCCGCATAGCGGACAAATCTCCGTTCTTGCTGAAAGCAATGAGATGTTCACCTGTATTCACCTTACCGATACTGGGCTTGGAATCCCCAACGAAGAAATCCCTCACATCTTTAAGCGGTTTTACCGAGGGAAGCAAGCGCGTGAATTCGAAGGGGTCGGCATCGGGTTGTTTTTGTCCAGAGAGATTATCACGGCGCAAGGCGGCCATATCAACGTCATTTCTGAAACTGGAAAAGGTACAACTTTCTCTGTTTACCTGCCCCAGCGCTGAAATAGAATGTGTCATTATGGTCAGAATTCAGACACTCTCCTGTCAGATTGATTTGCTACCCTTAAATTATGGACAAACAGATCTCATTGGAGGGGAAGAGTTATGCCGATTCTACAGACTGAAAATTTAAAAAAACACTATGGAAAGGTGGGCTCAAGCGTTAAGGCTTTGGACGGCATATCACTGTCAGTGGAAAAAGGGGAGTTTGTCGCCATTGTCGGCACTAGCGGCAGCGGCAAAAGTACCCTTCTCCATATGCTTGGCGGATTAGATCGGGCAACAGAGGGCAAGGTTTACGTGGACGGGAACGATATTTTTGCGATGAGTGATGAGAAGCTGACCATTTTTCGGCGCAGATCGGTGGGGTTTGTTTTTCAGAACTACAATTTGGTACCCATACTAAATGTGCGGGAGAATATTGTGCTGCCCATTGAACTGGACGGTGGCAAAGTTGACGAAACTTATCTTGATCTGATCATCCGCACTTTAGGCTTGCAGGAAAAGATGAATACTCTACCTTCTAATCTGTCTGGCGGACAGCAGCAACGGGTGGCAATAGCCAGAGCATTGGCGACCAAACCTTCAATCATCTTAGCAGATGAACCTACAGGTAATCTGGACAGCAAAACAAGCCAAGAAGTGCTGATTTTACTTAAACAGATGAGCGAAAAATTCAACCAAACCATTGTGATGATCACACACAATGAACAAATCGCTCAAACTGCTGACCGTATTATCCGTATTGAAGATGGCATCATTTTCACTGGACAACCCCGTAGCTCCGGAGTGAGCCAGCCATGATCAGCACGAATAACCATAAGACTATTGCTACTTTAGCCAAAAAAAGCCTCAAAGCCAACCGTGCTCGCAATTTCACTATCATCTGTGCCATCGTACTGACTACGCTTTTGATCACCACCGTGTTTACCTTGGCGCTCAGTATTAACAAATCGATGCAACGCGCACAAATGCAGACTACTGGCAGCGATTATCATGGAAGCTTCAAATATCTGAATCCTGCCGAGTTTGAGAAGCTGAAGAATCACCCATCCATCAAAGAGTATGGCGTTTTTCTTAAGGTTGGCGATATAAGCACCAGTCTGTTCAAGAATAACCGGGTAGAGGTCCTTCGAATTGACGAGAATTATGCCAAACACGGATTTATCAACTTTATAGCTGGCGGACTGCCCTCCCAAGAGAATGAAATCGTCCTAAATACTTGGGCGCTTGACTTGCTTGGAGCAAAACATGAGTTAGGCCAGACTGTGAAGCTGGATATAGACATTGGTGAAAAAGTCATAAGCCAAGACTTTAAGCTCTCCGGGTATTACGAAACCGATCAAAATTTGGCGATGTCAGGATTAGCTTTTGTATCCGAAGCATTTACACAGAAGAACATTTCCCATATTGACCCGGATATCTCTGAGGCAACGGGTTCTTATGTAAACACCGCAGGTCTAGGGGTGATGTTTAACAATTCTTATAATATTGAACAGAAGGTACAAAAGATTTTGACGGACACCGGCCTGGATGTACCTTATGGTGTCAATCCGGCTTATACAAGTGTGTCTCTCTCCGATAATCTAATGAATATCATTCCTTATGCAGTTGTCATTCTTATCACCATGCTGAGCGGCTATTTACTAATCTACAATATCTTTTTTATTTCCGTCGTGCGGGATGTCAAATTTTATGGCCTGCTAAAGACCATCGGTACCACACCCCGACAACTAAAAAAGATCATCTCCATTCAGGCCCGCTCACTTTATCTAGTCGCATTGCCTTTTGGATTGGGGTTGGGATATCTGCTAGGTCTGCTGATTCTCCCTATGACCTCCTCATTTTTAAACGGTTCTACTGATAATGTCTATTCTGCTAGCCCGTGGATATTTATTGGTGCAGCAGCATTCTCGTTTATGACCGTATGGATCGCCGCAAGCAAACCGGGCCGGATGGCTTCGCGAACCTCGCCGGTAGAGGCTGTAAAATTTGCCGGAGTCAGCAGCGGCGGAAAACGGAACGCCAAAAAATCAAAACATGGCGCAAAACTTCACAACATGGCGTTCTCCAACCTGTTCAGAAGCAAAAAGAAGCTGATCCTGATGCTCTCTTCACTCTCCTTGAGTATCATCTTGTTCAGTACCATTTTCACAGTAATTTCCTCACTGGATGTGAACAAATATCTGGCTTCCTTTATCTCCGGTGATTTTTTGGTTCAGAATGAAGTGTTAGTCAGTATTACAGGGCCTCGAGACGGTGATCCATACAAGCTTTCAGAGGATTTCGCCAACAATCTAAGTAAAATTGACGGTGTAGAAAGTGTTGATAAGGTTTACCACAGATATGTTCCATCTCCTGTCGATGATGCTGTCCGGGCTATTTTGGAGCCAATGGCAGCTGCTGATCCACATCCCTATCTTCTCTCCACTTTAGATAAGAGGGGGGTGATCTACAATAATTTATATGGATTAGATCCGGGCTGGTTTGATCTTGTGGACAAGGATATTATTGAAGGGGAGTTTAACAGGCAGAAGTTTGCTTCAGGAAAATATGCGGTCATAGCTGAGGCCATGTTTATAGAAGAAGATAGCTACCGCGCCTATTATCATCCTGGAGATACAGTCACTTTCGAGAAGTCGGGTAAATCTTATGAAGTGATGGCAGTAGTAAAAAATGATGCAGTATATGCTGCCACAACAAAATCTTTCTCTTTGTTAGGGTACAACGTCTTCCTCCCTGCTTCGGAGCTGCATAAGGAAATGCCGCAAGGTACAGATCCAGCCAATATTGTTTCAGCCACACTTCATGTCGATCCAGCTAAAATGGATTTAGTAGAACAAGCTGCCAAGGCTCTAACAGATTCGACAAATGAATTATCCTTGAAATCCAGGGAGGATTATAAAGATGAGCTCGGTGGATTCATTCGCATTTTTCAAACCGTGGGGTATGGGCTTAGCCTGGTCATTGCTCTAATCGGGGTGCTGAATTATATCAACACTGTACTCACCGGGGTAGTCTCACGCCGCAATGAATTTGCCATGCTGGAGAGTATTGGCATGACCAAAAAGCAGCTAAAACGTATGCTGATCCTTGAAGGATTATACACCGTTTTGCTAACCGTCCTCATAACCTCAACATTAGGTGTATTGCTGACCTATAACCTTTCCAAAAGCATCACGGATAATATGGCCTTTATGGTATTTCAGATGAGTTGGCTGCCGTTTATCCTCACCGTTCCTATTTTGTTAATTCTCGCTTACACAGTGACACTGAGAGCCTATAAAACGTTATCCCAAGCATCCATAGTGGAACGGCTGAGAGAAGCCGAGTAATGTAAGACACACCTAAATAGTCCTATTACAAAAAGGGCAGCCCGGTAAATATCGCCGGGCTGCCCTTTTTTTATAGATCCATATTCAGCTTATTTAAACGCAGGCAACGCAATATCCGCGTAATTATCCTCAAGGAACTTCTTCACTTCAGGACCGCTGATCCGTTTAGCCAGCTTTTGAATGGCGTCAGAATCCTTGTTGTCTTCACGTGCCACCAAAGTAATTGTGAATTCGGAATCTTCGCCTTCCGTAATCAGCGCATCTTTCTTCGGTGTCAATCCTAGTGGGCTCGCATAAGCCGGAGTCATGGCTACTAAATCGCCATCATCAAGCATACGGGCCAGCATTAGGAGATCGACTTCTTCAAACTTGAATTTTTTTGGATTCTCAGTAATGTCTGCTTGTGTGGCTTGAATGCCTACGCCTTCTTTTAGCTTAATAAGATCAGCTGCAGCGAACATTTGCAATGAACGACCGATGTTAGATGGATCATTAGCCATTACAAGCGTAGCCCCTTCAGGAAGATCAGCTATAGTCTTGTAACGTTTGGAGTATCCGCCATAAATAGCGTCATAGACAGGCTGTACCTCTACCAGATTAGAGCCTTTGCTTTCATTATATTGCTTCATATAAGGAACGTGTTGGAAAAAGTTAGCGTCTACCTCTTTATTAGCTAAAGCCTCATTAGGCTGCACATTGTCAGAGAGAACAACGATCTCCAGATCAATGCCATCTTCCTTAAGGAGCGGCTTCACAATATCCAGAATTTCTGTCATAGGTGGGATCAGTGTAGCGATCTTTAATTTGGTTAACTCATCATTACTACCTTTTGCAGCATTATTCTCGGCTGCTTTATTAGAGCCACAACCCGCTACGACCAATACCATTAATGTAAGCACAAGTATCATTGATTTTTTCATTAGTACTACTAACCCCCAGTTTATATATTGAACTATTTTGTATTAACGCTTATCCAACAGCCTTGCGATAGTCCCCCCAGTGAACTGAACCAATTGGACCAATACAATCATCACTAGAATGGCATAGATCATCACTTCCGTCTCAAAACGCTGATAACCATAACGGATAGCGAAATCACCAACCCCTCCCCCACCAACAACTCCCATCACGGTCGAGAAGGAGATAAAACTAATTGTAGAAGTAGTAAGTCCAAGGACTAGACCCGAACGAGCTTCCACGTACAAAAATTTAAAGATCAAGCCCAGCTTCGAGGCTCCCATCGATAATGCTGCTTCAATGACCCCTTTAGGAACCTCCAGCAACGACTGCTCCACTAACCGAGCATAATAGGCAATAGCGATTATAGATAATGGAACCGCTGCTGCAATCGTCCCAATGGCGGTCCCGACCAGGAAACGAGTGACTGGAATTAGCGCAACGACCAGCAGCAGGAACGGAAACGAGCGGATAATATTAACGATACTGTTGAGCACCAGAGACAACGTTGTATTCTCATAAAGCTGCCCTTTTCGGAAAAAAAACAACAAGGTGCCCAGTGGAAGCCCCAGCAGCACTGCCGCTCCAACAGAAATACCAACCATCACAAAGGTTTCACCGATCGAATCCCACATCTGTGCCTGATATTGAAGTACACTATCAAACATGATCTTCCCCCGCTTTACCAAGAATCTGATCGCGGTATGTCCCGGCGCTGGCTGCTGCTGGACGGAATTCACCGTCTTCACGAGAGAACGAATCTACAATGCACCCTTTTTCCATCACCGATACATGAGTACATATGCTTTTGACAACATCCATCTCATGCGTAACAATGACAACCGTTACTCCAAGACTTGAATTCACATGCTTCAGCACGTTCAAGATATCTGTAGTGGTTCCTGGGTCCAGAGAGGACGTTGGCTCGTCACATAGCAATATTCCCGGACTGTTCGCTAGCGCGCGGGCAATCGCAACACGCTGACGTTGTCCTCCGCTGAGCTGTGCAGGATATTGTTTTGCCTTATCTGCCAGTCCAACAAAATCCAGACACTCCTTCACACGTTTCATTCGTTCATGCTTTGGGACATCTGCCAGCTCCAGCGGGATCGAAACATTCCGCTCTACTGTGACGTTATAAACAAGATTAAATTGTTGAAAGATCATTCCAATCTTTTGCCTTGCTTTACGCAGTGCTTTACTAGGCATTTCGGTCAGGTTGTGGCCATCTACAGTAACCGTTCCCTGATCCGGCTGTTCCAGAAGATTCATCAGTCGCAGCAGCGTAGATTTCCCCGCACCACTCTCACCAATGATCCCGTGAATGGATCCCTGCTTTACCTCCAGCGATACCTCATCCACAGCCTGATAGATGCCTTCCTTCAGCTTGAACCCTTTACTTACCCGACTCAGCGACAGTATTAGAAGCTCCCCCTTCCTTTCCCTTATATAATGAACCTCCATGAAGTGAGACATTGTATTACAATTTTCTAAAATCTGTTTTATTAAAAATCTCCTTAAATAATAAGACATTTCTTCTGCTGTGTCATCATTTTTATTTAAATGATATACCAGGAAGTTTGATAAAAACCTAAAAACCCTTTATACCGGGCTCTTTTTACACATTTATTAACAAAATAAAAAGGGTTAGCAAAGGTAATCCTTCCCTCTTGAAATCATGATTCTCCTATTGCCCCACCACTAAACGCTCCACTGTTAATATAGCCATATTTGGTTTTTTTAAGTGTATGAAATGCAGTTAAAGCTACATTTGGTTCGTTGGAGTGTGATTTAAAGACCTGCTGTTACGCAAAAAAGGATGTCTAAGCCAATAGCTTAAGACATCCCATAATTCATATAGTAATCCCTGAATCCCTGATCTATCGAGTCCCATACTCGCTAAATCTTTTATGCCTTCTCGCCAAGCTCTCTGCGAATCTTCAAGAACACTTGGTAGCTGCGTTCCGCACATTCCGAAATCGCAATCGGATGAAATCCGGGCAGATCCGCATATAACGTATCGTGAAGCGGTTCAATCCATGAAGCCGGCAACTTACTTGCTCCAAGCTTCGCTCCCATAATTGAGCCCACAGTTGCCCCGTTACAGTCTGTATCCATTCCACCGTATACGGAAGTGACGACTGTTTTTTCAAAATCATTCCCGCCATAAACAAGCGACGCAGCTACAAGAGCAGCATTATTATTTGTATGGACCGCATCATAGTGGCTAAAAGTATCCCAAATGTTACGAACCAACTCCCGCTCACTTTTGGCCTTCTGCGCAATATCTATCCCCCGCAAAACATCACTGGCCAGACGACTGGTACGCGGAATCTCGCTAAGGCCAATCTCTAGGATCCGTTCATTATCCTTCTCTGCAAAAGCTGCCGATATCATCGCCGCATTAAACATCTCACCGTAGATGCCATTTTTCACATGTGAAAATGTAGCATCACGCCAGCCTAATTCTGCCGCAAGCTCAGGATAACCTGCTGCACCATAAGCCAGTCCATCTGCGCGTATAGCGGCACCAATCCACTCGCGGTAAGGGTTTAAGTGCATCCGCACTCTTTCCTGCCGCACCAGCCAATCCGCAGGCTTCTCGCCATGCAGATGAGAGGTCTCCTGCGCAAAATTCATATATGACTGTGTCTCCGCCGTGCACACCTGACTATATGTTAAATGTGTATGCCACAGCTTTCCGATATCCCAAGAATCCCAGTTCAGACCTTTCTGTTCCAGCAGCATAAGACCCAGGACAGTGTAACGAATATCGTCATCGCTTTCCATATACTTGATCGTCTCGCGGGTACTGGCATGTGTCCATTCGCTTAAGCCAAGACCATATTCAGCCTCTGCCCGTGAATGCCCAGGTGTGTAGCCAGTAATAGGCCAGGCGTCCGCATCCTGAAACCATAGCTCAATATTCTCCCAGCCCGGACGGCCATCTTTCCCATAGAGATAGTCCCAATACTCCAGCGGTTTCCCAAGTGCGCAGCCGACACTTCTACCGAGCCAGGCTCCATAGAACTTATCTCTCCATTCCGCCTCACTCCAGTCCGCCTCAAGCTTACGTGGGCCTTCTGGACGTAGATGACGAATCTCCTCCAGAGAGGATGGCTCTTGATACGGAAAATCCTCACTGATCGTAAGCTCCATTAGCTCATTGTATACCTGCATCAGCTTGAGCTCATCGGCACCAGCAGCCGCTAGCTTATCCGCGAACCCATCAATCTCGCAACCTTCTTCTCCACGCTGAGCGATTTCAAACTGCACGGTCTCTTGAAGTCTCTCCCATCCTGCCATAAGCTACTTCCCTTCAGCCGCTAGCAGCAGCTCTTGATCAAGCTTTTCCAGTGAATCAAAGATCAGCTTCATAAATGCTTCCCGGTCAACTCCCACCAATACTTGCACATTCGCTGGACGATCCGTCTTCTTCCGTCTGTCTGCAACTGTCATTCCCCGCGTCAGCTTGCCTTCTGTCTCCACCGTTACATATAGATGCTCAAATTCAAATAGTTCCGGATGCAGCAGCCAGGCAACAGCACATGGATCATGCAGCGCACTGCCGACATAGCCCATTTTTTTACCGTAAATCGAATAGAAATCCAGCAATTCTCCGACCATTGTAGACACTGGTCCCCGCTCTTTCAATGCTAGGATCTCATCTTCAAAAATAGCAGCCTTATCGGTCACATCCAGACCACTCATTATGATCGGAATCCCCGACTCAAACACAATACGGGCTGCTTCAGGATCTACATAGATATTAAACTCCGCAGTAGAGGTGACATTCCCATAAGAGATACCTCCGCCCATTAGTGAAATTTTTTCAATTCTGTCTTTAATCTCTGGATAAGCCGTGATTAGCAGTGCGATATTTGTTAAAGGAGCCATCGGCACGAGCGTAATCTTCTCCTCTGAAGAACGGATGATATTCAGCATAAACTCCACAGCACCCTGCTCTACAGGGCGGAATTTACTTGGGGGCAAAAGCGGCCCATCCATGCCCGATTCACCATGCGCTTCCTCACCTGTAACAAGCTTGCCGAACAGTGGGCCAGCAGCCCCTTTAGCTACAGGAATGTCAGCATTCACGAAGCTGATCACCTTCAGGGCGTTATCCGTGATTTTATCTAAAATTTGGTTTCCACCAACCGTTGTAATCCCGCGCAGATCTAACTTCTCCGAATTTGCTATGGCAAGCAGTATCGCTATTGCGTCATCATGCCCTGGATCGCAGTCAATAATAATAGGTGTTGGCATAGTTACTCACTCCTTGTCTGTGTATCAATCATTTCAATCGCTATTTAACTAGCGGGCTTTTAAGTTTTTTATTCTTTTTTCGTGTCTCAGATACTGCGTAGATCACAAGTCCAATTACTGTGGCTACATAAGGAAGAGTAGCGATTAGCTCCGCAGGAATCTTCAACACCTGTAGCGCATTCGACAATGCATCTGCAGTACCAAATAATAAAGAGGTCAACGCCGTGCCTACGGTCGTACTTCTTCCCATCGACTCAGCGGCAATGGCAATCCAGCCCCGGCCAGCGATCATATCGCGGGTAAACAGTGACAAATACCCCATCGACATATAAGCACCGCCTAAACCGGCAAAAAATCCGCTAAGCAGCAAAGCCATATACTGTATTTTCACAACACTTACACCCACGGATTGAGCCGCATGTGGATTTTCGCCCACTGAACGAATGCGCAGTCCAAGCGGTGTACGATTTAATAGATAGTAGACAACAAACACAGCCAATATAGAAACATACGTCAGAATGTGATGCCCCGATAAAATAGGTCCAAGCACCGGGATATCCTTCAACAAAGGAATCTGGACACTAGGCAAAACTTTACTCGCCAGAGAAGTGGAAGAACCCTTGTCGCCACTAAGCAGATAGAGGATAAACACAGTTCCTCCCGAAGCGAACATATTAATGGCCACACCCCCGAGAATGATATGTGTTTTGAATTTCAGGGTGAAAAAAGCTAATATTCCAGCGATCAATGTTCCAGACAGCACCGCCCCAAGCAGACCTACCCACGCGCTATGCGTATAGCTGCTTATGATGACACCCGCTAAAGCGGCAACAAGCATGATGCCCTCCATCCCAATGTTAATGATCCCTGCACGGTTGGAGATGAGTGCGCCGAGCGCGGCGAACAGAATCGGAGTCGTCACGCGAAGGACAGAGAACGCAAAGTCAGTTGTAAAAATTACATCAAACAAACTATTCACGCTTCCTTCGCCTCCTTCAAGAGCATCCGATTTTTCCAGAACTTCAGAAATTGCTCAGCCGAAATCAGAAGAATGATAATTGCCTGTATAATTGAGATCATCTCTGAAGGTACATCAGACAGACGCGCCATCATGTCAGCCCCAATTCGAATGTACGCTAGGAACAATGCAGAGCCGATTACGGACAGCGGATTATTTTTGGCTAACATCGCTACAAGGGCACCATCCAAACCATAACCAGGCAGTGACGTCCATTGGAAACGGTTATACATCCCCAGCACTTCTACGGAACCCCCCATACCTGCGATAAAACCTGCAATCAAGTGAACGAGAATAATAACCTTGGCTGTCTTCATACCGGAATAACGGGCAAAGTCCCGGTTGATGCCTGTCATGCGCAGCTCATATCCCCATTTCGTTTTGTATAGGAATAAATGAGCTGCAATAATAAGCACGATAACGATAATAAGACCGGTATGAATCCGGGTGCCCGAGACCATTTTACTCAGCAGTGCCGTTTTCTCGAATTTGTAGGATACATTGGCAAAAGCTTTAGCATCACGTAGATGATAGTTCAGTAGGTATAGCCCTACTCCGAACAAAATATTATTGAACATTAAGGATGTAACCAACTCATTAGCATTCCATTTTGCCTTCAGAATACCAGGTATTGCCGAGAGCAACGCTCCTACAATTGAACCTGCAGCAATAGCTACCATCGGATGCAGCCAGCCGTCCAACGTTAAATGAATAGCCAATACGGAAGTTACAACACCGGAGAAATAGAAAATCCCTTCAGCTCCCAGGTTGAACATATTGGCTCGAAACAACAAGGATACTGCCAACCCAGTGAACATGAGCGGAATCGCCATCTCAATCACATTACCAATATGACCTTTACTGGATAACGGCTCTAATAGGAATATACCAATCGTCTTCACAGGCTGATTACTGACCAAAGAGATAATCAGAAAGGCAATAGCGAGTGCAATAACGATTACCGCCGATGTCCGAATGTACTCAAAATATTTAACTTTAAACATGATTTACGGCCCTCCCGATGTGCTCCTCGTCCTGTCGATGAATCCCCAGCATATAAAGACCTAATTCTTCCTCACTAACCTTAGATGGCTCCTCGAAAAAGGCAACAATCTTACCCTCGTACATTACTAACAGACTATCGCTGATCTCCAAGATCTCATTCAAATCTGCCGACACTAGCAAAATCGCGCAATCGTCTGAACGTAATTCCAACAACTTTTGATGTATGAACTGGGCTGCGCCTATATCCACACCCCGTGTCGGCTGTTCTGCAATAAGCAACTGCGGTTCAGTCGAACACTCTCTAGCTACGACTACCTTCTGCATGTTACCACCTGACAACATTCCTATGGGCTGAGAAGGTCCTGAACAGCGGACTTTAAATTCCTCTACAAGGGATACTGCTAGCTTGGCAATTCGTGAGCCATTCAAAAAAAGACCTTTATTCATTGCTTTTGTACGATACTGAGTAGATAGCAGATTATCAGCTATACTTGCCTCACTAGCGATCCCTTGCCGCATCCGATCCTCCGGTATATAGGAAACGCCTAGCTTACGAATATCCAAAATATCCGATTCACGGATATCCTTTCCCTTCACTAGTACAGAGCCCTGACTTGAGACACCTCTCAAGCTACCTGTAAGGGCTTCAATGAGCTGTGTCTGCCCGTTGCCTTCTACACCAGCAATCCCAACGATCTGCCCACCACGTACCGCAAAATTGATATCCGACAATAATGCTTTGCCATCTGCATCATTCACACTGAGTCCCTGCACCGTTAGTACTGGCTCACTAACAGCCAGAATCTCTTTGTCATATTTCAGCACGACGTCTCTGCCGACCATTAGTCGCGAGATTTCCTGTTCTGTCACATCCTGTGTTTGAAAAACACCTTCACTACGGCCGCTGCGCATAATCGTAATTCTGTCGCAAATCGCTTTGACTTCCTTTAATTTGTGCGAAATAAAAACTATCGTATGACCCTGTTCCCTTAATTGCTTAAGCTCGCGGAACAATTCCTCTGTTTCCTGTGGAGTCAACACCGCAGTCGGCTCATCAAGCACCAGAATTTTCGCACCACGCAGCAGCGCCTTAAGAATCTCAACCTTTTGCTTCATCCCAACTGTAAGATCCTCTACTTTTGCTTTAGGATCCACGGCCAGATTGTATTTCCTTGCGGTCTCTTCCGTCATGCGCACAGCCTCGGCATAATTAATGCCAACTCCTCTGCGCGGCTCCATACCCAGCACCATATTCTCTGCCACCGTAAAAGAAGGTACCAACATGAAATGCTGATGGACCATGCCGATGCCTCTATCAATGGCGTCCTGAGCGGATTGCAGCTTTACTTTTTCACCCTTGATATAGATCTCGCCTTCACTTGGCTCTTCCATGCCGAACATAATCTTCATTAAAGTCGATTTACCAGCACCGTTCTCACCTGCAATCGCATGTATTTCTCCCTCACGTAAAGAAAAATGCACGTCTTTATTTGCAACGACGCCATTGGGATATACCTTGGTAATTCCCCGCATTTCCAGCAGAGCTTTGTACATAGGTCTCAACGCCTTTCAACTTGGAGGTCTGCAAAAATATACAGCTGGAATTCCCCTGACTAGAAGAATCTCCAACTGTAGGTTTATCTCTATAGAGCTGATCTTAAGATTTAAAGCTTAAGGCTTAACTGCGTTACGAATAGCTTCTACCTCTGCGGTTTCCATCCCCATCGCATTATCCACTTTAATTTCTTTATTGATCAGCTTTTGCTTCACTTCTTCAACCTTGGCCTGAAGATCAGCCGGGAATACATTTTTATAAATATCATTCTCAGCAATACCTACACCATCATCTACAAAGCTCAACACATCACGTTTGCCCATTTCTAGCGTTCCCTCTTGCAATCTCTTCACTGCACCTAGAATAGCCGTATCAATCTTTTTAATAGATGAAGTAACGATTAGATTTGCTTTTTCACTATCCGTATCGTTAATCAACATTGCCTGATCGGAGTCTACACCGATTGCATATTTTTTCTTCTCTTTAGCTGCGTCAAAGATCCCAAGACCTGTACCCCCAGCCACGTTAAAAATAACATCCACACCGGAGTTATATTGAATTAGAGACAGCTCCTTACCTTTTGCCGGGTTAACAAAATCACCAGCGTACGACACAGCCACTTTTACATCAGGATCAACGTACTGAGCACCTTGAATGTAACCGACCAAGAAAGCATTAATCCCCGGAATATCCATACCGCCCACAAACCCAATCACATTCTCAGGGGTAGCATTCGGCATATCCGATTGTGTAGCTAATGCTGCTACGGCACCTGCCAAGAAAGATACTTCATTTGTCGCATAAGACATGTTGTACATGTTATCTGGTGCTTCATCGATGTCGGTATCATAATTAATGAATTTTTTGTCTGGATACAATTCTGCCGTTGCATTAAACATCTCTGTAATTTCAGAACCGCCAGAAATAATTACATCCCAATCCTCGGAAGCGATATCGTTAAATGTAGGCTCCCATTTCGTTTTATCAACGCCCATTTCAACAACCTTTGTTACTGCACCTAGTTCATTCTTAACCTTTTGCAAGCCGTTATTAGCGGAATCAAAAAATGATTTATCCCCAAGTGTCCCCGGAATCAGCAATACAACCTTGAGTTTATCCCCTGAACCTGTTTCTCCACCCTCAGCAGCGTTTGATCCAGTATTCGCAGAAGAACCGTTATTGGACGTGTTATTCCCACATGCTGTGACCAGAACCATCACCATTAATAACAACAAAGAAAGAACTTTTTTATTCATTACTCTATTCCACCCCTAATTTTAGTTAGTTAGTAATCCGGCAGAATCCCCATCTTCACCCATTGTATAATTCACGGTTCAAATGGAAATTCTCTTTTTTCCAAATAAAGTATCATTAAAAGTAATAAATTTAACGTTTAGGCTCAAAAATAGCAATAAAAATACCATTATTATTAATAATCCGCTTTATTTCCGAACGAGATGGCCAGTCAGGTTGCGAACTTTCGGATTTATTGATACGATCATAACAAATATTATTAAAAATAATTATATGATTTCGGTCATAGTTTTGTACGATTCGGCTAAAACATAAGTATTGGAGGATCATCATGGATCGTGTTCTATATATTGTAAGTGCCACACATGAGCTAAATACTTATATCCCTCCACACCAGCATGAATGCTACGAACTGGTCTATTATTTACAGGGGGTAGGGACAACCAATGTTGGCCCACGAAGTTACCATTTTCGCTCCTCTTCTTTCGCGCTTGTGCCACCCAATCATAAACATGACGAGCACCACCGTGAGGATGCAAATGTATTATTTGTAGGCTTCCACTCGGAACACCCTAATATGAGTAATCTGCTCGGCGTATATGAAGATGATAAAGATCAGACCGTTCTTCAAATCCTGCTGCGAATGAAAGCAGAGTTTACACGTAAGCAAGACGGATTCTCTGAGCTTCTAAACCTACAAATGAGCGAGATTACCGTCCATCTTATGAGGCTTCTTAGTGCCTCTGGATATCAATCCCCATCAGAAGATCGAGTACAATATGTCCTTAATTATATGAATGAGCATTATCGCCATAAATTGTCCGTCGAAACACTATCAGAAATGTCCGGATATAGCTACGATCGTTTTCGCCATCTATTTAAAGAACGTTTCGGGTCTTCACCCCTGCGGTATTTGCTGTTAAAACGCCTGGATTATGCAAAATCTCTATTACGTCATACTCAGATGCAAATCTCTGAAGTATCTGCTGCTGCAGGTTTTGTGAACGATGCCCAATTCTGCAATATGTTTAAACGAGAAATAGGTCATACCCCGCGAGCATTCCGCATTAATAATCAATCAGGTTAATCACTAATCAGATTAAAAAAAGCCGTTGAAATAGAGAAACTCTCTATTCAACGGCTTAATCCTGTAAAACTAAGAACATAAAGAAAAAAGGTTAGTAAGATTGCTTATAAAAGCATTCTTACTAACCTTTTTAAGATACCGGCGAGAGGACTCGAACCTCCACGGTTTCCCACTCGATTTTGAGTCGAGCGCGTCTGCCATTCCGCCACGCCGGCACATATGAACTAAATGGAGGCGCCACCCAGATTTGAACTGGGGATAAAGCTTTTGCAGAGCTTTGCCTTACCACTTGGCTATGGCGCCATGTAAATTTTGGAGCGGACGACGGGAATCGAACCCGCGACCCTCGCCTTGGCAAGGCGATGCTCTACCGCTGAGCCACGTCCGCATAAAATGGCTGGGGATATAGGATTCGAACCTATGAGTGACGGAGTCAAAGTCCGTTGCCTTACCGCTTGGCTAATCCCCAATAACATTTTAAAGTAAAATGGGGCGACTGATGGGTCTCGAACCCACGAATGCCGGAACCACAATCCGGTGCGTTAACCCCTTCGCCACAGTCGCCATATTAAGTTGATATTGTTGCCATTATTCATTTTTAAAGAAAATGGGGCGGCCGATGGGTCTCGAACCCACGAATGCCGGAACCACAATCCGGTGCGTTAACCCCTTCGCCACGGCCGCCATATTAAACTTTAGAAAGAACTTGGCAGGGGCAGCAGGAATTGAACCCACACCAACGGTTTTGGAGACCGTTGTTCTACCTTTAAACTATGCCCCTAAAAACTGGTGGAGGATGATGGATTCGAACCACCGAACACTTACGTGAGCAGATTTACAGTCTGATGCGTTTGGCCACTTCGCTAATCCTCCAAGGATGGTGCCGGCGAGAGGACTTGAACCCCCAACCTACTGATTACAAGTCAGTTGCTCTACCAATTGAGCTACACCGGCATGGCACTCATTCTTTTGTGATGATAAATGGTGGCTCGGGACGGAATCGAACCGCCGACACGAGGATTTTCAGTCCTCTGCTCTACCGACTGAGCTACCGAGCCATGATGAAAATGGCGGAACCGACGGGATTCGAACCCGCGATCTCCTGCGTGACAGGCAGGCATGTTAGGCCAACTACACCACGGTTCCAAAAGATATAATTGCTTAAGTTAATTGGTTGCGGGGGCAGGATTTGAACCTGCGGCCTTCGGGTTATGAGCCCGACGAGCTACCGGGCTGCTCCACCCCGCGTCAGTAAAAATATGTTATGGTGGAGGCTGAGGGGATCGAACCCCCGACCCTCTGCTTGTAAGGCAGATGCTCTCCCAGCTGAGCTAAGCCTCCATAAACAACAATTGTTATTGTACCAAAGTCCACTAGGATAAATCAAGTGAAAATTTGGTGACCCGTATGGGATTCGAACCCATGTTACCTCCGTGAAAGGGAGGTGTCTTAACCCCTTGACCAACGGGCCATACTAATTAAAAATTTGTGGCGGAGAGAGAGGGATTCGAACCCTCGAGACGCTTGTGGCGCCTACACGATTTCCAATCGTGCTCCTTCGGCCAAACTCGGACACCTCTCCATATGGCTCCCCGAACAGGACTCGAACCTGTGACAACTCGATTAACAGTCGAGTGCTCTACCAACTGAGCTATCAGGGAATATTCATACCAAGCTTAATCGCCTGAAAACTGAATCCGAAACGAATCTGCATTCTAAGTATAGGATAAGCCCTCGACCGATTAGTATTGGTCAGCTCCATGCATTGCTGCACTTCCACCTCCAACCTATCTACCTCGTCGTCTTCAAGGGGTCTTACTAATTGGGAAATCTCATCTTGAGGGGGGCTTCACGCTTAGATGCTTTCAGCGCTTATCCCGTCCGTACGTAGCTACCCAGCCATGCTCCTGGCGGAACAACTGGTGCACCAGCGGTACGTCCATCCCGGTCCTCTCGTACTAAGGACAGCTCCTCTCAAATTTCCTGCGCCCACGACAGATAGGGACCGAACTGTCTCACGACGTTCTGAACCCAGCTCGCGTACCGCTTTAATGGGCGAACAGCCCAACCCTTGGGACCTACTTCAGCCCCAGGATGCGATGAGCCGACATCGAGGTGCCAAACCTCCCCGTCGATGTGGACTCTTGGGGGAGATAAGCCTGTTATCCCCAGGGTAGCTTTTATCCGTTGAGCGATGGCCCTTCCATGCGGTACCACCGGATCACTAAGTCCGACTTTCGTCCCTGCTCGACTTGTAGGTCTCGCAGTCAAGCTCCCTTATGCCTTTGCACTCTGCGAATGATTTCCAACCATTCTGAGGGAACCTTGGAACGCCTCCGTTACTCTTTAGGAGGCGACCGCCCCAGTCAAACTGCCCGCCTGACACGGTCCCCGTACCCGATTAGGGTACTAGGTTAGAACCTAGATACGATCAGGGTGGTATCCCAACGGCGCCTCCACCGAAGCTTGCGCTCCGATTTCTACGGCTCCCACCTATCCTGTACAGATCGTACCCAAATTCAATATCAAGCTGCAGTAAAGCTCCATGGGGTCTTTCCGTCTTGTCGCGGGTAACCTGCATCTTCACAGGTATTAAAATTTCACCGGATCTCTCGTTGAGACAGCGCCCAAGTCGTTACGCCATTCGTGCGGGTCAGAATTTACCTGACAAGGAATTTCGCTACCTTAGGACCGTTATAGTTACGGCCGCCGTTTACTGGGGCTTCGGTTCATAGCTTCGGGTTACCCCTAACCACTCCCCTTAACCTTCCAGCACCGGGCAGGCGTCAGCCCGTATACTTCGCCTTGCGGCTTCGCACAGACCTGTGTTTTTGCTAAACAGTCGCTTGGGCCTTTTCACTGCGGCCCCCTCGTGCTATTCACACTACCGGGGCACCCCTTCTCCCGAAGTTACGGGGTCATTTTGCCGAGTTCCTTAACGAGAGTTCTTCCGCGCGCCTTAGAATTCTCTTCTCGCCTACCTGTGTCGGTTTGCGGTACGGGCACCTTCTCCTGGCTAGAGGCTTTTCTTGGCAGTGTGAGATCATGACCTTCGCTACTATAATTTTCGCTCCCCATCACAGCCCAGCCTTAACGATGTGCGGATTTGCCTACACATCAGCCTCACTGCTTAGACGGACATCCATCAGTCCGCGTCACTACCCTCCTGCGTCACCCCATCGCTCATAGCGGATTACGGTGGTACAGTAATTTCAAACTGTTGTCCTTCGACTACGCCTTTCGGCCTCGCCTTAGGTCCCGACTTACCCTGAGCGGACGAGCCTTCCTCAGGAAACCTTGGGCTTTCGGCGGATCAGATTCTCACTGATCTTTTCGTTACTCATACCGGCATTCTCACTTGTGTAGTGTCCAGCGCTCTTTTCAGTACACCTTCAACCCCTACACAACGCTCCCCTACCCCAGATACATAGTATCTAGCCATAGCTTCGGTGGTGTGTTTAGCCCCGTTACATTTTCGGCGCAGAGTCACTCGACCAGTGAGCTATTACGCACTCTTTCAATGGTGGCTGCTTCTAAGCCAACATCCTGGTTGTCTGTGCAACTCCACATCCTTTCCCACTTAACACACACTTGGGGACCTTAGCTGATGGTCTGGGCTGTTTCCCTTTTGACAATGGATCTTAGCACTCACTGTCTGACTCCCGGCAATAAGTATATGGCATTCGGAGTTTGACTGAGCTTGGTAATCCTTGCGGACCCCGCACCCAATCAGTGCTCTACCTCCACTACTCTTATACCGAGGCTAGCCCTAAAGCTATTTCGGGGAGAACCAGCTATCTCCGAGTTCGATTGGAATTTCTCCGCTACCCCCACCTCATCCCCGCACTTTTCAACGTACGTGGGTTCGGGCCTCCAGTGCGTGTTACCGCACCTTCACCCTGGACAGGGGTAGATCACACGGTTTCGGGTCTACGTCCACATACTCATTCGCCCTATTCAGACTCGCTTTCGCTGCGGCTCCACCTTCTCGGCTTAACCTTGCATGTTAAACGTAACTCGCCGGTTCATTCTACAAAAGGCACGCCATCACCCATAGATCGGGCTCTGACTTTTTGTAAGCACACGGTTTCAGGTTCTATTTCACTCCCCTTCCGGGGTGCTTTTCACCTTTCCCTCACGGTACTGTTTCACTATCGGTCGCCAGGTAGTATTTAGCCTTAGCAGATGGTCCTGCTGGATTCATACGGGGTTTCACGTGCCCCGCACTACTCGGGATCCGTCTCGGAGAGAACACAGTTTAGGCTACAGGGCTTTTACCTCTATCGCGGGCCTTTCCAGACCTCTTCACCTACCATATTCCTTTGTAACTCCATGTGAGACGTCCCACAACCCCTAAGAGCAAGCTCTTAGGTTTAGGCTGTTCCGCGTTCGCTCGCCGCTACTGACGGAATCACTATTGTTTTCTCTTCCTCAGGGTACTTAGATGTTTCAGTTCCCCTGGTCTGCCTCTACACACCCTATGTATTCAGGTATGAGTAACTGCGAATTACCACAGCTGGGTTTCCCCATTCGGACACCCCCGGATCAAAGCTTGCTTACAGCTCCCCGAGGCAGTTTCGTTGTTCGCCACGTCCTTCGTCGGCTCCTGGCGCCTAGGCATCCTCCGTGTGCTCTTATTAGCTTAACCTTGATTCTTCCGAAGAAAAATCTCACTAATAACATTTACTTGTTTGCACAAGTTGCTAAAAGATGTTCTAAAACGCAAATTCGTTTCGGTATCCAGTTTTCAAGGATCAAGTCTTACTTGAGAGCTTAAACTCTCAAAACTGAGCAACGAGTGAGTAACAGGCCTAAACCTGAGTTTTGGAAGCTAAGCTTCCGATTTGAATGTTCTCATTGCAGAGAACGATTCTCCATAGAAAGGAGGTGATCCAGCCGCACCTTCCGATACGGCTACCTTGTTACGACTTCACCCCAATCATCTACCCCACCTTCGGCGGCTGGCTCCCTTGCGGGTTACCCCACCGACTTCGGGTGTTGTAAACTCTCGTGGTGTGACGGGCGGTGTGTACAAGACCCGGGAACGTATTCACCGCGGCATGCTGATCCGCGATTACTAGCAATTCCGACTTCATGCAGGCGAGTTGCAGCCTGCAATCCGAACTGAGACCGGCTTTGATGGGATTGGCTCCACCTCGCGGCTTCGCTTCCCGTTGTACCGGCCATTGTAGTACGTGTGTAGCCCAGGTCATAAGGGGCATGATGATTTGACGTCATCCCCACCTTCCTCCGGTTTGTCACCGGCAGTCACTCTAGAGTGCCCAGCATTACCTGCTGGCAACTAAAGTTAAGGGTTGCGCTCGTTGCGGGACTTAACCCAACATCTCACGACACGAGCTGACGACAACCATGCACCACCTGTCTCCTCTGTCCCGAAGGCCGCTGCTATCTCTAGCAGATTCAGAGGGATGTCAAGACCTGGTAAGGTTCTTCGCGTTGCTTCGAATTAAACCACATACTCCACTGCTTGTGCGGGTCCCCGTCAATTCCTTTGAGTTTCAGTCTTGCGACCGTACTCCCCAGGCGGAGTGCTTACTGTGTTAACTTCGGCACCAAGGGTATCGAAACCCCTAACACCTAGCACTCATCGTTTACGGCGTGGACTACCAGGGTATCTAATCCTGTTTGCTCCCCACGCTTTCGCGCCTCAGCGTCAGTTACAGCCCAGAAAGTCGCCTTCGCCACTGGTGTTCCTCCACATATCTACGCATTTCACCGCTACACGTGGAATTCCACTTTCCTCTTCTGTACTCAAGCCACCCAGTTTCCAGTGCGACCTCAGGTTGAGCCCAAGGTTTAAACACCAGACTTAAATAGCCGCCTGCGCGCGCTTTACGCCCAATAATTCCGGACAACGCTTGCCCCCTACGTATTACCGCGGCTGCTGGCACGTAGTTAGCCGGGGCTTTCTTCTCAGGTACCGTCACTCCGATAGCAGTTACTCTACCGGACGTTCTTCCCTGGCAACAGAGCTTTACGATCCGAAAACCTTCATCACTCACGCGGCGTTGCTCCGTCAGGCTTTCGCCCATTGCGGAAGATTCCCTACTGCTGCCTCCCGTAGGAGTCTGGGCCGTGTCTCAGTCCCAGTGTGGCCGTTCACCCTCTCAGGTCGGCTACGCATCGTCGCCTTGGTGGGCCGTTACCCCACCAACTAGCTAATGCGCCGCAGGCCCATCCCTCAGTGACAGATTGCTCCGTCTTTCATTCTTCTCTCAGGAGAAAAAAGAAATTATCCGGTATTAGCTACCGTTTCCGGTAGTTATCCCAGTCTGAAGGGCAGGTTGCCTACGTGTTACTCACCCGTCCGCCGCTAAGTTATTTTGAAAGCAAGCTTTCAAAATAACTCCGCTCGACTTGCATGTATTAGGCACGCCGCCAGCGTTCGTCCTGAGCCAGGATCAAACTCTCCAATTAGTATTGAAAAGAGCGATATGCTCATTTTGAAACATCTGACGAGAAAATTAATTCTCTAATTTTGGATTTCACTTACGTGATTTCCTACTCACTCGTTGTTCAGTTTTCAAAGATCAAGCCGTTTATTTCGTCGATGTGTTGTTCAGCAGCGACCTTTATAATATATCACAGCACCCTCGTTTTAGTCAACCTTTTTTTTAATTTCTTTTTTCGGTTGTCTTTCGAATGTTTTCGAAAGCACATCTCTGTGTCAGAGGGACGAGTTATAATTTAACACATGAACAAGGAAAGAGTCAACCATTAATTTTTCTGAATAAATATGAGCGTTTCATATTAGTAAACAAATAAAAAAGAGAGTGCTCAGCCTCTCCCTATCCTTGCTCATCTCTCTATAATTAAACATCTTCTACTGTATCTAATTCATCTCTATAATGTATAGCGGATCGCATGCCCTTCTCCCTCGTGAACATCAGCCCAAGATGTAATCTCTCGGATTAGCGAACGAGAAACCAGCTTTCGTAAAACAAGGGGTAGTTCAGACTCTAATTGACTCAGACCTGAATGCTGCAGTAATTCTTTAATGCTCCATGCTTCCTTACGGCTATTCAAAATATTAAAGAGCAATAGACAACAGTCCGTCATTTTGGACATAATCCCAAATTCACATGCAAGAAGCACAAGCTCCACACGTTGCTCTAAGGTCTCAGTACTGACCGTTAACTCCTCATAAAGTTTATGAACAGAGGTATTCATGCTTTTAACCTGCTCCCAAATAGCTGGCTCGGGGAAAGCACCCACTTCACTCACTTCTATTCTTGCCCAATGATATAAGGCTATCAATACACAGTTGTAAGCATCCATAATAAAGCCAGCCTCTATATAGCGCTTGGATTTCACATACATATGCAAAAAGCGGGCAAACTCCATAAATGCGACCCGTTCCTTGATCGGTCCTTCAAATTGCAATATCTCGCTGCGCATTTCCTCGAGTATTCCCTTGGGGTCCCAGATCACTTCCCCCCTCATCAAACTGATAAGAAGTTCGTTATTATCCCCTGCCATAACAGCCTGCTCCAAAGCAAATAGGCCGATATGGACTGACTGGGTCCGTTGGTCACCGGCAATGGTATGGCGAACAATATGCTCTCTATCCTGTTCTTCATGCAATACTAACACTATCATATCAAAATCTTGAAGAAGTGCGCTTTGAAACGGAATATCCCCATTCTGCCGCAAAACGACCGCTCCTAAAACATTCTCATCAAACGTTTCTCCACTCAACAAAGTTACATTGGACAGTTCCATGCTTCCCTCCATTAAATTTGGCGATTTTGCGTCCAGTCAGTTATAATTCAGTTATAATTATTATTCTACATATGAAAGACAGTTCCTTCTGGACAACCCAACTATATTTAGTTAGGAGCAAACACTCATGAAGTTTAAAACGGCTAAGATCAACGCTTTTCGCACATGGGGATTACTGCTCACAATGCTCGGAATGGGACTTATGGTTTTGGGTACAGCGGGCATCGTGTTTTGGGGCTCAACTGGAAAAGTATTCGCTGGAATCGGTCTTGTAATCGGTTTAATCTCAATGATGGCAAGTCTTGCAATCTATTTCTGGGCTGGGATGCTGTCAACTAGCGCAGTCCAACTGGAATGCCCTGAATGTCACAAGCTGACCAAAATGCTGGGCAAAACAGACCGCTGTATGTTCTGCCATACCATCCTTACTATGGATCCAGCTGAGGCCAATATTACTGCGGAACAACTTAAGAGTCAGCAGCTTAATCAATAAAACACATCTTACAGAAGCTTATTACTAGCGATTTATAATGCAATCAAACATTTGCTTAATACAACAAAGGGGCCCCCGTATTGGGAGCCCCTTTGTTTATTATGAATGAAATAATAATTACTTATGAATTCCTTGTAATGCCTCCCATGCAGACAGATTACTAAAGCTGCGATTCCATGAACCGATGCCACCAAGCCCTAAAGACTTAGCAAGCTCAACTCTAGCTTTTAAGGAAACATTGTCTTCGATCCATATTTTTTTAAGAGCGCCATCTTCCTTATACTCAACGTAATTCTGCCCAGCTGCCTTATCAAAGGTTGGGGTTAGCTTCTTCTCTTTAATAATTTTTTCAACGGCATTCATACTAACCGATTTAGAGCTTACTTTGGTCTTGCCATCCACCTGGGCCTCAGTCCAAATTCTAGTATACAGTGGAATCCCTAGAATCAGCTTCTCAGGCGGCACATCGTCTTCCTCTATGATCCGGCTTAACGAGCTTTCTACCCACGGCAGAGACGCAACAGAGCCCGCTACAGGACTAGCAGCCCAATGCTCGTCATAAGCCATAACAATAAGATAATCAACTACTGAATTAAGAGCCCTACGATCAAGGAATGCTGACCACATCTCACTGTTGGATTTAGGGGTTACGTCTATGGAGACGATTAAGTTTTTGGCTTGAGCCATAGGTTTTAGCTCTCGCATAAATTGTGTAACATTCTCCCCGTCTTTCGTATATACATTCTCAAAGTCAATATTAATTCCATCCAGCTTGTATAAATCTGAATACTCGAGGATCTGTACGATCGCGTTCATCCGCTTCTCATAGCTCGACAATGCCTCAGTGGTTATGTCTGGTTCAAAGCTATTGCTGAGCAGCCCCCATACTTCCAAACCGCGCTCATGGGCCCACTGCACATACGTACTATCAGCCTGACTGCGCACATTCCCATCACCATCTATGATACTGAACCAAGTCGGGCTAGCCACGTTAACGCCCGGTAGCTCACCGAATGTACTTGGGTCAGGTTTGCGTTGATAAACAGCTTCCCAATACAAATTCACTGACTTCCCTTTCCAGCTTCGTTCTGCCCGTGAGGGAGTGGTGCTTTTGGGTTCCACTGTCTTTTGACCGTCTGAGATAATATCACTGGCCTTGGCATAACCCGCATAACCGCTGCTTAACTGCACATACAGCCAGTCCTCATTTTCCTTATTCCAAATACTCACGATGGCACCTGGGGACATATCGGCCACGATGGGTGCGTGAATCGACGCTTCGCTGCGAAGAGCGACTGTCTTATCTCCCGCTTCACCTTTCACTTTCCCCAGAGGTACAGTCTCCCCTGCTGTCATTAACAGCACAGCCCCGGTGGTCGTATCCTCTTCAATTTCAAATCCATAAAGGTCCTCTAATACATCTGCAGGAAGATAGGTTATCTTCTCCTTAACTTCAGGTGCCAGCCGCAGCTGCTGCGGACGATTGTTCAGACTAGCATCGGTTTTATCCTCTTGCATATATAGAAGTTCACTTTCCGTTGATAGGATGACCGATTTAGTCTTTTCTTCATAACGAATAGAGGAGTCCACATGTTCCTGCAGTAATGGTAAAGGCAAAAGCATGCTATCACCGGTCCCTGATGCGGAATATCCTGTTAGCTCTCCTTTTACGAAGATAGGATGTTCTAGGCCTTTCCAGTCTGGATCGATGTGCTGGCGATTTGGCAATACAAAAAACACAACCCAATAAGCTGCTGCCGCAATGAGCAAAAGTCCAAAAAAGCGTCGGAAAAGACCTCCGCGCTTTTTAACGCGTTTTTGTCTATATCTTCTGTCCAAAATATATCCTCCAAATACTAGATGATTTTAAGTTAAGTCTAACAATACGATTATAACATCCACTTGGTTCCGGATAACCAGTATAAGTTAGTCATTTTCACTATATTTTGTTATTTTTAAAAAAATAAAAACGTGAGTCCTCCGCTTTCGGATTTCACACGTTTATTGTGTAGCTTGGCTATACGCCCTTGAGTACTGTAGTATTCTGTCTTATTGTTGCTTCTCTCTGCAACATTTGCAAACTCCATGCAATTCCATACGCAAACCCGTAATTTTGAAGCCCGTTTCCTGCTCCGCATGTATCTCTACATCATGAAGCGATGGATAACTAAAATCTTCAATCTTACCGCATAGCTGACAGATGACATGATAATGATCAGATACATTGGCATCAAAACGACTGGAACTATCCCCGTAGGTCAACTCGCGAACCATGCCGGCTTCCATAAACATCTTGAGATTATTATATACAGTTGCAACGCTCATGCTCGGAAATTTCGGCTCTAGCGCCCGGTATATATCGTCAGCTGTAGGATGATTCATTGCTTCCATCAAATACGTAAGAATCGCATGACGCTGGGGCGTTATACGGACACCTGTTGTCTTTAATTGTTCCAGTGCATGTTGTACTCCACTCCCCATTACTGTCACCGCCTTTTGAATTTAAAAATAAAAGAAGTACTTCTTAAGATTGTAAGACTGGTTTTTCAATGTTGTCAACGAAGTCTATACATTATATTTATTATTATATAAGAAAAATTACTTTTTTCAATATTTCCTAACATTTAGATTGCTATTTCCTTCAACATGAAGCTTGAACTCACCGGTCCCCACTTCACCTGATACTTTTTTCTTATCAATTGTAAGTTCAGGCAAATCTGAAGTAATATCACCATATCCACTGGAACCATTCACTGTATAGTTGCTTAACACTGGCAAATACAATTGAATATCACCAACTGCGCTATAAATATCCCAGTCTCCAGCGACATCTGAAGAGCGAACATCAATGGTACCATTTAGAGATTCCGCATGTAACTTGGATCTGGCTCCATCAACCTCTAAATTACCGTTTTTGGTAGTAATATCGATATCATTGCTATTTCCGATCGCACTAATATTGCCGACAGCCGTCGATAATTTCAAAGCACCGGTAACATCCCAAGCATTCATATTGCCACCGCTCGTCGTTAAATCAACGCTGCCTTGAACAGATCTGGCACGGACAGCTCCATTCAGTGTTTTTCCCTTAACATTACCAAAGATACGATGAAGGATCAGCTCTCCATTCCCCGTTTCCAGAGAAATGTCTTCAATGGCTTCTACATTCTGCAATGTGATCCCGCCATTCATGGTGCGAACATCGAGGTTAAAGCGGCGATCCTCCGGCAAGTAAATGTCTAAATCCATGCGTGGCTGGCGTTTGCCGGATTCTCCATAAGCCTTGCTATTTGAGGTGATTTTTATGTTGGGCCCTTCAACAACGTCCACAAAGGACTGTTCTGATATAGCTTCAGCCATCGGCCCATCCAACTGATCTACCCAAACTGTCGTCGTAATTTGAATATTATCCACCGGAGCACGGTGTAATAAAATATCACCATTAATACTATCAATAGATATTTTGGCTGTATTTAATTCCACCGGAACAATTAGCGGGGCTTTCTGATATTTGCTGCCTTTAGCCTCACCATAGTCCACTGCTGCTGCCGTCAGGTTTAGACTGACATTTTTCCATAGATATAAATAATGTTCTTGCTCTGCAACAATAAATACACTCGCAGCTAGCAATATAGCGGATAAAAGCCCACGTAAATCCAATCTGATTCTGGTTC
This sequence comes from Paenibacillus sp. FSL L8-0333, assembly GCF_037965665.1. Classification (NCBI taxonomy): domain Bacteria; kingdom Bacillati; phylum Bacillota; class Bacilli; order Caryophanales; family Paenibacillaceae; genus Paenibacillus; species Paenibacillus sp. FSL L8-0333. The sequence goes on from NZ_CP150186.1 coordinate 5,956,755, forward strand.
CCTTGGCTGAACGGTTAGAGAAGATAAACATCAGCAGGAACTCAATCCCCCATAACACCGGGATGACTGGCCACCACTTCAAGAGCAGGAGCATATAGTCAGTTCCCTCTCTCCAATCCAAAAACAAAGGAACAGAAATAGCTATCAGCAATACAGAAGCCGTATATCTTCCTACGCGTCGCTTGCGAGGTTCATTGTCTTTACGCTGCACAACTGCTCTGGCAATTTCTCTAGCTCCTATAAATAAGCCACCGCATACTATAATGACAGATACAGCCATTTCAGCATAATGTTCAATAAAGAACTGGAGCCATGTTGGTTTTTGCCGGAACAGAATAAGCAGGGCGCCCCCTAATAGCAGTATGAGCCCAAAGGATATCCCAGGCTCGCTGACGATACTACGACGCTTAGGAGCCACGTTTGCTTTGGTCACAGGGATATCAAGCTCATGATCCTCTGGGAAGCGAAGAAGCCTATCCGCTGATTGCAATACGTCATACACGTTATAAAAATAGATCGCCGGAATAATGAGCGCAAGTATAATAAGTAGTGGAACATTAATCTGCATCCCGATGGATGAGAAATACAATAAAGCTGAGATATCCAAAAGAATTAGAAAGATGAAGGTGATCCCTTTTCGGAGAAGCCCAAAATACAAATGCCCCGTCCCAGGGATGAGAGCTGCCAGCAGTCCAGCGATAAATTTACGTTTGCGGTGGCGCCGCTTCGGACGCGGAGGAATAATCCTCTTCTGTATCTCATTCTCCTTAGTCTCTATATCAACAGAATCTTGCAGTTCTTCCTGCTCTGGGAGCATTGCAGAGTCATGTTTCATTTTGGACTCCTCCTTTCGTAAATAGTTGTCTATGAATATCTTTTTTCAAAGAGAACCACTCCGATGAAATTCAATCAATTCAACTCCTGGAGCGACTTCCTCCACACCGGTGGGCATAAAGCCATATTTACTGTACAACGAAACGGCGGGTGTATTCTTTTTGCCTGTCGACACAATGAATTGCTCCATCCCTGCAAAATGCTCAAATACATATTCCAAAAGATGGCTAGCAATACCTCTGCGAAAAAAGTCCTGCCCCACCATCATTCGTGTAATCGTCAATTTGCCAGAAGATTCTTCCTCTACAGCAACAGCACCCATTAGTTCCTCATCTTTATCGAAGCAGCCATAAAAATCCTCTTTAGAGCTGCTCAGCATTTCTCTCGTCTCCATCAAAGGTGGAATTTCACGAAAGCCGATTAGTTCAGCTTCCAGTCTATAGGCCTTATGCTGAAGACTCCATAATTCATTAACGGTGCTTTCATCCTGCAGATTTAGCTTGTTAATTGTATTCATCCTAACCAGTCCCCTTATATGCCGCTAAGGGCCTGCCGTTGCCGACAAGCCCTTAGCTTATTACATAAGTATATTACCCCAAGTATAAACGCCTTCGGCGTCCTTTTATGGACGACAAGCGTTTAGCTGCTCAATACCTCGATGAGAAGTTTATTAGCAAGACCCGGATTCGCCTTACCTTTACTTTCTTTCATAACTTGTCCGACCAGGAAGCCGATTGCTTTCTGTTTACCTGCTTTATAATCTTCCACAGATTGCGGATTGGCGGCTACGACTGCTTCCACAATCCCTTTAATAGCACCTTCATCGCTGATCTGCACCAGACCTTTTTCCTCAACGATAACAGCTGGCAGTTTACCGCTCTCTAGCATTTCTTTAAATACTGTTTTAGCGATTTTGCTGCTGATGGTTCCGGCTGCAATCAGTCCGATCATCTCGCCTAGCCCTTGTGGTGTAATTTGTACCTGCGACAACTCCAGATTATTACCATTCAAATAGGCAAGCAAGTCACCCATAATCCAGTTAGCTACAGCCTTGGCATCCTGCGTATAGGCAAGACATCCTTCGAAAAAGTCCGCTAACAGTTTAGAGGATGTAATAACGCCTGCATCATAAGATGTCAGGCCCAGTTCCTCGCTATAACGAGCTTTCCGTGCATCCGGAAGTTCTGGAATCGTTGAACGAATGGATTCTTTCCAAGCATCATCAATATGCAGAACGATCAAGTCCGGGTCCGGGAAGTAACGATAATCATGCGCTTCTTCTTTCCCGCGCATCGATAATGTTTTCCCTTGTGCTTCATCCCAGCGGCGAGTCTCTTGCACAACAACTCCACCATCATCCAGGATCTCAGCCTGACGATATTGCTCATACTCCAGTCCACGCAATACACCGCGGAAGGAGTTCATGTTCTTAAGCTCTGCTCTAATGCCGAATTCCTCTTGTCCTTCTGGGCGTAGACTGATGTTCGCGTCACAGCGCATCGATCCTTCTTCCATCTTGACATCGGATACGTCACAATACTGCATAATCGCACGGATTTTCTCCAGATAAGCACGAGCTTCCTCAGGAGAGCGCAGATCAGGCTCGGATACGATTTCGATAAGCGGTGTTCCCACCCGGTTAAAATCGACAAGCGAGGCAAAACCGCCATCTACGTGCGTAAGCTTACCTGCATCCTCTTCCAAATGAAGACGAGTAATGCCGATCCGTTTGGTCTCTCCATTAACTTCAATGTCGATCCAACCGTTCAGCCCGATAGGCTGATCAAATTGTGAAATCTGATAAGCTTTTGGTGAATCCGGGTAAAAATAGTTCTTGCGGTCGAATTTGCTAACATCACCAATGGTGCAATTCAGCGCCATCGCTGCTTTCATAGCGTATTCTACCGCTTGTTTGTTGAGCACTGGCAATACGCCGGGGTGACCCAAGCAGACAGGACAGGTATGAGTGTTAGGTGGGGCTCCAAATTCAGTGGAGCATCCGCAAAAGATTTTGGAGTTGGTATGAAGCTCTACGTGAACTTCCAAGCCGATGACCGTTTCGTATTTAGACATAAGTAATCCCATTCCCTCCTTTACTACAGCTGTGGACGCTGCTTGTGATGATCTGTATTTTGTTCAAAGGCATGAGCGACACGCAGAATCGTGCTCTCGTCAAATTCCTTACCGATAATTTGCAGACCTACAGGCATGCCTTCCGCAAAACCACACGGAACGCTCACAGCAGGAATACCCGCCAAGCTTACAGGAATCGTGAGAATATCGTTCAGATACATGGTCAGCGGATCTTCAGTCTGTGAGCCCAATTTGAATGCTGTCGTTGGCGCTGTTGGCCCGATGACCACATCATATTTTTTAAAGATGTCATCAAAGTCCTGTTTAATCAAAGTGCGTACCTTTTGTGCTTTTAAATAGTAAGCATCGTAATACCCGGAGCTGAGTGCATAAGTACCCAACATAATACGGCGTTTGACCTCAGGGCCAAAGCCGCGGCTGCGGGAATTAAGATATAGATCAAGCAATCCTCCGCCTTCATCTACACGTGCGCCATAACGCACACCGTCAAAACGCGCAAGGTTAGATGAAGCTTCCGAAGAGGACAGCAAATAATAAGCTGCTACTGCGTATTCCGTATGCGGTAATGATACTTCCTCCCAGACAGCACCCATTCCTTCCAGCACTTTAAGTGCAGACAAGACTGTCTCACGCACAGAAGCATCGACACCTGCTCCCAAATATTCCTTAGGTACAGCAATGCGAAGTCCGGAAACATCACCAGTCAGTGAACTCAAATAATCAGGAATTTCTACTTTAGCAGAAGTAGAGTCTTGGGCATCATAACCAGCAATCGCTTGAAGCACATAGGCAGAATCCTCTACATTACGTGTTAATGGTCCTATCTGATCGAGTGAGGATGCAAAGGCTACCAGCCCGTAACGTGATACAAGACCGTAAGTAGGTTTGAGACCTACAACACCACAATAGGAAGCTGGCTGGCGGATGGAACCCCCAGTATCCGAACCTAGTGAGAAGAACACTTCGCCCGCAGCTACTGCTGCAGCAGATCCGCCACTGGAACCGCCCGGCACACGTTCTAAATCCCAAGGATTGCGTACAGGACCAAAGCTTGAATTCTCATTAGATCCGCCCATTGCGAATTCATCCATATTTAATTTACCGATTGTTACGGCATCTGCCTGCTGCAATTTAGAAGCTACAGTAGCGTTATAAATCGGCTGGAAATCGCTCAAAAATTGGCTGGCACAAGTTGTGCGCAGGCCTTTAGTTACAATATTATCCTTGATTCCGGCAGGAAGACCAAATAGCAATCCACGTGCTGCTCCGGATGCCAGTTTATCGTCCAAAGCGCGTGCTGTCGCACGTGCGCCCTCCTCGTTCAAGGTCAAAAATGCATTTACGTTCTTATCCCGCTCAGCGATAATCGCCAGCGATTCTTCAGTCAGTTCACTGACCGATACCTCTTTAGCAGTTAACATGCGGTGTACTTCAGGCAATCGATTTTGAAACAGGCTCAAGATTCTTCCCCCTTTCTAATTATGTAGTTATTCCAAAACAGCTGGAACCTTGAAATGTCCGTCTTCATCATCTGGAGCGTTAAGAAGTGCTTCCTCTTGCGTAAGGCTATCCTTCACAACATCCTCCCGCATTACATTGCTGACTTGCAGCACATGCGTGGTCGGCTTTACATTCTCCGTATCTAGCTCATTTAATTTCTCGGCATATTGTAAAATAGCATTCATTTGTTCTGTAAAGGTTGCCTCTTCTTCCGGGCTCAGCTGCAGACGAGCCAGCTTGGCCACATGCTGCACATCTTTAACGGTAATGCTCATAAGAAAAATCCCTCCTGTTTAAAGGGCTAAAGCGCCCGGATAACGTTTTTAATTATATTGTAGAAGCTTGGACAATTCAATGATGGGCTGTAAAACAAACGCTCCTTTATCAAAGTGAAGGGGATTCCTACACATTTTAAAGGAGCGTATCGTTCATCAATATATAGGGATTGTCATTTCCAGCTGCGGAATATATTCGACTGCCGGGTATCCATTATTGTCTAGCAAATTTCGTTTTCCACTACCCTCTCCAGTATATTTGTAGAAAAAGGTTTTGATTGTCAGTGCTTTTACATCCTTGGGCAGCGGTACAATATTAACATCCTCTTTAAGACTATAATGGATTGTGTCATCTATCTTTTTCGAATCCGACCAACCATTGCTGCCGTTTACATATTGCAACAGGTTACCTTTATCATCATAGACTTCATAATTTAATGCCAGGTTATTGGTATCTGTCAGATAAGTATAAGGAATACCCTCGAGGGCTACAGCACTCATCCGTATTTGTGTAGTTGCCGGAGTCTGTGTAATCTTCTCCACTGTGGTCGTTACATCATTGTAAGTTTGACTGATTCCGGGTTGCTGAACAATATTATGACTCGTATCCTTTTTTACAGGAATTTCAATTTGAAAATCATCATCGATTCCGGACAGACGACCTTTTACTGTCATTTGGAACTGCTCTGGTAAAGTAATGCCTCCCTCATCATAGGATTTCTCTGAAAATTGCAAAATCAACGATTGTTCATCTACTCCCGGAGAAAGGATAAGGCCAATATTGTGTTTAAAAGAATCCTCTTCTTCCTCCCCAGCAGCGTTTAAAGGCTGTCCATCAATAAATACCTGCAAATCCTGAATGTCTCCACTGAATATTCCCTCTTCATCTTCACCTTCAAGTTTCAATGCTACAGAAAGCCGTGTGCCGTCATATATAACTTCATTAGCACGGATAATAACATCTTGAACCTGATCACTGGTATCAACTGCAGTCGTTAAGCCTTGGCGACTCGCCGCTTGAAGTCCCATATCACCTGCGAGCTCAAAAATACTATTGACTAACGGAATACGTTCCAGCGACCTAGCCAATGCGGGAGAAGTAAAGCAGCTTCCAAGCACGATAACCCCCAAAACAAGAGCTGCCCCGAAGCCAAGCGCTGTCCTCTTAACATTACGAAATTTGTGCGTGGATCTCTTTATCTTCACATGATCCAGCATTGTATACGTATCCTCTTGACGTTGGCGAATCATAGAGGGAAGCTCATTTGCCGGGAGGATGTCCATATCTTTCAAAAGCAATTCAAGCTCTTGCGCTGTTCTCTTCTTCATCTGTTCCATCCTTTCTAAATATCATTAGAATCCATTCAATAAGTTTTTTCTTGCTCTGTAGAGGCGCGATTTGACTGCCGTTTCGGAAATATTCAGAAGATCGGCAATTTGCTTAACGGGCATGTCCTGAAAATAATGCAGCGATATCACGGTCTGGAGCGAAGTATCCAATCGTTCCACTGCTTCCCGCAGCTCAATTTTCTCATATTCTGCACCGGAGGAATGGCATTCCAAAGCAGTAAGGGGATCTCCAAACTCCACAATATTTGTCCGCTTGCGTTGGAGCTTATGACATTCGTTTATAAGGATGCGAAGCATCCATGTCTTGAAAAATTCTGGTTGCCGCAATCCATGGATAGACCGGTAAGCCTTTAGGGTGGCTTCCTGCATGGCATCTGCACATTCCTCGTCCCTGCCCAAAATAGATCGGGCCATGCCGTACATTTCAGGTTCAATCTGCCGGCATAGCTGGATAAACGCTTCTTTATCGCCATTTCTCGCTTTTTGAACAGCGGTTATCATCTTCACTTGAGGTTCTCCTTTATTTAAGTTAAAACGCCTATACCGCAGATCTGCATTCTCGTATTCGGCTCTCAATAATTTAGATACATAAAACAGGAGATTGGTTGTATACCAAAAAAATAAAAAACAAACTTTCGAAAACTATAAAGAAGGAATAAAAGAAAAGATTTTGAAAATGATGTGTAAATTCAGAGGATTAATGTGGGGGAAATACTTTTTATGACAAAACAAAAAAGCCGGCTTGCGCCGGCCTTCCTTAAATCCAAGCTCGAAGATTCACTTGTTTGATGAAATCCGCTTGGGACATGCTTTCGCTTGACGTTGATTCCGTCTCTTCTATATCCATATCTTCACCGTTCATCAAATGATGGAACAGCTTCTCATTGTACGTGGACAAAGCGTAATCAATCAACGCTTCATGCGTTGCTCTTTCAGCCTCAGCTACTAATAAATGTTCTTCCGCCTCAATGTCCTCAGCCGGAACATAAAAGTTCCTATTCGCCTCTGGTACACGAATAACATAGTCAAACGCATTATCGGGATTGCGGTCGTAAGCAATTAGGTAGCCGTATTCCCCGATAGGAAGACTCTGCTCGAAAGCGTCCGCAACAATGACAATCTTCTCTCCTAAACGCAGCATCGCCCTACCTCCTAACCCCAAAATCTTTCAAGATTTTGCTTGTTTCAACAGTCTACTAAAAAAAGATAGAACTGTCTAGTTGAAGGCTGGCCGATCCTACAAATTCTATGAAAATATACTATATTTAATAAAAACATAACTTAAGTTTCAAGCGGTTAAGTTATTCTTCCTTGTCAAAAGTGCAGCACCCACTAAACAAATCAAGATCAAAATAGCTGCTGAAAGATAGGGTCCAACCCTGAATCCTTCTCCAGCCATAAGGATTTCAGCCGACAACCCGGCAAGCCCCGCAGGTGCCCATTCAAACCATGAAGGCAATAAGTTTTGGCCTAATGATAATGCTGCCATTAGCACCAATGCTAAAAAAGCGGCAACTGGGGATTTTAAAAACCCACTAAACAACAACGTAGCTGAGACAGCACATAACAGCCACAATCCATATACTCCAGCAGCTGCGATGACATCTCCCCAAGATAGTGAACCAATCAACTGCTCCGTGTAGTAAGCAGCGCCCGCTGCACCTAATCCTAGAGCAACGATCAACAGGGTCAGCTGTGCTGCCCATTTAGCCAACACTATTGCGGCTGGAGAAACCGGCCTTACCAGAATTAATTCCATAGTTCCGCTATAGCGCTCACCAGCTAAAACATTCATCGCGCCAAGCGCCAATACTAACATTCCGATTGTTCCGTACTGTCCCAAAGATTGCGCCATCACAGCTGCGGCACTCGGTATTTCATACCCCTCTAGGAGACCTGGAGGAACATCACCTGAAGCTTTTAATATTTCCGGCAAATAATAAGTAGTTAACGGCTGCATAATGCCTAATAGGATAAAAACGACAGGTATCCAGATTAACTTATAACTGCGAGCCATTTCGAGCATTTCTTTGCGATAAAGGACCCAGGCGCTTCTCATACTCCCACCACCTTCATAAATAAATCCTCTAACGTGGAAGAACCCGCTTCAAATTGCAGTAATGGAATTTCGAGCTGCGCCGCTTCTTGCAGAATCGTCCAACGGGCCATGTCTACATCGTTGACATTAAAAATGGCATGATCTCCGAACAACTGAGTCTCCAGTACAAACGGTTTGGCAGCAAGAGACTCCAGCCACTGAATAGCTTTTTCTTGCTTCTCCGTACGTAAACGAATAACAGGAAGGCTATATTGTGAACGAAGCTGTGATAAAGATCCCTTCTCAGCAATCAAGCCTTGATTCATTAAAATAATATCATCGCAAATTTCTTCTGCATCATGCAGCACATGTGTAGAAAAAACTACAGTTGTCTCTTCACGTATTTCCCGCACCAGTCCCATTACTTCTCTGCGGCCAATCGGATCAAGTGCAGATACAGGCTCATCAAGCAATAACAGACGAGGCCGATGCACAAGCGCCTGAGCCAGACCCAGCCGCTGCTTCATCCCGCCGGAGTATCCACCAATCCGGCGACGAGCATCACCTTTAAGCCCTACACGCTCGAGCGATTCCAATGCCCTGCTGGTTGCGTCTTTAGTTCCCATTCCACTAAGCTTTGCAGCGAAAACAACATACTCATGTCCAGTCATCCACCCATAAAAAGCTGGAGACTGTGGCACATATCCTAATCCTCTGCGATATTCGGCTCCAGGACGGCTCCCCTCAAATGAAATCATGCCAGAGGTGGGTTCAAGCAGCCCTGCCAGCATACGAAGTGTGGTCGTTTTCCCAGCACCGTTAGGCCCCAATAAAGCGACGCACCGTCCTTTCTCAATTTCAAAGCTTATATCATTTACGGAAATATGCGCCCCATAGCTTTTGCGCAAATTCATAACTTGAAGGAGTGACATCAGACATCTTTCCTTCCTATTGTGAAATAAGCTACGCTACCTAATATATTTCCGCAAATAATGATAATAATCCACATCCATTTTGGGCCACGAACGTTATCCGCTTTGGCCAGTGATATCAGTCCAATAATTGCAAGCAAAGCCTGAAGAATAATTAACGGCATGATTAAACCCCATTTTACCTCTTCCATGAAGTACCACTCCTTGTAATAGGATGAAAGGAACGAGCTTCTTACTAAAGCTTTACAACTGCTTCTTCCTTCTACGTCGGTCAGGAAGTATGACAACGAGTAAATAGACTAATGCTGGGGACGGAACTGTAGTAATCGCCCACAATCCCCAGAACCAAGCTTTTTTTCCGCGCCGTCTTGCATCCCGGAACAGTAAGGTCCCTTGCAGCATTAATGCTACTGCTATGCCAAACCACAACCAAAGAGGCACATCCTGTAGCTCATTCATTCTTGTACACCTTCTCTATTTCTTCTGATCCTGGCGATCCCTAAGCCACCCAGTCCTACAACAGGAATGATCGCCTGGATAATCCAATAGATCATGGGTGCAGAAGTGAGAATGGATAGAAATGCGCAGATCAGGATTAATGAGACCCCCCAGAATAACAGTAGTTCTTTACGTTCCCTTCTCTTTCTGTGCACAGCTGCATCAGCCATTAACCACTCCAGTTCCTGTAACGAAGGTGGGGTGATGTCATCATATTGCGCATCCAAACGCTCAAGCTCTTCAGTAAGCTTGTGCAAATACAGTTCTGGCTCCTTATCCTTCTCCATCCTCATTCAGCTCCTTTCGCAATTGGTTAAGACCAAGGGATACACGCGATTTGACCGTGCCTGAAGGAATTTGCATGATCACACCGATTTCTTCATAGCTATAGCCATAATAATGCTTCAGCAGCACAGCTACCCTCTGAGCAGAGGGTAGCTTGGAGATGGAATCGAGTACTTCACTCCATTCTTCCCCCCTGCTTTCAAACCGCCAACGAATCGAACGGGTGCCCTGGGCCTGTTGTTCCCGTTTCTTCCAATCTGCCTCACGTTTCCAGCGCCGCTTTCGATCGATGAATATTCTGGTAGCTATGGTGATTAACCAAGAGGAGAACGAAGAAGAACCGTTATAGGTATTGATTTTTTCCATACATCTGACCATCGTGTCCTGTACAAGATCCTCTGCCAGTAACGGGTCCATAGTCACTTTAAGTAAATATTTGAACAAAAAAGTATAATGTTCTCGCAGCAGTGAAGACAGTGCTGAAGTATCTCCCTGCTGTGCCTGCCTGATTTTCTCCAGCGCCTGATCGCTCATCTGCCCCTCCATTCAGGATTAGTTCTTATTTGTAATACGATTATGTATAGTGATTCGTTCATTCCGTTTTAATTTTATTTTTTGAGCTCCCAGAGCTTACGCCGCCATGGCTGAAGCAATCCTGCTTCTGCTGGAAAATGCCAAAAAAGAGGCGTTCTTCTGGGCTCGCCTCCTGAAACCACTGGTATTCTCCCATCCTTATTCTCAGATTGTATGTCCCTGCGTTCTATGGAAGTACAAAAACCTCCCCTTCCAGAACATTCTGAAAAACATCGGCATTTACTGCTGCAAAAACTAGTCCATTTCTCCTTGGAGTCATACCATCCGTAATCCAACGGGTAATACATATTCTTCTCCAATCTATTTCCCCCCATGCTTTTAAACCTATATGTAGACAAAAAAAGAACGCAAACCGGGATTAATTCCGCAGTCTGCGTGCTTCGCGAGGTTAATGTTACATTTAATTAACAATAGTGTAGTCCTTTTGTATCCCTTTGTCTATCAAAAATTCCCCGATTCTTGTCAGTTCTACTAGAATGACTGTTTATTGAGGAATATAAGGGTTACGAACTTTTTCAAAACCGATAGTTGTTCGTGAGCCGTGACCTGGATAAACCTTCACTTCATCATCCATTTTGTACAGCTTGCCACGAATAGAATCGAACAAATCACGTTCTCTGCCACCAGGCAAATCGGTGCGCCCAACTCCCATCTTAAACAGTACATCTCCAGAGAATAAATCATTCCCGCATAGGAAGCTGACACTGCCCGGAGAGTGCCCAGGTGTGTGGTACACCCGGAAGGTATGTCCGATGAATTGCAGAACTTGTCCTTCTGCCAGATCATACTCTGCAGGATCTGTAGTCAGAGGAGGTGAAATATCAGGCCACATCAATGAACCATTCAGCTTAGGGCTGCTGAGCCATTCACTTTCTAGTGGATGTAAATAAACAGGACATTTCTTAGCTTTACGAATTTCGTCTACGCCGCCCATATGGTCAAAGTGCGCATGCGTTAGCAAAATAGCCTCGATCTCCATCCCTTCGATACTCCGCACTAATGCCGCAGGATTCATGCCGGGATCAATAATGATTCCCTTCGTTGGATCCGCACCTGTCAGCAAGTAGGCATTGGTCTGAAGCGGACCTAAATTAAACGAACGTATATTTAGCATCGGTCTAGAATCCGGAAATCAGACTACGCAGCTCTTTTGCGATAACTGCCTGTGATTCCGTTCCTTCCCCATAAGCTTGCCCCATAGCCTTACGTACTTCTGCGATTTTGCTGTCGTAATCAGCAGCCTCACGATCAGGATTCTCACGTTTGAACTCTCTCATTAGGCTCTGCACATGCTCTGGACGAGGACCCCAATGTCCAAGCACGTATCCGCCGGTATCCGCAAAGATCACAATCGGAACAGATCTTCCGCCCATGGTCAAGAATTCATCCATAAGCTCCTGATTCTCTTCCAAAATGAATACCTCTGTCTTCATTCCGGCAGTCTCCAAAATACGGAAAACCGCAGGGACATTACGTACTACATCTCCACACCAATCAGCGGCAAGGATAAGTACCCGCAAATCGTCACGATGGTTCAGACTTTCGAAATATTCCTTGTCGCTCTCATCTTCCCAAGAAAACTTCTCATACCAGGATTCAAAAGCCTGCTGGTTCTTCGTCATGCTTTCTACAAATTGGCGCGGTGTAAGACCTTTTCCAAATTTATGAGCTACATTCGGTTTCATTTTGCAGTCCCTCTCTTCTTGGATTTAAACCACTTATACACAAAATAAATGATGATTAGTGCTAACGCTACAAGAATAATTTCGTTGGTGTACTTAGCTGCTACTTCGTCAATATCTTCCCACTTATTCCCCAATGTCATACCGAGATATACAAACAAAGCACTCCATGGAATAACAGCAAGTGTAGTCAATAAAGTGAACTTACCTAAAGGCATACGAGAAATCCCCGCTGGAACGGAAATGGCATGGCGAACAACGGGAATAAAGCGTGCCGTAAAGATTACGCCTGTCCCATATTTATTGAACCACTCTTCCGAATGATCAATATGCTTCTTTTGGATAAGAATATATTTCCCGTATTTCTCCAGTACAGGCCTGCCCCCATAACGGCCAATCCAATATACAAAGATCTGGGCAATCACTCCGCCTATCGTACCAAACAATACTGCGCCGAAAAAATTAATATCTCCACTCCATACCAAGAAACCACCGAAAGCCAATACAATTTCACTCGGAATAACTTCAATCATCAGTCCGATCATAATCCCAAAATAACCAAGACTCTGAATCCATTCAAATAATGTCGAGATCAGATCAGAAATAAAATGCAAACGTGCTCCTCCTCCCTTTTCCGCAGAATATGGCTACATGTATCAAGCTAATCGCCTTTGGCATCTTTTTAAGACGCTAAGCGTTTAAGCGAGTGAAATATAAGAACATAAAAGCATAGATACTAATCTTATACTTTCTTATATTTTTAAAAGCTTTGCCGCTCTGCTATATTTTCCAGTTTCTCTTAGCCTATTCTAGCACAAGCAACCTTATCACTTCTACTTACGTGGCAAGCAGCTTCCATCTTCCAATCCACACTTAAAAAGAGTTTGAGTAACAGGCATAAACAAAAAAGGTGAACAAATTCCACCAATAAAGGGAAAATGAACACCTTTTTATCTGCGCTCAATTAATAAGCCATCCAACCGGCATCAGCCGTTATCACCGACCCATTCAAAAAGCTTGCAGCATCTGAAGCCAAAAATAAGGCTACCGAAGCAATCTCACTGCTTTCCCCTGTCCGTGGCATCGAAGCCATTCCTTCGCCCGCTTTTTGACTCCCAAAAGGGCTTGGATTAGACAGATCAATATTTGTCTTTACTCCGCCCGGCGCTATGGCATTACAGCGAATTCCAAGCTTAGCGTATTGAAATCCTATATTTTTGGTCATCCCGATTACAGCATGCTTAGAGGAAGTATAAGCCACTCCCGCACGCGAGCCCGCTAAGCCGCCAATAGAGGCTACATTGATGATACATCCGCTTTCCTGTGCCATAAAAATCGGCAAAACCTTACGAATGGCTCTCATCGGACCGGTTACGTTGACCGCAAGCACCTGCTCCCACATGTCATCAGTGATCTCGTGCGCTGGCGTCATTTTATCCATAATACCGGCATTGTTAACAAGGATATGAAGGCCTCCGAACTGTGTGGTTGCGGCATCAATCATTCGCTGTGTGTCCTCTTCCTTCGAGACATCGGCCTTTACGGGATAGACCACTCCGTGTCCCTCACCCTTTTCCGCCTTTTTGGCTACCGCTTCTACATTCGCCAGATGGATGTCCACAGCAATCACTTTAGCCCCCTGTTGGGCAAAAAGAAGAGCAATCGCTTCTCCAATCCCCGATCCTGCACCTGTAACAATTGCGACTTTATTGGTTAGTATCATATATCTGCTCCTCTGCATCGTATGTTCGGTGCATCAAGGAATGCATGCCCATCGTTAGTATTAACAGGAGTCGGCTTTGGACGGCAGTTAATTTTAAAGATTCGGTGACACTTTTACACACGCTATTGCTAAGTGAATACTGCATTGACAGCTATGAAAGTGAAGAGCTATTATATATTTAGATAATTATTTAAATATCGAAAGGCAGGGTGGAATATGAATGAATCCTTTAAAGCACTAGCTGATCCTACCCGTCGCCAAATCATTCGGTTACTAAGGGAGAAAGATCGAACCGCAGGTGAAATCGCAGATTTTTTCAACATGTCTAAGCCAAGCATTTCTCACCATCTGAATGCGCTGAAGCATGCCGATCTGGTACAGGATGAGCGAAAAGGACAATTTATTATGTACTCGCTAAACACCACAGTCCTCGAAGAGGTTCTCGGTTGGTTATTGGAGCTCACTGGGACAGGAAAGCAAACGGAGACGGAGAGTAAATCACTGGACGGCAAGCAGCAACGTCAGGATATCGATTCCAAAAAGGAGGCGGATTAATGATGAAAGATTTCAAATGGAGATGGCAGGATACCCTAATAGTAGTATTAGGTTTAGCTACATTAGCCTACGCTCTGATCAATTACAGCAAGCTGCCGCAGGAGTTACCAGCACAGTTTGGAATTACGGGTAAGGTCAACAGATACTGGGACAAAAATATTGCTATTTTTGTGTTCGGAATCTTAGGGATTGTGCTCCCGCTAATCATGCAGTTCACACGCAGCATCGATCCTAAGCGGGAAAATTACAAAAAATTCGAAAACGCCTATGCCATGAGCAGACTTGCTATTGGGGTGCTTTTTAATCTAATGCTGGTGCTGTCGATTGCTTACGGTCTAGGTAAAGATATAAACGTTGGGAAGATCGCCATAGGCGCTGTTGGAATAATGTTCATTGCTCTCGGCAACTACATGCCACAGGTAAAAGATAATTACTTGTTTGGGGTTCGTACAGCCTGGACGCTCGCCAACCCTGAGGTATGGCGAAAAACACATCGCCTATCCGGGATAATGTGGATGCTCGGTGGCCTACTTATTTTTGCAGGAGCCTTTTTGAGCGGAGCCTTGTCTCAGCTTCTTATTATTACGGCACTCGTACTTGCAATTATCGTGCCCATTCTCTACTCCTGGATGATTTCACGTCCGCTAAAATCGTAAAGCCAACATACTAAGCCGTCGACTCAAGTCGTCGGCTTGTTCTGTCATTTGGAACTCACGGTCATTATGTTGCCCTCCTTTATTAGCCTCCTCTTCTGCCAACCTTCTATATTCCAGAAGAAGTTCATTCCCAGAGGCGACGCAGACTAGGCCTTCCTTTCGCTTTCCTTCTGCAAGCTTTTTTTGCCCCATAAGAAGCATCCCTTCAATCGCCTTCACCCACTTGGCATTGTTGTACTTATCCAGCCTAAGGCTCTGGCCTATCCAATATAACGCTGCCCCCGGATGGTCACTGCTCATCCATCGTTCAGCCAGCTCCCAGCTTAAGCTGGCATTCTCGGGAGAATACAACAGACTCTGCCGAAGCAGACTCACGCTCTGTTCACCCGAGAGCAGCCTAGATAATACTATAGCCGTTCGAGGTGACTGGGGATTCCACGCCAGCGATTGCTCTAGCAACTCTACCTTCACCGAAGGACTCACCGATATAATCGCTTGTCGATAGAACTTCTCTCCTTGAGCGGCGTGAAAAGATAGCACCCCCAGCATAAGCGAAAAACAACATGCCGCAGTTCCGATTAGTCGGCGAAGACGGATTTGGGGCGGATTCTTGGATGTAGGGTAAACTATTAGCGGATTCACAGGTGTAGTGACATTGGTGAGCGGGTTCGTGGATGTGGAGTGAGCGATTAGTGGATTCACAGGTGTAGTGACATTGGTGAGCGGGTTCGTGGATGTGGAGTGAGCGATTAGTGGATTCGCTGGTGTAGTGACATTGGTGAGCGGGTTCGTGGATGTGGAGTGAGTTGGCAGCTTGGTCTCAGACTGAGGGTGGGTAGACGCAGATTGATGTTTCTGCTTATGCTCAGCCAGAGCAATCGCTGGCAGCCAGAATAGCAGCAGCCAAAATAATCCATAGCTCCAATCAAAATCGACGACGCTGTGCAAGACGATGACCAGAAACGGCGGCAGCAACCGCGGCGATTTAGTAGCCAGCAGCCAGCCTGCTGCCAACAGCATAAGGAGTATGGCTGCAAGACCAACGAATCCTAAGTTCAACAGGATGTCGAGGTATCCATTATGCACCTGGCTGCCCACATAAGGGCGAGATTGGGCGGCAAGGTATGAATGCCGCCAAGTCTCACCCCCACGTCCCAGCCAAGGTGCCTCTGCCGCTAGCCGCCAGGCGTCGCGGTAGAACAGCCCGCGCGCGGATACCGTCGATGACGGTCCGGTGATCCGCTCGCGCACGTGCAGGAGGACGGCGATCCCCGCCGCCGTCCAACCTGCCGCCGCCAATGCCAGCATGGCGGCTCGGGCAGTGCCCGCCGCGCCGCGCTGGCGGCGGCACAGCCATAGGCCGGCTAGCAGCGCGCCGGCCCAGTGCCCGGCCAGCAACAGCAGGCCGGGCACTGGCTCTACCGCCAACCCGGCACGGGCCAGTTGGCGGTAGAGTAGCGCCGCGGCGGCCACGGGCGCAGCGCCAGCAGCAAGAAGCGGCGCGATTAGCTGCCGCTTCCAGAGCAAGACGGCGGCGCAGGCGCAAGCCGCCGTCAGCCATGCGCCGCGCGACTCGGTGAGGAGCAGCGCGGCGGTGTACGGGAACAGCGGCAGCAAGCGCAGCAGCGCGGCGGTCGTGCTTCCCGCTTTTCCCTGCTCCGCTTCTACGCCTTCTTCCCCTCTGCTCCTCCGTTCCTCATCTGCGCACTCCATCCCCAGCCCAACACTTCTTGCCTCCAACATATTCGCGCTCTTTTTTGGATCCCCATAATAAACAGCAACAGCAAATAGCCGTTCCAGCAGAAAAACAGCCATCACAGCACCAAAAGCATTCGGATATTCCATCAATCCTGCTAATCTAACCCCTGTGGCGCTCACTTCTGCTGAATTGCTGTAAGCCACAGCGAAAGGCAACTTTACCACTCCACACACAGCCAATAAAGCGCTCAGGCATAAAGTCATACCCAGCATAGACCAAATTACATTTAAAATCCGGCGTCCCACCAGGTTCACCGCACAAAAACAAACCAATATTGCAAAGCTAGCATACAAGCCCCACCGCAGCATTTCATTCATAGTTCCCTGGGAAGAAAGTGGCCCGCACATCCAATGAATCACATAAAGCGATAGAATAATTAAAGGGACGCTTAATAATATTCTTAACGCTCTATTTTCTCCACTAACTTGACCAACTTCACTAACTTCACTAACCCCATTGACTCCCGTAAAACCTCTTACTGCACCTGCACCTACTCCTCCCCCACTTTTTCTCCATGCACCAACCCCAACAAGATAATAAAGCGAGCACGCACAACACAGCACAAACCATAAGGTTAGAAAGGGATACATCTCCTCAGTAAAAAACAACCCCCGCAACAAACAAGCACCCACACCAGCCGCTATCACTAAGCCTCCACAAATATATGCAATTGATGATTCCAGATTCCGGTCTTTTTTAAAACGCCACATTTAGATACCCCTGTACTCGTTAATTTATCTCTATCCTTTCCACATTTCCCTTATACAAGACTAGAACGCAAAAAGACGATACCTCTCCACAAAGGAGCGGTACCGTCCTAACCATTAGATCGCACTAGCTGTACTATCCGAATTCTCATTCAAAAAAGCTATATAGTTGTAAAAAGTACAACTAATCCCGTGCTTTCGCTGCTTACTTCCACTTTAATTGCACTTAGTGCAACTATTTTTCAAGAATCCCGCCGTATGGGGAGTATTGTTCGTTTTTAAGTGTACAAAGTGCAACTAAATCACTAAAACGCAGCTTCAGAGCATATTTAGTTGCACAAAGTACAACTAAACCAACTCACCATTAGATCGCACTAGCCGTACCGTCCTCATCATTGGATCGCACTCACTGCACCATCCTAACCATTTGATCTCACTAGCTGTACTATCCGAATTCCCATTCAAAAAAGCTATATAGTTGTAAAAAGTACAACTAATCCCGTGCTTTCGCTGCTTACTTCCACTTTAATTGCACTTAGTGCAACTATTTTTCAAGAATCCCGCGGTATGGGGAGTATTGTTCGTTTTTAAGTGTACAAAGTGCAACTAAATCACTAAAACGCAGCTTCAGAGCATATTTAGTTGCACAAAGTACAACTAAACCAACTCACCATTAGATCGCACTAGCCGTACCGTCCTCATCATTGAATCGCACTCACTGCACCATCCTAACCATTAGATCGCACTAGCTGTACTATCTGAATTCCCATCCAAAAAAAGCTATACAGTTGTAAAAAGTACAACTAATCCCGTGCTTTCACCGCTTACTTCCACTTTAATTGTACTTTGTGCAACTGTTTTTCGAGAATCCCACCATATGCGGAGTATTGTTCGTTTTTAAGTGTACAAAGTGCAACTAAATCACTAAAACGCAGCTTCTGAGCATATTTAGTTGCACAAAGTACAACTAAACCAACTCGCCATTAGATCGCACTAGCTGCACCGTCCTAACCATTAGATCACACTAGCCGTACCGTCCTAACCATTTGATCGCACTAGCTGTACTATCCAATTTCCCATTAAAAAAGCTATATAGTTGTAAAAAGTACAACTGATCGAATAGCCTGCACCTATAAGTGCCCATTCTACAGTACTACCGTTCTACCATGCTACAGTCCTACCGTTTTACGCTCTCTACCTTAATATCCTCTACCCTTCTACCGAACTCCCAGTGGGAAGCAGATCAGCGCATACGCGTTCGAGGTAGGGTTTTGCTCCCAGAAAATCGCGGAATGCGGTGTATTCGCGCCATTTGACGGAGTTGTCCCCGGCTGAACTCTTAACGGCACGAATCAAAATGTTCTTCGGCGTATTCTCCAGATCGATGAATTCCAGCAGCTGGCTGCTATAGCCCATCATGTCGAGCAATTTGGCGCGAATGGCATCTGTAGCCAAGGCAGAAAAACGCTCTTTCAGTATGCCATGCGAAAGCATAGGGCTCATTACTTCATTTTCGATTTGTGCGAATAATTCATGCTGGCAGCAAGGCACAGATAAAATTACAGACGCTCCCCAACGTACTGCTTTTTCAAGGGCAGCATCGGTAGCTGTGTCGCAAGCATGAAGTGTGATCACCATGTCTACTTGCTCCAGCTCATTGTACTCAGCAATGTCACCCACGAAGAACTTCAAGTGATCATAACCGATTTTGGCAGCAAGTTCGTTACAATGCTCAATCACATCTGCTTTTAAATCTAATCCAATGATATTAAGCTCCCGCTTCTTGCGAACGGTCAGATAGTGATACAGTGCAAAGGTCAAATATGATTTTCCACAACCAAAATCCACAATCGTCAAGGGTCGGCCGGTTGGCAGATCGGCAAGCACGTCCTCTACCATCTCCAGAAAACGATTGATCTGCCGAAATTTATCATATCTTTTGGCTAGCACTTTGCCTTCTTTGTTCATGATGCCAAGCTCCACCAGAAATGGCACAGGCTCTCCATCCTCCAGCACATAACGTTTGCGGCGGTTGTGAGCTAGATCCGGCTCTTCTTTTTTACTTGGAGACTTAGTTAGGATTGATACTTTGAATTTTTTGCTAATAAGCACCTGATAATCGGCTTCTACTGTACACAACAAGCCTTGCCGATATGTTTCTCTAAATAAAAGAGATATCTCTTCCGCCGCCAATTCTGCGGGTACGTTGCGATGTTCTACCTTTGTACCAATATAGGACGCAAACTGATAATGCAGCTTACCCTTTAGTTCAACAGGTTTAACCTGCACCTTGGTACAATTTTCGCCTTTATAACGCACTTGACTTAGGGTAGCCGTAATCAAAGTACGGTCGTTAATTAGTTGTTCAATTAGAGCTGTTAAAGATTCCACAACGCACATCTCACTTTCGGGATTAAAAATGGAGAATCTATGTCTCCTAACCATCATCGTTCATTATATCACGTGTTAACAAGGGTCGTTCCTTGTTCTAGCAGGGCTTAACATGCAGCTCTCCACTAACTATAGTTAATGCTCGCCCAGACATCTTAATCTGGTCTTTACTTACCTCTAACTGAAGCAAACCTCCACGTTTCGAAGCTTGATAAGCGGTCAACTGCGTACGATTGAGTCTATCCGCCCAAAAAGGTGCCAGTGCAGTATGCGCTGAGCCTGTTACCGGATCCTCATTCACTCCTACCTTCGGCGCAAAAAAACGTGATACACAATCAATACCTTCGATAGAGCTTTCTGCGGTAACCGCGAAGCCTCTCCCTTCAAGCCCGGATAAAGCTCCGAAGTCAGGGCTGAGTTCGCGAACCCGTGCTTCCTGATCCAGTCGTACAAGCACATTGTCAGCATATCGCATAGTTTCCACCACATTCGCTTCTGCAATACCAAGCGCTGCTGCGAGACCTGAAATTACAGGAGAGGGTTGAAGCTGATAAGGCGGGAAGTACAGTGAGATCAAATCTCCTGAACGAGAAGCTCTGAGCAACCCACTGCGTGTATAGAACCTTGCTTCCATATCAGGAGCTAGCAGTCCCCTCTCCCATAATACATGTGCACTTGCTAGAGTCCCATGACCACATAGCTTGACCTCAACTTTAGGTGTAAACCAGCGCAGGCGATATCCATCTTCCTCTGGCCAGAGAAAAGCTGTCTCTGACAAGTTCATTTCCGCTGCTGTCTTCTGCATATAACCTTGATCGACGGGATGCTCCAGTAAACATACCGCCGCAGGGTTGCCTGAATAAGCCTGTTCTGCAAAAGCATCGATAATATATAAAGGGATATTCATCGTATTCATCAGGTTCCTGATTCCTTTCGTATCGCTGTTATCCTGCCCCACTCTTTTAACCCCTGCTCTACTTCCTCCAGAGGAAGAGTACCTTGTTCCAATTCTGCAGATGACTTGAGCAGCAGTCGATTGTATAGCTTATCCCCTTCTATTACAACATTTTCTCCCTGCTCCCACAGCCGGTAGAGGCTGTCCTCCGCTTTACTATATCGCCCTACCGACTCCATATACTCCATCAGTAGCCGCTCCGTTTTAGCCGGGAGCCGATAGGCCTGCACATCCTGCAAGAGTTCATCCATTTCCTGAGTCATATGCAGCAGCTCCCGGTCTGCACCGTGAAGATCCGCGTACAAATATAAATGTAAGGCTCTCATACTTCTAAATAATGCTGCATCCTTATCGCCATTTGCGGCATAAATACTGCCTTCTTCCTTCAGCAGTTTGGCCAGACCTTGAAGCTTATCGGACTCAACCACACCGCCAAAACGAAACATATCTATGATATCTTCTACAGATAGTGAATTTAAAAGACGTGAATTCAGCGGAAAATGCCGGTTCAACAGCTCATCGATTTCCCATAAAGCTTCTGTCGTCTTCCGTTCCTGCTTCAGAGTAAGTACCTTGGCAACCATCGCCGTCATATCTTCGATCATCCGGACAATATAGTCTCTTCGAAACATGCACATCCTCCTTTTCCGTACTGTGGTAGCAAAAACTACAGGACTCATACCACTTAAATTATTCTATTGATTTATCTTAAACCATTGCCGAATTCTATGCCAGTTAAGGAGAATACCAGATCATTAGATAGCCCTAAAAGAAAGAGGCAGCACACGCCAGAATGGCGCCGTGCTGCCTCTTTGTAGAAGATTTTTTATACGCGGCTATTATCTAAAACGGAAGCCTGGACAAAATCCTTAATGATCTCGGCTAACCGTTCAGGAGCTTCAAAAAGACTCATGTGGCCTGCACCCGATATCGTTGCTTGCGTTACATTTGGCTTATCCGCAGTAAAGGTTCGTTCAGCAGGAATCAATCCATCCTGCTCGCCAGCAACAAGCAATACCGGCAACGTAGTGGCCGTAATTACATCCCGTCGATCTGGACGCTCACGCATCGCCAGTGCAGCTCCTGCTGCTCCTTGTGGAGGCGTTTTGTAGCCGATTTCTTTAGCGCGCTCCAGCAGCTGTGGGGATGCAGAAGCGGTTGCTTCAGCAAACAAGCCTGGTACGAAGCTGTCTACGAAAGGAGTAATCCCTTCATTTTGAATCGCGCTGACACTCTTCAGTCGTTTTTCCTTAGCTTCTTCACTATCTGGATAAGCAGTAGAATGAATTAATCCAAAGCCTTTCAATCGAGAAGCATAACGCTGAGCAAACGATAGCGTAATATATCCGCCAAGCGAATGACCAAGCATGATGCATTCAGCAATCTCCAGCGAATCTAACAGACCCAGAACATCATCTGCCATTTGTTCAATACTATAAGGTCCTAGTGGAGCTTCCGAAGCTCCGTGACCACGTAAATCGGGAGCAATCACTCGGTAGCCGCTGCTTAAGACAGGAATGACTTGTTCCCAATATTCAGCGCTTCCACAAAAGCCATGCAGCAATACAATAACTTCGCCTTTCCCCTGATCACTGTAGCATATATTGCTTCCGTCACAACGAACTCTTTCCATGGCTGCTTCCCTCTTTCTAGAATACTAAGATAATGTGTCTAATATCTATTATTAAGCAAAACAGCCCGCCTTGAAACGGACAGCTTATTTTTAAGTGCCCAATGGGTACTACTGGAGTCCGAATCCTTTTGCTGCCGCTATAGCGATATGTTCTGCCATAACCATCACTCTATGCAGTGGAGTAGTCTGCAGCGTCCGATAAGGTTTCGGGCCATTCATATCTACAACGGCCGCCAAACTATAGTGACCTACGGCTGGAAGATTTGCCCCCACCGATTGTGCAGGCAGCAGTGGCTCACTCGAAACGAAGTAATATCCAAGCGCGATCGGAGGGCCCAGACAAGCATCTACCGCAACTACAATATGCCCGGAGGGAATCTCAGCCACTCTGGCCACCAAATTATCTGCATCGCAAGGAGACGGCAACGTACCGATTACATGTCGGAAGCCATGTTCCACAAGTTTGCTGCCCGTCAACGGACCGAGTGCATCTCCTGTAGATCGATCTGTTCCGATACAAAGAAACGTGACTTCCTCGGCGGAATGCAGAGCAGCTATTTCCATGAAAAAGGACACCAGTCCAGCATCGTCCATTTTAATGCGTTTTCCGCTTCCCTGTTCTCTGATTGCCAATACATTTGCTCCCTTCGATGATATTTTTTGATTTCATGCCTTTAATTTAACATGATTTCAGTGAACCCGACAAAAAAATGGTGGTCAAGCTGCCAAACATGGTAAAATACATGAATCAGTATACAGAGAGGATGTTTTAACCTAATGGATTTAACAAAGCCTAGTCAGGAAAATGTTGAGTATATGATCGAGGCTATCAAAAACAAATTAAAAATGGCCAGTGCTGCGGCGATGCAAGCCTCCGCTTTTTCAGTAGATCATTATGAAGATATCTATGATGTATATGAGGTAGCCATGGGCAGCGACAGACTGAGTATTTCTCAGGTGGAAGCACTCGTCTCCGAACTCGGCCGTCTACGTCATAAATAATAGTTCTCCCTATACAAGAAGAAACGATGTTGCCGTCCTTTAAAGATGACCACCGCTTCTCGTAGAAAAAAGCCCTTCGCTGCGTATCCAGAAGATGGATTCGTAGTCGAAGGGCTCTTTTTATATGATCCTACTTTATGAAATTAAGCTTGAACTCGGTATCCGCATGGCCTACTCGTGTACCCCCGTCATTGTAAATCACGCCTGAAAATGCATTGCGCAGCTTTTCCAAGGTATTTTTCTGACTATAACCAATTTGGTTTAAAATTCCCTGTACAATAAGTCCCCACTCTTCTTCCGACCCATCCAGAATCTTGAAGGCAATCCCCAGTCGCTCACGGCGTAAACCGAAGCAATACACACCCTTAAATCCACCTTTAGCAATAATATTATCATCTTCCAAAAGAATAGAATCAAGGCGACCAGATCCAGAAACCATCTCCGGATAAGCATTCATTGCCGTTGTAATAGTAGTAACCGCTTTGCGAGTAGCTTCATCTGCAATCAAATCCGGATTGGCTAATTTCAAATAGGCTGTCGCCAAGGCGGTCAGAGGCAGAGCAAATACCGGAAGTCCACATCCGTCCGTACCTAAACCGATGCTGTCTGGGGCCACACCAGCCATATAAGCAATGGTGTCGATAATCTCACGCTGCACCGTTTGCTCCGGCTGTGAGTATTCTTCAAGCGGCAAACCTTTGAGCTTACTGTAAGCTAAGATGCCCATGTGCTTGCCCGCACAGTTATGATAGAACTTTCTTTTGCCCGCACCACGAATGGCGTTCTCCCTGCTGGAATAATCCAGCGGGTAACTCGTTGCACAGATCATTTGTTGCTCATCGATGCCAATCTTGGAGGATATGCTCTCTAGCGCAGCAACATGGTAGCTCTCTCCCCGATGAGAGGCGGTCATCAGGGCAACCTCTGCGGGAGTAAAGCCGTAATGCTCCACGATCCCCCCACGTACGCCTGGAATAGCCTGAAGGGGTTTAGCAGCTGAACGGGTGAACGATACAAATTCCGGGTCACCTGCATACCCCATTAAATTTCCATTCTCTCCTACGATGGCAATATGCCCACTATGGACACATTCCAGCAAATCCGCCCGATACTCTCGTACTAATACGGTTTCCAAAATATCTCTCCTCTTTTCTCTAGATGCTCTATAACTCACAAGGACTTATTAGTATTCACATTTAATAAATGCTAGAAAATAACCCCGTGCTCCGGGGATTTTTGAGTACTCCACAAACTCCCTTAAGTGTTGGTTCCATGAGGAATTCTACTCCTATTTTCATTATTCTTCAATCCTGTCCACACCAAGAAGATTATAGAAACCGGATAAAATATAAAAAACCGCTTCCTTCTCAGAACCTTGATCTCTGAGTAGAAAGCGGTTTTTATCGAATTCAGCGTAGCTTCACAAGGGTAGCGCAGTTCGCCTTATCCTTTGCTTGCACCTGCGGTAAGGCCATCCACCAAGAAACGCTGTAGGAAAATGAACAGCAGCGTGACTGGGAGAGCGACCAATACCGCTCCGGCAGCGAACAACGTAAACTCGGTTGAGTTGCTCTGGTTCACCATCCGGTAAAGCCCAACGGCGAGCGTTCTTGTATCCTCCGTGCGCAATACAAGGTCGGCGAATATAAAATCCACAAAGCAGCCGTTGAAAATCATAAGGCTGGCATAGGTGAGCATCGGCTTAGATAACGGGATCATGATAGAAAGGAATACTTTCATATGGCTCGCCCCATCCATTCGCGCAGCATCTTCCAAGCTTTTAGGAATCGTATCAAAAAAACCTTTAGCCACAAAAACATTCGTGATAATAGCGCCGCTACTGTATACGAGCACAAGTGCCCAATGAGAATTCAGTAGCCCAAGTGTGTTCAGCAGCACGTAAACTGCAATCATAGCCATAAATCCCGGAAACATCTGCAGAACTAGGAGCGCGGTTAGTGTAGTTTTTCTGCCCGTAAATCGATAACGAGAAATGGCGTACGAAGTCAGCAGCAGCAAAAAGGTGCCGAGCAGCGTAGACAACGCCGCAATCTTTAGCGTATTCATGAACCATAACAAATATTTAGTTTGCTCAAACAGTTCCTTGTAATGAACAAAGGTAAAATTCTTAGGAATCAATGAGTCACTGAACAAACTGTTTCCTGTTTTGAACGAAGACATAATAATCCAGAAGGCTGGGAAAAGACTAATAAAACTGAGCACAATCAGCAATAAATGGCTTCCAAACGTTTTTAACGCTTCCGTCAGTCTTAGCTTCATGCAATCATATCCTCCTCTTTAAAGGATCGCGTCCGCCGGTAGCTCCAGATGGAGAATGTCGCGACCATCAGGAAGATGACAATCCCGATGACAGAAGCAAAGCTATACTGCGACTGGTTCAGCGCCAGTTTATAAAGCCAAGTCACCAGCAAGTCAGTGTGGCCCGCGTACTGGTAGTTGGGATTAACCGGTTCTCCGTTAGTCATTAGATAAATGACATTAAAGCTGTTAATGTTGCCGGCAAACTGCATAATCAGGATAGGTGCGGTTGCGAACAATACCATGGGCAGCGTAATCATGCGGAATTTATAAAATGACCCAGCACCGTCTACTTCTGCCGCTTCATACATATCCTTCGGAATTGTTGTCAGCACCCCGAAGGCCAGAATCATGGTCACCGGAATGCCGATCCACATATTAGCCAGAATTACAGTGACCTTAGCCCAGAAAGGATTGGTTAGCCAGGCCACACCCTCCAGTCCCAAGGCTCTTAAATAACTATTGATCGGTCCGAATTGATTATTGAACATATTGCGCATGACGAGCAGAGAAATCATATTGGGAATAGCGAACGGAACGATCAGAAGTGTGCGCCAAAGCTTTTTGCAACGGACACGGGGCTGGTGAATAAGTACTGCAATGAGCACACCTCCAATGTAAGTCGTCGCAGTAGCAATAACCGCCCAGATCAAGGTCCAAGTCAGCACTCCACCGAAGGTGGAACTCCAGACATCCAGACTAAGCATTTTATTAAAATTACCGAAACCCACCCAGTCTACCAGATGTGCTGGCGGTAAAATCGGGTCGGCATAGTTCGTAAACGCCAGTAGCACCGAAAAAACAAGTGGTAATATCGTCAGAAAAACCACAGCCACAAAGGGAATCGCGAGGACAAGATAGGCAAAATTCCTCCGCCCCATAGCTCTGAGCGATTCAGCGAATGAATGAATGGGCTCTTTCCGGTCCCGTGCAGCTCCAACTAGGAATGCATCTCTGATGTTCAGTAAATGAAAAGCTGTATAAAAGAGCAGCGCCAGCAATGCCATTAGCCCATTGATCATCATAAAAATGGAGTGGTCGCCTTCCACCATCCGGGTTAATTTGCCTACCTTGACCATACGGCTTGGAAATTCCCCAAGCGTAATTAAGCCATGCAAATGTCCCATCAGATCATTAGCAATATAGAAGATTCCAGCAGACCCCACCAGCAGGAATACCAATCCTTTCAGCCACTGCCGGTTGTAGAACTGGCCCAGTCCCGGAATAATAGCCGAGAGTAACGCTGCGCCTGTTTTTTTCCTCATGGTTAAATCACCTGCCCTTTACTTCGACTCCAGATCGGCCTGAATCGTGGTTACAGTCTTATCCAGCGTCTGTTTAACATCAAGATTCGAGTCGTTCCACAGGGACACAAACGCTGCTTTTAGGGGTTCCCAGACGGATTTGATTTCTGAAACGGAAGGCATTGGAACGGAATTTTGGAATTGCTCGAAGAATCCGCCAATAATAGGGTCATCTTTGATTTCCGGCGCTTCTCCAGCCTCTATACTCGCAGGAATCGCTCCCGTCATCTCAAAGTTCTTAAGCTGGTTCTCCTTGTTGCTTGCAAAATGTGCGAACAAACGGCCTGCGACCGGATATTCCGTATATGAGTTAACATAATACGATTTGACACCGGAGAAAGAAAGACTGTCTTGACCGTCAGGTCCCTTTGGAAGAGGAGCCACACCCAGGTTAACATTTTCCTTAAACGCCGCTATGGACCATGGCCCATCGATATTCATCGCCAGCTTACCTTCTTGGAATAATTGGGTTTTCACGTCATAAGTGATATCTCCTGCATTCAAAGGCAGAATTTTTTTGAGGCTCTGCAGAAACGTAAATCCTTTGATAGTGCCCTCATTGTTCAATCCAATATCCTTGAAATTCGTATTGTTGTCTCCGTAAATATATCCGCCGAAGCTGCCAATAAACGGATAGCTGTAATATCCGACGAATTCCCACATGATTGCGAATTTGTTTTCCTTCGGATTGTTGTACGTATCTGCAAAAGCAATCACATCATCCCACGTTTTAGGAGCGTCAGGAATCAGGTCCTTGTTGTAGAACAGCGCATAGGTTTCCACCGATTTAGGATAACCGTAAAGAATGCCATCATAAGACGATGCCTGAACGGCTGTTGCCACCATCGTTGATTTGGTTTCTTCCTCAAAAACATCGTTTGGCAAAAGCAGCCCTGCTTTTACGGCTTGCCCGATCTGGTCATGGGGCAGAGTCAACACATCTGCAGCAAGTTTAGACGGACCATCCGTCGCCAGTCTTGCGCCTTGATCGCCACCCGCCATTTCCTCAACCGTGACGGGAACACCATATTCTTTTTCGAAATCAGCAGCTACCTGCTTCATGTATTCAAGCTGCTCCTTGGCTTCCCAGACCATAAGTTTGGCCCCTGCTTCTGGCTTCATTTCCTCATCAGTGGTTTTCTCTTCGGTATTTGTCTCATTTGTGGTTCCCCCCGGCTCGTTCACTGCGGAATTCGGACTCGAATTCGGCTTTGATGCGGAGTTCCCATTGCCAGAACCGCATGCGGTGACCGTCAAAGTTAACAGCAGGCATAGGACTAAACTAAATGTTACCGCTTGCATTTTGGAACGTTTACTCTTCTTCATTTGCTCATCTCCCCTTCGATCATGAGTGATTAAACCTAACCCGCATTGAAAAAAAGCATATAAAAAAAGGTACAACCTCATTTGCACAAAGTGCCGAGGTTGTACCTTTGCAGGTAACAGTGCCTTTAATTTGAATGCGTGTTATGAAAAATCAAGTTCGTTCGCCCTCATTCTATAATATCCATAATTTTGATTGCAATCAGGGTATAAGTCCAAACAAGACGGTTTAACAAAGTTTATCTTATCTTTTCTCTTATTTTCTCTTTATTCCTACCACATACTAAATATTCCATATTGTAAATTATTGTGAAATAACCTCTTGCTTTGCTCTTGAGGGTTATGGTAAGATGCAGACAAATTTAAAGGCAATGAAACCGCCAAGGGTTCAACCTCTGAAAATCATGAGGTTGGCCCTTTTTTGCGTTTACATGCCCGAAGGGATGGAAAATGAGTATGATTCAACCGGAAGCCGTTTATCACCGTATGGGACAAAATTGGTCATATGCCTACGATGAGTCTACACTTCATATTCGCCTAAGAACTAAGCGGGACAACGTATCACAGATCGACCTTTTCTGTGGAGATAAATTTGGCTGGGACAAAACGCATGAGGTCATTCCAATGCAGCGCCTCGCTTCTGACGGCTTGTTCGATTACTGGCAAGCCTCCGTCCGTCCTGTTTACCGCAGACTCGCGTATTACTTTGCGCTTTATAACAAAGACGAAGTCCTTTATTTTTTGGAAAAAGGATTTTATCCAGAGCCACCTGCTGTTGTATATGAGGGTCTGTTCGACTTTCCATTTTTGAATCGTGAAGATGTGCACTCCCCTCCATCTTGGGTGAAAGATGCAGTATTTTATCAAATATTCCCGGAGCGTTTCGCGAATGGTGATCCCACCAACGATCCGACAGATGTACTCGAATGGGGCGGCACACCGAGTCCTCGGAATTTCTTCGGAGGAGACTTGCAGGGTGTACTAGATCATTTGGATTATCTCTGTGAATTGGGCATCAATGCTATATATTTTAATCCTCTATTTGCGGCAACCACCAATCATAAATACGATACAGAAGATTATTACTTGGTCGATCCTCATTTTGGCACCAACACATTGCTGAAAGAGTTTGTGGACTCCTGTCATTCCAAAGGCATCCGTGTCATCCTGGACGGTGTCTTTAATCATTGCGGCCATACCTTCCCGCCGTTTGTTGATCTGCTCGCGAACGGGCAATCTTCGCGTTATGCCGATTGGTTCCATGTACGCGAGTGGCCGCCACAGGTCATCGACGGAATTCCCACCTATGACACATTTGCATTCGAGCCTATCATGCCTAAATTCAACACTGAGAATCCTGAAGTCATAGAATATCTACTGAATGCAGGCCGCTATTGGATCGAGGAAATCGGTATAGACGGCTGGCGGCTTGATGTCGCAAATGAAGTCTCACATTCGTTCTGGCGGCAATTCCGCAGTACGATCAAAAGCGTTAATCCAGAGGCCTATCTCGTAGGAGAAATCATGCATGATTCCTTGCCGTGGCTGCTTGGCGATCAGTTTGACGCCGTTATGAATTACCCGCTAACGAATATTCAAATTAATTTTTTCGCCCACGGACAGATCAATGCTGCACAATTCTCTCAGTTGGTTGCTACTATGCTAGCGAATTATCCGCAACAAATTACGGAAGCCGCCTTTAATCTGCTAGACAGCCATGATACAGTTCGTTTCCTGACACTTTGTGGCGGTGACATCAGGAAGTTAAAGCTGGCCGTTTTGTTCCAGATGACCTTTCAGGGAGCACCCTGTATTTATTATGGCGATGAAATCGGCATGGATGGCGGATACGACCCGGACAACCGAAAATGCATGGAGTGGGACTCCCAGAAACAGAATCAAGAATTGCTCGAATACTATCGCTGGACGATCAGCCTTCGTAAATCTCATCCCGCATTCCGGAGCAGTGGATTTAAAGCGCTGGAGATTCCGGGTTATCCAAAGCTGCTTGTATATGAGCGGTGGGACAAACAAAGCCGATTCATAATCGTATTGAATAATGAAGATGTTATGGCCGATGTCATCATTCCTGTAACCGGGGCAGACATGATATGGGTAAACCTAAAGACGCAGAAGCGGACTGAATCCTCCACATCCCAGCTGTATCTGAATCTGCCTGAATTCGGCTATGCGGTACTCCAAGCCGTTAATGATTAATCCGTAACATTCTAAATTCAATCGTAGAAGGATGGAGACATATGCTGCATATCACAGCCTGTCTTCGCCCTTCTTTTTGCGCATAAACAAATGTTGATAAAGTCTCAAAAACGCGGTTTATATGACCTAAAGCCATCTAGGTTACCGTATCCTCCCTTAACCTCCCGTAATCTCCCCCTTGCTCTTCAACTGTTTCAGCCCATACGCCAAAGTTTATATACGAAGTAAGATAAATTATAAGGAGTGATTGGTGATGAGTAACGTAGAACATGAAGTAGAGAACGGAAGCAGCTTATTAAAAGGTATCTTTATTGGTAGCTTAATTGGTGCCGCAGCAGCCCTGCTATTTGCACCAAAGCCTGGCCGTGAAATGCGCAGTGATCTGTCAGATAAACTTTCTCTAGCTACAGACAAGACCAAAGAAGTTGCTGGTGCCGTAACTGACAAAACCAAAGCTATTGCGACAACAGTTGGCGAAAAAGCAACCGATTTGGCTAGTACGGTATCAGATAAAGCCTCTGATATCTATACCACTGTCAGTGACAGCAAACAACAGATTGCCGCCACTCTTCAAGAGGCTGGAAGTAAAATTGGTGACACTGTAAGTGAAGCCTCAAGCAATGTAAGCTCGGATGTTAAAGACGCCTCTAAAGACGTAGCTGATGAAGCCAAAGCATCCTCTAAAGAGGTTGCCAATCAGGCTAAGGATGCGAAAGAGGATGTAAAATCCTCCTATAAATCCAATTACTAATCTGCGGCATCATACAGCTATCACTTTAACAAACAACAGCCAGCTGACCGCAGCTGGCTGTTGTTTAGTTATACCTTTATTCACATCAGCAGATACAACTAGACATTCAATTAATGCCCGTTAGGGCTATAGAAAGCAGGGATGGCGCATGGCAGATTCAAATAACCAAACAAAACCTTATGAAATTGATGAACATCCTTTCGAGTTGCGACATGAAGTGAAACGCTTAAACAGTCGTCTTGATAAGATCGCTCACTCACTGGAAAAATCAGAATTCAAGGACATTCTCGACAACTATTCAGATCCGAAAAAAAGAATCATCACAAACCTGATGGCCGGTATATCTCGGGGACTTGGACTATCTCTCGGAACATTTGTAGTCCTTGGTTTATTAGGCTACATTCTTAGTCTTTTTCTTAATGTTCCAGTAATCGGAGAGTATCTTGGCGAAATTAAAAAATACATTGATGCTAATAGCTAACCGCAAGACTATCGATCTATTCCCCAACTATCGACCGCTTCCCCCGCTTGTCCGTCTAATCCTCTAGGTTGGACGGACAAGCGGGGGAATAAGTCTACAATAGTATACAAATAAAGGACATGCGGGTCTCCAGTCAGCGGAGAGAGGCATGTCCTTATCGTCGAAAATGTATACTACCCATACAGGAACTCAATAGGAAGAGTTGGCCATAATCTGCTTTAACTTCTCAGTGGCCCGCTTCTGTATGCGTGAAACGCTCATCTGTGATACCCCCAGCTTCTGGGCGATCGCCCGCTGGGATTGTCCATCTTGGAACGCTAACAGCAGCACCTGCTGCTCCTGTTCCTTCAATTGACCTAGTGCTTGTTGCAAATCCATACGTTTCTCTACGGTCTCGTAATCATTTGCGTCAGAGCTGATCAGCTCGCCTAGTGTAGCTCCTGTCTCCTCTTGAGAAAGGGGCGAGTCTAGGGAGACGTAATGATAACATTCTCTGCCCGCCAGTACTTCTACAGTTTCTTCAACAGACAAATCAAGATAATGAGCAATCTCATCCACCGCAGGCGAACGTTCCAGCTTCACTGTTAGTTCGTCAATCGCGTGTTGAACAAGTGCCCCCTTTTCTTTAATCCGTCTAGGTACCTGTATGTACCAAGATTTATCACGTAGGAAATTCTTCATATGTCCAATCATGCTTTTCATCGCATAGGGCTCAAAAGGGATTCCAAGGCTAATATCATATTGCTGTAATAACCGGATGAGCGCCATTTGCCCGACCTGATATAAATCCTCATACAAGTCGGGGCGGTTGCGGGAAATTTTTCCAGCAGCCATTTTTACCATAGGCTCATATTTCTGTATCAGCACTGTTGCGCGTTCATTATCCTTAGTCTGCTGATATTCCCAAATTTGGGTGACTGCTTCATTCATGGACTCGGGGGGAGTCACCTTATCACTCATACCTTTTCCTCGCTAAAGTTAAGGTGCTTCTTCAAAGTTACTACCGTCCCTCTTCCGGCCTCACTTACGACGCTCACGTCATCCATCAACGCTTGCATTAAGTAGAACCCTAAACCGCCGACCTGAACGTCACTCAACTCTTTATCATGCAGTGTCATACGCTCACTGGACGAGTCTTCCAAACCGTCAAAGCTCTCCCCCTCGTCTTTGACTGTAATGGATAAGGCACTTTCACCCACCTCAAAGATTACATCAACCATTCCGTCTTGTTGTCCATAGGCGTACAATACTGAATTGTTACACGCCTCTGATACAGCTACCTTCATATCTTCAATATCTTCGTAGGTGAAGCCCATTTTTGAA
Source organism: Paenibacillus sp. FSL L8-0333 (assembly GCF_037965665.1). Classification (NCBI taxonomy): domain Bacteria; kingdom Bacillati; phylum Bacillota; class Bacilli; order Caryophanales; family Paenibacillaceae; genus Paenibacillus; species Paenibacillus sp. FSL L8-0333. The sequence continues at coordinate 5,989,936 of NZ_CP150186.1, forward strand.
GCAATACCATATAAATTTAACCTAACAATATCCACATACTCTGCGCTAGCCGGCAGCTGAAGAATTACTTTTTGCACATCATCACTCATTCTTTGTTCTATCCTTTCCTAGTGGGAATTCTCTTGGGAGGCAAAAAACTTGGTAATACCAGTCATGTCAAACAGCTTCTGAATTTGGGGAGGAACATCCTCAACCATAAACTTAACGTCCATACCTTGTCTTGATTTCAGGATCGAAAGTAGAATACCAATACCCGTGCTATCGATGTATTTTAATTCTTTAAGATTTATTACTAAATCATGCTTCGTATCACCTACAAGCGGCTCCATTACCAAACGGAAATCGGAAGCAACGGATAGATCAAGTTCACCATTCAGGAAAACCGTACATACATTTTCTTTTGTCTCTGTCTTAGCGTGAAACTTATTACTTTTATGCGTGTTCATAGACGATCTCTCCTGATAAATATTTTCTATATTAATAACCTCATAGTCCTACCTTTGAAACAAATAACATTAAAATATAAACTAGTAAATCTTGGGTTAGGCCTGAAAAATAGATGTATCTGGTTCAACCATCCGATTATCGCTGCTAGAATACCGAGAGATAATCTGCTTAATACTGCTCATCTTAAGTGGCTTGCTGATATAGTCATCCATTCCTGAGGCTTTACAGCGATTCTGAATGCCATCCATGACATTCGCAGTCATTGCAATAATAATAGTCTTCTCAGCCGCCGGACCGCCTTCCCGACGGATTTGGGCGGTTGCCTCCAGGCCATCCATTACTGGCATTTGGAGATCCATAAAGATAAAATCATAGGGCTGCTTAAGCGCCATTTGCACAGCCTGTTTCCCGTCCTCAGCCATATCAGCTTCATAGCCGAGCTTATCTAGCATGCTAACCATCAGACGCTGATTGATAGGATGGTCATCTACAACAAGAATTCGGCTTCTGCTCTCCTGATTAAGAAGAAGATGAGGCGATTCCTCTTCTTGATAACCTCCTGTCAAATCTTCTCCAGGTACGGATGCTTGAATCGTAAAAATAAAGGTAGCTCCTTTTTGCTCCATGGATTCTACCCGTATTTCTCCGCCCATCATGCCTACAAGGGATTTACATATGGCTAAACCAAGCCCTGTCCCCCCGTATTTCCGTGTCATTGAAGAATCCAGCTGTGAGAACGGTTGGAATAATCGGTCGCATTTCTCTGGAGAAATACCAATCCCTGTATCCATGACCGTAAACTCGACTTCTACCTTGTGCCCAGATGTTTCTTTGATGGAAGCGACTAAATAGACACCGCCCTGATTTGTAAATTTAACTGCGTTAGCAATCAGATTAATTAATACTTGGCGTAGACGAGCCATATCTCCATATAAAAGTCTAGGCAACTTCTGATCGATAAAATAAGCGAGCTCCAGGTTCTTTTTTCCCGCTTCCACCGAAAAGAGGCTGAACACCTCTTGAATACATGTGCGAAGTTCGAACAGCTGCTCTTCGATTTCCATTTTACCGGATTCCATTTTGGTGAAATCAAGAATATCGTTTATAACCGTAATCAACGTGTCTGCACTTTTCCGAATGATCTCGGAATACTCCTTCTGCTCAGGAGCAAGGTCAGTCTCCATTAATAAATCAATCATACCCACTACGCCATTCATTGGTGTACGAATCTCATGACTCATCATAGCCAGAAATTCCGACTTCGCTTTGGAGGCGATCTCCGCCTCTTCCTTAGCCTTTACGAGCTCACTATTTATGATTTCCAGCTCTTTCGTCTTTTGCTGCAGCAGCATGGTCTGAGTCTGATGTTTTTTGCTCGTAATATACATCTCGACAAAACCTTGTATCTTAGACTTCAGAATTTGTGGAATGAAGGGTTTAACCATATAATCAATAGCCCCTGCAGAATAGCCCGCGAATAAATGCTCCGCTTCCTTACTATTCGCAGAGATAAAGATAATCGGAATTTCCTTTGTTTTTTCTCTGGCTTTAATCAACTTTGCGGTCTCGATCCCATCCATACCTGGCATCTGCACGTCCAGTACGATGACAGCAAAATCATACCTTAACAAACACCGCAGCGCTTCTTCGCCGGAGGTGGCTTTGACTAGCTCATAATGCTGGCTTTCAAGTACCGCCTCCAGCGCCAGCAGATTTTCAGGACGGTCATCTACTAGTAGTATATGAATTGGTTCTTGAAACCCCATAGGACCACCCTCCTTCATGCGTTATTTTATGTTACGGTATATTTTCTCTACTCTGTCCAAAGACTCATAACAATCGCTGTACTTCGTAAAGTGAATGGATTCTTTAGAGCCTAGAACAAGTATTCCAAAACGACTTAAACTTTCATGAAACAAGCCGTGTACATGATCACGCAGCTCATCATTGAAATAGATCATCACATTGCGGCAGAAAATAACATTAAACTCATTAAAAGAAGTATCTGTAGCTAAGTTATGCTCAGCGAATATAATGTTTTTGCGTAAATATGGCTGTAAAATAACCGAGTTATACTTCGCTGTATAGTATTCAGAGAATGCCCGGGTACCTCCCGCCTCCAAATAATTCTTAGTGTATTGCTTCATTCTACTAATATCATAGACGCCTTCTTTAGCCTGCTGTAAAGAACGCTCATTCATATCTGTGGCATAAATCCGAGCCTTATCGTAAAGCCCTTCTTCATGAAGCAGGATGGCCATAGAGTATACTTCTTCACCAGTGGAGCATCCAGCATGCCAGATACGAATATAGGGATAAGTCCTCAACAACGGAACTACCTTCTGGCGAAACGTTAAAAATAACCCCGGGTCCCTAAACATTTCGGTAACCGGAATGGAGAGACTATAGACAAATCGTTCAAAACAGGCGCGATCATGCAGCACCTTTTCTTGCAGCGCGGATATGCTGTGTACATTCTCCGCATGCACATGATGCCAGATACGCCGCTTCAAAGAAGGCAACGCATAATTCCGGAAATCATACCCATATAAACGGTGTACTCCATCAAGGAGCAGCTCGATCTCAATTTGCTCCAACTCGTCACTTCCTACCATAACGGGCTGCTCCTCATATCCGTGTTCTATCGCTTTCATTGTTATCCCGACTCCCTTATTAACACACCGTGATTCTAGTCATGTTAGTTCTTAAAAAGGTATTACCCCAAATTTGAGTTTACGAATACAACCAGACACGCATTAACGAAAGAAGTTGACCTGTTGCGATCGGTTTCTTCATATAATCAGAAGCTCCCGCTTCAATACATTTGGCGCGATCCTCTTTCATTGCTTTGGCGGTAAGCGCAATAATAGGCAGTTTCTGATATTGCGGCATTTCACGGATTCGGCGCATAGCTTCATATCCGTCCATTTCCGGCATCATCATATCCATAAGCACGAGATCAAAATCTTCTTGCTCTACCAGCATTTCCAGCGCTTCACGTCCGTTCTCCGCAAACTTCACTTCCATGTGGTATTCTTCCAGTACACTAGAGAGTGCAAAAACATTACGAATATCATCATCGACGAGCAGTATTTTCTTCCCTTCGAATAACTCTTCCTTGTTATGCAGCTTCTGCAAAATTTTACGTTTATCTTCCGGAAGATTAGCTTCTACCCGGTGCAAGAACAACGTTGTCTCATCCAGTAGTCGTTCCGGAGAACGAACATCCTTGATAATTATGGATTCAGCATACTTGCGGAGCTGTGTCTCTTCTTTGCTATCTAAATCCTTACCTGTATAAATAATAATAGGAAGATCGTTTAATTCCTCATCATCACGAATCTGATCCAGCAGTTCAAAGCCGTTCATATCCCCAAGCATAAGATCCAGAACCATACAATCATATCTCTGCTTGCGCAGCTCCATCAGTGCCTCATTGCCGGTTGATACCGCGGTAATAGCTACATCATCATGACCAATCAATTCCATAATGGAACGACGTTGAATCTCATCATCTTCTACAATCAGAAGGTACTTCACAGTGCTGGACGTATAGTTCTCAATTTGTGAGAAAGCCCGCTCCAATGCTTCTCTTGAAGATGGTTTTCTTAGATATGCCATAGCTCCCATCATCAATCCTTGCTTCACTTCATCGTTCACTGAGATAACATGAACAGGAATGTGACGGGTCTGAGATGCACTTTTCAGCTCTCTAAGAATGGTCCAGCCGTCCATTACAGGCAGCTGTATATCGAGAATAATCGCATCTGGCAAATAAGTTTTTGCCATCTGCAGTCCAATATCGCCTTGAAGCGCTACTAAGCCTTTAAATCTGCGACCACGAGCCATGTCTAGCAAAATTTTCGCAAAGCTTTCATCATCTTCAATAATAAGCAGGACTTTGTCATTCGCCGTCAAATTGTCACGGTCATCCTCAATTGTCAGTTGTGGAAGGGGTACGTTAACGGCTGCTGGCACTAAGGTTGGAAGCATGTCTCCAATATATTCATCATATGTTGAATCCTCTTTGGACACAGCAGCTTCTATTTCTGCAGGTTGTTTACTGTAATTTGCCTTCACCGGCAAATACAAAGTGAAGGTACTGCCTTGCCCCTCACGGGATTCGAGCACAATAGCTCCACCCATTATACGAACCAATTCACGGCTGATCGACAATCCCAGGCCCGTGCCTCCATATTTACGGCTGGTTGTTCCGTCTACTTGCTGGAAGGCTTCGAATACAATATCTGTTTTGTCAGCCGGAATACCAATGCCACTGTCCTTCACAGCAATAGCAATATATTCATTATCACTCGGCAGATTTAGTGGCAAGAGATTAGTATCTGCCGGGCTAACTGAAAACTCGATAAAACCTTCGGTTGTAAATTTAAAGGCATTGGAAAGCAGATTTCTTAAGACCTGCTTCAACCGATGACTATCGGCAATTACGCTATCTGGCAGCGGCTCGTTAAAGGCTATCCGTAAGGAGAGTCCTTTTTTGAGCGCCTGTGGAGCAAAATTCTGCTTCACAAAGCTTTTCAGCTCAGTCAGTTTAATTTCTTCATGATTCAGTTCCATTTTTCCTGCATCAACCTTGGACAGGTCTAAAATTTCATCAATCATCTTAAGCAGGTCAGCACCTGACATATAAATCGTATGGGCAAATTCAACCTGCTTCTCCGTTAAATTACCATCCTTGTTCTCGGTAAGCAGCTGGGACAAGATCAGCAGACTGTTGAGCGGCGTCCGCAATTCATGGGACATGTTCGCCATAAATTCTGATTTATACTTACTAGTCACGGATAATTGCATAGCCTGTTTCTCTAGCTGAACCTTAGCATGCTCAATTTCATCTTTTTTCTCCTCAACCTCCTGCACTTGCTCCTCTAGTGCACGAGTCTTGGCGACGAGTTCCGTATTGTAATGTTCCAGTTCCTCCTGCTGACGTTGCAGCAGTTCTTCTGAACGCTTAAGTGCGTCCGTCTGCTCTTCCAAGTTCTCATTGGAACGACGCAGTTCTTCTTGCTGAGTCTGCAGCTCTTCTGACTGACATTGCAGTTCTTCCGTAAGTGCTTGTGACTCACGCAGTAATTTCTCTACAATCAGACGACGACTAATATTATTGAAAATAATGCTTAAATTATTCGCAAGTTGTTGCAGCAAATCATTTTTCAGACTGCTAAATGGCTGGAATGAAGCGAATTCTACTACACCGAGCAGCTCGTCTTCAAAAATAAGCGGATGAATGGAAATATATCCTGGCTGTGAATCCACAAAGCCGGATTTCACGGAGATATAATCTTCAGGAGCCCGCTCCAATCTGATTGGGTGCATATCAAGCGCACTTTGTCCTACGAGTCCTTCTCCAATCACAAAACCTTCCTTTGGTTTCTTATCGCTATCTACTGCATAATAACCACTGCTTCGCAGAAAATCGGGACGGTTAGCATCCTTTAAATATACTGCCCCAAACTGGGCTCCCAGCACAGGGGTGAACTCGTTGATAAAGGTCTGTGAGACCTGATCCAATGAGCTAACCCCCCGGAGAAGTTCTGTCACCTGAGCAACATTTGCATTCAGCCAGGATTGATCATTCTGCGCCTGTGCATAGGCCTGTTCCATTTGCTGTTTCTCTTCAAGATCTAAAGCCATTTTCTTAAAGACAAGGGCAACCTCACCAATCTCATCTTTAGAAGTAACCTTGATGCGCCTTATAGCCCGAATTCTGCCGTTGCCGAAGCTGGTAATCATCATCGAAACGACGTTAAGCCCCCGCGTAATGCTTGGAATGATCCATAGAACAACTCCAAGTCCAAGTAGTAGACCCACAATCATCATCAAGATGACCATCTGAGTAGAGCTTTGATAGGCATCTTTAGCTTTTGCGCTCTCTTCATTCATAATAAAGGCATTATAATCAGAGAGACTGTTCAGAGCGTTTAATACCGCATTCTGAATCGCTTGTCCCTCTGTGTTAGAATACGTGCTGGCATTCTGGAAATAACCAGCTGATAGCAGCTTCAATATTTTTTCCTGATAATTTAGATAGATCGTATAAGAATCATCAATTTGAGTAACGATCTGCATCTCTTCAGCGCTAGTCATTGATTCTTTTATTTTGTCGTAGTGCTCATTCGCCTTAGCTATTTTTTTATCAATCTCTTTTTTTTGTGATTCTACCGTTGATGTATCAGCGCTTAACATGGTCGTCGTTAATATTCGCGCCATATCATTCACTTCTCCACGCATACCTGAAGAAGAACGCCCCTTCATATATCTATCCTGGTAACCCTCAAGCTGACCATTCATATAATCCAAACGATCGTATCCAATCATAGTAAGTGCCAGCATAATCGCCAGCATCGCACTAAAACCAATTAAGAGTTTAGCCTTTATTTTCATCCTCATTCTGTTCCCTTCTTCAGTGAGATCCACACTATACATTTGTCATCGTCACGCTCTTTAGGAACATCAGCATTGAAAAAAGCAGCCCGTATAGTTTCTTCCTTCCATTCATGCTCAACATTTAAATGCTTAATCATGAACTTCAGCTGCTCTTCCTGTTCACCCTCAACCAGCTCCAGCAGACCATCTGTATAGAGAACCAAATGCCCTTCATCTTCGTAGGTCAAGCTCTGAGGCTGAATATCAATCCGTTCAAACAGGCCTACAGGGTGACAATTACTTTCCAGCAAGACCGGAGTCTTAGCTGTGCCCTCAAAAAACAGCGCAGGTGGATGCCCAGCGTTAACATAGTCAATACGCTTTATACGAGTGTCAATCACAAGATAAATCGTCGTAAAATAGTATTGAATCAGCTTTTTCTCAATATAAAGTTGGTTAAACCTTCGATTGAGTTCCTGAATTACCTTTTCCGGCTCTACATAGGTAGTTACCGTATCCTTTAATACTGACGCAAGGAACATGCAAAAAAGAGATGATGATATACCGTGTCCCATAATGTCTAGGAGGATTACGCCATATCGGCCATCACCAAGGGGATACCACGCATATAAATCACCCGCCAATTCAGAGGAAGGCTGATAGATAGCATGCACCTCGAAATTCTCTTCCTGCAGCGGCAGGCTGAGTACAGCATTCTGCACAAGCGCAGCCAGTCTCAACTCCTCCTGGATTCGCTGATCCCGTTCTTTATGCCAATCTTTCTCACGTTTCAACCGCAGAGCAAGCCGAATCCGGGCCATTAGCTCCACTTTATTAATAGGTTTCGTAACATAATCTACTGCACCTGCATCCAGCGCTTCGGCCAATTTCTTAGAATCGCCTACAGCTGTAACCATTATTATTGGAATATCCTTAAGATGTTCGTATTGCTGCACAACACGACATGCTTCAATCCCATCCATTTCTGGCATCATCATATCCAGTAAAATCAGATCAATATCTGACATCCGGGGACGTCCATCTTCACTCCCAGAACCGATTCCAAGCCGTTCCAACATCTCTTTGGCAGAAGATGCGGTTACGAAATTTCGGTAATCTTCTTTTTTCAGGATTTCACGGATAATGATAACATTAGTCGGATTGTCATCCACGATTAAGATTCTCATCATCTTCACCTCACACGAATAGTATTACGACCGTAAAATTCTGCAAACCTACTAACTATATCATACGCTATTTTACAGTGTTATTTCTATTTTCATAATATGTAAATATAGTCATAGGATCAATTTACGTATTCAGCAAAGTAACCTCCAGCCCCACTATACCTAGTGGTTCTGGAGGTTACTCTATTCTAAAGACAGCCTATGTTTATTAACCAATTTGCTCAAATATGAAACACATTAGGAAGAAATACTATCAAATAAATCAATTCCTTCAAATTCACCAGCCAAATTTCGATATATTTTGAGTGCATTATTCCCTCTCATATATACATCCCCATCTTCAGCTATAAAATACGGTTTGCCCAAAGTATCTTGCAAATTATCTCTTACAGGATCGATTTCTACACCATCTACATGTAAACCAAACTGCCGTGCTTGCGGAGGTGAAACATGTACATAAAGTACCATCCCCTCGCCCACACCCACTGTCACATCTGCGTAGTGGTACTCCACCGTCTCTTGTAATGGATCATTTGTCACCGCAAGTGGATTGCCTTTGGCCAGAAACATTTCTTCCTTTGTGGCATATAAAGCAACACCTTGCAGAGAATCAAAGTCATTGATATATGGACTGGATTCTGAAGCATGTTCAAATGCGAGAACCGACTTAGGTTGTTCAATAAAAGTAGCGATAGGCGCCAACTGTGGAGACGCATCAAAGTATGGGAAAAGAAGACCAAATAAAAGGATCATCATGTTCATGTTGTGTCCCACCTTTCTTATCTGCAGCCACCGATTACAGAAGCTTTACTATCTTATGCTTAATGACGAAATTTCTTCCAAAGAGTTGCAGCTACGTCTACACCTTTTAGCACTGTAGCTATTTTTCCCGGTGACTTCTCAGTATAAATGGCATCATAGGAGTTAACAGTACGTTCTTCAGCAGGAGTTAGAGGAGCTTCTTTTATAGATACTTCCTTACTTTTCTCCTTCAGCTCACGCGATTTACGATATTTCTCGATCACTGTGACTGACACTTGTTTGACTGTTAAGGTTAGCTCATTCATAACATCACCCAGATTCTTAACAGAATCGATGACTGGGTCAATCTTCTGAATCTTATGCTGTACATCGGCAGTGATTTCATTTGCGTGTCTGACCGTCGTTTTCACTTCATAAGTAAGCTCATCCATCGTCTTCTGTACTTCCACCAAGGTTTGGCTGACTTTGTCGAGTGAATCCTTTGCCGACTTTAAGGTTTTAATTAAAAAGAAAACAAGTACTGCAAATGCAATTGCGACGAGAGCTACACTAAGTTCAATGATCATATTCATAACCCCTTCCATATCTCATAAATATCGGCTAATCAGCCTTGTATACTGCATAGTTACCCCTGCTCCCATAAGCCGAAACATCTTGTCGAGCGTTGTCAAGAGTCCCTCTTCCCTTTTGTTTCAAAATCAAAGTCCCCGTTTATACAATGACTACATTAATCAAAAAAGGATAGGTGATATGTAATGTTAAAATGGTCCGCAATACTACTTGTAGTCGCAGTAATCGCCGGAATCTTTGGTTTCTTCAACCTTGTAGCCGCCGCCGCTGGTCTTGCTAAGATCCTGTTCTTCGTCTTCCTGGTTCTGTTTGTAATTTCTCTCTTCACGGGACGCAGAGGTAGATCTATGTAGTAGCCCCTCATTTTAATGGTGTGACTGTCGTATCCCTCCCATATCTATCCATATATCTTATTCATCATGCAGAAAGTATAGGTCATTCCTGCACGGATGTCACTTGAGAAAATAAGAAATGTTGGATGGGTGGTTCATCACGCATCATTTACGTTTACTAGCATATTAGCAAACAGCGCTTTTGGAAAAAAATACATCCAACCCCTACTAGGAGGAACCAAACATGAAAAAAATCGCCAGCCTTACAGTAGCCTTAGGTCTTATGGCTTCCATTGCTGCTACAGCTTCAGCAGCTGAAGTAACTAACACTACTACGGATCCTGCAACCGTAACTGGAAGCACTTACAGCAATTCTTTTGAAACAATTATCACTCCAGCGGATATGATTCCAGCAACACCACAAATAGTGCTGACCGAGAAAACACCTTTCTACTTTTCCGTCGGAGGTATAATTCCAGCAGGCTGGCTTGGCGTTCAGACTCTTGATACAACAGGTGAAGTTATTTCGGACACTTGGGGTAATGAATGGAGAGAAATCTACACTTGGCTAGGAAAAGCATGGGTTAAGGTTCCTGTAACAGCCAATGTGATCTTACCTTAATTATCAATATGCGAAAAAAGGGTGTCCCAAGAGCCAGAAAAATGGCCGTTGGTACTGCCCTTTTTTTATGTGGAGAGTGCATATTCTGAACAGATAAAACAGGAAGAGCTACCCCCTCAGTAGAGAATTCTACTAAAAGGATAGCTCTCTTGCGCGTACGCCCGCCATCGTTCACCCGTCACAAACATGCGATGCTGTCGCTTCCTGCATTTTTCATATATTTAGCGAATGACCGAACCTCCGTAGAGAAAACGATTCATCCAAGAAGCGCTTAGTTTATCTACTCTTACCCCGCCTGAAGCTACGGAATAAGTTTGTAGAACTTGTCCATCTCCTAGATACATAGCAACATGCGATATTCTAGCTGTAGATTTGTCGATTCCCTCATAAGCAGAAGCAGAATTCCCCTTATAATCCATAAAGAACATTAAGTCGCCGCGCTTCAAATTGGAAATAGACGTAACCATCGTACTATTCGACTTCACCCAATCTCCTTGTTGACGGGAATCCGCCGGCAGTTTGAGATTCGCAGCATCCATAAAAATTTGCCGGATGAAGTCCGAGCAGTCAAAGGTTCTTGTATCATTTCTGCTGGAGCCATACTCATAAGGCGTTCCTAGATATCCCATGCCTGCAGCAATTACCCGTTCGATTTGGGCTGAAGCCCCCGGTGTTGTTATAGGCGGATTGGGTGTAGGTGTAGGTGTAGGTGTAGGTGTAGGTGTAGGCGTTGGTGTAGGCGTTACCGTTCCAGATCCCCCACCGTTTCCTGAAAGTGTACTATATTGATCACTTGAACTTATATATCCGATGCTACCATCCGCCGCTTTAACTTGATACCAGTAACTGTTAGGCTGTGCCAGAACTTCTACTTTTTCTCCCTTATTCAAAAGCTTCATTACTTTTCCGCTTGTTGAAGGTGAAACCCGAAGATTCACACCATACTTAATGGTGCCAGTTTGTGCCGATGGTGTCGTTACTGAAGCAGAGGATACGCTGATATACTTATCTCCTGCACTTGTATAACCCACTGAACCATCAGCCGTTTTTACTTGATACCAATAGCTGTTAGGCTGCGAAAGGATCTGCACTTGATCTCCCTTTTGCAAGTACTTCACTATTTCTCCGTCAGTAGAAGGGGTGCTGCGAAGGCGAACACTAGCCTCGATCACACCTGTTTGAACGGCTGAAGCTGCTGTAACTGAATTAGATGAACTTGAGGCTGCCGCTGCTTGTCCAGGAGCAGATACTCCTAAACCTGCAACAATTGCAGCAGATACTAACAAAGATGCTGTAATTTGCTTATGTGATTTGATCATACGTTCCCCCAAATTCCATGATGAGATTTCAATAAAGGATTGTACTACATTATTCCTTTATGCCCTCATTATAGGCTTGCCCGGGATTTGGAACATGCTCCAAATTTCACATATAATCATGCCACTTTATGGTAACATACAGGTCTAAAGTCTTGATTTCTCCTTGAATATGTGTGTTTTTTCCTTAATATAGCATTTTTAATTTATTTTTTAGGTTCCACGTGCACCTGCACATTCATAATATTATGCATTTTGCTCATTCTTTCTTCGATGGAATCACTTATTTCATGACCTTCCGTCACAGAAATATTCGCATCCACCTCCACTACAACATCCACATGCACATGATTACCATGAACCCGTGCCTTCACATCTTTAATCTCTTCTACTCCCGGCGTTCGAGCAATCGTACTGCGTAGATCCATCAATTTATCTTCATCAAAGCCATCGGTAAGCCGATAGGTCGAATCACGAAAAATATCCCAAGCAGTCTTGGAGATAATGAGTCCGACAAGAACAGCCGCTGCGGAATCAATCCATGGCAATCCAAACTGTGCGCCTACAATCCCAACTGCGGCTCCAACACTGACCATAGCATCAGAAAAATTATCCTTAGCCGCTGCCATAAGTGCCCCACTGTTAATTTGCTTGGCCAGTCTTTTGTTATATATATATACCCCCATCATAGCCACTGCACATACAATAGCCACCCCTGCCGACAAGAGCTGTGGCGTTTCTTTTGTACGATCGAAAAAGGACCGCACCGCCTCTACAATCACTTGAATGCCCACTACCGCCATGATAAAAGAAGCCAACAACGCCGCTACGGTCTCTGCGCGGAAATGCCCATAAGCGTGGTCAGAGTCAGGTGGCTTCCGCGAAATCCGTAAACCCACCAGCACAGCTATGGATGCCACGATATCTGTTAAATTGTTGACCCCGTCCGCTACGAGTGCGCTAGATGCAAATAAATAACCGCAAACCAGCTTGAATGATGATAGGATGAGGTAAGCCGCTATGCTAACCCAAGCTCCTCGTTCCCCTTTACGTATATCTTCGTAAATATCAGTCATCTTGGCTCCCCCTCTTTTTCCCCGATTATTTAAAATACGGAAAAGAATTCTTTCAATTATTCTTGCCCTTGTGGCAGCATTTAAAAACAATTAGAATAAAGTGTAAGGACTTGCTTCGAAGGAGGTTATCATAATGAGCGAAAGCAACGATAAAGGAAAAATCAACTTAGCGGAAGCTATCCGTAAAAAACTGGAGCAGAAGAAACAACAATCTTCCTCCAAACCTGGATCCACATTTCAGGCTGGTTCCGCCAAACCGCTAAAAAGCCAAAATAACAAAAAGCCTAACAACCAACGCCGTCGTACTGGCGGATCTTAGTATTTACTTATATTTAAACATAAACGGCTGCGAATCCCTCGGGGAAACGCAGCCGTTTATACGTTCGTCCTGCCTGATAGGATGGATTAGAACTCTTCAAATTCATAACTGATTCTCTTTATTGTACGATTAGTCAGCTGAAAACATGCGCTTTGGAAAACTCAAGGGCTAAAGACTCCCGTCTTAGAAGCCCCGCGTATACTCCCCGTAGAATTCTACTTGTTAATAACTTTTCAAAATCGAAATTATAAAGACAGCTACCCTGATCCTAAAAGGATTAGAGTAGCTGCTTCATGGGTTCCTTCCGCATAGCGGAAATTAAATATTATACTTCTACAGGATACATGCGCTGGCGCATTTCCTTAATTTCTGGATTCTCCAAATATTCATCGTAGCTCATGGAGCGGTCAATTACACCTGTAGGTGTAATCTCGATGATGCGGTTAGCAATGGTTTGGATGAACTGATGGTCATGGGAAGTGAATAGAATCGTGCCATCGAAATCGATCAGCCCGTTATTCAGTGCCGTGATGGATTCCAGATCCAAGTGGTTGGTTGGTTCATCGAACACAAGCACGTTTGCGCCGTTGAGCATCATTTTGGCCAGCATACAGCGAACCTTCTCGCCCCCGGACAGCACGCTTGCTTTCTTCAGTGCTTCTTCTCCGGCGAACAACATACGGCCCAAGAATCCACGCAGGAAAGTTTCGTCCTGATCTTTAGAATACTGGCGTAGCCATTCTACAAGATTCATTTCTACACCATCGAAATAGCTGGAGTTGTCTTTCGGGAAATACGCTTGAGTTGTAGTTACTCCCCATGTATATTCCCCCGTATCCGCTTCTTGCTCACCCATGATCACATCAAACAGCAGTGATTTAGGCTGGGAGTAAGGGCCCACAAAAGCAATCTTATCCCCTTTGTTTACTACAAAGCTGATTTCATCAAGAAGCTTTTCACCTTCAACCGCTTTGGACAAACCGCTGACTGTCAGCAATTGTTTACCCGCTTCACGTTCAGGTTTGAAGTTGAGGAACGGATATTTACGGTTGGACGGACGAATATCGTCCAGTGTAATTTTCTCAAGTTGTTTCTTACGTGATGTCGCTTGTTTAGACTTGGAAGCATTGGCCGAGAAACGCTGGATAAATGCCTGCAATTCCTTGATTTTATCTTCCTTCTTCTTGTTCGAATCACGCTGCAAAGCTTGCGCAAGCTGACTGGACTCATACCAGAAGTCGTAGTTGCCGACGTACATTTGGATTTTGCCAAAATCAATATCCGCAATATGCGTACATACTTTATTCAGGAAGTGACGGTCATGGGATACGACGATAACAGTACCTTCATAGTCCATGAGGAAGTTCTCTAACCAGCCAATAGATTCGAGATCCAAGTGGTTGGTAGGCTCATCTAGCAGCAGGTTATTTGGACGGCCAAACAAGGCTTGCGCCAAGAGTACCCGTACCTTTTCATTGCCGCTCAGTTCGGCCATTTTTTTGTCATGCAGTTCACGCATAATTCCGAGACCAATCAGCATGGCAGCTGCATCTGGCTCAGCATCCCAGCCGTTAAGCTCAGCGAACTCACCTTCAAGCTCCCCTGCACGCAGGCCATCCGCTTCTGTGAAATCAGACTTCGCATAAAGCGCGTCCTTTTCTTTCATAATTTCATAAAGACGTGTATGACCCATAATTACGGTCTCAAGTACTGGGAATTCATCATACTCAAAATGGTTCTGTTTGAGTACTGCGAGACGTTCGCCTGGTGTAACATGTACCTCACCGGTATTTGCTTCGATCTCACCAGACAGAATTTTCAGAAAGGTTGATTTACCGGCACCATTGGCGCCAATCAAACCGTAGCAGTTACCAGGGGTGAATTTTATGTTTACATCTTCAAAGAGAGCGCGTTTTCCGTAGCGGAGTGTTACGCCGCTTGTGCTAATCATTACGCATTACCATCCTTTTCACTTAGGGTTTCGGCTCATTATAGCATAAATAGAGAGCAAAAAGCCCGTAAAATAGCCTTTTCAGCTGTTCTCTCCAATACTAAAGTTATTCCAGCTGCTGTACAGAGGTCGCCAGTAAGGAGGAATTTTTTCAATTATTGTCCAGTTATGCGATTCTCGGGTTGTATAACAAGCGTTTCACCATAACTGAGCGTACGGATTCTTTCTTCAGAAATACCTTGTTTAAGCCGGGCACTTTCCATCCGATCCAGCGCTTCCCGGGCCGTATCATCAGCAAGTCTATAGGTGCCGTAATGCATCGGAATCATGGTCTCCGCTCCAACATCTACAAATGCTTGTATAGCCTCTTCAGGGGTTACATGCTGCGAGGTCATGAACCACTCCGGTTCATAAGCTCCAATCGGCATGAGTGCAACATGAAGCTTATAGCGGCTCCCAATCTCCTTAAAACCCGGAAAATAACCGCTATCTCCTGCGAAATACAGGTTTGGGGGCAGCTTGTCGCTATCCGATTCGATCGGCTGCAGAATATATCCTCCCCAATGCGAAGTATTCGTGTCCCAAGGCGTTCTCCGCGTCCAGTGCTGAGTCGGCACGAAGGTAAGCTTAATTTTACCTAGCGTATTTTCCTGCCACCATTCCATTTCTATGCAGTTGCGAAATCCTTTGCGGAGCATCTTTCGTTTCAAGCCTATAGGAACAACAAGGGTTGTCCCTGCTCTATATAATTTACGGATAGAAGCCATATGCAAGTGGTCATAATGAGAGTGCGAGATCAGAATCAGGTCAATGGGAGGCACTTCGCTGAGCGGAATCCCGGGTTGCCCCAATCTTTTCTCAAAGCCTAGTCTTCTCGCCCAGATTGGATCAGTAATGATATTCATCCCTTCATATTGAAGAAAAAACGTTGAATGCCCAATCCACGTAATGGTAGTCTCCAGCCGATTCTCCGCCAGATAAGCTAACCTCGGTGGCGTACTTGGCACTACATATGAATAATCTTTTTTCTTCCGTCGACGTTCCTCCCGCCACTTACGAAACTCTTTAAGTGTTTTATCGGTACTCACATTGTCGAGGTTATTGTAGCGAAATTTAACCATAGAGCACCTCATCTTTAGAAGTTTGCCGAGCACGCTTTACTTTAGCGAATATAATACAACTATATTGAACGGCAGAGTATTTTGCAAAATATACAAGTTACTTGGTAAGGGTGCGCCCTTTTTCCGCAAAATATCTAAGCACCCTTTTGTGTTTCACGCCAGAAATGAGATAATATGTGTATAAAGTATGGCGGTGCATATACCGTTCAAGGGGGAGCTACGTATGAAGATTACTTTTATTGAACCGACTCCAAGTCCAAATACGATGAAGCTTCATTTGGACGAAAGTCTGGAACCTGGAATCCGCAGAACCTATACACCAGAAAGTGAACGTTCCGCACCTGCCTGGGCACGCGAAATGTTAACGATACCGGGCGTTATTAGCATCTATCATGCTGCTGACTTTGCAGCGCTCGAACGCAAGGGCAATGCGGATTGGGCAGCGATTCTAAGAGAAGTCCAGAACCGCTTCGGCAACAGCGAAGGCTTAATTGACGATTGGAATCTTGCCGATGAGAACGCTGGCGCTCATTTCGGCGAAGCCCAAGTCTTCGTCCAGATGTTCCGCGGAATTCCGCTGCAAATCCGCGTTAAGACCGGCGCGAATGAAGAGCGCATCTCCTTAGCAAACCGCTTCACGAAGGCGGTTATGGATGTGGCTAGCGCCGTGATGATTAAAGAGCGTAAGCTCACTGATTACGGCGTGCGTTATGGCGAGCCCGCGGAGATTGCACGCGAGGTGGAGCAAGAGGTCGAAGCGGCGTATCCGCAGGAACGCCTCGACTCTCTCGTGCAGCAAGCCATTGCGCACGGCGCCGAAGGCGAGTTCGTCGAGCAGAGACGAACCCGCAGTCAGGATGAGCTGCTGCGAGACCTGAAGCATGAGGATTGGCGCGTGCGCTACGCCGCGCTGGAGGATCTTACGCCGACGGCGGAGCTCCTGCCGGAGCTTAAGGCGGCGCTGCACGATCCCAAGCTGCATATTCGCAGGCTTGCGGTCGTGTATCTAGGCGACCTTCGCACGCCCGAAGCGATGGAGCTGCTCTATGAGGCGATGGCAGACAGCGCGCCAGCCGTGAGACGTACGGCAGGCGATACGCTGTCCGACATCGGCGATCCTGCCGCCACGCCAGTGATGACGGCGGCACTGACAGATAAGAGCAAGCTTGTCCGCTGGCGCGCAGCTCGTTTCCTCTATGAGGTGGGCACATCCGATGCCCAAGAAGCGCTGTCGGTTGCGGCGGAAGATCCGGAATTCGAGGTTGGACTTCAGGCTAAAATGGCTTTGGAACGTATCGCTTCCGGTGAAGCAGCGGCGGGTACCGTTTGGCAGCAAATGTCAGAGCGTCGTCGCAGCTAACATTCCCTACCGGATTTTGTCATTGCTTGACTTGCGAACTTGCTTTATACTAATTCCTGTTGTTTATAAATGAATGAAGTAAAGATAGCCTCGTCATACTAAGATGAGGTAGAGGTCGCGGATATAAAGAGTACGCGCGTGGAGACGTTAGAGCCGTCTATGAATCGCGTCGAAAGGAATATCTGCCGAAGTCTGCACTGTCGCTCTTACAGCGGTGCAGGCTGGGGCCGTTGCCGAAAGGCACGGAACTGTCACATTGTATAACCTGCATAAGCAGCAGGTCATAATGTGTTGCGCTATCTTCACAGGGAGTATGATGCGGAGCTGTATAGATGGAAACCGCAGATATAGTCTGCGGTTTCTTTGCGTTTACAGAATTTGTATATTTAGTGTTTCCCCATAACCTTATGGAGACCACCAAATACACTCTCCCGCTCTGCGGGAGGAAGCAGCTCAGCACTCCCCGTTCATGAATTGAAAGATTAGATCATAAGGAGTGTCAAATCATGCAGGGCAAGCAGCAAAATCTAGCACAAGGCAACGTAAGTAACCCGCCTGAGCTAAAAAAATCATTTAAAGCAAGGCATTTGACTATGATTGCGCTTGGAGGATCTATTGGTACTGGACTCTTCCTGGCCAGTGGTGGCGCTATCGCTTCAGCCGGACCCGGTGGTGCACTTCTAGCCTATACGGCTGTTGGTGTTATGGTTTATTTCCTCATGACCAGTCTGGGAGAGCTCGCTACCTATTTACCGGATTCCGGCTCATTCAGCACTTACGGCACGCGTTTCGTCAGCCCCGCTTTTGGGTTCGCCATCGGCTGGAACTTCTGGTATAACTGGGCGGTTACGATTGCAGCAGAATTGTCTGCCGCCACCGTCATTATTAAATATTGGTTCCCGGACAGTCCCTCCTTTCTCTGGAGTCTCGTGTTCCTGCTGCTGATGTTCGGTCTTAATTTCCTGTCTGCTCGTGGATACGGAGAATCAGAATATTGGTTTGCCATTATCAAAATTATTACTGTTATCGCCTTCCTTATTGTCGGAGTTTTGATGATTTTCGGAATCATGGGCGGAAAAGCCGTAGGCTTCAGCAATTTCCAGATCGGGGGCAGCTCGTTCCACGGTGGCTTCTTCGCTTTCGTCGGTGTCTTTATGGCTGCGGGATTCTCCTTCCAAGGCACCGAGCTAATCGGTGTTGCAGCAGGTGAGAGTGAGAACCCTCGCCGTAACGTACCTATTGCTATTCGCCAAGTCTTCTGGCGTATATTAATCTTTTATATCCTCGCTATACTAGTAATCGGAATGCTGATTCCTTACACGAATCCAGATCTGCTGCGCGGTGGTATTGATGATATCGGAGTCAGTCCGTTTACGATCGTATTTAATAAAGCAGGACTTGCTATTGCCGCATCCGTCATGAATGCTGTCATTCTCAGCTCCGTATTGTCAGCCGGGAACTCGGGAATGTACGCCTCCACCCGCGTCCTGTACGCTATGGCTAAGGATGGAATGGCTCCACGTGCTCTAGGCAAGCTTAATCGCCGCGGTGTTCCTGTTGGTGCTTTGCTCGTGACCACAGCCGTGGGTATGTTAGCCTTTTTAGCATCATTCTTTGGTGATGGTGCTGTATACAACTGGTTGCTTAATGCTTCCGGTATGTGTGGATTTATTAACTGGCTCGGCATCGCTGTCTGCCATTATCGTTTCAGACGCGCCTTTATAGCTCAAGGTCATTCCCTTGATGAGCTGCCTTACCGGGCTAGATGGTTCCCGTTTGGGCCTATATTTGCCTTAGTACTTTGTACGGTAGCCATCCTTGGCCAGAATATGGGTGCCTTCTCAGGTGGAAACATCGACTGGTACGGTATTGCCGTTTCCTATATCAGCCTGCCATTATTCGTCTTGATTTGGGCCGGCTATCGCTTCTTCCGCAAGAGTAATATTATTCCTTTGGATAAATGCGATCTTAGTACTCACCCAGAATAAATAGACTCCTCAAAAAGGGATATCCAGAAGCCTGAAAGGCTGCGGGATATCCCTTTTTATATAAATCAATCTAGTATATTCAACTCCTGATTTTACTTAGCCCTTTGCCTATTCCCAAGTCACATACACTTTTAGATCACCCGTATTATCAAAAGAAGTGCTAGAATAAGACACTTCCTCTAGTCCAAGTTTATATAACTCCTGTAGATCATTCTTCAGCTGGGTTCCACTACCGTCATAACGGAATAATAAAGATCCCTCTCCTGAAGCGACAGCCTTATTCGCCAGCTGAATTAAATCTGCTGCTGAACGTACAATCCGTTCCTCGGCATACAGCTCATAATTAAGGTCCTTCTGAAGTTGCTTATACACCCCGGCGCTCTGTCCTCCACGCTCTACAAGTGCTGCCAAGGTCTTATAATAGGCAACCGAGGCTGCCGGATAAGACTTCGTCCAGCTATGGTCCTGACGCATTTGGGCATCAGTCTTCAAGTAATACGCGGTGCTTACTACGCCGGCTTTATCAGGTGTCGGGTCATCCCAAGTTGTGTCGAGATGATACCATCTCCCTTCGAGCAGCACTAGATTCCAAGCATGAGACTGGCTGCGTCCTCCCGGCTGTTTTGCAGTGCCCTCAACGATTTTATTACTGAATCCCGCTTCCTTGAGCAGCTTATAGGTCAACAGCGAATACCCTTGGCAAACGGCACTGCCACTCTTCAGGCCTTCATAAGCCGTATATTTACGATAAGAGGTATCATACTTCAGACGCAGCACCACCCAGTCGTGGATAGCCTTAACCTTCTGATGATTATTCATGCCCGGTGTAATGATCTTCTTGAGCGTTGCCTTTACTTCTTTATTCACAAAAGCGGTCTGCTCCAGCGTTTCCAAGTATTTCACTTCTACCGTAACCTTTACAGAGCTTTTGCTCCCTCGATAAGTGTATCCGTAGCTGTCTATGATGTAATACAAATAGGGATCGCTATTCATCGCTTGATCTAGACCCGTTTGTATCTGTGTTTTTAAATTCGAGGTTTTCCCCTCATAAGTAAAAGTGATAGTCTCTCTACGATTATTCATCGCACCGGTTAGCTTCTGGGCAATTTCACTCACAGAACGAACGGTCGGTGAAGTCGTGGCCGCATAAGCATGCCCCCAGGTCCAATACAATGTCGGGGGAATGGCTGCGCAAATAATCACTCCTCCAAGAATGACTTTTGCCAACGTGAAGCGTTTTTTCCACATAATTATTCTGATCCTCCGGCTCCTACAGACTTATTCAAAACCCTCCATTTAATAGATAATGAAGACTTGGGCAAAAAAAGACTGTTCTCTGTAGAATAATTCTACTCTGAGAACAGCCTCTAAGCCAGATCAATATGAATTATTTCTTTAGGGGTGTAATGAGATAGGTCTCTCCTATTACTGTTTCAAATTCCAGCCCCGCTCCTTCAATCTGTGTACCATCAGGTTTTTGAATGAGCAAAGGCTGGTGTTGAACAATTCTGCAGGATCGGCCATGAGTCGAGGTAACCTCTGCCCTAGTTAAACAGCCCCCGCTCCATTCTATAGTCATGACAAAGCCACCACGTGCCACCAACCCTTTCACGCTGCCTTCAGACCATTCCTCTGGAAGAGCAGGTAATAGTTCCAGACCCTCCTGATGACTCTGCAAAAGCATTTCTGCTATTCCGGCTGTAGTGCCGAAGTTTCCATCAATCTGAAACGGAGGATGATTTCCGAACAGGTTCGGCAAACTGGAATCTTGCAAAATGCGACGTAGACAGCTAACCGCACTCTCGCCATCCTTCAGACGCGCATAAAGATTAAGCAACCATGCTGCGCTCCAGCCTGTATGGCCACCTCCGTGTTCTATGCGTTTCTTCAGTGTTAAGGCTGCCGCCTCCGCTAGCTCTGGTGTGGAGGAAGGGCTAATTACGTTCCCAGGGTACAGGTCATACAAATGAGAAACATGACGATGCCCAGGCTCTTGTTCAGCAAAATCCTCATTCCATTCGCGGACAGTTCCGTCCGGTGCGATCCCTTGGTGGGCAAGCTGTTTCTGTTTCTGCATAAGCTCCTGACGCAGCTCTACATCGGTATTTAAAATGTCAGCAGCCTGAATGCAGTGCTTGAACAACTCAGCGATAAGCGATAAATCCATAGCTGAGCCAGCCGAGACACTGCATGGTGTGCCGTCAGCAGTCAGAAATACATTCTCTGGCGAGGTAGACAAACCTGTCGTCCATCTTCCATCAGGCAGCTCTACTAGCCAATCCAGACAAAACAATGCGGCTCCCTTTAGTATGGGATAAGCTGTGCGCAAATAGTCCTCATCTGGACGAAAAGCGTAACGCTCCCATAGATGGCGAGAGAGCCATACCCCGCCCATCGGCCAAAAAGCCCACATCGCCTTACCGTCTGATGGAGAAGTCATCCGCCACAAATCGGTATTATGGTGTACTGTCCAGCCACGTGCGGCATAATGAATACTCGCTGTACGGCTGCCAGCCACGCTAAGCTCCGTGATAAAATCTATTAAAGGTTCATGGCATTCGCCCAATCCGCATAACTCGGCTGGCCAATAATTCATTTCGGTGTTGATATTTGTCGTATAATTGCTGTTCCATGGTGGCTGAATATAGGGATTCCAAATACCCTGCAGATTCAGAGCTTGCGTCCCCGGCCGTGAGCCAGCAATCATCAGGTAGCGGCCATACTGGAACAGCAACGCTTCCAGTTCAGGATCTGCCTGTCCTTCGCGGTATTGTACCAGGCGCTCATCAGTCGGAAGCTCTCCTCGGGAAGCAGCAGATGCAAGCGTCAACTCCACACGGTGGAACAAGGATTGATGATCCTCTAAGTGGCGTTGCTTAAGCTCTGCGTATCCTTTAGAGGCTGAAGCTAACTGCACTAGGCACAACTCCGCTGGCAGCTTGCCACCGCTTCCCGGCATCCGGTCATACCCGGCATAATCGGTTGCCGCAGCCAGACGAAGGGTAATGGAGTGCGCGCCAGAAATCAACAGCGAGCCGTTCTCCGCTACACAAGTCCCACCTTCCGTCTGGATCTCCATAACCGCAGCAAAACTTATGCCAAGCCCTTCTTCATATAATACGGCACGCGGGTGATCCCCTACGTAGTTATCAGCCACATGCGACGGGGCACGGCCAGTCATAATCAGCATGCCATCCGGAGTAATCTCCGAGTTGAAAGGATGTGGTGATGCCAGATCCGCCCAGAAATCTGGGAGAGTAGCTTGGCCCTCCCCCCCCTCAGCACGGATATGAAGAGCTATAATGTCATCCGGTCTGCTGGCCAATACTTCACGTACGATCCTTACACCACCGGCAGTATAGGTTACCGTAGCCAACGCCTGATCCAGATCAAGCTCTCTCCGGTAATCCTCTACAGGACCTGCAAAATTAAACTTCAATCGCAAATCTCCAAGCGGTTGATAGGATTCCGTCCGGCTGCCTAACATTTTGGCGTCCACCAGTGCTTCTGCTTCCTTGTATTTCCCCTCTGCAACTAGCTGTTTAGCTGGAGCCAAATGCCGCAGTGCCTCATAGTTGGCTTTATCCCGCGGGAAACCTGACCATAGAGTGTCTTCATTTAATTGAATCCGTTCTTCTTCGATTCCACCAAAGACCATGCCGCCCAGCCTCCCGTTACCTACGGGCAGCGCCTCTTCCCATACAGCCGCCGGCTGCTTGTACCATAACTCATGCCGTCCGGAGTTCTTGCTCTCTCCCATGTATATTCCTCCTGTCCTGTTATTACCGGTGAAAAGCAATCAGCGGGAGGCCCGGACTTTCGTTCGGACTTCCCGCCATCTTCATGCTTTTATTGGATTAGACGAAATTTAATAATTAATCATTCCAAAGTTTCACGCGTTGTTTAACCAGCTCTTCACGCAAATCTTCAGCTTTCGTTACACCAGCTTTATCAAGCTCAGCCATGTAAGCATCCCAAACTTTATCGAAATCAGCTGGTTTAGACAAGATTGCTTCTGGGATCCGTTTCCAACTGATATCCTTCAGCTTGTTGTCAAGAACGACAATTTCGCTATCCCCAGGAATCGTGATGTTCCATGCCGCGCCCCAAGGTTTAACTTTGAACTCATCTTCACTTGGGAAGAGGTCTTTCCAAGTTGTTGCTTTGTAAGCAGCAAGTGTTTCTTTTTCAACCGCATTGTAACCTACAGTTACTTGCTCAGGGAAACGAGTTGTGTAGTAGTTACCAGATGGATCCAATACACCGTCGCCATAGTGAGCGCTCAGCAATGCATAGTTTGATCCGACATTACCCAAACCAGTTTCTTTTTGGAAGTTGGTAGTGTCATTATATTTACGGTCGTTCACATCTTCAGGAATGACACGTTTGCCATCAACAACATTGTAGTGTTTGCCTTCAATACCCCAGTTAACCAATACTTGACCTTCGTCGGAAGCTAGGTAGTCCAGGAATTTAATCGCACGAACTGGATCTTTAGCATCTACGCTGATCCCAATTCCGTTACCACCCATGAAGCCTGTAGGCCAGAAGGAGGTTTCTTTGTACTCCTCAGACAAGGTTACAGGATAGTGTCCATAGCCTTGATCCAGCTTGCCTTCAGCTTTCAATGCTCTTTCTCCATCGCCATAACCCCAGTCTTGGTCAATCAAACCAATAACGCGGCCGGTAGCAATTTTAGCTTTGTACTGATCATACTTTTGAACGAAACTTTCTGGATCAAGCAATCCGATATCGTTCATGTGGTTGAGCCAGCGGAAATATTCTTTTTCAGCCGGACGACGGAAGTGATAAGTTACTTCTTGGGTGTCGATATCAATCGCATATTCACCATCGTCAGGAGAACCAGTAGTAATAAATGCTGGGTTAGTTACTGTAATGTACATGTACCAATCATCTGCATTCAGAGTCAGGCCGATGTTTTTGTTACCATTTTCATCCGTAGGATGTTTTTCCAGGTAAGCCTTGATTACGTTCTCATAATCTTGAACAGTTTTGATTGCAGGATATCCAGCTTCTTTAACAGCACGGTGCTGTAGTTCAAATCCGCCACCAGCATCAAAATATTTGTTGTCCACACCTGCATAGGTAGGGATGGCATAAATCGCGTGATCATCGTCACTGTAACGTGAACGTTTCATGCCTTCTTCGCCCAATACTTTTTTGATATTCGGAGCATATTTTTCAATCAGGTCTGTTAGATCAAGCATTGCGCCTGCATCCACCAGCTTACTGACATCAGTCTTAGCACTGATCAAATCCGGATATTCGCCGCTCGCTGCGATCAAGGCTACTTTTTGTTGAGGATCACCAACTGCATATTCAGCATTTAGGGTTACTCCCGTTTTTTCCGTAATCACTTTACCAACTTCATCTTGCATACCTGTCCAGTTCGGGTTAGGGTCTGCACTGAAGAAGGTCATCGTGAGCGGGGAAATATCCTCAGCCGCATTGGTCGCATTTCCAGCATTAGTTGCATTGCCGCCTGTATTTCCAGCTGCAGCATTACCATTGTTGCCATTGTTACCGCCGCAGCCTGCAAGCACACCGAGCAGCATAATAGAAGTGAGCGTTAATGCCGTAGCTTTGGCTTTTATCTTTCTATTACTTCCCATTAAATAAACCCTCCTTAAAATTGTTTATCTATCGTATCACAGGTGAAGACCTGTTAATACTTTACCCAGCTTGCCAAAAGAAAACGGATACACAATAGGTTTTAAGCATAGGGGAGACTAAGCTCCCCCGTTAAACTGTGATTAACTCTTCACAGCACCAAGTGTCATACCTTTAACAAAATACTTCTGAATGAACGGATAAACCAACAGAATCGGTACGGTTACGACAATCGTAATCGCCATTTTGAGCGACTCCGGCGAGACCTGATTGGAAGCCAGCGAAGCAATGTTGGAGCGGTAGTCGCCTCCGTTACCACTGGTTGTGGTCTGTAGAACCTTCATCAATTCAAACTGTAATGTGGTTAAGTTAGGGCTTGAACCATTGTACAGATAAGTATCCAACCAAGCATTCCATTGACCTACTGCTAGGAACAGCGCAATTGTTGCTAACGCTGGTTTCATCAGTGGCAAAATGACCCGGAAGTAGATAGTAAAGTCATTGGCTCCATCCAGCTTCGCTGATTCCTGCAGCGCATAAGGCAGACCGTCGATAAAGGAGCGGATAACGAAAACGTTAAAAGCACTGACCAATCCAGGTAGGACATAAACTGCAAAGCTGTTCATCATATGCAGATCCTTGATCAGCATGTATATAGGAATCATTCCTCCAGAGATATACATGGTCATTGCCAAGAATGTGGAAACGAATTTACGGCCTGCAAAGTCAGGGCGGCTGATCGTAAACGCCAGCATCGAGGCACTGATCAGTCCGAATAAAGTTCCAACAACTGTCCGTAAAGCGGATATTTTAAACCCGGTGATTAATCCCGAGAAGGTGAAGATTTTCAAGTAATTGTCCCAAGTAAACTGGCGGGGATAGATGGTCACTCCACCGCGCACACTATCCACTGAATCATTCAGTGAGATGGCAAGCACGTTCAAAAACGGATAAATCGTGATTACAACCACAAACAGGATTACAAAATATACAAAGAAATCAAAGATCCTGTCTGACCATGACTTTCTGGTGATAGCTGATTCTCCCACGGTAACGCTCTCCTTTCATGAAAAGGGCAATTTGCTGCCACGATTGGGTTGAAGGGCCCTCTGTGTTACAGAAGGCTCTCTTTTGTTGTACGTTTAAAGATTCCATTAATCGTAAACAGTAGAATTACACTGATCACTGAGTTGAATATATTGATCGCAGTACCGTAGGAATATCTCGCCATGCCCAGTCCGTATTTCAGTGAATACAAGTCTAGCACTTGAGAATAGTCGGTAACGAGGTTGTTTCCGAGCAAGAATTGCTTCTCAAAGCCGATATTGAGCAAATTACCAATCGACATAATAAGTAGTACAGTAATTGTTGGGCGAATCCCCGGAAGTGTAATATGCCATACCTGACGCAGCCTGCTGGCACCGTCTACCCGGGCTGCTTCGTACAATTCAGGCCCAATACCTGCGATAGCTGCAAGGTAGATGATGGCATTCCATCCGGTCTCTTTCCAAATATCCGATAAGGTAACGATTCCCCAGAAAAGATGGCCCTGGGCCATAAACTGGATAGGTGCGTCTATGAATCCTATTCCTAACAAGATATCGTTTACAATACCATTTTCACCAGATAACATTTTAGTTACAATCCCTGCTGCAACCACCCATGATACAAAGTGGGGCAAATACGAGACTGTTTGAGCAAATCGTTTAAAGAAGCCGAGACGCACTTCATTGAGCAATATTGCAAACGTTATCGGAAAGATAAGGCCTGCGACCAAGCCCATTCCACTCATCGCTAGCGTATTACGCAGCGCCAGAAGGAATTGCGAGTCACTGAACAGTGTCTTAAAGTGTTCAAAACCTACCCATTCTTGTTCAAAAAAGCCACGTGCGGGCTTGTACTTTTGAAAAGCCATCGTCCAGCCCCATAACGGGAGATAACTGAAGACGAATGCCCAGATCACAAAAGGTATCGACATCATCCATAAGTACTTTTGATTCTTAAAGCTTCTCCAAAACCGTCCTCCTGAAGCAGGCTTTTTGTTGCGTGTTCGGGTATCCGGCGGGATTTGAGAAGTTACTGTGTCCGCTTTCATAAAGCCCCTCCTCTCTATGTCTATATTCTAAATCTCTGTAAGCGATTGCAGTACCCTATAAATTCGACCTAAAATCAGGTGAAAATTAGAGATTTAGAGCCAAAATAAAGCGGATACATCGTTGAAAACACTGAAAACAAACATGAATTTACTGAAAATAAAATTAAGTGAAATTATTTGATTTCATAAATCAATACGATACTTAATCCCCTGTCTATTTCACACAATTAATACTTCATCCCATAATTAAAAAACGCCCCGAGCTAACGTTCTATAAGTGAACGTGGCCGGAAGCGAAGGCGCGGACTGAAATGACCTTATTTAAGCAAATTGCACATCTTATTGGGTTAGGCGGACTATAAAGACCTTATTCACTTAAAAAACCACCTTTTGGAGAACATTTGCAGCTAATAACGTACATGGAGTCCGATAAATCGAAATTGGACTCGAAATAGCCCAAATAACGACTCTGGAGTCCGTCATACCCGCGAATGAAAACTATAATATGCTCTCAGATGAGGCGTAACAAGTATACCCGTAACCCCTGCCCTGCTCCTCAACGAAAACCTCCGTATGGTTCAATTAAAATTAATTACTTTAATATCATCTTATCTAGAAAATATCACCTGATACATCAGTACTTCAACTATTTCAGATACATATTCCTTATACGCACATGCCGAGTCGACATTATCTGTTGTACCTGCAATTTCTTTTCCTAAAGGAGGGTAATAGGAGAGCAATGAAAAACAAAAACATCAAGACATTATTATTGATTATCGCCGCAGTATTATTGACACTAAATTTATTTCAATTCAATAACAACGTAAGCCATAACAGATTAATGAATAGGCTGGACCTGAATCTGACATCAGAACTCGACGGTCTAAGAGTGGAATTAGAACGATACTCAACACCAAGCATTCTTGCTGTAGAGCAAGCGAGTAAAATTGCTGCCCTTTCGACGTATTCAACATTAGGGTTCGATTATGGATATACCTTGGAAACCAGAATACATGACAAATATGTACAAAATGAACCTTTTAAAGAGATGGATCAAATTCAAGAGTTACTTCTGGCCCTTCAAAAGGACCCTGCAAATCAAGAATTGCAACAAAGATTAGATTTATTATTAGTGAAGTAGCTTTAATGTAAGAAAAAAAGCCACAGCTAAAGCTCAGGTTATACCTGAACTGCAACTGTGGCTTTTTGGGCTTCTATTTTAGATGTTTTTGCGAAAAGAACTTGGGGAGAGTCCTACATATTTACGGAACTTGGCGTTGAAGTAATCGGGGTTCATGTACCCAACTTTCTCGGCCACCTCATATACTTTCATGCCTTGCGCTAGGAATTGCTTCGCCTTCTCAATCCGCACTTTGTCCACATACGTATTGAAGTATTCCCCGGTAGTGTTCTTGAACATTTTACCTAGATATGCGCTGTTGTAATTAAATAACTCAGATAAGGTCTCAAGCTTAAGGTTCTCATTGTAACGGCGGTTGATTAGCTCCGTAATTTTTTTGATCTCATTCCCTTTGCTGCCACTGGACATTTGATCGGCGATCTCCGCCATGAAATTAACGGCCTGCTCTTGCAGGTCTGCCAGATAATGACTATGGTAGAGCTCACCGATCGGCGGGGAATGCTTAGCGGCATTGCTGCGAATCTCTGGATAGACCGGTTCGAGACGGGCCAACACCGTACTGAGAATCCGCACAAATGTATCTTTGATCTGCTGCTCCTCACTGCCCGCAGCCAGTAGCTCCGCACAGATCGTATCCACCAGCGGTTCAATGGCCGCGCGGCTTCCGGTTTCAACAGCAAGCATTAGGCGGCTCTCCGCATCCTGCCCTTCTTCGGTGTACGCCTCCGCCACTCCAGGAAACAACATACCGGAGAGATCGGCGCTGATCAGAATCCCTTTGCGGTAAAAGAATGCCCGGCGCAGCAGTTCACGCGCCACTTGAAAAGACTGTGCCGCCTCTTCTGGTCCAGCTACAGGGCCTCCCGTTGCTGCGCTGAAGTTGTATCCCTCGCGGCAAATT
Source organism: Paenibacillus sp. FSL L8-0333 (assembly GCF_037965665.1). NCBI lineage: Bacteria > Bacillati > Bacillota > Bacilli > Caryophanales > Paenibacillaceae > Paenibacillus > Paenibacillus sp. FSL L8-0333. Next base: position 6,019,142 of record NZ_CP150186.1, read on the forward strand.
AAGGACGCAAGCTCTTCCATCAGCCGCTCCTGTTCCTGCTTTCCTGGCAGCGGCTCTTGCAGCAGGAATCCAATATATGGCGGCATCGTGAAAAACATCCGCTCTTCACTGCTGCCAAAATACTGTTCTACCGCGGCCTTAACGGCCCGCTCCCCTTCCTCACTACCGCCCGCAGGCGCGAGTAATTCGAGTAGGATCACTTCGACACGGTCTGATTTAAGACCCAGTGCTGCCGCCTGCTTAGCAGGATCATTCTCCCCCTCCTCCGCAGTTGAAGGCTGCAGCAATGTACGCAGCAGGCTTTCGCGATTACGGGCAGGCTCCTCTTCATTCCAGCGGCTAAAGCGATCTTCCTGAGCGATCGTGACTCTGAGTTCCTCCAAATAGTTGATTAGCTCTTCCTCATCCACCGGCTTCAGTAAATAGCCGTCAATGCGGTAAGAAATGGCTCGTTTGGCATACTCAAAATCCGCATGACCACTTAAAATCAGCACATGGCTGGTCGAGCCTTCCTCGCGCAGCTCACCGATTAACTCCAGCCCGTCCATACCAGGCATGCGGATATCCACCACAATCAGTTCCGGATAAAAAATATGATATTTCTCCTGAGCTTGCAAGCCGTTGGCGGCCGTAGCCACCACCGTATACCCTAGCTCTTCCCAAGGGATTAGAGCCCGAAGGCCTTCCCGCAGCTTTGGCTCATCATCAACAATCAATACTTTGATCATAGATTTATGTCCTCCATTGGAATACGAAACGTAATAGATGTTCCTTCATTCATCCGGCTTTCGATATTCAGTCCATATTCAACACCGTAGGATAACTTCAAACGGTCGTGTACATTGCGCAGCCCGATGCGTGCCTCTTCCTGCTCATCACGAACCTCAAGGGTATAACGGATCTGCTCCAGCTTGTCCGGAGTGATCCCGGCTCCATTATCGGTAATGGTAAAGACCGCATGATTCTGCTCACGCTTGATATTCACCGTAACCATTGCTCCATCCATCGTGTTGTCTAACCCATGAATCACCGCATTTTCCACAAGCGGCTGCACAATCAGCGGCGGGATGTAGAGTGATTCGACGGCAGGGTCTACAATAAATTGATATTTCAAACGATCCTCATAACGGAATTGCTGAATATCCAAATAACAACGAACCACTTCAAGCTCCTGGCTAAGCAAAATTTTACTTCGGCCTACCTCCAGATTACTGCGCATCATTTTGCCAAGAAGACGCACTACCCGTGCAATCTCCACTTGCCCTTTCATATGGGCCTCCATACGAATAGATTCCAGCGCATTGAACAAGAAATGAGGATTGATCTGGCTTGCCAGCATTTTAAAACGGATATCATTCTGTTTCTGTTCCAGCAGACTGTTCTGGTCATTAGATTCCTGTACCTCGTACATCAAATCGTTAATACTCCGTACCATAGAATTGAACTGACGAGCTAACAGGGCAATTTCATCTTTGCCATCAATTTTTAATGAAGTGTCAAAATCACCCGTACTAACGCGGTTAATATGTCTGCTTAACTGCAATAATCGACGTGAAAATAATGAAGAGAAACTATATATGATTAAAAAGGCCAATAAAACGCTTACGGCAATCACGGTAATCGAAAGCTTAATCACCCGATTAGGTTCTTTGACTATACTATCAATAGAAAAAACAGAAATAATTCGCAGGGCGTTACGGCTGGCTTGTGGTTTAAGTTCTTCTATCACTATTTTGGAGGCTTCACCATCTACTTCTGCCTCATAGCTCCCGCTTCCTTGCCCCAAAAGCTTTGTATCAAAAGAAACATCTGCCAGTTTCTTTCCTGTCCGATCGCTCCGGTTCGCAGCAATGATATTATCCTGATCATCCACGATCATGGTATCAAATGATTCCTGGCTCAGAATTGAGGTTAGCTGGTGACTGTTTACATTAATAACGAGCACGCCAATTTTACTGGAGCCCTCCAGCTCGATTTTGCGGACAAGACTTAAATAATTCCGCTGATCACGCTCATCCTCTATATATTCCCAACCGACGAGGCTATCGTACCGCTGTGCTCTCTGATACCACTGGCTCTCCTTAATGGCAGACGAAGGATTGATCAGCTCCCAGTTGTTAAGCAGCGTAGCATTATCAGTGTATAAACGTATGTTGGATATGTCTTTATATAATCTTAGGTATTCACGCATATCAGTGTAATCCCGATAAGCCTCAACCACATCATAAGTGCTTACATACTGGCGTATGGCGAGTTTTTTCAGCCGGGCATCATTGGACAATCGATACGCTATATCTTGCGATACACCGATGACTTCTTCTGTTCTTTTTTTTACCCGATCTACGTTAATTGAAGCTTGCTCCAGTGCGTTCTCAAACGCCATGGTCCTCATCTCAATCGTAAGATAACCACCTACCAGTAATACCGGTAAAAGTGTAGTCAGTAAAAAAGCAAGCAGCAGCTTATTGCGGATTTTGATGTCATTCAGCACCTTAACAAACCATTGAAACATGGCCTTTCGCCCCCCGAAACCTTCACTATCTCATGTACAGGCTGCCACTACCTTGGAGATATTCCATACTTTACAGAAGAAAAATGAAAACGGCAACATTTTTGAATATTGCCGTTCATCACCTCTATAAAGAAGATGGTCTTTAAAAAGGCCTTCCGCCAGATGCGAAAGACCTTTTTTATATCAGACAGATTGATAAATGGCGTTTTATTGGCGATATGCAGCCAGCTTGTTATTCAATTCGCGGGTCTGGCCGTAAACTTCCTGATAGAGGTTGAATAGACCATCATAGATTGCCGTTTGTTTCGGATCTGGTTTATAAACATCAGCAGGACGGATAAACGCTTCTGCACATTCCGCAAGGGATGTGAACCATCCGCTTCCATAAGCCGCCAGCATAGCTGCTCCCATTGCCGGACCCTGTTCACTTTCCAGCTTCACGATGGATGCATTGAAAATATCAGCCTGCATTTGCAGCCAAGCCTCATTTTTAGCTCCACCACCAATTGCAATGATCTCTGTAATCTCTTTGCCTGACTCACGTACAATCTCAATGGATTCACGCAGTGAGAAGGTAATGCCTTCTAATACTGCACGTGTAAAATGCGTCAACGTATGCCCTGAATCCATACCAATAAAGCTTCCGCGAATATTCGCATCTGGATGTGGTGTACGTTCTCCTACAATATAAGGTGTGAATAACAGGCCGCCGCTGCCAGCTGGAATAGAGGAAACTCCGCTTAACAGCTCATCAAAGCTTTTGTCCGCCGCAAAGGTTTCTTTGAACCACGTAAGGCTATGACCAGCAGCTAGTGTAACCCCCATAATATAGTAGGCATCTTTTTCACCATGGTTAAAGAAATGGACTTTGCCTTCGAGATTCAAATCTTTATTGCTTTCATAAGAAAGAACTACACCAGATGTACCAATACTGCACATGGTCCGGCCTTCTCCCAATACACCCGCTCCGAGCGCGCCACAAGCATTATCTGCACCACCAGCAAATACCTTTGTTGAAGATAAAAGACCTGACGCTTCAGCAATGTCCGGCAATAAAGTTCCAGTCTGTTCAAAGGATTCTACCAATCTAGGACAAAGAGAAAGCGGAAGTTCAAAAGCCTCTGCGATTTCTGCACTCCATTCTTTAGAACCTACATCCAATAGCAACGTTCCGGCAGCATCGGAGTAATCCATTGCATAATCACCCGTCAACCGATAACGAACATAATCTTTTGGCAGCAGGAACTGATGCGCCTGTGATAATACTTCTGGTTCATTCTCTTGAACCCACAGAATCTTAGGCAGTGTAAAACCTTCCAATGCTTTGTTTCTGGCGATATCGATCAACTTCGTTCCAAGCGTCTTCTCAATCTTACGGCATTGTGCAGTAGTACGGGTATCATTCCAAAGAATAGCTGGACGCAGCACTTGCCCTTCTTTATCTACCAGTACCAATCCGTGCATTTGTCCGGAGAAACTTAGACCGTCTACTTGAGACGGGTCTATGCCTGATACTTCAATCAGACGGCGCAGGCTGACCAGCGTGCCCTTTACCCAATCTTCAGGATTTTGCTCACTCCAGTTCGGTTGGGGTCTGCTTAGCGGGTAGGACTCGGAATGCTCAAAAGCCACCTTCCCCTGCGGGTCCACTAGAACAGTCTTCACTGCACTAGTCCCCAAATCAACACCTATAACGTATTTCATTTTTGACCTCCTAAAAGTTTTGTTAGCATAGACTTCATTGAATTACTTCGAGCAAAACTTACTTCGTAAGCATCTTGCTTAGTTTTTACTACAAAAAGGGGGCTGCCGAAGAATGCTCTCTTCAGCAACCCCCGTTGCATTTGTTCAAACTCGACTCAAAGCCTAAGCTTCAAGCTCCCTATAAGGACTACTCAGCCAAGATGTATTGGTTAAGGGTAGCTCTCAGGTATTCTTGACGTCCGGATTGGTTAGGACGTGGGTTCTCATTGTTCAAAGCATATTCAGCCAAAGAAGCCAATGTTGCTTTACCGGAAACGATGTCTGCACCAACGCCTTCTGTGAAGCTGCTGTAGCGTTTGTCAATGAAATCTTCGAATACGCGATCTTCGATCAATTTAGCAGCAACTTTCAAGCCTTTTGCGTAAGTATCCATACCAGCGATGTGTGCCAAGAACAGATCTTGTGGCTCGAAGGAAGGACGACGTACTTTAGCGTCGAAGTTAATTCCGCCTTTGCCAAGACCGTCATTCTTCAATACTTCATAAAGAGTAAGTGTTGCATCGTAGATGTTTACTGGGAATTCATCAGTATCCCAACCAAGCAGTGTATCCCCTTGGTTAGCGTCAAGTGATCCAAGCATGCCATTAATACGAGCTACACGAAGTTCATGTTCAAAAGTATGACCTGCAAGCGTAGCGTGGTTAGCTTCAAGGTTCAGCTTGAAGTGCTTGTCGAGGTTGTATTTTTGTAAGAACGAAATTGTTGTTGCTGCATCGAAATCATATTGATGTTTAGTAGGCTCTTTTGGTTTAGGTTCGATCAGGAATTGACCATCAAAACCAATTTCCTTAGCGTAATCTACAGCCATGCTGAACAGACGTGCAATGTTATCTTGTTCAAGACCCATATCTGTATTCAGCAATTCTTCGTAACCTTCACGGCCGCCCCAGAATACATAGTTGCTTGCGCCCAGACGTTTACCAACTTCCAGACCTTTCTTCACTTGTGCTGCTGCATGTGCGAAAACATCAGCGTTAGGTGTAGAACCTGCACCGTGCATATAACGCGGGTTAGTGAACATATTAGCTGTATTCCACAGCAATTTCTTGCCGGAAGTCTTCATGCCTTGTTCAAGGATATCAACAATAGTGTCGATGTTGCTGTAGAACTCACGCAAAGATGCGCCTTCTGGTGCGATATCTACATCATGGAAGCAGAAGTAAGGCAGATCCATCTTGTCCATAAATTCGAATGCTGCTTCAGCGCGAGCTTTAGCTTTATCAAGACCACTCAATTTGTCCCAGCTGCGAATTGCAGTTTCAGCGCCAAACGGATCAGAACCGCCAGCAGTTAATGTATGCCAATAAGCCATTGCAAATTTCAGATGTTCCTCCATAGTTTTGCCGGCTACGACTTCTTTAGGATTGTAGAATTTAAATGCATAAGGGTTGGTGGAACGGCTTCCCTCGTAAGAGATTTTGTTCACTGTCTCAAAATAAGCCATTGTGTAATCCTCCTCATATTGTGCTACGCTAGCAAGCGTTTACAGCATCATCTTAACACATCTTTTTGACTTTGTATATTGGTTAAACAAAGTTTTTTTATAAAATTTCCGCCTCTTTAAGTCTCCCTTGCCTATCCGTTTAATATTCAAAAAATCCAACAAACATAGATTTCCTCTTTTCTGCCGATGTATTGCAATTTCCAGCACATCACTCTAGACTAAGTGGCATACAACAAAAGGGAACTATGCTAAAAAGGATGTGTGATTCGTGAAGGTTACCGGAGATCAGGCGCTGGTCAAAAAAATCAATAAATCGATCGTACTACATACTATTCGAAGGAACTCTCCGCTCTCGCGCGCCAAGGTTTCAGAGATGACCGGACTGAATAAAGCTACCGTATCCAATCTGGTGGCTGAGCTATGCGCTCAAGAATTAGTGACTGAAGTTGGACCAGGTCAATCCAGTGGCGGACGTAAGCCGCTAATGCTGCATTTTAACAGCATGGCTGGCAGTGTAATCGGTATAGAGCTACGGGTGAAGCAACTGACAGCCGTCTTATGTGATTTAAGTGGTGGCATTCTTTTCGAAAGCGATTTCTCCCTGGACAATCATGCTCTGCCTTATGTACTGGAACGGATGAAAAAAACAATTTCAGACTTGATTGATAAAGCACCTGAATCCCCGTACGGTATCGTCGGCATCGGAGTAGGTGTCCCCGGGATGGTGGATGAGAACGGGGTTGTTCTTTTTGCTCCCAACCTTGGCTGGGAAATGGTCGACCTGCGGGGTATTTTGGAGGCGGAATTCGCGGTTCCAGTCACTATTGATAACGAAGCTAACGCAGGTGCACAAGGTGAACTGAACTTTGGGGCGGCAAAAGATGTTAGACATCTGCTCTATATCAGTGCGGGTTCAGGGATCGGATCCGGTATTATTATTGGCGGAGAGCTGTACAAAGGTGCAAGAGGATATGCCGGCGAGACCGGACATATGACGATTGAAGCACAAGGCAAGCCGTGCAGTTGTGGGAGCCGTGGCTGTTGGGAGCTATATGCCTCGGAGAAAACCTATGACCATTCCGAGTTCTCCCTCCCTGCTCATACCACACAAGAACTGGTCCGTTATGCAGCCGCTGGACAAGAAGACGCCTTGCGCCACTTCTCATCTATGGGTGAATATCTCGGCATCGGAGTAACGAATCTAATCAATAGCTTTAATCCAGAGCTGATTGTCATCGGTGGAGCCTTATCCGAAGCAGAAGCCTGGTTAGGGGAGCCCCTTCGCCGGGTTGTAGCCGAGCGTACACTTCCTTATCATAAGCAGCAGCTCGAGATTACCTTCTCCAAGCTGGGCAGCCGAGGCACGATGATAGGCGCGGGGTTCTCTGCAGTTATGCATTTTCTAGGCGATATTCGGGTGACCGTTTAATGTAGTCTAATGGACAACGTTTTGCGGGACAGTTTCACGGGTGAAATTCAAGAGCGGATAGAATTGACGTAAAATTGCCGCATTTAGGTGGATCAAAAGTGCAGTAAAAGCAACTTAAATCCTATATAATAAAGGATAAGTTAGTGTGACATTTATCACTACAACCCCTTTTTTGAAATGGAGAGCGAGTCCATGACCTATGTTGATACGTCTGATATCTCGGCACAGATGTTCATCACTGTGTTGCTTTTTCTGCTCATTATTGCCCCTTTGATCAGTCTCGGTGTGCTCCGTTTTTTTCAAGCCAAAAAGAAATCAGGATTCATTCTGATCGGCAGCGGTGTTGCTGTATACGTCCTATTTCAGATCATTACCTCTTTCACTCAAGCTTAAATTGAACTTTGCGATTTACATCATAAAAAATAGCCTGCGCATATTAGCGTCAGGCTATTTTTGTATACTTAGACCACAAAAAGATCACCTCCAAAATGGAAGCGACCTTTTGCAATTTCCTCACAGAAATATATTTAATTAAACAGTCGCCAATGCTTTGTCGAACTGAGTTTTATTCATCCCCACGATTTTGTGCTCACCAATTACAGTTACAGGAACAGCTCTCATTCCCATATCCCAAACCTGCTGCGCGTAATCATCATTCTGCTCAATATTACGCTCTTCATAGGCTACGCCTTTTTCACTCAAAAAGCTCTTCACCTGACGGCAATGTGGACAATTTGTTGATGTATATACAATTACATTTTCCATCATTAGACCTCCTATGGAAGATTACAGTTATGTTACAGAATAACCGCGCTATGTTCCAGACTTTCAATGTATTTCTCAGCATCCATAGCTGCCATACATCCACTGCCTGCTGCCGTAATTGCTTGTCTATAACGGGTATCCTGCACATCACCACAAGCGAATACGCCTGGGATATTAGTTTCAGAAGTACCTGGGTTAGTCATGATATAACCTTCAGTATTAGTTGTGATTTGTCCACCCAAAAATGCAGTGTTAGGATGGTGGCCAATCGCCACAAACACTCCGCTTGCTTCAATGATTTCTTCTTGTCCGGTCTCATTGTTCAGCACTTTTAGTCCACTCACGCCTTTGTCTCCAGAAGTTACTTCCAGAGGAGTACGATTCAGGCTCCAAGCTACTTTAACATTATCGCGAACGCGATCCTGCATGATCTTGGAAGCACGTAGCTCTTCACGACGGTGTACCAGCGTTACTTTGGAGGCAAAACGAGTCAAGAAACCCGCTTCCTCAAGCGCAGAATCTCCACCGCCAACAACCACGATCTCTTTATTACGGAAGAAGAATCCATCACAGGTAGCACAGGTGCTTACACCGCGTCCCACATTATCCTGCTCGCCTGGGATACCGAGGTATTTTGCCGTAGCGCCAGTCGAAATGATCAGGGTATCCGTCGTAAGAACACCCAATCCTTCAACATTAAGCTTAAAAGGACGCTCTCCAAGTTCTACACTGTTCACCCAACCCGTACGGAATTCCGCACCAAAACGTTCAGCTTGTTTACGCATATTATCCATTAAGTCTGGACCCATAATTCCATCAGGAAATCCCGGGAAATTCTCCACTTCTGTAGTGGTGGTCAATTGTCCGCCAGGTTGAGGTCCTTCGATTACTAGTGGGTTCAAATTGGCACGAGCCAAGTAGATAGCAGCAGTCAACCCCGCCGGTCCGGTTCCAACAATTATTGATTTATACATATCTATATCCTCCTTGAGTTAGACGGCAGTGACGTCGCTTCTTATTTAAAATAATTATAATGTAGTCTTAATTATGCTAACTGAAAGCAAAAATGTCAATAAGCCAGACTCCCTCAGGGAAAAATCATTTGTGAACAATTTAATTTTTGACAATAAATAATACACAGTAACATCACTGAACTCTTACCGCAACAATCGCAGCCCATTAAGAATAACCAATATCGTACTGCCTTCATGACCGATCACGCCAAAAGGAAGGGCGATGCCCTGCACAAAGTTACTGATCATCAGAACCGCGATTACTGTTACAGCAAAAATCATATTTTGCTTCACAATACGCTGTGAGCGCCGTGCCAATGAAATGGTCGAGGCGATCTCTTCAATATTATCATTCATAAGCACTACATCGGCGATCTCAAGCGCTGCACCACTGCCTTTCATGCCCATTCCCATACCAACAGTCGCTGTAGCCAGAGCAGGCGCATCATTCACACCGTCACCCACCATCACAACATTACCGTGCTCTTCACGAAGCGCCTTAATATGCTTTACTTTATCCTCTGGTAAAAGGTCGGCAAATACTAAATCTACTCCGGTTGAAGCCGCAATAACTTTTGCTGTAGCTTCCCGGTCACCCGTAAGCATAGCCACTTTAATCCCCAGCTCCTGCAGCTTCCGCACTGCGGCTTCTGCTTGTGGGCGAACTGTATCCTGCAATGCAATCATACCTGCGATATGCTCACCGTCCAAAATAATGGAGACAGTCTTCCCCTCTTCCGCCAACTGCTGCCGTTTAGTTCTCCAGAATGCAAGCTCAGAACTTATCGCAGACGAAGTCAGCTCATCCAGTAAATTGGACTTTCCAATTTTCCAGAGATGCCCGTCAACTTGACCTTCAATTCCCCAGCCAGTGATGGTTTTACTTTCCTGCACTCCCCACAGCTCCAGATATTCTTCCTCAGCTTTACGCACAATGGCTTCCGCCAATGGATGGCGTGACATATGCTCAATGGATGCGCTAATCGCCAGTAATTCTTCCCGGTTGTAGCCTTCAGCTGCAATAAAGTCTGTCACCTGCGGAGTTCCCTCTGTAAGGGTTCCTGTCTTATCAAAAGCTACAACAGAGGTCCGGGCCATATTTTCGAGGTGGACCCCGCCTTTAAATAAAATCCCTTTTCGTGCACTTTTGGAAATGGCCGACAGCATCGCAGGCATAATCGATGAGACCAACGCACAAGGCGAGGCTACTACAAGAAAAACCATCGCTTTATAAAAGGTTGCGCTCCAGCTCCAGTCCAGCAAAAAGGGTGGAAGGAAAATAAGAGCCACAGTCGAGGCAACGACTACCCGTGCATAGATGGCTTCCAGTCTTTTAATGAATCGCTGTGAGTTTGGAACATCCGACTCTGCTTCTTCTACCATCTTAATGATCTTGGAAAAAAGTGTGTTCTCTGCTGATTTCGTTACTTCAATATAAAGCGGACCTTCTCCATTGACCGTACCTGCGAATACTTCGCTGCCGGCACATTTTTCAACAGGCACTGACTCTCCTGTAATGGAAGCCTGATCTACTGCCGATTCTCCTCTGTACACCTTGCCATCTGCAGGAATAAGATCCCCTGGACGTACAAGCAACAGATCTCCAATTACTAACTGATCAATAGCTACCTCGTTCATGCTTCCTTTTTCAATCCGCATGGCTGTGGCAGGTTTCAAGGCCATAAGTGAGGAAATATCCTTCTTACTCCGTTCCATCGTATAGCTCTCTAAAGCTCCACTAAGCGCAAAAATAAAGATGAGCATAGCACCTTCATTCCAGTACCCAATGGTAGCTGCGCCTAGTGCGGCCGCAATCATCAGCAGGTTCACATCGAGATCACGTTCTTTGACGAGCGTCTCAATGCCTTCTTTGGCTTTGTTCCAGCCACCAATGGTATACGAAATAACATAAAGTACTATAGAGAAAACTTCTGACCAGCTGCCCATAGCCCAAGCAAAAAGCATAAGTACTCCGCTGCCAAGCGCAGCCTGCATCTCGGAGTTGCTGAGCATGGCTCTCAGATCGAACCGGCGTTTTGGAGCGCCTGGTTTCTTCATGCTGCCGGAGATTGAGGTTTGCTGGGGTAAATGTTTTGATGTTGCTTGCATAATAATCACCATCCTGAAAGTTTTGTGTAGGATTACTTCATTGACTTCTCTTCGCAACAAAACTTGCTTCGGGAGCATACGTTTTGTTTTGTCTAAATGATAATGAGAGCCATTCTTAAGACCCCTAAAATGACACATGCTGCCCCGGCTTAGCCGGGACAGCATGAATGATAACTATGAGTAGTGAGAATGATAATCATTGTTGCAACAGTACAACTATATTTCCTTAGTGCAACTTATATTTTAATAATACCACCTTGAACGAAAAAGTAAACCCTACCTTCTAGGCTATTTGTCATAAATTTAAACTAACGTTTTCCTCTCTTAGCTGCGTATTTTATTTAAAAGCTCGGATAGGAATTGCTCTTCGACTGGCGTCGAATAAGCTCCACCTTCAAAAGACTTCATCGCTCCAATTCCAGCTTGGAACACAAACCGTATACGCCCTTTGCGAACCTTTTTATCCGTATACATCTTATCAATCAGCATTCTATTTGTAATGGTTGCTGGTATTTCAGTCGGAAGTCCCGCCTTCTTCAACAAAGCAATCACACGCTGAGTTTGGTCAGCCGTTACATACCCCAACTGCTCTGCCAGCTGCACCTGAACGGCGAGTCCAATCGCAATAGCCTCACCATGTAATAATTCATAACTACTTAATGCCTCTAACGCCCGGCCAGCAGTATGCCCCAGATTTAGAATTTGGCGCAGGTTGCTCTCCAGTTCATCCTTTTCCACCACGCTATACTTGATCTCACAATTATGAAAAGCAATCCGTTCGCAAACCTCTCGATCTAATACAAGTTCGCCTTCTGAGGAGACCACTCGCTCCATATTCTGTTCAAGAAACTCAAAAAAATCAGCATCCGCGATGCAGGCATGTTTGATTGTTTCAGCCAACCCACTACGAAGCTCACGTACCGGAAGCGTTCTCCAAGTGGCTAGGTCAATGTAGACCTTTTTAGGCTGATGAAAAACACCAATTAGATTGGTTGCAACCGGTGTATTCACGCCCGTTTTACCACCAATAGAAGCATCCGCTGCTGCTAAAAGGGTAGTTGCATAGTTCAAACTTGGCACTCCCCGACCAAATGTTCCAGCCAAAAAACCTGCCAAATCCGTTACCGCTCCACCTCCTATGGCAAGGATACAGCAATCTCGTCCGTAAGAACGGCTTAATAGCCGGTCCTCCAGCTGTGCCTTCGTTTCTCGGGTTTTAGACTTCTCTCCAGCAGGGAAAGAAAATAACTCCGCTTGAAAATCATTCTGATGCAGTTGTTCCAGCAAGGCTTGTCCATACAGGGCTTCAACTTTTGAATCTGTAATAATCGCGAATTTGCTTACATTCTCGACAATTCCATGTTTCAAATCCTCGATCAGAGCGCCAAAAAGACCTTCCCCAATCTCAATATCGTAAGAATGATCTACGACCTTTTGCAGGCCAACTCTAAAATTTGTAGACATCTACAGCACCCCTATTCAGCAAGATGCTAATAAAATTCGAGCCTTCACTGTCATTATCCTGTTTATGTAAAATGTAAGGAGAAGCTGGGAACGTATGTGGATGTCCTAAAACTAATGTTGTCTGTAGCTACTGGTGATAGTAGAAAGGATCGGTGCAGATTAGTTTGAGTGCGGGGGTTGAGTACGGAGGTTGAGCGCAAAGTATGAATACGACACGAGTGATGAACGTATGATGCAAGTTGCTCGCGTATGTTGCTACTATCGGACTCAGCTGACCCTAATCGCTGATTTTAAACACATTTGGTATTCTAACGGACTCCATTGCAGCTATTGACCTGAAAAGCACCAAATATGTACCTCTTCCTAACGAATAGTGTCTCTGGTGTCCGAAACCATGCTTAAAAAGCTAAAATCAGGCAAATAGCGTCATCTGGGTCCTTAAGCATCGGGGGGCGGAGGAGTGCGGAGGTTAGTGCCTAGTTTGAGTGTTGATTAGTCTAAGTGCAGAGGTGCACGATTAGTTTAAGTGCGGAGGTTGAGTGCGGTGTTTGGGCACATGGTATGAGTACCCGGTATGAGTACGGCGTTTAAATGCAAAGCATGAGTGCAGATTAGTTTAAGTACGGAGGTTGAGTACAGTATTGAGCACGGAGGTTGAGTATAGTGATTGAGTAAAGGGATATATGTACGCTGTTGAAGCAGGCCGCTAACGACCAAAAAAACAAAGCAACGATTCTCCGATAACCGGATAATCGCTGCTCTGAAGTCTTTTTTCGATTCTTATATGAACTGCACCGTATCGTTCATCAGAAAAAGCTTACTGCCTTCCCCCGGCGGCAGTATCCAGCGTTTCTCGCTGCCTGGCGATCCAGATCAGGCAGGCCGCTCTCAGCAGCGCTTCGGTCCGCTGACCGGCGCTGCAAAAGATCCCGCTGAGCCCGATCTGATACAGATCGGCCAAAGCCGACGCCGCCGGTGTCCCCGCGGCGAGCACCACCGCCGCCGGCTTCACGCTCGTCACGGCGGCAAAGATCTTCCCCGCCGCCAGGGCGAATTCCTCCGCGGCGGTCTCTTCCGGCGCGTGTTCGCCCGCCGCGCCGTCCAGCACTAGGAAATCGGCGATACGCGCGATTTCCGCAGCGGCGACAGGCTCCACATCGGGCGCGATCAGCGCCCCGATGCGGCATGCCGCCGCATAAGCGTGGCCGAGTGTCTGATCGGCCACGTCTTCGATGAATTCGCGCTTCGCGGCGAATTCGGCTGCGCTTGCGGTGTAGGCGACCAGCAGGTCAAGGCGGCAATCGCCGCCTTGCCGCTGGCTCTCCGCCACCGCAGCGAACAGCGCTTCGAGCTGAGCGTCCTGAAGCGCGGCAAGCTTGGCGGGCTGCGCCACCGCAAGTGACTCTGGATGCAGCAGGGTGACCGCTGCCCATTCGCCATCCGGCGATTCGAGCAGTTCGGCAGCAGCTGCGCGCAGACGATAAGAGATTCGCTGCAGAATCCGGGCTGCTTGCAGTTCATCCTCGCTAGATAACCAGTTCTCATAAAGACAGAACAGCTCTGGTTCCAGCAGCCATTCCTCACTCCTTATCAAACAAGGGCCCGCTTGAGCAGTCCTTGTTCCTTCCCGTCCAGCAAGACGTTCTTCTCTTCCTTCACGCAGCACTAGGAATGTCGATGGTTCCCCCGGCCGCTTAAAATAAGACCGCTTCAAAGGCTCAATGACATCCCTCTGCTCTACTCCAGCGATAAATTCTGCGGCAGCCGAGGCTACGGACCCAGCTTGGCTCATTTCCATTCCCACAGTCCGATCACCAGCCTTATACATGAACTTGAACGGGCGCTCTTCACTACTCCGCAAACCATCCTGCTGACGTTCACCCTTCATCCTCGCACCCACCCTTTATCTTTGGATTGCTGCCGGTATGCCAAGCTATATAACATAAGCGACCGACATTTCATTACCTCACTTATAAATACGGGAGCCACACCTGAAATATGCAAGCGTTGCCAAATCCGATGAATATTCCAACTTTTTTACGCAACAAAAAAAGCATCACCGCAGAGCGGTAATGCTTTTCGAAATATAAACTTCTATTGTTGACTGGCTGCAATAGCTTGCTCCAGATCATAGATAATATCATCAATGGATTCCGTCCCGATCGACAAACGCAGCAATTCCGGCGTTACTCCGGCTGTGATTTGCTCTTCATCCGACAGTTGTGCATGTGTTGTGCTTGCTGGGTGGATGATCAATGACTTGGAATCACCGACATTCGCTAAATGAGAGAACAGCTTCACATTCTCAATCAATTTACGTCCCGCAGCACTTCCACCTTTAATACCGAAAGTTAGGATCGCTCCTTGGCCTTTAGGCAAATACTTTTGCGCTAATTCATGAGATGGATGCGTAGGAAGTCCCGAATAACTTACCCATTCCACATCGGAGTGTGCCTCCAAATATTGCGCTACCTTCAGCGCATTCTGGCTATGACGTTCCATCCGCAAATGAAGAGTCTCCAGACCTTGCAGCAGCATCCAAGAGTTGAACGGAGAAATCGCCGCCCCTAAATCGCGAAGCAATTGAACGCGGGCTTTAATAATATAAGCAATCGGGCCCACCGCTTCCGTATAAACCACTCCATGATAGCTTGGATCTGGCTCCGTAAGACCTGGGAATTTACCGCTTCCCTTCCAATCAAATTTACCACCGTCAACAATAATCCCACCAATGGATGTACCATGTCCACCGATGAATTTGGTTGCTGAATGGACAACAATGTCCGCGCCATGCTCAATGGGACGCAATAAATATGGACTTGGGAACGTATTGTCTACGATGAGAGGAATCCCATGTTCATGGGCAATCGCTGCAACTGCCGCAATATCCAGAACATTTCCCTGTGGATTGCCGATTGTTTCTGCATACAAAGCTTTGGTCTTATCTGTAATCGCAGCACGGAAGTTCTCAGGATTATCCGAATCTACGAAATGAACCTTAATACCAAGCTTAGGCAGTGTTGTCGAGAAAAGATTATAAGTTCCGCCATACAGGCTTGCAGCAGATACAATTTCATCCCCAGCGCCGGCAATATTTAGAATGGAAAAGGAAATAGCCGCTGCCCCGGAAGCTGTAGCAAGCGCACCTGCCCCACCTTCAAGTGCCGCCACGCGCTGTTCAAATACATCCGTAGTTGGGTTCATCAGCCGAGTATAAATATTACCGAATTCTTTTAGCGCGAACAGATCCGCTGCATGATCAGCATCACGGAACCCGTAGGAAGTGGTCTGATAAAGCGGTACAGCACGTGAGAAAGTAGTTGGATCAATTTCCTGGCCTGCATGAACAGCCAAAGTTTCAAACGACAGCTTGCGATCTTCTGACATAGGTATTTCCTCCCCTATAATTAAGTATAGAAATGATTAACAATTTTGAATTGTACTCATTCTCTCACAAACCACATCATTTGAAAAGAAAAAAATCTCATTATTCCGGTGTGAATTATTGTACTTTGGTCAAATGCTTCTGCTAGTGTTCTCTACCTACTGGATAACGCTTTCAATATAAATTAATAAAAACCTCAACCTTATGTATAAAACACAATTCCTAATCAAACTGATCGGTTAATAGCTTGAATCAGGACAGCGGCGATTGAGCTTGTCCTCCTCACTCGCCGCTTCCGATTCAGCCCCTCGGCTTAGTAATTGCTTTGGCTTGTTTCGCCTTTAGCAATCGCTACACCACCACTAGTTCCAATACGGCTTGCACCTGCTTGTACCATTACATGTGCATCTTCTGCACTACGTACACCACCGGAAGCTTTTACACCGATATTAGGTCCAACTGTAGCACGCATAAGCGCGATATCTTCTTTCGTTGCCCCGCCTGTAGAGAATCCAGTGGATGTTTTTACGTAATCTGCTCCAGCCTCAACAGATAGCTTGCAGGCACGAACTTTTTCTTCTTCCGTTAACAGACAAGCCTCAATGATGACTTTTGTCAGTGCTTTGCCACGAGCTGCATCTACAACGGCTGCAATATCACGTTTAACCAGCTCATCGTTGCCATCTTTTAATGCTCCGATATTGATGACCATGTCCACCTCGCCAGCACCTTTAGCGATAGCATCGGTAGTCTCGAATGCTTTGCTCTCTGTTGTCGATGATCCCAGCGGGAAGCCGATAACTGTACATACTTTAACCTCAGGCGTATCTTTCAGCACTTCATGGGCAGTAGCTACCCAAGCAGGGTTTACGCAGACAGAAGCAAACTTATAAGTTTTAGCTTCCTCCGCCAATTTAATAATGTCTTCTTTCCGTGCATCTGCTTTAAGCAGTGTATGATCAATAATCCCCGATAGTGTAATTTCGCTCATTTTATTATTCCTCCATGATTTGGATAGTAGTTTTTTTCATCTCTGTAATCATACCAATAGAACTCTGCTTTGCAAAGCAAACAGGGTGAGCATGCCTACCTCAAACCTTAATTTGTGCAGATTTTATGGATTTTAAGTAGTTTATCATTCCCTAAATTATCTTTTTAAAAAAATAAAGGTTTAATCCCCTAAACTTTCCCAATTAAAAATACGATAATAGTCTTAGATAAATAGGTTTTTTTATCCTATTCATCAAAATTTTTCTTAGATAATACTTAGGAGGAGATTAATCAAAAATGGGAAACTTCAATTTCGCCACAAATGCTGCAGATCAAAAACTGAATGTACAAGTCGAAGGAACTATGTCGCCAGAAGATGCAGGACGTTTCATTAATGAGTACAACCAAATCATAAGTGCATTCGACCCGAAACAATATGAGATCATCCTAGATTGCAAGACATTGAATGTATCCTCAAAGGACACACTTCCCATGCTTGAGCAATGCTACATACTGTATAAACAATCCGGATTTAAAAAAGTAACCTTTATTATTGCCAAAAGCCCTGTCCTAAAAATGCAGCTAAGCCGAGTGGCACGGGCTACGAAATTAGAAAATTACGAAATTATTGAAGCATAGGAGGCGCCACTTGGGACATATAGCGATTCGCCAAGCTGCTTATTACCACCCAGAGCATATCGTAGATAACGAATATTATCTGAAGCATTTTCAGAGTATAGGCAAGGACATCAAACGATTCCTAGAAGTCATGGGTCGCGACCGGAGATACATCGTAAAAGAACAGGGTGAAAATGCCCTGACGATGGGATTAAAGGCTGCCCAAAAAGTGCTTAGCGAAGCGAATTTGCAAGGTGAGGATATGGACATGATCATGTTCGCTTCACAGACGCCAGAGTACACCTATCCTACCAATGCACTTCTACTACACCGTATGCTTCAAGGTAAACACCGGACCATTACGCAGGATTCCAATGCTAACTGCGCAGGAATGGTATCTGCCGTGGAGCAGACAAGTCGTTATATGCAAGCCAATCCCAGCATCAGGTACGCACTCGTCGTAGGAAGCGACTACAGTTCAGTGAACTGCAATACAGATGATGAAATTACTTACCCTAACTTTGGGGACGCCGCAGCAGCAGTGATTCTGGAGCGCAGCAACGAGCATGCAGGCTTCATAGATTCCCTTTATTACACCGATTCTGAGGGCTCCGAGAATATTATGTTCCCGGCCTGCGGCCTGTCGAATATTTATCAAGAGGGTATGACCCCAGAGCAGATTCGAATACGGTGGACCCCTTTTGACGGTACTGTGTGTGTAGACGCAGCTATAGCGGATATGAAAGAGCTTCTCTCACGCAACGGTCTGACTACGGACGATATCTCTGCATTCTGTCTTTCACAATTCTCACTGAAAAATATCGAGCTCATCCAAATCGGACTCGGACTAACCGCAGAGAAGTTCATTTATGTAGGCGACGAGTTCGGCTATACAGCCACAAGCAGTCCTTTTATCGCCTTTCAACGCGGAGTCGAGGACGGACGAATCAAACGTGGCGATTATGTCTTCTTTTGGTCAGTTGGCGCTGGCTGGCAAATTCCTACGATGCTTTATCAATATTAATAGTATAAAAAGCCCTACTTCTATAGAAGTAGGGCTTTTTCATCAAAGGAAATAAATCAGAAACCCAATAATGAATTATTTAGTCAGGGATTGAACATCCACAAAAGGTGTGGCTCCCCCTGTTACAGATGGCAGCACGCCGTTCCATTTTTCCAGCGCTTTCTCCTGAACCTCAATTTGCTTCAGCTGCACCAGCTCAGGTGTAACCTCTTGCTTCTTAAGTCTTAAAGATTCAGCCTCTGCTTGCGCCTGGGCGATTTTTTGCTTCGCTTCAATTTCAATCCGCCGGAGATCATTTTCGGCCTTCAATGCCTGCTGCTGGGCGACCTGCTTTGCTTCAATCGACTGGTTAAATGCCTCCGAGAATTTAAAGTTAACGATGTTAATATCGTTGACGATCAGGTCATATTTTGCCAGCCTAGCGGTTAAGTGCTCACTAATCTCACTCGACACTACATCACGACGCGTAATCAAATCCTCTGCTGGATATTTGGCTGTCACTTCTTTAACGATTTCTTGAATGGCCGGATTGATAATTACACTATCAAAATTACCTCCGATATTGTTCATCAGATTAAAGGCGGAAGCCTTATTTACGGAATAGTTCACCGCCACATGTGTGGACACGGGCTGAAGATCCTTTGAAGAGGCTGAAGTATCGGTCTCCGCCTTCGTTACCTGTGTATTGACCTGAATCACCGTTTGGATAAACGGAATTTTAAAATGAATGCCGGGTGACAATGTATTGTCATTTAATTTACCAAAGGTTTTGTACAAACCTACATGCCCATATTCCACTGATACGAAAGAATTCGCGCCAATCAACAATACAATGAGCACCGCTGCAATCCCGCTGACTATTTTTCCCGGGCGCAGCTGTTTCAATTTCGGATTCATTTGCATATTCATCCAATACCCCTCCTAGATTATGGATAATCATTCAAGCTTAACCGTCTATACGGAGGTTTGGGGTAAATGGTCGCAGGAAATATTTCAACAGCAGTGGTCATGGCGTTACCGCTCTGGGATCAGTCCTTCTACGGTCAACCGAAATCTTCTGCTCTGCTTGTCCCCGATATTAGAAGCTTCATATATTCCTTCATCCGTTAGCACCACGGAGTCTGCCTTTAAAGCATCATTAACGTATGTTACCTCAGCGTGATCAATATTCCAGCGATAAATATAGGCACTCATCGGACTTCCATGTGCGGCTACCCCTTCAAAGGATCCATCCTGATCAACATCCAGTTCTTTGGAATGTCCGGTATCTATTTGCAGCAAACCCGAGGGGTTACCGCTCTCGTCGATTAAATAATAGTTACTGTGCGAGTTATTTGCTCCTAGTCCTCCGGTGATTTTCAGCACCTTTTCGCTAAACAACCGCACTACTTCTACCTTGATATCCTCCGGTTGACGATAATTATAAGTTCCTATCGCCCCTAGACTGTATTGTCCTTTGGAAGTAGAAGTTCTGGCATACACATAGTCTTCGTCACTAGCCATCGTATACACACTCACTTTGACTCCTCCGAAATCCTCCAGCTTCTTCTCTGCAATCAAAGTAGCGCCTGTGGGGGGAGCACTTAGTTGAGAGACTATGGGCATTGTATCCACCAGCCTCCACTCCAGCTTAATGAGGTTAGCAGCGGTGTCTGTTGGCTTCGGTCTTGCGGTGTGGTAGTAGTCACCCGATTGAAGGGGGGATGGGTCAACCTGATGTTGGCAACCTGCAAGCAGATTCATTAGAAGCAAGGCTGTCAGCGTAATGGATTTATGTAAAGGAAACATCTCTTGATCACTTCCTAGCCTCTTTTTATAATTTAATCTTTCATTAATCATAGATGAAGTTAGGAATTCAAATGTTACTTTTAGGAGGCGGTAGGGTTAATTTATTGTCTTTTGAGGGTATGCATCGATCAAAAAGCTAAATTGGCATACAAAAAACCCGCATGAAATGCGGGTTAAGGTTAGCTATCAAGAATCAAGAGCCTAGCAGTTCACGCGCCAGTAGTCGGTAAACCTCTAGCCGTTTCTCCTGCGAATGTGGGATGCTGCATATCATTGCTTCTTGGAATCCATATTGTGCTTGTTCTTCTTGCAAACGTACGGCGATGTCTTTAACCGCACCAACCAAATGAATCTTGCGCCCTTCCTTGATTGACATCCGGTCAATTTCCGATAACGAAATGTTCTGAGCTTCTTCTGGTGTCAGCACCTGAGTAATCCGGCCCTTACTCATCATCAACCGAAAAATATCCTGCGGTAACGCTTCATACTCAGCTTCTTCCTTCGTTTCTGCTGTGGTCACCATATAGGATACACTGATCTCTGGTTTGTCCATAAAGATAGAAGGCTGGTAGTTATTCCGGTAATGGTCCAAGATCTCATTACTCATCGCACCATTAAAAAATTGTGCAAAGGAGTATCCGACTCCCATTTGTGCAGCTTTTCGCGCACTATTGCCGCTCGAGCCTAACAACCATACTTCAGGGAGCGCCACCTTCGTTGGAGCAGCGAGATTTTTGGCATATAGCTCATCTTCCGGAATCTGATCACTAAGCAGTTGCATGGTAATGCCAAGCTTGTCATACATATTATGCAGCATTAACTCACGGCCTTCAGATAAAGCGTACATGGCGCTTGTATCGCCACCAGGAGCTCGTCCCACACCGAAATCAATTCTCCCCGGGGAAAAAGCACTTAACGTTTTAAATACTTCCGCCAGCTTAAGAGGAGAATAATGCATCATCATTACACCGCCGGTGCCGATTCGAATACGGTTGGTCTTGGCGGCTAAACGGGCAGCCGTTACTTCCGGAGCTGAGCTAGCAAAAGTATTTCCGCCATGGTGCTCTGCCATCCACATTCTGCTATATCCCAGCTCATCTGCTAAAATAGCCAGTTCTTCTGCTTTATTCAGGGCACCTTCCGCTGTGTTACCGCTTGTCACGGGTGCCTGATCCAATACGCTTAATCTCATGCGAATACATCCCTTCTTTGGTTAGATGACCATTTTATTGCTGACCCATTCCTCTAAGACTGCAATCTTATCTTTAAAGCGTTCAGCACGCATTTCCTCCGACAACGAAGCAATAGTCTCTCGCTTTAATACTGCTTTCCAAGAGGATTCAGCTTCTTCCATCAGATTCGTTAACAGGCAGCAGCTGTCTTCTTTTTCTAAATCCAACATGTCTACCAGAATCCCATTCGATGAATACAGCGACTGCTGGCCTTCCACCGCGAGGTAAACGTCATATACACGAATATCTTCAGGGCTTTTCTTTAATTTAAAACCGCCTTTAATGCCAGGAACAGACGTGATGATGTCTGCGGTTACCAGCTTTCTTAACAGTTTCTGAAAATAGGTCGCCGATGCTCCGAGCTGCTGGCTAATCGCTTCCCCAGACAACACCGCCTTATCCGGCAGCATGTTGAGTAGAACCAGTGCATATACCGACTGTTCTACCCCTGTTTTCATATGCATGTACAGCACCTCGATTTACGTAAATAGCTTGATTCAAACTGTAGATAATACCGTCCGCGTATAAAGCGGATAAACATTATCCACTTTATACTTTATATTATTTTAAATCCAAAGTAAAACCTTGCTGGCCTTTTCTTTCAGAAAATATCTGCTATAAAAAAAAGATCACGCACATAGCGCAATCTTTTTTGAGGGTATCCGTTATTTTTTTGTATGTCCTACTGTAATGATAATCCCACCCGCTGAACCAGCTGTGAGCTCTGGTCATTAAGTCCTGTAATGGTGACTTTTTTTCCATGCTCGGCGTATTTGCTCATCGTCTTCGCTATGGCATGGACAGCGGATTGGTCCCACACATGGGAGTGTGAAAAATCGATAATAATATGATCAGGATCGCTTTCGTAGGCGAATTCATGAATGAAGTGGCTTGTCGTGCCGAAGAACAGCTGGCCGGAAACCGCATATGTCTTGGAAGAGGTTGCTTCCTGAACAGTTAGGCGGATCGAAGCTATTTTCCAAGCAAACGTTAAAGCACTTAGCAGAACCCCAAACAAAACCCCAATAGAAAGGTTGTCTGTAACCACCACGGTGACCACCGTCACAATCATAACCAGCGCATCGCTTAGCGGAACACGGGTTAAAGTTTTGAGTGAGCCCCATTCAAAGGTGCTGATACAGACCATTATCATTACGCCGACGAGCGCGCCCATCGGGATCTGCTTCACCACATCTCCAAGTACGATAATTAGGAATAATAAAAAGATTCCTGACACAAACGTGGACAGACGCGTGCGTCCTCCTGACTTCATGTTAACCATCGATTGGCCAATCATCGCACAGCCTGCCATCCCTCCGAAAAAACCAGTGACTACATTTGCAAGCCCCTGTCCCTTCGCCTCTCTGTTCTTATCACTACCTGTGCCCGTAATATCGTCTATTAAGGTGGCAGTCATCAGTGATTCCAATAGCCCAACTACGGCCAGTGAAAGTGAATATGGCAAAATAATAAGCAGAGTATCCAGCGTGAACGGGATTTGCGGGAGATGGAATAGTGGCAAAGTTGCTGTAATATTCCCCATATCGCCTACGGTTCTTACGTCCAGATGAAGAGCGATGCTAAGAACAGAAACGATAACGATCGCTACAAGTGCTGAAGGTACGGCTTTGGTAAACCGAGGAACCATGTAGATAATAAGCAAGGTCAGAGCTACCAGTCCGTACATCACCCAGCCTTGTCCTTTAAAATGGGTAAGCTGTGCCATAAAAATCAGTATCGCCAGCGCGTTGACAAACCCTGTCATGACCGGCTGTGGCAAAAACGTGATAAACCGCCCCAGCTTTAGCATCCCCATCAATATCTGAAACACACCAGCCAGTACAGTTGCCGCGAACAGATACTCTATTCCGTGTTCTAGTACGAGACTTCCGACTAACAGAGCCATAGCTCCCGTAGCCGCCGAGATCATTCCGGGTCTGCCCCCGGCAAGTGCCGTTACAATCGCAATACAAAAAGAGGCATATAAACCAACCATCGGACTTACTCCCGCCAGGATCGAAAAAGCGATCGCTTCAGGAATCAGCGCAACGGCTACGGTCATCCCCGATAAAATATCGGTTCGAGTGTTAGAAAACCACCCATTATTTAAGGTAAGCTGCTTCAAAATCTATTTTCCTCCTGTGACTATTAAAATGTGTGGATCTTTTGTCAGAAAAGACCCGGGGCCGGTGCAACGCTAATGTTGCTTATTGTACTCGACCCACCTTCACCTTCACAAAAAGATTAGTTAGACTTGTAAGCGCTTATACACCTCATTTTCTAGCGAATCCTTAAAATATCATGCAAATTCTATATTTCTAGATTACCGGTACAATCCGGAAGCTTTCACTTCATTAAAGAAGGTGTTGAATTCATCAATGTTCAGCTGCTGAGCGGCATCAGACAATGCGGTTGCAGGATCAGGATGCACTTCCACCATAATGCCATCAGCTCCAGCTGCGAGTGCGGCTTTCGCACATGGAATAAGGATGTCTTTGCGGCCTGTCGAGTGAGTTACATCAACCAATACTGGCAAATGGCATTCCTGTTTGAGAATTGGCACTGCTGAGATATCAAGCGTGTTGCGGGTCGCTTTTTCATAGGTGCGAATTCCACGTTCAATCAGCATGATCTGTGTGTTTCCACGAGACATGATGTATTCCGCTGCATGGATGAATTCATCGAGTGTGGCAGCCAATCCACGTTTCAGCAGCACCGGCTTGTCGACTTCTCCGACCGCTTTTAGCAGCTCGAAATTATGCATATTACGTGCACCGATCTGGATGATATCCACATAATCAAGCGACTCTTCAATATGTCTTGGATCTACAATTTCGCTGATGGTCAGCAGTCCATATTCATTTGCTGCTTCTCGTAATATTCTTAAACCGTCCATTCCCAGCCCTTGAAAATCATAAGGTGAAGTCCGAGGCTTGAAGGCACCGCCACGCATTACACGTACTCCGGCTTTTTGCAGGGCGGCAGCTACGGTGCGAGTCTGCAGTTCACTTTCCACGGAGCAAGGACCGGCTACCATCAGTGAAGAAGCACCACCAACCGTCACATCTCCCGGCAGAACAATCACTGTATCCTCTTTGTGACTCTTGCGGGCTACCAGTAAAGTTTTTTTATGATCATCTGTTTGTAAGTCCAGAGAAGCTGAGAAAATTTGTTTGAAGAGGCTACGGATCGTCCCGTTAGTGAAAGGGCCTTTGTTGCTCGCTACGAGCTTATCCAGCATCTGTTTTTCCCGTTCTGGATCAAATTTAGGGACACCTTGTTTTTCTTTAACTACTCCAATCTCCTGAACAATCTTAGCCCGCTCGGAGATCAGCTCCAGCAATTGCCCATTAATTTCATCCAGACGACCTCTAAGAACATCCAATTCCACGTTACTCATTACCCTTCCACTCCCTCTTTTTGTTATAATTTGGAACGCAAAAAGGCCCCCCGTCGCAAGGGACGAGGAGCCGTGGTACCACCCTTATTTAGAATTAACCCGAATACTAGCACAAAGGAATAGAATCTCATGTTCCCCTGACTAAGAATTAATTCTGTCTTTCACCCGGTAACGCGGGGCGCGGGCCTCCCTACTCATACCTGCCACAACCTGTGACAAACTACTTCAGGGGCCGACTCGGAAGTGAACTTCGGCATTAATCGTCTCATGAGGGTGCTCTCAGTCTCCGGCACGCCTTCCCTGTTAAGATCCGCTATAATGCTTACTCTCTTCGTCATAGTCCTTATCTATGTCAGCGCGGCTTTTGCGCTGGTTTCTGCTATCTTAATCAAAAAACGTTCCCGATGCAAGATAATAATGGAACGCAGAGTAGCTTTAACGCAATAAATTTTTTTGACTGATCCATACCCATTATCTATCCTATTCCAACCTGGCAATTACGGTTCCAATTCCTTCAAGCTGTATTGTTTGACAGCGATAATTGAATTGTTTACAATTTAATTATTATAAATATTTCCTGTTCTTTTTCAAAAAGCATAGATAACTGAAGGGATGTAGCAGCCATGAGCATTTATCAATATTCAGCACGCAGTATTCGGGGAAAAGATATCGAGCTAGAGCAATACAAAGGTAAAGTACTACTGATAGTGAACACAGCAAGTAAGTGCGGATTTACCCACCAATATTCAGATCTGCAAAAGCTTTATGAGCGGTACGAGGAACGTGGCCTCCAAATTCTCGGCTTTCCTTCCAATCAATTTGGAGAGCAAGAACCCGGCAGCAATGAAGAGGTTAATGTATTTTGCCAAATCAATTACGGGGTAACCTTCCCACTCTTTGAAAAGGTTGACGTAAAAGGCGAAGCTAAACACCCTCTTTTCGCCTACCTAACAGAACAGGCTGGATTTGAAGGGTTCGATATCAACCATTCTTCAGGAAAGCTGCTGCAAAGCATGCTTGAAGACAAAGATCCAGAGGCTCTGAACAATGACGAAATCAAGTGGAACTTCACTAAATTCCTGATTGATCGCGAAGGCAATGTTGTCACTAGATTCGAATCTACGGTGGACCCGCTGGATATTGAACCAGCTATCGAAGCCCTGCTGTAAGTTTCTAATATATGAAAAATCCGCCTAGCTTTCGGGCGGATTTTTTGGGTTTAAGCCTCTGCTTATTCATGTACGGTACTGCTCGGTAAACACTTCAAAATAAGGAGTCGTATCCCTCTCCGCCATCGAGCCATTCGCACCTGGTCCCCAGCCGATTTCAGCACGCCAGCTTCCCAACGCGCCTGACTGGATTAACGCCTCCTCATTTACACCGATCAGCTGATCCGCCTGTGGTGCCACGTATAAAGCATCTACAGGACAATAAGCTTCACACATGAAACAGGTCTGGCAATCTTCCTGACGGGCAATGACCGGAATCTTCCCCTGCATTTCGAATACGTTCGTCGGACATACTTTCGTACACAGCTTACAACCAACACAACGCTCCAAGCTGATTAATTCGATCATATCGCTTGCCCCTCCTTCAGCGCATTCAGTTCATGAGCATGGGGCACAGCCTCTGTACTGATGCTTATATGTTGAATACCGGATAAGATTAGCCGGTGAGTCTGGCGCGGATCAAGCTCCGGATATTCCGCTAGCTTTTGCAGTCCGCGGGTCTCTTTCCGGGCGAGTGCCGCGGTGTACATCCACCTGCCGACCGCGAGCATAGCCGCGGCTTCACGCGATTGCACGATGCCCTGAACGCTGGCAGGAGCCTGCCCGTTCAAATAGGGCATCAAGGCATTCAGCCGCTTCAAGGCTGAAGAAATGCCTAGCTCGCTGCGGAAATAATTGATCTGCAGCGGCAAGATTTCACGCTGGATTGCCGCGATTAGCGGCTTCACCTCCAGCGTTTCCGAGGCATCGGCGCCAGCCGCCAGCCCGTAGCGTCCCGCTGCGGTCAGCTTGCGGCTGTTCGCCTGTCCTCGGCAGGACAGCGCATGCTGCGCGGCTCCCTGTCCAGCCCAGCTTCCGCTGCACATGGCCCAGGAAGCGTTATAAGCCCCGCCGCCGGAGATAGCGCCGGTCACTTTCTCGCGAGATGCGGCATCTCCGGCCGCATAGAGTCCGGGCACGGTCGTCTGGCAATCCGTGCCGCTCAAGCGCAGACCCCCAGTGCCGCGCATCGTGCCCTCATAGCGCAGGGTGAGCGGGAATTTCTGCTTAAACGCATCAATTCCCGCCCGCTCCAGCGGCATAAAGAAAATCGGATGCGCTTTGCGCAGAAAATCCTGTTTCTCCGCGGTGTCTGCCAGATCCAGCGAAGCGTAAACCGGACCCTTCAGCATCAGCTCAGGAATGCTGCCAAAGGTCCGGTCCCCTCTATGCAACGGATGACCGTCCGCATCATAAAGGGTGGCCCAAGCCAGCATGCGGCCACGTGTTACGGTTCCGTCCGCAAAGCTTGGCGCGTATTGGCGGCTGAATTCCATGCCCGAAAGATCAGCTCCCACCTCTGCGGACATCAACAATCCTTCCCCTGTCAGCACGTTGCAACCAAGGCCTTTGCTGAGAAAAGCACAACCTCCGGTAGCCATCACAACGGCATTTGCCTTCACTTCCCAGGACTCTCCTGTCAGGCGGTTGATCCCACGCGCTCCACCAACACCGTGTTCATCGTGAAGAAGTTCCAGCGCTGGTGACTGATCAAGAATTGTGACCCCTGCTTTGCGCACAACTTTT
This sequence comes from Paenibacillus sp. FSL L8-0333, assembly GCF_037965665.1. Lineage (NCBI taxonomy): Bacteria > Bacillati > Bacillota > Bacilli > Caryophanales > Paenibacillaceae > Paenibacillus > Paenibacillus sp. FSL L8-0333. Next base: position 6,046,874 of record NZ_CP150186.1, read on the forward strand.
CGCATAATCCGCATATATTCTGGTCCATGGAGATGGGTACGCAGTGAGTTTCCTTCTTCATCCTTCGGAAACGGATACCCCCACTGCTCCACTTGAGCCAGGTTCTGCTCTACCTGATCCAGCACCCGGTGAATCCAAGCATTCTCCGATAAATATCCGCCGGCCTTAAGTCTGGCTTGCACTGCCTGCTCCCGCAGCTCGGCAATGGGAGGGATCACGAGCAATGTTGTTCCACCCGGTGCAGTTGCGCCACTTGTGCCCAAGTAGCCCTTATCCGCCAGGACTACCTTTGCACCTTGCGAGGCTGCACTCCATGCCGACCACGCCCCAGCAGGACCTCCGCCAAGCACGAGGACATCCACTGTCATTTCCTTCTTAAGCTGCGACATCTTTTTTCCTCCTACACCATTAGCTGAGTTAGTTGAACTTAAAAATCACTAAAGGGAGGAGTGGCGGAGTGGCGGCCGAAAATCCAAACATTCACCGCAGTCACTCAATTACCTTTATAGAAGAATCTTAAGTTCGTTTAAAGCAGCCTTTAAGCAACTTTATTTCAACTGCCAATCGCTAATATTGAAGTCTTTTTTCGCTAACTTCTCTTCGACGAGGAAGTTTTTGGTACCTTCCAGCAGCTTTATTCCTTCATCAGTGAACGCAGTATCCTTGATATCACTAATCGGATTCACTTGCTTCGCCAGCTCAGGCGTTGTATCTCCGATTTCAGCCAGAAATTGATAATACTCATCCTCATGCTGCTTCAAGTCTGCCAAGGCCTTCTCTCTAGCTTCGTTCCATGCCTTCGGAAAATCAGGGAATTTCGCCAGATAATCCTCAGACACAACTGTTGCGCTAGAACCAAGCAGATTCGGGTGCTTCGAGGCATCATCTAAGTGAGTGTAGCCTTGGTCAATCAGCTTCAGCGCAGGAACGCCTAGATTTGTTGTAGCATCTACATCTCCACGGGCTAAAGCTGCGGTAGCATCAGGAATGAGCATATGCACGAGTTTGTAGTCGGTTACTCCTTCTTCCTGTAGTAATCCAACAACATAGCGGTGCATGAAGGAGCCCTTTTGAATTGCGATAGTCTTACCTTGCAAATCTTTCACCGTCTTGGGCCCATCCTTCTTGCCGATCAAATAACCGATCGTGTTCGCGGAAGATTGTGAAATCAGACGGGTCTTGGCTCCAGAAGCGTAGGCAATAATAGCAGGTGTATCTCCAAGGCTGCCGATATCCAGCCGACCACTAATCAAGGATTCTGTCTGATCCGGACCGTTTGGAAAGCCAGTAAGCTTCACTTCAGTAATGCCGTATTTCTTCAACTCTTCTTGAATAATCCCTTTATAAAAGCCCCAACCCTCTGCGCCGCCAGGCACATTCAATTTGTTGGAACCGATAAACCCAAAGTTCAATACCGCTGGAACATTGCTCGTGGCCTCTTCTCCCGCCTTCTCCGTATTTGATCCCCCGGAGGCAGATGCTCCATTGCCGCCCGTATTATTTCCGCAAGCCTGAAGCACCAGCATGGCCATCATAATTGTAGTTAAAAGTGCAAAACGAATCTTCCTTGAACGTTTCCCTTGAATCTCTCTGTACGCTTGTTTCATTGTTTCTCCCCCTAGGTTTATGCTATTTATTTAAATCTTAATCAAGCTCAGAACCCTGCCCTCGACGCCAATTTATACATAAAGTCATGGCTTGCTACCGGCTGCCTGCCCTTACCCCAGCCTACTTTTTCACGATAACCGCCAAGTAGTCCCTGCTCCTGAAGTTCCGCTTCTGTCACACCAATAATATTCTCAGAGTCTGGTGCAACGTAGAGAGCATCGACAGGACAATACAGCTCACACATAAAGCAAGTCTGGCAATCGCTCTGCCGGGCAATAACAGGAATGCCATCCTCTACCCGTTCGAAAACATTAGTCGGGCAGACAGATACACATTGGTTGCACTCTACACATCTGGCAGCGCTGATCACCTCAATCACGATAGAACACCCTCCTTAGCCACGGCTTCCGTCTTCACCCATACCTGATCTAATCCGCCACTGATCAAGCGATGATGCTGGCCATGATCTGTATCCTTGAAATCCTCACGCTTATGCATGCCTCTCGTCTCTGTACGAGCAAGTGCAGAATTGTACATCCAGCGGGCTGTTGCGGTCATGGCTTCGGCTTCACGTGCCTTGACCCCTTCTGGTGTGCGTTGAATTTCGCGGCTTCGTTGCTCTTTCCACAATCCATCCAGACGATCTAGTGCAGAAGTCAGCCCTTGTTCTGTCCGGAACAAATTGATGTCATACGGTTTCACCTCAGCCTGTACAGCAGACACATACTCTGCCGTTTGGGCCGCCACTCCCGGCTTCACTTCCTGATGCACCAGTGGTGATGATGATAAGCCGACTGGACTACGCTGCGCAGCGTGCGACCCCAGACTCTGTGCATAGACAGCAGCTCCTTCACCAGCAAAAGAACCTGAAGACATCGCCCACGCCGCATTATGGCTGCCTCCGCCAGTAAAACCTCCGCAAATCAGCTCGCGGGTAGCAGCATCTCCTGCCGCGTAAAGTCCGGGAACACCTGTGCCGCAGCTTTCATCTGTAATATGGATGCCACCCGTCCCCCGAACCGTGCCTTCGAGCCGCAAAGTAACCGGAAACGCATCCTTGAACGGATCAATTCCCTGGCGGTCAAAAGGAAGGAAAAAGTTCGTCTGCGCCACCCGCAGCAGCGGTCTTAAATCCTCTGGTGCCCCATCCAGCTTGGCGTACACCTGATTACCTGCCAACAGATTCCGGGCAATTACAGAACGGCCTTTCTTGGAACCGGCTCCCTCCACAATGCTTCCATCCTCATAATAAAAGCTGGCATAGCTGTAATACGCCGTCTTGGTCACCGAAGAGAACGTAGGGCAGATCGCATAGGCATTGGAGAATTCCATGCCGGACAGATTCGCCCCAGCCTCAGCAGCGAAGAGATAGCCATCTCCGGTCAACACGTTGCAGCCAAGTGCCTTGCTTAGGAAGGCGCAGCCTCCGGTAGCAATGACGACTGCTCCTGCCTGAACAGTCCAGGTTTCTCCACTCTGAGTATGAACTCCAGCCGCTCCAGCTACGCCATGCTCATCCGCCAGGAGTTCCAAAGCTGGGCTGTGATCTAGAATTTTAACGCCTGCCTTTTTCACCAGCCTACGCATTAATTTCATATATTCCGGTCCTTGCAGACTTCTTCGGAATTGATTGCCCTGCTCATCTACAGGGAATGGATAACCGGAAACACCCAGCTTGTTCATATTGGCATAGGTTTGATCCAGCACCCGGTCCATCCAGCGAGATTCAGCCAGCTGACCGCCAAGCGCATAACGACTTGCTTTTGCCTCTTTCCGGAGCTTCTCATCCGGTTTCACATACCAGACCCCCGTTCCCGACGGTGCCGTTGCCCCACTTGAACCGCAGTACCCTTTATCTGCAAGGATTACTTTGGCCCCCTTCGCCGATGCAGTAAGGGCTGCCCACGTTCCTGCCGGACCTCCTCCGATAACGAGCACGTCTGCCACCAAATTCACCGATCCTTTTTTCACCGATCCACTCATATGTTCAAGACCTCCTCAGTTTGTTTAGCCTTCGTAACTATCGCGCCAGAACAGGAACTTTCGTTCAATAATCCGGAACAAGGAATCGATCAGCTTACCGACAATTGCGAAAATAATAATGCCTACGAATACAACCTCCGTATTAGAGTTCTGCTTCGCCTCATTGATAAGAAACCCAATACCTGACTGTGATCCAATAAGCTCTGCTACAACCAAACCAATCCAAGCAACAGCCAGCGACAACCTTAGCCCTAACAAAATTCCGGGCAGCGCCGCCGGGAGTATAAGCCTGCGCAGCTTCTGATAAGGACTGAATCCTAATACCCGAGCTACTTCGAACAATTTATTGTCCACATTGCGGATGCCCATAAACGTATTAATATAGAGCGGAAAAAAAGAGCCTGTCATAATGATCACAACTTTAGATATCTCTCCAAACCCGAACCAGAGAATAATGAGCGGTGCTATAGCCAAATGGGGAACAAGCCTAAGCACTTGTACGCTAGGATCGAGTACATATTCCACACTGCGGAACAAGCCAGTCAGTACGCCGAATAGAAGACCCAACACACCTCCAATAAGAAATCCGATGCCCGCCCTACCCATGCTGACACCCAGATGATGAGTTAACTCTCCAGTAACCAACAAGTCGGTAAAAGCTCTTGCAATCGAAAGCGGAGTCGGCAAAAAGGTTGCTGAGACCAGCCCCGTACTCCCTGCCAGCTGCCAAAGGACTAACGTCACCACCGGGATAATTGCACCCATTCCCCAATCAGAGAGCAAGGGTTTCCATGCAACTTGTATTGCGGGTTTCTTCGGTGTCTTCTTGGATAAAGGAGCTGTGCCGCTGCTATCCAGCGTTTCTCTGGCTCTTTTAGTATTTTTGATAATAGCTTCTACTCCATCGCTCATGGTGCATCCCCCTTTTGTTTAATGAGCGTTCAAGGTTATCCGCGATAACTGTCTTGCCATCTCAACAACCGTCGTTCAATGTAACGGACAATGGAATCACTCAACAATCCAGCTACGGCAAAAATAATAATTCCCACGAACACCACTGGAGTGTCCGCGAATTGACGCGCATCGGACATCATGTATCCAATACCTGAGGTAGATGCAATAAGCTCTGCCACTACTAACCCCAGCCAAGAAAGCCCTAGAGAGAGACGAACTCCAAGAATAATGTTCGGCAGCGCTGCTGGAAGTACTAACCTGCCAATCTGCTTCAACCGGCTGAAGCCAAGTACCCGGGAAACTTCAAATAGCTTGTTATCCACGCCGCGAATTCCCATGAACGTATTAATATAAAGTGGAAAAAAAGCTCCCTTAGCAATCAATAGCACCTTCGACTCCTCACCGATCCCGAACCATAAAATGAACAGCGGTACTACCGCCAGACTGGGAATCATACGGATCATTTGCAAGGAGGGATCTAACAGCTTCTCCGATCTACGGAACAGACCTACGAGAAGTCCTAACAGCAGACCCAGTCCACCACCTAGCAGGAATCCAGAAAAAGCTCTGATCAAGCTGATCCTAAAGTTCGGCCACAAATCGCCTGAAGCCGCTAAAGTTACAAAAGATTCCGCAATCGTATACGGCGTAGGGAACAGCATCTCCGAGATCATTCCATAATGCCCGAGCGTCTGCCACAGAATCAGCACACTGCCCGGCAGCAAAAGACCAAGTCCTAGTGTTGCCACCTTTCCGGGTCTTCCGGAAGTTCTTATGGCTACAGCCCGATTTGTCATACTTTGAACCCACCTTTTTTCAGCTTTACAATCACTTTAAATAAACAGAAAGAGACCCTCGAATAGTAATGCCTTCGAAAGTCTCCATGGGTATGGTCGACCTATTTTATATTCCGGCTCCGTCTGTAAGCTCTAGCTCATCTACCTTTTCAAAATAATTCAACACCTTCAAACGCAGCTCTTGAAAGGAGGTCGTTGTTTTTTTCCGTGGATACGGTAAATCTATCGGTACAATTTTACGTATTTTCCCGGGACGCGGCTCTAGAATCACTACCCGATTCCCCAAGAACACAGCCTCATCAATATCATGCGTCACAAAAATCATGGTTGTTTGGTTAGCCCGCCAAATGTCCAGCAATACCGTCTGCATATGGGCTCGAGTGAATGCATCCAGTGCACCAAACGGTTCGTCCAGCAGCAGTATTTTCGGATTGCGCAGAAGTGCACGAGCTATTGCTACCCGCTGGGCCATCCCTCCCGACAACTCGCGGGGATAAGATTTCTCAAATCCATTTAGCTTCACCAGATCAATCAATTCATCGACCTTCCGCCTAACCTCCTTGTTCCCTAGCGGTAAATCAGAGGCAATATTCTTCTCAACGGTAAGCCAGGGAAAGAGGCGATGCTCCTGAAAAATAAAACCCTTATCGATCCCAGGACCCCCAATCTCTGCCCCTTCCAGGGTGACACTGCCAGTGTACCCGCTATCCAGACCGGCTACGATGCGTAATAATGTACTTTTTCCACAGCCGCTGGGGCCGATGACTGTAATAAATTCGCCCTCCTGTACATGGAGATCTACATTATGGAGTGCTTGAACATGACCACCGGCAGACTCAAAACGTTTATTTAGGTTCGAAATAGACAGCAACGCTTCTCCCACCTTGACCCCTCCTTTAATCTGTATGGACAAAAAAACAGAGGCATTGCGTTTTTACATTCGCAATACCTCTGTAGGAACAGTCGGCAATCATTATTCAAAGTAAATCAATTGGAATTATAATATTTAAAATATCATCGATTTTATAAGCTGTCAACAAAAAACAAGCCCTTTTATGGAACAGAAGTGGAGTTTTTTCTAGTTCATAAGTTAGAAAAGCAATGAATTAAATCACTTTTAGTAGGATGAAAGTATTAAAAAACCTCACTTTTGCGTCGATATAATGAAGTAAGCTTATGACAAATTGGTTCTAAGGAAGGGGCTTTTGCTTGAAAAGCATATCATTAAAATGGGGAGCAACACTTGTTGCCCTTAACACCTTGTTCGGTGGTACTCTCTATGCATCTGCAGCTGAAATCACTCCACCGTTCTCCGATTTAACCGAAATACAACAGACGAAAAGTGCCGCAATCCTCGAGGCTGCTCGTCTAGGCTTGCTTAAAGGCGATCCCAACGGACAATTCAGACCCACTGCGACAATGACTCGCCAAGAGCTGGCAGCCATTTTAGCGAAGACCTTAAAGCTAGATTCCTCAGTAAACTCCACTTCTTCCTTTAGAGACGTATCTGATTCCAGTTGGAGTGTGTCCGCTATTGAGGCTGTTAAAAAGGCAGGATTTATGGAGGGTGATCTTACAGGTGATTTTAATCCATCCAGACCTGTAACTAGAGAAGAGCTTGCAGTTATATTTGTACGTGCCATCCGCGGAACTGGAGCGCAAGGCGGACAGGCCAACAAGGTTAATGACGAATCCACAATCAGCAATTGGGCAAAAGAGTATACCGATGTCGCATTACGTCTTAAACTTATAGACTCTCCCGAAGATATGTTCAGCCCCAAAGGTACTGTTCAGCGGCAGGATATGGCTTCTTTTCTGCTGAATATTTTTAAAGAAGAACAACAAACTGCAACGATCGACAATATAGATGGAGATTTCGTAACGATCAATGGCACGCCTTACCTCATTGAAGGTAAACTCAAAGAATTAATGGGTGATAACAACCATGATGCTTTAAGAGGAGCTGTCCTTAAGTTCAATTCTTTGAATCGTCATGTGGACGGTTTGCAGGAGCTTGAAATTGTACAAAAAGGGGTTCAACTAAATACCTCCGGCTTACCCTCCGGTTCTTTGCTCAATATTTCTGGAAATGATGTTGTTATTAAAGGCAATGTTACCGGTGATTTGAAGATTAAAAATGGCGTTTCGAGTATAACTTTTCAGGGCCAAATTGGGCAGATCATTGTGGATTCTATAACTCCAGTTACTATTCATGGTAGCGGTTCCCTGCAAACCTTAAAAATAGTTGAAGGCGGCGCTAAGATCACCATCGATCCCTCCTTGTCTATTCAAAATCTGCAGTTGCCTGGCAACAGTCTGCCTTCACATTTCATAACAAATTACACAGCCATTCAAGATAATATCCAAACGGTTCAAAATACATCTGGAGCCGTTGCTCCTGCGTATACTTCGTCCACGTCTGCTAACGCCGCCGTGAGCGATCCGACTCCTAAGCCTAATCCGGCACCGACTCCTAGTCCGACTCCGGTGCTGACTCCGAGCCCTACTCCGGTGCTGACTCCTGAGCCTACTCCAGTAGCGACTCCTGAGTCTACTCCGGTAGTGACTCCTAGTCCTACTCCGGTAGCCACTCCTGAGCCTACTCCCGTAGCGACTCCTAGTCCTACTCCGGTGACGACTCCTGAGCCTACTCCGGTCGCGACTCCGGAGCCTACTCCAGTGACGACTCCTAGTCCTACTCCAGTAGCGACTCCTAGTCCTACTCCGGTGACGACTCCTAGTCCTACTCCGGTGACGACTCCTAGTCCTACTCCGGTGACGACTCCTAGTCCTACTCCGGTGACGATTCCTAGTCCTACTCCGGTGACGACTCCTGAGCCTACTCCGGCGCTGACTCCTGAGCCTACTCCCGTAGTGACTCCTAGTCCTACTCCGGTCGCGACTCCTAGTCCTACTCCTACTCCAGTAGCGACTCCGGAGCCTACTCCGGTCGCGACTCCTGAGCCTACTCCCGCAGTGACTCCTAGCCCTACTCCGGCGCCGACTCCGGTGAACCATGCACCAGTCGTGCAAAATAATATTGATCCAATGTCTGCTCTGATCACAAGTGGTGTCCAAAACGTCGACATCAGTAATGTGTTCATTGATCCGGACGGCGACCCGCTTACATTCGCAGCTGCATCCTCTGACGCTAGCGTTGCCACTGTATCTGTAAATGGGAATCATCTCAACCTTGTGCCGGTCGATTCAGGTACAGCCATGATTACAATAACAGCAATGGACGGCCAAGGTGGCGTTAACACTGCTACTTTTGCATTCACTGTAACGTCTAATCAGCCACCAATTGCGATATCTGGAATCACTACTCAACTCTTAACACCAGGTATCACGGCACCACGTACATTTGATCTGGCCCAGCTTTTTCAAGATCCAGACAATGACATGCTTACTTATTCAGCTTCTATAGATAACGTAAATGCTGGTACACTTAGCCTTAATGGCAACACTCTGACGATAACTCCGGCAGCTAATAGTTCAGCGAGTGGTTTAGTGACCCTCACAGCAACGGATGATAAAGGAGGTTCAGCTACCTCAACTTTCACCTTGATTACAGCCCAGCTTGTAAACAACGGCTTTGTGCCAATAACCACCAAGCAAGGTGTATCCAATATTTCCTTCGATATTTCCAAGCTGATTCCTAATCAGAGTCAATTTAAAGTGTATACAGAAAGCAGCACAGGTTCATTGAGCGGACCTGTAACTCTGAATGGAGCTATATGGAATGGTCCTACAAGTCCAGGAACGGTATGGATAGTAGGTTCTGATGGCAAAGCGGTTGTATTATCTATAAGTGTGGCTTCACAGGGTACCTCCGAGCTATTCTTCTCAGAGTATCTGGACGGCGGTGACGGCAGAATCGCAGTTGAGCTGTACTATAAAGGAAATGGTAATCCCGCAGGAAAAGCAGAAGGTTACACCCTTGAAGTCCACCAATTTATGAAAGCCACCCAAACCAAACAGGTTTATTCCCGGCCATTATTTCCTGTACCTGTAGCAATGCCGTATATGTTTATAGATTCTACTTTTGGGGACGCATTTGATTTAATGAATATCTCCTATTACAATGATGAGCTGAGTCTATATAATCCAAAAACATATAATATTACAGCATTAGTACTGAAGAAAAACGGCCAAATCGTGGATGTTCTCGGTGACCCTACCTCTACTCAGCAATTCCTCTCCACAGGTGGAACTATTGTCCGTAAATCTGGTATATACACTGGATCACAGCAGTATTCACTTGAGGGCGAGTGGAATCAATATCCCAAAGGAACTTACCAGTATTTTGGAAGCCATACTCCTTAAACAGCCCTTTCTAATGTAAAAAACAAGCAGGCAGTGAGCCTCCAGATATTGGAGAAACACTGCCTGCTTGTTTATCTGCATTGCGTAGGGTTAAGTCGACTTTGGGTAAACCTCGGAATAACTCCTCCGGATCCCCCCCGTATATTTTAATTACCGAATCTATACCCAATCTTTGATTTAGTTGCATTCTGTACACTTATTTCGTATAAAAAAGGGGTTGTCCTGAATATAACTGTATTCTATACAATTAAAATCCAGAAAAACCACCTTTAGCTGATGAAATCATGAAAATAAGTGTACTGAATACAACTATTTTTCTTAGCGATTTATTCGATGAGTTATAACTGTACAAAATACACTTATATGCCCCCACCGTCACTCCAACCTATGTCTACCGCTTCAAAATCTGCATTTTGCCTCCACTTGTTACTTATACTTCTGCATCTACTCCCTCTACTCCCACTACTTCCTCTACTTCCACCACTTCCTCTACTTCCACTACTTCCACTACTTCCACTACTTCCACTACTTCCACTACTCCTACTACTTCTACTTCTACTTCCTCCACAACTTCTACCGTTTCAAAATATCACTTCAAGCATATCGCTCCCCCGGCTCTTAGTAACGCTGCTTACATCAGATATCTTAAATATAAATACACGCTGGAGATCACAATGGACAACAGCATTAAAGGAAATCCGACCTTCAAATACTTCATGAATGTAATCGGGTACCCCTCTTTTCCTGCCAAACCCGCCACGATCAAATTAGCACTCGCACCAATCAATGTGCCATTGCCACCCAGACAAGCGCCTAAGGCCAAACTCCACCATAACGGCTCCAAATTGCTGATCCCCATATTGCCCATCTCCTGAATCAGCGGGATCATAGTTGCTACAAAAGGGATGTTATCCAGAAATGCCGAGGTAATGGCGCTGACCCATAAAATCATCATTGAGCTCATCAGCACATCACCATTCGTTATTTCAATCGCTTTTGCTGCCAGCTCTGCAATCACACCTGTCTCTACAAGCCCTGACACCAACACGAACAGTCCGATAAAAAAGAAGATCGTAATCCATTCCACGCTGTGAAAAGCTTTTTCCAGCATATGTTCCCCTCCGGTCAGCAGCAGCAGTAAAAATGCACCAGCCAGCGCAACCGTAGCGGACTCCAAATGTAACGCCTGATGTAAAAAGAACCCGGCAATCGTAATTGCCAGTACGATCAAACATTTTCGCAGCAGCTTATGATCCGTAATCATAACCTTCTCATCCATGTCCATGATGCTCTGCTGCAGTTCAGGTGTAGTTTTAATTTGTTTACCGAACATCAATAACAGCAGCGGGATATACGCCAAAACAATGATGATAATCACGGGTGTCAGATTGCTAATAAAAGCCATGAAGGTCAGCTCCTTAACCGCACTGCCAATCATGATATTAGGCGGGTCTCCGATCAAGGTTGCCGTTCCGCCTACATTAGATGCGATAATTTGTGACATCAAAAAAGGCAGCGGATGTATGCGCAGTTGTCTTGTAATACTGAAGGTGACTGGCACCATAAGCAGCACTGTCGTCACATTATCCAAAAAGGCTGAAGCCACTGCGGTAATCACAAACAAAGCAATCAGTATTCTCTTCGGCTTCCCCTTCGCCAACTTGGCTGATTTCACAGCTGCGTATTTAAAAAGCCCCGTCTCAGCGGTAATCCCTACAATCATCATCATTCCTACAAGCAATCCTATAGTATTAAAATCGATGTGCTGCAATGCCGTCTCCTGATCCACAATGCCCATCGCTATCATGACGATAGCTCCTAACATCGCCAGAATGGTACGGTGAATCTTTTCGGAAATAATAAGTCCATAAATCAGCAGAAAAATGCCTATCGCCCAAACCGCTTGCTGTTCCATAATATCCCTCGGTCCTTCTATGTAATTTCGTTAACTTACAGTCTACTCATCCTATAACCTTATTATCATAAAATAGATTTGTATTTTTCGCACTGGGATTGTGGATCATTCCACTAAAAAACGACTCTGCCGGATGTTTATCGGAGAGCCGTTGTGGATTCGATTATTTCATTTTCAGAGCCTGAGGCTCCTTGAAAGCAGTTAACTTCCCTTTACTCTGCACAATAATCATCCCATCCTCCAGCAAGGTTGGGCCGAATACTCTACCTGATGTTTTGAGCTGCACGATCGGTTTGGCGGTAATTAGATCAATAGCAACCAATTTCCCATCGGTCTGGGCAACATACATGCCATGTCCGAGCAGATCGAAGCGGGCAATCGGATTGCTGATTCCTCCGTACTGGAACACAGATTTATTAGACATTTTAACACCATAGATGCTCTGTTCGTTACTAAAAAGAACTCTTCCATCATAAGGACCCGCCGCGTAGGATAACTTAGCTCCGATGGATTCATACGAATAATTATCTCGTGTTACGGCAGCTGGATCAACATTTACTGGGTAGCCATAGACTCCTTTTTGTCCCCCAATATATATCCTGTCCCCAATGATCCAGGCTCTGCCTCCGCTAGTCATATATTCTTCTTCTGGTTTCGGATGATTAGGATCTATATGAGTGGGGTTATACTCTACAGCCTTTATAAGCTTACCTGTCTTCACATCCAAATGATCGAGTGTCGTCAAAGGAAGAGGGTCTACCAATGTAGCTTCCCGTTGTGAGATAAGCGTAGTCCCATCTGCTGCAATCGGAAGACTATGATTACCACTATTCCAAAGCTCTTTACCTGTTGTTCGATCAAACGCATGTAAAATGTCATACGTATACGCTCCGGATTCTGAGTTTTGAGCTAGCACCAGATTTCCCTCAACCATAAATGGTTCAAACAGCATTTCGCTGAAATTATCGCGCCACTGCAACTTGCCATCTTTCAGATTGTAGGCTTGAATATCGCCATTAGCAGCGAATAGCTGCTCTTTATCAATTAACAATTTACTGACACCTTTACTGGTTGCCGATGAGCTCCATTTATTTTTGCCCGTAGCCGCGTTAACTGCATAGATCGTACCTGCCTCCGAAGTGACGTAAGCCACGCCATCCTGATAGAGCAGCGGCGTTGTTAATTTGGAGCCGTATTTCCACATTACTTTTCCAGTCTGGACGTTAATCGCTAAAAGCTGACTCTTTTGAAGGACAAAAGCTTTGCCCGCGCCAACTGCAACAACACCCTTACCCATGATATAATCCGACGGCACATCTTTCAAAGCTGGCAAATCCATTGTTGTTGACCATTCAACCTTCGCAGCAGGCAGGTTTGCATAGTAATCATCACCATTCGAGCCTATAAAAGAGGTGTGTGGATCAACCGCAGCTGCTTGTACCGGATTTACCATAAGCAATACCCCTAAACCAATAACTGCAGTACGAAGATAAGATTTCAATATTGTTCCTCTCACCACCAAACTCCTCCTCATATAAGTAACTGCCTCATTTGGATAGCTTCTTAAAATCAAATATAATAATATTGGACGAGCAGGACATAATCCTTATGGATTATTATTCCATTTTGTCAAAAACAACAGAAGAAATCAAAACATTTACTCACAAACTTACATTTTGTAAGTCATTGTGTTATAATAATCACATTCTCCATACACGGACAGGCTTTAGCAAATATATGAATAACAAGGGGTTTGTGAGCATGAGTAACGAAGCAACCGCAGCACCAGCATCCGATTTTGAATTTGGTATCTATACCTTAGGTGACATCGTAGCGGATTGTCATACTGGGAAGAAGATCAGTCCAAAACAACGTCTCGACGAAGTTGTAGCTGCAGCTAAGCTGGCAGATGAGGCGGGACTTGATGTATTTGGTGTAGGTGAGCATCATCGTCTTGATTTTGTAATTTCTTCGGTGCCAGTGGTGCTGGCTGCCATTTCTCAGGTTACTAACAGAATTAAACTAACGAGCGCAACAACCGTATTAAGCACCATTGATCCTGTACGGGTGTTCGAGGATTTCGCCACACTTGATTTGCTGTCGAATGGACGTGCAGAGATTATTGCGGGGCGTGGTGCTTTTGTGGAGTCTTTTCCGCTCTTCGGGTATGAGCTTGAAGATTATCACCGTCTATTCTCCGAGAATATCAATTTACTCTTGGAGCTTAACAAACATGAAGTTATGAACTGGGAGGGCTCCTTCCGTTCATCGCTGAAGGATTCGGAGATTGCTCCACGTCCATTGCAAGAGAATCTTCCGCTCTGGATTGGTGTAGGCGGTTCTCCAGAAAGCGCGGAGAAGGCCGGGATGCTCGGGACCGGAATGGCTATCGCCATCCTAAGCGGCAGTCCAGAGCCTTTTCAAGAGCTTGCCGCAACCTATCGGCGTGCCGGAATTGAAGCAGGACATCCACCTGAGGATCTAAAGATTGCGATCACTAGCCACGGCTACATTGCTGAAACCTCACAGCAGGCGTTGGATGAATATTACCCTTACTACTATAGTTACCGTAACTCTATCAGTCCAAAACCGGGTCAAGAGTACAAGGTGTCTCGTGATGACTTTGGGCAATATGTATCTGCTGATAACACGATGGCTGTAGGCAGCCCGCAGCAAATTATCGAAAAAATTCTCTATCAGCATGAGCTGTTCGGTCATAGCCGCTTTATGACTCAGCTCGATATCGGCGGCCTTCCTTACGCTAAGGTAGCCAAAGCCATTGAACTTTTGGCAACAGAGGTTGCACCTGTCGTACGGCGCGAGATCGCCAAGAAGAACAGCCGTTAGAATGGAATACCAAAAAGGGGCCCTCAAGCCAACGGCTGAGGCCCCCTTTTTATAAAAAAAATCACGCAAAGGATGGTTTATTATTATCTACTTTCCCGCTGATAAGCTTCTTATATTCGTCGTCTCCGCCGTCCAAAGAAGGTGCAGTATAAATCTGAGCTGAAGCTGGCTGCTGAGTAGAATGACTCGAGCCTGCTTTTCTTTTGGTGCTTTTGTCATCGCCGCCTGCACTCCTGCTCCCACCACTCGCAGATCGGAGAACAGCATCGGATAAGCTGTTAATACCTTTTATTCTCTTCATGCTGAATCCTCTCCTACTAAATGATTGATGGTACGGAATAAATCCTGATTATTCCCAACTACCGCCTTAAGATCATCTGCAGATAATCCATCACTTCCTGAGAAATGAACGGAAAGAACATACTTCTTACCTAGAGGATAGCATAGGATATATACCTCTGCAACTTCCGTGCGTTGAAAAAAAGTCCATTTACTCGATAAAAATGCATCTACCACACTAGGCTGCTTCTCATTCCCTTTCGTTACAGACAAGGGATAGGAGTGACCACGTCCGACATTCCCCCCCACCTGAACAAGTTGTTCCTTCTCTTGTGCCTGCCAGATGGCTGCACCGATTACACGACAATGCTTCGGAGGTAAAAAGGAATTGCGTATCGCCTCACTAAGTGCGTGATATTTATCTCCATTCTCGGAGATGGTCACATTACTATTATATTGCCAAAAAAAATGAAGGATACTTTCCTTGCGCCTTAAATCCATCTTTAGCTGCTCTAAATCTTTAAGCGGGTCACGGAATCTTCCACGTTCTTGAATACTATCAATAATCTTACCACAGCTCACATCCACAGCAGCCGTAGGATTATCGTGATGCACTTCATACTCTAAAGATGTAATTCCCGCTAAATCAGATAGCAGATGATATTCTTCTACATTTTCTCCAGGGATGAGATCATCACGCGCAGTTACCTGATCAGGCACTAGACAAAAAACACGGCTGCGCCGTAATCTAGCCCAAAACAAACCCATTTCAAACCCCGTATTATCGCGGGTCACATAATAATATTTACCACGGATTTTGGCGACATCATCTGGCGAGAACACAAATACGGCAAAATCGCTCTCATCCAAATTTCGCTCCAACGCCTCCATAGTGTATTCATTCGCCCGAAAAGCGTTGGCATACCAAGGATGCACTTCAGCATCCCTCTTCAGCTGCTCATGAATCGCTCTTGCATAACGTATAGACTCCCTGGAAGATCCAATGAATAGCTTTGGTTTAGTCACGGCAATGCTCCTTCATCCTCTTTCCCGATATGTAATAATTATACAAGTCTTTAGACCACCAGAAAAGAGGCCATATTCTCAAAAAATATTATTCTAAACCTCGTAAATTGGGTAAGGAATTACGACTACTCTCAAAAAGCGAGGATACTATGAACAAAATGATAGGTGTCACCCTGCTCACAGCTTGCCTTTTGGGTATAGCAGCGCCACAGTCTGCTGAAGCAAAGACAGCAGCGGGAAGTTATACCGCACAGGTATATGCGAGTTCTTTAAATGTACGCGATGAACCGGCTAAGAATGCAACTGTTGTAGGATCAATTAAGAATGGGGCTCGGGTTACTGTGACTGATGAGCAGCATGGATGGTTAGAGGTTAAAGCGGGGAGCACCTCTGGCTGGGTAGCGGGTTATTACCTAAAAAAGGTGAACAGCAACTCCCTGCAATCCAGCGCTTCTGGAACGTCTATTGCTACTAAAACCAATACTGCCTCGTCAACATCAGCCAATGCTTCTAGTAGAACTTCAAAGGCTACAGTCACGGCTGATTCTCTACGCATCCGAAGTGGCCCAGGAACACAATATAAGGTGCTCGGTTCTTTAAAAGCCAAGGATACAGTCACTCTCCTTCTTCATCAGAACGGCTGGGCTCGAATTCGCACAGCCAGCGGTGAAACTGGTTGGGTGGCAGAGCAATATATCCGAAGCGGAAGCACACCAAGCAGTACAAGCAGCATAAGCACCGTCCAGCATAAAGGCGGACTACGAGGAAAGCTGATCGTCATCGATCCTGGTCATGGCGGCAGTGATCCGGGCATGCTCGGCACTACATATAACACCATGGAAAAGGATTTGAATCTGCACACTGCACTTTATGTCCGGGATGCTCTTGTTGCTAAAGGAGCACGGGTAGAGATGACTCGCACCCGAGACGATCAAAAGCCCACGTTAGCACGTCGTGTTCAGATGAGCCAAGCCTTGCGTGCTGACGCTTTTGTAAGCGTTCATTATAATTCTTCACCTAAAAATGTGTCCGGAACGTTGACCTTCTTTTATTCAGAAGCGGATGATTTGAAGCTCGCGCGGGCGATTGAAACCCGGCTGGGGCAAGGCATCGGTCTGAAGAGCAACGGGTTGTCCTTTGGCGATTATCACATCCTAAGGGAGAATCGGATTCCAGCTACCTTGGTCGAGCTTGGATTCCTTACCAATCCTATAGACGAGTCCATTGTCCGCAAGACCTCCTATCAGAAAAAAGCGGCTAAAGCCATCGCCGAAGGCGTAGCAGATTATTTTAAATAACTGGCTGGAACAACACTCCAAAAAAAAAGCCCGACCCATGTATCTCTCAGGTATGATCTGAGGAGATTTGTGGGTCGGGCTCTTTTGACTGCTTCCTTATACGAGCATTTGATAGACCAAGAACAA
The DNA here is from genome assembly GCF_037965665.1 of Paenibacillus sp. FSL L8-0333. Classification (NCBI taxonomy): domain Bacteria; kingdom Bacillati; phylum Bacillota; class Bacilli; order Caryophanales; family Paenibacillaceae; genus Paenibacillus; species Paenibacillus sp. FSL L8-0333. The sequence continues at coordinate 6,064,033 of NZ_CP150186.1, forward strand.
GTTCAACGATACAACCAGACCGGAGATAATCCAGCCCAGAGTGGCTGTCATTTTGCGGTTCACTAACCCGCCCATAATCTGGCGGTTGCTTGTAAACACAACCAGTGGAATCAACGCGAACGCAATCCCAAAGGACAAAATCACTTGACTTATTACGAGTGCCTTCGTTGGATTCACACCAAAACCAATGATCGCTAGTGGGGGAATGATGGTAATCGCACGGCGCAAGTACAGGTTAATTCTTTTGTTGATGAAGCCTTGCATAACCACATCACCAGCCATAGTTCCTACGGAGGAACTCGACAGTCCCGCAATGAGGAGTCCTAACCCAAACGAGATAGCCGTTACTGGCCCAGCTAAGTGACCAAATTGTTGAAACGCGACATCCAGATCCTCAACCACGAGACCATTTTTGAAAAACAATGCCGCAGAGACAATAACCATAGCCATATTTACTGCACCTGCGATAATCATCGCAATTATAATATCTATAAATTCCAGTTTGAAAATCTGTTTTTTCTCCGATTCATTTACTCCGACAATACGATTCTGTGTAAGTGATGAATGCAGGTAAATCGCATGTGGCATCACTGTTGCACCTAGTATTCCTGCGGCCAACAGGATGCTGTCCACCCCTTCAAACTTCGGTGTAAACATGCCTACAGCAACAGCTCCCATATCTGGTTTAGCTACAATAACTTGAAAAGCGAAGGCTAATACGACTATAAGAATCATTGCGGCAATCCCTGCCTCAAGGGAGCGGTATCCCCGGCGTTGCAGCTCTAAGATAGCAAATGAACCCACCGCAGTAATCAGTGCTGCTGGCAGCATGGGAATATCAAATAAGAGATATAATCCTAATGCCGCCCCGATAAACTCTGCCAGATCCGTAGCTATAATCACCAGTTCACTTTGAATCCATAAGAAGATAGATACACTCTTCGGAAAACGATCATGAGCGATCTCAGGCAAGTTCTTGCCTGTCGCAATCCCCAGCTTGGCGGATAACGCTTGGATTAATACAGCCATTAGATTCGAGGCTACGATCACCCACAATAAAAGATATCCATATTTGGAGCCTGCCGTAATATTGGTGGCAAAATTACCCGGATCCAGATAAGCAACTGCAGCGATAAAAGCTGGGCCTAGGAAAGGAAGTAATCGTTTAATCCCTTTGATCTCCCCGTTAAGTACGGCTTGTGCTGAAACAGAGTTCTTATGTTGTTTTATATGTGGTTGTTCTACTAAAGTTTGTTCGAGCATTTCAATTCCTCCTCTTGCCCTGAAAAAGTTGTCTATATACACGAAAGTTTCCCCTGTGCAACTTATATTTAAAGTATATGCTTATTTCTGAAAAATGTAAATATGTTTCATATGGAATTTTCATTTGCTTATAATACTTATGACCAATAACAAAAAAAAAGCTAGACGATGATCAGAAATTACCCGATCTTCGCCTAGCTTAAGCTGCTTATGAATTTTTCTTCCATGTGTCCTTCAGCGGTACTATCCGATTCAGCACCAGCTTATCTGCCGTGGTGTACTTCGTATCCACACAGAAAAATCCATGCCGGATCAATTGAAATTTATCTTCTGGCGTTGCGTTGCCCATCGATGGCTCCAGCAAACAATCCTTCAGGATTGTCAAGGAATCCGGATTAAGATACGCATCCCAGCGCTCACCGTCTTCTTTAGAACCGTCGTTATCTTTCAGCAGCCGCTCATATAGATGAACATCAGCTTTGATAGCATGATCTGCCGATACCCAGTGAATGGTTGCCTTAACCTTCCGTTCATTAAACCCGCTTCCGCTCTTCGTTCTCGGATCATAGGTGCAGCGAAGCTCTAGGATTTCTCCGGTAACTTCGTCCTTGATTACTTCGTTGCATTTAATGAAATAAGCACCCTTTAGCCTTACCTCGTTCCCCATAGTCAGCCTGTGATAACCTTTTGGCGGCTCCTCCATAAAATCTTCTTGTTCAATATAAAGGGTCCGTGAAAAAGGAACCTCTCTTTCCCCAAGTGACTTATCTTCACTGTTATTCTCAATCGTCAGCCCTTCATTATGATCCTCAGGATAATTAGTAATGACCACTTTTAAAGGCTTAAGAACAGCCATCACACTTGGAACCTTTGCCTTCAAATCTTGTCTAAGCGCATGCTCTAACATGGCAATATCCACAATGGTGCTATTTCTGACAAAGCCAATTTCCTTCACAAAATTCCGGATACTCTCCGGTGTAAAACCTCTTCTGCGTAAACCGCGAAGCGTAGGAAGTCTTGGGTCATCCCAACCGTCCACATAATGGCCTGTAACCAGTTGCCTGATATACCGTTTACTCGTCACAACTCCGGTGATGTTCACCCGTCCAAACTCTCTTTGCTTGGGAGCTTCAGGGGTATCCAGCTCATTCAGTACCCACTCATAGAGCGGCCGATGATCCTTGAATTCAATCGAGCATAAGGAATACGTAATCCCTTCGATAGCATCTTGTATAGGATGGGCAAAATCATACATCGGATAGATACACCATTCGTTACCCGTTCTATAATGCTCCGCATGAATGATTCTGTAAATCACCGGATCACGTAAGTTGATATTAGGTGAGCTCATATCTATTTTAGCCCGCAACACTCTGGCTCCCGTCGGATAATCTCCAGCTTTCATCTCCGTAAATAACCGCAAATTCTCTTCTACAGAACGCTCCCGGAACGGGCTGTTTTTTCCCGGCTCCGTAAGCGTCCCTCTATAGGCTGTCACCTCTTCAGGTGATAAATCACAGACATAAGCCTTTCCTTTTCGGATTAACGTAACTGCGCTATTGTATATTTTCTCAGAATAATCTGATCCATAAAAAATATGGTCCGGTGGATAGCCCATCCATTGAATATCTTCGATGATGGCATTTACATACTCCAAATCCTCTTTTAAAGGATTGGTGTCATCAAAGCGCAAATGGAACTTCCCGCCATACTTTTTCGCAGTCGTATAGTTCGTGTGAATAGCATACGCACTGCCAATATGCAGATACCCGTTAGGCTCAGGTGGAAATCTCGTGCAAATATCTCTACTGTAAGTCCCTGCTCCCAGCTCTTCTTGAATCAATCTGTCGATGTAGCTCTCTGCTAATACTTCCGGTTCCTCGTTCATTGGTGTTACCTCCTGTTTATAAGTGATATCCGCCTGCTTAATCTGCAAAATAAAAAGAACCTCACCTCCAAGACTTATGGTCTTGGGGACGAAATTCTCGCGGTACCACCCCAGGTTCATTAATATGTCACCATATTAATCTCATCAAGTACGGCAAAACATCTTACGCAGTGCTTATACTCTAGCTCTATAACAGGAGCTCCCGTCATACCATCCCCTTAGTCCGGTTCCGATATGCCGCTCAGAGGCTTGTTTCGATAAAATCCCCCTTACCCTGTTCTCATCATCCAGGGCTCTCTGTGAAGGAATGATTTCATGTACTCTTCTCGTCATCGCGTTTGATTATTTTGTATAGGATACCAAAAAGATAACCCTATGTAAATGTGCTTATTCCTCGCTCAGCGCCGTGAGAAGCTCCAATACTACTTCATTGTCAGGCTCTGCAGCCAAAGCTCTACGCGCGTATTCCAATGCAGCAGCTTCAGCTCCTAGCTCGTAGTTACAAATTGCCATGCTATAAAGCACTGATGCTAATGGTTCTTCCGTATTGGCATGCATAGAGCGTTCTAAGTAAACCAATGCTTCCGCGAATTTATCCATTTCATACAGCAGTAACCCCGCATCTAGCGACAGGTCATAACTCTGTTCCATCGGATAATAGCCAGTCCACATCAACTGTATTCCTCGCTGTAAATCCAGCATTTCTTCATCACTGGCACTGGGCAGTAGCTCCGAAATCTGTTCAGCACTATGGATAAACCATTCAGCATCATACCCACCCAAACGCCAAAAGGCCAAAATTTGCTGCAGCCCCATCGTATCTAATTGCTGATCCATCCATTCCTTCATACTAAAGAAATCATCGGGACCAAAACGTTCTATAAACCGCTTGTAACCCAGCCGAGTATTTGTATAGCTCAACGGAGTTGGAAGCATAAGAATACAGCCGATGTTCAGGTTTTTATAGTGATGACTGGTGAATATTGAATGCGCCCCTTTTTGTTTCAGCACATGTTCTATCGCATGATAATTCGCAGTCAAAGAGAAGCTTCCGTGATGAATCAGCAATGGAGGTTCTGCAAATTCCCAGTTCTCTAAGCGATGGTCGCCCTTATCCGCTGTAAGCAGCACGAATCCCTCTGTAGAGAGCCGCGCAAGCCGCTCCAGACAAGTGAACCCCACCACCGGAAAGAGTATATGTGAATCCTCCAGCTTCTGCTGATAAAGCGCTATAACGTCATGATAGGGATAAGTCTCCTCTTCATAACTAGCCGCACGCCGATAATGGTACTGCGGGATGATTTTGCCGAGCGCATCGGAGGGGTTATCCGGATCAACTTCCGCAGAATACTGGATCGAAACCTCACATTCATATATTTTTCCTTCATCCACATAAATTAATTCTTGCGGAATGCTGTCAAAAAAATAATTTGCCACAATCACCAATGGCTGCTGTAAATCACCCGGCCGAATGCTGAGCTTAGCGTGTACTAAATGTAGTTCTACATCCTGCACAGCATCAAAACGTGCGAAGTCCAAAATACCCTGCTCTACGTAAGGAAGTAGGCTCGGGTGCTGCTGCCAGCTGGATATATTTTTGGAAGGCAAATCACTCATCACATAACGAAAAGGAGGAAGAGGAATATCTGCGTAGTCTACGATTTCACATAACTTTTTAAGCACATGGAATGCTAATCGGCCTGCTCCCGCTCCAAGTTCTAGAATCGTAACGGTCTCTGAGAGATGCCCTTGTCCAGCCCGGTCTTGCAGGAATCCAAAGATCATCTCTGCGTATGCTGTCGCAATCATAGGGTTACTCGTGATGTACTGCGGGACCTGATCATTATTCCAAGCCTTTAATCCCTGCTCTTCATAATATGTTCGTTGCAATTCCCAAATCGGTGCTTCGCTGAAGCGATATTGCTGTTCTTTGTTACCTGTCATCTGTTTCTTTACCCGCTCTCTGTCTAGCTTGTTTGAATAATCTATAGCAATTTCCTTATTGCGCTCTCAATGTGCGTGACCTGAAAATGACGTATTCAGCCTCTGTTGGAATGGTAACGGAAAATGATAATAATGCCGCCTTGGAAGTTGAGGAATCAGGTCCTTTCAACGTTTGATAAAAAGAATTCCCTTTACTGTCCACACTCACCAGCTCTAATTCCGCGTTTCCTTTAGGGATGATGAATCCGGAGGTATTTTGCACGCCTAAGGTTAATCTATATTCTTTCCCGGATTGAGCCTGTGTTAGCATAGTAGGATATAACGGATACGGATGTGCTGTCGTTTCGAGTGGATAAGGAGCAAGCGCACGATCTGCCTCAGGCTTCACCCATTCCTCCCCTTTTCTGGCTCCAATGCCAAGGGTTAATTTATTCACATTATTAAATTGCACTTCCCAGCGAAAAGACTTAAGCCCTTCTAAAATGGGGGACGCCGGAACAAACAGAGTGCCATCCTTTATCTCTGGAGCAACGCCTAATGAATCCACGGTCTCCCCATTAAAATCTGCCTCTAGCTGCCCTGCTTTAATATTTCCTACCGATCGGTCCAGCAGTGAAACAGTAATACTCTTGCTCAGAGCGTCATAGAGCAAATCTGCGCCAATCGCATTGGAGAAGGCTCGAATCGGCACCATTAATTTACCTGCTTTGAAATAAGGGGCTAGTTTACCTGGAAAAAGCACGTAATATCCCCCGTATGACAGTGGCATTACCTGTGTCCCTAACTGGACAGCTGCCGACACCGATGTAGGTGTAACCGCAGATCCCGCGGCGAACATAATCACTAATAGACCTATTACATAAGCTTTTATTTTCCCTAATCGTTGTAAGGACTCCTTGATGTGAATCATCACAAACCCCTCTCCAGTTCATCTAGAACCTTAGCCTCTATTAGTAATAATCAATGATGACCCTACACATGTCAACTTGTACCACTTCTGCTATCCATCATAAAAGACAGCATTCCGCATATATTTTCATTGAACTCTTAAGGAACAAGAAAGGAGAACATCTTATGACTTCTGCTGGACAGGATTCGGCAAACAAAACAAACATCCCCCAGCCCATCCGAAGCGATGGCACAGGGGGATTAGATAAAGGACCCCGCGATGTTATGCGGGATCTTGAGAACCCGGATATGTTCGTACCTCCGGTAACTGATGCGGGCCTGGTTCCCAATTTGAAATTTTCTTTCTCCGATGCGCATATGCAGCTTAATCATGGTGGCTGGTCCAGAGAAGTAACCGTCAGAGAACTCCCTATCGCAACTACACTGGCAGGTGTGAATATGAGCCTGACCCCCGGTGGAGTACGAGAGCTTCACTGGCATCAGCAAGCGGAATGGTCTTATATGCTGTTAGGCCGCGCTCGGATTACTGCTGTGGATCAGAATGGACGGAACTTTATAGCAGATGTAGGACCTGGTGATCTATGGTATTTTCCGCCGGGTATTCCTCACTCTATACAAGGTCTTGAAGAAGGCTGCGAATTCCTCCTAGTCTTTGACGACGGGAGCTTCTCCGATCTGAATACCTTGTCTATTTCCGATTGGTTCGCCCATACGCCCAAAGAGGTTCTTTCAGCTAACTTTGGAATACCTGCCGAGACCTTTGACTCCATCCCCACTGAACAGGTTTACATTTATCAGGATCAAGTTCCCGGCTCATTACAAAGCCAAAAGGTGCAGTCGCCTTACGGAGAAATTCCACAGAGTTTCAAACATTCGCTATTGGCACAGCCTCCATTGAAGACTCCTGGCGGGAGCGTCAGAATCGTTGACTCCAGCAACTTTCCGATCTCCAAGACCGTGGCTGCTGCACTGGTAGAGATTGAACCTGGAGGAATGAGAGAACTCCACTGGCACCCCAACAACGATGAGTGGCAATATTATCTTACCGGCAAAGGACGGATGACTGTGTTTGCCGGAAACGGTGCAGCACGTACCTTTAATTACAGGGCTGGCGATGTTGGGTATGTTCCTTTTGCATTTGGACATTATATTCAGAATACAGGAGAAGAATCGTTGTGGTTCCTCGAAATGTTCAAAAGTGACCGTTTTGCCGACGTCTCTCTGAACCAATGGATGGCTCTCACTCCCCATGAATTGGTTCAAAGTAATTTGAACGTTGGGCCCGAAGTGACCGATGCCTTACGGAAAGTGAAATGGCCAGTGGTGAAATACCCTAAGTTAAAAGAATAGGTTACTTCCTCCCTTTGCTTATTCACCAGTCTCCGCAAAATGTTTGATTCTATCTCCAATCTGGTCACGCACACGCTGGAACACTGCCCACTTCTCTTCATCCGTCCCTTGCGCTTTTGCCGGATCATCGAAGCCCCAGTGTTCCCGTTTGACCTTCGGAGGGGTCATTGGACATTTATCCGCAGCATCTCCACATAAGGTAATGACCAGATCCGCGTTGTTCAGCAGATTAGCATCAATAATATCCGAGGTCTGGCCCGTGATATCTATGCCTACTTCGCTCATGGCTTGTACAGCTTTTGGATTTAGACCGTGAGCTTCAATACCTGCACTGTACACGCTCCATTCTTTTCCTAGATATTGCTTAGCCCAGCCTTCAGCCATCTGACTTCTGCAGGAATTCCCTGTACATAAAAAATAAATTGTTTTCTTGTTCATCTTGATCTTCCCCTATTCAAATTAGTTAATTAACAACCACATATAAAGACCTAAAAGCGTAATAAATAACGTTGGAATGGTTAAAATAATACCTGTCTTAAAATACGTTCCCCAAGAAATCTTCACGCCTTTAGCCGAAAGTACATGCAGCCACAGCAGTGTGGCGAGTGAGCCAATCGGAGTGATCTTCGGTCCTAAGTCCGAACCTATAACATTCGCATATATTAAAGCCTCTCTAATGATTCCAGTGGTATGCGTCGCATCAATGGCAAGCGCGTCAATCAGAACGGTAGGCAGATTATTCATCAGCGATGAGATCAATGCAGCTATGAAGCCCATACCCATCGTTGCGGCAAATAAGCCCTGATCAGCAATAGACCCAATCATCTTAGCAAGTAAATCCGTCAGCCCAACATTTCGAAGTCCATATACTACGACATACATTCCGATAGAAAAGAACACAATCGCCCAAGGCGCTCCGGTAATCACTTCTTTCACCTTGACGTAAGGGCTTCTTCTCGCGAGAAGCAGGAACAAAATAGCTATGATCCCCGCAACCACAGATACCGGAATACCCAAAAATTCGCTGACAAAATACCCTACCAAAAGAACAGCCAATACAATCCATGACAGCTGGAACATTTTTTTGTCTTTAATCGCCTCATGCGGATCTTTTAGCTGTGAATCGTTAAAGTGCTTGGGAATACTTTTGCGAAAAAAGAAATAGAGCACCACGATGCTCGCCACAAGTGAGAACAGCGTAGGTATGATCATCTTGCCTGCATACTCCATAAACGTAATCCCGAAAAAATCCGCTGATACGATATTGACCAGATTGCTGACCACGAGCGGCAATGAGGTGGTATCGGCAATAAAACCGCTGGCGATAATAAACGGAAATACTTTTTTCTCATCAAAATGCAGCGCCCTTACCATCGCAAGCACAATAGGCGTAAGAATCAGAGCCGCTCCATCATTCGCAAAAAATGCAGACACTAACGCACCAAGAACGATGACATACACAAACATTCGTCTGCCATTCCCGCGGGCAGCCCGCGCCATATGTAAAGCAGCCCATTCAAAAAATCCGATTCGATCCAGAATTAAAGAAATCAGAATAATAGCCACAAACGCTAAAGTAGCATTCCACACGATCTGCGTTACATCCAGAACATCATTAAAGCTGACTACCCCAGCTAGCAAAGCTATAATCGCGCCACCGCAGGCTGACCATCCAATCGATAAATTACGGGGCTGCCAGATTACAAGGATTAAAGTTACTAAAAATATAAGGATAGCTACAATAGCCAAAGTGCCATCCCCCTTTTACTGCCAATCCACATCTTTTTCAACACTCCTATATAAGCATGTGACTTCAATCCAACATCATTATATAACTATATAGTTATATATAAGTCATAAAAATTCTTACCTGAAATTTAGTCGCAGCATGGCTCTTTAGCCTCTTTATTCAGTTCAGCCAATATCGATTTGGAACTAGGCATCTGTTGAAGAACAGCCTTAAGATGTGGTTTATCCTCGACATTTAACGAATAATGTACCCACTGTCCCCGCTTGCTTTCCCTAACGATTCCTCTACTTTTCAATTTCCGTAAATGCTGGCTAATCGCCGGCTGGGAAATGTCAAAGATATCAACGAATTCACACACGCACCATTCCCGCTCTTTCAGAAGAGAAAGCATTGCCAATCGGGTCTTATCTCCGAACAGCTTCAAGTCTTCAGCAATTTCCGTTAGTGTCTGCATTCCTTCTCTCCTCCTCTTGAAAGTATATAAGCTAATACTTATATTCTAGTGAACTTACCATTGGGAAGCAAGAGTTAATTTTTAGCGGGCTACCGTCCACTCATGCTCCAACATACTGAACATCAAAGAATCCAGGCATCAGGATGGACAATATAGCCGATTTCGCCGCTTCTGTCCGTATGGCTTCTAATATTTAATTCAATCATGCCGATCAAATGTTCAGTTCCTACTGCAACTATGGCTTGCGCGAACCGAGTTCTGGGAACTTTTTGAGAGTCTCCTATTGCTTGGTTCACAAATGAAAGGGTCTGCGTTTGCCTTAAGCTTCAGCCCGTTAACTATTCATAGGGTTGAGAGACAGGGATCCAGACGATAAACTGGGTTCCTTCCCCAACCTTGCTCTCCACTTCTATTTTACAATCATGCATTTTTAGAATTTTTAATACAATAGATAATCCAAGTCCATTCCCTTTATGAACGCTGCTCCGCGCTTTATCCACCATATAAAAACGATCAAAAATGCGGGGCAATGCTGCCTCTGGTATGCCTTGACCAGAATCTTTAATAGAAACCTTCACAAACGCTATAGAACGCTCGATTTCGACATGAATGATACCCTCTTGGCTTGTATATTTTATAGCATTATTGATTAGGTTTTGCCAGACTTGATCAAACAAATCTTTATCCACCGTAATTTGGCAGGGTAATAAATCCAATTCTATCTGAATGTTTTTCTGTGCCCATTGTGGCTCCGCCAGAACGATCGCTCTTCTTAACTGTTCATCCAGCTGAAAAGTGGTGAGATTAACCGGATGATGTTCTGAATCAAGCGAGGCTAATCTAAGCAGATTGTCACTTAGGCGGGATAAGCGCAGCGTTTCCTGATAAATAATATCCAGATGTTCTTTTTGCTCTTCTACTGGAACGACACCATCTTGCAGCGCTCTAGTAAACCCTCTAATGGACGTAAGCGGAGACTGCATTTCATGAGAGACATTGCTGACAAAATCATCACGAACAGAGTCTATCTTTTGCAGCTCACTAGCCATATGATTAAAGCTTTCCATCAGTTCCCCGAACTCATCTTGATTTTTATGCGTCAAGCGCACAGATAAATCGCCTGATGCCATTTTTTTAGCTGCTTCCGTCAGACGTTTGATAGGCTTAACAATGAATCCGGACATCAAGAGAATCAGTAAACTTCCAATGACTAAAACCGTTAGAAGTGTAAAAAACACGTTGCGTCTGAATGTGATCAAGCTCGACGAAAAATCAATTTTAATGATGAGCGCAGCTTTCTCCTTATCTACGATGGGAATGCCAACAATAGCAACACCAGACTTATCATTAAGCATCACTGCGTCTGTGGAATCTGGCTTAAATAGAGCGGCAACCTTCTCCTTATCCACTGAAAAAACAGCATCACTCCACTCATTCACTCTCACTTTCGCAATATCGACCCCATATTTATTGAGCAGTTTAGTAAATGCCTGTGCTTTTTCCGGATCATCGATTAGGGTAAGCACTTTGGCTACGTCTCCAGCTACTCTAATGAAGATATGGTTTGGGGTCACATTATTTTCGGAAAACCGTACATTTAGCAAAAAAGAGATCATTAAGCTGACGATCACAATCCCAATGAACGTAATGACAATACGCAGACGCAGGCTTTTTTTCAACATTTAGGCCAACTCCAGACGGTATCCAAGTCCTCTTACCGTAGAAATAATTAGCTCGGGAATCGATTCAAGTCTTTCTCTCAGACGTTTGATATGTACATCTACCGTACGCTCGTCGCCTTCATAATCGACACCCCAAATATTTTCTATGAGCTGAGAACGCGTGAATATTTGCCCTGGCGAACCCGCCAGAGCAAATAACAACTCACATTCCTTTTTCTTCAACTCCACCGTTCTCTGAGCCGTAACAACGTTCAAATTCCCCAGATCAATCATCACTGCGCCTAGTTGAATCACACTCGAGGAGGTTAAATGATATCTTTTTAATAGTGATTTTACCCTCAGAACCAATTCAATGGGATCAAACGGTTTGACTAAATAATCATCTGATCCGGCATTAAATCCTCTGACTTTGTCCTTAGATTCTCCTCTAGCTGTAACCATCAGAATTGGAATATCGATATAAGATCGGATATCTTCGGTCAATTCAATACCATCTACATTTGGCATCATCACATCTACAATCACCAAATCGATCTTTGTATGCGCTAGAATGTCTAATGCCTCTTGACCGTCTGCTGCTTCCACTACGGAAAATTGGTTTTTTTCAAGATATAATCGTATTAATCTACGGATATGAGAATCATCATCCGCCACTAGAATCGTGTTCATCTCTCAATTTTCCTCTCCGCTAACCTATTTATTCATATCGTAGAGATTCCATTGGATCCAGTTTGGCAGCCTTAGAGGATGGCATCAAACCGGCGATAATACTAATCAGGGTACTCACAACGATCCCAAATAACACATAATAACCGGATAGATTAATAAGTTTCACTCCAAAAGCATTGTCCAAGAGAATATTTAACACATAACTAATGACAATGGCAAAGAGTACCGCAAAGATACCGCTGAATACACCTAATAAAGCTGATTCAGAAAAGAATATACGTTTGATATCTTTTTTCCTTGCGCCAATTGCCCGAAGAATCCCAATTTCCTTAGTCCGTTCCACTACACTGATATATAGCACAACCAATATCATGATCCCTGATACGAGAAGTGAAATCCCGGCAATACCAGAGAGAACTATAGTAGCCATATTCACATAAGTTGTGATTCGCTCCATGATTTTTGTCGATTGAGAACCTGAGAATCCAGCATCAACAGCGGCTGCATTAATATCATTCACATATTTCATATCGGTTGCAAAAGCATTAACTTGAATTGGACCTATTGTAATCCCCTTGTCAACATACATTTGCTCCAAAGTCTGCGCTGGAAGATAACCCGTGGGTTGCATTTGCGCTCTTGGATCAGTGCTTTCATAAATACCAGAGATAGTGACTTCTTGTTCCAATGTGATCGGTTTATGCTTAGCATCCATTTCATTAATATATAGATAAATCGATTTCCCTACTAAAGACTCTGGACTGTCATTTCCGCTTAATTTACTTGCCGTTTTCACGGGTAATAATATCTCTTTGCCCTCTGGAAAAGCCCCTGCGGTAATCGTCTCTTTAGCAAAAGCATCCGTTAAGGTTGTTAATTGTGTAAGACTAACCGTCTGATCTGCATAAACCATAGTAGATTTGCCCGAAATGGAAGTGATGGTTTCTACATAATCAACATTTGGAATATTTCGGATGGTTTCAATATCGGCAGCCGTAAACGTTTCGCCGGGCAACATCATTGCCTCTGGACCTTGCATGCCTTTAGCTTCTTCACTGGGTTTAGTTATATCCACGAGTAAAGGATCCATACTTGAATTAATTTCGTCATTCATATAGTTCGTAATTCCATTCCCTAAGGAAAGCATCAACAGTACGCTTAAAATACCAATAGACCCACCCAAAGCTACCAATACATTACGTTTGGCGTTGAGCTTCATATTCTGCAGAGCCATTTTAAAAGATGCAAATAAACTGAGATTTCGGGATGACCCCTCTCCTCCATCGTAACTAATCAAGGAGCGGTCCTTTAACTGAATATCATCTTTAATCCGTCCTTCTTCAACCTTTACGATACGGGTACCAGAGTCGGCTACTTTCTGTGAGTGGGTCACGGTAATGACCAATATCCCTCTTTTGGCTATGCTGTCCAATAAGACTAAAATTTGATCGCCGGTATCCTTGTCCAAGGCCCCTGTAGGTTCATCTGCCAAAATAATATCAGGATTATTCGCTAGCGCGCGGGCAATGGACACTCTTTGCTTCTGTCCACCGGACAGCTGATTGGGGCGTTTTTTCAGGTGCTCTTTCAAGCCTACCTCAGTCAAAATATCTATAGCACGTTTATTGCGGTCCTTCTCACTGGTATCCGTCATCTGCATCGCCACTGTAACATTCTCCAAAACTGACAGATGTGGGATCAGATTGAAATTTTGAAAAACGAAGCCAATATTGTTCTTGCGATAATCATCCATTTCCTTTTCGGTCATCGTGCTTAAATTCTTTCCGCGAACAAGGACCTCGCCTTCATAATCGGAGTCCATTCCCCCAATGATGTTCATCAGTGTGGACTTTCCGCAGCCAGACTCACCTAGAATAGAGACGAATTCACCTGTATCAAAGCTTAGATTCACATCATGGAGTACTGGCACCTTTTCTTTACCGTACAAAGTATATGATTTCTTTACATGTTTAACTTCTAATATTTTCATTTGTTTCTCTTCCTCTCCTGGTCATGCTCTATATCTCTTTTGATGTTTCATATCCTAACAAATTTGTGTGAACTGATAATGAACTGGATAGCCACATGGAAGAGTCAGAGCTATAGCACATATTTAGGTTAAGCAATATAAAAAGGCGAATTCACACTCAAAATGAGTGGAACTCGCCTTCTCTATTCGGCTTATTTTCAAAAGAAATTAGTGCATGAGGTAATAAGCTAATCCTCCAACTTGTTTTCCGGCGTAATAAACGATGTCTATAATCACCACTGTTAATACAAATTTCGAGAGCAGCGGATATTTCTTAAATAAAGGCTTTATAGTTTTCTCTATGTACTCCATTCGCGCGCTTCCTTTCTTAAGCTAGTGCTCTTTTTCGGATCAGCCTAATCTGGCCTCTATGATTGATTTCATCCTCAAAAACGTGAAACCACATAAAATAGTAGTTCGCAGGTTTGTTATGCCAGAATTCCTCTTCAGTATATAACCAATCATCATCGACGGTTGCGAATAATTCATAAGTCTTTTGTCTAACTTCATTTAGGCGATCTAAATAATAGCTTAGGTCATTCCCCTTAATATTGGCTCGTCCTTCGTCGCCTAAATTTAATGCTGGTCCCCATCTTGTTAGCTCTTCTTCAGACAAATCTCTTTGCTCAAACGTTGCCACTTGATATGCATATTCTACAGCAGCGTAGTGCAATAATAACGCTCCAATAGAGTTACTCTGAGCATCCAATAAATAATCCAGTTGTTCCACAGTTAGACCCTTAACGGCTTCTAATGTTGTATATCTTGCATAGTTCATCATGGATAAAAGTCGGCTGATTTGCGGCGAGTAACCTGGGATATCTGTAATCAAAAATAGTTGGTTCATGTCAATCATATGGATGTTCCTCCTTGATTTTTTCAGAATAATACATCTAAATACCAGAATGGTTCAGAATTATGAATTACAGGTAATGACGATCAAGATGTCAAAGTGAGGTGCTTAACAACATGAATAAAACTAACAAAACTATGTATTGGGTTGTATGGGCTTCAACTTAGAAAGTCTCCATCCTAACAAGACCTAGTCGTTTACCCTCAACAATAGCCTCGGATCTGGAATGTACACTAAGCTTCTCAAAGATTCTCGTCAGGTTATACTCCACAGTCCTTTGTGACATTAAAAGCTTGCTGGCTATGTCTTTATTGCTTTTTCCACTAGCTACTTCTTGGAGTATTTCCTGTTCTCTTTGATTAATGGACACTTCTTCAAGCAGCCGATTATCCCGGTGATTAGAAATCTTGATATCATTTCTTCGTAGCTGTTTAAGTAAAGACACCGGAATGACCGCCTCATTCCTCAGTGCACAACGAATGGTATTTAACAACTGTTCTCGGGAAGCTGTCTTAGAGATAAATCCTGTGACCCCTGACTCCATCAAAAGATTATAATGAGCACTGATCTCATATCCGGTATAAATCACCACTTTAGATTCAGGATCACGTTGAACGGCTCTTTTGGCGAATTCAAGTCCGCTGATCGTAGGCATGTTGAGATCGCATAAGATCACATCAAATTCTTGTTGCTCCAGCCTATCCAAAGCTTCCATCGCTGACAAAACAAAAGTAACCTCCATATCCGCGTCCTGCTCAATCATAGTTTTGGTTCCTTCTCCGACTGAAGGATGATCATCAACCAACAAGATACGTATCATCGTCATCGCCTCCTCTGTGCTTTTCTTCTACAAAAGCCATTGTCGGTAAATAAATAATAACCTCCAGTCCCTTCCCTTTCTCCGAGTTAAAAGTGCATTGCCCCTCTAAGCTCGCAACACGTTCTTTGATGCCGGACAG
Source organism: Paenibacillus sp. FSL L8-0333 (assembly GCF_037965665.1). Lineage (NCBI taxonomy): Bacteria > Bacillati > Bacillota > Bacilli > Caryophanales > Paenibacillaceae > Paenibacillus > Paenibacillus sp. FSL L8-0333. The sequence continues at coordinate 6,079,783 of NZ_CP150186.1, forward strand.
GCCCATATGCTGAAAAGATTCCCTGATATCAACTATATTCATGCCAATCCCATCATCCTTATATCGGAAATAGAGATGCTCTTGCTGGTCCAGCTCAATTTCAATCTGATTCGCCTTGGCATGTTTCCCGGCATTCCGCAGGAGCTCCTGTACTATTCGATACAACGCAATCACCAGATCATCACTTAGCTCACCAATCGGACTGGATGTAAAGGTGATAATGTAGTTAGACTGCAGCTGGGCATACTCAAACAATAGTTCCAGTGCCTTCACAATTCCGGTCTCTCTTAGCAGCGGCGGACGCAGTTCATTGCAGGTCTCCCTAATCTGATATATCACATCCAGAAGTCCCTCTTTAATCTGAAGCAGCTCTGGCAAAATATCCGCCTCAATATCATGATCGGAGATCAGTGTTTCCAGCCTGCGAAGCCAAATGAGCTGATCCTGAAGAGCAGAATCATGTAAATCTGCCGCCAGCTTTCTGCGTTCTTTCTCTGATAAGTTAAAGATCAGGCGTAGAACCCATGGTGCTGCATGTAACTCTTTTTTCATCTCTGCTTCAAGGTCTTCAATCAAGCCTTCAATAAGATATAAATTCTCATAAACAATACTCGCATAATTTGCGAGGGTATTTAACCAATTAAGCTCATCCGAATTAAGTTTTGTATGATTCTTCTTATGATCAATCCAGAGGAGATTAAATTTTTTTTGGTGACGTCCGATTACGAGTAAGATCCCCTGTTTGAGTTGAACTACTTCTCCTACCTTAAAAACTGGAGATTTCGATACAAATTCTATGTTGATCTCTTGGCCCGAATTGTCGACTATTTGTTCGAGGTTACTCATATCCTCATCTCTCTCAAAAAAAGCAGACCGACTAACCGGTAAAATCTCATTGATTTCCTTGTAAATTGCAGCCTCCAAATCAGACCGCTTCATCACCTTGGAGATTTGCTTCGAGAATCGCTCCAGACTACCTTGATAATGATAAAGCTCACGGAACAATTTAGGCCGGAAATAATAATCTATTTTCTCCTTAAAGAATAAAAAGATTGTAATAGATAAATATACAACCAAAAACATCTGAATCCATTTGATCCAATCATACTCTTGCCTGCTCTGAATGATCGCAAGTACGGCTACAATCATTAGCGCCGGAAAAAAAGCAATTAATAAATAATATTTAAACCGATTAAAAGCGAAATCAATGTCAAATAGTTGCCTAGCCGTCAGCAGATAAAAATAAGTAACTGGCATCAAAAACAAAAAGATCGTAGTAATTTCGTAAGGAATCAAGTTGACCCCAACAGCAATGGGTGCAGCTGAGAAGAGAACAAAAGGTGTAAACGCAAGGATTTGTCCGGTAAGCATAATTTTAAACATCGATTTAAGCGCTGTGCTTCGATAAGTAATGTATAAATATAGCAGCTTAAATATGCTGTAAAAAATCCCAAAAACAAAGAACCCAATAATAATTAACCTTATAAAGGAATACAAGGATCTATCCCATGAGTAAACCATTAGACTGGAGGTAGAAAATAGGCTTAATAAAATAACCAGGCCGTAGTATATTTTGATTACAGTAGTAGATAAAACTAATACATCAAATCGTTTCAGATATACTTGGAGAAAGTGAATAAAAACCAGTGGAATTAAAGGCAACACGCAACCCATCGCGATTCTACCTATAAGATCAGATCTACTTGAGGCATATCCCGCAAAGTAAGTTATTCCGACTAATAAAAAGAATAAAATCAGCAGCTCTGCTGAGCGCTCCCCGCTTCTCCTGCGGTATAATAGAAGGCCTAACACTGCCAAAAAAACAAATGTCGCTCCAGGGACTACAAGCTGGGTAAACGTATGATATATGGAGGATTTATTCTCAATATCATAATGCAAAGCAAGTGGAGCACCCCCCTTGGAGTTACGAAGAAGGTCAACGGATTGAACCTGAGTTAAGCTTCCATATCTAACAGCTTCATCCACTTTGTCAATCGGTTTCCCATTAACCCGTAATAAGATATCCCCTTCCCTTAAATTCTGTTTATACCCTTCGCTTGAAACGTCTGCCTCAGCAATATAATATTGCCCTCGTTCATTCTGCTCCAGACCAATGCCAAGCAAGATATTAGAGTGAATGACCCCCACAAAATGAATAATAAGAAAAGCAAAAATGCAAAGTAACCCTGATATGAATAACTGGCGGAGTTTTACTGTCATTTCAAATCCCCCGAACGAACAAAATTATACATATCTCTATTCTTAGTTGGTATTCCCCTACCATTTTATATGAATCACACAGGAAATTATATACTTTTATGCATGATATTCCTTCCCTTCTAAATGTCCGCATTGAATTATAGCTCTATTCTGGCTTTTTGCTGTTCCACTCTGTGGTTTCGATTCAGAATCCATATCGCTGCGCACCCATATAAAATCATTGGAACCCAACCGCTCTCCCCGGCCACATACTCCAACATAGGTGAAGAACTGACAGTAATATTGTGCAAAACACTATCTACAGCATTATTAGTTCCGTGTAAAAGCACTGCCGGCCAAATACTACCGGAGGACAGACGCAGTTCATTTATAATGATGCCCGCAAACATAACAGATAAGGTAAAGAGCACCACCACGAGCCAGCGGCTTCCAGAGGAATGATAAGCACGCGGCCCAAGAATCGCCGGATAATGCCATATAGCCCAGATTAAGCCCATTGTTACACTAGAACTTACTCTTCCCATCCATTGAAAACGCGGGAGCAGCCAACCCCTCCAACCGATCTCTTCCCCCAAAGCAGATAACGAACCAAGGACAATGTAAACGAGCAAATATATAACAGTCTCGATCCATGAATCTGGAGGAATTAAGCTTGAAGTCCATTCCATCCAATAGACAGCATAACCCGCTCCCAGTGAACCTAAGGGAATAACTAAAGCCAATATGTATTCTTTGCCTCCCCTAAATTTGAAGCCCAACCTTCTCCATCCCTCAGCACTGTATCCATCTCTCACAATCAGAAACATCATGATACATACTGCGAAAAAAGGAGTAAAACCATACAGACCCTGTGCCGATTCCGGAAGCAGCAACATCCCTAACGCCATTGCCCATACGATAATAATAAATAGTAGAGATTGTTTCTTGTCTGAGAGCAATATTATCACCTGCCTTTTTTAGATATAAGGAACTACATTTTCCTATTTAATCCAATTGTATATAAACTGGCAGGACGTTTCACCGAAAACAACGTTCGCTAAAACCACAATTCTTTTGCGGTACTGCTTATCTGTATGCCGCAAAGTCTTCAGAAAGGTTGTCCCAAAAATAGGGAAATGGTGTGCGATGTGCAGCGTAAGTGTAAACTAATTAGGGAAATACTCCCTGAAAATAGCCGATATTCGCTCTAAAAGGACAAAATCAGGGAATTCCTCCCTAATAATCAGGGAGATTTCTTTATTAGTTACTGAATCGGCCAAAATTTAGGGAAGTTTTCCCTAATTATAAGTCTGATGAACAAAATTCTCTGAATTTTAGGGAGAAATTCCCTAATTTCTGTATAAATGCTTCGCTTATTGCATCATTTGGAGCATCACTAGGTACGCCCCTTGATTCAATTGGTTATCAAATAAAGGATGCTCCGCCGTACGCCGAATGATGAAACCGGAAAGTGTATTTGGATAACCGAAGAACAAACGAAGATTGCGGGGATCTCGGGGATTACAGGGTTTTATGCATTGCAGCACATAAAAGTGACATTAGAGATCAGGTGTCTTTACTTTTGCCCATAATCTACTGAAGCAAGCTGCAGTTGACCAAAAATGCAGAACAGCGATTCTCCAATATTAGGAGAATCGCTGTTCTGTTTGGCTTTTATGGCTTTGGGCATGAACGTTTTGGGGGCAGCCTTTTTCTACCTAAATATTCTCTTAATAGGTCCACCAGTTGCCAGACATAACGATCATCGAAAATAGCTTGATGCTGTCTTCATAGTAATCTTCTGCAGCACTGCTTGCTGTGTGGCTCCAGAGAGAATTCAACCAGCTTTGGTAAGTTGATGAGGTCATCGCACTGACCCCAAATGGAGCATAGAAAGCACCGCTATTGTAACTTCCAAATACGGTTCCGTTTAGCTTGTACCCATCTTTTATACTACCAGGTGTACTGCTTACTTTAGTCTTAATCCAGCTATTCATCTTATTAAGCTGCGTAAGCGCCCTGCTGTCTCCGGTAATCAAATAATCTGTTGCGATCCGCCATGGGGTACGACAAGAATTGTAATTGTAATTCCCGTCATTGGCATCTTCAAGGAAATTCGCCGCAGCAGGTTTATACACACCCCCAGAGTAAACTACGAAATCAGGCAAGAGTCCAGTGCTAGAGCTATAACCCGTATAAAGGCTATTTATAATCGTGTACGTTTTATCGATAACATTCGTCCAGCGGGTATCTCCTGTAGCCTGTTGGAATGCTTTTAAATGATTTAGCATGAAATCCGAAGGTCTAGTTGCTGTATTATACGAGCCACTATTCGCCCAGTCACCTAGACGGATCGTCCACTGTGTCTGGTTAATCTCATTGTCCATAATCGCATTAATGATATCTTTTGCAGCTTGTAAATAATTGATCGTACCACTACTTCCCCACTGCTTGTCCGCAAGCAGCAATGAGAAAGCTATATCCATATCTCCATCTGTAGCCGAATCCTCGCCTTCAATGTTTTGAAAGCTGCTATTTTGCTTCCAGGACATCAAATAAGGGTTAATTGTACTTGGATGAGCCTTGTAATAATTATATAAGCCGTCAAAATAAGTCTGAGCATTACTGTCATAACCAGCCATCAAAACTGTGAACAACATCCCGTAACCATGTGCTTCAGATACCGTTTCTCCATCTGAATTATACTTAACGTAATATTTGCCAGTGCCAGCTGGTTTGAGATAGGCCGTTTTCCACGCATCCCATTTGGTCTTCACTGAATTATCCATACTGGTCTGGGTTACATTGTTCGGCTTGATAGATCCACTCGTGTAGGTGGTGTGTTGCGGAAAAGGTTTGTTCACTGCTGCAAACGCGGAACCGGCAGGAAGAATACTAATTATCAAACATACGACAATAAGGCTTCTCCAACTCAACCTAAGCTTTGCATTCTTCTTCATCATTCATTGCCTCCTCTTCAATTGTGGTAATAAATTTGAAAGAAAACAGCAAGCTAATTCGTATTCGTCATCATTGTAATACAGAATATGGAATTAATATATAATAAATCCCATTAATAGATCATTAGTACTATATATCTGAGACTTAGATTTGTTCTCACTCCTCAACTAAAAAAGGATGATCCCACAACCAACTTCATTCATGGCTGTGCAAACATCCTTTAGATAAAAATTCATTCGCTATTCTCGTAATTTATTTAATTTAAGTCGATACGCAATGTATGGAAGACCCGGAAAGACCAACATACAAAGTGTGACCACTACTAACACTAGGCTGATATTCCTCACCATCTCAGGTAACCATCCATTAACGCCCAAGATCGCTAGGAAGATAAAAACAATCAAAGCTATAAGCAATGGCAAGGCTGCTTTGCTCATCGTTTTCTTTTCACGTTCATATTTGTCAATGAGGGTCCCAGTGTCTGAGTAGATAGGCGCCGTACCTGCAGCTGCCCGAAAGATATGAAACCCATTTCCGGCAGAACAGACATAGGTCCATCCGGCATCTTCAAAAATCAAATAATACTCCTCATCCACATTCGTGTGATAATCTACACTGTACTCAAAAGTCTGGGGATCTCCCTTTCTTAACTTATAACCAAATGGTGCAAAGCTTTCCAGGAGCCAGCCCCTTTTGGCATACTTACTCAATTTCTGCATATCACCTTTTTCAGTAAAAGCTAAGCCCCCGCTGGTCACATATTTTGTATTCTTCATGCCTATTCCCCACCTTTTATTTGAGAATTTGTTCTGCATGTCTAATCATTTCTTTTCGGCGCTCTACTTCTTTTCTTAGCAATCCAATCCCTTTTTCTGTTGCAATATACGTTTTTCGTTTGTCATCCTCTTCTTCTTTATACAACTCAATAAATTCAGCCGCTAACAGCTTCTTAATAGTTGTATACAAGGAAGCAGGCCCAATTGAAAATTGATTGTTCGTCATCGTTTCGATCGATTTCATAATTAGATATCCGTGTTTGGCTTCGACTAAAGATAAGAGAATATAAAATGCAGTGTCTGTGAGCTCTCCCATTTCCAATGAGTCCGTTCTTGACACTTAATCACCTCCTCATATGTATCATTAAAAGATATATCATTAAATGAACTATATCTTTTAATGATACACTTGTCAACTGCTGGCATAAAATTCAAACTACCTTCTCATACTAGGTGAAGAATATGGAGGTGACTGTCATGCCCAAAAATAGTGCCAATCCCAAAGAAGCTCCAGGTAAACATCAACCAAGTAAGAAAAACAATGCGGAGAATAACAACAATTTCAATGAAGCCGCTCAGATGGTGAACATCGATAAGGCTGCTGATTATGTGCCCAGCTTAAACGGTGTCTCCAAAACTGATGTCTAAGCTAGACCGCTAATAACTTCTTATATTTCAAACAAAAAACACTCCTCAGAATTTTCTGAAGGAGTGTTTCAATCCGTGGCAGCTTCATTTCAAGCTCTCTAACTCAGCAGTCACTTTTTCAATTAAGTTCACGAAGGAAGCCAGCTCTTGAGAGCTTTTGACCTGATCCTTGGAATACATGGAGTTATGTTCTGATTCTTTTTTCACCTTGGAAAGGGTGGCATTGATATTGTCTAGTTTCTGGTCAATGGTTACCAATGAATCCTTTGAGCGGCGGGCTAGCTTACGAACCTCATTAGCCACAACTTCAAACCCTCTTCCAAACTCTCCAGCTCTGGCCGCTTCAATAGCCGCATTTAAGCCTAAAAGATGCGTATGATCAGCCACTTCTCTAATCATCGTACCCACTTGATGAATAGACTCCACCTCTTTGTCTAAATATAATACCGTTTGATGCGTTTTCTCTTGATAATCAGCATTTTTACTAGCTAAACTTTCTATCGATTCACTGCTATCCTTTAATTGAACCATCAAAGATACCAGCTCCTGAACGGCTGAACTCACTCCTGTAAGCAGGTGATTTTGCTTCTCCAGCAAGTTTTCAATTTTTGCTTTTTCATCCACTTCATAGGCTTCAAGAACGAGCTGTGAATCGAGATTAAACATCTTGGTTAAGGCATGAATAACAGGCTTCCACTCGTTTGGTAATATCCGTTCAAAATAAGCAGTAGCCAGATCCAGATATAATATGTACGTCCCCAAATACCAATTCGTTGTTAATCCAATACGAGAATGGATTTTCCCGATAAGCAAACGTCTTTCAATAAATGCTTCATCGATCACACCAGAGGCCATGGATAAAAAATACCACTGCTGTGTTTCTTTTAATCGATCCAGTGTACTGTGCTGCTCAATGATGTGGAGCAATTCTGGCTCCATCGTCATCTGTTTATACAGTTCCTCAACCAATGAGCTAACGATTAAGTTGAATTCTTTCTCCTTGCTTTTTAATAATTCTAAATCAGCCTCAGTAATCCCTATGTAGCTAACTTGCTGGAGTCGTTCTGGACTAAGATTGATCATAACGTTGTTAACATCCCCCTCATTCTGTTTATTTTTCTCAGCCATCCCCTACGGCATCTATATCTCTTGATTATAAAGGTATTATTTCAATAAATTTTAACACTATATTTACCTATATTGCTTAATAATTTTACAAAACCTCACTAGTGCCCTTAGATTTGGCTTCCTATTCATGAATAAAGGACTGCCGCGGCAGCCCTTTCAGTTTCAAGCTTTAATTTATGCCGCCATTTCACGGCAAACTTTTGCACAAGCAAAACAAGCTTCTGCACATTGCTGGCAATGTTCATGATCATGCTTTTGGCATTCGTTGCCGCAGGCTTTACAAGCTTCTGCACAAGCCAGACAAATTTCTTTTGCATATTTACTGTTCATCGACATCGCATGAGCTGCGAACTCGCATATATCTGCACATTCACGATCCAGGCGAATGCACTCCTTCATCATCCCCACATGATCCTCATCCAAACAAGCTGAGTAACAGTGATTACAAGCTACCATACATTTCAAACACTCTTCAATACACTCTTTGTAGTTTTGATGTGCCATAACACATACTCCTCTCGAAATCATAAATTAGGGTAGTCCCCTACTCTATATATACCCAATTTGAGCAAATAAAAAAGGATTCCAAGGAATCCTTCCGATTGATCAATTATCTAATTAATTTATTGATGGTAACTAATAGCTCATCCAGTACCTCGTTCTCACCATCCTGGATACGTTCCACTACACAACTTTTCATATGATGCTCCAGCAAAAGCTTGCCCACGCCGTTCAATGCAGATTGGACCGAGGAGATTTGATGCAGCACATCATCACAATAGGTGTCTTTTTCAATTAACCCTTTTAGCCCTCTAACTTGACCTTCAATTCTATTGAGCCGGCTAATCAAATTCTTTTTAGTTTTATCTGAGTGATGACTTTTCCGCTCATCCGTACTGCATGATTCATGCTCGTGAGTCAGATTATCCATGCACCGATCACCCCTTTCCTCGTATTTTTATTATACTATAGCCCCCCTATTCTATTCAAAAAATAAATCATTGATTAGATTTTCAATTCTTCATGAACTATAGCGGAAGTTTCAACCTGAATGGTTGTATGTTGAATTTTGAAATGATCGGCAATTAACCGAATCGCTTGCTGCAAAATGCGTTGGTCATCTGCTTCCTCTTCAATTAAGATATGACAGCTGAGTGAATCTAAGCCCGAAGTTATGGTCCAGATATGCAGGTCATGAACATTTTTAACCCCTTCAATGCTTTCGAGGATTTCCTTTACTTGAGCTGGATTGATTGTAATCGGTGTGCCTTCCATAAGGACGTGAACGGTATGTTTGATAATTCCCCACGCCCCTCTAAGAATCAGTAGAGCAACCAATACGCTTATGATAGGATCTGCAACATACCAGCCAAAAATCATCATAATTAAACCGGCAATAATCGCCCCTACTGAACCTAAAGCATCACCAAGCACATGGAGATAAGCACTACGGAGATTAATGTTATTTTTCACATCCCCTTTTCTCATAAGCGACCATGCACTAGCCACATTGGCTAAAAGACCAATACTTGCGATCAGCATCATAGAACCACTGGCAACCGCCGGCGGCTCAAAAAATCGCCCATAAGCTTCTACAATGATAAATCCAGCAACTACAAATAAAGTAACTCCGTTTAAAAGTGCCGCCAAAATTTCAAATCGATGAAATCCGTACGTTTTGTTCGGAGAAGCAGGTTTGGTTGCGAACCAGACCGCTACTAGGCTTAATGCTAGAGAGCTTGCATCGTTTAGCATATGCCCACTGTCCGATAACAGGGCTAAGCTGTTGGTAATTAACCCTCCAAAAAACTCCAAAAACATAATTCCAACCGTAATGATTAACGCAATCATAAGCCCTTTTTTATTTCCACTTGGATCAAAATGATGATGCCCGTGAGCGCCATGCGAGTGATTGTGTCCTTCATGAGAGTGACTGTGTCCTTCATGAGCGTGGTCGTGGTTACTGTGATCGTGATTGGCCTGTTGCCTGTGTGCATTCTCGACCTGATGATTGTGTCTTTTCTTCTTGTTCATCATGCTTAACCTCCTATTACCTTCAGCTAGATAGTATTCGTAGCCCTGCGCAGTTACATTCAAAAGCTCCAGTTAATAATAACATATGAACATGTGTTCATATGTTATTATTAACTGGATTTTTCTTCTTGTCAATAAAAAAGCAACAAATGATTGTCTCTGACCTAATAAAATAAAGAGGACCCTCCGCAGCTCTTCCTGCATGAAGGATCCTCTCGAATCAGAACCGTGTATTAAATCAAATCTGATTGTTGCAGCAATCTTTGGATGATAGCCGCAACTTCTGCTCTCGTAATGAAGGCTTGTGGGGCAAGTACATTTCCGCTTCTGCCCGTGATGATTCCTGCTTGCAGGCTGTCTGCAATGCCACTCTTCGCCCAGCCTGATGCTTCATTCGCATCCGTGTAAATGCTCAGCAGCTCGCTTGCTTCTTTGGCAGGAAGTTTTGTCTTCAAATCGGTAATCACCATAGCTTTAGCAATAATACTCATCGCTTGTTCCCGAGTAATCTTGTCTGTAGGATGGAACGCTCCATCCTCAAAACCGTTGATTAGCTTATAGGAGTAAGCTGTCTGCACCGCATCATTATACCAATCTGAGACCTTCACATCCGTAAAGGATGTTGTTCCGCTCTCCAATTTCAATCCCAATCCACGTACGATAATCGCCGCAAATTCTGCACGTGTAATCTCCTGATTAGGGTTAAACAAATCGTCACCGACTCCATTAATAACCTTACGGGAAGCCATCTCATTGACAATGTCCTTAGCCCAGTGGGTGACGACATCCTTGAAGTTCTGTGGATCTTGAACTACAAAATACGTACTGTTCGTTAAACTGTGTATTTTCGCAAAGTTTTTGCCATCAATGGCAACAATCTGTGTGGGTACATGGCGGATCGTCCCCCCTGCTTCAAGCACTAGCCCAGTCGTAATCTTCTTAAGGTCTACACCATCCGCAAGAGGAATAGTTCTTTCCACATAGGTATTAAACTTAGTGAGTTCAACAGTTTTCCCAGCGTAAGTAACTTTCACCGTGAAATCTAATGGCTGAGCTACCAGCGTTAGCTTTTCATTGGCTGCCAGCATTTCTATTCTTTTCAGTACATCCGCAGTCGGAACAGAAATTGAAATTTGCACCTTCACATCTTGTAGAGCAATGTCTGTGCCAAACTGTTTTGAAATTGCACTGATATCAATCTGTGCTGCTGATATTGTATAAGTACCCTTTGGAGTACGAATGATTAACAGCGCCTGCTTCTGCTCCATATCTTTGATGATTTGACCATTAAGCTCGCCAATAATCACATCTGAAGTCGCAGTCACAGGGATAGTTATAATTGCATTCTGGTCTTCCTTTTCGATGCGTTGCTCTATTTTTGCCTGATCTACAACAATCGTGGTAACCGTCTGCCCGTTATGCTCAGATATCGTTGCTGTTCCGGCATTTTCAACCTTACCGTTCACCAATACCTCAACCATGCTGCTAGATGGTGTAGCTGTAGCTGTAGCAGTGGATCCTGCTGTTGCAGTTGGTGCAGTTGTTGCAGGTGGTGCAGTCGGTGTTGATGTCGGTGATTCTGTTGGTGTTGGTGTTGGTGTTGGCGGTGTAGGTGTAACCTCAACCTCCGTTGATGACTTTGGTGTCACGGAGTTCGAAACTTCAGAAGCTACACTACTACCAGCGCTATTAATCGCTTTAACTGTAAACGAATAAGTTGTTCCATTCGCTAGACCTGTTACCGTTATTGGACTTGTTGCCCCAACTGTTACGATATTACCCGGAGAAGCAGTAACCTCATAATTCGTAATTGGAGTTCCCCCGTTCGAATCAGGAACTGCAAATGTCACAGTCGCCTCGCCATCTCCCGCTACTGCTATTAAGCCCGTAGGTGCAGATGGTGATGTTCTTGGTTTCGTGCTGACTTCGTTAGAAGCTGCACTCTCCCCGCCCGGATTAGATGCCTTAACTACGAAATAATAAGATTGGCCATTAGTTAACCCTGTCACATCATAGTTGTAGACGGACTCGCTTACTGTAGCCACTTGTGTCTCATAGATTCCGGAAGTGATACCTTGATATATAGTGTATCCAATCGCACCCTTCACCGGATCCCATGTTAAGCCGATGATGCCATTACTTGCCACAGGTGAATGAAGTATTGGCGCACCCGGCGCTGGAACCTGAGGCGTTCTAGTTACTTCATTGGAAGCCGCACTGATACCATCAGGATTAACAGCTTTAACAATAAAATAATAAGCAGTTCCATTAATTAGTCCTACAGCATCGTAACTGTTCTCAGAGCCACTTATAGTAGCTACCTCAGCTCCATAAACACCTGAAGCTGTAGACCGATATACAGCGTAACTATCGGTACCATATACGGGACTCCAAGTAATTCGAATATGTCCGTTTCCTGCCGTTACAGACTCAATACTTGGCGCAGCAAGTTCAGGCCAGGTAAGGTCAATAACTGCACTAGTGATCTCTGCAAGACCTGTCGCATCAAATGCCAGTTGGGCTCCGGTGATTCCAGCTGCATTCGTAGCTCCCAGATCCGTAAAGGAAATGACACCTGCTACTGCCGTCAACGTCGTATTCCCCGTCAACGTCCAGCTTCCTGCGTCCTTCTTCGACACAGTAACAACCGAACTGTTGTCGCCAATGTTTAGATTCCCAAACTGATCCAGCAGTGTTATTACTGGCTGCTGCGCGAAGCTGCCACCGTTGGTCTGCGGGGCACTTACGCCCGTAGTGAGCTTCATTGTCGCTGTGCTACCTGCGACAGGTGCAATGTTCAGCGCCGTTGCCGCTGGCGTGGCTACGCCTGCTTGGCTGAACACAACAGCCTGTGCTCCCGCTTTGTTCAGCTTCAGATCCACCTGAGCTACACCCTCAACGAAATCAACGTTGATCTTGCTCGGTGAAGCTGCCAAAGCGATACTTCCTAAGCTTCCGTACGTTCCGTCCGGCGCAACTTCATAACCCGTTACCGTCACTTCTTTTGTTCCGGTAAACAGAGTGTCCGTGTCGCCCAGCGAGTTCTTCACGGTCAGCGTAATGCCATTATCTACACCTACAACTGGTGTCAAAGTCGCTGCTGAGGCGGTGATGCTTTGCGCTCCCTGTGGTTGTGGAAGATTCACGGTAGCGCTAGTGATCTCTGGAAGACCTGTCGCATCAAATGCCAGTTGGGCTCCGGTGATTCCAGCTGCATTCGTAGCTCCCAGATCCGTAAAGGAAATGACACCTGCTACTGCCGTCAATGTCGTATTCCCCGTCAACGTCCAGCTTCCTGCGTCCTTCTTCGACACAGTAACAACCGAACTGTTGTCGCCAATGTTTACATTCCCAAACTGATCCAGCAGTGTTATTACTGGCTGCTGCGCGAAGCTGCCGCCGTTAGCCTGCGGCGCACTTACGTCCGTAGTGAGCTTCATTGTCGCTGTGCTGCCTGCGACAGGTGCAATGTTCAGCGCTGTTGCCGCTGGCGAGGCTACACCTGCTTGGCTGAACATAACCGCTTGCGCGCCAGCTTTGTTCAGCTTCAGATCCACCTGAGCTACACCCTCAACGAAATCAACGTTGATCTTGCTCGGTGAAGCTGCCAAAGCGGTACTTCCTAAGCTGCCGTACGTTCCGTCAGGCGCAACATCATAACCTGATACCGTCACTTCTTTTGTTCCGGTGAACGTTGTATCTGTATTGCCCAGCGAATTCTTCACGGTCAGCGTAATGCCATTATTCACACCTACGACAGGTGTCAAAGTCGCCGCTGAGGCGGTAATGCTTTGGGCTCCTTGTGGCTCTGGAAGATTCAACGCTACACTGGTGATCTGTGTAAGTCCTGTCGCATCAAATGCCAGTTGGGCTCCGGTGATTCCAGCTGCATTCGTAGCTCCCAGATCCGTAAAGGAAATGACACCTGCTACTGCCGTCAATGTCGTATTTCCCGTCAATGTCCAGCTCCCTGCGTCCTTCTTCGAAACAGTAACAATCGTACTGTTGTCGCCAATGTTTACATTTCCAAACTGATCCAGCAGTGTTATTACTGGCTGCTGCGCAAAGCTGCCGCCATTGGCCTGCGGCGCACTTACGCCTGTGGTCAGTTTCATTGTCGCTGTACTACCTGCGACAGGTGCAATGTTCAGCGCCGTTGCCGCTGGCGTGGCTACGCTTGCTTGGCTGAACACAACAGCCTGTGCTCCCGCTTTGTTCAGCTTCAGGTTCACCTGAGCTACACCCTCAACGAAATCAACGTTGATCTTGCTCGGTGAAGCTGCCAAAGCGGTACTTCCTAAGCTTCCGTACGTTCCGTCCGGCGCAACATCATAACCCGTTACCGTCACTTCTTTTGTTCCGGTAAACAGAGTGTCCGTGTCGCCCAGCGAGTTCTTCACGGTCAGCGTAATGCCATTATCTACACCTACGACAGGTGTCAACGTCGCCGCTGAGGCAGTGATGCTTTGCGCTCCCTGTGGTTGTGGAAGATTCACGGTAGCGCTAGTGATTTCTGCAAGACCTATCGCATCAAATGCCAGTTGGGCTCCTGTGATTCCAGCTGCATTCGTGGCTCCCAGATCCGTAAAGGAAATGACACCTGCTACTGCCGTCAATGTCGTATTCCCCGTCAACGTCCAGCTTCCTGTATCCTTCTTCGACACAGTAACAACTGTACTGTTGTCGCCAATATTTACATTCCCAAACTGGTCCAGCAGCGTTATCACTGGCTGCTGCGCGAAGCTGCCGCCGTTGGCCTGCGGCGCACTTACGCCCGTGGTCAGCTTCATTGTCGCTGTGCTACCTGCGACAGGTGCAATGTTCAGCGCTGTTGCCGCTGGCGAGGTTACGCCTGCTTGGCTGAACACAACAGCCTGTGCTCCCGCTTTATTCAGCTTCAGGTTCACCTGAGCTACACCATCAACGAAATTAACGTTGATCTTGCTCGGTGAAGCCGCTAAAGCGGTGCTTCCTAAGCTTCCGTACGTTCCGTCCGGCGCAACACCATAACCCGTTACCGTCACTTCTTTTGATCCGGTAAACAGAGTGTCCGTATCGCCCAGCGAATTCTTCACGGTCAGCGTAATCCCATTATCTACACCTACGACAGGCGTCAAGGTCGCCGCTAAGGCGGTGATGCTGTAAGCTAGAGTAGGACCTAGGTTCAAGGTCATTTTAGTGAAATAATCCCCCACGACCTTAAAGTTAGTACCATCGTAAATAATGCCATTAAGATTAGAAGTAAGATCTGATGTTTCCTGAGTCCACGTGGATCCGTCTGCCGAAGAGAATAACTCCCCCTTCAATCCAACAGCCAGAAAACTTCCATTACCAAAGCTGATATTATTTAGTGCGCTAGCTGATATTGTAACCTTCGTAAAAGTTACCAAATCCTCAGTGGTTAGAATTACTGCCTGCTGGCTAATTGTATCTTCTCCAACCAGAATATAAGCTCTGCCATCATAGGCAATTCCCTTTAAAGAAGTATTGGGGAACCCAATCTCTAGGGGCACATTCCACTGTATTCCATCCGATGATTTTGCGATAACAACGCTCTCTTGCTCATAAGTAGTACTATTGTATTTTATCCCAAGAGCTACAAATTGATTATTCAAGTAAGCTACTGTATTAAATGCAAAATCCCCATTTTTAAATCTCTCTGTCCATGAGGTTCCGTTAACTGAAGAATAAATTCCGCCATAATCGGAAACTGCAATATACTGATTTGTGCCAAAAGCAATACCTGTCAGATTGTCCTGCACTCCGGTATCTGTCGTAGTCCAAGTGTCACCGTTGGTCGAGGTCACCACTTTGGCGTTAAGATTGTAGTTTTCTTTATCTGTAACTGCAATAAACTTCCCTGCTCCATAAGTGACCGCATTCATTCCCGGCAGCTTAGAGGGTGTGACATCGTTCCATACTGCGGAGCTAGTAGATTTGTAAATAGAGCCATATTCCCCGGATGAGACGGCAACATAATTGCCATTATCATCCTTAGCAATACTTTTCAGATTACCGCTGACATTACTCCACGCCGAGAGGTCAGAAGAAACCAGCAAGCCGCTGCCCCCTGAGGCAACATATTTGCCATTTCCGTAAACCATATTGTTCACCATCATTGTTGTATGGGTATCCGAAGATGTCCACTGGCTGCTGTCCAGCGGAGCCGCAGGAGATTTATAAATTACGCCCTGCCCAAACAACAAATAGCTCCCATTTAAAGAACCTCCCCCATAAAATTGCTTATTATCCCATGAGGCATCAACGGTCCAGTTAACACCGTCTGTAGAGGTGAATATTTTTTTAGCATAAGGAGTCACGATATAACTAAAGAAACGATTATTTAAATAGATTACATTCGTAACATAAGGCCAGCTAGAATTATAGTGGTTGATCACAAGATCGGTTAAGGTAACCGTTGTCCAATTGATCAGATTCGTTGAGGTATAATAGACAGCATTGTTAGCAGAGACCACATATTTGTTGTCGCCATAAGCAATATCCGTTAAGCTTTGCATTCCGAATATTGCATTGGTAGAAGTGATTCCTGTGTCTGTCCAGTTAATTCCATCCGAGGATTGTAGAAGAGTTACATTATAAGAAGGTGGATTGGTGCCAGGTTTATATACTGACTGCCATACAAAAAACTTTCCATTGACCGCTTTCAACCTTTCCGGTGTGATAGCTAACGTTTTTTTTGTCCAATTTTCACCATCGAGTGAATTGTATACTGCCTTTTCGCTACCATCAATAGCTAAGAACAGCCCATTAGCGAACACAATAGAAGTTAGTTTGGGGTTCCCCGCCTTATTGGAGATAGACCAATCTACGCCATTTGATGATGTAGATATCCCTCCTTGGCCCACCGCTACAAAAACATTGTTACCAAATGCAACACTGCTCAAATTTCCAGCTGATGTGGAGCTTTGATCTATGATATTGCTATTGCTGGGTGCTGCATAAATTACTGCAGGCATAAACAGAGAACTGACGATAGAGAATACTAAACTTATTGCTAATAAAAGATTGCCACTCCGCTTAATCACAATTTTCCCCCTTTGGCATTACACCAAAATATAAATACTTCCACCATATGGAGATTAGATGTCTTTTCTAAGATTTGTAGCCATTTGGTTTGATTTTTATATCGGTATAATCCGAGAGAATTATTACGAATTTAACATTAAATTTTGATTAAAAACAACAATAATTTACACGCTTCACCTATCCATTTCCACAACCTTACAAATGAGAAAAAAACCTATTAAATATCAGGACTTAATCCTGAATTTAATAGGCTCTCAAGCTTTTGCTCGTAGAACTTTTTAAGCTACTTAATCTTTTTTATTAAATAGAAATCGCTGCTTCTAAAGCTACTTCCATCATGCCGTTGAAAGAATTTTGTCTTTCTTCTGCCGTGGTTACAGCATGAGTAACTAACGAATCAGAAATGGTAAGAATACATGCAGCTTGTTTACCTAACACTTTCGCATTATGGAACAACGCATAACTCTCCATTTCTACACAAACACAGCCATGTTCATTGTAAAATTCATTAACTCCAGGCACATTGTCTTCATGATAGAATACATCGCTGGAATGAATTCTCGCCGTCAGAACTGGCTTGTTAATACGTGTAGCCGCTGCTTCAATGACTTCGTTCAATTCTTTACTTGGCAGCTGGATATCTCCTTCTACACCGCTTTGCACATAGGCATATGTAGATTCACTCCACGCGCTATCCGCCAACACCACGTCAAATAAATTCAATTTATCTGTGTATGCTCCAGCACTACCGATACGAATGATGTTTTCCACACCATAGTTTTTGTATAGTTCATAAGAATAAATACCGATACTTGGCATTCCCATTCCCGAACCCATTACCGAAACCTCTTTGCCTTTATAAGTTCCTGTATATCCAAACATATTACGTACCGTATTAAATTGGGTTGGGTTCTCCAAATAGGTTTCTGCAATATACTTCGCTCTCAAAGGATCTCCTGGCATTAATACTGTTTTGGCGATTTCACCATTTTGTGCTGCATTGTGCGGCGTTGACATAATTTATTCCTCCTATGTTGATTACTCATTACTATCTTACTATACCATTCATCATTTTAAATATACGTTTAAAATTTTCTTTTATTGCGACAAAAATACTGCTACTGAATCTCTTTTTATAATTTATTAGCAAACTCGTTAAGTTTTTGGGACATTATCTTTATTTCCTCAATAAATGTAGAAGTATGCTGAACAGACGCCGCCTGTTCTTGGCCGATAGCTGCTATCTTCTCTATCGAATTAGCCATTTGATTCGTAATTCCCTTGATCTGTAACATGGTTTTATTTATGTTTTGCGTTGAGGCAACGGTTTCCCTTGAAAATTTCCGGATTTCCTTGGCTACGACTTCAAAACTTCTACCTTTCTCACCTGCATGCGCTGCTTCTATTGCAGCATTCAGCCCAAGTAAATTCGTTTGATCAGCAACCCTGTTTATAATTGATAGGACTTCTGTTGTATTCTCCACATCTTTTCCAGCCTGCTGAGATTGAATGAGTAGTTCCTGAGAGTGATCCGAAAGTGAACTTACGCCATAGGAAATATTATTAATTTGCTCATTGGCTTGGGATAATGATTCCGAGATTTGTTCTACAATGGCTTTTAATTCACTTTGTCTTCGAATCTGAACTGCAATCCCGCCAATGACTTGTCCCGTTTGATCGTGAAGAGGTGTTGCTGTACCTGTAAACTCAAATCCATAAAAGTGGGCTGGAACATCGGACTTCAAGGTACGATTCTCTTGTATCGCTAAGTAAAGCGGTTCTTCTTTGTTTAAAGATTGTCCTTCGTTAATGTTTAAATTTATGGTGTCGCCAGGAAAATAAGCAACGAACCGTTCCAAATCACATATCGCTATTGATAAATCAGCCGGGATCGATAATTTTATAATAGGTATAAGTGAGATAAATTTGTCTAAAGATTCAATGTTGTTAATCACAGAAATATAGTCTCCATTCCAGCAAAACGTTATTTATAGCGCACCAAGTCTAAGCAGATCATGCCTTACATACATGCATTTAATCTAAATATTTAATTTTGCTTAATTCATATTTTAGATATGTATTCGCGAAAATCTTCATAAAATCCTCCAAAAAAGTTTACAAATCCCCATTTTCCTCTCACAAAAGACAGATAACATAAAAAAAAGCCCCCACTTTGTAAAAAGTGAGGGCTTTCGTTCTCTTGCTGTTACTAACAATATCGGTTAGTTACGGATCAGATAATCAAATGCTCCTAGCGCTGCAGTTGCACCGGATCCCATCGAGATAATGATTTGTTTATAAGCACTATTAGTGCAGTCACCAGCAGCAAATACTCCTGGTAAGCTAGTAGCACCATGGCTATCTACAACAATCTCACCTACGCGAGTACGTTCAACTGTGTCACCTAGCCATTCTGTATTTGGAACCAGACCGATCTGTACAAATACACCCTGCAATTCAACATGGTGAGTCTCTTCTGTCGCACGATCAACATAAGAAATACCATTTACCTTATCAGTTCCGGTAATTTCTTTAGTTTGCACGTTTTTAAGAACAGTAACGTTAGGAAGGCTGTAAAGACGATCTTGCAGTACAGCATCAGCTTTGAGCTCAGGAGCAAATTCCAGAACCGTTACATGCTTCACTATACCTGCAAGGTCAATAGCTGCCTCAATACCTGAGTTACCGCCGCCAACAACTGCAACATCTTTGCCTGCAAACAAAGGACCATCACAGTGTGGGCAGTAGGCTACACCTTTGTTCTTGAATTCAGCTTCACCAGGCACACCCATATTCCGCCAGCGAGCACCTGTAGACAGAATGACCGTCTTACTCTTTAGAACAGCGCCGTTCTCGAGTTCAACTTCAATTAAGTCATTTTTGTCTAGACGTCTGACACGCTGCAATTTCATCACATCAATGCCATACTCTTTTACTTGCTCTTCAAGTTTAGCTACGAGTTGAGGACCTTCAGTGTACTTCACACTAATAAAGTTCTCGATACCAAGCGTGTCGTTAACCTGTCCGCCAAAGCGTTCAGCAACAATACCTGTACGTATACCTTTACGTGCCGCGTAAATGGCTGCACTTGCACCAGCTGGGCCGCTGCCGACAACAAGCACATCATATGGAGCTTTATTGTCAAACTCTGATGCGTCCACACTGCTGCCCATTTTAGCTAAAATTTCTTCAACCGTCATACGACCACTTTCGAAAAATTCACCATTAAGGTAGACGCTTGGAACAGACATAATTTCTTTGCTTTCTACCTCTTCTTTGAATACTCCACCGTCAATCATCGTATGGGTAATGCCCGGATTAAAGATACTCATAAGATTCAGTGCTTGTACAACATCAGGGCAATTATGACAGCTCAGGCTAACATAAGTTTCAAACTTATATTCGCCACTAATGCCTTTGATCTGATCAATTACACTTTGCTCAACCTTAGGAGCTCTTCCGCTAACCTGCAACAGAGCCAATACTAATGAAGTAAATTCGTGTCCAAGCGGAGTTCCGGCAAAGGTTACGCCCGTATCTTCACCCACACGATTTACACTAAAGCTTGGGGTTCTAGATAGTTCGGTTCTTTCCACCGTAATCCTAGCTGACATTTTGGCAATTTCATCAACTAGTTCAGTCATCTCTTGTGATGCCTCGTCAGCGCCTGCACTGAGTTTCAGTACTACATCGCCTTCCAAGAGTTCTAGGTATTGCGCTAGTTGAGCTTTTATTTCTTGATCTAGTTTCATTTAGCTTTCGCTCCTTAAATCTTACCTACAAGATCGAGACTTGGTTTAAGAGTTTCTGCACCTTCCGACCATTTCGCTGGGCAAACTTCACCTGGATGATTGCGTACATATTGCGCTGCTTTAATTTTGTTAACAAGAGCGCTAGCATCACGGCCGATACCACCAGCATTAATCTCAACAGTTTGAATAACACCGTCTGGATCAATGATGAATGTACCACGATCAGCAAGACCGTCAGCTTCGATCAATACATCAAAGTTGCGGGAAACCACATGGGAAGGATCGCCGATCATAATGTACTTCACCTTGCCAATTGCTGCGGAGCTTTCATGCCATGCTTTATGTGTAAAGTGTGTGTCAGTAGAAACGGAATATACTTCAACACCTAGTTGTTTGAGGGTTTCATATTGGTTCTGCAAATCTTCTAGTTCAGTTGGGCATACGAATGTGAAGTCAGCTGGGTAAAAGCAAACTACACTCCATTTACCTTTGAAGTTTTCTTCTGTAACATCGATAAATTTCCCATCTTGAAATGCGCTTGCTTTGAATGGTAGTACTTCTGTTCCGATTAATGACATATTGTTTAATCTCCTTTGGGTTTAATTTATGAATAGAGTGGATACTATTTATAATTATTATAATTAACCAAATTAAGGCCTGTCAAGTTATTTATAATAATTCTAATATGATAATCGTTGTCAGTCGCTAAATGTTCATACAAATTCCTTTCTTTCAGATTTAAATACAACACTTTATCATCTGACTGATGCTCATTCGTGCTTATTGACTATTATGGTTTAGTTTACATGTTTTATGTAGTTCAATTTCTACAATTCGATGTCTTCTACTATTAGATTGATAATATTCAAGGATTCTTCCGCTACTGTTGGATTAGAATATCGATTTCCATTATAGGTGATCAGTGCTTTCCATAAAGCCCACCCTCTTGCTCTATTCCAAGTTTGTGCATCCATGTTTAATACCTTTTTAAAGATCTTTCTACTAGTCTCATCAAAAAAAGTCCAGGCCATTGCAGCATCACAAGCAGGATCACCTACCCCTAATATTCCAAAATCAATAACTGCACAAAGCTGTCCGTCTTTGACTAATATATTTCCAGGTGCGACATCACCATGAACCCAAACTGGTTCTGACTCCCACTCAGAGTCTAATGCCAGTTCCCAGATCTTTTTCAATAGAACCTCATTTAAAATATCTTTATTATGCTCAATCGCATTTCTAGATTCCTCATCATATACAGCTAAGGACCCACCTCTATAAAAATTATGATCTCCGGCTAAAGGTCCCCCACTAGCATCAATAGACTGTAATTCAATTAAAAAGCTCCCCAAGTCTCTCGCAAATTGATTGAGATCATTAATGTTCTCATGGGATAAAGTCTCTCCCTCTAGCCACTTATTAATAGACCAAGGCCAGGGATATTCTTTGTTAGGTGTCCCTTTCGCTAATGGTGTTGAAATAGGTAACGTAAGTCCTTTCCTTAAAAAAGGTAACCATAGTTGTTCTTTCTCCACTTGGGGAACATAAGCGGCTGCACTTGGTAATCGCACACTCATCTGTTCACCTAAATGAAAAGTCCGATTATCATGCCCACTGAATTTTACAGGCCTGATCTCTAAATCGGACCATTTAGGAAATTGATCATTTATTAATCTTGCTACTAAATCGACGTCTATAGTATGCATAATATCTCTCCACATATATGAAATTGAAGCAACATCAGTTGCGGAATCCAAGCTGATGTTGCTTCTTTTTAACTATGAAATGGATACAAGGGTCTACTTCAGATAGGTTCCTGACTCTCCGATTCCACCACTACCGTTCAATACATATACACGCGCATTTCCTTTACCGGAGCAGTTGATTGTGATCACACCGTTGGTAACGGTTTTGGTATCACCAGTGACCGCATCCACATATGTTCCGTTAGGAATTCCGGTGAATGTTGCATTTCCTGAGATCGTAACCAAAGCAAAGCTATCGATTCCTTTGCTACTATCAGTGTATCTTCTTTTAAATGCCAAATCACCTGATACATTTTCTGTAGAATATTGGCCCTTTTGCAATGCAGGAACAGCTCTTCTGATTAAATTAAGTTGTCTGATATGTTTCGCCAGAGGATAATTTAACGAGTCTGCAAGTGTGCCAGTAGCATTGGTATATTTACCGTAATCTTGAACAGTAACACTACCCTCAATATGATCGCCAAAGTAAGCACGGCCTGTTGTACTTAACGGTGCATTTGGACCTACATCGATGACTGATCCTTTTTTAAACTCAATTTCAGAACCATAATAGATCGCAGGTATTCCTCGGAAGGTGAACATCAGAGCGAGATTCTCAGCCCAAGTGTCCTGTGTGCCGGCAAATCTTTGATTTTCTGGTGCCTGGTCAGGTGCATAGTCATGAGAGTCAATATAAGTTACATTCCAGGTAGCATCATTATAGAATTGATCACCGCTTCTCATACTGAATGCTTCCTGAGCAGTCTTGAAGGCCCAGTGCATTGGAAAATCAATAACATCCATACCCGATTTCATCGAATAGTCAGGCGTATGATAAGTATTTCCTGTTAAAAAAGCATTGTTCGAGGTAGGCTGTCCTGCTGTAGTAGAGTTATCTGCCCACTCTTGTTCCACCGATAGCTTGTTGGAAGCGTAATCATTTTGACCGTCACCCGGATAGGATTTTGAGCTTTTCCAAGTATAAAATGGTGTTGATATCGCCGGGATTCCACTGTTCCACACATCTCTGTACCGAGTAGCCACTTCCCCAAAGACAAAGAAGTCTGAGCCCCCTCTTGTTTTCCATGCCGGCACAAAATATTTGTTAAAAATATACCGGCTTACATGCTTTACAGTATCGACCCGGAAAGCATCCACACCCATATCAATATATTGATTATAGCTGTCGATTAGATACTGATTCACTAGAGGATTTTCTGTGTTTAAGTCCACACAGTCTCCCGCAATCTGTCCTGTCTGGACGGTATAAGACTCCCAAGAAAGACTTTTTTCCGTATGGTAAATGTTATTGTTAGTCTCCGCAGTCTTCATTAAGGCAAGTCTTGCCTGATATTGCTGATCAGGGGTCATGGAATCATAGTTAGCTGGCAGCTTATCCGTAATTTTGAGCATGTTACTCACGGTGTCCGCCGCCGCCGGATCTTTTTTGAACATCGGGAACAGATTTTCTTCTCCAAAATTACCGGTATGATTGACGACAATATCTTGAATAACCTTTATCCCTCTAGCGTGCGCCGCATTGATCAAATCCTGATAAGAAGCCCCTGCGGATTCATATCTTGGATCTATTTTTGCAAAATTAATTGCATGGTACCCATGATAATCATAACCGCTGGCATTCTGCACCACAGGTGTAATCCAGATGGCACTGAAGCCTAGGGCTTTAATGTAATCGAGCTTTTGAATCAGTCCTTTAAAATCCCCTCTCCAAGCTGGATCTGAGTCCGGATTTCCTGCCTTGGCATCCTCCCATGCATGCTCGTTGTTACTCTGATCGCCATCATAGAACCGGGAAGTAATTACAAAATAAATCGTATCTTCACGAAAATCGCCCTTATTACCAATGTTATAAACAAAACTCTGTTTAGTTTCATTTCCGGCACCATCGATCACAAGGAATTTTAAGGTTGTCGTCTTGTTAATCAAGATAGACGGTCCCGCAAGAGAAGTCAGTGCATTGCCTGAAATATAGACTTTTGAACTCGTTGTTGGTTCCGTACCATTATCTGTGTAATATGCTGTAGTTGTTGCCGCCTTGTTGTCTTTTATATTAAAAGATACGGAAACCGCTGAGCTCGAATTCCCAACAGGCAGATTCGCGGTGATAATCGGAGCTTGCAAATCGGCATTCAGATCAATCACATAAGCAAAAGAGCCTACATTACTCGCTTGCCCTATAGAGTTAACGCCGAATGCTTTGATAGTCAAAGATGAAGGTACTTGGATTGGAGTCGTATACAACGTTGAGGTTGTCGTAGGTGTCGATCCGTCGGTCGTATAATAAATTTTATCACCGCTGTTTGTACTGGATAGTGTCACCGTTTGGGCAGAATCATAGGTTTTGGGCGCAGGAGAGACGGATATCACCGGAACCTTGGGAACGTCTGGATTGACGTCATACCATACGTTATCTGAGTTATACCAGCCCTCTTTTACGCTGCGAGATAAGTCGCCCGTTTGTTTGCCGTTACCGTCATTAAAGATCAGGCTTGCACCTGTAGCATTTGGAACAGTATAGCTATACCAATCGTTTCCGTCCGATTTCATCAGTATTCCCGGCCATGCTCCACTAGTCGGAACGGTTGCCGGATTCAGATTCCAGTAATGGATGCGGATCGCTGCATTCCAACTTGCTGGTTTCTTAAAGTGAACGGTTAGCCCCGCTGAAGTTGGTGTAGGAGTTACGGTAGGTGTTGGTGTTATGGTAGGTGTTGGTGTTGGCGTTGGTGTAGGAGTTACGGTAGGTGTTGGCGTCACCGTTGGTGTAGGAGCTACCGTAGGTGTTGGTGTCACCGTTGGTGTAGGAGTTACCGTAGGTGTTGGCGTCACTGTTGGGGTAGGAGTTATCGTTGGTGTTGGGGTAGCTCCGGCCGAAAGGGTCACATAGTCGATATTAATATTCCCGCTATCATCCGAGTCATATTTATAAGCAAGCGTGTTATTTCCTGCCTGTAAGGAGAGTATTTCTATTTGGTCTGCCCATGTATCCCAGTTGGCCAGGTTTGCTAATGTTGTCTGTGTAACCTTTATTCCATTGACATAAATGGACACCTTTTTTGCACTGCCAGATGCATTAGCATAGTGAAGTGTGGCATTATAGGACCCTGCTGCGGAAGACTGGACGTTAAAAGTGGTGGCTGCTCCTGTAGTTGTATATCCATCAACAAAACCGGTGCCCGAATATCCGGTGTGATTCGTATTTACTTTTGCACCACCAGACAGGGATGCACTCTCTGCTTCGTATTTCCCGGCAACCGGAATAACCACCGTCCAGTTCTTCCCGCCGTTATTGTCCCAACTATCCGTTGGAGCCGTGATGTGATAACAATAAATTAGGGTGGCGCCTTCCTGAACATTGAGGTTGGCGGTGAACGTAGTTCCATTTTTGGTCATCACCGTGTCCGTAGTATTAGCCCAGTTATTCGTAGTCCAATGTAAGGTCACAGCTGACGCTGTGGGATTGGTGTAGGTGACTGTATGATCCGTATTACTGGCCGATGCTCCACCCGATAAACCAAATAAACTAAAAATGAGCGAAAAAATAATTAACCACGAAATATAACGCCTGGATTGTTTGGATACCAAGTAAATAACCTCCTCATAATTTTTAGTGCAGCTACGATTTTTATGCTTATCGCGTGGTGCAAACGTTTGCAAAAATGAGAAAAAAAGAAATACTTGATAGTTTTGATCTCCTCCTTCCATGATAAATAAGGAAAAAGCTCATTGAATGCGTTTACAAATAGCTCTATATGTGGTGGATTTTCCTTGTTAAGATTATAGGCGCCAAACTTTGGCTGGTCAATGCATCTTTTAGGCTATAATTCAATCGTTTTCACTATAAGTTGCCTAAGATAGCATGCAAGTTATTCAGGTTCTTAGCAAGCCAATTCATTTCTTTTGCAAAACGTTTTGGAGGTACACTATGTTTGTCCATCTCGGCATTAATCCACCATGGGCTTTCCATATACCACAACAACTGCAATGATTTTGTTAAATCCCCCTGCTCCACCGTTCGTTCCTCACGATATCCGTCAATAAATGCTGAGGCTAGTGCTCCATCTAAATCTTCATCTAGAGCACATGACATCACTGCTCGCGCTACATCTAGCTGCGGATAATCATATTTGAACCGATCAAAATCTAGAATTGCAGACAATTGGCTATCTTGAAATAAAAGATTATCAACCCATAAATCACGATGTGCCCATCCAGCTTCAAGTCCTTCGAATATTTCCGGATCTATTTCTTCAGTCGCTCTTAGTTGTATCTCTAGGTCAGTGATAAGTGAGGTTTTGCCCATTTCCTTTGATTGTTGTAGGAGTACATTCCAATGTTCTAAACGTTCCTCAGGGCTTTGTGGAATAAATTGTGGGGTTCTTTTCAAACTAATGGTCCCATCATTTAATAAACGATGCATTTTACCTGTGGCACGACCCAAATCAAACATTTGATGGATATTAATCTTACCCGGCTCTATGACACGGCCTTCACAATATTCCATTGCCATAAACGTTTCTCCCTGATCTGATTCCAGTAAAACATTATTGTTATAAGCCAACAATCCGGGACATGGGAGCCCCTGTAGATACAATCTTTTCTGTTGAGAAAAGGCAAAGTTCAGCTCTTCTGGGTTATACAATTTATATCTTTTTTTGTTGTATTGTTTAAGTAGAAATTGCCCTGAATCCGTTGTGATTTTCCATTTAAGATTTAACCAGCCACGTTTTATTGGGGTAGCATGAAGGACTTTCAATCCAAAAAAATGATAGAAACTATTACTTAAATCCTCTAAAATGGCTTCCTCTGAACGAATCGCTTCCATTTCATCAACTCCTATCTATTCAAAGTATAAAAGAAGAAGCCGCCAATGACGACTTCTTTTAGATATTTCTTTTTAGCAGAAAAAGTTATCTATAAATGAGGCTCCCGCCTTGGAGAAATTCTTGTGCCTTCTCTTGCATTCCTGATTCAATTCTCGTCGTATTCCGGATATTATGAGAGATCTTCATACTGCAAAATTTCGGCCCGCACATGGAACAGAAATGAGCTGTTTTAGCGCCTTCCGCAGGCAATGTCTCATCATGATATTCGAGCGCTCGCTCAGGATCTAACGATAAATGAAATTGATCACGCCAACGAAATTCAAAACGGGCTTTCGAAAGAGCGTTATCCCGGTCTTGTGCTCCTTTATGCCCTTTCGCCAAATCTGCGGCATGTGCCGCTATTTTATAAGTAATGACCCCTACACGTACATCTTCCTTATTAGGCAGGCCAAGATGCTCCTTCGGAGTTACGTAACATAACATTGCTGTACCGAACCAACCAATCATCGCTGCACCTATAGCAGAGGTAATATGATCATACCCCGGTGCAATATCTGTAGTCAGTGGACCTAACGTATAAAAAGGGGCTTCGTTGCAAGTTTCAAGTTGCTTATCCATATTCTCTTTAATCAAGTGCATCGGCACATGTCCTGGACCCTCTACCATCACCTGTACATCATGACTCCAAGCCATAGCTGTTAATTCACCTAACGTCTCTAACTCGGCAAATTGTGCTTCATCATTCGCATCAGCAATCGAACCCGGACGTAATCCATCGCCTAGGGAAAAAGAAACATCGTACAGCTTCATGATTTCACATATCTCTTCAAAATGTGTATATAAAAAGTTCTCTTGATGATGCGCAAGACACCATGCCGCCATAATGGAGCCACCTCTTGAAACAATACCTGTCATACGTTGTGCCGTCAACGGGATATAACGAAGCAGAACTCCCGCATGAATGGTAAAATAGTCCACCCCTTGCTCCGCTTGCTCAATGAGCGTATCACGGTATACTTCCCACGTTAAATCTTCCGCTTTCCCATTCACTTTTTCCAAAGCTTGATAAATAGGCACCGTTCCAATAGGAACAGGAGAATTACGGATGATCCACTCGCGTGTCGTATGGATGTTTTTACCTGTGGAGAGATCCATTATATTGTCTGCACCCCAGCGGGTAGCCCATCTCATTTTCTCCACCTCTTCCTCTATGGATGAGGATACTGCGGAGTTTCCAATATTGGCATTGATCTTTACCAAAAAATTACGCCCAATAATCATTGGTTCACTCTCTGGATGATTGATATTCGCTGGAATGATGGCGCGGCCCCGGGCTACTTCATCTCTTACAAATTCCGGTGTCACATTCTCACGAATCGCAACGTATTCCATTTCCGAAGTAATAATCCCTTTGCGTGCATAATGCATTTGAGAGACATTACGCCCCTTTTTCGCTCGCAAAGGTTTTCTATGGAGCGCTGGAAACACTTCCGCCACAGCTTTTCCCGTTGCATTCCCGTTATCTTCAGGCTTCACGGTTCTTCCTTCGTACGCTTCCACATCCCCTCGTTCCTCAATCCAGCTTAGACGATTGGGCTCTAACCCCTGACGAATATCAGTATGAATATTAGCATCCGTGTAAGCCCCACTTGTGTCATAGACATGAATTGGGGCATTCTCCTCTTCGCCGTCTATGCCCGCAGTTGGACTAAGTGAGATCTCCCGCATAGGCACCTGAATATCAGGCCGTGAACCCTTTACATAGACTTTTTGACTTGCTGGAAAAGCTGATAGATTGATTGGATCGTTGTTCAATTCGCTTGTCATCTCAATTCCTCCTATAAGGTGATTTGATCAAGCGGAGACGGTCTACTCCCCACACATAGAAAAGGCCACATCTGTATAAGATGCGGCCTTAGAGTAGACAAATAGAAATAGAGCTCCATTTCCTCCGCTGGCATTATCCAGATCAGGTTAGACGGTCGATAGTTATAACTATCCTCTCAGCCTGGTCCCACCAAGCTCCCGTAACTATATAATTGCTACTTCAAAGTATAACCGAAAAGAGATAATTATCCAAATGTACTCAAATGTGAGATCAATGTGTACGTTAGTATAACACCAATACCCCAAATCCTTCCAGAAGCACCTCGCCCGACAATGTTGTGCCGCTCAGTAAATCTGTTTTGGTCTCATGAAGATGGATCGTGACAGGAGTCTCACTATAATTAAGCAAAAAAGCATAACTGGAAGAAGCTCCGGTACGGACTTGCAGCTCTACCTCTTCTGGGAGCTCCAGCCAATTTGCTGGCGATTGTAGATCAATTAATTTTATGATCTCAGCCGCTGCCTGTTCGTTAAATACGGCTCCGTAATACCAAACCTCACCCTTGCCGCGACGCTTTCTAGTTACCGCCGGTTTTCCCGCATAATAATCAGAGGCGTAAACCGCCATCACTTCAACCGAAGCTTCCTCTATTTTAAGAATATCATTAAAGTCATCTGCTCCTGTAACGACTTCGGTCGCGCCCGACCAGCTAATTGTTGTTGGCTGACGACTGCCCTTAACCATTGTGAATTCTTCAACTGTGATCCCGCATAGATCCTTAGCAGCACCTGGGAAAGGACGCATATAACATTGACCGCGCTCATCCTTATAGCCAGTTCTACAGCCGAAGATCAGTTTGCCGCCTTGTTGAACATATTCATCCAGCAGAGACGCTGTCTCATCTGTCATAATCGCTGGGTGAGGATAGATAAGCACGTCGTACCTTGCAAGCTCCACCAGCGTTGTTTTTTTGCGCAAATAGAGCACGTCATTAGGGATATGCTTCCGCTGAAGAGCCTTGTACCACTCCTTATTGCTCTTCCACATAAACGGGCCATGCCAAACATCGTATTCTCCATCCCACTCATTGTCATAATCACGAACAATAGCAACGTTAGCCTGATTATGAGTACCGATAAACGCTTGACCTGCTGCTGCCAGCTCCTGACCGATCTGCCCCGCTTCCCGCACTCTCCGGTTAGGCTGATTATGATAGTCATTGATTCCATGCCAATAAATTTCATTGCCCATCGTAGCCGTCCGCCAGCGGAAATATAACACCATATCTGCCCCATGAGCGATCGACTGATAAGTCCATAACCGCATCTGCCCGGGCTTTGGAGAAGGCATATCCATCCGGTTCACCCAGCCACCCGGGCCCGACTGCTGCTCCATAATGCAGAAATTCGGGGATATCGAACGAACAACAGATAACGACAGTCCCCAGCCTCTATCATTCAGCGGATTCCGCTCATTCGGGTCATAAAAAATAGTAGAGAACTGAGGATAGGAATCATAGCTGAAGAAATCCAGCAGTTCATCCGTCATTTCATGGCTATCGAGATGACCGAACAGACCGTTCGTGGTTACCCATTGCTTAGGGGCAAGTTTACGAATGATATCCGCTTGGTTTTTGGCAAAAGAAATTGTATTGTCCGAAATAAACCGTTTTTCATCCAATGCCTGATGAGGATTGGGTTGCTTCGGTACTGGAGTCGGACGTGGAAGATAGACCTGAGACCAGTCACTATAGCTTTGATTCCAAAAAACAGCTCCCCATGCCTCGTTCAAATGCTTAAGCGTAACATATTTCTGCTGTAGCCATTCCCGGAAGGCCTTATGGTCACTCTCCGAATAAAATTCACTGATCTCACAGTTGAGCTCATTATCAATTTGCCAGCCAACTACACCCGGATGATTGCCGTAATGTTCAGCCATTTGTTCTGCAATACGTGCACACAGTTCCCGGTATTTAGGACTGCTGTAATTATAATGGCGGCGCATGCCATGCTGAAGTGTAACACCTTCGTAGGTTACATTTAATACTTCTGGATACTTATCAGTCAACCAAGCTGGAGGCGTTGCCGTCGGAGTACCAAGTACAACCTGAAGACCATATTTATGTGCTAGATCAATCGCCCGATCAAAGAGCCCGAACTGAAACTCCCCTTCTGTGGGTTCAAAAATAGACCAAGCAAACTCCCCCATCCGAATGATCGTAAAGCCGAGTTCACGCATCCGGCGATAATCGTCCTCCCACATGTTTTCTGGCCAGTGCTCCGGATAATAACAAACGCCAAGCTCGAATTTTTCAGTTGCGACAGGTTTCTTCATCATTACCTCCAAAGTATTAAAAATATGCTTTCAATATTTTATAATTCTATTGTAGTATCAATGATAAGAGGTCTTATATAACAAAATATTGCTATCATATAACAATCTTGCGTTTATTGCCTTAATCCAACTTGCGCTCTGTTGCGCTACAGAAATGGGTGCTGCCAAACATGAAGAAACAATGGTATTTGCCGACACCGGCTTTTTCAAAATATGTCTGTTATCCTGAATTTTTGGGACATTACACTCACTTTCCACAACATACAGAGAGAAGAAGCGAAGGGTTTCTTGGGAGTTATAACCTGCATTTGATTTTTGGTGGGGAGGGTTATGTATTCCATGAGGGCGAACGTATTCCGATGAGTAGAGGACGAGGTTTTCTGTACCCAAAAGGGGCTTATCAGCAATACGGCTCTGACCCAGGCGAGCCTTGGGATGTCCGATGGGTTCATTTTAATACTGAAATTGTCCTCCCCTTATTAGAAGAAGTGGACCAGTCTCGTGCATACCTGTTCACTTTTGATTTGGATGCTAAGCTGGACGAGCTATTCGAGGAAATGTACCTACTGAGCGCTTCCTACGTGACCCGTAGCGAGCCAAGACTATCTGCTCTGCTGTATGAGCTTCTAGTTAAATTGCTGCAGAACTCCGAGCCGCTTCACGGCTCAGTACCGCACGAGGTTAGGCAGTCCATCCGGAGTGCTGCAGATATCATTCATGTCGAATGTGCCAGCCCTTGGTCTCTGGAATCGATGGCAAGATTGACCGGGTACAGCAGCTATCATTTTCTAAGGCTGTTCCGGGTGGTTATGGGCAAAACTCCAAACCGTTATTTAACCGATTGTCGGCTGGCTAAAGCCAAGCTTTTACTGGTTTCCACAGGACTCTCCATTGCTCAGGTTGCGACTCAGTCCGGTTTTGCCCAGTCCAGCTATTTCATTAAAGTGTTCAGAAGGTTTGAAGGCATGTCTCCTGTGAAATACCGGCAGGCTTTTGGGGCGTAGACGATCTTCCTTCAGTCCGTAGAGATTCAATCTTAGTCTCTTGGACTTATCACCCTTAAAGATCATCCTTAAGAGAAATTTCACTCTCAATATCTAAACTTATTGTTTCGGAATGAATCTCCCCTTCATTATCATTCCATGTAATAGATAAAGTGGTGTTTTCATAATTTTGTCTATTTTTATTTAATTCGTCATATAAATATGGACCAGTTATAGACCCGATATCAGTGTTACTTAATATTGAAACGGGTCCATCCGTTGACCTAGCTTCATTTACAAGAACTGTTTCATCCTTATTATTAGTGTTTTTTTCATTAACTTCATACTTATAATAGCTACTATTCACTAAAGAGCTTGGGTCTCCCTTGAACACTAACTTCCCATGTCCCCGTAAAATTTTGCTAGATGAAATTATTATTTTGTAATCTAAAACATCCCATGTATCCCCTGTACCCTTAAGCGTATATACTTGAACACCAGTGTTTAAATTTGTTTCGAACTCTTTATTGAAATATAAATAACTCCATATCGCATTCGAAATAATAACCACAGCTACAAGCACTAGGATTAGTTTTTTCATATCTGCTCCTTTATAAATACTCCCCAGCCATTATTTATATCTTAAATTCCACTCCTTTGACCATTTTGGGAATGCTTCTCCGGTCAATTCTTCGAGTGTTTTTCCATCAATGGTGTAAACCCAGCCCATATGTAATTCATCGAAATCAGGAAAACTATAGCCTCCTATCACTTCATCGTCTGCTTCTAGCAGAAAAATCAGGGTTTGTTTTTTTGTATTATCCTTCTCATTATCTAAGGGGTGGTTTTTAACGATTAACTTACTTGTAGTTATTTCCTTACCTATATAATCGATTGGATCAACACTTTGAACACTCCAATATTGTATGTATGGCATTTCCGTCAGCAGCTTTTTATCTAATAAATATTCAGAAACAATTCCTTCATTACTAATGATCAGATAGCCCATATCGGTAATAAATTGTTCAGCTTTGCTATATTCTTTTTTTGAATTATCGCTAATTTCCTCATCACTACATCCCAATAAAAAGATTAAGAATAACGGAATTATGATTCTCCTTAATTTTTTCATAGGTTCTCTCCTTGCATTGTTTATTATCTCCGCGCTCAATTTATAGATTAATCTTATTGTATGAATTTAGTATCATCAAACTCTTTAGCGTCTTATAGGCTCTCCATTCCAACCTCGCTGTTTCACCGGGAGGCTCCCATTTTATCTGCCATCCTCCATCATCCTCCTGTTGGTATTCTAATACTTTTAAATGATCAAGAATGGTTTCATCAGAAAATATGCTGCTACAGTAAGAAGTTGGTGATGGCGAAAATTCTAGAGGAGAGAGTCCATAACTGTGGGATGCGGCATCCAAGCAAAAAAAGTTGGCAGTAATAAGCTCCTTAGATAATTTTTGAAATAATCCTTTGATAAAATCCGATTGAGGTAAGCTTTCCAATAAATAAAATGCAGTTAAAATTGTATGCGCATCATCATAGGCTTGTGAGTGAATATCTCCCAAACAAATTTCCGTCGCTTTATCAAGCCAGGAATGTTCTATCCCTTGCCACTTAAGAAGCCCAACAAGACCAGTTAGTCTGCTAAATGATGGCTCTGTAGAAAGTGGGTTATTCCAATGTTTTGCTCTTGGATAGTTCAATGATGAAGAAAATATTGTTGGGATCCCTTTTTTTAAGTCAGCATGTTTTGAAATATAACCACATGCTTTTTGAGAGAGTTCCTCGTCTTTTATGTTACAGTCATATAAAAAACGTAGTGCAAATTCCATGAAAAGTGGCTGACTACCGGGTGCCCGTAAATCTGGCTCTATTGCATTTCCAAACCCACCATCTTCGTTCTGGTAGGCTATTAGAGAAGTCACAACATTGCTTATTGATCCACCGTGGAAAATATATTCAAAAACCCTTCTTTCTAATAATCTGCCATGTGTCCAAATGAAATGGGCTGCTTTTTCAAAATCCATCTGTTCCCCTCCTCAAAATTTACGCTAAGCATTTAAGTATTCAATGACACTTTTAATATAGGATTCAATCGGTTCCTTTGTATTAACAATATGTATTCTGACATTAGAGGGCTTTTTAGCATTTTCAATAGTTTTAAGTAATGTCTCTTCAGAAGGCACTCTTTCAATCTGGCTAATCATTCTTTTTCTATTTCGCAGTCTATTATTGAGCTCGTCATAGTCATTTAATAAACATTCTACATATTTATATTCCGCATTATATTTCTGGGTCAGATTCAATCCTCTCTCTATCATTTCAGAATATAAACAAGGGCTATCGAGTATAACATTATGACCTTGAGATAA
Source organism: Paenibacillus sp. FSL L8-0333 (assembly GCF_037965665.1). Lineage (NCBI taxonomy): Bacteria > Bacillati > Bacillota > Bacilli > Caryophanales > Paenibacillaceae > Paenibacillus > Paenibacillus sp. FSL L8-0333. The sequence continues at coordinate 6,114,446 of NZ_CP150186.1, forward strand.
GTGAAAATCTATCAAGGCCCATTCAATATCATACGAAATTTCCCCAACTTCCTTGAACCCAAAGTTTGCTCCAAGTGATTCCATAAGAGAAGACTTTACAATGTCGTGATCAAGAATAACAGCAGAAGTATGCTGCGCTATTACTCTGGCTAATGAAGACTTCCCTGATCCGGGGTATCCAGACATCTGAAGAAAAAACAACGAGGGCCACTTCCTTTCAGCATAGTCTTGGGTCTTCCACAGACATAAATGAGCTCATAGCGTGAATTCTATGTTAGCTGATATGTATTCTTCTTCGAAAATCTATTCGAGTATTATCTCTTCTGCTTTATTGTTCCATGTTAGCATTAACTTTATTGTCTGTTTATTTAAATCCAATTCATTTGAAAATTCAGTCATTTTCATTTTCAAACCACCCTCTGTCTTACTCTTACCGAAACCTCCCTTAGTATTAAAATACTCACTTGAATACTCAAATATAAAAATCTTTATGGTAGGTTCAGTCCCTATATAATTGATTTCGTAATTTATCTCACCTGTTGATTCATTATGCTCAATAATCGTTTCCCAATAATCACCTTTTCCGTACTTCTGAACCCAATGGCTATTGCACCCGGAGACTAAAGTTATACACAGAACGAATAGAATAACTAAAGATATCTTTGTATGTTTTATTATATTCACCTCTATTCTAACAACAGAATTCCAACTATCTTTTAAGTTCAGGCTATATTTCGACGAGATTCTTATAAGCATTTATCGACTTCCATATAAGCTCCTCATCCTTAATTCCTTCATGAACAAATAACTTTATTGGAAAAAAGAGTCCTTCCATAATCGATAATCTAACGTCCTCCACAAATTGTGTGTACGTGTATGCGCTCCTGATTTTATTGTTAATTGAATGAAAATACAGATCAAAAATACGTGTAGTCTCCTCACTGCCATGAAACAAATCGTGGATAAATAACATAACGAGATCCTCCGTACAAAGCCCCACCTTCACAGCTTCAAGATCAATGATGCACGGCCTTGAACTGCTAAACATCGGATATAATAAATTGCCAACATTTAGATCACCATGAATGCATGTGGTATTTTGATATCTGGATATACGACTAATATGTTTCTGGGCATTTTCACGCAAGCTAAGTAAACTCTTCTCGTAAATACTAAACTGTTCTTCCCCAAGGTTATAAGTCTGGTGCTTTCTAAAAGCTAGATAATCTCTCTCCAAATACGAAATATGCTTTAAATAATGCTCTGTACTTTTCAAATGCTCGGGATGAGCTAACTCGCTTGTCCCCCAAGAAGCAGAATGAAACTGTACGATCACATCAATAATGTTTGCTAATTTATCAGAATCAATAGGTACTTCCCAGTCAGCTAAATTGGTATGTGTCGGGGTCAGATCTTCCATCAACAATATCCCCTCTTGTCCGACTGTATCATATTTATTAAAAAAGACTCTCGGAATAGATACATCCTTGGTATAGTAATGATTATAAATCATATTTTCATATGGAATATGATCTGACTTTGTGATTTTCTCTAATAACGACAAAACCTTATTGTCTTTCGTATACACTTCTATTTTATTGAGTGCTGCTCGATTGCGTATTTCTTGTTTTGTTCTTTTAATCTCAAGAATCTCAGGAACACCCTGACCTCTTAATAGCTCTAATAGTTGATCATCGTTTAGTAGCATTTTCATCCTCCAATCTGAATTGGCTCTCGCCTACAGTAGCCATTTGTCTCACTTCCATTTTTCAGCATTCATCAGGTTGAACTAACGTGTATAAATTCGCTTTCAACATTCCATCCACCTTCCAAAATATTGAATATTTCACGCTGAGAATTTAAATAAAAAAGACAAATCACGTATTAAAGTGACTTGTCCTCCGGTGCTTCCACATATAAATTTGCTTAAAATGAATTGAACGCTAAATAATACGTTTTATTTCCGCCAAAAAGTTGAACAGTCTGCCTTATCCAAAATATTAAACTCGATCATTTTTTCAAGTAATGAGAAATCAACTGGACTTTCCCATCGGATGCGTAATAACTGCTTGGTATGATCATAACCTGCCTGCACAATTTCATCAGAAAAACGATTAATTCCTGCAATTTCAGGGGCAACCGCCAAATGATGTTTGGATACACTGAAGCCAATAATAAAAGTCTCGTGATCGGTAAACATAGGCTGATTCCACGCAACTTTTGGCTTTAAATCAGTAAATTTTCCAGCTACCCAAGCCAAAACTTCTTCCATTCTTTCCCGATGTTGCGGGTTATCAATCTGCGCTAAATATTCTGCAAATACTTCCATGTCATTCTCTCCTAAAAAAATATTTTCGAATAGTCTATTTGATGTTACGTCATATCAACTACATTCTCTTAGCATAATAATTAAACAGGAAGATTCCTAAGGAGATTTGAAAAATAAAAACACCACATAACACAGTGACTACAGTTTGATCTACTCCCATTAAACTAAATACAACAGTTAGAGCCATTAGGATGTAAAAGTTAACAATATTAGTTTTCCAACCGGCTTTTTCTCTTATTCTTATTTTCCGTTCGTCATTAGCCTCAATTTTACTCATTCTAACTTTCTCATCATTCTTTACTTTGTTCTGAGGCTTATTAAGCCATAACGAATACCCCATATTTCCTACTCCAAGCACTGCAAGGACTGAACCCACACCAATGAGCAAACCGGAAATTCCTTTTAGCTTCTCGTCGATTAAAATAAATCCACCCATATAAACCATAGTAGCACCTGCAATTGTTAAGAACACCCATTTACTCGCCGTTTTCATTACCCAGCTCCTCCTCGTAAATGAAAATATCTTCAATACTCATTTCAAAAAATCGCGCAATCTTAAATGCAAGAATGATGGATGGGTTATACCGGCCATTTTCAAGTGAACCAATCGTTTGCCTGGATACTTCCAATTTATCCGCTAGTTCTTCTTGTTTAATACCTTTTTCTTTTCTAATCTCTTCAAGCCTGTTTTTCAATATCTTACCTCCTGAAGCAATTATGGAAAGTTAACTTTCCGTAAGAATAACACATTGAAGTATGTATGTAAAGCTAACTTTCCATCAGCTGAAATTGATTGCAATTTAACCCGTGATCTTTATAGGTGTAATGATTTAGGGCACGCCTTGTTGATACTACATCTGTAGAATTGGGCATGAAAAAACGCCACTCGTTAACTCCTTTATAGGAGTACGGGGTGACGCTGAGTGTTTCACGGGCGACAACTTATGAAAGAAAAGTTCAGTTAGCTTAGCCTGTTTCAAGAATATCCCATCCGAAAGTTTGCCTTTTGGATAAAAAAGTCCCGATGATTATTCACATCATCGGGACTAACCGTATCATTGTCAGCAGAAAATAAAGTCTTAGACTTAGCAGACCAAGGAGAGCGGCGTAGATATGATTTAGTAATCTGCCGGCAGCTTCTTCGACTATACATTCAAATTCTTCTCTTACTGACTATGATTTATTAAATGAGCAATTTCTTTAACTCTCCCCATTGTAATTCCTTCTCTTTGTTCAACTGCAAGTGGATGATTCGTTTGTTCTAATTCTATTAACGGAACAGCACCAACCTCTTGTGTATGTACCATTGTCTTTAACGATAATGTAGTTATTGGATATATTGAAAGTTCAGTCGATAACCAACCAAAATAAGGTTCTTCCGTTTTCCTTCCTTCTACGTGCAATAATTCATTAGACTTCAGAAAGTTTTCTTCACTAAGAGAAACCCAAACACTCCATATAAATTTCTCTTTGCTATCAATTATTGGTATTTCAATATGGCCTCTAATAAAGAAATGCTGTTCATCAATTACACAAAAATCTCTAATTAATTCTGTTCTCTTCTCTTCTGGTACAGTGTAAAAATAATATGGTGCTTCACTTCCGTAACATAAAGGAAGTTCACTTAATTCGTTGTTACAGTGAGGGCATTTCATGTTTTCTGCTCCTTATAGTTTCTCGCCGATTTCTTATAACGTCTTATTCGGGAACTTTGTGATAATTCCATCTTTTGAATATTCGCGAAATTACTGAGTTATCCTGCCCTTTACTTCTATAAAAAGGGCAACTCTGATCGGCTGAAAAACTGTCCAAGAAACCCTGTCACATTTTTTGGTGTCTGAAGCGTTATATATATATTAATGCAATCAGGATGCAGGGAGACTTGAACATTGAAACTAAACAAACTGAAACTAAAAAAATATTATATCCTCGTTATTTTATCGCTAATGGTCTGCTTGTCTACTTTTCTTACGTATAAAACTATGTCTAAGCTGGAAATCACCAGTGTTGACGGATACAAGATCACAACAGATGCCTATGTTCTGAATCCGGATCATGAATTTATGCTTGCTATAGACGTAGCTGAGCAGGTTCTTAATGCCCGTATCGGCTGGGAGAAGCAGAATCCACTTCCCGAGGGCATTTACTACAAAGATCAGGTGGCGGTACTCATGTACCATCATCTCACAGAAGAATCGTTATCGCTTTATCCCGGTGTATTATCCGCAGAACAGTTTGATGAACAAATGCGGCTGCTGAAGCAGGAGAGCTTTCAGGTCATTACGATGGAGCAATACCGGCAGTTTATGCTGGAGAATGCTCCGGTTCCCGATAATGCAGTTCTGCTGACTTTTGATGATGGTTATGAGAGCTTTTATAAGCTGGCGTTTCCTATTCTGCAAAAGCACGGCTACACCGCAATTAACTTCATCATTGTTTCTGATGTTGATAACCCGGATGGGCGGAAGGTACCAAAACTGACCTGGGAGCAGATGAGGGAGATGAGACGTGCCGGAATGGGCTTCTATAATCATACGTACAATCTGCATTATTATGGCGTTGTCGATGCAGAAGGAGGTACCCGTCCGTCGGCGAGTGCCTTGTTGTACATTGATGATGAGAACCGCAATGAGCTGAATGAAGAATACTACAGAAGGGTAACCGGGGACCTGGCTCTGGCGGAACGCAGGCTAAAGGAAGAGCTAGGCAATACGGATTCAGCTATTGCTTTTCCCTATGGTTCCTATAATGAAAAGCTGCTGGATGCAAGCGATTCACTCGGAATTAAATTGAAATTCAATACCCGGGAGGGCTTAAGCTCCAGAACGAATCTGAACGCACCGCGGATTAACGAAGGAGACGAAACCCTCACCGCGGCTTTATCCATAGAACAGCTGAAGCATACTGAGCCTCTGATGGAGTTGACTGTGAATTCCAGAAAGGTCCCTCTTATCGGGACTCAGCCGCAGTTGAGGAATGGGAAATTGATGGTTCCGTTAGCCCCGCTAAGCAGATCACTGGGGATAGAGATGCATTACGACCGCCGCAGCCGGACATTGAAACTGACACACAGCAGCTTGAACAAGGCTTGAGTGATAGCTCAAATTTCGCACCATAGATATCAGAGGGAATACGAACGGTATCAAGCGAGTGATAATCGGACGCATGGAGGAATCTTTTACCCACGTGGCTGAAATCGTCAAATTCATAAAAAATAAGTATTTGACTACCGCTGTTGTTGTTCAGTTATCGTGACCCGTTAGTTTAATCATATCAACTCTGAGATAAACATTGGTGTAGCTCCATCCTCTGTATTAAAGCCAATTTTATTATAGAAATTCACTGCATGAGGATAAGAAATTAATACTTTTGTTTTACACCCTTTATATCTATCAAGCATTATATTCATCATTTCCTTTCCTATACCTATACTCTGATAACTCGGATTAATAAGCATATAATGAAAATATACCGTTAAAACACCATCTGACAAAGCATTTATTAAACCGACAAGCTTTCCTCCTTCCCAAGCGGTAACAATTGAATGAGACCCTCCGATTGCTTGTAAAAGCTCGTTTGGATACTTGCCAGACTCCCATTCTACCGAAAGAAATAACTCTTGGAGTGCATCCTTAGTGATATCCTCTTTGCTTGAAGCGTAATAAATACTCACCCCTATACCTTCCTTTCATAAAACTAACTACGGCACAGCATCTGTTTTAAACTCCCATATTTCGATGGTTTTGCAATCCTTACGAAGCCATAAAATAATACCAACAAAGAAATTTCGGATTTATCAAAGTGAATAATCACTTTATTTACCTCAATATACTATTAAAAATATGTATAGAAAATGGATTAACTGAAGTGGAATTTGTATTTATTCACATTAGAGAATTCATGATAATACTTTTTTCACTTAAGCATACAAATCCTAAGAGGCATATAGCGTTAATCTGCCAGTTAGCTAAATAGATAACATTGAACAATAGTTAAATATTTAGCTAATCGGCGAAGTATAACGTTCTTGTCCTCAGCCTGGGGCAAGAAACGTGATTGCTTAATCAAAAAAAAGCCGCTAAATTAGCGACTTTTAATCTAACATGTGCTTTTCTTAATGAACAGTTGTATCTGATAATCCCACTGCAATATTCCAGTCACAATAATGTTATGAAGAACAAAATCTGGACACACATCGTATTCCGTCTTTGCCCTTTCAAGTAAATTTTGTAATACAGCATTCTTATTCTCTTCGGTACAGTTTGCACACAGATAGTCCCCTTCTGGTAGCACAGTTAACCCCTCTAAAGACGGATATTTCAAGCAAACAGCAAATAACCGTGTTATTCCTTCAGTCGTAAACATTCCCGCCATATCTTCAAACAGAAATTGTGAATGCAGAGAAGTCTCAATTTGTTGATAGAAATGTCTGTGATAGTCCCATAAATTCTTAAGTGTGGGGCTTTCCATTTTATTCGAAAACATAATTACCCTTTCCTCTATGTGTCTGACAAAGTAATTTTCATTTTGACTATAATCGTTGTGGAACTTATTTTCATAATGTAGATAGGCACGTTTAATTTTCGATTTTGCATACTGCAGACGAGCAATTTTATCGTCTGCTCTTTTTTCTGCCTGTTTTAGAAAATCAATTACTTTAGAGAGATCATTCTGCTGCAATATATCTTTAATATCCATTAAAGTAAGATCCATTGCTTTGAGCAGTTCAATGGTTTGCAGCTTTACGAGCTCCTGCTCGGAATAGTATCGATATCCCGACAATTCATCTTTATGGCATGGCTTGACTAACCCAATACGATCATAGTGCCGCAAGGTCTCACTGGTCATCTCTACGATTTCTGCTGCTTGCTTAATTGTAAAATAGTTGTTCATATCTACCCTCTTGACCTTTTTGTAACACAAAAGTTTATGATGATTAAAACATATGCGACTGATAAACGCAACGAAATACAAAAATGATCCGATCCAACTCTTGCAACATATTTGGGTAGACTTTTTCAAGATCATTATGTTTAGCTCTAATGCTTAGTTGCATATCGCAATTTTTTTTGCAGAGCAGCTTAGGATTGGTATTCGTAGGACTGGCTATATTAAAAAGAAAAATGATTTAAAAAAGGAGCATTTTATAATGAAAAGTACTGCAAAAAAATTACTAACTACTATAGGCATATTGGTGACACTATTGATATCATTGGCAGGATGCTCCTCCCACTCCACTTCCATGGAGGAAAAAAATTACATCATCCCTGCCCAAAAGATTGATACCTTAACAATTGATGTAAAGGACAAAAAAATAACTATCCTCCAATCTAAAGATGAACAAATTCATATTGTTTACTATGAAAGTGAGAAAGATTTTTACAAGATTGATCTATCTGATGATAAAGAACTATCAATGGTAAGTGACAGTAATAAGGAATGGAACGACTATACCGGAGGAAAAGGCTCGCAAGTAACCAGAACTATTCAGGTATGGATACCTGATGCAACTTTAAAAAATTTGACTTTAAAAACATCAAATGAAAGTATTGTATTACCAACAATCGCGTTTTTGGGGACAGTGGAAGTAAACATAAATAACGGAAATATCCAACTGGACAAATTGAATGCAGGGACGGCTATAACCCTTGAAACAAAAAACGGAAATATTAGCGGTTCAATTCTAGGGTCATATGATGATTTCGCGATCTTAAGCAAGGTAAAGAAAGGAGATAGCAATTTGCCTGCCAATAAAGAGAATGGTTCAAAAAAATTATCTGCTTATACAAATAACGGAAATATTAACTTGCAATTTTCTGAGTAGCCAGTAGTTAAATATTAGCTCGTATGAAGTCAGATACAATATTGAAAGGGATAACCCCTGTTTCACTTTTGAAACTTCTGGCCTACCTCTTCGACTATTCCACCGGCCTATGACCGATACAATATCCCTCCCTCTTGTAATGGAAAATCACCTTGATAAAGTTGTTAATCCAACCCGTAAATCGATTATCTTATGATGTACCCGAGGGCCAAAATTAAGCTTGATCGTGAATTCCATCAAAATAAGGTATAAGCCGCATTACAGCGGCTTATACCTTCATGATTTTGTTTGACTGTTTTGAACCATCCTTTGGAAATGAATGTATCCGATGCATATAAAAAACACTACTAACGATATAATTTAAATAATACCGTATATTGGATATTTAAACTATCCTGCCAGTTAGCTTAATGAAGCATCTCAGTCTAATACTTTATTTTCTTTTGACAACAACTATACTTTTACATCACCAATCCTACTCCACAGTAACACTCTTCGCCAAGTTACGTGGTTTATCCACATCATGACCCAGCGCAAGAGAAGCATAATAAGACAATAATTGCAGAGGCACTACGGACAAAGCTGCTGTCAGCATTGGAAGTGTCTTTGGAATCACGAACACTTGATCAACTGATCTAAGCAGGTCAGTCAAATGCTCTTGGTGAGTGATTGCCAGCACGTCTGCGCCACGAGCTTTCACTTCTTTGATGTTGCTGACGGTCTTCTCAAGTACAGCTTCCTGAGTTGCCAGGGCAATAACTGGAACACCTTCTTCGATCAGAGCCAATGTACCGTGTTTCAATTCACCTGCAGCATAAGCTTCGGAGTGAATATAAGAAATTTCTTTCAGCTTCAAGGATCCTTCTTGAGCAACTGCATAGTCTACACCGCGGCCGATGAAGAACAAGTTTTTGTGCTCAGAAATTTGTTCAGCATAACCTTTGATCGCTTCTTTTTGAGCTAGGATCTCTTCCACTTGCTCTGGCAGAGATTGCATAGCTGCAAGAATCTTAGTAACTTGTGCTTCGGTTTGTGTTCCACGAACTTCAGCCAAGTAAAGAGCAAACAATCCAAATGCGATCAATTGTGAAGTGTAAGCTTTGGTCGAAGCTACTGCAATTTCCGGACCCGCCAAGGTTACCAACACATCGTTCGCTTCCCGAGCAATAGAGCTGCCCACTACGTTAGTGATCGCCAATACGTGTGCCCCGTTAGCTTGTGCTTCACGCAGAGCTGCCAAAGTATCTGCAGTCTCACCGGATTGGCTGACTACGATAACCAAAGTTTCTGGAGTCACGATTGGTGAACGGTAACGATATTCCGAAGCAATATCATTCTCAACCGGAATACGAACCAAGGATTCGATCATAGTACGTCCTACCACACCTGCGTTGTATGCTGTTCCGCAAGCAACGACTTGAATGTTACGGATGTTCTTAATTTGTTCTTCAGTCATGTTCAATTCAGGCAATACAACCTTGTTGCCTTCCGCATTGATGCGACCACGCATTGTGTCGCGGTAAGCCTTAGGTTGCTCGTGTATTTCTTTCAACATGAAATGCTCGTAGCCGCCTTTTTCTGCGGTAACTGCATCCCAATCGACAGTAATCATTTCCCGAGAAATAAAATTGCCTTCAATCGTCATCAATTCGACAGCATCTCTTGTCAGCACAGCCATTTCGCCGTCATTCAAAATATATACGTTACGGGTATATTCAAGCAGTGCAGGAATATCTGACCCGATAAAGTTTTCTCCTTCGCCAAGACCGATAATGAGCGGGCTAGCTTGACGCACAGCCACCAGTTTATCTGGTTCATATTCAGTCAGGACGCCTAATGCAAACGCACCGCGCATGAACGTAATCGCTTTTTGTACAGCCTTCACGATATCCCCGTCATATTCGCGAGCAATCAGATGTGAAATAACTTCTGTATCTGTTTCAGAGACAAAGTGGCATCCGCCAGCGATCAGCTCTTCTTTCAGATCCAGATAGTTTTCGACAATACCGTTGTGAACTACCGAGAATTTCATGCTGTTATCCGTATGTGGATGTGAGTTCTCATCGGATGGTTTACCGTGAGTCGCCCAGCGTGTGTGTCCGATACCTGCGCTACCTGCCAGCGGGCTGTCTTGGAGCTTCGACTGCAGATTCGCCAAACGGCCTTGAGCTTTCACTACTTGCAGTCCTTCTTGGGTAAATACAGCAATACCAGCGGAATCATATCCACGATATTCCAATTTCTTCAAGCCCTCAACCAAGATCCCCTGCGAATTCTGATTACCAATATATCCTACAATACCACACATTATAATTTCCCCCGTCCGAGTTATCGTAATGTGGCGGCATAAGGAAAGAAACGTGCCGTGCGGCATGTTTTTGAGAAAAAGCAAATATTCTGTTGTATTTTAGGATCAACAAAATAAACTGTCACTTACATTCTAATGTTCATGAAATGCACAGCCTTCTCCTCTGCCGTGGCAGAAATAACGTGTTTCCTTCTGATGCGCGCACACATGAATAATATAATTTGTTGCACCCATGAAAACGTTGTGTGAAAGGTCGCCCTTTCATTTTCCGTATCCATTTACGGCTCTGGTGCATCACCGGGAGGTCCCCGCCGAACATTTCGAACACCTCCACCTCGTCAGCTTACGTCTGCCGTGATCCGTTCAAGCCATAGCCTACATAACAAGTAAGCAGCTTTCCCTTCTCCCCCGCGCTAGACCAAGCTCTGGCGCTTGCTATTGCTAACCTCACAATCCCCGCTTTCCTTCTAGAATGACACTTAATCTATTATATGCACCTTGTAGTACTTTGGCAATGGCGCACCAACCTAAATTTTACAAAACCAGTTCAAACGATCCAATCCTAAAATAAAATAACACTGGTGCAACGAGTCCGAATCGCTCTCGCTCACTGCACCAGCCTTATAGTTAAGGTAATGGATTATACCAATTCGCGTTGAACTACTTCCACAATTTGATTCACATAAAGATCCAGATCTGCCTTATCCGGTCCCTCTGCCATAACGCGGATTAGAGATTCCGTACCTGACGGACGTACAAGCACACGGCCATTGTCGCCTAGCTTGCCTTCTACTTCAGCGATAGCCGCTTCTATAGCTACGTTATTAGGGTAATTAGTCTTATCCTGTACACGAACATTGACCAGCACCTGCGGGTATTTAGTCATCATACTCTTAACTTCGCTAAGCTGTTTGCCTGTAGCCTTAAGTGTGTCTACCAGCTGAATAGCTGTAAGAATACCATCACCAGTAGTATTGTAATCCAGGAAAATAACATGTCCAGACTGTTCTCCACCTAGATTAAAGCCTCCACGACGCATTTCTTCCATAACATAACGATCCCCTACAGCTGTCTTAGCGGTATTCAGGGATAATTTCTCGGTAGCTTTATAAAATCCGATGTTACTCATAACGGTTGATACAATCGTGCTATCCTTCAGCTTACCTGCACGGTTCATCGCATCGCCACAAATACAAAGGATAAAGTCACCATCGACTTCATCACCATTATTATCAATAGCGATCAAGCGGTCTGCATCTCCGTCAAAAGCAAGTCCCAAATCAGCTCCATGACGTAAGACTTCTTCACGCAAAGTCTCTGGATGTGTCGAACCAAATCCATCATTAATATTCAATCCATCTGGCTCAGCCCCGATAGAGATCACCTCAGCGCCAAGCTCTCTGAACAGTCTTGGAGCAAGCTCATAAGCTGCGCCATGCGCACAGTCCAGTACAACCTTGATTCCCTTAAAGTCCTGAGAAATGGTAGTTTTCAAATACTCCAGATAAAGATACTTAGCATCATTATCTACGGTAACCATACCTAAACCTGAACCGATAGGACGAGGCAATTCATCTACCTCCGCATCCATAAGCTCTTCAATTTGCAGTTCGGTTTCATCTGTTAGCTTGAAGCCATCCCCACCAAAGAACTTAATGCCGTTATCCTCTACCGGATTGTGAGAAGCTGAGATCATGACGCCTGCGTCTGCTTTTAACAATCTCGTAATATAGGCAACAGCAGGTGTACTAACTACGCCTATACGGATTACATCAGCTCCAATAGACAATAAGCCCGCAATCAGCGCGGATTCCAATAAAGGACCGGAAATACGTGTATCCATTCCGATAACAACCTTCGGTTTATCCAAGTTACCCGCTAGTACATATCCTCCACAACGGCCAATGCTATAAGCCATTTCTGCAGTCAATTCACGGTTTGCTACTCCCCGCACACCGTCTGTTCCAAAATACTTCCCCATTATTTTTCTCCTTTGAATACGCTACGTTAGCTTAATGTACTATCATATGATTTGCATACTATTTTGGTGTACCTCTGGGCTCAAAAGATTACGTCCCGCCCGTACCTACAGGATTTTCGGAATTCGTACTTGTGTTAGCTGTGCCGTTATTCTCCGGATTGGTATCCGTTGGTACAGGCGTTGGTGTTGCTCCAGCCTCTCCGCTATGAGTGGGCTTCTCCGTAGGTTCCTCATCACCTATAACAGGTTCAGAACTTGGCTCAGGAGTAGTAGTTACCCCCCCCGTATCTGGATGAGGTGTAGGAACTGGCGCTGCAGGTGATAACAGCTGCACGGTCACAGTAAGAGGCACCCCTGAATTGGCTAGTGCGATAAACTGGGGCAGCGATACCCGCAAAGAAACCTCGTGAGTTCCAGCCGAAAGACCGCTAACATCAGCCACAACCCCTATATCTTTCTTATCAAGTTGATCTAGTAAAGCAGGCGCACCCTTTAAGGTAAGCGCTATTTCCTTGCTTGAAGGATTAACAATACTTCCTTCCAGATCATCCCCCACACCCTGAAGCTTGACAGGTACCGCCTCAATCGTCCGCTCAGCAATTTCTGAGATGGTTAATGAAACATTCACAGCTTCGGGCATGACTTTCTCCGTTCCAGCCGGAGGCTTCAAATCGACCTTTACTTGTTTCGTTCCAGCAGAATCTATTGCACTAAGGTTAACAGTGGCTTCATAGGCTGATAAAGCTGCCAAAGCCTCTGCTTGTCCATACACTACGACTGCTTCCTGCTCAGGTGTCAATTTGGATAATACGAGAGAATCCGGAAGTTGTCCAGTAAAGCCAATCTCCAGCGGCAAACTCTTAAACGGTAAGGTAATCGGCAATTCCACGGATACAGTAGAAGGCTCAATTACAGCATTTTTAATTTCATTTCCATCCTTATCATAAGCGTGTAGCTTCAATTTTTTCTCTTTAAATGTCTCATTTTCACCGTTAAGCTCAATGGTTCCTTGTATCTTAGCTACCTTGCTCAGTTCATTATCAGCAAGTGTGACTTCGACAGTATCTGTAGGCTGCAGGACCGGGGTGCCTATTTGGTAGCCCTCTGCAGGTTTCCCCTTCGTAACCAAGGATATGGGAAAAGACTTTGTATTCCGTGATTCTACATGTACGGTAACCTCTTTAGGATTCATTCTTACCAGGGATACACCTTTTGGCAGTTTATAATAAAGTGGCAACGTGGTATCTCCAGGTTCGACCTTAGTCAGATCAAGCATTACTTTATAGTCATCCGAGAACTGAAAGGAGATATCGGAATTTTTACCCGCTACCTCCAGACTCACACTGTCGACAGCCAAAGGTTCAAGGACATATTTATCCTCGTCAAGGCCGGTCACTTCAATCTTCACATTCTCAATAGTTTTTGTTTTAATATCCACTGTTGTCTGTCCAGAAGGCGCAGTATCGACATGAACCATCGTAAACAAAATGATCCCGAACACAAGGGCCAGAATCTTATTGAAATTGTTATTGTTCATCCACTTATCCATGATTCTTGTCCCCCTTCCGTTTCCAGAAAGTTGAACCCTTCTCCTTCAGCGATGAACTTACACTAAGCTCTTGATGGAGCTTCGATATCATGGATTCTTCCTTAATGTCTCTCACGATCTGGCCATTAATTGCAAGGGAAATCTGCCCTGTCTCCTCTGAGACAATGACAGACACCGAGTCCGCAACCTCACTTATTCCTATAGCAGCGCGATGACGGGTTCCCAGTTCTTTGCTGATAAAAGGATTCTCGGACAAAGGCAAGTAACAAGCAGCCGCAGCAATCTGATTTCCCTGCATAATAAGGGCTCCGTCATGCAGAGGTGTATTGGGGATGAAAATGTTAATGAGCAATTCTGAGCTGACCAGGGAACGCATGGGTATACCTGACTCTGTATATTCGTTTAGCCCCGTCTCCCGCTCAAAAACGATTAACGCCCCTATTTTTCTGCGAGATAAATAATTCACGGCTTTAATCACTTCGCCGATTAACTTACTGATCTCTTCGTCACTTTCTCCAGCCCGTCCGAAAAATCTGCCCCGTCCAAGCTGCTCCAGTCCCCTTCGTAGTTCCGGCTGGAAAATGATAAAGACAGCTAAGACCCCGAATGTAAACATTTGATTCATTAGCCATTTAAGTGTATACAAGTCCAAGATTGTGCTTACCGCCCAAATCAAGACCAGAACCAGTATCCCTTTTAAAAGCTGAATCGCCCGCGTCCCGCGTACCATATTAAGCACTTTATAAATAATGTAACTGACGATTAGGATATCAATTATATCTTTAATGGAATCTTTCCATGTTAGCTCAGTAAAATAACTCATTGCCTAAAACCCCCGTCATTTCAAATTAGCTGGGTTTATGTAAAATGTCTGTTAGCTCTGTATCATATCTAGGTTATAACGTTCGGGCTTCAGTTGCAAGTTTAGTCCCTCAATCCTTTCCGAAACCACCCAATTTAAGGAAACAAAAAAGCGCCATCTTTCCGGAAAAAGAGGCGCTAATTAATATTCCTGCTCAAGGTAACCACTGCCCGCATTAACGGTAGGCAACTTCAGAGAACATGTTCGTCACTTTATACCAGAACCAGCTTACTGCCTGGTCTATGCTTTTGACTTGCCCAGAAATATGAGCTGTTGAAGCCTGATATAGAGATCCGTCAATGACTGTCACGTTGCCGTTCACTTCTCCATATACCTGTGCTTTACCGTTCTCTATGGTAAGGTCTCCGGTAATTATTTTGCCGGAAGGTACAATTACAGTATCCCCTTTGATGACCACTTGATCCAAATCAACACCTCTAACTACAAGCTGTCTGTCTGGACTCCAAAAAGTTACGGTGCTCATCAGCATAACGACAAGGAATAGAGATGCCGCTGTAAGTGCAGGGTGTCTCTTGATCCAGGTAATAAAGGCTTTTTCTTTCTTAGTCTTTGGCAATGAACTCATTATCCGGCTCACAAGATCATCTGAAGCTACAGGATTCTGATGCATTAGGGAGAACATCAACATATCTGTCTGTTCCAATTCTTTAAACTTTGCACGGCAATCTGGACAGGATAGAAGATGCTCCTTCAATTCCCTCTGCTGCTGTTCGGGCAAGTCGTCATCCAAGTAGTCATGCATCATAGAGACGGCCAGTTTGCATTCCATAGGAGCCAATCCTTTCATGAGTGCTATTTAATTATCCTAAGACAAAGGGTCAGGACACATAAGACTTGCTTAACTTACATACGTCGCTCTCGAAAAGATGTTTCATAAAAAAAATCTATTTTTACATTTTTGGGCCTAATTTTTTACGCAAAAATTCACGGCCTCGGTGTACACGCGTCTTAATCGTGGTCACGGGCATATCCAGGACATCACTAATCTCCTGAAGTGACAGATCCTGCAGGTACCTCAGAATCATCACCGACCTGTATTTCACAGGCAGACTGTCAATCGCCTCATAGATTAGCCCCTGCGTCTCAGAGAGCAATAGTTCGGTCTCAGGTGTCACATTATCGCTCGGAATCAACGAGTATCCATCAAGGCCCTCCTGATCGTTCATTTCAGCATCCAGCGAATAGGTTGGTTTTCGTTTACGCAATCTATCAATACAGAGGTTCGTTCCAATCCGGTAAATCCATGTGGAGAACTTCTGTTTATCATCATAACGATCCAAATTCCTATACACACGCAAAAAGGTCTCCTGAACAATATCCTCCGCCTCATGGCGATTGTTCAACATCCTGTAAGCTAAATGATATATTTTGTCTTTATATAGTTCCACAAGCTCGGCAAATGCCCTTTGGTCGCCCTTCAAGGCGAGCTTTGTCAATCTGCCTTCCAAATTCTCCACCTGTTAACTCCCCCAGACTTGCCGCCCTTGGTATTTCTTCGCAAATATCCACGGTACAAGCAATTAAATCGTAATTCAAGTTTGTGTAAAAATCAAGGATTGTATTGTAACCTTCTATGTAAACTGAGTTAAAAACTGGACAACTTGGTATAGGCGATTAAGTGCGGCTCCGAGAAATATTTGGACTTCCGGTCGCTGTTATCCTCACATTTCCTGATTATAAACCGCATATAGCGGTCGAAATCTGAGGATAAAGGCGAACGCTGGCGCTCCTACAGTTCCAAATATTCTCTACGCTGCTCCATCACCGAAGTAATAAGTGCCACTTTATTTACCTCCGATTACATCTCGGTTACTTGGGTAGGGTAATAAAAAAAATATCGGGTTTGACTCTCCAATATTTAGGAACAAGTAAAGTTCACAGCAGCAATATACAGTTTATGATCACAACAACTTGTATTAGGCAAAAAAAGTCCGCCCCAAATAGGGCGGACTTTTTGTTGTTAAGACTATATCAGCCGGTATTCCGAAGACCGGCGGCAATGCCGTTGATGGTAAGCAATACTTCGCGAAGCAGTTCGCTATCATCTCCATCGATTTCACGGAGCGCTCTAAGCTCGGATAGCAATTGAACCTGCAGGTAGCTAAGCGGATCAACGTATGGATTACGGAGTCTGATCGACTCTTGAATCACAGGAACGTTATCCAGAATATCCTGCTGGCCTGTAATCTTCAGGATCAGCTCAGAGGTCAGATTAAATTCATCTTCAATCTGGCCGAATATCCGTTGACGTGCTTCCTCGTTCTTGCCCATGCTGGCGTATTCCTTAGCAATAATCAAGTCCGCTTTTGAAATAGCCATTTGCAGCGTATCTATCAGTGTAGTAAAGAATGAGAAGTTCTCATACATATGTTGCATTATCTTCAGATTCTCTTCCTTACCCTCATAGAAACTCTGCAGTCCGGTTCCAGCAGCGTACCAGGCTGGGAGCAAATAACGGCTTTGTGTCCATGCAAATACCCAAGGAATTGCACGCAGATCTTCAAAACGGTCGCTGTTCTTCCGCTTGGAAGGACGGGAACCGATATTAAGCTCTCCAACCTCAGGCAGAGGTGTTGATTCTTTGAAATAAGTCAGGAAATCTGGATCACGGAAGATCAAATCCTGATATTTGTTCAGCGAGACTTCAGAAATCCGGGCAACAATCTCTTCCCATTTCTCTTCATAAAGATCCGCTTGTGGCACTCTCGCACTAATTGCTGCAGTTACAAGCGCAGATGTCGCTTGCTCCAGACTGCGGTAAGCAATCCCCTGCATCGAGTAACGGGAGGAGATCACTTCTCCCTGCTCGGTAATCTTAATCCCTCCGCCAATTGTCGAAGCTGGCTGAGCAAGAATACTGCGGTTAAGTGGCATACCGCCACGGCCGAGCGCTCCACCACGACCATGGAAGAACTTCAGCTTGATTCCGAACTGATCGGCTGTCGCTGTAATTTCTTTTAGGGCAACACGCAGTTCCCAGTTAGCAGTAACCACGCCGCCATCTTTATTACTATCTGAATATCCAAGCATGATTTCCTGCAAATCATTCATTGCTCTTACCGCATCACGGTAGATCGGCATACTGAGCAGTGTGTGCATAATTTGCGGTGCTTCATGCAAATCATCAATCGTTTCAAAAAGTGGCACAGCTTGCAGGGTACATACAACTGTACCGTCGTTATCCTTGCGGAATAGTCCTACCTCTTTGGCGAAGACCATAACCTCCAGAATGTCGCTTGCAGCTTCCGCCATACTGATCAGATAACTTGTGATACATTGTTTGCCGTACTCTTCCTGCGATGCGAAGATCGTCCGGTAAACCGCCAGACACTCCTCTGTACTTTCAGTGTAAGTCTGGTAAGAAGAGGTCAACGGACGTGGATCATTCAGCAATTTCTCCAGCAGATCAATCTTCTCGATCTCCGTCAACTTAGAGTAATCCGGCGAAATGTTCATCTTCGCCAAAATTTCTGTCATGGCATTTTCATGTTCTTGACTGTGTTGACGCACGTCAAGAGTTGCTGTATGGAATCCGAACAGCTCCACTTGGCGGATAAGCTTTTTAATATAGGTATCGGCCACATAGTCGGCATAGTGATGCCGTAGACTGCGGTCAATGACATTCAAATCATCTATGAACTCCTCAGGTGTAGCATAACGCTCAGGAGTATCTTTTTTCTCATCATCCAAAACATTTTGTGTCTTAGAGATCATGTAGCTAAGTTTAATTCGGTAAGGTTCGTTGTCATTGCGCCATTCTTCCATCTTGCCTAGGTTAATGATCTCACGATCAGCTTCGATGGATTCTACTAGCTCAGGCGTCACTTTAACAATACTTGTGCTAAAGCTTAGATATTTCATGAGTTCACGCATAATCCGCTGATATTCACGAATGGCCAGCTTACGCTGCATGCGTAAAGTCTGCGCAGTGACTGTTGAGGTTACCGATGGGTTACCATCACGGTCTCCACCAATCCATGATCCAAAACGCAAGTAGGTTGGCACATGCCAATTCTGTCCAGGATAGTATTTGCTCAGACAGCGTTCAAGCTCTTGATACACATCCGGCAATACATGGAAAATAGTCTCATGGAAATAGTACATTCCATTGCGCACTTCATCGAGTACTGTCGGCTTGCGGTCACGTAGCTCATCCGTTTGCCAAAGCGTAATCACTTCATTCAATAGCTTCTCGCGAAGCTGTTCACGTTCACGGAAAGTTAGAGTAGGGTTATCAAGACCCATAACATCATCGGATATCCGTTTATGAATATCGAGAATCGCACGGCGCATGGCTTCCGTTGGATGTGCCGTCATTACAAGTTCCAGAGACAATCCTTCAATAATCTCGTTGACTTCCTCATGAGAGAAATCACGTTCACGAAGCTCTTGAATAGCGCTTTCTATAGAACCGGGTTGAACTGTCTCCCCAGCTGAACGTTCATAGTCACGTTTACGGCGAATCCGGTGGTTCTGTTCGGCAATATTCACCAATTGAAAATAAATGGCGAACGCTCTTATTACCTGATGACGGTTCTCCGGATCCAAAGAATTGATTAACTCCTTAAATTCACTATGCAGTTCAGGTAAAAATAGTGAGCGTAGCGATTTACTGGTCTCGCGGATCTTCTCCACGATCTCTAGCAGTTCGTTACCGCCTTGGTGAACCAAGACCTCTCCTAAAATGTTCCCCAAGAACCGTACGTCCCGTCGCAGCAGATTGTTAGAGTTGCTTTTGCTGACGGTAGTCGTAAGTTCGGTCATGCTGCTCCCCCCATTCTCTTCCGGATCAATGTGTTAAGTTTGTCTGTCTAAATATCGTCTATTAAAGCTTCCTCATATCATACAATAAAACCGTTTGAAAATCTGCAACTTTTTTGTGCTGTAAAGCGACACAGCACCTAAGATTATACACCAATTTCTGAATTTATACAGTCCTTATATTTTATGTATTCTTTCATATATATAATGGCTCTATCGTATATTCTCTATGTATGCTTATATTCGGATTGTGCGGAGCTGGTCAATGAACAGTCCAATTAAAGGAGAATAATGACGATCACGGTTATACGAATAATAAATATGTCTTTCAAAATTATAATCCGGAATGGCTCGCATTAGCAATCTTCCTCTGGCTACCTCGTCCTCCACAGCAAGTCGTGAAATAAATGAGACATGCTGTCCACTCATAAGCGATTGCTTAATCGCCTCCAGTGAATCGAGCAAAATATGCGGTTTTGATTCTTTTCCCTCTCGTTCAAACCATTTATCCGTCAAATGGCGTGTGCTTGATTCCTTGTCATGCAAAATAAAGCTCGCTGAAGCGATCATCGCCGAGTTTAAATTAGAAAATCCGGCAAAATCATGTGTAGGTGCAAAAACAAGGACAAGCTCATCTTCACATAAGGCTTGAGTATGCAGATCAGGCAGATAAAAAGATTCCGTAGACAAGATACCAAGATCAATCTCATGACTGGCAAGCATTTCTTTGATCACCGGTGAAGGCTTAACCGATAAAGAAATGGTAATCCCCGGATGTTGTTCGCCAAACAGCCCCAATATTTTTGGAAGAATATATGTAGCTGGAACATAACTGGCACCAATTTTCAGCGTCCCCCGGCCTGCCTGACTGAACTCTTTTACCACCCGCTCCGCTTCCGCTGCAAGCGCATTGATTTTAATCGCATAGTGAAGAAACGCTTTGCCACTCTCCGTAAGAATCATTTTATCCATTCTGGATTCAAATAACTTCTCCCCCAATTGCTGCTCTAAATTCTTCAAATGATACGTAACGGTGGGCTGCTTTAGTCCGAGTTTATCTGCTACCGTGGTAATTTTTTTATGTTTATTCAGCAGTTCTACAATTTCCAGCTTCATTAGATTAAGGTTCATTCTCTTCCACTCCCTCGCCTTTTCCTAAACGGTAACATAGAAGAATTCTATGAATGTTAAAATAAATCGGCAAAAAAGTTAATATCACAGTTACATTCAGCAAATATAGCGGGAATTCTTTACCTTTACACTAAGAACAAGCTTAAGAACAGGCAGGTAGATAGAATGAAGGAAATTACAATCCACAGATTGGAAAAGAAATTCGGAGATGTGCATGCCTTGAAGGCTGCAGATCTGAAGATTCCCGCTGGAAGCTTTACGACATTACTCGGTCCTTCAGGTTGTGGAAAGACGACACTACTCCGTCTGATTGCTGGGCTGGAAACACCGGATGCAGGAGAAATTCTGATCGATGATGAGTTTATTTTTTCAGGCAGCAAAAGAATTAGCCACCCCATTCATCGCCGTAACTTTGGCATGGTTTTTCAAGATTTCGCCCTCTGGCCGCATCTGACTGTGTTCGAGAATGTAGCCTTCGGACTTCGAGCTTCCAAACAAAAAAAGAATTTACGGGTTCGGGTACAGGAGGCACTTCGATCGGTCAAGCTGGAGGGGTTAGAGCTGCGTTTTCCACACCAGCTGTCCGGTGGACAACAGCAGCGGGTTGCTTTTGCCCGAGCCGTAGTCATGCGCCCTCAGCTTGTATTATTCGATGAGCCATTAAGTGCGCTAGATGCGGTCTTGCGAGATGAAATGAGGCTGGAGTTAATCTCCTTGGTGAAAAACATGGGCATTACAGCCCTGTATGTGACGCATGATCAAACCGAGGCGATGTCTATGTCAGATGAAGTAGTTGTAATGCAAGGTGGCACTATTTTACAGAGTGGTTCTCCTGAGGACATTTATCGTAAACCGAGTCATCCCTTTGTGGCACACTTTATTGGAAAATCCAACTGGATCGTTCCGGATAAACAGATGCTGCGTCCAGAACATTTACGCTGGTCTCAGGAGGATGCTTCCTTTCTTCCTTTTACAGGGACTATTCAGCATGTGAGTTATATGGGGGATCGCTATGAGATCATTCTGAACATGGAGCACAATGGGACTTGGACCGCTTATCATGATCGGCGCCTACCTGTAGGGGAAAAGATTCAGCTGTACGCTTCAGAGCACCAAATCCATCATCTGAATTAAGCGTCCACTGCATGGAATGGCTCTATATGATGCTGTTCCATGCAGCAAGATGCACACAACAATATTAGGGAGGCAATTACATTGAATCAAATGAAAAAGACAAAAGGGTTAAGTTCACTTCTTCTAACAACTGCACTTGGTATTACTCTAGTGGGCTGCGGCTCCTCGAACACCCCTGCGGCTAACGCAAGCGACAACCAAACCGATACTGCGGCGGCGACGCAAACTGAAGCCCCACAACCAGCAGAAAAGACACTAAGCGGCAATCTTGTCGTTTACAGTGCAGGCCCTGAAGGTTTAGCCAATAAAATCAAAGACGGCTTTGAAGCCAAAACTGGCGTTAAGGTTGAAATGTTCCAAGGCACTACAGGAAAAATACTTGCCCGCATGGAAGCAGAAAAATCCAATCCGGTCGTTGATGTTGTTGTCCTCGCCTCTCTTCCGTCCATGCAAGGAATGAAAAACGACGGATTATTACTTCCATATAAAGAAGCGATTAATGCAGACAAGCTGGTTAGCGATTGGTCAGATACAGATGAAGGTAACTATTTCAGTTACAGTGCATCCGCACTCGGTATCGTCTACAATACCAAAAAAGTAAGCTCACCGCCGACCTCCTGGGATGACCTCAGCAAAGCGGAATGGAAGGGTGCAGTCAATATCCCCGATCCTTCACTTTCCGGCTCGGCTCTTGATTTCATGACTGGGTATTTAAGTGCTAAGGGGGACAGTGGCTGGGATCTTTTTAAACAATATAAAAGCAATGAAGTAGCTATGTCAGGCGCCAATCAAGAGGCACTTGATCCGGTGATTACCGGTGCTAAATCCGTCGTTGCTGCTGGGGTAGATTACATGGCTTATAAAGCAAAAGCTGACGGAGAACCTGTGGATATCGTCTATCCTGCTGAAGGAACTGTAATCAGCCCTCGTCCGGCTGCGATCATTAAGACAAGCCCGAATGTAGATAACGCTAAGGCTTTTATCGACTACCTTCTCTCCGATGAAGCGCAAGCCCTTGTTGCCAAAGCCTATTTGCTGCCAGGCAGAACTGACGTGAAGGCAGAAAATCGTGCCAATCTTGAAGAAATCAAAACATTTGATGTGAATTGGGAATGGATGAATGAGCACAGCGATGAAGTTTCCTCGACCTTCACACAAATTTTTAAATAAGCGTAATGAATACTAACTCTTTGCGCTCATTTAAATGGGTGAGCGGTGGACTGGCCTTATTTATACTAACCGTGCTCGTGCTGCTGCCACTCCTGCTCATTTTCTGGACCAGTATTTATCCAGAGGGGCATCTCGACATAGCCGCACCACTACGAACCATTATGAGGAGCAATGACCTAGTAGAGGTGCTGCTGAATTCTATCGGGCTTGGGGTAAGCGTTATTCTGCTAACTACGTTGTTTGCGCTACCTCTAGCCTGGATTATGGCAAAAACCGACTTAGGGCGCCACAACTGGCTGGATGTCGTGCTGTTAATTCCATTTATGACGCCGCCTTACATTGGTTCTATGGGTTGGATGTTGTTTATGCAGACGGGCGGGTATATGGAGCAGTTTCTGCCCTCCTCCTCCGTGCTTACACCGTATTTCTTTAGTTATGGGGGTATGGTGCTGATCATGAGCCTTCACCTGTTCCCCTTCCTGTATCTGCTGCTGCGCAATGCGCTTTTGCAGATCGGGGGCAATCTGGAGGAAGCAGCCTCGGTTCACGGCGCCCCCTTCTTTTACAGATTTAAAAGAGTGATTATTCCTTTACTGCTCTCTAGCTATGGGCTTGGAGCACTGCTCATCTTCGTCAAAACAATTGCTGAATTCGGTACCCCTGCGACCTTTGGCCGTAGGATCGGCTTTTACGTTCTGACCTCTGAGATCCATAAATATATCTCCAGTTGGCCGATTGATTTCGGTAAGGCTACTTCACTAGCCTCCTTGCTGCTCGGAGTTTGTCTTGTCATGTGGTACATCCAAACTGTAATTAGCAGCCGCTACTCTTACCGTCTGATCGGTGGAAAAGGAACTCGTACTAACCGTTATAAGAGTACAGGAATCGTAGGGTTTCTTAGCTGGGGTTATGTTCTTCTATTGCTTCTGGCATCCATCGGCATTCCTTATTTCTCTATCATAACAGCCTCATTATTGAAGCTTCGGGGAGAAGGTGTATCCTGGAGCAATCTAACCTTAAAACATTATGCAGAGCTGTTATCCCCGGGTTCGCAAGGACTTGAGGCCTTATTAAATAGCTTTACATTAGCTATCGTTGCTTCCAGTATCGCTGTTATTCTCGGGACTTGGTTTGCCTTAACGGTAGGAAAAGGGGCTACATTCAAGCAGAAAATTACAGATTTATTCAGCTTGCTTCCAAATACAGTCCCGGGAATTGTAATTGTAGTAGGGCTAATTCTGCTGTGGAATGCCCGCTGGATGCCTATCCCGCTCTATAATACCTACTGGATGGTTGTACTGACTTATGTCGTACTTTTCCTTCCTTATACTGTTCAGTATGTAAAAGCAAGCTATGGGCAGATCGATTCCTCTCTGATGCAAGCGGGACAAGTATTCGGAGGAAGTAAGCTGTATGTGTTCCGCCGTATCCTGCTTCCCCTCATCCTTCCGGGGATGGTAGCTGGCTGGATGATGACCTTCACCATTTCCAACCGGGAACTGGTAGCCTCATTACTCATTCTGCCACCTTCAATGCAGACCTCGGCAACCTATATTTTTGCCCAGTTTGAACAAGGTGCGGTAGCCATGGGGATGGCCATGGCTGTAATCTCTGTAGGCATCACTACCCTATTACTATTAGTCTTAGAATATTTAAGCCCAGATAGAAAGCGGAGACAACAATGAGCACACTAACGATTTGGGGAGGGGCCGGAGAGCATGGCCGTTCCTCCTATCTTTTGCAGGGCAAGGATTCACGAAATGGCATCCTGCTCGATTGTGGCGTAAAAAAAGAAGGCCCCGGTGAATACCCCCTACTTGATACGGATATTATTCCACATTTGCAGGCAGTATTTCTGTCTCATGCTCATGAGGATCATTCCATAGCGCTGCCCTTACTTTATAAACACGGATACAGAGGTAAGGTATGGACTACTAGATCTACCTCATTACAGCTTCCTGATTATTTCGAGGCCTGGGATAAATATGTGGCGGCTCAATCCGCCCCGCTCCCCTATGAGGAAACGGATAAAGAAGCTATTCAATTCAAGTATTTAGAGGAGTATGTCTCCCCTCAAACTTGGCTGACGCTTGCGCCTAACCTTCGAGTTCAATGGGGACGTAGCGGGCATTTAGCAGGTTCGGTTTGGCTGGGCTTAGAATGGGAGGACAAAACTGTATTTTTCTCGGGGGATTATACGGAGGAGTCGCAGCTGCTCACGGCAGACACACCAACAATTATAGGAGCCGATGCTAAAGTTGTGGCTGATCTGTCCATTATCGATGCTGCTTATGGGGCAGATCCTGATGAGCAGCTTGTAAAATTACAGCAATTAGAGATAGCCATCCACAACACCTTGCAAAAAGAGGGTACAGTCCTCTTTCCTGTGCCTATCCATGGCAGAAGCCAGGAATTGATCGTATGGGCAAATGAATGTTTTCCAGATCATCAGTTGATCGTTGAAGAAGCACTCGTCGCTCCTTTACGAGCATTAAGCGACAAGGTGGAATGGCTGAAAGAGGATGCTATTCAGCGCGCAAATGCGCTTTTTAACAGAAAAAACTTGTGTGTTGTATCTAATTCGGACGAACGCGCGAAGGCAATGTTGAATCTTAAGGGAGCTATCGTATTCACCGATGACGGGATAATGCAGTCGGCAAAAGCGCAAGAATACTTTTATCAACTCTCTGTTTCTCCTGACAACCATGTGATTTTTACGGGACATTTAGCGGCAGGAAGCTTTGGACATCGTCTCGTTAAGCAAGCTATGATCGGAGAATCTAGCAGCGTGCGCTGTACAGTCTCACTTATCCGCTATAAAGTCCATCAAGGCTTGCCGGACATTCGCAAAATGCTCCAAACGATTCCCAGCCACCGGACAGTGCTCGTCCATGCTCCCAAACCACATATCGACCAAGTAGCTTCTATATTAAAGGGAGAAGGTTTCACAGGACTATATTCTTTACAACCCGGCAGCACGCTTTCGTTCTGAAACTTATTTATGTAATATCATAAGAAAAACAATGGGGCTCTTCCTTAGGTCTTATTCAGACTTTTTGGAACAGCCCTTTTTTATGATTCGTACCTATTATCCACTTACTCTTTCGTCGTGCCCGGGCGATCCTTAAAAGCTAGTTCAAACAACCCGGTTGCAGATAAGCCTGCAAGACCCCCAGCCCAAAGGCGAAGCACTAAATCAAGTTCGGTAAAAGGATACGCTACTACGCCGATGAGCAAACCTATCACCAGTCCGATAATCGGTACTGCATTACGCGGGATGTTGATACTATTTTTGACCAACTGAACCAGTGCCAGTACGAATACCGCTAATATAGAGGCGAACGCCATAACATCATCTAAAATTGTTCCAATTTCCATCCTTTTCCCTCCTTAGCGGGTACTTGTAATCTCAACCGTTCGAGTCGCTGAATCATAACCTACCTGAGCACCCAGCGCTTCTGCAATAACACGTACAGGGACGTAGGTGATGCCTTTTTCAAGCACTCCATCTGCAACTTTAACCCCGTTAACCTTTACGACAGCAATAACATCACTCTTCAATTCTTCCTCCTCCTTCCGATGGATGACCTTATACGCTGACTCCACCGCAGATGTTGAGGGCTTTGTCCCTGCTCGTAACTGTGTGAGTGTTAACCCAAACGCCATTTGAAAATGGGGGTAATCCTTGAAGCTTGTCCAGTCGCCTCCCCACTCGAAGCCCAGCCCTTTTGCCTCCTTCACAACCTCCTGCCAATCTGCGATCTGGTTGTTATTGCCGTCCCGGCACATATCCCAAGACACACCAGATCCATTCGGCAGCAAAAGAGCAAAATCTACAGCCAATCCAAAATTATGATAGCTATATCCGCCACGTGCATTGGTGACAATCGCTCCGGGCTTGGTGCGGCCTTGGGCATATAGAGCATCCTGCTCGTCAATTGTGCGAAGTCCCTGCGTAATGAGAATGGGGATGTTGAGTTTGTAGCAACGTTCGATTAGAGCAGTAGCAGCGGAACGGACTACGGGGTGTAGGTTGGTTAGACGTTGGGCTGATTTATTTTTCACCTGAGTTATTGTCAGCATGAAGTTCCTCTTTTCTGTCTATCTTTTTCAGATAAATAAATTGGTCGTATTTCCCGGAACGTGTCAGTATCGCTAATATTATAATTCCACCAGTTGTACCGAATTGGGCAATAGCCCAGCTACAATTAAGCCAAGTCAGCCATGTTGCCATGTCCACTCCTAGTAATTCTGCCAAACGGAATAGTAGAACGATAAGCATATTGAATGTATAAGCCAATAAGAAAAAAAGCATAGCCAGCATAAACACGCTGACCACACCTTTTTGGAATCTTTCGTAAAAATATTGCCTGTGGCGATGAATAATGTATAATCCGCAAGCCGTATTAGTGCCATATAGCACCAATAATAAAAATTCAATCATGTGCATCATGATCCCCTCGATCATAAACTAAATATTTGGCGAACCGGTTACGATCAATCTCCTCCTGAATTTCCTGCGAGACATTTTTATAATGACTTATGGTCAGTGTAACGCTGGTAGAGGCTCTACGGAGCTCCATCTCTTTATCAACATGCCGGGGGAGAAGCAGCCGCCGAATCCATTGTGACAGCATTCCTAACTCCCCCTGTCTTCCGTATGGTCAATCTTCAGTTTCTTTAAGACGTCCAGTGTGGGCTGCATAAACTCCGAGCGCTCCTTATCCAAAATCGCTTGCAGACGATCCCGATCCTCCTCTGCCCGATCCAGCATTTCTCGCGGTACAAGGTTCCCTTTGACAATCGCACGCAATAACACCATCAGCACGATCATCAAAATGAAAGCAACAATATAAGCCAGCCCATACTTATCTGCCAGCGGCAGCAGCTTCTCCAATTGCGCAATATCCCCTTCGCCCATTCGTCCGCTCCTTTCTGTAATGATGTTGATGCGTAATAGCCCCCGGCACCACCGAGGGCACAAAAAAACACGCTCCTGTGTGGATGCGTGCTAATTATTTGGCTGATGAAGCTTGCTCAGTCGAATCGTTTTCAGCAAAATGAAATTCTGATCGTTTCTGGATAATCTGATCCTTAACCAAAATCTCATTATCCGGCTGCATGTTATAGGAAGAAATGATATTCTCTATCGGACCCTCCTCACGATCAAAACGAGTGATGCAGGCATTGGCCATCAAGCGGATTTTGGCGGCTGTTATTGAATCCATTGTCATAATTACAACTCACCTCCTTTTGGGTTTATATGCTGAGTAATTCAGCCATAATGACTTCGACATCTTGAAGCCTGTCTTGCAAAGCAGTATTCTCAGCACGGAGTTGCTCGACTTCGCTTAATTCTGGTGGTTTGTTAGCTTCTGCTTCTAGATATGCTTCCCACGCCGCTTCCAGTTCTTCTTCCGTTGGTTGCGGGGCGTCTAGGTTCCAAGCTGCGATGTATGGGCCACGTTCTACAATGTCATAGTCTTCACCCTCGACTAGTCGATTAAAATCCACTACATAACGATAGTGTACACCTTCTATATACTCGGTTTCGTCTTCATCTAATGGTCGGATTTCGTAGCGTGTCCGTCCGTGTACGCCTTCGTGTAATACGGGTTCAGCTCCATTATCTTGCACTATGAAATCTTTTATTGGGTCGGCGTTTGGGTATAGATACATAATTGCTTGTGCTATATTCATTGTTCCTCATCCCCTTTTCTATGCAACTTTAACTATTCTCAAATGACTGAAAAGACCGTCACCAGTTACCCCAACGTTAGATGTTCCGTAATGATAAATGTAAAATTCAAGCGTATGCCCAGCGCTAAGATCTGTATTAGAAACCCCAAGGACGGAAACGTCTTGCCCACTAGCTGACGCAACGGTTCTTCCAATGCACTGATCCCGCGCTCCGTTTTTATAAATTTGAATCTGAACCACAAATGGCAAGGGTACGGATGTGCATGTAGCCATAACATCAATAGCGTATATACCAGCAGCTTTTGCAGTGAAAACCCCGGTGGTCGCATTCCATTCACCTAAACGATCATAGTAAACCGATGGGAATAAAAGTTTAGTGAATGTGTTCGGTACGATTGTTTGTGTAGCGCTACCGCCGCACGCAATATTACTTCTGGAATTCGTTGTATTATCTCCCCATGGGTTAAGAACTCCACTTGTGATGATACCATTTAATGAGCCTTCGGGAGTTATTCCTGATGGCTGTGAGCCATATTTATAGATTGAACCGCCATGACTAGTGTAAAGACCTACGCCATTCGCTTGCCCCGTGTTTTCGAGTGATGTAACAATCGAAGCACTTCCGACTATTATTCCAAAGTTTCGTCCAGATACCGAAGAATTTCTAATGTCTGCGTTTTGACCTGCAATATTAATGCCCGGATAATTAGCGGTAGTTCCACAGGAGCAATTTTTAATGTCGATGTTTCCACCGTCATACGCATTAAAACCCATTGAGGTTGTGGTATTAGCAGAAAAACCGTCTATAACAATACGATTGCACCGTTCAGCCACGAAGGAGCGGATAGTTACAGAAGTACCCATAAATTGAACATGACCACCGCCTACTTTGCCGCTAATCCTCACATCTTCGGCATAGGTTCCAGATGTAACATTTATAGATGCAGTATGATTAACAACTTGAGGAATCATGCCGATAGCCCTATTGATTGTTTTAAATGCCCCTGCTGCCGTATTGGCTAAACCGTTGTTTATGTCATTCCCATCCGTCCGTACATAGTACGTAATATCCGCTGTCGTCTGCTGAGGCGTAGTAACCAACGGCGCCTTACCATTCAACTGCCCCTGAATCCCACTAGTCACCCCATCCAAATACCCAAACTCTGCGTTCGAGACCACGCCAGTCCCAATCTTCGAAGCATCAATTCCGGCTGAAGCATTAACATCGGCGTTTACAATCACCCCAGCCGCAATAGCCGTAACTCCATCACCAGTACTAGTGACATCCCCCGTGTGATTAGGATGCACATAATTATTCGCTCCCGTAGCAATCCCCGCCAGCTTCGTTTTCTCGGCAGCGGTGTAATCGTTCGTGGACAGCTGTTTGCCTGTTACTTTATCGACCTTACCATTCACTGCATTATCCAAAATGTCCATATTCCCGTTCAGATCGGCAATATCAACGATATCTGTTCCCTCTGGCTTCTTTAAGCCCAAATTTCCTGTGGTTTGCATATGTCACTCTCCTATCTATAAGTTCTTAATTCGTTCCATGTTTTACTGTGAGCACTCTCCCAAGTCAAAGCCTTAACAGAGTCCCACCAGGTATAGCTGAACACAAATTCATAAGCTAAATGCGCAGGTTTAATCTCTTCGATGATTTGAATCAACCCTGCCATATTCGGAGGAATCCCCAGTGTACTCACAAAATGAATCTCAAAACGGTACTCTTCAGGCACTTCCTTTACTTCAACCACTCCACCTGAAAAAGCTGACGCCGTCCGCTGAATCATTTCCGGTGTGGTCGTTCCATTTCCACGCAGCTTTGCCTTAATCATCTCTCGACGAGTGGCATAAGACTTGGATGGATCGCTGCTGAGTCCAAGTTCGGATTCCCAGCGCCCAAGGCTCACTGTAGCCGTTTCAATAAACGCCTGATCCAGTACATCTATAGTACCTACCTTCAGTCCACCAATTTCTAGCCCGATGGTCTCCTGAAGCTTCTCCATTTCGCGGACATCCTTATAATAATCCGGTAAATACTGCATTAGATCAGGCGCCTCGACTTCACCCGGATGGCTCGAATCTTTATCTGCGGAATATAACAATTCGCTGTATAAAGAGCTGCCGTAACTCATCCTCTACACCCCCTTCAGTTGATTCCAGGTTAGGGGGCCTTTGGGCAAATAATCATGTGTATGCGCCGCCGGAGGAAATACCACTGGTTTACCTGCTACCCCCGCCCAAGCTACACTATCCGCTTGTTGCGCAAAATCCACCTTGCCATTGTTATTCGTATCGTAAATGCTTTTCAGCATATCCCCGGTACTCTGCGCGGCTACCAGTAAGACATTGCCAGCGGCAGAACCAATGTACAGCTTGCCACTGTCTGTACAATACCCAAGCTCACCAATAGCCAGCGCTCCAATGGCGCTTTCCAAGCCGCGGCGTATTTGAATCAATGTTTTTAGAGCCATTGTCCCGCCCCCTAGAATGTTCCGCCATCAATACTGGCCACGGTAAGTTTATTGCCATTCGCAGCATCATAAACGATACTGCTTCCATCCACACTTACAGCTACACCGGCTGCATCCACGGTGATTCCTTTTCCAGCGGTAACCGCAATCGCGTCTGCAGTGACCGTGATCCCATTGCCCGCACCAATGTTCAGCGTCACAGCATCGGCTTGACCCCCACCAATCAGCCCGTTCCCGGCTGTAATGGTCTGGAGTGCACCACCGGTACGTACCCATGCGCTGCCGTTCCAGCTGTAAATCTTCTGCTCATCATCGACGTAAGCGGTCCAACCGACGGCAGGAACATAAAATACCCAAGCGGCAGATTGGTATTCAACAATTTGATTCGTTTTGCCCGCCCATACCCCGGTTGCCCCTGCTGGAATAATATAACGATCACCCTCAACCGGACTGGCAGGTGGAGCCAGCAGGTTCTGGTCTTTTACCGATGCTTGCGGTTCGATGTTATGCTTAGCCAGCTCAATTTCATTTTTAATCTTTTGCGCAGACCACAAGTCTGTAATCGTAGTCCCTGCATCATTGATTGTCCGGTGCTTGGCCACATCATCAATGTGAGTCTTGATCTCAGCGGCAGTCTTTACGTTTGTGCCATCCGATACTTTATTGATATGTCCCGCACTAATATCCGCTTTAAGCACCTTCGCATAGGTTGCTCCATCAGCGATATCATCAATTGTACCTGTCAGATCGGTAAGCTTCTGCGCATTCACCCGCCGCCAAGCTGCCCCATCATCAAAATATAAATATCCGCTATTCGAACCCGTAGTCACGTAATACAAACGACCAACGGATCCTGCAACCGGACGCGAAGCTTCTGGCCCTGACAGCGCCCTGCCGACCATGGAATTGGACGTGCCGTCACCAATATAAACTTCCTTAGTATCACTGCAAAAACCAAGCTCACCTGCCTTCAACACGCCATAACTCGTTAGCTCAGCCTTTGTACCCCGCTTTATTTGTATGGTCTGTGCCATTTTACACCTCTCTTCTAAATGATCCTCCGTCAATCTGGCCCTTGTTCTTATAACGCTCTATTTCAGTTTGGACAGCGGTAAGACTCACCTGCAAACCGTTAATATCCTCTGCTTCAACCGTATCACCGGGGGTTTCGTAAGTAACATATACCTCAGGCACATCGGCAAAAATCTTAATCAACCGCCGCCAGGGCGCCTCATCCGGAAAAGACACAGTGAAATTGCGTAGCTCGATCCCGGAATACTGTGACCCTGTGTACACCGCAATGGTCTGATTATTAATATTGTCATGCGCTAGAAGACCACTGTAAACGCCATTTACAAGCGGTAATCTCTCTTCGATAACATAGCTGCTACCGTTTGCTTTTTTATTAAGTTTTTCTTGAAAAATATCAATTTGCTCTGGATAACCCATGCTACACCTCCAGTAGAACGTTACCGAACAACGGTACTTCTTCTTCGTTCAACATCACATTGCCCGCTCCACTGTTCAACTTCAGCTCTGTGTAATCCGCGACTCCTTCAGTAGCAAGCAATAATGCCCCGATGACAGACTGACTGATATAGGTTGCTGAAAAAGCCTTCTCCTTGCGATATTTCTCAAGCATCACCTGAAAGCCTTGGTTTACAGCTTGCAGTGCATAGCCAGAAGCAAGGGTTACCTTGGCACTTATACTGATGTTTTTGCCCGCAGCCGGCGCCACGGTCACAACAGCCCCTACCGGTGCTTGTCCCTCACCAGCTCCTGAGACCGGATCAATATATTGCTGCACCTGAGCCGCCAACAGCTCGGATGCGGGTTTTTTTTCGGCGTCCACAATAATCACCTTCACAGTTTTAGGACCTTTCCATAATGGAAAAACACGTGCGCCTCCCACACCCGAAACTTGCAGTGCCCACTCCATATAGTGATATTTATTTCCGCTAGTAGCTGGGCGTCTGGCTGAATCCAAATAACGCTGGCGTAACGCATCATCCGTTTCAATGTCCTCCCCAGGGATCAGAAGAGAGGCTATTTCTCCTCGCGCTAGATCTGAAATATAATCCACTGGCAGTAAAGAGCCAAAATATCGATTTCCTTCTTCTCCAGCGGTTTCACTTTCCAAGCGATACACTCCAGGAGATAACTTCTCCACAGCCGTATAATTCAGCATTTCGAGTGAGAAGCGGCTGCCGAGTGGAACATCCAACAATCCTCCATCCGCCTTATAAAAAATCCCTTTCAGCTGTGCCTTGCTGGCTTCACGCCTTACAATGCCTGACCAGGAGATGCTTCGCTCCAAGTACTCTCCGGTAGCCGTATCTGCAAAATACAGATTATTATTCACATCCAGCTCAATATACATCTGTGTCAACTCAGCGGCTGCTGGAGCCAACGCGTCATAAATGATGCTGCCCTCGCGTTTATCCAATCCTGATGGAATCCGGTCCAGCATCCGCTCCAAAAGAGCCTCATACGTCTGATCCTCATACATCCTCATTCCACTCCTTTCTCAGCTGAAAATTTCCGTAACGTGTGACGACCTTGCAGTCAAAAGTTAGATTATCTCCGGTAAACGAAACAACAATATTCTCTAAGCTAAGGATTCGTTCATCCTGAAGTAGTGCCTCACTAACGATACGTCTGATTTCAGCTCTAACCAGCAGCCGATCCTTGCCAAGCACCAACCGCCACTCTGTTCCGTAATCCGAACTGTAAATCAGATGTTCAAACCGATCGGTTCGCAAAATTTTTGCCACTGCCTGTTGAACTGCTTCCAGTCCATCCGTTTGGCCTGTAATCCTTTTTCTCTCCCAATCCATTCGGTACGTAAGACTAGGACTTTCCCCACGCTCAAGGTTGACCTCCCCCTCAAGCAGGGCCGTTATCGGTCCAGCTTTTCCAATCGCCGGGATCATATCGGACTCACCAGCCGATCCAGAACAATGTAGCTTTGTCCGCCCTGCATTCGAACCATTAATACGCGGTCCCCACTCGCTAATCCTCGCCGAAGTATTACTTCTTTGCCCTCGATGTCGATCTTGCTTTCCATTACCGATTCAGGCAGCACTAACGCATTCCCCGATAAAACAAACCGCTGATCCACCTGAATCTGCAAAGGAGCTGCCACCGTTACCGTTCCATAAGAAAAAGCCACGGGATTTGTACTTCCCACGGCTCCTAGACTTGCTTTTTTAATAATATCTAACATCATTTCTACACCACCTTAATATCGAGGGACATTGTATGCTCCCCTCCAGAAATCTTATGGCTGCATTGGTCCACCAGAAACAATTGAGTCTCGAATTCATCCAATAGGACATAAATGAAATTGCCTGCTCTTACACGCATATCACCAATCGCCTGTATGGAGAGACTAAGCTTTTCACGATTGTGCATTTTCAGCAGATTGTTTGCCTTCTCCTGAATTTGTGCAGCATTCGCTTTGTCATCAGCCTTTTGATACAAGTGCAGGATACCCCAGCGTTTCACATTGTCCTTGTCACTGACCGGATAGAAATCGCGTTTGCCCGATGCCTCGTTGTCCTTGTACAGAAAAATCGTGTTGTACGTATCGTCATCAATACTTTTTTTGAGCGAATAATCGTACAGATAATGCCCCGCTCCCAGCACCAAGTTAAGCAGCATAGAATCCGGTTTACGCAGCGTCAGCTTCCCAAAATCATCGTAAAAAGCCATCAGCCGCCCCTTAAACTGAAGCTCACTGCCGATGGCTCCCATAATGATGTCCAACAGCTTTTTGTCATCTTCAATTAAAGAAGGAATCCGGTACTCTGTCTCCTCCAGCACACCTGTCTTTAATCCGTAGTCCGTTGTTATTTTCTTGATCACATCACTAGCCGTAACATCCTGCAAAACATAACTACCATTGCCCAGCAAATAACGAATCTGATCATAGGCAGTCAGCTTAATCTCCTGATCCGAGCCCGTATCAATGCTGAACACAAATCCGTAAAATACATCTACATTATCTTTACTGAACTGAATAATATCACCGTTGCTGATCCCGAACTTGGGGAGCTGATAAATTCCGTTGTCCACAAGCGTTAACTCTAGCGTTGACGGTTTACCTGACCGTGCAGTTTTCCAAGAAATATCTGAGACGATGCCAGAAATATCCCATAGATTCCCTTCCTTATTCTTCACTAGCAGTTCCATAACGTCCTCCTACGGCAGCTTGATGACTTTACCGATGGGCAGCTTTTTCAGCTCACTATCCGGAATGCCATTAAGCTTCTGAATGGCTTTGTACTTCGAGCCATCTCCTAGGTTTTTTTGAGCGATGCTCCATAGACTGTCTCCAGCTTTTAAGGTATAGGTAGTAGGCTTTGCCTTTTCATTGGCCCGCTTCTGCTCCGCCTTCACTTCACCTTTAACAACCTTCACAGCTACCGCCTGATAGAATACGTACTTTTTGAGAGATAACGAATATTCAATATCCCCTGACGTACCCGCACTAAGCTTCCAAGTGAAACCTTCGATGCTCATAGCCATATTCACAGCAAAATCAATTTCTAAAGATGCATCCTCACTAATTGAAGATTCCTCTAGCCATTTCTGTGGTTTGTTTAACTTCTTTTTATCCTTTTTCGTATCATCGGGATACCTCACACCGGAGAACACAAACCGAATGGGTCGACGACTCGTCATCCATTTCTTAATAAGCTCCACATATTCAAAAGGTCTCTTCAGCCCGTCCTCCTGCACCAATACGAACGGATACCTTTGTGCTGGAAAAATACTTTCAATCGTGATCTCCGTAAGCTTCGGATAAGCAATCGTATTGATCTCACCCAGATCGATAATGGTATAGCTTTTTCCATCTCCACTCTCCTTGATTTCCAAGGTCTCTGGATTGACTGGCAGCCGGATTGCATCCTCCTGATTATTAAAACCCAAAAAAATCCCGTACTCTTCCACGTTACGTATACACCCCCTGCGCCGTAGAGACAAACTCCTCGTTCAGCTTTTGCCCGATCTTGTTGATAATCGTATCAATGTCTCCGGCATTGTTAATATTTCCAGTCGTCACCTGCACCGTCGGCGTAAGCTCCACAAAATTCTGGATCGCCTGAATCTCGGCCAGCTCGCGGAGCATTTTCAGATCATCACTGGAGATGTCTACGGTGTCGTTGATGGAGCCGAGCTCGTTCACACGGTTGACGGTGTTCAGATTACCAGGTACTCCTGCATTTTGAAAAGAACCTGCAGCGGAAGGCGTATTTAACGCAGGAGTCTTCGTCACAGGAACTACTGGAACCTCAGGAATGGTAGGCGATTTCGGAGATTTCGTTGAATCATCTTGATGAGTAGTATTCCATTGATTGATTGTAGTCTCGTTATTCGTATTCCCCCCTACGTTTAGGCTTTCTTTAAATTTGTTAACATCAAATTCTTGCGTATATTTCGCAGCCGTATCAAAAGTATTTTCAATGCTCATCTCCACGTTCTGTTTAAATTGACTGCTGTCAACCTGTTCAAGATGAAGATTAATCTCTGATTCTATACCTATAAATTTACCAACAGCCCCAATTACTTTATTAATACCACCTAATAAAAAATTGGCAGCATCAATGATACCATTAATAAACCCGGTCCATAGATCAATCACATAACCTACAAAATCTGCAACGATCTGTCCGAGAGCCCTGAACATATTGGCAAGAAAATCTCTTACTGGCTGAAGAGCTGCAACAATTCCTAAAAAAGCCACAATAAGTGCAATAACAAGTCCAATTACAAGCGCAATAGGATTGGCATTTAACACAGCGTTGTAAATCCCTTGCGCTGCGGTAGCGATCCCAGTCGCAATTGCTGACATATTTGTTGCGATTGCTGCTGCACCCATAGCAATTTTATAAGCAATAATCCCAGCAACAATTCCCAAAAGAATGGGTACTACATAAGGCAACGTGCTGCTAAGAACACTCCAAAGGAATAAGGCTCCCTGTACAACTTGTGAAAAACCTTGTGCTATAATAGCCAATCCAATGGCCATCCCATCGATAATAGGCTGAAAGGTTCCTTCTGAGAACGCATCGTTAAGAATGCTTAACAGCGGAGAAAATGCTGCAAGTGCCCCTTGTCCCATGCCAGCTAAGGAATTGTTATAGTTTCCAAGAAGTGTCTGCCACTGATTTACGGGTGAATCCATCATGGTTTGCAGCGAAGTACTCGTCATACCTGCCGTTGTCATGATATCTCCCAAAGTACTTAAAAAAGCGCCCATGTTCCCCGTACTGGCTACTAGGTCGAGTCCACCAAGCTCCTCTTCATCTACCTGAAGCATCGATGCTAAGTCACTAGAGTCTCCATCAAATGCAGAATTAATAGCTGATGAAGTATCGCCAATATCCTTACCTTCTGGAGACATCATACTAAGCCTTGTGGAATAATCCATTAGCTTATCTAGCTGGTCCGTATTTTGTGTTTTAGGATAAAACGACAAGACACTTTCCATAGACTTGCTGACGTCCTGTCCGGTTTCTAGCGCTCTCTTCTTGAATTTATCAAACATAGCTACACCAACATCAGCATTTCCGGTTTTTGCTTTGAAAAGATCTTCCCACTTTTGCTGCTCAGCAGCTGGCACAAGCACCTTCTCCATGACACCCTTAACTTTTTCCACCATACCCTTAGCCTTTTCAAAGGCCCCCGTAAGCTTTTCCCAGGTTCCTGCTTGCTTTTCAGCTCCTCCAGCCCCTCTATCAGCCGCATCATTCAGTCTCTCCTGAGCCTGAACCGCACCTCCAATAGAAGCTTGAATTCTGGTATAAGCTGCACTGTAATTATTAGTGATGTTGTACACGGGTTTATTGACTATTTTCATACTGATACGGTTTAAGGTTGCTGAAAAGGAATTTGAAATATTTGCCGAGACCTGTGTTGTAATCTGATTGGTTATATCATTGATCCATTGATTGGAAACTTGCTGTATTCCAGCTATATTATTTTGTACACCTGCCATTCACTCACCCCCTAACTATCTCTTCCTCGCCTTACTCCGTGCCTGATCCCGCTTCTCCTTCTCCACACGAACAGCAATCATCGCATATATTGCGGCGCGTTCGCGGGAAGACAGCTTCATCAGCTCATGGGGTAAAATGTGCAGCTCATGGAGGGCGTAATAAGCAAAATTGGCTTCACTATCGCCCTCGTTGATTAGTTTTTTACTTCATCCACCAGATCGTTCATGTCCGTGCCAAAACCATTTAAGGCCTGCACCCGCTCACCCAACGCCGCGAATTCACCCGGAAGCAGCATTTTACGCAGCAGTGTTTCAGCGCCAAGTACGCCATAAGAACGCTGCAGTTCAGCATTTTTTAGATCCGGATGCATTACACTTGAGGTCATCAGCTTCGCCATATAATCGTTAGGCTCAATTTCAGAGGTATACACTCCGTTTTTCCCTTTGACTTTGCGGGTTGCGGCCTTGCGGCATTCCTGATTCTCATCCTCAGTCATACTGCGCAACTTCCAGGCCACCGCATTTCCTTCCTTATCCTTAAAACGCTGGGATACTACAAACTCCTCGGTCGTGTCACATGCTACATTTTGGGCAAAAAACAAACTTAATTCGCTCATTGTCTTCCTCCTAGAATTATTTATTAAGATACTTCTCCTGCTACTAGCTGCCAATAGACAGAGAAGAGACCCGCCGCTCATTCTACGTTCGGGTCTTGCTTGCTCCAATCTATCTAGTTGTCTTAATTAAAGCCCGGAACCTGCCGGAGCACCAAAAGCTTGCACAATCTGCACATCTTCAAAGGTAAAGCTAACTTCTTCTTCCAGAGCGTCTGACTCTGTATCGAGTGAGGCCATGATGACACTATCGAGGTTCACCCCTTTTAGAATAATCCGTTGTGCCCCCACGCTGGACGATGGATCCTCGTTCGTAACCTCAATATCGAAGTACTGATCAATACCCGTATTCATATAATCGAGCATCATCTGGCGGAAACGACTAGTCATATAAAAAATCGTCATCGAACCGCTGCCCGACCATCCAGTCGCTTTATGCTGAACACCCCGGCGGCCCAGTGTTTTCACTTCTGCTTTTGTTTTTTCTACTGTAGCTTCAAGAGTTTTCACATAGAACATCTCTTCAGTTTGCGTACCAATCACAGCATAAGCACGGCCCTCCTGGCCGGAAATCGTATCACTAGCTTTTAAAAATGCCATCTTAAACCACCTTCACTTTCATATATACTTTTTCTACGGAATCTACCGGTTTCACAGCCACATCCAGCACGATACTGTCACTATCTGCACCAGCCACAACTACAACATCTGTCTGCGCGTTAAAGCCCTCAATCGCACCCATATCCTGCAAATCATTCATATAAGTCGCACACTGTGACCAGAAAAGAGCACGGCCATCTTCATTATTCGCGACCTTACCGATATAGTAGTTCTCAAAAATACGCTTCATATCATTCGCAATTCCATCCAGCACGCGCAGCACACGATTTTTGGAGAACGCTTTGCCTTTGTCCGGTGAAAATGCGGTAAATGTATTAATATCCTGTTCCACCACAGCCCGTCCGCCACTGTAAGTAAAGATAAGCTCTCCTTTTAGCAACGCAGCTGTAGTCTCAGAATGGCTAAGTCTTACATCAGCATCCAACGAATCATCATAACCCTGATAAGTCAGCGATTCATTAACAGCTGCTGCTGCTGTAGCACCAGCTACCCAAGCAACGGCATTGACGTTATCAATCGTAGTTCCGTCGCTCAGTACTACCCCATTATTCACGCTAATCACACCTTCATGACCTGCAGCCGCATAATCGGATAGTACGGCCTGTACCTTTTTCCCTTCTGTATCCCGAAGCCGTCTCACAAAAGAACTGTAGAGTGCCTTGAGAGCACTATCCTGCGATATTAGACCCACTGTTTGGAATTCTTGCACCTCAAGAGCAGACAGGAAGTCACTATGTGCTCCATTCGTCACGGTTCCGTTAGCCCCCCCTGTAAGCGGCATGCCTGCAATTAGCTTCAAGCCTTCTGCACCATTTTTCTGGAATTGAACATAATCGTTCGCGACCAACTCCTCAGCCGTTCCAACCGTTTGCTTGTTCAGTTCTGTTCCATTAAGCAACGTCTTTACATCAAAAAGAGCAGCATTCTCTATATTTTTCTCAATCACAATCGAAAGATCATTTCCGCGTACACCGCCATATTTAGCTGTTACCTGAAGACCGTTATTTGTGACTGCCGCTTTAACGCCTTCATTCAATCGATAGAGCAGCAAGGTTCCCGCCCGTTTCAGCGCTTCACGCACTGGCAGTAGAGTTGGATGTTCCAAATCAACTCCTAGCAGCTTATTCACATCATCCTGCGGGGTAATCTTCATGATTACTCCCGGTTCTCCCCAAGATAGGGCAAGCGCCAATGCCGTAATCCCGCGTTCTCCCATTTTGCCGATGGCACCTTGATTTGATGCTACATTTACGTATACCCCAGGGCGCACCTTATTTTGCGTTGTCCATGTTCCGCCTGCCATTAGTTCATTACCTCCTTATTTTTGAACAATCCCATAGATTGCTTTGCTTCTTCGAGCGTATAGTTCTTGCCATCCTGCAAAATAACGTTCAATATATCCTTTTCCCTCGGCGTAAAAAGTGAGGAATTCACAATCTGTTCCTTACTGAACCCATTCCCGTTACTCCCTTTAGTACTCATTTCAATCGTTCTCCTCCAATCATTTGTCCCATCTTAATGCTGTCAGGCTTGTCGTTTTGCAAATACAACATATAGTCAACTGTAAACAGCGGCCCATGCCCTTCAGTTCCAGCTTCCCACGCTTGCCTAACTACACGAAAAGCTCCACCATCCTGCTCCATTCCTGCCATCGCCTCACTTAGCTTATCTGCCATTCTCTCAGCTTCCAGCAAATTGCCTTGCTCATAACGGATGCCAAAACGGTAGACCGCTAAATACCTGCCCTCCCGCTGCCGATCCAGTGTTGCTGAGATCAGTCCGGGATGAAAATAGGCTGTTTGAGGTTTTTCTCCTTCTACATATACAGGCACATCAGGAAAATACCGTTCAAGTGTACTTGTAATGTGTTCTCGCAATTGTTGTACCGACATCACTCCATTCCTTTCTGATCTGCGATCGTTCGTCGATCCTTGATGGTGTTAACCTTCAACTGCATGAACATTAAGCAGACACCCCCTCAACTAGATTTAAGAAAAAAGGATACTATCCGAGGTTGGATAATATCCCTTCTTCATTAGGCAAATGCGAGAAGAATCTTTCACCGCTAGGTTTGTTCTCATCACCCTTAGGGCGGAACTATTAGCAGAGCATTCATGCTCTTGCGGTGTTCTTTTGCTTCATTTGCCATGTTATAATCATACCCCCATATTTTCCTTGCGGAGAGGGTAAACGGACGAGGTTTTGGCTAGCTTTTGGATGGTATAGAGCGGTTTTTCGGAGGAACATAATTGAAGACAAGCTTAAGAGCCCTCGTCCCTCCTTTTATGGACGGCAAGCATTTGTGCGAGGATTATAAGGATAAAGTACATCCTGAAACTTATACTTTCTTATAATTCAAAAAAAGACCGCATCATCCACTCGGACGATACAGTCTTCTTTACTAATCACACTATTCTATTTCTATTAAGTAATACTCATTTTCTCTTTCTTTACCCTAGGCGCTGTTGTTACTAAAGTTTGCAGAGATAGTAAACCGAGATCCGTTAACGCTAATGCCATCTTGTAAAAAGCCTTCGAGCGTATCTTCACGTAAGTGTCCTTACTTACCGGTGGATCAAACACATGATTGTAAATCGTATAATCGTACATCTCGTCTCTTCTCATATACCTTTCCCGTACCAGCTGCTGTTCTCTTGTATCGAGTCTCTCTACCACAGAGTCTATTGCGGAACAATAAGCTCTCCTTGCGGCGGGGATGTCCACATTATAAGAAGCTATCGCAGCAGTCTGATCAGTTACAGTGTTAGTAGGACCATGGAATCTTTCTGTGTATGAATAGGTTGTGCTTGCTTCCTTAGCTTCAAATGTAACGGTCTTAAAAATACGGTATTTCTCCAACATGCTCTCTATAGCGACCTGGGTTCGGCGACGGTCCAACTCTGGTAAAGTTGATATGTTCATCATTTATGCACTCCTTTTGGGTTTAACTGAATGAGATTTAATTTGCGGAATTTTCCAGCCCAATGTGATAAAATAAATCTTGTTCGTATTCTGTTCGTATTTTTCTATAATATACCACTTCTTTACCAATCTCGTAAAACCCCGTTTTAGGCTGTTTTTATCGAAAAAGAGCGTATATCCCTCCATTATCTTGCCTTTTGGCAATAATATACGCTTTGTTGTTTACCTATTGGCAAAAATGGCTTATATTATTATCATAAGGTTACAGCCAATAAGGAGTGAGTTGAGATGAAACAGGAATTCGGGGATTATATGAAGCATCTTCGGGAAACAAAGGGACTCACCATTAATCAATTAGCAGCAGCAGCCGGAATTAGCGGTTCGCAAATTTCCCGGATTGAGAATGGATTAAGAGGGGTTCCTAAACCAACCACGTTACGCAAAATCGCCGAGGCTACTGGTGTCCCCTACGAGGAGCTAATGGATCAGGCAGGGTATTTGCAGGACCAGACTCTTTCAAGCGATGAGGCTGTCCCAGATTGGGCTACAAGCAAAGATAAACGAGACTTTCGAAAAATGCTAGAGGATGATGGAGAGCTGATGTTTGATGGGATTCCATTAGACAAAGAAGATAAACAGAGGATAAAAGATGTACTAACCGGATTGTTCTGGGAAGCCAAACATATGAATAAGAGAAAAAAATCCAAAGACACTAAATAACTATACTAACATGCTGCAGGTGAAGAACATGGATGAACTGATCAATAGTCTGATTAAAAAATATAAAACCAACTGCCCGTTCGAGCTTGCCGCAGCACTAGGCATTCAAATTCGCTTCATGAACCTGGGGACTGGCACAAAGGGATTATATTATCGAAAACTAAGAAGAAGGTTTATCGTCATTCATAATGAGTTGCCTGTAGAATGGCAGCGCTTCGTTTGTGCGCATGAATTAGGGCATGATCGGCTTCACAAGGGGATCAATCGCTTTTTTCTGGAGGAAAGCTCCTATTTCTCTCCTGGGAAGCTTGAACGTCAAGCTAATGTCTTTGCTGTA
This sequence comes from Paenibacillus sp. FSL L8-0333, assembly GCF_037965665.1. Classification (NCBI taxonomy): domain Bacteria; kingdom Bacillati; phylum Bacillota; class Bacilli; order Caryophanales; family Paenibacillaceae; genus Paenibacillus; species Paenibacillus sp. FSL L8-0333. The sequence goes on from NZ_CP150186.1 coordinate 6,157,910, forward strand.
AAATTACTTTCTTCGGGCAGAAGCCCCGAACAAGAGGAATCATGGAGAAACTATTATCTACGGATTGGAATTCCACCGGAAGTCCGATTTTTTTTGGAGGAATAATAGAACATACGTTCTTCGACTGTATTTATATGTTTATTCAATACATAACAAAAAAGCCCTTACCGAAGTAAGAGCTTTTGAGCAGCGATTAAGCTGAGTATCGGGATGACACGATTTGAACATGCGACCCCCTGGTCCCAAACCAGGTGCTCTACCAAGCTGAGCTACATCCCGTTACTATAAAATTATGGAGCGGGTGATGGGAATCGAACCCACGCTATCAGCTTGGAAGGCTGAAGTTCTACCATTGAACTACACCCGCAAAGGTGAAAATCGGGATGACACGATTTGAACATGCGACCCCCTGGTCCCAAACCAGGTGCTCTACCAAGCTGAGCTACATCCCGTTATAAATACTATAATTGCTTAATAATAAAAATGGCGCGCCCTGAGAGATTCGAACTCCCGGCCTTTTGATTCGTAGTCAAACGCTCTATCCAGCTGAGCTAAGGGCGCAAAATTATGGAGCGGACGACGGGAATCGAACCCGCGACCCTCGCCTTGGCAAGGCGATGCTCTACCGCTGAGCCACGTCCGCAATAAGTGGTGCGCGTGAAGGGACTTGAACCCCCACGTCGTGAAACGCCAGATCCTAAGTCTGGTGCGTCTGCCATTCCGCCACACGCGCATGATAATAATAAAAGTGAGCCATGAAGGACTCGAACCTTCGACACCCTGATTAAAAGTCAGGTGCTCTACCAACTGAGCTAATGGCTCGCACTTGGCTGGGGATATAGGATTCGAACCTATGAGTGACGGAGTCAAAGTCCGTTGCCTTACCGCTTGGCTAATCCCCATTGATGGTACCTCTATGTTGCCCACAATCTCTTAGGAAGATTATGGTGGAGGCTGAGGGGATCGAACCCCCGACCCTCTGCTTGTAAGGCAGATGCTCTCCCAGCTGAGCTAAGCCTCCATATCTATGGGACCCTCTAAGGGTAAGTACAAGTAAAAGTTGGTGACCCGTATGGGATTCGAACCCATGTTACCTCCGTGAAAGGGAGGTGTCTTAACCCCTTGACCAACGGGCCTTGCAAATCTGTGGAGCTCTCAACCGGATTCGAACCGGTGACCTCTTCCTTACCATGGAAGCACTCTACCTGCTGAGCTATGAGAGCATGGCTCCCCGAACAGGACTCGAACCTGTGACAACTCGATTAACAGTCGAGTGCTCTACCAACTGAGCTATCAGGGAATATCCGCTTGGCAACGTCCTACTCTCCCAGGACCCTTCGGTCCAAGTACCATCGGCGCTGGAGGGCTTAACGGTCGTGTTCGGGATGGGTACGCGTGGAACCCCTCCGCTATCGCCACCAAACGGGCATTTACAGCGTAAATGCTCAGGCTTGATGCCTGAAAACTGAATCCGAAACGAATTTGCATTCTAAGTATAGGATAAGCCCTCGACCGATTAGTATTGGTCAGCTCCATGCATTACTGCACTTCCACCTCCAACCTATCTACCTCGTCGTCTTCAAGGGGTCTTACTAATTGGGAAATCTCATCTTGAGGGGGGCTTCACGCTTAGATGCTTTCAGCGCTTATCCCGTCCGTACGTAGCTACCCAGCCATGCTCCTGGCGGAACAACTGGTGCACCAGCGGTACGTCCATCCCGGTCCTCTCGTACTAAGGACAGCTCCTCTCAAATTTCCTGCGCCCACGACAGATAGGGACCGAACTGTCTCACGACGTTCTGAACCCAGCTCGCGTACCGCTTTAATGGGCGAACAGCCCAACCCTTGGGACCTACTTCAGCCCCAGGATGCGATGAGCCGACATCGAGGTGCCAAACCTCCCCGTCGATGTGGACTCTTGGGGGAGATAAGCCTGTTATCCCCAGGGTAGCTTTTATCCGTTGAGCGATGGCCCTTCCATGCGGTACCACCGGATCACTAAGTCCGACTTTCGTCCCTGCTCGACTTGTAGGTCTCGCAGTCAAGCTCCCTTATGCCTTTGCACTCTGCGAATGATTTCCAACCATTCTGAGGGAACCTTGGAACGCCTCCGTTACTCTTTAGGAGGCGACCGCCCCAGTCAAACTGCCCGCCTGACACGGTCCCCGTACCCGGTAAGGGTACTAGGTTAGAACCTAGATACGATCAGGGTGGTATCCCAACGGCGCCTCCACCGAAGCTTGCGCTCCGATTTCTACGGCTCCCACCTATCCTGTACAGATCGTACCCAAATTCAATATCAAGCTGCAGTAAAGCTCCATGGGGTCTTTCCGTCTTGTCGCGGGTAACCTGCATCTTCACAGGTATTAAAATTTCACCGGATCTCTCGTTGAGACAGCGCCCAAGTCGTTACGCCATTCGTGCGGGTCAGAATTTACCTGACAAGGAATTTCGCTACCTTAGGACCGTTATAGTTACGGCCGCCGTTTACTGGGGCTTCGGTTCATAGCTTCGGGTTACCCCTAACCACTCCCCTTAACCTTCCAGCACCGGGCAGGCGTCAGCCCGTATACTTCGCCTTGCGGCTTCGCACAGACCTGTGTTTTTGCTAAACAGTCGCTTGGGCCTTTTCACTGCGGCCCCCTCGTGCTATTCACACTACCGGGGCACCCCTTCTCCCGAAGTTACGGGGTCATTTTGCCGAGTTCCTTAACGAGAGTTCTTCCGCGCGCCTTAGAATTCTCTTCTCGCCTACCTGTGTCGGTTTGCGGTACGGGCACCTTCTCCTGGCTAGAGGCTTTTCTTGGCAGTGTGAGATCATGACCTTCGCTACTACAATTTTCGCTCCCCATCACAGCCCAGCCTTAATGATGTGCGGATTTGCCTACACATCAGCCTCACTGCTTAGACGGACATCCATCAGTCCGCGTCACTACCCTCCTGCGTCACCCCATCGCTCATAGCGGATTACGGTGGTACAGTAATTTCAAACTGTTGTCCTTCGACTACGCCTTTCGGCCTCGCCTTAGGTCCCGACTTACCCTGAGCGGACGAGCCTTCCTCAGGAAACCTTGGGCTTTCGGCGGATCAGATTCTCACTGATCTTTTCGTTACTCATACCGGCATTCTCACTTGTGTAGTGTCCAGCGCTCTTTTCAGTACACCTTCAACCCCTACACAACGCTCCCCTACCCCAGATACATAGTATCTAGCCATAGCTTCGGTGGTGTGTTTAGCCCCGTTACATTTTCGGCGCAGAGTCACTCGACCAGTGAGCTATTACGCACTCTTTCAATGGTGGCTGCTTCTAAGCCAACATCCTGGTTGTCTGTGCAACTCCACATCCTTTCCCACTTAACACACACTTGGGGACCTTAGCTGATGGTCTGGGCTGTTTCCCTTTTGACAATGGATCTTAGCACTCACTGTCTGACTCCCGGCAATAAGTATATGGCATTCGGAGTTTGACTGAGCTTGGTAATCCTTGCGGACCCCGCACCCAATCAGTGCTCTACCTCCACTACTCTTATACCGAGGCTAGCCCTAAAGCTATTTCGGGGAGAACCAGCTATCTCCGAGTTCGATTGGAATTTCTCCGCTACCCCCACCTCATCCCCGCACTTTTCAACGTACGTGGGTTCGGGCCTCCAGTGCGTGTTACCGCACCTTCACCCTGGACAGGGGTAGATCACACGGTTTCGGGTCTACGTCCACATACTAATTCGCCCTATTCAGACTCGCTTTCGCTGCGGCTCCACCTTCTCGGCTTAACCTTGCATGTTAAACGTAACTCGCCGGTTCATTCTACAAAAGGCACGCCATCACCCATTAATAGGGCTCTGACTTTTTGTAAGCACACGGTTTCAGGTTCTATTTCACTCCCCTTCCGGGGTGCTTTTCACCTTTCCCTCACGGTACTGTTTCACTATCGGTCGCCAGGTAGTATTTAGCCTTAGCAGATGGTCCTGCTGGATTCATACGGGGTTTCACGTGCCCCGCACTACTCGGGATCCGTCTCGGAGAGAACACAGTTTAGGTTACAGGGCTTTTACCTCTATCGCGGGCCTTTCCAGACCTCTTCACCTACCATATTCCTTTGTAACTCCATGTGAGACGTCCCACAACCCCAAGAGGCAAGCCCCTTGGTTTAGGCTGTTCCGCGTTCGCTCGCCGCTACTGACGGAATCACTATTGTTTTCTCTTCCTCAGGGTACTTAGATGTTTCAGTTCCCCTGGTCTGCCTCTACACACCCTATGTATTCAGGTATGAGTAACTGCGAATTACCACAGCTGGGTTTCCCCATTCGGACACCCCCGGATCAAAGCTTGCTTACAGCTCCCCGAGGCAGTTTCGTTGTTCGCCACGTCCTTCGTCGGCTCCTGGCGCCTAGGCATCCTCCGTGTGCTCTTATTAGCTTAACCTTGATTTTTCCGCAGGAAAATATCATACGATGACATTCTCTTTTGGAATCATCTCACTAATAACATTTACTTGTTTGCACAAGTTGCTAAAAGATGTTCTAAAACGCAAATTCGTTTCGGTATCCAGTTTTCAAGGATCAAGTTAAAAAAGTTATTCATTTAAAAATTTATGGTGGAGCCAAGCGGGATCGAACCGCTGACCTCCTGCTTGCAAGGCAGGCGCTCTCCCAGCTGAGCTATGGCCCCATAAAATTACTCTATAATGTTATATGGTGGGCCTTGGTGGACTCGAACCACCGACCTCACCCTTATCAGAGGTGCGCTCTAACCAACTGAGCTAAAAGCCCATATAACATATATAACATTGTGAATCAACCAATGAATTGGTTGTCCGCTTGGCAACGTCCTACTCTCCCAGGACCCTTCGGTCCAAGTACCATCGGCGCTGGAGGGCTTAACGGTCGTGTTCGGGATGGGTACGTGTGGAACCCCTCCGCTATCGCCACCAAACGCATGCGAAAGAGACTTGCTCTTTCAAAACTGAACACGAGTGAGTGTTCGAACCCGAAGGTTCTATTATGGAAGTTAAACTTCCGATTTGAATGTCCTCATTGCAGAGAACGATTCTCCATAGAAAGGAGGTGATCCAGCCGCACCTTCCGATACGGCTACCTTGTTACGACTTCACCCCAATCATCTACCCCACCTTCGGCGGCTGGCTCCCTTGCGGGTTACCCCACCGACTTCGGGTGTTGTAAACTCTCGTGGTGTGACGGGCGGTGTGTACAAGACCCGGGAACGTATTCACCGCGGCATGCTGATCCGCGATTACTAGCAATTCCGACTTCATGCAGGCGAGTTGCAGCCTGCAATCCGAACTGAGACCGGCTTTGATGGGATTGGCTCCACCTCGCGGCTTCGCTTCCCGTTGTACCGGCCATTGTAGTACGTGTGTAGCCCAGGTCATAAGGGGCATGATGATTTGACGTCATCCCCACCTTCCTCCGGTTTGTCACCGGCAGTCACTCTAGAGTGCCCAGCATTACCTGCTGGCAACTAAAGTTAAGGGTTGCGCTCGTTGCGGGACTTAACCCAACATCTCACGACACGAGCTGACGACAACCATGCACCACCTGTCTCCTCTGTCCCGAAGGCCGCTGCTATCTCTAGCAGATTCAGAGGGATGTCAAGACCTGGTAAGGTTCTTCGCGTTGCTTCGAATTAAACCACATACTCCACTGCTTGTGCGGGTCCCCGTCAATTCCTTTGAGTTTCAGTCTTGCGACCGTACTCCCCAGGCGGAGTGCTTACTGTGTTAACTTCGGCACCAAGGGTATCGAAACCCCTAACACCTAGCACTCATCGTTTACGGCGTGGACTACCAGGGTATCTAATCCTGTTTGCTCCCCACGCTTTCGCGCCTCAGCGTCAGTTACAGCCCAGAAAGTCGCCTTCGCCACTGGTGTTCCTCCACATATCTACGCATTTCACCGCTACACGTGGAATTCCACTTTCCTCTTCTGTACTCAAGCCACCCAGTTTCCAGTGCGACCTCAGGTTGAGCCCAAGGTTTAAACACCAGACTTAAATAGCCGCCTGCGCGCGCTTTACGCCCAATAATTCCGGACAACGCTTGCCCCCTACGTATTACCGCGGCTGCTGGCACGTAGTTAGCCGGGGCTTTCTTCTCAGGTACCGTCACTCCGATAGCAGTTACTCTACCGGACGTTCTTCCCTGGCAACAGAGCTTTACGATCCGAAAACCTTCATCACTCACGCGGCGTTGCTCCGTCAGGCTTTCGCCCATTGCGGAAGATTCCCTACTGCTGCCTCCCGTAGGAGTCTGGGCCGTGTCTCAGTCCCAGTGTGGCCGTTCACCCTCTCAGGTCGGCTACGCATCGTCGCCTTGGTGGGCCGTTACCCCACCAACTAGCTAATGCGCCGCAGGCCCATCCCTCAGTGACAGATTGCTCCGTCTTTCATTCTTCTCTCAGGAGAAAAAAGAAATTATCCGGTATTAGCTACCGTTTCCGGTAGTTATCCCAGTCTGAAGGGCAGGTTGCCTACGTGTTACTCACCCGTCCGCCGCTAAGTTACTTTGAAAGCAAGCTTTCAAAGTAACTCCGCTCGACTTGCATGTATTAGGCACGCCGCCAGCGTTCGTCCTGAGCCAGGATCAAACTCTCCAATTAGTATTGAAAAGAGCGATATGCTCATTTTGAAACATCTGACGAGAAAATTAATTCTCTAATTTTGGACCTCACTTGCGTGATTTCCTACTCACTCGTTGTTCAGTTTTCAAAGATCAATGTCTCTCATTTCGTCGTCGTTGTTTATCAGCGGCGACCTTTATAATATATCACAGTGTTAAGCTGTTTGGCAAGTCTTTTTTTTGAAAAATCTTTTTTTTCAATTTTTCTTGCCTTCCGCTTCCCTTTTACACAAGCAAAAGGAGCGCGAGATATAATTTATCATGAGCACTCCTTTTTAGTCAAGCTATTTTATTAAATAATCTGAAAACTTTATAAAACTGTAGCAATTCTCGTATATCTTCAGTGTTTATACTGAGAAGAACGTCCACCCCATGCATACTTGGAAAGCTCTTTCTGAGGAGCGAAGCGAGCATACATCCGGAATACAGTCTTATATCTATTAGCGATGGCGTGCCTGATATTTTGGTCCAAGCGCTGATCACTCAAATCTAACAGCATCTCATCTAGTTCTTTTCTCAAAACATAATCCAGTTCCTTGCATTCCTTTTCGTTAAACAACATTCCCAACATATGCTTGGCCTCCTTCATGAAGTTGCAATTAACACCTTCTCTAAACCCCCAAAACCTTTTTGCATAATCAGTAAGTACATCTCATGGAGAAAGCTGCCTTAAGATCCTCTTACACTAGATTAACCGGAGTCCTCTTTTTATAACCATAATTATTAAAAATTCCCTTTATGGTTTCGTCTCGATTATATACTCCTTACCTTTAGGCAATCCTTGGATGAACGCCCTTAATGTTATGCTCTATTCCCGGAAGTTTTATGATAAAAGTGAAAAAGTAATTGTACTTTCAATAATGGCTGCAACAAATAACAGGATTACAGTCCATATGGAAGCCGTAAGTGTTTGACGCATGAAAGCAGACCAGTCTGCGCTTCTCTCCTCTTTTCTATCTGTAGATCGAAATAAACTTGAAATCACTTTCCCGCCAAAATGCAGTCCAAAGGCACAAGCGATAATGATTGCCGGAATCTCTATAATCCCGTGTGGCAGTAATCCTTTTACGATTAAATCGAACAAATCCTGTCCTTGCAGTGCGGATAAATGTATCAAGTAGCCAATTACCGCTCCGTTTATAAATAAGAATATAGCTGGCAATATGCCGAACAACGCTCCCAGGAAAATAATAACCACGCCCTTGATGGCGTTATTCAAAAATATAAATACAAAGAAGTTCCATTGCGGATTAGAGGTGTCTCTTAAGTTTCCGCTGATCTCACTTAGCCCTTCCAATTGCTGAACCAATAGTTTTTCCAGACTACTTGTGGCTACCCAGCCAACAACCGCTCCTATTACGAAGAGCAGACAGGACAGCAGCAAAGCCTTGCGGATCGATTTAATATCTTTAACAAACGTGAAGAACGACAACATAAATACCTCCTGAAATTGTGATCTCTGTTTCTTAGGTCATAACCGTGCGGTACGAGCATACATTTAGAACAAACAAGCATTTCGCATGGGAGAGGAGCGCTGTCATTAATGAATTCTTTTTATGTATTCAGCGGCAAAAAGATCAAAAGGTTCATCTATATCTTCGCCGCTGTGCTTCTTGCTGCTGGAGTTGTCTATGTCGAGAGGGGTAATATCACCGTTTTTTCTGAGGCTGGACCTTCTGCCATTTACAGTGTGCCAACAGAGAAGAAGCTGATTGCCCTAACCTTCGATATTAGCTGGGGGGAAAAGAGACCCGAACCAATTTTGAAGGTACTTGAAGACAAGAAAGTGGACAAAGCCACCTTCTTCCTATCGTCACCATGGAGTAAGACTCACCCGGATATTGTAACAAGCATCAAAAACGCAGGATTCGAAATTGGCAGTCATGGCCATAAACACGTCAATTACAGCACTCTAAGTAACGAAGAGATTCGCACTCAGATCACAACGGCTCACACTGTGCTTACAGAATTAACCGGTAAAGAACCCAATCTAATTCGTATGCCTAATGGTGATTTTGACAAAAGAGTTCTGCAAGTGGCCAATGATCTTGGTTACAAAGTCATCCAGTGGGACACAGACTCTCTAGACTGGAAGAACATAGGTGTAGACAATATCGTGAAGCGTGTAACTACTAAAGCACATCCTGGTGATATCGTTCTACTGCATGCCAGCGATTCCTGCAAACAAACTCACGAAGCTCTTCCGCAAATTATCGATGAGCTCCGCAGACAAGGTTATGAATTCGTTACCGTCTCTGAGCTGATCAGCCAAAGCAACGCAGAGGGTAAAGAGGTTCGTGACTCGGCCTCACTAAATAGTGCCTTAGAGGATGCTGCTGGGCTGTAACGCTCCTCCCAATCTTAGGTACCGCAATAGATGTTGGTCTTATCCAAATATTAATGACGCGGGGAAATGAGCTCCGATATGTCGGGTGTGGGGGTATTCAGCTTCGGATAGCTCAGATCCAGACTCTCCAGTGTCTTTACAACGATGGATAAGGCCAAATAGTTGCGGTACCATTGATGATTGGCTGGTATCCAGTACCAGGGTGCTTTATCAATACTAGACTCCTTAAAAACATCTACATATGCCTCTTGGTAATCATCCCAAAAATCCCGCTCCTGTAGATCACTTGCGTCGAATTTCCAGTGTTTTTTGGGATCTTCAAGCCGTTCTTTGATTTTCTTAAGCTGCTTTTCTTTTGAAATATGCAGAAAAAGCTTGATAATTGTCGTTCCCTCTTCCACCAGCATCTCCTCAAACTGCCGTATGTAACGAAAGCGGCGCTTCAAGTCATCCTTTTTCAGTCCCCCATGTACCCGCGGTACCAATACATCTTCATAGTGTGAGCGGTTAAATGCAGAGATGTAGCCTTTAGGGGGGGTCTTTTGATGCACTCTCCATAAGAAATCGTGAGCTTCTTCCTCCAGAGAAGGTTTCTTGAAGCTGGTCACTATAAAGCCTTGTGGATTAATCCCTGAAAAAATATGTTTAACTGTTCCATCCTTACCGCTGGAATCCATCCCTTGCAGAATTACGAGCAGTGAGTGCTTTTTCTGTGCAAAAAGAATATCTTGAAGTTCTGCCAACCGTTCCTTTAACTGCTCTGTTTTGGCTTCTGCTTCTTTTTTTGATTTAAAGTTACCTGTATCGTCCGGGTCCAGCTTGTTAAGCTGGATTTCATTTGTGTCTTTTATCATATAGCGCTTGATGTCCATATATTCCCCTCCTGAAAGTTTTGTGAGCGATGCTACGCTTTGTATTACTACGTACAAAACTCGCTTCGGAAGCATCTACTTAGTTTTGTGAGCGTTGCTACACACAAAGAATCCGCTCTATTGTTCTTTAAGATTAACCTCCTCCAGCGGATTTTAATCGTTAGGATACATTCTAGAGCAAAAAACCCCGTCTTCTGAAGGCCAGAGCACGGGGTTCATGATTTGCTGAATTCGCCCCAGCCTTTATCCGGCTGCCGGCTTGAGAATACGGTGAAGCATCAAAATTTGGAATGCATTACAGGCGATGAGCGGAACAACAATAAACACTGTCGCACTATCAACACCTATACGGAGCACGCCGATAATTTCCACAATTGAAATAGCTGTCATAAAAAAGAGGGTGGGAATCCAAGCTGAGATGTTTGTACTTTTCACTTTGAAATAAGACACAATAATGGCAGCTAACAAAATAAAGATTCCTAATATTAGATCAGACAAGACACTTCTTTCCCCGCCAACGACGGTACGCAAAAAAATCAGTTCAAGCAATGCGAGCACAGAAAGAACCAGTTGTATGTATTTCCAAATTTTTGGTGGGAAAACACCATTGCCCATGTAATTCAAAATTAGATAAGCAAAAAAACCAAGTTGCGCATAAACACTGACAAGCATACCGTAGCCGAATAGTATCAGCGGGTATAAAAAGAAATCAGCGACACTTTTGAAATCAATTCGACCGTTCACGAATTGCAGTGCCAGACCTGCGATTACTGCTCCACCCGCTCCTATTAGAAGGGTTGTCCAAAATAAATAAAACCATTTTTTTATACTCAGCCACTTCACCTCCCCTATGTCAGATTTATTTTACCAAGGATACCGACAAAACACCATTACATCAGCAACATAAATGTGTGTTAATGCGGCATAATACAACTGGAGAATCCTAATAAAGGAGGGCAGCGCCAATGAAATGGAGATTTATCGGATCTGTGGGTTTGGCTTTAAGCTTTGTTATGGCCTTAACGGCTTGCGGAAGTGAGCAGAGCAGTTCTTCTTCTGGTCAGGGCAGTTATAAAGAAATGAAGACCATGGTTATTGATATATTAAAAAGTGAAGATGGAAAAAAAGCAGTTGAGGAATCATTATCAAATTCCAGTTCTGGAGGCACCAGCGGAATGAGTATGAAAATGATGCCACTTCAAACAACAGAGGATATAAAAACCGCTGTTAAAGATACCCTCACTGCACCGGAATATCAAAAGGAAATCGAGAAAATTATGACTGATCCCAAGTTCGCAGGCGATTTTGCTAAAGCCATTCAATCACAAAGCAAAGAATTGCACCTGCAACTAATTAAAGATCCCACATATCAAAAATCCGTCGAAGAAATCATGAAGTCTCCAGAAATGATGACCATGTTTCTTAATCTAACCAAAACACCTGACTACCGAAAGCAATCCATGAAGACCATCCAGGAATCTATGCAGACTCCATTATTCCGGATGGAGGTATTGAATTTACTTAAAAAGGTCGTTCAGGACGAGCTCGAACCAAAGGAACAGAAAAAGGGCGGCGAAAGCGGCGATAAACAGGAAGGCAGCGGCAGCGGTGGTGAAAGTGGCAGCGGTAGCGGCGATGATTCAAGCACATAACAAAAAAGAGGCCTTATCCCACCTAACAAAGTGGGACGGCCTCTTTTTATGCACAATAATTAGTGCTCATATTTCGCAATCAGCTTTTCGGCGATATCAGCAAACAACAAGGCAGTTGGTGTGTCTTCCTTGTATACAGAAGGTGAGAAATCCGGTTCAGAAATATGGTTGTCCGGTGCGCCCAATGGAACTTGTGCAAGCAGCTCCGTATGGAGTGTCTCCGCAAGCCGCGCGCCTCCACCTCTGCCAAAAATATAATCTTTTTTACCACAGTCTTTACACTCATAATAAGCCATGTTCTCAATGACTCCAATAATCTCATGTTCTGTCTGCAGAGCCATAGAGCCCGCTCTAGCCGCCACAAACGCTGCGGTAGCATGAGGGGTCGTAACAATAATCTCTTTGCTGTGAGGGAGCATCTGATGTACGTCAAGCGCCACATCACCTGTACCTGGAGGAAGATCAAGCAGCATATAATCAAGTTCTCCCCAGCCCACATCACCAAAGAATTGGCGCAGCATTTTGCCAAGCATAGGTCCCCGCCAAATTACCGGACTATTCTCACGGATAAAGAAGCCCATAGACATGACCTTCACTCCGAAACGTTCCACAGGAATAATGATTCCCTCTTCTACAACGGGGCCCTCTTCGATTCCCATCATATCAGGGATGCTAAACCCATAAATGTCCGCATCAATCAATCCAACCTTTTTACCTTTTCTAGCCAGAGCTACTGCCAAATTCACAGTAACCGTAGACTTTCCAACCCCGCCTTTACCACTGGCAATGGCGATAAAGTTAACACCAGAGTTCTCATTGATTAATTCATGATCGTCAAGGCCTGCTGCATGTCCCTTAAGTTTCCCCGGTTCATCAGCCAATGGCTCTTCCCCAGCACTCTCTCCGCGAAGCAGAGCACGTTCATAATCGGTTGCATCACGCAGCCGGATATGTACATTAGTGACTCCACCCGCTTCAAGCAACTCACGAACCTGTTGTTCTAGGTCCATGCGACTTTGCTCTTCAGGATCCAGACATACGATTGACAAAGAAATACGATCTTCTTTAATCATAATGTCACGGATCAGCTGTAGTTCCACAAGGCTTTTTCCGGTTTCCGGGTCTGTTAATGACTGCAGTATTTCCTGGATATGTTCCCTAGTCAGCATGGAAAGCACCTCTGTTTCCTTTCCGGAGGAGAATTCTTCCGGAGTTTTTGTCTATTATAGCATTACCCATCTCCTGATGAGTAGTCCCGGCTACTCGGAAGCATAACGAAGAATGCCACGATATATGCTAGTCGCTACCTTGCGTTGATAAACATCATCTCCGAGCAGAACTGATTCCTGAGGGTGCGACAAGAAACCGACCTCTACAAGGATCGCAGGTATTTTTAATGCTTTTAATAGATAAACAGTATTTACAGTCTTAGCTACACGATCAGTATTTTCCAGGGTAGTCTTCAGCTCACTCTGTACAAACTCTGCTATAGCTTTATTATCCTTGTGATTGGGATAGTAAAAGGTCTGCGCCCCGCTCCACCGGTTCGAAGGCACACTGTTCATATGAACGCTTATAAAAAGATCTGCGCCCTTCTCTTCAATGCTTCTTACTCTTTGCTTAAGATCTTCAGTCTTGCGCTTAGAATAGCCCTTAGTGCCCTCCTGAGCCAAATCATAATCCCCTTCACGGGTCATCACAACAATAGCCCCTGCCTGTTGCAGGTAATCACGTAAATAAAGAGAGACCGCAAGATTAATGTCTTTCTCAATTAGCCCTTCCCGGCTAACTGCCCCTCCATCTGCTCCCCCATGTCCAGCGTCGATAGCGATCACTTTACCAGACAAAGGAAGACTCCAATAATTTAACGTTTTGGCAGTAGGCATGTCATACGCTATAATGCCGATCATTATAGCCAGCAGTGTCGCGCCCAGCATACATTTTTTGATACTGCTCCATGAGATCCAAACCGAGACTTTACTGTGTTTTCGGCCAGACATAACAAAGACCCCCTCGTCCCGATAGATAATACTCATCTATATGGGACAAGAAGGCCAAATAGTACTAGCTAACGATGATTAAGCTGTTACTTCTTGAGTCATGCCTTCAATTAGAATCTGCGCAACCTCAGGTCGCGTAAATTCAGGAGGTGGACATTGACCCTCCCGAAGCAAAGCCCGTACCTTTGTACCCGACAAAGTCATATGATCATCGCCAGGATGCGGGCAGGTTTTACTGGAAGCCATATTTCCGCATTTTTTACAGAAGAAGCTGTGTTCAAAAAATAATGGAGTAATATCAAGTTCCTCAGCGGTAAAATTCGCGAAAATTTCTTGTGCTTCATAAGTTCCGTAGTAATCACCTACACCCGCATGGTCACGTCCGACAATAAAATGGGTGCAGCCGTAATTTTTGCGAACCATAGCATGAAAAATCGCTTCTCTCGGACCAGCATAACGCATGGCCGCCGGGAAAACACCTAGAAAGGTACGATCCTCAGGATAATAATTCTCCAAAAGCGCCAGGTAGCTCTTCATTCGTACATTTGCCGGTACATCATCAGACTTCGTCTCACCCACAAGCGGGTTTAAGAACAGAGCGTCTACAACCTCCATAGCGCACTTCTGAATATATTCATGTGCACGATGAACTGGGTTACGCGTCTGGAAGCCTACAACTGTTCTCCAGCCTTTGTCTGCAAATATCTTACGCGTAGCTGAAGGGTCAAAATAAAATTCTCCGAACTTTTCTGGCTGAGGTCTATTCAGCACTGTAATTGGTCCTCCTACATAGGTAGCCGGGCGGGCCAACAGCTTACTTACTCCTGGATGTTCAGGGTCTGTTGTTTTGAATACATTTTGCGCTTCAAGATTTTGATCAACCGTATAAATACTCTCAATATCCAATAAACCGTAGATCTCGCCATCCTCTTCACCGATTAGAGATACTTTGTCTCCAATAGCTAAACCAGAGACCACATCCTCTTCTACAGCAAGTGTTATTGGAATGCTCCACACTGTGCCATCTGCTAAACGCATGTTTTTGACTACGGAGTGATAATCTTGTTCATTCAAAAATCCAGTTAGTGGAGAAAATGCACCTACCGCTATTAGATCCAAATCAGATAAAGTCCAGGTGTTCACGGCAATCGCCTTATATTCACGTGCAAGCTGCAGCAATTCTTCTCTTTCTGTACCCTCTACTACACGGTTAACTAATGTTCCGCCATGCGGACGTATTGAAGTCATTATCGTCTCTCCTTCTGGGTTCTCACGGGGATAGGTCTTACTTGTGTAATCCGCACTCAGTCTTCTCTGATCCAGCCCAACGTCCAGCACGCGGATCTTCACCAGGCATAACCTGACGTGTACATTGCTCACAGCCGATACTTGGATAGTTACGGTCATGTAGAGGGTTATAAATTACATCATTTTCACGAATATAGTTCCATACATCCTCAGTTGTCCAATCCGCAATTGGATTAAACTTAACCAAACCAAATTTATAATCATACTCAACCTTTTTGGCATTAGCACGGGTAGGCGCTTGGTCACGACGAATGCCTGTAATCCAAGCTTCATATTGAGATAGGATACGAGTCAGCGGCTCTACTTTACGAATCCCACAACATTGGTTAGGATCTACTGTCCATAACGCATCACCGTGTTGAAGTGCTTGCTCCTGCGGAGTGATTTGTGGAGACACTCGTACGAACTCCAGCCCGTATTTATCCGCCATCAAATCTCTGGTCTCATAGGTTTCCTTAAAATGATAATCTGTATCGAGATAAAAGACGTCTGTAGACGGACTAACTTTGTGAAGCATATCAACTAGCACTACATCTTCGGCACCAAAGCTGCAGGCAAAAGTAATGTTAGGAAATGTTTCTACAGCCCAGCGGATAATTTCCTCGGGTGAAGCAGTTTCTAATTCTTCGGCCTTAACTTTGATTAAATCCTCTTTCTCGAGCAGGTTCATTAAGGTATTCCTCCATCCAAAATATTAATCGTATGAATAAATGAGGTAAAAGAAGTAATAAAACCAACTAATTCTATATGAAATAGTATATAACTTTTACTGAGGAAGTCAATGCGTTTCAACCGTTAGAATTAGTAAATAGATGCAAAAAAAGCCCATTTCTTGTGGAAAGGGGCAATAAAAAATAAAACCCTCGGCCATAAGGCCAAGGGTTGAATTCTGTAGATATTAACGTTTCGAGAACTGAGGCGCACGACGTGCAGCCTTCAAGCCGTATTTCTTACGTTCCTTCATACGTGGGTCACGAGTCAGGAAGCCGGCTTTCTTCAATGCACCGCGATATTCAGGGTCAACTTTAAGCAATGCACGGGAAATACCGTGACGAATTGCTCCAGCTTGACCGGAAATGCCGCCACCATGTGCAAGAACGATTACATCGTAGTTGCCCAGTGTTTCAGTCAGGTTCAAAGGTTGTTTTACGATCATTTTCAGTGTTTCCACACCGAAATATTCGTCCATCTCACGTTTGTTAATGACAATGCGTCCTTCACCCGGTACAAGGCGAACACGTGCTACCGAATGTTTACGACGACCTGTCCCATAGTATTGTACTTGTGCCATGAAACTGTCCTCCTCTATTCTTATCCGCGAAGTTCGTAAACTTCAGGTTTTTGTGCTGCATGTGGATGCTCGGCGCCTGCATATACTTTCAATCTCAGCTTCATGTGGTCCCCTTGACGAGTCTTAGGAATCATACCATGAACCGCGAATTCAATTACGCGTTCTGGTTTAGTGTTCAGCAGAGTTTCAGCATTAGTAACTTTCAAACCACCTGGGTGCATCGAGTGACGGTAGTATTTTTTGTTTTGCAATTTCTTACCGGTCAAGTGAATTTTCTCAGCGTTGATTACGATAACGAAATCTCCTGTATCAACGTGTGGAGTGAATTGCGGTTTGTGTTTGCCACGGATCAAAGCAGCGGCTTCGCTGGCCAAACGACCGAGTGTTTTGCCTTCGGCATCAATAATGTGCCAATTGCGTTCAACTTCGTTCGGCTTCGCCATATAGGTGGTACGCATGAATGTTTCCTCCTTGTTCTCGTACGAAAATCTTCTGTTTCGTATATCTTGTTTCTCATTGAATTACGATTATGTGAGTTAAGCAAAGCATTTTTTTGGCATTTTCCTGATCGGGGCTGTGGGATAGCCATCAAGAAAACACAACTTTTATATTACAGTATAAACATAACAAGTGCAAGTGATTTTTAAACATTTAGCCTATTAATTAGGAAGAAATTTATAGAAAAAACTATTCACTTTCAATCTCGTCATATTCAACACTCCACAAAGCTAACCCCATGGCCACAGCTGTTGGACCAGCATGTGATCGATCACATGCTGTCAATATTTCAGCAACCTTATCAGCAGGTATTTTACCTTCCCCCACATGGATCAAAGTCCCCATAATAATGCGAACCATGTGCTGAAGAAATCCACTACCCGTTATATAAGTATGGATAACTCCTTGATCTGATGAAGAGGGTCGGCACATACTGCGATCTACTTCCATATGAGCTTCAAAGATCGTTCGTACATGAGAAGTCTTCGTAGACCGTCGTGATGCAAACGAAGTGAAGTCATGTGTCCCTATAATTTGCGTTAAGCCTTGCTGCATCGCAGGAATATCCAACTTCACTGGATGGTGAAGCTGCCAGCGCCGTTGAAACGGATCTGGAAACCTGTTGCCATTAATCGTGTATCGGTAAGTTTTACGCTTAGCCCCTCTACGAGAGTGAAACGTTAGCGGAACTTCCCTAGCCTCTGTAACCACGATGTCTTGTGGCAGCCGGGCATTAAGCGCTAGACACCAACGTTCAGTTGGGATTCGAGAGGAGGTTGTAAAGTTAAAAGGCTGGCCATAGGCATGTACTCCGGCATCTGTACGGCCTGAAGCAGTAATCTTAAGCTTCTCACCTGTCAGATGGAGTATGGCTTGCTCCAGCCGATCCTGAATCGTATTGCCCTGAGGCTGGGTCTGAAAGCCATCATAATTCGTTCCGTCATAATTGACCTTCATCAATAGATTACGCATTCCGTTCTCCTTTTTAAACCGGTCAGCAGAACGTCGATCGAAGCACTGTCTGATCTTCTATTTGAAGAAATGGCTTCGCCGTCCCTGGAAGGACGGCATCCATTTTTCATATATAGAACTACAAGTCCTATAGGATCCTTAATTTCAAAAAAAAGAGCCCCTGCGGGAGCTCCTTCAATTGAACCAAGGTGATTCCCACGGTTATTAGTACAGCAGAGTCTTGCGCCTCTGCAGCACAATAACGCTGATATTTCCCCCATCTTTACTCCAAAGAGGGCTGGATGAAAGGGAAGCATCGGAAATCAATACTTGTGATACTACGCGCGGTCTACCAATTCAAGATAAACCATAGGCGCAGCGTCGCCACGACGAGGTCCTAGTTTAAGGATACGAGTGTATCCACCTGGACGCTCAGTGTAACGAGGAGCAATGTCAGAGAACAATTTTTGAATTGCATCTTGTTCACCATCAACAGTCTCGCGGCGAACAAATGCAGCTACTTGACGACGAGCATGAAGATCACCTTTTTTAGCTTTAGTGATCAGCTTTTCAGCGATAGAACGAACTTCTTTCGCTTTAGCTTCCGTTGTTTGGATGCGCTCGTATAAAAACAGATCCGTTACCATGTCGCGAAATAACGCTTTACGCGCACTGGAATCACGGCCCAATTTTTGGTATGCCATTGTGTTTTCCCTCCTTTACTAAAGCAATCTGCAGCTATTCTTCTGTGCGGAGACCCAAACCAAGTTCCTCAAGCTTTTCCTGAACTTCTTCCAAAGATTTGCGACCAAGGTTACGCACCTTCATCATATCTTCTTCAGTCTTCGTGGTAAGCTCTTGTACGGTATTAATACCAGCACGTTTGAGGCAGTTGTAGGAACGAACAGAAAGATCAAGCTCTTCGATTGTCATCTCAAGTACTTTTTCTTTTTTGTCTTCTTCTTTTTCAACCATAATTTCGGCGTCTTTCGCTTCGTCCGTAAGACCTACGAACAGAACGAGGTGCTCGTTCAAAATTTTGGCTCCGAGGCTTACAGCCTCTTCCGGTCTGATACTTCCATCCGTCCAAATTTCAAGCGTCAATTTGTCGTAGTTGGTCACTTGACCAACACGTGTATTGTCTATGCCGTAGTTAACGCGTGAAATTGGAGTGTAGATGGAGTCAACTGGAATAACACCAATTGGCTGATCGTCACGTTTGTTCCGGTCCGCTTGGACATAGCCGCGACCACGGCCTGCAAAAATACGCATATGAAGTCTCGCACCAGGTCCCAGCGTTGCAATGTGAAGATCCGGATTGAGGATCTCAACATCGCTGTCCGCACGGATATCACCTGCGGTAACGATGCCTTCCCCTTCAGCATCAATCTCGAACACTTTTTCCTCGTCTGAATGAATCTTCAGAGACAAGGCTTTAAGGTTCAGAATGATTTCCGTCACATCTTCCATTACGCCTGGAACGGTCGAGAACTCATGCAGAACGCCGTCAATTTGGACCGAAGTCACTGCGGCTCCTGGAAGCGAAGAAAGCAATATCCGGCGAAGCGAGTTCCCCAGAGTCGTGCCATACCCACGTTCCAGCGGTTCAACTACGAATTTCCCATAGGTACCTTCATCATTAGCTTCTACGGTCTCAATCTTCGGCTTTTCGATTTCTATCACGAGTTTACCCCTCCTTCAACGTCGCTCCTATATGAAACTGTCACCCCATCAGGTGCATCATGTAGTATGCCTAAACACCTATTATTAGCAGATGCGTCAGAATTATACCACATTCACAATACTGATTTCACTATACGCGACGACGCTTAGGCGGACGGCATCCATTGTGAGGAACCGGAGTTACGTCTTTAATAAGGTTAACTTCAAGCCCTGCAGCTTGAAGGGAACGGATGGCTGCTTCGCGGCCCGCGCCCGGTCCTTTAACCATAACCTCAACCGACTTCATGCCGTGCTCCATAGCTGCTTTAGCTGCTGATTCAGCTGCCATTTGCGCTGCGAATGGAGTGGACTTACGGGAACCTTTAAATCCTTGGCCGCCGGAGCTTGCCCAGGAAATTGCATTTCCGTGAGGATCCGTGATGGTAACGATGGTGTTGTTGAACGTGGAACGAATATGTGCCACGCCGGATTCGATATTTTTACGGTCGCGACGTTTGGTACGTACGACTTTTTTCGGTTTAGCCATTGTCTCTTATCCCCCCTTATTATTTCTTTTTGTTTGCTACCGTACGACGCGGGCCTTTCCGGGTACGGGCATTCGTTTTAGTACGTTGACCGCGAACAGGCAATCCACGACGGTGGCGAACACCGCGGTAACAGCCGATCTCAGTAAGACGTTTAATATTTAAGGAAATTTCACGACGCAGGTCACCTTCAACCTTAACCGTTTTGTCGATCGTTTCACGCAGTTTGCTGACTTCATCTTCCGTCAAATCACGGACACGTGTATTAGCGCTAATGCCTGTTTCATTAAGAATTTTCTGAGAAGTCGTTTTACCGATTCCGAAAATATAAGTCAAGGCGATCTCAACGCGTTTGTCACGTGGCAAATCCACTCCAGCTATACGAGCCATTTTACGCTACACCCCCTTCTTAACCTTGTTTTTGTTTGTGTTTCGGATTTTCGCAAATCACCATAACAGTCCCTTTGCGGCGGATTACTTTACATTTCTCGCAAATGGGCTTTACAGAAGGTCTTACCTTCATGTTAATTACCTCCTCAAAGTTTTGCGAAGCAAAACTTTTTTCGTAGTTCCCATCTATTTACGGTAAGTTATACGACCTTTTGATAAATCATAAGGCGATAACTGCACGACCACTTTGTCTCCGGTCAAAATACGGATAAAGTGCATCCGCAATTTACCGGATACATGGGCAAGTATTTGATGACCGTTCTCAAGCTCAACCTTAAACGTTGCGTTTGGCAACGGTTCAAGGACAGTACCTTCTACTTCAATGACATCTTCCTTAGCCACAGTTAGTCTCCTTTCTCATCAGCACTTATTCCGGTGGGTCCAGCATACTTCATGACTGCGAATCGCAGCTTTCCGTTTGTTACCCGTCCAGTTTCCTTCAAACTGTCCACAACCTCACTGCTGATGAAGGGTATGAGCTCAAGATGAAGAATATTCTTCTTCTTTGGCCCATCAAACTTACGTTTGTCTCCATCTGCAATGTATACAAATCTGCTATCAACAACTGCGATAACAACGGCTGCCTCTCCGGCATCTTTGCCTTTGAGAATTCTCACTAATTGACCAACCTGCGGGCTGCTCACAGTATTCAAGTGGAGATCACCTACGCATTCAGTTTTGTGAAAATTTCCATGCCGTCCGGAGTAACTGCTACTGTATGCTCGAAGTGAGCACATAGTGAGCCATCAACCGTAACGACAGTCCAGTTATCTTCCAGTGTTCTGACATGTCTCTTTCCTGCGTTTACCATCGGCTCAATCGCGAGCACCATACCCGGTTTCAGACGTGGTCCGCGGTCCGCTATGCCATAATTCGGAATTTGCGGTTCTTCATGCAGTTTTGCCCCAATACCATGACCAACATACTCACGTACGACTGAGAAACCAGCCTCTTCGATGTATTGCTGAATAGCATGGGAGATTGTAAACAAGCGCACATCCGGCTTAACTAACGCCAGTCCCGCGTACAAGGAGCCTTCCGTAACGTCCAGCAAACGCTGAGCCTCTTCGGAAATGCTGCCCACACCGTAGGTCCAGGCGGAATCACCGTGATAACCGCGGTACTCTGCACCGATATCCAGCGTAACAATATCGCCTTCGATCAGTTTACGTTTACCTGGAAATCCATGCACTAATTGTTCGTTGACTGAAGCGCAAATGCTGGCAGGAAAACCGTTGTAGCCTTTGAAAGACGGCACAGCATCTTGACTGCGAATGTATTGATCGGCGATTCTGTCGAGCTCGCCCGTTGTAATGCCAGGCTCAATGGCCAGAGCAATAAGACGGTGACTCTCGGCAACAATTCGACCAGCTTCCCTCATAAAGGCAAGTTCCTGTTCGGATTTACAAATGATCATTACATTAACCCCGCATTAAAGACACGATTTCAGAAGTAACGACATTAATTTCGTTTTCCCCGTTTACCTGACGCAAAAGACCTTTATTATCATAAAACGCAAGCAGCGGCGCTGTTTTATTATCATACTCATCCAGGCGCTTGCCTACACTTTCTTCGTTGTCATCCGGACGTTGATATAATTCACCGCCATCAATGTCGCAAATGCCATCTTGCTTCGGCGGGTTGAAGATTAAATGGTAGGATGCTCCGCAAACGCTGCAGATACGACGTCCAGTTAGACGCGCCATTAGCAATCCACGGTCAACATTCAAGTTGATGACATGATCCAAAGAAGTGTTCAAACGGCTAAGAATATCATCCAGCGCTTCCGCTTGCGAAAGAGTTCTTGGAAAACCATCCAATAGAAATCCTTTTTCGCAATCGGACTGCTGCAACCGTTCTTCGACTATCCCAATGGTCACATCATCTGGTACAAGCAAACCTTGATCTATAAATGATTTGGCCTTCAATCCTACCGGAGTTTCCTGTTTGATTGCCAAACGGAAAGCATCTCCTGTCGAAATATGAGGAATACCAAATTCTTTAACGATTTCTGCCGCTTGTGTTCCCTTGCCTGCCCCAGGAGGGCCCATGAATAAAATGTTCACGATTTCTCTCTCCCCCCAAAAGTTCGCCACCAAGCAAGAAACAGCATAATAGGTGCCGGGAAGAATACAAACTTAAGCTTCACCGGAACCTATCACCTATTTATTGATGAAGCCTTTGTAATGGCGTTTGATCAATTGGCTCTCGATCTGCTTCATAGTATCCAATGCCACACCGATTACGATCAGCAGTGATGTACCGCCAATTCGAACTTCTTTAGGCAATCCAGATAAAGCACCGAAGAACATCGGCAGAACAGAGATCAAAGCTAAGAACAAAGCGCCGGACATAGTCAGACGAGACATTACTCTAGTCAAATATTTCTCTGTAGCTTTACCAGGACGGATACCTGGAATGTACCCACCATTCTTCTTCATGTTATCAGCCATCTGCTGAGGATTCATCTGCACGAACGTATAGAAGAACGTGAATCCAATGATCATCACTACATACAGAAGCATACCAAGTGGAGCATCGGTTGCTAAATACTTAGCAATCCATTGAGCCCAGGCATGTGTTGACCAGAAACTGGAGAGAACAACTGGGAACTGAAGCAATGATACGGCGAAGATTACCGGAATTACACCTGCCGCATTAATTTTCAATGGGATATGTGTATTCTGTCCACCGTACATTTTATTGCCGACTACGCGTTTAGCGTATTGAACAGGAATCTTCCGAATACCTTGCTGTACGAAGATAACTGCTGTAATAATCGCTACAATCACAATCAGCACGATAACGACTTTAAGAATATTCAGGAACACCTGATCCGGCTGAATAAAACTTGAGTTAGCCGTACTTGTGATATATCCCGGAATGGCGGCGACGATTCCCGCAAAAATCAGGATCGAAATCCCGTTCCCGATTCCCTTTTCGGTAATCTGTTCACCAAGCCACATCAAGAAAGAAGTACCCGCCGTCAAGATAATGGCAACCAGCAAGTAATCAGCAAATGTCGCATTCGGCATCATTTGAGTTCCATAAATCCGGTTAAACCCTATCGACGTAGCAAAACCTTGGATCAGGGCTAATATCACTGTTCCGTAACGAGTGATTTGCGCCAATTGTTTTTTCCCATGCTCCCCTTGTTTAGCCCATTCAGCAAACTTAGGAACAACATCCATCGACAGCAATTGCACGATGATGGATGCTGTAATGTACGGGTAAATACTGATCGCAAATATCGAGAAGTTTTTGAGCGCTCCGCCCGAAAAGGTGTTCAAGAGTCCCATCAAAGCGTCACCACTCTGATTTGCTGTTTGCAGTACATCTTTGTTCACACCAGGAACCGGAACAAACGAACCGATACGGTAGATAATCAGAATGAACAAGGTAAACAGGATCTTTTTGCGCAAATCTTCAACATGCCAGATATTCTTAAGCGTCTTGAACATTAGATCACCTCGGTTTTACCGCCGGCAGCCTCGATTTTCTCTACCGCAGATTGAGAGAACTTATTTGCTTGTACAGTCAATTTTACGGTCAACTCACCGTTGCCGAGAATCTTGATGCCGCTTTTGGAATTCTTGACAACACCAGTTTCAAGCAACAACTGCGGAGTCACTTCAGTTCCTTCTGCAAAGCTATTCAGATCTTCCAGGTTCACAATCGCATACTCTTTACGGGTAGGATTGACGAAACCACGTTTAGGCAGACGACGATAGAGCGGATTTTGTCCACCCTCGAAGCCCGGACGAACACCACCGCCAGAACGTGAGTTTTGACCTTTGTGACCGCGACCGGAAGTTTTACCATTTCCGCTACTAGGACCACGACCAACGCGATTGCGTTCTTTGCGGGAACCAGGAGCTGGAGCAAGTTCATGTAACTTCATCGTTTGCACCTCCTTATGTTTGTTAATTTATGCGAGGCGTTTAGCCTTCAATTTCAGTTACAGATAGCAAGTGACTCACTTTATTGATCATTCCGCGAATTGCAGGACTGTCATTGTGAACCACTGTCGTGTTGAGTTTACGCAGGCCGAGCGTCTTAACAGTAACACGTTGTGTTTCTGGACGTCCGATTACACTACGTACGAGGGTAATTTGCAATTTTGCCATTGACGTTCCCCTCCTTAACCGCGCAATTCTTCGACAGATTTGCCGCGAAGTTTCGCGACCTCTTCAATGCGTTTCAGACGGGAAAGTCCCTCCAAAGTTGCATTGACCATGTTCATGGAATTCGAAGAACCCAGTGATTTTGTCAAAATGTCGCCAACGCCTGCCAATTCCAATACCGCACGAACTGGACCGCCAGCGATAACGCCAGTACCCTCTGATGCTGGTTTCAGCAACACGCGTCCTGCGCCGAAGTGTCCAGTAACGAGATGGGGAATCGAAGTTCCTACGATTGGGATGTGAATCAGGTTTTTCTTGGCGTCTTCAATGCCTTTACGGATGGCATCCGGAACTTCGCCGGCTTTACCGATACCAGCACCGACGTAGCCGTTGCCGTCGCCCACAACAACAAGTGCACTAAAGCTGAACCGGCGTCCGCCTTTTACAACTTTTGCAACACGGTTAATGTGTACAACTCTTTCTGTCAGTTCTAAACTGTTCGGATCTACACGCAAGTCGTTAACCTCCTTTTAAGAATTATTCTAGAATTCAAGACCAGCTTCACGAGCTGCATCAGCCAATGCTTGAATCCGTCCATGGTACAAGTAACCTCCGCGGTCGAATACGACCACTGCATATCCTTTTTCTTTGGCACGCTCAGCGACCAATTGGCCAACTTTCGCTGCAGCTTCAACGCTGCCGCCATTACCGATGTTAGCGCTCAGATCTTTATCAAGTGTAGAAGCGGATACGATAGTAACCCCTTTAACATCATCGATCAGTTGAGCGTAGATGTGTTTCGAAGAACGGAATACGTTCAAACGTGGACGCTCAGTAGTTCCCTGGATCTTCTTACGAACACGCAGGTGTCTTTTGAGACGAGCCTTGTTTTTATCTTCTTTTGTAATCATGACTTCCCTTTCACTCCCTTCAGTTTGCCGTAAACAGCTTCACTTTAAGATGCACGGGGTATCTTACAATTAAGTTTAAACTGGTTATTTCTTCTTACCAGCTTTACCTTCTTTGCGGATGATACGCTCGCCTTCATATTTGATACCTTTACCTTTATACGGTTCTGGTTCACGAACGGAACGGATTTTAGCAGCGTATGCGCCAACGCGTTCTTTATCGATACCTTTAACGATGATCTTCGTGTTCGCAGGAACTTCGAACTCGATTCCAGCTTCCGGTGTAATTTCAACCGGGTGGGAATAACCAACGTTCAGAACGATTTTATCTCCGGATTTGCTTGCACGATATCCGACCCCAACCAGTTCCAGAGATTTCGAGAAACCTTCAGTCACACCTGCTACCATGTTGTTGACAACGGAGCGGGTTGTGCCGTGAAGTGAACGATGCAATTTGTTATCCGACGGGCGAACAACGGTAATTTCGTTATTTTCAACTGTAACCTTCATGTCTTTATGAAGCTCACGAGTCAAAGAACCTTTTGGACCTTTTACTGTAATAACGGCGTTGTCCAAAGTGACATCTACACCGCTAGGTACTGCGATTGGTTTGCGACCAATACGAGACATGTGTTGCACCTCCTTATCTTGTGACGTTTATTACCAAATGTAGCAGACAACTTCTCCGCCAGATTTTGATTGACGAGCTTCTTTGTCGGTCATAACTCCCTTAGATGTGGAGATAATCGCGATTCCTAGACCACCGAGTACACGAGGCACTTCATTGCTCTTCGTGTATACGCGAAGGCCTGGTTTACTGATTCTTTTCAAACCAGAAATAACACGCTCTTGGTTAGGGCCGTATTTCAAGAAGATACGGATAATCCCTTGTTTGCTATCTTCAACGAATTCCGCATCGCGGATGAAACCTTCACGCTTCAAAATGTCAGCGATTTGTTTCTTCATAGTAGAAGCAGGCATTTCTACCGTCTCGTGACGCACAATGTTAGCGTTACGAATACGAGTAAGCATATCTGCAATAGGATCAGACATAGTCATGTGTGTAAACCTCCTTCCCGTTTATAAACTTCTTACCAACTTGCTTTTTTCACGCCAGGGATCTGGCCTTTATAAGCTAATTCACGGAAACAAATTCTGCAAATTTTGAACTTTTGCAGTACCGAATGTGGACGACCACAACGTTCGCAACGTGTATATGCACGTACTTTAAACTTAGGCGTACGTTGTTGTTTAACTTTCATCGAAGTTTTTGCCACTTAGCCTGACACCTCCTAAACATTTTCGGAGAAAATGGATTAACCGACTTTATTTTGCGAAAGGCATTCCCAGCTGACCCAGCAGCTCGCGGGATTCCTCGTCCGTCTTAGCAGTCGTTACAATAACGATGTCCATACCGCGGACTTTATCCACTTTGTCATATTCGATCTCGGGGAAGATCAATTGTTCTTTAAGACCAAGTGTGTAGTTACCACGGCCATCAAAGGCTTTAGTGGAAACACCACGGAAGTCACGTACACGTGGAAGTGTTACGTTGAACAATTTGTCCAAGAAGTAATACATACGCTCTCCGCGCAGTGTTACTTTAACCCCAATCGGCATATTTTCGCGTAGTTTGAAACCAGCGATGGATTTTTTAGCTTTAGTGATTACTGGTTTTTGACCAGCGATCAACTGCATGTCATTAACTGCAGCATCAAGTACTTTGGAGTTTTGAACAGCGTCACCCACACCCATGTTGATGACAACCTTCTCGATCTTAGGCACTTGCATAACAGTTGTATAGTTAAACTTCTGCATCAAAGCAGGTGTAATTTCGTTAAGAAAACGTTCTTTCATTCTTGCTGCCATGAAGATTTAACCTCCTTTCTTAAGGGCTAGATTAGTCGATAATCTCTCCGGATCTTTTAGCAATCCGAACTTTTTTACCATTGTCCAAAACTTTGTAACCGATACGGGTTACTTTGCCGGTCTTCGGATCGATGTGCATTACGTTGGACACATGAATCGAAGCTTCCTGCTCAATAATTCCACCCTGTGGATTCAGCTGGTTCGGCTTTTGGTGTTTTTTCACCATATTGACGCCTTCTACCAGAACGCGGTTTTCACGAGGATAAGCAGCGATGACACGGCCTTTTTTGCCTTTGTCTTTACCACTAATCACAAGCACCACGTCATCTTTCTTCACGTGCAGTTTATTGTTATGGGATTCCAGAACTTTTTTCACTCTAGGCATTTATTACACCTCCTATAACTAACCTTCAACTTATTGGTGCCGTGTTTATTAGATAACTTCCGGTGCCAAGGAAACGATCTTCATGTAGTCTTTATCGCGAAGTTCGCGAGCAACTGGTCCAAAGATACGTGTTCCACGAGGGCTTCTGTCGTCTTTAACAACAACAGCTGCATTTTCGTCGAATGCGATGTAAGATCCATCTTTACGACGAACGGAACGTTTCGTACGAACAACTACCGCTCTAACAACATCACCTTTTTTGACAACGCCGCCTGGTGTTGCTTGTTTAACGGAACAAACGATCAAATCACCGATTGCTGCTGTACGGCGTCCAGTACCACCCAGTACGCGGATACACATCAGTTCCTTCGCACCAGAGTTGTCAGCCACATGCAAACGTGTAAATGGTTGAATCATTATAATTTCCTCCTTCCGGAAAAACTCTCTTGATTATCTTAGATGATAACCGCTGCTTCTACCACTTCAACTAGTCTCCAACGTTTGTCCTTAGACAACGGACGAGTTTCCATGAGTTTTACGGTATCGCCAATCTTTGCAACATTTCCCTCATCATGTGCTTTGAATTTCTTCGTAGACTTGATGCGTTTGTGGTACAAATTGTGTTTTTTATAGGTTTCAACAGCAACTACGATGGTTTTATCCATTTTATCACTGACCACTTTACCGATTAGCACTTTACGTGCATTACGTTCTTCACTCATTAGTTAGCCTCCTTCCTGAATACGGATCTGCGATCCGTCTCACTTAACTAATCCCAAGCACTCTTTGATGGATCACGGTTTTAGCACGAGCTATTTCCTTACGCACGTCACGAATCCGAGTTGGGTTGTCCAATTGGCCAGTTGCCAATTGAAAACGGAGATTAAAAAGTTCCTCTTTGAATCCAGCGATCTTTTGTTCAATCTCAGCAGTGGTTAAGTTGCGAAGTTCATTAGCTTTCATTTGCTTCACCACCCAATTCTTCACGTTTCACAAACTTAGTCTTTACAGGCAGCTTGTGAGCGGCAAGACGCATCGCTTCACGAGCGATTTCTTCCGACACGCCTCCGAGTTCGAACATAATCTTGCCCGGTTTAACTACGGCTACCCATTTCTCAACGTTACCTTTACCACTACCCATACGAACCTCGAGAGGCTTTTGAGTAATAGGTTTATCTGGGAAAATCTTGATCCAAACTTG
Source organism: Paenibacillus sp. FSL L8-0333 (assembly GCF_037965665.1). Lineage (NCBI taxonomy): Bacteria > Bacillati > Bacillota > Bacilli > Caryophanales > Paenibacillaceae > Paenibacillus > Paenibacillus sp. FSL L8-0333. The sequence continues at coordinate 6,186,607 of NZ_CP150186.1, forward strand.
ACCGCCACGTTTGATATAACGTGTCATCGCGATACGAGCAGCTTCGATCTGACGGTTAGTGATCCAAGACGGTTCAAGTGCAACCAGGCCGAATTCGCCGAAGTTCAATTCAGTACCGCCTTTTGCCATACCCTTCATGTGTCCGCGTTGTTGCTTGCGGTGTTTTACGCGTTTTGGTACCAACATGATTAGTTGCCTCCTTCCTGAGCAGCTTGTTTCTTAGCTGGGGGAAGAACTTCTCCACGGTAGATCCATACTTTTACGCCAATAAGACCGTAAGTTGTATGTGCTTCAGCCGTTCCGTAATCGATATCGGCACGAAGCGTATGAAGTGGAACTGTTCCTTCGCTATAACCTTCTGAACGAGCAATCTCAGCTCCGCCAAGACGTCCGCCCACTTGAGTTTTAATCCCTTTTGCGCCAGAACGCATAGTTCTTTGAATCGCTTGTTTGAGGGCACGACGGAACGATACACGACGTTCCAATTGTTGAGCAATGCTCTCAGCTACAAGAATTGCATCCAATTCAGGGTGCTTGATTTCATTGATGTTGATGTGTACTTTTTTGCCACCAGCGATTGCTGTAACTGCGCTGCGAAGTACTTCTACTTCTGCTCCGCCTTTACCAATAACCATACCTGGTTTAGCTGTATGAATTGTAACGTTCACGCGGCTAGCCGCTCTTTCGATCTCGATATGGGAAACAGCGGAATCCTTCAATTTGCCTTTAAGGTATTCCCGGATTTTGACGTCTTCCATCAGAAGAGTACCGAAATCTTTTCCTGCATACCATTTAGATTCCCAATCGCGAATAATACCGATTCGGAGTCCGATTGGATTTACCTTTTGACCCACGTGTTATCCCTCCTTATTTCTCAGATACCACCAGTGTAATGTGGCTCGTGCGTTTATTGATCCGACTTGCGCGGCCCATGGCGCGCGGACGGAAACGTTTCATAGTAGGTCCTTGGTTAACGAAAACCTCGCTAACGAACAAACTGTTCACGTCCAAAGAATAGTTATGCTCAGCATTCGCAATTGCCGAATTAAGCAACTTTTCAACGACCGGAGAAGCGGATTTCGGAGTGTGGCGAAGAATAGCAATTGCTTCCCCCACTTGCTTACCACGAATCAAGTCAACAACCAGTTTCGCTTTACGAGCGGAAATTCGCACCGATCTTGCATGTGCTTTTGCTTCCATTGTTTAACCTCCTTTCAAACAGAGACCTTATTATTATCTTCTTGTTTTCTTATCGTCACCCGCGTGGCCTTTGTAAGTACGTGTTGGCGCGAACTCGCCCAACTTGTGACCTACCATATCTTCTGTTACGTATACAGGCACGTGTTTACGGCCGTCATATACACCAAACGTATGTCCGATAAACTGAGGGAAAATGGTTGAGCGACGGGACCAAGTTTTAACTACAACCTTTTTCTCAGCCTCGTTCAGTTCCTCAACTTTTTTAAGCAGGTAGCCATCGATAAACGGCCCCTTCTTTAAACTGCGACCCATGTGTGAATCCTCCCTTCATCCGGTTCTTCAAACCGCGAATCGACGCTTCGCGCTTTATTAACTTGCCAGAAGCGTCTTATTTAGTGCGGCGGCGAACGATATATTTATCAGATGCCTTGTTTTTCTTACGCGTTTTGTAACCAAGGGTTGGTTTGCCCCATGGAGACATTGGCGATTTACGTCCGATTGGAGCGCGACCTTCACCACCACCGTGTGGGTGATCGTTAGGGTTCATTACTACCCCGCGAACTTCAGGACGACGGCCGAGCCAGCGACTACGTCCAGCTTTACCGATTTTGATCAATTCGTGATCTTCGTTACCTACGGAACCGATAGTTGCACGGCATACGCTAAGGATCTTACGAACCTCACCGGATGACAAACGAACGGAACAGTATTTTTCTTCTTTACCAAGCAATTGAGCTTCTGTACCAGCTGCACGAACCAATTGTCCGCCTTTACCTGGTTTCAACTCAATGTTGTGGATAACTGTACCTACTGGAATGTTCTCCAGTGGAAGACTGTTACCAATTTTGATGTCGGCCGCAGGACCGGACTCTACTTTATCCCCAACTCTTAGACCTTTAGGAGCGATGATATAACGTTTCTCTCCATCAGCATAGTGGATCAAAGCAATATTAGATGTGCGGTTCGGGTCATACTCGATTGTAGCAACGCTACCTGGTATGCCGTCTTTAGTCCGCTTGAAGTCGATAATACGGTATTTACGTTTATGTCCGCCGCCATGGTGACGAACCGTAATTTTACCTTGGTTGTTGCGTCCCGCATGTTTGAACAGCGGAGAAAGCAACGATTTCTCTGGCTGGTTTGTTGTAATTTCTTCAAACGTAGACACGGACATAGCGCGTCTTGCCGGAGAGGTCGGTTTGTACTTTTTGATTGGCACTGTAGTTCCCTCCTTACTTCAACAGAGTATTATTCTACCGCTTCAAAAAATTCAAGCGGTTTGCTGTCCGGGCTAAGCTTAACGATGGCTTTTTTCCACTCTGGAGTGTAACCAGAATATTTACCATAACGTTTCAGTTTGCCAGGTACGCGCATTGTGTTCACATTTGTTACTTTTACTTTGAAAATAGCCTCGACAGCTTTTTTGATTTCGGTTTTGTTAGCACGAATATCCACTTCAAAAGCGTATTTCATTTCGCTCATGTAGTCGGAAGTACGTTCCGTAATCACCGGACGTTTGATAATATCACGAGGATCTTTCATTACGCGAACACCTCCTCTACCTTCAGAACTGCTTCTTTAGTGATGATCAGTTTGTCGTACGTCAGTACGTCAAGAACATTAATGCCGTCAGCCGCTACGAATTTCACCCCAGGGATGTTACGAGCGGAAAGTGCTACGTTATCATCATAGCTAGTAGCTACGATCAACGCTTTACGATCTACTTTCAGATTGTTCAAGATTGCTGCGAATTCTTTCGTTTTCGGAGCATTCATTGTCAAGCTATCCAATACGATAATGTCATTCTCGAGTACTTTCGAGGACAAAGCGGATTTGATCGCCAAACGACGAACCTTCTTAGGCAGTTTCCAGGAATAGCTACGTGGTGTTGGTCCGAAGACAACGCCGCCGCCTTTCCATTGTGGAGAACGAATGGAGCCTTGACGAGCGCGACCTGTACCTTTTTGTTTCCAAGGTTTACGTCCACCGCCACGAACTTCAGAACGTCCTTTTACTTTGTGTGTACCACGACGTAGGGAAGCTCTTTGCATAAGCGCAGCTTCATGTAGAACGTGCTCATTCGGTTCAATACCGAATACTGTATCGCTCAATTCCACTTCACCAACTTCGTTGCCACTAATATTAAAAAGTGTTACTTTTGGCATTTCATGTTCCTCCTTTCTTCAATAATTATTTCTTAACGGTTTGTTTAACTTTCACGAAGCTGTTTTTAGGACCTGGGATAGCGCCTTTAACCAGCAATACGTTACGTTCAACATCAACCTTGATAATTTCAAGCTTTTGAACCGTAATAGTCGTGTGACCCATATGTCCTGGAAGGCGTTTGCCCTTAGGAACACGGTTAGCTTGGATAGAACCCATGGAACCCGGTCTTCTGTGGTAACGCGATCCGTGTGCCATTGGTCCGCGGCTTTGTCCCCAACGTTTGATGTTACCTTGGAAACCTTTACCTTTAGATGTACCAGTTACGTCAACAAATTCGCCCTCAGCAAAGATATCAGCCTTCAGCTCTTGTCCAACCTCGAGAGACCCGAGATCAACACCGCGAATTTCACGAACGTAGCGCTTAGGTGTTGCATTTGCCTTTTTGGCGTGACCCTGTTCAGGCTTATTGGAGCGTTTTTCTTTTTTATCAGAAAAGCCCAATTGCACTGCTTCATATCCGTCGATATTCAGGTCTTTCTTTTGCAGTACTACACAAGGTCCTGCTTCGATAACAGTAACAGGAATTACGTTACCTTCTGGAGTAAACACTTGAGTCATACCGAGTTTTTTTCCTAAGATACCTTTCAATGTTGACACCTCTTTTCTTTTCCTAAGTTACTTAAAATAGAATTACAATTTGATTTCGATATCTACACCGGACGGTAGATCCAAGCGCATCAAGGCATCCACAGTTTGTGGTGTTGGGTTCACAATATCGATCAAACGTTTGTGAGTCCGTTGTTCAAACTGTTCACGGGAATCCTTGTACTTGTGTACCGCACGGAGAATAGTAATGATTTGCTTCTCAGTTGGTAACGGAATCGGCCCGGACACACCTGCACCCGAACGTTTTGCTGTTTCAACAATCTTCTCAGCGGATTGATCAAGAATTCTGTGGTCGTATGCTTTCAAGCGAATACGAATTTTTTGCTTTGCCATTTTAGTCCCTCCTTCTATCGCCCAATTTGGTATCGGACATACTCCGTGAAAATTTTCTGACCTCGTCCCCATGGCAAAGGGGCCGGGTGTGTCAGTAACCTCTCACATCATCGCAACGTCTCAGAACAACATTTATTATTATATATAATAGGCAGCAGTATTGCAAGCAAAAATAGAAAAACAACGCATATTTTTTTCATGCGCTGTTCTTCTACTATATATATGTTAAAGATTCTCTGTCGCAGACTTAAAAATCTCTGCGGAGGAAGCAGTCTGAGCCGTTGCAGTTCCGATCCCCTCAATGGTTTGGATTAAGGTTCTTATTTCTTCTTCCACTATTACAATCTCCTGTGTACTGCTACGCATAGCGTCTACAATATCAGAGAACAAAAGACTAGTCTCGACCGATTGGTATTTCCCATTCTTAGTCAAGTCCTGCACCTTACGAATCTCTTCTACAACCTGCTGAGTGAGGAGTCCTGATTTATTTGTTAGCTCTACGATCTGAATCACAGTATTCTTAGTATCCTCCGCAAGCCGGCTAACTTCTTGAGCAACCACACTAAACCCTCTACCATGCTCACCAGCTCTTGCGGCTTCAATCGTTGCATTAAGTGAGAGGATTTTAGTCTGATCAGCAATTTCCCTTACTGAGTTCACGATTTTTTGAATTTGTTTAGAGGAATCGCTTAACTCAATGATCGAGTCTTCCATCTCACTGGTGGTCTGATATATGAGATTAATTTGCTCAGTCAAATCGTCCAAGTGTTCATGCCCATCTGCAGCTAATCCCTGTGACTCCAGAGCGGATGAAGCCGTACGTTGGAATGTTCTACTTACTTCATTGCTGCTTGCCACTAGCTGCTTCACAGCAGCATTAGTATCGATGCTATAATCTATCAGTTCAACGCTAAACTCTGAAATTTTTTGTTTCAATTCATTTTTTACTAATAAATATTGCTCCTCCTTCTCTCTTATATTCTCCTTCTCATATTCTTCTAGCACCAATTGCTGCTCAAGATTAAGCAGTTTAGTCACCGTCTGAACCACTCGAAGGCGTATATTGTCATCGTTTGTTTCATTATATATAACGCGTATAAATACGTTCTGAAGATTCTGAAAAGCAGATAAGTACCATTTAGGCTCAAGCCCTACTCTTTTATGAATATTAGCGATCATTAGACGCTTTGCTATGTACTCATCGTCAACCTTTCCATTAAAAATCTCTAGGATATGACCACGTAGAGTAGTTTTTAACCTATCTATACTGCTATGTTCCAAAATAATAGCTTCGAGTTTATTTACACCTAATACAGAATTGTAAAATTGATCAATGATATAGTCTATATTCTGCTCAACAACAGGTTTCACCCTGCGTAGTAAGTTCAGATCTGCTTCAGTTAGATCAATCATCCTCATCTGCTCGTTAAGTTCGCCATGTCCTTCCAGTTTATGAAAAGACTCCGCAACAGAATGATTCTGATCCTTGAAGTCTAAGGAACGAGAGGCAGGAGAATCCACATTATTATTACGTGCAGTTAACGCATGCATGAAGGAAAAAGGACATTTCCCCATATTAACACCCTCCCACAACTCCTATTATTTTACATTATTATACCTCCTTCATTTTACTCTAAGATTAGTATAATTGTAAACAATCGATTGTTGTAATTTGACGAATTATGTAGAAAAAGATCATATTGTTATGCTTTATTATCAATTGGTGTCGAATAATAAATCTTTCTCAAAAAAAAAAAAAAAAAAAGCCCCTGATTCTCCGCAAGAAGAATCAGGGGTGTTTGTAATTCGGAATCTACCCGCAGATAGAAGTCGAATTATTATTTTTGGATAGAAGCTACGCTACCAGCACCAACTGTACGGCCACCTTCGCGAATGGAGAATTTAGTACCTTCTTCAATAGCGATTGGGGAGATCAGTTGTACGGTTACGGAGATGTTATCACCAGGCATAACCATTTCAGTACCTTCTGGCAAGTTGATGATACCAGTTACGTCAGTTGTACGGAAGTAGAACTGTGGACGGTATCCAGTGAAGAAAGGCTTGTGACGGCCACCTTCTTCTTTTGTCAGAACGTAAATTTGAGCAGTGAACTCAGTGTGTGGTTTAACGGAGTTCGGCTTAGCCAATACTTGGCCACGCTCGATCATGTTACGGTCAACACCACGAAGCAATGCTCCGATGTTGTCCCCAGCTTGAGCGGAATCCAGCAATTTACGGAACATTTCTACGCCCGTAACTACGGATTTCTTAGTATCTTCGTGAATACCAACGATTTCGATTTCTTCTCCGACTTTAACTGTTCCGCGTTCTACGCGACCAGTTGCCACAGTACCGCGGCCAGTGATGGAGAATACGTCTTCGACAGGCATCAAGAAAGGCTTGTCAGTTTGACGCTCAGGAAGTGGAATGTACTCATCGATTGTTTCAAACATTTCGATGATTTTTTTAGCGTAATCGCCATCTGGGTTTTGCAGAGCTTCACGAGCAGAACCACGGATGATTGGAGTATCGTCGCCTGGGAAGTCATACTCGCTAAGCAAGTCGCGAACTTCCATTTCAACCAATTCCAACAACTCTTCGTCTTCAACCATGTCGCATTTGTTCAAGAAGACAACGATGTAAGGAACGCCTACTTGACGGGACAACAGGATGTGCTCGCGAGTTTGTGGCATTGGGCCATCAGCTGCGGATACAACCAGGATAGCTCCGTCCATTTGCGCTGCGCCAGTGATCATGTTTTTAACATAGTCGGCGTGACCAGGGCAGTCTACGTGAGCGTAGTGACGGTTAGGAGTTTCATATTCAACGTGGGAAGTGGAGATTGTGATACCACGTTCGCGCTCTTCAGGAGCTTTGTCGATTTGATCGAATGCGATAGCTGCGCCACCGTAAGTTTTGGACAATACAGTAGTGATTGCAGCAGTCAGAGTCGTTTTACCATGGTCGACGTGACCAATAGTACCGATGTTAACGTGCGGTTTGTTACGTTCAAACTTTGCCTTTGCCATTTGAACAGTTCCTCCTTAATGTGGGGTTCCTTATATTTGAGCCGCCCGCATACGTGTAATCTTAGATGACTGAGTGTTTATACCCGGGACGGCAAGTTAAAACTGGTAATTATTCAGCGCCTTTGTTCTTTGCAGCGATCTCTTCCGCAATGGATTTAGGAACTTCTTCATAGTGAGAAAGCTCCATTGAGAATACGCCACGTCCTTGTGTACCAGAACGAAGTGTTGTAGAGTATCCGAACATTTCGGAAAGAGGCACCTTAGCACGGATAATTTGCGCTCCACCACGGGAATCCATACCTTCGATACGGCCACGGCGGGAGTTCAGCATACCCATTACATCACCCATATATTCCTCAGGAACAGTTACTTCTACTTTCATGATTGGCTCAAGCAGGACAGGCTTACACTTGTCTTTAGCTGCTTTGAGTGCCATCGAACCGGCAATTTTAAATGCCATTTCGTTGGAATCGACATCATGATAAGAACCATCTACGATGGTAGCTTTAACGTCTACTAGCGGGAAGCCAGCAAGTACGCCGTTTTTCATTTGTTCTTCAATACCCGCAAGTGCAGGAGCGATGTACTCTCTAGGAACCGAGCCACCCACAACTTTACTTTCGAATTTGCTACCAGTACCTGGTTCGAGGGGTTCAAATTCAACCCATACGTGACCGTATTGACCACGACCACCAGATTGGCGTACAAATTTACCTTCGACGCGAGCAGGTGCCTTGAACGTTTCGCGGTAAGCAACCTGTGGTTTACCCACATTGGTTTCTACTTTGAACTCACGACGCATACGGTCGATGATGATGTCCAAGTGAAGTTCACCCATACCAGCCAGGATTGTTTGGCCTGTTTCTTCATCAGTGTGAGCACGAAGAGTTGGATCCTCTTCAGTCAACTTTCCGAGAGCAACACCCATTTTATCTTGGTCAGCTTTAGTTTTTGGTTCAACAGCGATCTCGATAACTGGATCAGGGAAGTTCATTGATTCCAGAATTACTGGATTCTTCTCATCACACAGTGTATCACCTGTACTGGTATCTTTCAAACCAACAGCAGCTGCGATGTCGCCAGAATACACGATGGAAATTTCTTGACGGCTGTTCGCATGCATTTGAAGGATACGACCAATACGTTCACGCTTGTTCTTAGTTGCATTAACTACGTATGATCCGGACTCAAGTACGCCTGAGTAAACACGGAAGAACGTAAGTTTACCAACATAAGGGTCTGTCATGATTTTAAATGCCAAAGCTGCAAACGGCTCTTCATCCGAAGAGTGACGAACAGCTTCTGTACCGTCATCAAGATGTCCAGTAATAGCTGGAACGTCAAGAGGAGATGGCAAGTAATCAACAACAGCATCCAGCATAAGCTGAATCCCTTTGTTTCGGTAGGAAGATCCAGCAATTACAGGGAACAATTTAACTTCAACTACGCCTTTGCGAATTGCAGCTTTAATTTCCGGAATTGTAATTTCTTCGCCTTCCAAATACTTCATAGTCAGATCCTCATCAAGTTCAGCAACTTTCTCGATCAACTCGAGACGCAGCTCCTCAACTTTGGCCAAATATTCTTCCGGAATATCCGTTACTTCGATGTTTTGGCCCAGATCATCTCTGAACATGTGTGCTTTTTGCTCAACTAGGTCGATAATACCAGTGAAATCACTTTCTGCACCAATTGGCAATTGAATAGCAACTGCATTGGCTTGAAGGCGATCACGCATAGTTTCGATTACGTTAAGGAAATCCGCACCGATAATGTCCATTTTGTTTACATATGCAATCCGGGGAACGTTATAACGGTCAGCCTGTCTCCATACGGTTTCAGACTGAGGCTCAACGCCCTCTTTTGCACTAAATACACCAACTGCCCCATCCAATACACGCAGGGAACGTTCAACTTCAACAGTGAAGTCAACGTGTCCTGGGGTATCAATGATATTGATGCGGTGACCTTTCCACGCAGCAGTCGTAGCAGCGGACGTAATCGTGATTCCGCGCTCTTGTTCTTGCTCCATCCAGTCCATTGTAGCAGCACCCTCGTGAACTTCACCGATTTTGTGCGTACGGCCTGTATAGAAAAGAATCCGCTCTGTGGTAGTTGTTTTACCAGCATCAATATGCGCCATGATCCCGATGTTACGTGTATTTTTTAAGGAGAACTCTCTAGCCATGAAATGGATCTCCCTTCAAAATATAAGTTATTTGAATGACCTTTATCCTACCAACGGTAGTGAGCGAACGCTTTGTTTGCTTCAGCCATTTTGTGTGTATCTTCACGTTTCTTAACAGAAGCGCCTGTGTTGTTGGAAGCGTCGATGATCTCAGCCGCCAAACGCTCTTCCATAGTCTTCTCACCGCGGTTGCGAGAGTAGTTTACGAGCCAACGTAGTCCCAGAGCAGTACGTCTCTCTGGTTTAACCTCGATAGGTACTTGATAGTTAGCACCACCGACACGACGAGCTTTGACTTCCAAAACCGGCATGATATTCTTGATGGCAGCTTCGAAAACTTCCATCGGATCTTTACCCGTACGTTCTTCAATCAATTTGAATGAATTGTACAGAATGCTTTGAGCGACACCTCTTTTACCACCCAGCATAATGCGGTTAATCAAACGAGTAACCAACTTGCTATTATACAACGGATCTGGCAATACGTCTCTCTTTGTAACTGGACCTTTGCGTGGCATGGATATCCCCCTTTCTTAAATGTTTATTATTCAGATATTGTTATCTTACTTCTTAGCTTTAGGACGTTTTGCACCGTATTTAGAACGAGCTTGCATCCGGTTAGCTACACCTGCTGTATCCAAAGCACCACGAACGATATGGTAACGAACCCCTGCAAGGTCCTTTACTTTACCTCCGCGAAGTAATACAACACTGTGCTCTTGTAAGTTATGACCGATACCCGGGATATAAGCTGTTACCTCGAGACGGTTCGTCAAACGAACACGGGCATATTTACGAAGCGCTGAGTTTGGTTTACGTGGAGTCATTGTGCCTACACGAGTGCACACACCGCGTTTTTGCGGAGCGCTCAAATTTGTAGCCTCACGCTTGAGGGCGTTATACCCTTTTTGAAGAGCGGGAGATTTAGATTTTTCGATTTTGGCTTGACGGCCTTTACGAACCAATTGGTTAATTGTTGGCATGTTGTTGCCACCCCCTTCCTGAAATGATAGTCGATTTAAGAACTCTAAGCCCACAGACCCAGGCGGTTCATAAAAAGACAAATGAAAAGTTCTTGCCGCTGGTGTTCACCCCAGTACAAAAACATTTCTGTAGCTATTGTTTTAAGACGGCTGCCATCGCAGCGCCAACTTCTATTCCGCAGGCCTTGCCCAAATTCAGCATCGTATCCACATATGTGATCTTAACACCTTGTTTGTTACAAAGCAAAACTATCCTGGAAGTAAGCCTTTGATCTCCGTCCTCTGCCACATAGACTTCTGCGGCTAGGCCCAACTCTACCGCCTTGACGGTTTGTTTGGTACCGATCTTGACCTGAGCATCCTGTAGTCCTCTATCATCAGTCATTCTCTTTACCTCCAATGAACAAGGATAACATGGCTACTCACGCACCTTAGACATTTTAGCATTATCAATAGATGGTGTCAAGAAATTCAGCAACAATTTTTATAGAAATTATACACAGCAGAACACTCATGCCACACCTATGAGTAGGTATGACATGAGCACACTACCATGATTGCTAATTTATTCAGCAGGAACCGTCTCTAATGATTCAAGTTCGCTTTCTGCATTTGGATCACTTAGCTTAACGTTACGGTAACGGTTCATCCCAGTACCTGCAGGAATCAACTTACCGATAATAACATTTTCTTTAAGTCCAAGCAACTTATCTACTTTACCTTTGATAGCAGCGTCTGTTAGGACACGAGTAGTTTCTTGGAATGATGCAGCTGACAAGAAGGAATCAGTTTCAAGAGACGCCTTGGTAATACCGAGCAAGACTGGTTTAGCAACAGCAGGCTCTTTACCAGACAAGATAGCTTCCTTGTTAGCACCTTCGTACTCATGAATATCCGCAAATGCACCTGGCAACAGACTTGTGTCACCTGCGTCAATAATACGGATCTTCCGAAGCATTTGCTTGATCATAACTTCAATGTGCTTATCATTGATCTCAACGCCTTGGTTACGGTATACACGCTGTACTTCTTGCAGAATGTAGTTTTGTACCCCACGGATCCCTTTGATACGCAGCATTTCTTTAGGGTCAATCGAACCGTCTGTCAGCTCATCGCCGGCTTCGATTTCTTGGCCTTCGCTAACACGTAGACGTGAACCATAAGTTATGGAATAAGTCTTGGATTCTGCTTCACCTTGAACCTCGATTTCGCGACGGTCTTTGGTTTCACGGATTTCCTTGATTACGCCATCGATCTCACTGATTGTAGCTTGACCTTTAGGGTTACGAGCTTCAAACAACTCCTGAATACGCGGCAAACCTTGAGTGATGTCATCACCGGCAACACCGCCGGTATGGAACGTACGCATTGTAAGCTGGGTTCCTGGTTCACCGATAGATTGTGCGGCAATAATACCAACTGCTTCACCAATCTCAACGTGTTTACCAGTTGCCAAGTTACGTCCGTAACATTTCTTACAAACACCATGACGGGCACGGCAGCTCAGTACAGAACGAATTTGCAGCTTAGTTACACCTGCGTTTACAATTGCCTCCGCTTTATCGGAGTCAATCAAATCATTGCGGTGAACAATGATTTCGCCTGTTTCTGGGTGACGAACAGTTTCGAAGCAGTAACGACCTTCAATACGGTCATACAGATCCTCGATAACCTCTTTACCATCCTGAATACGACTAACTGTGAAGCCTTTATCGGTTCCACAATCTTCTTCACGGACAATAACGTCCTGGGCAACGTCAACAAGACGACGTGTCAGATACCCTGAGTCAGCGGTACGAAGTGCGGTATCGGCAAGACCTTTACGTGCTCCGTGAGTGGAGATAAAGTACTCCAAGACGGTAAGACCTTCACGGAAGTTCGCCTTGATTGGCAATTCGAAAATCCGACCTGAAGGTGTTGCCATCAGACCACGCATACCACCCAGCTGAGTGATCTGCGATTTGTTACCACGTGCTTTAGAGTCAACCATGAGCATGATAGAGTTGAAACGGTCCATCGACTTAAGCAGGATGTTCGTAAGATCATCCTTAGTCTTCGACCAGATCTCAATAACACGGTCATACCGTTCGTCATTGGTGATCAAACCACGGCGATATTGGTTAGCAACCACATCAACCTTAGCTTCAGACTCTTTCAGGATGGTAACCTTTTCCTCAGGAACAATAACGTCCGACACGGCAACTGTAACACCAGAACGTGTGGAGTAAGTGAATCCGAGTTGTTTAATTTTATCCAAAATCATAGAAGTTTTGGTTGTGTGATAAGTTTCAAAACAACGAGCAATTATCAGACCCAGATATTCTTTACCTACAGCACTGGCTTCTGGAGCGGATTCAATCAGCTCGCGAATGTTCGCGCCTTTTTCGTAGATAAAGTATTTCTCTGGTGTGCCGTGCAGCAAGTTGGTTTTGGTTGCTTCGTTGATATAAGGGAAACTACTTGGGTAGATTTCATTAAAGATGATCTTACCGATCGTAGTAATCAACATTGCATTTTGTTGTTCTTCCGTAAAGCATGTTTTGCCAAGTGCTTTAGCCGGAATAGCAACACGAGCATGAAGTCCTGCAGTTCCGCGTTGGTAAGCTGATACAGCTTCGTTAACGGTACGCAGAATCATACCACTACCCTTTTCTTCCTTGTTATCCATGGTCAAGTAGAAAGTACCAAGGACCATATCCTGGGAAGGTGTTACAACTGGCTTACCGTCTTTAGGGTTCAAGATATTACCAGATGCAAGCATGAGAATGCGTGCTTCCGCTTGAGCTTCTGCAGACAGAGGAACGTGCACCGCCATTTGGTCACCGTCAAAGTCGGCATTGTACGCCGTACATACGAGTGGGTGAAGACGAATAGCATGACCTTCCACCAAAATCGGTTCAAATGCTTGAATACCGAGACGGTGAAGTGTTGGTGCGCGGTTTAGAAGCACTGGGTGTTCTCTAATTACTTCTTCGAGTACATCCCAAACTTCAGGACTTACGCGTTCAACTTTACGTTTCGCGCTCTTTATGTTGTGGGCAAGGCCCTTATTAACCAATTCTTTCATAACAAAAGGCTTGAACAATTCTAGCGCCATTTTCTTAGGAAGTCCGCACTGATACATCTTGAGGTACGGTCCTACAACGATAACGGAACGTCCAGAGTAGTCAACCCGTTTACCGAGCAAGTTCTGGCGGAAACGTCCTTGTTTACCTTTCAGCATATGGCTGAGCGATTTAAGTGGACGGTTACCAGGACCGGTTACCGGACGTCCCCGACGGCCGTTATCGATGAGAGCATCGACAGCTTCCTGGAGCATCCGTTTTTCGTTCTGCACGATAATGTCAGGAGCACCGAGATCAAGCAGTCTTTTCAGACGGTTGTTCCGGTTAATAACACGGCGATAGAGATCATTCAAATCGGACGTAGCAAAACGGCCACCATCCAACTGAACCATCGGACGAAGCTCCGGAGGAATAACCGGAAGAACATCCATGATCATCCAATCAGGCTTGTTGCCGGAGTTACGGAATGCTTCAATGACTTCCAGACGTTTGATCGCCCGGTTACGGCGTTGGCCTTGGGCCGTACGCAGTTCTTCTTTGAGGAATTCCAGCTCTTTATCGATGTCGATATCTTGAAGAAGCTTTTTAACAGCTTCGGCACCCATGCCGGCTTGGAACCCGTAACCGTATTTTTCACGGTAGCTACGATATTCTTTCTCGGACAGAAGTTGTTTCTTTTCCAGTGGAGTTTCACCTGGATCCGTTACAACATAAGATGCGAAATAGATAATTTCTTCAAGTGATCTTGGAGACATATCTAGTGCAAGCCCCATGCGGCTTGGGATACCTTTGAAATACCAGATATGAGATACCGGAGCAGCCAATTCAATGTGACCCATACGTTCACGACGAACTTTAGCACGGGTAACCTCAACGCCACAACGGTCGCAGACTACGCCCTTATAACGGACACGTTTGTATTTACCGCAATGACATTCCCAGTCTTTTTGTGGTCCAAAGATACGCTCACAGAAAAGACCCTCTTTTTCCGGTTTCAATGTACGATAGTTAATGGTTTCCGGTTTCTTAACTTCTCCGCGGGACCATGAACGAATCTTCTCCGGAGAAGCGAGTCCGATTTTCATAAATTCAAAATTGTTAACGTCCAACAAGGAGCAACCCTCCTTAACCTAATCCTGATTTAGTACCGCTTTGCCCTCTTCTGACTGTTACATCAAAAGAGGGCGTGCGGTCCTTTATAAAATGGAACTTTTAAGCTCCAGCTTGATTATTCTACTCCGACTTCTGAACCTTCTAAATTGAGGCTTAGTTTGTCGCCTGACGTCTCGTCCTCATCGTCCAATTCTCTCATTTCAATTTCCTGCTCGTCACCGCTAAGAATCTTAACATCCATACCCAGGGACTGCAGTTCTTTGATCAATACCTTGAACGACTCAGGAACACCTGGTTCCGGTACATTTTCACCTTTGACAATGGATTCGTACGTCTTCACGCGACCAACCACGTCATCGGATTTCACGGTCAAAATTTCTTGCAATGTATATGCAGCACCGTAAGCTTCAAGCGCCCACACTTCCATCTCCCCGAAACGCTGTCCACCAAATTGAGCTTTACCACCCAATGGTTGTTGCGTAACTAGTGAGTAAGGTCCTGTTGAACGGGCGTGAATCTTATCATCAACCATGTGCGCCAGTTTGATCATGTGCATGACACCAACAGTAACTTCACGTTCGAAGCGTTCACCTGTACGGCCATCATACAGTACAGTCTTACCATTACGCTGCATACCTGCTTCTTCCATCGTATCAAACACGTCGTACTCACGCGCTCCGTCGAATACTGGCGTTGCAATGTGAATTCCCAGACGCAATGCGGCCATACCAATATGGACCTCAAGCACCTGTCCGATGTTCATACGAGAAGGAACGCCCAGCGGGTTAAGAACAACCTGTACTGGCGTACCGTCCGGAAGGAACGGCATATCTTCTTCTGGCAGGATACGGGCAACGACACCCTTGTTACCGTGACGTCCGGCCATCTTGTCACCCTCAGAAATCTTACGTTTCTGAGCGATGTAGACACGAACCAATTGATTTACACCAGGAGGCAGCTCATCGCCGTTCTCACGTGTAAAGACTTTAACGTCCACGATAATACCATCACTACCATGAGGAACGCGTAAAGAGGTATCCCGTACTTCACGAGCTTTCTCACCAAAGATAGCGTGCAGGAGACGTTCTTCTGCTGTCAGTTCAGTCACACCCTTAGGAGTAACCTTACCAACCAGAATGTCACCAGCGCTGATTTCCGCACCGATACGGATGATTCCGCGCTCATCAAGATTGCGCAGAGCTTCTTCGCCGACGTTCGGAATATCGCGCGTAATTTCTTCAGGTCCCAGTTTAGTGTCGCGAGCTTCAGATTCGTATTCTTCGATATGAATCGAAGTATATACATCTTCCTTAACCAGCTTTTCACTTAACAGGATCGCATCCTCGTAGTTGTAACCTTCCCAAGTCATGAACGCAACGACTACGTTACGGCCAAGAGCAAGTTCGCCCATTTCTGTGGAAGGACCGTCTGCCAGGATATCACCCTTCTTAACAATGTCCCCTCTTTTAGCTAGAGGACGTTGGTTAATACAGGTACCTTGGTTAGAACGCATAAATTTGTGTAATTTATATTTAACGATATCGCCTTTAACTTCCTTGCCTTCGACAGTCTCAACGCGACGCAGCCAAATTTCATTAGCTGAAGAACGTTCGATAATACCGTCATACTTGGAAACGATACATACGCCAGAATCCTTAGCGGATTTATGTTCCATCCCTGTTCCGACCAGCGGAGCTTTTGGAATTAGAAGCGGAACGGCTTGACGTTGCATGTTAGATCCCATCAGTGCGCGGTTGGAGTCATCGTTCTCAAGGAACGGAATGAGCGCCGTAGCGACAGATACAACCTGTTTAGGCGAAACATCCATGTAATCGACACGATTACTTGGCATCGTTGTAATGTTGTCTGAGTCTTTGTTGTAACGAACGATTACCATGTCTTCTTTAAAGGTGCCATCTTCTTCGATCAACACGTTAGCCTGAGCAACTACATAATTATCTTCCTCATCAGCAGTCAGATAGTCAATTTGCTCAGTCACCTTACCAGTCTTCGGATCCACCCAACGATACGGAGCTTCAATAAAGCCGTATTCATTGATGCGGGCAAAGGTGGACAAGGAGTTGATCAACCCGATGTTTGGACCTTCCGGCGTTTCAATTGGACACATCCGACCGTAGTGACTGTGATGGACGTCACGAACTTCAAAGCCCGCGCGTTCACGTGTCAAACCACCAGGTCCGAGTGCGGACAGACGACGTTTATGCGTAAGTTCCGCAAGCGGGTTCGTCTGATCCATAAATTGAGACAGCTGGGAACTACCGAAGAACTCTTTAATTGAAGCGATGACCGGACGAATGTTGATCAGAGCCTGTGGCGTAATCGCATTAGCATCCTGAATTGACATTCTTTCGCGAACAACACGCTCCATACGGGACAAACCGATACGGAACTGATTCTGCAAGAGTTCACCCACAGAACGCAGGCGACGGTTACCCAAGTGGTCAATATCATCGGTATTGCCAATTCCGTGAAGCAAATTAATAAAGTAGCTGATTGAGGATATAATATCAGCTTGAGTAATATGCTTAACAGATTTGTCGATGTTGCCGTTAGCAATCAGCTTAATAACCCGGCCTTCTTCAATTGGCGAGAACACGTCAATTGTTTGAAGAGGAATATCTTCGCTGTCCATAACTCCGCCAGTAACACGGTAGTTTTTAAAGGCAACATTCTTTTCGAAATATGGAATCAATTCATCAAGCAGTCTACGATCGACCATTTGGCCGGATTCTGCCAGGATTTCTCCAGTAAAGTCGTCAACCAAAGGCTGAGCAAGACGTTGATTGAAAAGACGGTTCTTAATGTGTAGCTTTTTATTGATTTTGTAACGGCCTACATTAGCTAGGTCGTAGCGTTTTGGATCAAAGAAACGCGCAACCAGCAAACTTTTGGCATTGTCTAGTGTCGGCGGTTCGCCCGGACGCAAACGCTCATAAATTTCAATAAGCGCCTTCTCCGTGGAGTCCGTGTTGTCTTTATCCAGCGTATTGCGAATATATTCATCATTGCCAAGCAATTCCAGAATTTCGGCATCACTACCGAAACCGAGAGCACGCAAAAGTACGGTAACAGGAATTTTACGAGTCCGATCGATACGAACATACATAATGTCCTTAGCATCGGTTTCAAGTTCCAACCAGGCTCCGCGGTTCGGGATTACTGTGGCGGTGTAGGTTTTTTTGCCGTTCTTATCCACTTTTGTGCTGAAATAGACGCTTGGAGAGCGAACCAACTGGCTGACAATAACCCGTTCCGCACCATTAATAATAAAAGTGCCGGTCTCCGTCATCAGCGGGAAATCTCCCATGAACACTTCCTGCTCTTTAACCTCACCGGTCTCTTTATTAATGAGCCGCACCTTTACACGCAGAGGAGCCGCATACGTTACGTCCCGCTCTTTAGCGTCGTCAACCGTATATTTCGGTTCACCCAGGCTGTAATCAATGAACTCTAGTACCAAATTACCTGTGAAATCCTGGATCGGCGAGATGTCCTGAAACATTTCCCGCAATCCTTCCTCCAAAAACCAATCATAAGATTTTTGTTGGATCTCGATCAGGTTCGGGACCTCGAGTACCTCGTTAATTCTCGCATAGCTCCGCCGAGTGCGTCGACCATACTGAACAAGATGTCCTGCCAACTTTACTCACCCCTCATGTCTACTCACTTAAAAATTGATTGCGAACCCTTGTTTGGAACCGTATAATGGAACCATACTACAAGGATTCAGTCATAAATAAAAGAAAAGCCCTTATCGAAATCTTCGAAAAAAGAGCGCATTTATCCATGACCAAAATACTCCTTATCAAGTAGATTTGCCCAAAACGTACATATTATACGTCACCAAGCAATAGTTTATGCGCTATTATCTATTACCACGTAGCATTCGCTGCGTTAGAGCATAGACAACCAACTCGCAAAAACTTGCCGTGCGGCATGCGCTAGCCGGGCGACAATATATTGCTTGACATTTCAGCAAACTAAAGACATGGAGCCTATCTTAATACTGACATTTTATAATAATACCATTATCACTATCACATGTCAATAACCTATTGTATTTTATTTTTGCGCTTTAATAATACGATAGCCTTTGTCTTTCCCCACTTCTTCCACCATTGAGAACAAGCTTTCTAGTTTTGCCACTGCTGATGGAGCGCCCTGCTTCTTCTGAATTACAATCCACAGATAGCCACCCTCATTTAAGTGTTCATACGCATCTTCAAATATCTTATGCACTACAGCTTTTCCTGCACGAATCGGAGGATTAGTTAGAATCACATCGAACTTCTGCTGCTCATTCAATGCGCCGAGCACATCGCTTTCCATTATCGTAACATTCCGGATTCCATTGTGCTGAGCATTCTCACGCGCCAGTTCTACCGCACGACTGTTAATATCAATCATGGTCACATGTCCTTTGGGAGCTAGGTATGCTGCACTTATGCCAATCGGCCCATAACCACAACCTACATCAAGCACCGCTGAACCGTCCGGAATTATCATAGCTTCAATAAGAACTCGGCTACCGTAATCGATGTCTCCTTTAGAGAATACACCGGCATCGCTCGTAAAACGAAAGCTTTTGCCTCTTAGTACGGTATCAATGCTACGTCTGTCATGACGTACTTCCGGCTGCTGCGAATAATAATGTTGCGACATCTCTTTCCTCCCTTTCCTATTATGTTAGCAGTTGGTATATACGCCCTACTAACTCTATTTATAAAACAAACCCCTTGAACAAGTTCAAGGGGTTTTCAGTAATAGAAGGAATTACTTCACTTCTACAGCTGCGCCTGCTTCTTCCAATTTTGCTTTAGTAGCTTCGGCTTCGTCTTTGCTTACTTTTTCTTTGATTGCTTTTGGTGCGTTGTCTACAAGATCTTTAGCTTCTTTCAAGCCAAGACCAGTGATTTCGCGAACGATTTTGATAACGTTGATTTTGGAAGCGCCAGCGCCTGTCAAAATTACGTCAAATTCGGATTGCTCTTCAGCTACTGCTGCTACCGCACCGCCAGCTGCTACTGGAGCTGCTGCAGTTACGCCGAATTCTTCTTCAATTGCTTTAACCAGGTCGTTCAGTTCCAATACGCTCATGCCTTTAATTGCTTCCAAGATTGCTTCTTTACTCATGATTGAACCTCCATTTTATATTTAAATTTATTTGTGGTATTGATTATGCTGCAAGAGTCAAAGGCTTACGCGCTTTGTTCTTCTTTTTCAGCAACAGCTTTAACTGCAAGCGCGAAGTTGCGCATTGGAGCTTGAAGTACGCTAAGCAGCATGGACAGCAAACCATCGCGGGATGGAAGCTCAGCCAGTGCTTTCAGTTGTTCCGCGTCAATGACACGACCTTCAACTACGCCGCCTTTCAATTTCAAAGCGTCGTTTTTCTTGGCGAAATCGTTCAAAATTTTAGCTGGTGCTACTGCATCAGTTGTGCTGAATGCGATAGCTGTTGGACCAGTCAAAACTTCATCCAATTCACTCAACTCAGCCGCAGCAGTTGCGCGACGTAGCAATGTGTTCTTCAGGACTTGAAACTCAACGCCAGCTTCACGAAGTTGCTTACGCAGTTCAGTCACTTGGGAAACGTTCAATCCACGGTAGTCAGCTACAACAGTCGAAAGACTGTTTTGCAGTTTTGCAGTAACGACGTCAACCGCGTCTTGTTTTGCTTGAATTACTTTTGCATTTGCCAATGTATACACCTCCTGAAAATTTATGTGTCGGCGTTCTTTCCAAGGAAAGCTTCACCGCTCCTACGCAGGCAGTAGAAAAGCCTCCGCAGAATCACGAAGGCTTGATAAAACGAAAGTTATACGAGCGAGCTCGTTACTTCTTGTTTCTATCACAACACCTCGGTAGGAAATTAAGCACTAAGGCACCTACTGTCTACGGTAAGCATATTCAAGGTTAAGATTGATACCTTAAGTTTCACAACTGTTATAGATTATCAAAATTGACTCAAAGAGTCAACCCTTAATTATCTGAAGACGGTTGTGTTCACACGAGCGCTAGGACCCATTGTGGAAGAAATCGAGATGCCTTTAAGGTATACACCTTTAGCAGCAGCTGGTTTCGCACGGTTCAAAGCGTCGATAAGAGCTTTAAGGTTATCGTTCAATTGTGCAGCATCAAAGGACACTTTACCGATTGGCGCGTGAATTTGACCTGCTTTGTCGAGACGGTATTCGATTTTACCGGCTTTGATTTCTTGCACAGCCTTGGAAACATCGAATGTAACTGTGCCAGCTTTAGGGTTAGGCATAAGACCTTTACCACCAAGCAGACGACCCAGTTTACCGACTTCACTCATCATATCAGGTGTAGCTACGCAGACATCAAATTCAAACCAGCCTTGTTGAATTTTGTTGATCATGTCTTGATCACCAACAAAATCAGCGCCAGCAGCTTCTGCCTCTTTCGCTTTTTCACCTTTTGCAAATACAAGCACGCGTTGTGTTTTACCAGTGCCGTGAGGCAGGACAACAACACCACGAACTGCTTGGTCTTGTTTACGCGGGTCTACACCCAGACGAACTGCTGCTTCAACGGTTTCGTCGAACTTAGCAGTCGCTGCCTTTTTCACAAGCTCTACAGCTTCTGAAGGCTCGTAAGTTGCTTCGCTGTTGATCAGCTTAGCAGCTTCTTGGTATTTCTTACCATGTTTAGCCATGAAAATGTTCCTCCTTTGTGGTGTTAGCGGAAATTCCTCCCACATACTTGCGGGTCACGAATGACCGATTCTTCGAAAACTACTAGTCTTCGATTGTGATACCCATACTGCGGGCAGTACCTTCAACCATACGCATTGCAGCTTCAACAGTTGCAGCGTTAAGGTCAGGCATTTTTGTTTCAGCAATTTCACGTACCGCAGCGCGGCCGATTTTTGCTACTTTTTTCTTGTTTGGTTCGCCGGATCCTTTTTCTACTTTAGCAGCGATGCGAAGCAGAACAGCAGCCGGAGGAGTTTTAGTGATGAAAGTAAAGGAACGGTCTTCAAATACTGTAATTTCAACCGGAATGATCAAGCCAGCCTGGTCGGCAGTACGAGCATTAAATTCCTTACAGAATGCCATGATGTTGACACCTGCTTGACCTAACGCCGGACCTACTGGAGGCGCTGGATTCGCTTTCCCTGCAGGAATCTGCAGTTTCACCATTTTAATAACTTTTTTAGCCATGAGTGACACCTCCTTGCAAAAATAGTGGTCTTCGAACGCCAATAGCGCTCTCCCACAAGAAACCCTAGCTTATGTTATATTTTCTCCACTTGAGTGAAATCCAACTCTAGCGGGGTTTCCCGTCCAAACATGTTAACATGCACTTTGATCTTGCTCTTGTCAGCCAAAATTTCTTCCACGGAGCCCACAAAATTCGCAAACGGACCAACCATAATACGTACGGATTCCTTGATTTCGAAATCAATCTTCGCTTTAGGTTCAACCATGCCCATATGCTTCAGAATTTGTTCTACCTCTTCCGGAAGCAAAGCTGTTGGTTTAGACCCTGAGCCTGTCGAACCAACAAATCCAGTAACGCCCGGAGTATTGCGGACAACATACCAGGAATCATCAGTCTGAACCATTTCCACCAAAACATATCCGGGGTAAACTTTACGCATAACGGTTTTTTTCTTACCGTCTTTGTTTACGATTTCTTCTTCCATAGGAACAAGAACGCGGAATATTTTGTCTTCCATGCCCATGGACTCAACGCGCTTTTCCAAATTGGCTTTGACCTTATTCTCATACCCAGAATAGGTATGAACGACATACCATCTTTTTTCCATATCAAGCCACCTGGGACCTCTCTAAATAATCGCTTCAATCACAGCGGAAATACCGATGTCCAGAACCCAGAAGTAAATAGCGACAACTACAATCGTACCGAGAACGATCAATGTATAGTTGGTCAATTCTTTACGACTTGGCCAGCGAACCTTTTTGAGTTCACTCCAGCTCTCAGTGAAAAAGGAAAACATAGACTTGAAACTACGTTTCATGCCGACTACACCTCCACAGACTATCTGGTTTCGCGATGAGGAGTTTGCGAGTTACAATACTTGCAAAATTTCTTCATCTCCATGCGGTCGGGGTGATTTCGCTTGTTTTTGGTAGTCGCATAGTTTCTTTGTTTGCAACTTGTACAAGCCAAAGTGATAATTACCCGCATGATGTGCACCTCCCGAGACGTCCTTCTAATTCACATTAGAAGACGCAAATATTGATCCTAAAAAAAAGCCGCGAATTTAGGCCTACCTAAAACACTTTAGCATAATGTCAAGGTCTGTGTCAACGAAAGAATTCCGTTCTGCACTGGGTAATTCCGGGTTTAGTAGTCATATGGCCGTACCCTGTCTTTGGGTCTATCTCTTCCTCACACTTCGCTGTCTTCCTTACCATTATGGGGTATTCCGTCTGTGTATAAACCTACCTTCAACGGCAACGACTAAAATCGGCTCAAATAGAAATTTATAGTGCAAGCACCTAATTCTATCCGGGTGATTTCAAAAAGACTAAAAAAAAGAACTCGATGTCCGAGCCCTCTCTTGTTCATTATATCATCAATTGTCACGTACTTCTAGATATCTTTCTAATTTCCTTTTTACTCGTTGTAGAGCGTTATCAATAGACTTCACATGCCGCTTAAGATCTTCAGCAATCTCCTGATAGGATCTTCCGTCTAAATACAACATCAGAACCTTGCGCTCCAAGTCACTTAGAATCTCCGCCATCTTATCTTCAAGACCAATGAATTCTTCTTGATTAATAATTAGCTCTTCTGGATCTAGAACCTGTGTTCCACAAATGACATCCATAAGTGTTCTATCAGAATCTTCGTCATAAATGGGCTTGTCCAAGGAAACATAAGAGTTCAGCGGAATATGTTTCTGACGAGTGGCCGTCTTAATAGCCGTTATAATCTGTCGTGTAATGCAGAGCTCAGCAAAAGCCTTAAATGAAGAGAGCTTGTCACCTTTAAAGTCACGAATAGCCTTGTATAGACCAATCATTCCTTCTTGTACAATATCTTCACGGTCTGCCCCGATCAAGAAATAAGAGCGGGCTTTAGCACGTACAAAGTTACGGTATTTATTAATCAAGTGTTCTAATGCGCCACTGTCGCCACCACGGAAAGCCTCGACAATATCTTCATCACTTATGAAATCATACTCAGACAGCATTATTTCCTTGAGGTCGACACTCACCAAGAATCCCCCCGGCTGCAACGCAAGACACATCGTTACTTCGCGAAATATAGGATCAGTATATATTATGTTACCTTCCACCGTCAACCGGAGTTTGTCCAAAATCAATCTAGAATAGCATAAATTGGAATAAAATATTTCCTGATTCTTCCTCGATCTCACTGTCTGCGCCATTTTTCCAGCTTACTGCGCACATCGGGAGGCAGTTTGTCTTCCAAAGAATGACGAGTAGAACTGACACCGCCAGGTTCGATAGCTTTTTTTACTTGTTTTTGATTCTCTTCAATTTCCAGATGCAATTCCCTTGCCGAAATTCGCAATGCACCTTGTGCAAAAATAATATGCTGCTCTATAAAATCACTCGTAGCCACATAGATCTGCCGGCGCCGATTGCTATATTCCCCAACCAGTCGCTCAATGCATTCATCTGCGGTTTCTTTTTCCTTGGTGAAGTACACCTGGACCTTACCCTGGACAAAAGACCTTCCCAACCCCGGAACACGGTATGCATCAAAAACAGCAATAACTCTTCGTCCAGAGAAAGCCTGGTAATCTGCCAGCAAATCCATCAAGCGGTCGCGTGCTTCCTGCATACCAATCTGGGACAGTGCCACAAGTTCCGGCCAGCCACCGATCATGTTATATCCATCCACAAGCAGCACATCGCGCCAGTCGGCCATAGCTATCCCTGCTGTTGCCGGCGGCGTATCACTTCATACATAATGACTCCTGCGGCGACAGAGGCATTTAATGAATTGATCTTTCCGGCCATCGGCAGCTTAAGAAGCACATCACATTTTTCACGAATCAGGCGTCCCATTCCTTTACTCTCATTGCCGATTACAACAGCTACCGGACCCGTGAAAATATCGGATTGGTATAGATTCTGATCGGTATCCACGTCTGTTCCTACTACCCAGACTCCCTGCTCTTTTAGACGGTCAATGGTCTGACCCAGGTTTGTAACCCGGGCAACCGGAACATACTCCACAGCACCCGCGGATGTTTTGGACACGGTCGCAGTTATCTGAGCCGAACGGCGTTTAGGTACGATTACCCCATGTACTCCAGTACAATCCGCCGTCCGCAGAATCGAACCCAGGTTATGAGGATCTTCAATTTCATCAAGCAAAATAAGGAATGCCGGTTCTCCTTTGGCTTCTGCTATAGCTAACAAATCATCCACTTCAACATAGGCAAATGGTGCTGCTTGTGCAACCACCCCTTGATGCTGCACACCTGGTGCCAGTTGATCCAACTTACGCTTGTCCACATGCTGAATGACAATTCCCGCTTTCCGGGCTTCGGCAACGATGGGTGCTGTCAGATGCTTCTGGGCTGTCTCTGCGATCCATATTTTATTTAATGTACGACCAGCACGAAGCGCTTCAAGCACAGAATGCTTCCCTGCCAATATTTCCTCTTCAGTCTTCAATTCTTCTTCCATGTTCACTTCTCCTATTTTCTATTTCGCCAAAGCCTATCACGGCTGTTTCAACATAAACTGTATACCCTTGTGCACAATTTCTTCTATTCTCTCCTGTTGTCCTGTGTAGTACAAGTAACCAATCAAGCACTCAAAAGCTGTAGCATGACGGTATTCAAGCACATCCGCATTCTTAGGAACACTTCCCGATTTCGCATTTCTCCCCTGACGGGCGACATCCTTCTCCTCTTCCGTGAGACTAGGCTCCAAAAAGTTCAGAATTGCACACTGTGCTTTAGCAGATACCAGCCCTGTAGCAGAACGATGCAAATGGTTCGGACGCAAATTCGGAAGAGATACTAAATACTGGCGAACAGCCACCTCATAGATAGCATCTCCTACATAAGCTAGAACAATAGGCGAAAGTAGTCGCGCAGGTTTGGAAGGCTCATAAGGAAACCATCCGTTATCAAACTTGCGTTCCTCACTCATTTACGACGCCACCGCATTCCTTGTGGAGTATCCTCAAGCAATATGCCCAAGCGGCCTAATTCATCACGGATCTCGTCAGACCGGCTCCAATTCTTATTCTTACGAGCTTCAACCCGCTCGGCGATCAACCGTTCAACTTCTTCACTTGCAATTTCCTCTTCCAGTTCAGGCGTCAAACGCAGTACAGCATTCATTTCGCCAAAAGCTTGCAGTAATGCAGCAAAATCAGCAGGAGCAGCCTCGTTATTCGCAAGCGTATGGTTTGCCAGACTCACCCAATCGAACATAGCCGTGATCGCATCAGGCGTATTAAAGTCATCCTGCATTCTAGCATGGAAATTGGCCACTATAGCCGACAGCTTATCATTAATCTCTGAGTTGACTTCACCTTGAGCACCATCAGCAGCGAGTTCAAGCCGATGTTTAACGTTACTCTCTGCAAGCGTGATCCGTTCAACGCTCTTTTCGGCGGAAGTCATAGATTCCTCTGAGAAATTCAACGGGTTGCGGTAATGGGTCGATAGCATGAAATAGCGGATAGCTCCTGCTTTAAAACGCTCACGGATGTCTTTTACAAGCCAGCCATTACCGAGCGATTTCGACATTTTCTCATCACCGATGTTGATGAATCCATTATGCATCCAGTAATTAGAGAGTGGTTTACCAGTCAGAGCTTCAGTCTGAGCGCATTCGCATTCATGATGTGGGAACTGCAAATCTTGTCCACCACCATGGATATCGATCGTATCCCCCAAGAACTCCCGCGCCATAGCCGAGCATTCAATATGCCAGCCGGGACGTCCGTCTCCCCAAGGGCTACTCCAGTGCACTTCACCAGGTTTGGCTGCTTTCCAAAGCACAAAATCCTCAGGTTTCTCCTTACGTGAGTCCACCTCAACGCGGATACCAAACTGCAGCTCATCCAGATTCTGGCGAGATAATTTACCGTAGTCTTCAAATTTTGAAGTGCGGTAATATACATCGCCGCCGCTTTCGTATGCGTATCCTTTTTCCTCAAGCTCTTTAATAAATCCAATGATCAGCGCCATGCTTTCCGTTACACGGGGATTCAAGGTTGCCGGTTTAACACCAAGCCCTTCCAGATCCTCACGGTAAGCAGCAATGAAAGTTTCCGCTACCTCTGCTACAGTAGTGTTCATTTCTTCGGCTTTGCGAATCAGTTTATCATCAACATCCGTGAAATTCGTAACATAACGCACCTCATTACCTAACTGCTCCAAGTAATTCCGGACCATATCAAAAACAATTATAGGTCTAGCATTTCCGATATGCATATATCCATAAACGGTTGGACCACACACATACATCTTAACTTTGCCCGGCTCCTGGGGCACAAACTGCTCCTTGCTGCGTGTCATTGTGTTATATATTTGTAAAGCCATCCTTATTCCAGCCCTTTCTGTTCTTCCGGATTCCTTAATACCGGGATGCTTAAATTTCATAGTCACCAATATACTGCTGAGCTTCTGCTATCCGCTGTGCGGTTTTTTGTTTATCTTCTGCGCCAAGCTTTTCCCTAATTTCTTCGATTTCTTTCTGCAAAAACCGCAGTGAATCGACAAGCGGGTCAGGCATCTTCGTATGATCGAGCCGATCGGATACCCGTTCTCCATTACGTTTTACCACACGACCTGGATTCCCTACTACTGTACTGTTGTTAGGCACTTCACGCAACACAACAGCATTCGAACCTATATTTGAATTGTCACCAATACGAAAAGATCCTAAAACCTTCGCACCGGAACCAATAACTACATTGTTGCCAACCGTGGGATGTCGCTTACCTTTTTCTTTTCCGGTTCCTCCAAGCGTAACCCCTTGATAGATTATAACATCATCACCGATTTCGCAGGTTTCTCCAATAACAATCCCCATACCATGGTCGATAAACAGCCTGTTTCCGATGACAGCTCCGGGATGGATCTCAACACCAGTCATAAATCTGCTAAACTGCGAAACCATACGAGCCATTGTATACCAGCGGCGTTTGAAAAAAGAGTGGGCGATCCGGTGACCCCAAATGGCGTGCAAGCCGGCATATGTGAAGACAACCTCGAACCAGCTGCGGGCAGCAGGATCGTTATCAAATACCGCCCGAATGTCCGACTTAATATGCTTAAACATCACGGTTCCTCTCTTCTTAACTTCCTTATCTCCTGTTTACAGGTACACAAGAAAGGTATTGTCTCCAGGCCCATCATCCTTATCATACATATGCTGTGAGTGTTCGCTTGGTTTGTTATCTCGTAGAAATATAAGACAAAGAGTATTGTATGAAAATTATTTTTGCTTATATTTAGACAAAAAACGCCCCTGCAGCATAATGCTGCAGAGACGTTTAACCGCGGTTCCACTCTGCTTGAACGAATCAAATGAGCCGCTATTGTAACAAACGGCAGAATTTCTTCATTCCACTTGGCATCATTAACGGCGACGTTCCCGGCGCGATCTAATGAGCCTTAAAAAGGTCATTCAACCGTGCAGCTCACAGGCGCATGTTCTGCCCCGGACAAATGAATAACTCCCAGCCCGAAAGGGTGTCCCTTTCTCGGTTATTCTCTCTGGCAATTGTCTTCAATGGACGTACTTCTCCTGATCACAGCTATTATCATATAATTCTATCTTAGCGCAAAAGACAAGATACTGACAAGGGGGTTTAGTCGTATGAAATACGACCTTAAGCGCCCTTAATTTGTGATTTCAAACGTTCGATAACGCGATTTTTGCCGAGCAAAGCAATGGTTATATTAAGATCACGTCCGTGCGTTTGTCCGGTCAGAGCCACACGAATTGGCATAAAAAGTGCTTTGCCCTTATGACCTGTTTCTTTCTGTACTTCCTTAATCAGAACAGCCATGTTGCTTGCACTGAAATCCTGACAGGCTTCAACTTTAGCCAGGAAAGCAGACAATACCTCAGGGACTTGGCTTTCAGCCAGAACCTGCGCTGCTTCCGTCTCTAACTCTAGGTGACTGCGGAAGAACAGTTCCGATAGCGCCACGATGTCAGAAGCTGCAGTCATCTGCTCTTGATACAATGCGACAAGGCTTTCCGCCCATGTTTGTTGCTCTTCGTTCAGCTCAGCAGGTATTTTACCCGCTTTTTGCAGATGTGGAATAGCCAGTGCAGAGATCCGTTTAGGATCAGCATGCTTAATATAATGATTATTCAGATGCGCCAGCTTGTTTTTATCAAATACAGCCGGGCTTTTGGACAAACGGTCCGCATCAAAAATAGAAATAAGTTCTTCTTTACTGAAGATCTCTTCTTCTCCCTCTGGAGACCAGCCAAGCAGAGAAATGAAGTTAACCAGAGCCTCAGGCAAGTAACCCAATTCATCATATTGCTCGATAAACTGAATAACGGATTCATCCCGTTTGCTGAGCTTCTTGTGGTTGTCGCCAACAATAAGCGTCATGTGACCAAATAAAGGTGGCTCCCAGCCTAGCGCTTCATAGATCATAAGCTGGCGGGGTGTGTTGGAAATATGGTCTTCTCCACGCAATACGTGGGTAATAGCCATCAGATGATCGTCAACAGCTACCGCGAAGTTGTAGGTCGGAATTCCGTCCTTCTTCACAATAACAAAGTCACCCATTTCTTTTGTGTCAAAAGAAATACTGCCTTTTACGAGATCATCAAACGCATACGTACGATCTTCTGGCACACGGAAGCGAATGCTGGCAACTCGTCCCTCAGCTTCAAAAGCTAGACGTTGCTCTTCAGTCAGATCACGATGTTTGCCAGAATAACGAGGCGTTTCTCCGCGGGCAGTCTGTTCTTCACGTTCCGCCTCCAGCTCTTCCTCTGTGCAATAGCAGCGGTAAGCCAAACCTCTGTCCAGCAAATCCTGCCAATGCACACGATATAAGTCAAGACGTTCTGTCTGACGGTAAGGTCCGTACTCTCCGCCAACATCAACACTCTCATCCCAATCCATACCCAGCCATTTCAAATACTTAAGCTGGCTCTCTTCACCACCAGCGACATTGCGCTTTACGTCTGTATCTTCAATTCTGATAATGAATTTACCGCCTTTATTACGGGCGAACAGATAGTTAAACAGCGCCGTTCTGGCGTTACCTATATGTAAATGTCCCGTAGGGCTCGGTGCGTAACGCACCCGGACTTCATCCGTCATTGTATTCCCTCCGCTTCATATGGTTGAACTTAATTTACTACTTAGACCATCTCAAGATGATATCACATCTTGGAGTAGACAGACAATAGATTGTGCGGCAATTCCTTCGCCGCGTCCGGCAAAACCAAGCTGCTCAGTTGTAGTAGCTTTAACATTTACCTTGGACGGGTCGGCATTAAGCGCACGTGCGATAATCTCGGTCATTTGTGGAATGTACGGAGCCATCTTAGGCTTTTGGGCGATAATCGTTGAATCAATATTTCCCAGCTTATATCCTCGCTCACGAGCAAGTGCCCATACCTCTTCTAGTAACTTCAAGCTATCTGCGTCCTTAAAGGCTGGATCTGTATCCGGAAAATGTCTGCCAATATCACCAAGTCCAAGTGCGCCTAGAATCGCGTCACTAACTGCATGCAGCAGTACATCTGCATCGGAATGCCCAAGCAATCCTTTTTCGTAAGGAATCGTAACTCCCCCAATAATACAAGGCCTGCCCTCTACCAGCTGATGCACATCAAATCCTTGTCCTACAGCGATCATGATTGTCCCTCTCCCCTGTTTCTTTCTGTGAATTCTGCATAATCCAAATCATCAGGTGTCGTAATCTTAATATTTCTGTAGCTTCCCTCTACCACAGAAACCGGAATCCCCGCACGCTCCGCCAAGCTGGAGTCATCGGTGCCCAGAAAGCCATCCCGTTCCGCCGCTGCATAAGCCTCCAGCAAATCAGAAAGACGAAAAGTCTGCGGGGTTTGAATCGCCCACAGACTTCGCCGATCCGGCGTAGACAGTACTTGTCCTTCATTATCCACCTGTTTGATCGTATCCTTGACGGGTACAGCAAGAACCGAAGCACCAATCTGCTTCGCTCGTTCGTAGCAAGCCTCAATTTCATTCGGCTGTACAAACGGACGAACACCATCATGTACCATTACCCACTGTGTCGTAAGTTTCAACAACCCTTTATGTACGGAATGCTGACGCTCAGATCCACCAGTTACTATAGCCTTAACCTTGTCCAGCTTATAGAGCTGTATCCATTCCCGGCAGCGTTCAACATCCTCTTCACCGGTTACGAGCACGATTTCAGAGATCAATTCGTGCTGCTGGAATACCTCCAGCGTATGAACGATAATCGGCTTCCCCTGCAGTAACAAATATTGCTTGCTCTCCGCAGTTCCCATTCGCGTTCCTCTGCCTGCCGCCACAATGACGACGCCCACACTGTTTGACATTAATCTGGCTCCTGTCTTTCACGTATAATCCCATCATAACGTGTTTGGCGGGCATTTCCAACCCATAGGACAGTCCCCATACACTTTATCTTCACTTATTGCGCTTTTTCCAAAAGTTTTGGCTTAGCAAATATCATTCGGCCAGCCGAAGTTTGCAGCACGCTAGTGACCAGAACCTCCATCGTAGTCCCGATATATTCCCGTCCGCCCTCTACAACAATCATCGTTCCATCGTCTAAGTAGGCTACACCTTGCCCATGCTCTTTGCCATCCTTAATGACCTGAACTACGATTTCCTCACCAGGCAGCACTACTGGCTTCACAGCATTCGCCAGATCGTTAATATTCAGTACGGAAACGCCCTGCAATTCGCAAACCTTATTTAAGTTGAAATCATTAGTGACTACTTTACCTTGCAGTACCTTCGCCAACTTCACTAACTTACTGTCAACCTCAGAGATTTCTTCAAAATCTCCCTCATAGATCAATACCTTCACATCAAGCTCTTTTTGAATTTTGTTTAGAATATCAAGCCCACGCCGTCCCCGGTTCCGCTTCAATAAATCCGAAGAATCAGCAATATGCTGGAGCTCTTCTAGTACGAATTCAGGTATGACAATGGTTCCCTCAATAAATCCCGTCTTACAAATGTCAGCGATTCTTCCATCGATAATAACACTTGTGTCGAGGATTTTATGTTCCTCAAGCCCGCGGCCTTCCGGCTCAGCCGCTTGACCCCAGCGTCCAGATGTCCACAGTGCAGCTAGCTCCTCTTTTTTCTCCAAACCGATCCGCAGCCCCAGATATCCAAAAGCTAACGTAGCCGGCACTTGCAGCAGCTGCCCAGCTTTCCCAAGCCAGATCATTGCAGGGTATAACAGGAGAGATAACAGAAGCCCCCCTGTAAGCCCAGCTGCACTTGCAGCTAATTCATTCATTGGAATACGCGAACAGTAGTGAACCGCCTCCCGCAGTTTTGAACCTCCCCATTCCGCGCATAAAGACCCCGCAAACAAAAAAATAATGGCACCCAGCACCGTAAATAAAATGCTTCCTTCTACAGGTAAGCTTTCACCCAGCTTTTCCATCCCCTTGGGGAATCCTCTTTCGAGCGCATGGTATAGCGAAAAACCTGACCAAGCACCACATATTAAGGCAAAAGACAAAATCACTTTTTTCCACATAACCTAACGCACCTCCTTTTTATTCATCCTAAATGGATCTATTCCTCACCAGTATGTTCCAATTTTCAAGACGATAAACTTGGGGTAGTGCTGGAAATGCAAAAAGGCTTTGCCATCCCCTAGGGAAGACAAAACCTTTGGTCATAATTTATTCAGTTACCTTACCTTATGGACCGATTAACCGTTCTTGGAGTGATACACTTTATCCTCTGAACGGCTACGACGACGATGACGGCGTCTGGCAGTCAACCGATCAATATTTTGCTTAAAGCCGTATAATGCGTAAATTCCAAGTAAGACAAAGATCAGCTTAGCGATTTGCTCTGGGAACACTACAGCTACAGCCACTGCAACAACAATAACCACTGGCGCTCCAACCACCGCTTTTTTCGGCAATCCAATCTTTTTGAAATTAGGATATTTAACAGTGCTGACCATCAAATAAGATAAGAGCAGTGTAGCAACGATCATAAACGGAGCCGAAACATCTTTATTAAAAAGAGCTAATGTGGCCAGTACACCACCTGCAGCAGGAATTGGCAAACCGATAAAATAACCCGGAACCCCCGGACGAACATTAAAACGGGCTAAGCGCAAAGCACCAAACACCGGAAAAATCGCAGTTACTGTCCAGCCTAATGCAGAGTTCAAATCCTGCAGGCTTGAGACGTACAAAATAACGGCCGGTGCGACTCCGAAAGAAACGACATCAGATAAGGAGTCCAACTCCTTGCCAAATTCGCTTTCGCATTTTAGAGCGCGAGCTACTCGACCATCTAAGCCGTCTAACAGCATAGCAATAATAACCATGATAGCGGCCATGCTAATCTTACCGTCAAACGCCATCATGATACCAAACATTCCGAGCATCAAATTACCTATCGTAAAAAGACTCGGAATTGATTTTTGTATCATTTCTTCACCTCAATTTTCTAACTTTGGCCTTTAACGTCCCCAATATTACGTGATTGTATGTTATTTACATTTGCCTGTCAATAAGAACTTGCTTCTGTAAACGTTTGAGCCCATCCTGAATATTACGGGCCCGCACCTCCCCAATTCCGTCCACTTCATCCAATTCAGCTATGCTTGCGGACATCAAATTAGGCAGCATTTCAAACCGCTCCACCAGATTGTGAATGATCACATTCGGAAGCCGCGGAATTTTGTTAAGCAGGCGATAACCACGTGGAGTCACCACTTCTTCAGAGGTAATTGCCGTAGAAGAATAACCCAGTATACGGGCAATATGGTTGTCATCCATCAGATCATCATCGCTTATCCGTTTGAGACCGGCGATAATTTCACGGATTTTATCTTCCTGCTCTTCCTTAGCATAGTCTCTGTATAGAAGCCATGCTTCTTCCTCTGTATTTCCAACCAGTTCTTCCATCTGCATGCTGATCAGGCGTCCTTCGTTGCCCAATTCGTTGATATAGCGTTTGATCTCCATTTTTATGCGCAAAACCATCTCTACACGCTGGATAACACCCACTACTTCAGCAACGGTAACAATGCCCTCATATTCTGAAGCTGACAAATTCGTCAGTCCTTGCGTGAGCACTGCTTTATACTTCTCGAGTGTCTGAATCGCTTGGTTAGCCTTTGCCAAAATAGCCCCGATCTCTTTGAGTGCATAACGTATCGAGCCTTGATAAAGCGTGATGATATTGCGGCGTTGTGAAATGGAAACCACCAGCTTACCCGTTTGCTTCGCTACCCGCTCCGCGGTCCGGTGACGGATCCCCGTCTCGATGGATGAGATAGAAGAATCCGGTATAAGTTGTGTATTAGCATACAATATACGCTTTAAATCCTCACTTAGAATAATAGCTCCGTCCATTTTAGCTAGCTCATATAAATAATTGGGCGAAAAATCGCAGTTAATGGAGAATCCGCCATCCACTACGTCCATCACCTCAGGACTGTACCCTACGACAATAAGTGCCCCTGTCTTAGCGCGCAGCACATTCTCCAAACCTTCCCGAAAAGGTGTACCCGGTGCCGCCAGTCTGAGCAGATCATTCATATTCTCTAATTGGTTATATTCTTTCATATCCCTGTGCCCCCTAATCTAACGCGACCGATAGTGCATCTGCTACGGTACTGACGCCAATAATCTGGATATCTTGCGGGTGCTTCCATCCCTTCATGCTCTTTTCAGGCATAATCACCCGCCGGAAGCCAAGCTTTGCGGCCTCCTTAACGCGCATTTCCGCGCGCGAAACGCCTCTTACCTCACCGGTAAGTCCTACTTCTCCGAAGAAAACGTCGTAAGGTTTTGTTGAAATATCACGAAAACTGGAGGCGATACTAATTGCTACAGCTAGATCAATCGCCGGTTCATCCAGCTTTACTCCCCCGGCAACATTAAGGTATGCATCCTGATTCTGCAGGAACATGCCCATCCGTTTCTCGAGTACAGCGATAATAAGTGCCATCCGCTGGTGATCCATGCCTGTGCACATTCGCCGTGGGGAAGGGAAGTGGGTGGCAGCAACAAGTGCCTGAAGTTCTACAAGCACAGGTCTAGTTCCCTCCATACTAGCCACCACAGTAGAACCAGCCACGCCAAGCGGACGTTCCGATAAAAAGAGCTCCGATGGATTCTCTACTTCGGTAAGCCCCGCTTCACCCATTTCGAAAATGCCGATTTCATTCGTAGAGCCAAAGCGGTTCTTTACAGCCCGCAAAAGTCTATACGTATGATGCCGCTCACCCTCAAAATACAGCACGCAGTCCACCATATGTTCAAGCATCCGTGGTCCAGCAATAGCCCCTTCCTTGGTAACATGACCAACGAGAACTGTTGCAATTCCACGAATCTTAGCGATACGCATAAATCTTGTCGTACACTCCCGAACCTGGGTCACGCTGCCTGGCGCACTCGTTACTTCTGGCATAAATACGGTCTGAATAGAATCGATGACAAGAAATTGTGGCTGGATTTGTTCGATCGCTTCTTCTATGCTTTCCATATTTGTCTCACATAGTACATAAAGCTCCGTTGACAACGCATCGAGGCGATCCGCGCGCAGCTTAGTTTGCCTTACCGATTCTTCGCCCGAGATATACAATACTCGCAATCCCTGTGTTGTAAGGGCGTGCGAGGTCTGTAATAAGAGCGTAGATTTACCGATTCCTGGGTCTCCCCCTACTAGTACCAGCGATCCTGGTACGATCCCCCCACCGAGAACACGGTTAAGCTCACCTATACCTGTCAGTATGCGCGGTTCCTTGTCACTTTCTATACTTATGATCGACTGTGCCTTTTCTTTACTATGAAAAATAGGGGCATTCATTCCCTGTGTTTTGACTACGCTTTCCGTTTCCTCCACCATGGAGTTCCAAGCCTGGCACCCTGGGCATTTCCCGAACCATTTTGGCGATTCGTATCCACAGTCGGTGCAAAAAAATTTTGTTTTTGCTTTAGCCATTTGTTCTCCTTACGGTCCGAACTGTTTACAATTCGGATCATTTTCTTCTAATGAAAGTTTACCATTTCTACCCCTTTAACGAAAGGTCATTCGGTATTTGCATTAAATGTATATTTTAAATTGATCTATTTCCAATAAAAAAAGCTTCCGCTCCTCTATAAATAAGGAGCGAAAGCCTTGTTTATTTTATTCGGATTCTACTTCTTTTTCAAGCGCTGGCGCTACTGGAGCGTCCACTTTAGTCACCACAAGTTCTCCGCCGACCTCATCAATATTGAGGGAATCACCCTTTTGGATATTTCCTCTCAACAATTCCTCAGAAAGACGGTCTTCAATATGCTTCTGAATTGCCCGGCGCAATGGACGTGCACCAAAGGCTGGGTCATAACCTTCTTTAGCCAAGAATGCCTTCGCTGCATCCGTGAGTACAAAATCAACATCATATTCACGCAGGCGCTTGCGCAGCTCATCAGACATCAACGTAACGATCTCAGCGATATGTTTCTCATCGAGTGAGTGGAAGACGATGATTTCGTCGATCCGGTTCAAGAACTCTGGACGGAAGCTCTTCTTGAGCTCTTCCATAACCTTGCCCTTCATATTGCCGTATTCTGCTCCTGCATCCTGCACAGCCGTGAATCCAAGCGTTGAGTTCTTCTTGATTGCCTGTGCGCCTACGTTAGAGGTCAGAATGATAAGTGTATTGCGGAAGTCAACTACCCGGCCTTTAGAGTCGGTGAGGCGACCATCTTCAAGCACTTGCAGCAAAATGTTGAATACTTCCGGATGTGCTTTTTCAATTTCATCAAGCAGTACTACCGAGTATGGTTTACGACGTACCTTCTCTGTTAATTGGCCGCCTTCTTCATAGCCGACATATCCAGGAGGGGCACCAACTAAACGGGATGTGGAGTGCTTCTCCATGTATTCCGACATATCAATACGGATGACCGCATTCTCATCGCCGAACATGGCTTCAGCAAGCGCACGAGCCAACTCAGTTTTACCTACACCCGTAGGACCGAGGAAGATAAAGGAGCCCATTGGACGTTTCGGATCTTTAAGACCCGCACGCGCCCGGCGCAATGCCCGGCTGACAGCCTTAACAGCTTCGTCCTGACCAATCACTCGTTCATGCAGCAGAGCTTCCATGTTAAGCAGACGGTCGGTCTCTTCTTCTTTCAGCTTGCTTACAGGGATTCCCGTCCAGCTTGCAACAACCTGTGCGATATCTTCAGGTGTAACTTCAGAATCGGTGCGTCCTTGTTTTTCTTTCCACTGGTTCTTAGTCGTATCAAGCTCTTCACGGATTTTTTGCTCCGTATCACGCAGGGCAGCCGCTTTCTCAAACTCTTGGCTCTGAACAGCAGAATCCTTCTCCTTGCGGATATCATCCAAGCGCATTTCTAGTTCCTTCAGATTTGGCGGGATAGTGTAAGAGTGAAGCCTTACTTTAGACCCTGCTTCATCGATAAGGTCAATGGCTTTATCCGGCAGGAAACGATCCGGAATGTAACGATCAGACAGCTTTACAGCTTCCACGATAGCTTCATCCGTAATTTTCACACGGTGATGTGCTTCATAACGATCGCGAAGTCCAAATAAAATTTGTACCGCTTCTTCTGGAGATGGCTGATCCACCGTAATCGGTTGGAAACGACGCTCCAAAGCTGCATCTTTTTCAATGTATTTACGATATTCATCCAGCGTAGTCGCACCGATGCACTGAAGTTCTCCGCGGGCTAAAGCCGGCTTAAGAATGTTGGAAGCATCAATAGCACCTTCTGCGCCACCAGCACCGATCAGCGTATGAAGCTCATCGATAAAGAGTACGATATTCCCCGCTTGGCGAATCTCATCCATGATTTTCTTGAGGCGGTCTTCAAACTCGCCGCGATATTTAGTACCAGCCACTACCGAGCCCATATCGAGCGTCATTACGCGTTTGTCGCGCAGTGTTTCTGGGATTTCATTATTAATGATCTTTTGGGCCAAGCCTTCAGCAATAGCTGTTTTGCCAACCCCAGGTTCACCTATCAACACCGGGTTGTTCTTCGTCCGGCGGCTCAGTACCTGAATAACACGTTCAATTTCCTTGCTACGACCGATAACTGGATCCAGGTTACCATCCTTGGCATAAGCCGTCAAATCGCGTGCTAGGCCGTCTAGAGTAGGTGTGCTGACATTAGCAGGTGTTCCGCTATGACTGGATGCAGCCTCGCTGCTTCCCAGAAGCTGAAGCACTTGCTGACGAGCTTTGTTCAAGCTGATGCCTAGGTTATTAAGCACACGAGCCGCGACACCTTCTCCTTCACGAATAAGTCCTAGCAGAATATGCTCAGTGCCGACATACGTATGTCCCAGCTTGCGGGCTTCGTCCATCGACAACTCGATTACTTTTTTGGCGCGAGGAGTATAAGCAATGTTCGTAGGTTGTTCTTGGCCTCTGCCAATCAGTGTCTCCACTTCGTCCTGGATTTTTTCAAGACCCAGACCCAAAGCGATTAATGCTTTAGCAGCAATGCCGTCTCCTTCACGAATAAGTCCTAGCAAAATATGTTCTGTGCCAATATTGTTGTGTCCTAAACGAACAGCTTCTTCCTGCGCTAGCGCTAGCACTTTTTGTGCGCGTTCCGTAAATCTTCCAAACATCATATCTCCTGCACCTCCATGAATAATAAATATCTATATTAATGTTGTGTTCCCAGTGTTTCTCGGAGCAGTTTCGCCCGATACATATCCCGTTCAGTGGCGTTCATCTCGTCACCGAACATTTTTTGCAGAAATCCTGGCTGTGTCTTAACGTTCAGCTCATTAAGCACGGAAATCGAAGGGCCTTCCAGTATGCCAAGGTCAACCCCAAGTCTCACATCAGACAGCCGTTGTGCGGATTCTTTAAGCTCCATTAGAGCAGCGTAACACAAAATCCCATAAGATCTTTTCACTCGGTCTGTAATTCTTAAAGCGGAATCTACAAGCAGCCTTTCACGGGCATTTCGTTCATGCTCTATAATCTGGGTGACTACACTGTGAAGGTTCTCGATGATTTCACTTTCTGTTTGACCGAGAGTAATCTGATTGGAAATTTGAAAGATGTTCCCTACTGCTTCGCTGCCCTCACCATAAATTCCTCTTACAGTCAATCCCACTTGGTTCACTGCTGACAATATGCGATTGATCTGTTGGGTCATTACTAGTGCTGGCAAATGCAGCATTACTGAGGCACGCAGCCCTGTACCCACATTGGTGGGACAACTGGTCAAGTATCCTCTTTTATCATCAAAAGCGTAATTCACAGCCGATTCGAAGATATCGTCGATGGCTGTCGCACGTTCCCATGCTTCTCTTACCTGAAGACCCGGGAACAGACATTGGATCCGCAGATGGTCTTCTTCGTTAATCATGATGCTGACCGACTCATCTTCATTTAATATCACAGCTGCGCCACGTGAATCATTAGCCAGATTAGGACTGATGAGATGTTTCTCGACCAATACCTTTTTATCCAGTTCATTCACTTCAGCAAGCTTTATCAGTTGAAAAGATCCGAATTCGGCAGCAGTTTCCCCATGAAACACAGGGGCCAGCAGCTCTAATACTTCTTCCGATTGCTCTAAGGAAGCAAGCATAGGGAATGGAAGATGCTCTAAATTACGTGCAATACGCATACGGCTGCTAATTACAATCTCGGAGTGACTGCCTCCCGAGCGCATCCAATCACTAAGCGCTTGTTCAGTAAATCGGAGACTTGACATGTCATATCCCCCCTATATATCAAAGACTTTACTCTTGTGCCATTTCTTTTTCAAGTTGGCGAATTTGATCCCGAAGCTCTGCCGCAGTTTCGAATTCCTCTTGTGCGATACTTTGCTGTAATTCCAGCTTCAATTCATCAATTTGCCGCTTGAACACAATTTGTGCTCCAGCACGTTTAGGAATCTTGCCTACATGCGAAGTGCTGCCATGCACCCGTTTAAAGAGCGGGTCCAGTGCACTGTTAAAATATTTATAACAGGAGCTGCAGCCAAAACGACCCAATTTGCTAAACTGCGAGTACGTCATTCCACAATTCTCACATTGCAGACTTTGCGTAGTTTTCGTAGCAGCCGTCTTTTCCTTACCGGCCCCTTCAAGATCAAGCAGACCAGACAGCAAGCTGTGAATGGAGAATCCTCCAGCAGTTCCCGGGATCAGTTCACCCTTCTCCCGCGCACAGCTCTCGCAGATATGAAATTCTGTCTTCTCTCCATTCACGATCTTGGTGAAATGGAGTGTTGCTGGCTTGACGCCACATTCCTGACATTGCATAAGCGAAAGCCCCTCCCTTATGATTGACAATTATTTGCCTAACAAAGAGATTAACATCGCCTTCATAATCTTGGCCCGAATCTCATCCCGATATGGAATCTTAACCGTTAGGCAATCCCGAGAAACAGCAGCGCGCATAAGACACGCCTCACGCTTGCTTAGAAAACCAGCTTCCTCCAGTTGATAAATCAACCCTTCGGCAGCGTTCTGATCTATCCCGCCACCTATAGTATGGTTTAAATGGGCATGCAGTGCCACGTTTGGCGGCAATTCAAAACGTTGAATACGAATATATCCCCCGCCACCACGCTTACTTTCCACCACATAGCCTTTTTCCAGTGTAAAGCGTGTACTAATAACATAATTGATCTGTGACGGTACGCATGAGAACTGGTCCGCCAGGTCATTTCGCTGGATTTCCACCGTACCTTCGGGACTTTCATGCAAAATATTCTTCAGATATTGTTCAATAATATCAGAGATATTGCGCATCACTCATCCTCCAGTGCTCTTTAAAGCTTCATAATATCGCTTGCGCCCGCATCCTTAATGACATTCATTAGTGAACTTCATTCATATAAGTCTGAAGAAAACTTCACAAATTCAGAGGATCGCACTGTATGTCATCAGGTGCGTTGACTTTGACTTTCTTTGACTTTTTAATATTATAACATATTCTGTGCTAATTCCAAGAGGATTCTCTTATTTTTCACTTTTTTCAGCGAATGTATTCGGAAATAAAGAACTCTCCCAGCTTCTTTCGAAGGGGAGAGCCTAATTATTTTCTAAAAATGATCAAAAAGTGCCGTTTCAGCTTGCGGTATGATTTCTTCGAGCCATTCCAGAGCCGTCGGATTACCAGTCACACGTCCATAACGAGCCAGCTCTGCTGGGCGTTTATATCCAAACATTAGAATCGTCAGCGTACCAATATCACAGCTTAAGTCAGCTGCATCCCGTTCACCCTCTATACGCAAGAAAGCTGCTGCTCCCTTTTCGGAGACAGTCCATTCCCACAACCCGTCATTCCATGGGGCATATTTATCTTCAATATAGATAACCTGTTTCTTCTGACTGTTGTAACGCTTAAAAGAATAACTCTCCACGAATGCTTTAGCATTAACAATACGCGCCATAAAATAAGGATAATTCTCCTGCTCTATACGCGGATCAGGCAGCAAAAAAGGTAACATATCATCGGATGGCACCAGTTTTAGCGATGCACCGGTCACCATCGAATCGTGATTCGCAAGAAATGTCCACAGCCCCTGCCGGGCCTGTTCGTTCAAAAACACAAATTCATCAATGACCAGTTCTCTATTTTCTATCTTATATAGTACGTATCCTTCAGGTTCCCCAAGCTGTGAATAAAATACCGCAGTCTGACCTTCATCATCCAGAACAGAGCTCTCCCACCAGTCCAAATCACGCTTAAGTGTTCCGTTATATCTAACTGCAAAACGATTGTATAAGTTGTCCAATACTTCGATATCTATAACACCACGTCTTACCTTGCCCTCAACTTCAACCTTCTTGGGAAACTTGGCAACAGGAATGGAGTATTTCTTATATTCACAATAAACTTCCCAACCAAATTTGCGATAAAAGGGGATCAAGAACGGATGCAGAAAAGATAATGTCTGCCCCGCCTCATTCATCGTTTGCAGCGTATGCGCCAGGAGCTTTGCCACATGCCCCTGTCTGCGATTCTCTGGCCATGTCGCTACCCCTGCGATCCCTCCCATAGGTACTAATCTACCTTGTATGTACACTTCGAACGGAAGAAGAGTAAGTTTAGCTTCCAAAGTACCTTCTTCAAAAGCACCCCATACGCGTTCTGCTTTAAATCTTTCCTTAGCATTCGCCCTTTTCTCACTAGGCAGCTTGTATTGAAAAGCATATTCAGATAAATCCATGCTTAGATCAAACTCTTCTGAGTGCAACTGTCTGATATCCACAAAACTCACCTCATCATTTATGAATTTACTTTTATGGTTAGTATAACAAGAGAGTGTATTGTGTGCGAATTATAAGGATATTTTTCGAACTTTTTTTAGTTATCCACAGCCTTAGGCAGTTTTAAAAATAGTCTTGTAATCTTGTTCTATTCAAGTTAAAATAATTATCCACTTATCAATCCCTCTATCCACATAAATATGACTATATCCACAGCAACCCGTGTATTACTTAGGTTTTCTGTTGACAGATCTACATAAATTTGTACTTAATCCACACCATCCGGTGATTTTTTGCCTTTTAATCATCTATCCACATGTGCGTAAGTTTTCTGCAAATTCCAATGAATTATCCACAAGTTTTCCACAATCTATAATAGACGCAAAAAAGCCACTGTCGAGTTATCAACAGTGGTCTATTTGTGCTTGGCAACGTCCTACTCTCCCAGGACCCTTCGGTCCAAGTACCATCGGCGCTGGAGGGCTTAACGGTCGTGTTCGGGATGGGTACGCGTGGAACCCCTCCGCTATCGCCACCAAACATGCGTCTGTGAAACAGACGCTGCCGCGTGAAATTCGGTTCATCACCTGAAGTGACAATGAATTTCTAAGCGTGTTACAGGCTTGATGCCTGAAAACTGAATCCGAAACGAATCTGCATTCTACGTATAGGATAAGCCCTCGACCGATTAGTATTGGTCAGCTCCATGCATTGCTGCACTTCCACCTCCAACCTATCTACCTCGTCGTCTTCAAGGGGTCTTACTAATTGGGA
Source organism: Paenibacillus sp. FSL L8-0333 (assembly GCF_037965665.1). Taxonomy (NCBI): domain Bacteria; kingdom Bacillati; phylum Bacillota; class Bacilli; order Caryophanales; family Paenibacillaceae; genus Paenibacillus; species Paenibacillus sp. FSL L8-0333. Next base: position 6,229,559 of record NZ_CP150186.1, read on the forward strand.
AATCTCATCTTGAGGGGGGCTTCACGCTTAGATGCTTTCAGCGCTTATCCCGTCCGTACGTAGCTACCCAGCCATGCTCCTGGCGGAACAACTGGTGCACCAGCGGTACGTCCATCCCGGTCCTCTCGTACTAAGGACAGCTCCTCTCAAATTTCCTGCGCCCACGACAGATAGGGACCGAACTGTCTCACGACGTTCTGAACCCAGCTCGCGTACCGCTTTAATGGGCGAACAGCCCAACCCTTGGGACCTACTTCAGCCCCAGGATGCGATGAGCCGACATCGAGGTGCCAAACCTCCCCGTCGATGTGGACTCTTGGGGGAGATAAGCCTGTTATCCCCAGGGTAGCTTTTATCCGTTGAGCGATGGCCCTTCCATGCGGTACCACCGGATCACTAAGTCCGACTTTCGTCCCTGCTCGACTTGTAGGTCTCGCAGTCAAGCTCCCTTATGCCTTTGCACTCTGCGAATGATTTCCAACCATTCTGAGGGAACCTTGGAACGCCTCCGTTACTCTTTAGGAGGCGACCGCCCCAGTCAAACTGCCCGCCTGACACGGTCCCCGTACCCGGTAAGGGTACTAGGTTAGAACCTAGATACGATCAGGGTGGTATCCCAACGGCGCCTCCACCGAAGCTTGCGCTCCGATTTCTACGGCTCCCACCTATCCTGTACAGATCGTACCCAAATTCAATATCAAGCTGCAGTAAAGCTCCATGGGGTCTTTCCGTCTTGTCGCGGGTAACCTGCATCTTCACAGGTATTAAAATTTCACCGGATCTCTCGTTGAGACAGCGCCCAAGTCGTTACGCCATTCGTGCGGGTCAGAATTTACCTGACAAGGAATTTCGCTACCTTAGGACCGTTATAGTTACGGCCGCCGTTTACTGGGGCTTCGGTTCATAGCTTCGGGTTACCCCTAACCACTCCCCTTAACCTTCCAGCACCGGGCAGGCGTCAGCCCGTATACTTCGCCTTGCGGCTTCGCACAGACCTGTGTTTTTGCTAAACAGTCGCTTGGGCCTTTTCACTGCGGCCCCCTCGTGCTATTCACACTACCGGGGCACCCCTTCTCCCGAAGTTACGGGGTCATTTTGCCGAGTTCCTTAACGAGAGTTCTTCCGCGCGCCTTAGAATTCTCTTCTCGCCTACCTGTGTCGGTTTGCGGTACGGGCACCTTCTCCTGGCTAGAGGCTTTTCTTGGCAGTGTGAGATCATGACCTTCGCTACTATAATTTTCGCTCCCCATCACAGCCCAGCCTTATCGATGTGCGGATTTGCCTACACATCAGCCTCACTGCTTAGACGGACATCCATCAGTCCGCGTCACTACCCTCCTGCGTCACCCCATCGCTCATAGCGGATTACGGTGGTACAGTAATTTCAAACTGTTGTCCTTCGACTACGCCTTTCGGCCTCGCCTTAGGTCCCGACTTACCCTGAGCGGACGAGCCTTCCTCAGGAAACCTTGGGCTTTCGGCGGATCAGATTCTCACTGATCTTTTCGTTACTCATACCGGCATTCTCACTTGTGTAGTGTCCAGCGCTCTTTTCAGTACACCTTCAACCCCTACACAACGCTCCCCTACCCCAGATACATACGTATCTAGCCATAGCTTCGGTGGTGTGTTTAGCCCCGTTACATTTTCGGCGCAGAGTCACTCGACCAGTGAGCTATTACGCACTCTTTCAATGGTGGCTGCTTCTAAGCCAACATCCTGGTTGTCTGTGCAACTCCACATCCTTTCCCACTTAACACACACTTGGGGACCTTAGCTGATGGTCTGGGCTGTTTCCCTTTTGACAATGGATCTTAGCACTCACTGTCTGACTCCCGGCAATAAGTATATGGCATTCGGAGTTTGACTGAGCTTGGTAATCCTTGCGGACCCCGCACCCAATCAGTGCTCTACCTCCACTACTCTTATACCGAGGCTAGCCCTAAAGCTATTTCGGGGAGAACCAGCTATCTCCGAGTTCGATTGGAATTTCTCCGCTACCCCCACCTCATCCCCGCACTTTTCAACGTACGTGGGTTCGGGCCTCCAGTGCGTGTTACCGCACCTTCACCCTGGACAGGGGTAGATCACACGGTTTCGGGTCTACGTCCACATACTAATTCGCCCTATTCAGACTCGCTTTCGCTGCGGCTCCACCTTCTCGGCTTAACCTTGCATGTTAAACGTAACTCGCCGGTTCATTCTACAAAAGGCACGCCATCACCCATAGATCGGGCTCTGACTTTTTGTAAGCACACGGTTTCAGGTTCTATTTCACTCCCCTTCCGGGGTGCTTTTCACCTTTCCCTCACGGTACTGTTTCACTATCGGTCGCCAGGTAGTATTTAGCCTTAGCAGATGGTCCTGCTGGATTCATACGGGGTTTCACGTGCCCCGCACTACTCGGGATCCGTCTCGGAGAGAACACAGTTTAGGTTACAGGGCTTTTACCTCTATCGCGGGCCTTTCCAGACCTCTTCACCTACCATATTCCTTTGTAACTCCATGTGAGACGTCCCACAACCCCTAAGAGCAAGCTCTTAGGTTTAGGCTGTTCCGCGTTCGCTCGCCGCTACTGACGGAATCACTATTGTTTTCTCTTCCTCAGGGTACTTAGATGTTTCAGTTCCCCTGGTCTGCCTCTACACTTCCTATGTATTCAGAAATGAGTAACTGCGAATTACCACAGCTGGGTTTCCCCATTCGGACACCCCCGGATCAAAGCTTGCTTACAGCTCCCCGAGGCAGTTTCGTTGTTCGCCACGTCCTTCGTCGGCTCCTGGCGCCTAGGCATCCTCCGTGTGCTCTTATTAGCTTAACCTTGATTTTTCCGTAGGAAAATATCATACGATGACATTCTCTTTGGAAAAATCTCACTAATAACATTTACTTGTTTGCACAAGTTGCTAAAAGATGTTCTAAAACGCAAATTCGTTTCGGTATCCAGTTTTCAAGGATCAAGTGTATAGACATAACAAATAGATGAAGTTTGTTGGTGGAGCCAAGCGGGATCGAACCGCTGACCTCCTGCTTGCAAGGCAGGCGCTCTCCCAGCTGAGCTATGGCCCCGCAAATTCCATCAAAACCGAACAAATGGATACACGTTAATTGGTTGTGGAAGTTAAACTTCCGATTTGAATGTTCTCATTGCAGAGAACGATTCTCCATAGAAAGGAGGTGATCCAGCCGCACCTTCCGATACGGCTACCTTGTTACGACTTCACCCCAATCATCTACCCCACCTTCGGCGGCTGGCTCCCTTGCGGGTTACCCCACCGACTTCGGGTGTTGTAAACTCTCGTGGTGTGACGGGCGGTGTGTACAAGACCCGGGAACGTATTCACCGCGGCATGCTGATCCGCGATTACTAGCAATTCCGACTTCATGCAGGCGAGTTGCAGCCTGCAATCCGAACTGAGACCGGCTTTGATGGGATTGGCTCCACCTCGCGGCTTCGCTTCCCGTTGTACCGGCCATTGTAGTACGTGTGTAGCCCAGGTCATAAGGGGCATGATGATTTGACGTCATCCCCACCTTCCTCCGGTTTGTCACCGGCAGTCACTCTAGAGTGCCCAGCATTACCTGCTGGCAACTAAAGTTAAGGGTTGCGCTCGTTGCGGGACTTAACCCAACATCTCACGACACGAGCTGACGACAACCATGCACCACCTGTCTCCTCTGTCCCGAAGGCCGCTGCTATCTCTAGCAGATTCAGAGGGATGTCAAGACCTGGTAAGGTTCTTCGCGTTGCTTCGAATTAAACCACATACTCCACTGCTTGTGCGGGTCCCCGTCAATTCCTTTGAGTTTCAGTCTTGCGACCGTACTCCCCAGGCGGAGTGCTTACTGTGTTAACTTCGGCACCAAGGGTATCGAAACCCCTAACACCTAGCACTCATCGTTTACGGCGTGGACTACCAGGGTATCTAATCCTGTTTGCTCCCCACGCTTTCGCGCCTCAGCGTCAGTTACAGCCCAGAAAGTCGCCTTCGCCACTGGTGTTCCTCCACATATCTACGCATTTCACCGCTACACGTGGAATTCCACTTTCCTCTTCTGTACTCAAGCCACCCAGTTTCCAGTGCGACCTCAGGTTGAGCCCAAGGTTTAAACACCAGACTTAAATAGCCGCCTGCGCGCGCTTTACGCCCAATAATTCCGGACAACGCTTGCCCCCTACGTATTACCGCGGCTGCTGGCACGTAGTTAGCCGGGGCTTTCTTCTCAGGTACCGTCACTCCGGTAGCAGTTACTCTACCGGACGTTCTTCCCTGGCAACAGAGCTTTACGATCCGAAAACCTTCATCACTCACGCGGCGTTGCTCCGTCAGGCTTTCGCCCATTGCGGAAGATTCCCTACTGCTGCCTCCCGTAGGAGTCTGGGCCGTGTCTCAGTCCCAGTGTGGCCGTTCACCCTCTCAGGTCGGCTACGCATCGTCGCCTTGGTGGGCCGTTACCCCACCAACTAGCTAATGCGCCGCAGGCCCATCCCTCAGTGACAGATTGCTCCGTCTTTCATTCTTCTCTCAGGAGAAAAAAGAAATTATCCGGTATTAGCTACCGTTTCCGGTAGTTATCCCAGTCTGAAGGGCAGGTTGCCTACGTGTTACTCACCCGTCCGCCGCTAAATTATTTTGAAAGCAAGCTTTCAAAATAATTCCGCTCGACTTGCATGTATTAGGCACGCCGCCAGCGTTCGTCCTGAGCCAGGATCAAACTCTCCAATTAGTATTGAAAAGAGCGATATGCTCATTTTGAAACTGACGATTCATTAATTGAATCTTTTTAAAAATTAACGTGTTCCATTTGTTCAGTTTTCAAAGAACTTGCTCCTAGCATTTCGACATTCAATGTCTCTTGCACAGGAATTAGAGTATATCATGTTTGTTTCTATCTTGTCAACTTATTTCTTCATCGCTTGTGTTTCGTATGTGCGATGCGTCGTAAGCACAAGAGATAATATACCATGCTGTCATTGAGTTTGCAAGCTTTTTTTGAAATAAAAAAATCATTCGTATAAATAACTTCAATACAACACAAATTGATACCATTCATCCATTATTTGTGGCTAAATAGAATTTATCGTATTCGCCAATCTTACCTTCTAACTATCAGTACAGAGAGGAGTCAAAATGAAGACCAAACCTACAGACGCTGCGTCCACGGTAGACAGCAAGGACAAGGAGCAGCGTAATCTGCAGCAGGCAACGATTTATAAAATTTTGTTAGCTGTCAGTTTTGTTCATTTATTTAATGATTCTATACAAGCAGTCATTCCAGCAATCTTCCCTATTCTCAAAGATAATCTACTGCTCTCTTTCGCCCAGATTGGATGGATCTCATTCGCTTTAAATATGACGTCATCAGTAATCCAACCCGTCATTGGATATGCTGCAGACCGTAAACCCCGTCCTATATTATTACCACTGGGTATGTGCAGCACATTTTTAGGTGTACTTCTATTGGCTTATGCCAATAGCTATTTTCTGGTCTTATTCTCGGTTATCCTGATCGGATTCGGTTCAGCCACCTTCCACCCAGAAGGTATGCGTGTTGCTCATATGGCCGCAGGTCAGCGAAAGGGATTGTCGCAATCTATTTTTCAAGTGGGCGGCAATGCTGGCCAGTCCCTGGGTCCAATGCTTACGAAATGGGTATTCATCCCCTTTGGCCAGATTGGTGCCCTAGGCTTCACGATCGTCGCGGCTGCCGGAATCGCTGTTCAGACCTATGTAGCTCGCTGGTATAGAGAAATGCTAGATGCCGGTTATACCTTTCATAAAAAATCAACAGCACGAGCAATCGACCCCGCCCGCCGAAAAAGCATACGAACAGCAACGATTATTCTTGTATTCCTAGTCTTTGTTAGGTCTTGGTATGGCGCTTCTATCGGTAGCTACTACGCCTTCTATCTAATGGACAAATATCAAATGACACTGGATAAAGCCCAAATCTATATTTTTATGTATTTGGCTGCTGGCGCAGTGGGTACATTTTTTGGGGGTCCGCTGGCTGACCGTTTTGGACGGCGTAATCTCATCTTACTGTCAATGGTCGGAACCGTCCCCTTTGCGCTTGCTCTACCCTTTGTAGGTCCATTATGGGCGGCTGTATTGCTGCTGATTGGCGGTTTCATACTTCTGTCCAGCTTCTCGGTTACCGTCATTTATGCTCAAATGCTATATCCGGGCAACATTGGCACAGTTTCAGGTCTGATCACGGGACTTGCTTTTGGACTCGGCGGGATCGGCTCATTAGTCCTCGGCAACCTCATTGATAGTATCGGGATTGCTAAAGTGTTCATCGCTTGCGGCTTCCTCCCGCTGCTTGGGTTTCTTGCCTTGCTGCTTCCTAGAGATGAGAAATTAGAAGAATGGGCGGCGCAATAACTTCTCAATGATCACTTAAGGCTTTACTCATTACTGTAGAAAATAGAGCGGCAGCCTTCCCGCTGCCTTCAGTCATATAATTATCCTGATTCGTACGATCAAAACCCATCCATACCGCAGCTGTCCACTCCGAAGTATAGCCTACAAACCAAAGATCCCGATTGGCTTTCTTGCTCACGCCAGCCAAGTCCAATTGGGTCGTACCGGTCTTTCCCGCTACTGGTCTGTTCATCTGCGCTTTTTTCCCTGTTCCTTCATTAACAACATTGCGTAACATAGCCGTCATCGCTTCTGCGGTACGCGGCGAGATTACCTGACGTGATTCAGAGGGATGAGTATACAAGACCTTCCCTTTTGAATCCGTTATGGAGCGCACCATATGAGCCGCATTAAATTTGCCTCCACTAGCAAAGACACTGTAGGCCTGGGCCATTTTTAGTGGAGAAACCCCATTATGAAGCCCCCCCAAAGCTATAGATAAATGATTGTCCTCCTCCGTCAGTACAATTCCTAATTTGGCGGCAAATTGCCGCGCAGAAGAGATTCCAACCTGCTTCAATAGCCATACAGCTGGTGCATTGATGGACTTTTGCAAAGCTGTGTTCATTGTAACCTGACCTTGGTATATACCGTTCAAGTTCTCAGGCTTATAGCTGCCATAAGCAACTTTACGGTCGGACAGCACACTATTCGAGTTGAATTTCCCGCTCTCGAGTGCAGGTCCATAATCAATGATCGGCTTAAAGCTGGAACCAGGCTGACGTGCATCAATAATAGCTCTGTTCAAATTGCCCTCGTTTTGATCTCGCCCACCAATCAACGCCACTACTTCTCCTGTACGATGATCCATTATGGTCATAGCTGCTTCTACCTGCTGATCTTTTCCGTCAGGTGGAAATGAAGCCTCTTTGAGAACGGCCTGCTCAAGTGCCTGCTGTGCTTTGATGTTCAAACCTGTAACTATAGTGTAGCCGCCTGTACGAAGCTCCTCTACGGATTTCCCTGTGATCTGAGCCGCTTCCTTAAGGGCGGCATCCACATAATACACTCCGGCAACCCCATTTTCGACCGCAGCTGGAGGCTGATATTGTTTATTCAGAGCTTCCTGCATTTGCTCATACGTGATTAGTCGCTGATTGAACATCATCTTTAGCACTAGATTTCTTCTCGTTTTGGATAATGCACTATTGTCTACTGGGTTATAAATAGAGGGTCCTTTAGGGATTCCCGCCAGAGTGGCTATTTGCCAGATCTCCAATTTTTTCAGATCAGACACGCCGAAGTAACGCTTCGCTGCTGCTTTTACTCCATATTGTCCCCGCCCCATATAAATCTGATTGAGGTACAGCTGCAAAATCTCACGTTTCGTCAGTCGCTGCTCCAAGGCAAAAGCAATAGAGGTTTCATTTAACTTGCGCAGCATGTTCTTATCTCTGTTCAAATAAAGATTGCGAGCAAGCTGTTGAGTAATACTACTGCCACCTTCTGATAAACTCATGTCCAAGATATTTTTTAAGAAAGCGCGTGATATCCCTTTATAATCGACCCCTTGATGGCTATAAAAACGGCGGTCTTCTACTGTTAAAAAGGTATTTATCAATAAAGCCGGCATCTCCTCAAGCTCTGCTGTAAGCCTATAACCCGAGCTCGGTAGCGGAGTCATTCGTATAACTGTTCCATCTGAAGCTGTGATGAGGCTTGATTCTGGCAATTGCAGCCTATCCTCATGCCGGTTAAGTACGATCCCCCCATACTGGTATACATAAAAAAAAATCAAAAGCGCCAATACCGTACTAATAACACTCACATCAAATAATAGGTACCCTACTCGCAATATCCGGGTGCGTGCATTCCATCTGCTCATGATTCGATAATCAGGTTCTCCAGGAACCGCTCCATACTGCGCACTTCATCATTCGCCGCTGCAAGAAGTGTATGTACTTCCGCCTCATCCTCTTCAACCTCACGGAGGGTGCGAAGTATCGCCCTAGTCCTTATTAATAAAGCTACTGCTGGTGTGTCCTCTATCCGCTTTGAGCTTGCATCCCTATCTGGAACTTCTATTCTTTGCATTCGATTGAGGTTAGCAGCAATTTCACCTATTTCTCCTCCAGAAAGAACCTTGATGTTCTGAGCGACTCCTTTGTCTGCCAGCTCCGAGGTTCCCACCACTAGCGAGCGCAAATCATCAGCTATTTTCTGTGAACGAAGAACATACAGCCCACCGAAGACTAGAATAAATAGAAGGATGGCACTAGGGGTTTGACCCATATGATTAATAACCCAATGAATAATCCGGACAAAAAAGGCTTCTGATTGGCCCGAATAATGAGAATACAGCAAAGCGACAGCCCGCTGGACAACAAAAAGAAAGGCAGCACTCAAAAGAGCGCAACCCATAAAAATATATAAATAGCTGATACGAACCGTCCGAAGTTTTGGCATGGTAGTTCCCTCCTTGTGCCACAAGGATAACTTCCAAATCTTAAGAACCCGCCAGAGTTTTCTTAAGATTCTATGAAGAATGGGAAACGGGTAATAAAATCCGTGCGAAGAGATGTACTTTCTACATAAATAACGCCATTGTGGCGTTCGATGATACTTTTGGCAATCGCAAGTCCAAGCCCTGAGCCGCCTGTATGCTGTGAACGCGACTTTTCTGCCCGATAGAATCGTTCAAAAATAAAAGGGATATCACTTTCCGCAATCCTCTCTCCGAAGTTGCTAATACGGACCACAGCATCATTTTCCTTTTTACTGAAACCTATCTCCAATTTCCCGCCGCTTCTGCCGTAACGGATCGCGTTAGTAATCAAATTTTCATAAGCACGTACTAATTCTTTAGGCGAAGCCTCTATCGATAACTCATCAGCAACGTCCTCGATTTCATAGATCATATCCGCCTTTGTTAGTTCAGGAACTGACTCCTCCGCCAGCTGCCATATGAAGGCCTTCAAATCCAATCTCTGCATAACCAAAGGGTACTCTCCACTATTTACACGTGTGTATTCAAAAAGATCATCGATCAGTTTACGCAGCACCAGGGATTTGTTGTAGGCTATATCCACGTAATACCGGATTTCCGCTTCTTCCTGACATCGATCTTGTTCGATGTATTCCAGAAAACCCAAGACAGAGGTAAGCGGGGTGCGCAAATCATGGGAAACACCTGTGATCAAGTCATTTTTTGCATTTACAGCTTTACGTTCCTCCTCTATGGAGTGCTGCAAACGCTCAGCCATTTCATTAATATTCTCAGCCAGCACACCCAGCTCATCCGTGGTTCTGACTTCAATTCTATGGGACATCCCGGAGCTTGTAATTTCTCGAATCCCTTTTGTGATCTCTTCCAGATACAGCACAACTTTACGAGTGTAGATAAAAAAGAATAATAAAAAGCTGATAATACCAGCTGCTGTCATTAGTGGCATAGAGCCAATATGATTAATAATCCAGCGCAGTATGCGTGAATAGGGAGCCGACTCTGAAGCCGGATTTAGATAGATCATAAAGTTGACGAGTTGGTACCCTGCCATAAGCAGCAAAGCGCCTGAAAGCACACTCAGCAAAAAAGCGAACATAAACTTCCAACGAATCGTCGTTATATATTTAGAATTCAAGAAGCCTCACCAAATCCTTTCAGGAAGGTCCGTCTAATTTATAGCCAACTCCCCAGACGGTTTGTATATAACGTGGGCGTTTCGAATCGATTTCGATTTTGTCTCGGAGATTACGAATATGTACCATCACTGTGTTACCGCCATCTAGAAAAGGTTCATTCCATACCTTATTGTAAATTTGCTCCAAGCTAAGCACTTGACCTTGGTGTCTCGCCAAAAGCTCTAGAATAGAGAATTCCCGCGGAGTCAGTTTAATCTTCTGCTGGTCTACATACACCTCATGCTTAGACGTATCTATAGTCAGATCCTCAAAGCTTAGTTTGTTGTCGTTTCCCAACGTATTACTATCCTTATTAAATCCGTGATAACGGCGCAGCTGTGATTTTACTCGTGCCACAATCTCCAAGGGATTAAACGGCTTGCCCACGTAGTCATCTGCCCCGAGGCTCAGGCCGGAGATTTTGTCCATATCTGTATTTTTGGCTGATAGTATGATAATTGGCATTTTCCGCTCTTCACGGATTTTCATACATGCAGCTAGCCCGTCCATTTTAGGCATCATGACATCAAGAATAATTAGATCAACTTCCTCTTTCTGCAGACATTCCAGCGCTTCCATTCCATCATAAGCCTTTAGCAGTCTATAGCCTTCATTACAGAGATAAATCGTTAACAGTTCTACAATTTCCTTCTCATCATCTACTAACAATATCGTTTCTCTCTTCACAGGAAGGGTTTCCTTTCAAATATAGTAATAAATATCTATAGCCTATATATTAGCAGATCATCCGAATTTTTTTCTAAAAAAGAATCGTTTAGTTGTATCCACGCAAAAAAGGCCCCTGCTCCTCTCGCACTTAAACGAAATGGAACCCGGAACCTTTTGGAATCGAATATAGTTTGTTACTTACATATCCAACAAGCGAATTAGCTCATCTTCATCCTCAATGACCTGAATGCCTAACTGCTGCGCTTTAGCCAGCTTACTGCCAGCTTTTTCACCAGCGATAACTAAATCTGTCTTCTTGGACACACTTCCGGACACCTTTGCTCCGAGTGCTTCCAGACGTTCAGCTGCTTCATCTCGGGTAAGCTTTTGCAAGGAACCGGTCAATACGACCGTTTTGCCACTAAAGAAGGAATCGGTACTAACAGGACGTGGCGCCTCAGGAGCCTTCGCTTCCACACCCAACGCCCGCAAGCGGGAAACATTAGCTACTACAACTGGATCTGCGAAGAAGCTGACAATGCTCTCGGCGACAATCCCACCAATGTCTGGTAACTCAGCGAGCTCCTCGGCTTTGGCCTGCATCACGGCATCCAGATCGCGGAAATGATCAGCCAACATCTTCGTCGTTGCTTTACCTGTGTTAGGGATCCCTAACGCAAAGAGAAATGAAGCAAGATCTCTACCTTTGCTATCTTCTAAAGCTTGCAGCAAATTCTGTGCTTTTTTCTCACCAAAACGGTTCAGCTGTACGAGCTGCTCAAAGTTCAGTTCATACAGATCCGCAGAGTCATGTACATTAAGCTCATCATAGAGCTGACCCGCCGTCTTCTCACTGAATGTCTCAATATCCATCGCATCACGCGAAGCAAAGTGGGTGATCCGACTGATAATCTGCGGCCTACAATTCAGTTTATTGTTACAGAAAAGATGTGCTCCGCGCATTTCTAACGGATATCCACAAGCTGGACAATCCTCAGGGAAAATAATCTCTCCACCGTCATTCTCCTCTGTTACCTTGCCGAGAATTTCTGGGATAACATCATTGGAACGGCGAATAAAGACCCGCGAACCTAAGGCGAATTTCAAGTTTTTGCGCTCAATATCACCCACATTATTCAGGGTGCAGTTCTGAACGGTAACTCCAGCAAGCTCTACAGCCTCAACCCGAGCCAGCGGAGTCACTTTACCTGTACGACCTACATTCCAGCTAACAGACTCCAGCACGGTCGTCGTTTCTTCGGCTTCAAATTTATAAGCTACTGCCCAACGTGGGAACTTGTCAGTGTATCCAAGCACCTCACGGATTCTGAAATCCGTGACCTTAATTACAGCCCCATCAATGAGGTAATCGAGACTCGAACGACTCTCCTCGATTCCAGCAAGCTGCTCAGTTACATCATCAAAATCATTGCAGTAGGTCAGGTATGGGTTCACTTTAAATTTGTTATTCCGCAGAAAATCCATCATTTCCTGATGATCAGCGAACTCCGCACCTTCTGCAAAGCCTACATTATAGAAAAAAGCGTTCAAACGGCGGTCCGCAGTAGTCTTCGGATTAAGATTACGCAGTGCACCTGCTGCTGCATTACGCGCATTCTTCAGCGGCTCTGCAGCCCTTGTATTATAATCAGCCAGCACAGACAGATTCATAATCCCTTCACCCTGAACCTCAATGACCCCATCCTTGAAGGGAATCGTCAATGGAACGGATTTGATGGTCTTCACCTGTGCAAGTATTCCTTCGCCAACTACACCATTGCCACGCGTCGATGCCTGTTCGAGAACACCATTACGATAGGTTAAATTCAGCGTTAAGCCATCGAACTTCAGTTCTACTGCATAACAAGGATCAGGAAGAGGGTTGTCTGGATTCTTGAGATTGTATTCATTCACTAACCGGAGCACCCGGGTATTCCAGCTGCGCAGCTGTTCAATATTCTGTGCTTTATCCAGACTCCAAAGCGGTGCCAGATGCCGATGCGGCGTGAAACCCTTAAGCAGCTCTCCACCTACACGTTGTGTGGGCGAATCCGGTAGTACGAAGCCACTCTCAGCCTCCAGTGCTACAAGCTTGTCGTATAAAACATCGTATTCCTTATCGCTGACTAGCGGTGCATCCAGCGTGTAGTAGTGGTAATTATAGTTATTTAATTCCGCAACAAGCTCTTCCATCACATGCATAGCATCCATGCAGGTACATCCCTCCGTCAATAAGTTTCCTAAAGTTAGCGTGGTCTAAATATCCGTTCGTTAATCGTTGTCTGTTATTATTCCACTTTGGTAATCGGTGCAAACCCCGCAAGCAGACGTTTCACACCCACGGGTGCCGGAAAAGCAATCTGTAGCTCCGTGTCATTCCCGCTGCCTTTAACAGATACAACGGTGCCCGTGCCCCATTTGCCGTGGGAGACCTTGTCACCCGCTTTGTAATCGCCAGCTGCAGCAGCCCCTGCTCCGGTAGCACGCTGTGCGCCTCCGGAGGTCACGGTCACGCTGCTCTTGCTTGCCGCCGCTGACGCCGTGCTTCCGCCGCCTGCCGGTGTAGCTCCGGCGGCGCCACCTCGGCCGCCAAAGTTCCCACGGCCACCGCTGCCGAAGCCACGTCCGCCGTAAGCACCGCCTACCTCCGCGCCTCCGCGCTGGAAGCGGTCTTGAGTCTTAACGGTATCTTCCTTCAGTTCCTCCGGAATCTCCTCCAAGAAGCGGGACGGTTGGTTCGCCGTCGTCCGCCCAAAGAGCGTGCGCATCCGCGCACAAGAGAGAAACAGTTGTTTCTCCGCGCGGGTGATCCCTACATACGCAAGCCGGCGTTCCTCTTCCAGCTCGTCGTTGTCCTGAAAGGCACGGCTGTGTGGGAACACGCCTTCTTCCATTCCGACGATAAATACCGTCGGGAACTCCAGACCTTTGGCGCTGTGCATCGTCATTAACACAACCGCATCACTACGATCCTCTTCATCATTGTTCACACTATCGATATCTGCGATAAGTGCAAGATCCGTGAGGAAGGAGACCAGCGACTTGTCTTCATTGTTTTTTTCAAACTCCATCGTCACCGATAAGAACTCATCGATATTCTCTAGCCGCGAACGTGATTCGAGTGTATTTTCATTTTGCAGCTCCAAACGGTACTGCGACATCTCCAGTATTTTTTCCGTCAATTCGGTTACAGACAAGAACTCCACCATACGATGCAGAGCTTCAATCATATCGTAGAACTCTACTAGCATATTCCGCGTCCGTCCAGCAAAGCCCAAATCATCGACCGTTTGCAGAACGCGGAAAATAGAAACACCACGTTCACCAGCCGCAGCTGCCAGCTTACCAACCGTTGTATCTCCTAATCCACGCTTAGGAACATTAATAATACGCGTCAGGCTGATATCATCATCAGGGTTAGACAGTAAACGTAGATACGCCAGCAGATCCTTGATTTCTTTACGATCATAGAACTTGATCCCGCCAACGATTTGATATGGAATATCTGATTTGATCAGAATTTCCTCTATTACCCGTGACTGAGCATTCGTCCGATACAAAATCGCGTGATTCTGGTAGGCTTGACCTTGTTTCACATTTTTGCTGATTTCTCCGGTTACAAAATACCCCTCGTCATGCTCGGAATCGGCCCGGTACACCTTAATCTTGGCGCCTTCCTCGGAATCGGTCCACAGCTTTTTCGGTTTACGGCCACTATTAAGCGCGATTACCCCATTGGCTGCATTCAGGATATTAGCGGTTGAACGGTAATTCTGTTCTAGCAGAATCGTCTTCGCTTCCGGATAATCCTCTTCAAAATTAAGAATGTTCGTAATATCCGCTCCACGCCAGCGATAGATCGACTGGTCACTATCCCCTACCACACAAATGCGGTGGTGGCTGTCTGCCAGCATGCGGCACAACATGTATTGTGCTCTGTTCGTATCCTGATACTCATCCACATGGATGTATTTGAATTTCTTTTGGTAAAAATCCAGAACCTCGGGAACTTCCTTAAATAATTCGATAGTCTTCATAATCAAATCATCAAAGTCAAGCGAGTTATTGCTTCTCAAACGTCTTTGGTACATTTTATAAACCTTAGCAACTAAACCTTCGAAATAATCACCGACTTTTTGCTCATACTGCGCCGGAGTAATCAGTTCATTCTTAGATGCGCTAATTATGGCTTGTACAGCTTTCGGTTCGAATTTTTTCGTATCAATATTCAGTTCCTTCATGCAATTACGAATGACTGATAACTGGTCCGTAGAGTCCAGAATCGAGAAGTTGGAGGTAAATCCAATCCGCTCAATATCCTTCCGCAAGATCCGAACACACATGGAGTGAAAGGTGGATACCCAAATATCTCTTCCCTCAGGTCCCACGAGCTTAGATACACGTTCCTGCATTTCCCTCGCAGCTTTATTCGTAAATGTAATCGCCAAAATCGCCCAAGGCGGCGCCTTTCGATTGGCAATCAGCCAGGCAATTCTGTGAGTCAGCACTCTCGTCTTCCCACTGCCCGCACCAGCCATAATCAAAAGGGGTCCTTCAGTAGTTTCGACAGCCTGCCTTTGTGGAGGATTCAATCGGCTGACCGCGTCTTGTATGTTAATAAGTTGCATGTGTAACATGCTCCTTTCCAAAAATGAAATTACAAATCATAAGTAGTCCATAAGCTAGCCGCTACTCGAACTGCTCTTGCACCGTCTTTTTAACAGCTAATACCGTACGAATTGCCTGCTCTACATCCCGATAAATAATATTGCCGACAACTACTGTATCACATAGAGCTGCTGCCTGCTCGGCCTCCGCCTCACAAGTAATGCCGCCTCCATAAAATAGTTGGGCTTGCTCCACCATCTCACGCACTATACGTACTGTCTCCATCTCCCCAAATCTACCGCTATATTCAAGATAGACTATTGGCAGTGACATCAGCTTGTCCGCAACCTGGGCATACGCAGCCGCCTCTTCAGCATTAATGGTTGTCTCGGCCCCTGTAATCCGCGCAACTGAAGAATCACTGTTCAAAACGACGTAACCTTCCGTTAGCAGCTGATCCCATGGGATCATAAATCCATAACGCTCTATAGCTCGACGATGATGACCTACAATCCAAGCTGGATCGGGTGTATTTAGCACCATAGGAATCATATAAAGATCAAATCCGGGTACAGCAGCTTCAAGTTCGGATACCTCGAGTGCACAGGGCAGCTCAAAACGTCTTACTCTTGATAAGAGATCTACTGTATTCTCATAGGTTACTCCTGTAGAGCCCCCTATCAATATGGCATCCGTGCCGGACAAGCAAACGGCCTCCAAATCCTCATCAGAAATCATACGATCCGGGTCCAACTTAAACACATGCCGCCAAGGTTTGATCATTTGCTGTACTGATTTCATGAGAATCATCCTTAATTGTCATTTGGGCAAGACAAAACACTCCTGCCGCCGCAAAAGATATAGATCTAGTCTATGCCAGCACAGGAGGTGTGTCAATTTAAAGCGAACAAAAATACGAACATTTTTTCGTATATAAATTTGGGGTCCCCGCAAAGTATCAGAATACGCATCTGAGAAAAGCACCACTTTGTGGGGATATATTAGTGGTAATGAGTGGAGAAAGATTTCAGCGTATACCTTTGAGGTCATTCAAATCATTTTCAGGCACAAAATCACTATAAAATCCGTCTACACCCATACGAGATAACTCTCTAATCTCATCCTCTTCATCCACTGTATGAACGTATACACGAGCTCCGATATTTTTTAACTGTTTGACAAAACTCTTGGTGGCCCGGCTAACTGGCATCGTAATATCCACACCTGTTTTTTTAACAAACTCAATAACTTGTTCATCCGTATCCTTAGATTGGTACAGGGTGTAAAGCACTTCTGGAAAAGAATACACCTTATTGATCTCATCAAGCATCGGCTGATTGTAGATCTGTGGAACTATCCGCTCCAACAACGCTGGATCCCGACGCTGCGCCGCTTGGGTCAGCAATGTAAATTGCTTCTCTATAAGATCCGGTTGGATTTCTTTGGTATCCGTAACGATATAAGCATCTGGATAATTCTGCATTAGATCAAGCACCTTCTCAATATCAAGGGGAGAGTATATATTCAGGATGGGGCTGTCCATAAATTCCTCGTAATCTAGTGCCACACCCTGTTTATTAGCAGGGAGAACCTCCAACTGACCTAAAAGCTTGCTCATATTGCCTGTCCATTCATGCCGAGCAACCAACTGATCATCCTTCGATAGCAAAAAATCAACTTCAAATACGCGAGTGCCCCGTTCATAGTTAGCGACAAATGCCTCCCAAGCATTGGTATACGCATAGCCGTTGATTCCCCCCATGGCATGTGCAACGATTTTGTGCGCTTCAAAGCCGCTCACGGGTTGCTCTTCCTCTTTGTTCAACGTTATTACAAGAATCATTATTAGTGCGACAATCATTACTACGGTTGCAATAATCTTTTTCTTATTCATAGTTGTGAGTTTCCTTTACAAAGTTTAGATTAGAAATTTAATACCCCGCTCTGCCAGTGGCAAAACGGGGTATTATTAAAATTTCACAAATCTAAATAAGTGCAGGTCTCAATATGCGTTTTTGTTAACGAAGCCGTTGCGAATCGTTTTGAAAATAATTCGGATGTCGAACAGTAAGGACCAGTTCTCGATATAGAAAATATCGTGCTTAATCCGTTCCTCAATTGAAGTGTCCCCGCGCAGCCCATTGCTCTGTGCCCAGCCCGTAATTCCTGGACGCACATGGTGCTTCACCATATACTTCGGAATTTCATCACGGAATTGTTCTACATAAAATGGTCGTTCTGGCCGTGGGCCAACTACACTCATATGACCCAGTAACACATTAAAAAATTGCGGAAGCTCATCCAGACTTGTCTTACGGATAAAGGTTCCAAATCGAGTTCTACGAGGATCTTCCCGCGTACTCCAACCTGTATCCTCTTCCCCGTCCTGCTGCATCTTCATTGAACGAAACTTATACATCATAAAATTACGCCGATTAAGTCCCACCCGTTCCTGCCGGAATATAATCGGTCCCGGTGAGGTAAGACGTACGCCGAGAGCTACGATCAGCATCACGGGAGATATCATAATAATCGCGAATAGAGAGAACACGATATCAAACAAACGTTTTGCCATCTTATTCCCCGTCATATCCAGTGGAATATCACGAACATTAATCATTGGCATACCTGCGAAGTTATCAAAGTAAGGACGCGCCGGTAAATAATCAAAGAAATCCGGAATAATCAATGTGCGTACCCCTGCTTTTTCACAGGCCGCAATAATCGAAGGGTATTTAGAATGCGCATCGAGCGGCAAGGCTAGAATAACCTCATCCACAGGCAGCATCTCCAGCATTCCGGATAACTGATCGACCGTTCCCAAGATCGGTTTATACCGTTGCTCCTCAATCCCGTCCCAAGTATGGTAATCGTCTAAAAAGCCAATGGCTTCATAACCGAGCTCTGGATATTGCTCCAAATTGTTATAGAATCTTTTGCCGAGTGTACCTGCACCGATGATAAGTACGAACTGACGATTCAATCCTTTTTCCCGCAAAGATTTAAGCATCTTCTTCAGCACATAACGGTAAAGCATAATGGAAAGAACATTAAACCCCATATAAATAGCCAGATATGTACGGGAGATGTCAATTTCTTTCACGAAGAACATTAGACCGAGCAGGATGAAAATACTCATGATATGCACTTGGAAAATCTTAATAAATTCATCGACAAAACGTTTCTTACGCTTAGGCAAATAAAGCGATAAAAGGATACCGATTAAGACAGCTACTGCACCATAAATCATACTCCAATAAGCGTAAGACTCTACAGGCAGCGTGTTATAGGATTCCATCCATCCGCTCTTGAACTTGATCCACCAAGCCGCTAAAAAGGACAGTTGGATGACAAGAAAGTCAGCAACCATATAGAGCTGTGTCAAAAATTTCTGATTCCGCCGAATCATAATCTCACCTCAGTATTCTTATCGTTACGAGCGCCTGTTTCCGTAGCAGAGTTAAGACTCTGTGCAGGTGATGGAACTGCTTTAGGAAAGATTAGGGCATTCCGCAAAAGGGACAGAGCAAATTTCACACCAACACCAGCATATACTGTTCCATTTATAATACTGTTGTACTTCCTACTATAATGCTTACGATGAAATAAAATCATTGCCCTATGAAATTCATAGACGATCTTGAACGGTCTACGTCTGGCACTGCCGCCCTTAAGATGTACGATGGAGGTCTTCGGATAATAATAAATCTCCCACCCAGCCTCTTTAATACGATAGCACCAATCTAAATCCTCACCGTACATAAAAAACTCTTCATCTAATCCGCCCACCTGATCAATCGTCTCCCGCCGCAGCAGCATAAACGCACCCACCAGACAATCTATCGGGTAATCAAGATCAGGGTCCAGATAACCTAACTGGTAACCGTTAAACTTCGGTCGATCCGGAAACAACTTACTGAAACCAAAAGCATAATAGAAGGAAGCTGACGGTGTAGGAAATCCACGCTTACACGCTTTATCCAGCGACCCGTCTGGCAAAATAATCTTACATCCTGACGCCCCAACATCGGACCGACCATCCATAAAGGAGATCATCGTCTCCAGCGTGTCCCTACGTACCACCGTATCTGAATTGAGCAATAGTACATACCGTCCGGATGAAGCTTCCATCCCCTGATTATTTGCACGGGCAAAACCGACATTGTCGTTATTTGCGATCAACATGACACTTGGAAACTCTCTACCAATCATCTCTACCGAATCATCATGGGAATTGTTGTCTATCAAAATAATCTCATAGGAATAGTTCGTTTCTGAGTCATATACCGACCTGATACAGTCCATCGTCAGGCGACACGTGTTGTAATTGACAATAAGTATGCTTACATCTACATTCACTGCGTAACGCTCCTGACAAATATAGTAATCTACCGACAATTATTATAACATAAAACCTCCCTGAGAGGAGGTGACCTTTCAGGGAGGTTTTTCCAGATACTGTTTGATTTACGTGTTCTTTCGCTCTTTTACGATGGTCTGTATATATTTTCGTTTCTTTTTTAACGCTGGGAGCTGAGTGAAAAAGGATTTCCACGCTACGATTAACTTCGGCTCTCTCAGAAGCATATAACCATGAGCGGCAATTTCATAGGGAAGGGAAATCAAGATTGTCTTCAGCATAGTTCGAGCCGATTCATTCTTGTAGATCATTTTGTAGCGATTAATGTAAGATATTCGCCGGATGAACATTGGTTTGGTACTACGGCCAGACGTTTTCCACCCACGTTCATGATACCCAATTGCCTCAGCATCATAATACCCCTGCCAGCCAAATAGCTGGGCTCTCCAAGCCACATCCACATCTTCCTTATATGCAAAAAAATCTGCATCAAAAAACTCCCCATCAACACTAACGTCTTCAATCATCCGCCGAGAATACATCGCCGCTGCCCCAGATACACCAAATACTGTCCCCGACTGTGTCCATTGTTCTGCTGACTCACCCGCACCACGGTCAAACGCACGACGTGCTTTGTTCATCCGAAGACCAGTGCTATCCACTAATCCGTGATCAGCCTTTAGCAAAAGCTTACCTGTGGCGCTGCCAATTAAAGGATTTTGCTCCAGCCGTGTAACTAATCTAGATACGTAATCCTTCGCTAGTATCAGATCTGGATTTAGGACAAGTACGTAGTCAGTATCTGTGACACCGATAGCTTTATTGTGAGCATGCGCGAAACCAGTGTTACATAAGTTCTGATATACAAACAATTGTAGGTCAGTGATTTCAGATGATTTTTTATCAATATTTAAAATTTTCTCATCCGGGAAGATAGCCATAAGGGGTTTACCCATAGGATCGACAAAGCTTGATGCTTCTCTTAATTTCTCTATAGTATCATCTTTAGAGTCATTATCCACAATCACAATACATTTTAGTGGATAATCCTGTGCAAGGACTGCCTTTAAACAATCTACAATATCATCAGTACTATTATATGTAACTAGTTGTACACTAACGGTTTTGGTAAGCATGATAATCCTCAGATCCTTATGATGTTGACATTATTCAAGAATTTTTTCGAATTTGTTCTTATCAATAAAGAATGATATAAAAGGTGAGATGCCTCAGTGCCAGAAAAACTAAAATAGCTTCATAATAAATCCAAATTCTAAATAGAGCTTTTGACTCTGTTATAGTATTTAATAAAACAGAAAGTAAAGTCGCTAGTAGTATTAATAAGAGAATGTCAGTCGCATAAAAAACTCTATGCCCTGAGGCATATATAGTTGGTGAAAAACTAATAACAATACTTGAGGCTAAAGCAGCCATATAAAAGAGAACACTCACAATTGTTATCCTAGAATTTCCAAATAACTTCACAATAGACAAGGCAATACAAAGAAAAACTAGTAAGCCCAATAATATCGAAACATTCATACTTACTGATTTTGAATTATAATCACTGAATATTTTGGGGAGATCATATAAATTATCAAACATAGAAATTTTATTGCTTTTAATGAACATTTCAAGAGTTTGATCAAATGCCGTAGTAACATTCCCTGGTCTGCTTTTTGCAGAAATTATGCGTATACCGAAATATGCCACCGGTACTAAGGACATTATTCTATACATTATTCTTTTATTTTTTGTGAACATCAATATTGTAATGAGTAATGAGATTATAAACATTATAGAACTAGCCTCATTAACAAGATGCCAAAGACTATAAAACAACCCATAAAATAATTTCTTAAACACGGAAAACGTTTCATATTCCGGGAATAATGAAGCTTCCGAGGCAAATCTTTTGACATTCCCAGGTGCTGTATAACCTATAATAGCATTAATTATGACAACTGCTAAAACAAGCATAGAAGGTATATGTATTTTCTTTTTCTTAAGAGCAGAAAGTAAAATTAGAATTGTGCTAAAAGTAATCACAATCGCAGCTATTTGCTCTGAGTATGCAGCATATATCCCAGCCAATAAATTAAAAATTATTAACTTATTATTATACTCCTTCTCGAAATAATTATAAATTATAGGGATTAAACTAAATAAACCAAGAGCAGTAGGCCAAAGATAATTAAAAGATCCAGTAACCCAAATGCTACCACTCCAAAAAACTGCATCAGGTAATAAAAAAATGGACAGGCAAATAGATATTATCAAGTATGTCTTTTTCTCTCTTCTATCTCCAGTTATGGCTAATACAATCTTATACATAGTTAAAAATAGCAAGATAAAAATCATGGTATTTAGTATTTTCCAAACAATTGGATCTAGAACTATTATACTTGTAAGGAAATAATTAATCATAATTCTGCCATTCCAATTTAAATAGTAATTTTTGACAAATTCAAAAGAACTCACATCAGTTAGAGCCTTTTTAAATTCAATATCATCTGAAATATTACTATCCACATGTAGATTCACTATAAACATAATAATTGAAAAAAATATAAACAGTAATGTAACATTATATTTATTGGAAAACTTTTTTATATGATCTATCATATGTCAAATCCTTTACGATTATTTTCTAAATACTAATAAACGCTGTCCTAAATAGTTCAAAATTGTATATAACCCCATACCGAATAACATTGCTAGTTGTTCATTAGTTTCTATTGAAAACTTTAAAGAAAGTAAATTTATAATTTCTAGTATAAGGCGCTTAGATATAAGAAAACCAACTAAATAAGATACTGAGCTTACTAAAAAGAATTGAAAAAATGATTTGTAGTCGAAGTTACCATATTTAAAAGTAAAGGTCTTGTTTAAGAAATAACTAATAACCCCACCAAATAAATAGCTCAATGCACTTGAACTCCAGTATCCAAATCCAAAATAATTATACAACAGGAACATAGTAATTGCGCCCAAAATTGTATTAAATACACCAACGAGTAGGAACCTTATGAGCTTATTATTAGTTAGTTTCATACATACCTCTTGTGTCTTTTCCACAACTATATTTTTCATGCTATCCTTCTTGTTTTACTATATATATTGGACGCCCTTTTGTTTCCAGATAAATATTCGCCAAATAATTCCCTATAATTCCAGTGCAAAAAAGTTGAATCCCTCCAACAAAAAAAACTATAGATGCTAGTGAAGGCCAGCCAGTTACAGGATCACCCCACAATAAAGTTTTAGAGATAATAACCAAAATAAGAACAAAAGAAGCAAAACAAAAAAACAAGCCTATTAATGAAGAAAGAGCAAGCGGAACAGTAGAAAATGCGACAATTCCTTCAATCGAGTAAATAAAGAGCTTCCAGAAAGACCACTTAGTCTCACCAGCTACCCTTTCAATATTTTCGAATTCAAACCATTTGGTTTTAAAACCTACCCAACCAAAAATACCTTTTGAAAAGCGATTGTATTCTCCCATTGATAATACCGCATTAACCATTTGACGAGTCATTAGTCGGAAATCGCGCGCTCCATCAATAATTTCAGCCTTTGATATTTTTTTTACGATTCTATAAAACATTCTTGCGAAGAAAGAACGTATTACGGGTTCACCATTTCTTGAATTTCTTCTTGTAGCAGCACAATCGTATCCTTCCTCTTTAATAGACTTAAGCATGTTAGGAAGGAGTGCTGGTGGATCCTGCATATCCGCATCCATTACTGCAACATAATCGCCTTTGGAATATTTAATACCTGCATATAAAGCTGCTTCTTTTCCAAAATTCCGTGAGAAAGATATAAATCTAACGCGATTATCTGAATTAGCAAGATCTTTAATAATATCTAAAGTGTTATCAGATGACCCATCATCCACAAAAACAAATTCAAATTCAACCTCGTTCATTAATTTAGCAATCCGTATTATTTCATTATAAAAAATAGGAAGACTTTTCTCTTCATTATAACAAGGGATACAAATGCTTATAATCTCCATAATTCATAACTCATCCTTTATATTTAATACTAATATGGCAGTTAAAATTAATTAATTAACCCTTATTTAGTACCTAATACTAAATAAGGGCTATTCAAAGACCTAGTTCTCTTCCCGTTACGGGGATAATGTTACCACTATTACTTTTTAAGTTCTAGCAGAAAGCTTCTCAAACCTTCACGCCAGTGACGTATATCCTGAAAACCGTTTGTACGTATTGACAAATGCTCCATCACAGAATTACGAGGGCGTGGTGCAGGACGTATAAATTGTTCCGTAGAACACGGGTTAAGTTTGGCCGTAAAACTCAAATCCAAAATAGCCTCAGCCTCTACAAAAATCGCTTGTGTAAATTCAAACCAAGTACAAGAATCACTATTTGACGCATGGTATACACCATACTTCTCAGTTTGGATAAGCTCAAGCAAGAATTGAGCTAAATCGACTGTATATGTTGGCGAACCTTTTTGGTCATCCACTACCTGTAGTAATGGCTTTTCCTGACCAAGCTTTAGCATCGTTTTGACAAAGTTATTCCCATGCTTACCATACACCCAAGAAGTCCGCACGATAAAATATTTAGATGACAAGCTTTGAACTAATATTTCACCAGCTCGCTTAGACTTACCATAGATGCTTTTAGGATCTGTATTATCGTACTCATGGTAAGGCTGTGATCCTAAACCATCAAATACATAATCCGTGCTGATATACACCAGTTTAGCTCCAATTTTCTCAGTAGCAAGAGCTACATTCCGGCTTCCAGTTGCATTTATTAAATATGCAACATCGATGTCACTTTCTGCCGCATCTACCGCGGTATGAGCAGCGCAATGAATAACCACATCTGGTCCAAACCCACCAATAACTTGGATACATTGATCCAGATCAGTAATATCCATCTCCTGACGATCGCAAGCCAACACTTCGTGACCTTGATGCTGGAGCAGTAAAACTACGTCCTGACCCAGTTGTCCGGCCGCACCTGTAACAAGTACCTTCATAGCTAGTTTACCCCCGTATCAAAATTACAATGAGTCACCTAAACGATCACCATATTGCTGTTCAGCGTATTTTTGGTATTCCCCAGATTGAATACGGGTCCACCACTCGCGGTTATTGAGATACCATTGGATAGTTTCTTTAATACCTGTTTCAAACGTATGTTTCGGCTTCCATCCCAGTTCATTCATAATCTTAGTTGGATCAATCCCATAACGGCGATCATGACCTGGACGGTCTTGAACATAAGTGATCAAAGAATCAGGTTTGCCTAGTTCCTGCAATACCGTGTTTACAATATGCACATTCGTACGTTCATTATTACCGCCAATGTTGTAGACTTCGCCGTTCACACCCTTGTGAATAACCAGATCAATCGCGCTGCAATGATCCTCAACATACAACCAGTCACGGATATTCATTCCATCGCCATAAACAGGCAACGCTTGATCAGCAAGAGCGCGGGAGATCATGAGCGGAATAAGCTTTTCCGGGAATTGGTACGGGCCATAATTGTTTGAGCAGCGGGTAATATTCACTGGCAGTCCAAACGTTTCGTGATATGCACGTACTAGCAAGTCTCCGCCTGCTTTGCTTGCTGAATATGGACTATTAGGAGCCAAAGGAGTTTTTTCGGTGAATAATCCAGTCGCACCCAGTGATCCATATACCTCATCCGTAGATACTTGAACAAACTTAGTGATACTGTATTTTTTCGCCGCATCCAAAAGTACTTGTGTTCCAAGTACATTCGTCTTCACAAACACTTCCGGCTCTAAAATACT
The DNA here is from genome assembly GCF_037965665.1 of Paenibacillus sp. FSL L8-0333. NCBI lineage: Bacteria > Bacillati > Bacillota > Bacilli > Caryophanales > Paenibacillaceae > Paenibacillus > Paenibacillus sp. FSL L8-0333. The sequence continues at coordinate 6,255,053 of NZ_CP150186.1, forward strand.
CCGATCCACATGCGATTCAGCCGCAAAATTAACAACGACATCCACACCCTGGCTAATCAGTTCATCCATCGCAGTAACATCTGTAATATCAGCCTTCACGAACGTATAGTTCGGATGATTCTCGATCGATTTTAGGTTCTCCAGATTACCTGCGTAAGTCAATGCATCCACGTTGACGATTTCGTAATCAGGATGTTGTTGCATCATGTACAGCACAAAGTTGCTGCCGATAAACCCAGCTCCGCCAGTAACTAACAGTTTCATTTATAACCCACCTTTTGTTCAATGAGATGTTTACATTTCGAAGTTTAACTCCGCATCCTTCAGTAAAGGATGACGTTGATCTTTATCCGATAATATCGCACTAGAAGTTGGCCAACCAATACCCAGCGCTGGATCATTCCATAATATGCCACGATCATTCTCAGGGGAATAATATTCGTCCACCTTATATAACACTTGGGTATTAGGTACTAATGTACAGAAGCCATGAGCGAATCCTTTCGGAACAAGCAACTGTCGCTTATTATATTCGCTAAGTATTACACCTACCCATTGCCCAAAGGTAGGCGAATTAAGACGAATATCAACAATCACATCGTAAATAGCACCCGATAAGACACGAATTAACTTAGTCTGAGATTTGGGATTAAGCTGGTAATGGAGACCACGCAAAACACCCACCTCAGCAGATAGGGAGTGGTTGTCTTGAATAAAATTATGAGTTATACCTAACTTGTTCATTATTTCTTCATTATAACTTTCCATAAAAAAACCACGATTATCACCATGAACCACAGGCTCTATTAAATTTGCACCAAACAGTTGAAGAGGAATTACCTTCATAACCTCTCCTCCTTCACCATTATAATTTCAGCTTACCGAACTCATTTCCAAACACAACAGATTGTGCTAGTTCATTCGCCTTAGCTAAGGACACATGCGTACCAACATCTGTCCACCAACCTTGCAGAATATCATAGGTTAACTCATCTCTTACAATATATGCATTATTTACATCTGTGATCTCTAATTCACCACGTGCGGATGGCTTTAAGCTTTTAACTATTTCATACACATGACTATCAAACATATAGATACCGGTTACTGCGTAATTCGATTTTGGTTCAGCCGGTTTCTCTTCAGTTGAAAGAATTCGCCCATTACGAAGCTCTGGAACACCATTTTTTTGGGGATCAGATACTTCTTGAATCAATATTTTAGCCCCTTGTTTTTGATCAACAAAGTTTTGTACATATTGCGTAATATCATCTTCAAAGACGTTATCTCCAAGTATTACAACCATTTGATCATTACCAACAAATTGTTCAGCTAAATCTAAAGCTTGTGCAATCCCACCTGCTTCATCTTGTACTTTATATGTAAAGCATAAATGTCATAGGATATTTACCTACAGGAAGCAAGTGTTATTAGTAACTTTAGTCAAAGGAAATAGACGAGAACCAGTACCTCCAGCAAGAATTATGCCTTTCATAATGACCTTCTATGGATTATATCTATATTTTTACATATTAAATCAACTATGTCATAACTTAAATCAGGATATATAGGTAGAGTTAGGATGTTATCACTTATTTTCTTAGCATTAGGCAATTCAATATTTGAATACTCCTCTTTAAAACAACTATAATCAGTTGCCAATGGATAAAAGTATTTTCTAGTGAAAATATTATTGTCCCGAAGGATTTCATATAGAGTATTTCTGGATACTCCGTACTTTTCTTTATCAATTACAATAGGAAAGTAAGAGTAGTTATAAACTATATTTGACTTTTTGTAATCCAGAAGACTTATTCCTGGAATCTCCCCAAGTAAGTCTACATATCTTTCTGTTACCAATTTTCTTTTTTCAATATTTTCCTGAACATGATTTAAGTTCACGAGTCCCATTGCTGCTTGGAACTCATTCATTTTTGCATTATAACCAACAATTTCAACAGTTTCAGGACCGCTAATACCAAAGTTTTTATAAAGATCAATTATTCTTTTATATTCGTCATTTTTATAAACTAATACTCCACCTTCAATTGAATGAAAGAGTTTCGTAGCATGAAGACTAAACATCGAAATATCTCCGAACTGACTTATAGGTTTACCATTAATCTCAACCCCAAATGCATGTGCAGCATCATATAATACTTTTAAATTGTATTTCTGAGCAATCCTCTCAATAGCGTCTACATTACATGGAGTTCCAAATACATGTACGGGCATTATGGCACTCGTATTTTCATTAATAAGTGCTTCTATTTTGGTACAATCAATATTATAGTCACTTAAATCAATATCACAGAAAACTGGTTTTAAATTATTATTGACAATAGCATGAGTAGTTGAAGCAAATGTAAACGGAGTAGTTATAACCTCACCAGTGATCCCTAAAGTCTTAATGGCTGTTTCTAAAGCCATGTGTCCATTTACGAGAAGACTAACATTATTAATGGATAAAAAATCAATTAGCTTTTTCTCGAATTCTTGGTGCAACTCTCCATTATTCGTAATCCAAGAATTATTCCAGAGACGTTCAATTTCTGCAGTAAACTCCGAAAAAGGAGGCATATAAGTCTTTGTTACATTGACAGGTGTTTCTAATTTAATTAATTCATTCATTATGAGTTGCCCTCCACTTATAAATCATGTAGACATTTTTGTTGCAGCCTTAGAAATAACTATTGTAGAATCCTCAACATTCTTAATTATTATTGCCCCTAACCCAACAATACTTTTAACACCTATATTAGTTTTTTCTCTAACACAAGCTCCTGCACCAATTAATGTTAACTCACCTATAGACACATTCCCTGAGATGACTGCTGCAGGATTAATAGTGCAGAAATCACCAACTGTAGAATCGTGACCAATATTACAGGATCGATTTAATAATATAAAATTCCCTAGTTTCACATTAACAGTAAGATTTACTCCTGAACAGATTACATTTCCATACCCCATATTATTATTAGAACTTTTAGACAATTTAGAGAGAGGGTGTATTAAATTAGGAAAAACAATATTCGATTTATTTAAATCCATAATTTCTTGATATATCTTTTCTTTAATCTTTGGATCCGCTAAACCAATTATCACACCGATTACCGGGAATTTGTCGCTATACCCGGAAAATTCCACATTAGAAGTAATAATCTCTACATCTTCAATAGATTTACCAATTTCATTTGGATCATTAGTCACAAAACCAACCAAATGATATATATTAGTATACGAATAATCATTTATTTCATCTATTAAAGCTTTGATTTCTTTAGCACACCCTCCAGTACCATAAATAACAATCGGTAATCCATTCCACTCATTTAACATGCTTACCGGCTCCTATTTTTTAAAAAATTTCCTGATTGTTGAATATAGGTTTGTATCTTTTTGTATTTTCCGTTTAGCACTTTCCACTACCACCTGATGAAATGACGTTTCAAACACATCAATAATATCAAGTTTACCAGTATATGCGAAGAAATCATTGGCACTAAAATTATACTTTTCTTTTAAAACTCTTCTTGTGTTTTCATTTTTCAAAAGAATGCTAAGTTTTCGTAAACCAATAAGAACGTAAATAGGTTTTATATCAGGGGATATTTCTTTTAAATAAGCGAATGCTTTTTCACATTCAATTTCTTCTTTCGTATATAAGGCGTTCGATTCATCTAGAAAACCTTCAACAAAATCTTCGTCTTTTATTTCATCAAAAAAGTTACTCATAATAATAAAAAGCTCATTTTTATTCCTAATTCTATTTTCATAAGTAACAGAACTAGTATTCATTTCATTAGATAATATTCTAAAGTTAACTAATTTTTCTTCCATTACATGAATATTGAATTTTTTAATAACATTTATCCACATTGAAAAATCCGGTAATTGCCTCAAACTCGGATCATACAATCCAACTTCGTTATACACTTCCTTTTTAATAAGCATCGATGGATGACAAAAGCAATTTAATTTATAAAATAATTGTTTTAACCATTGCCCAGAAGACTTATTATTTTGAGTGAATGCATCTGCCCAAAAATAATCTGTTTTTGATAATACTCTTCCTGCTTCATCAATAAAATTGGCGTCTGAAAAAACACAATCCACACTATCACTTTCTTCTAAAAAGTGCACTTGTTTCTCTAATTTATCTATTTCCCAATAATCATCTGAGTTTAACAAAGCAATATACTCTGATGATGAGTTTATTATTCCATGATTAAGTGTATCAACTGCTCCCTGATTTGTTTCAAATCCATAAAATTTAATCCTGGGATCTTCATATTTCTTTATCACATCTACAGAGTTGTCAGGTGATGCATCATCAATAATTAGTAATTCAAAATTTTCATACGTTTGGTATAAAACACTCTCTATAGCTTTTCCAATGAATTTTGAATGGTTATAGGATGGAATAATTATAGAAACTTTCGGATTAGTACTTTTCAATTTCTGCACCTGCTCTATTTATAAAATTTTGGGGGTATTATACCTTTTAAGAGTGATGTTGCAAATGGAGGAAGGTATTTCTTTACTTTTTGTTTAATACTCTCTTTACTAGTAATAATCAAAGGACCATCTATATTATCTATTCTATCCTGAAGTCTTCTTTTATGAGCATTGAACTCTTCATGATACAGACCATCTAGATATTTATCATACTGCTCTATCAAGGAAACAGTATCTTTCAACTTTTCCAATTCCTTCTTCTGACTCCAAGTTCCGTTCGGATGCAAGCGATACACAGACATCACTTCGGGGAGATAGGCAATCAGTCCATTCTGGGCTACCATTATATTCGTCATCCAGTCATAAACTGTCAACTCATATAAAGAGCTATCTAATTGCTTCAAATACTTAGCCTTATATACGCAAGTAGAAAAATTACCTATAAAATTGTCCAGTACAAGTTCAGAGACTGTGATCAACTGGAAACTATGATCCCAATTCCAAGGTTGAACATTATATCTCTTTTTCTTCATGTCATGTACCACAAATTGATTAAAGGTCATAACACAAGCTTTATTAGACTCTAGAAAATCCACATGTTTTTGGATTTTCAAAGGATCAGTCCAAAAATCATCACCTTCTAGAATAGCTATGTATTCTCCCTTACATGCAGCAAAGCCTCTCTTATAGTTTAGCGTTATCCCCAAATTACTCTCATTAGCTAAAATCCTGAATTTCCCAGGATGATTCTCAGCATATTGCTGAATTATACTCATAGTACTATCTTTTGAGCAGTCATCTGCTACTACAATTTCATAATCAAACGTCGTTTTTTGTTCTAGAATACTGTCTATTGCTTGATTGATATAACTCTCGTGATTATATGTCACCAATAGAATACTACATTTTGTAATTGAATCAGTCATTTTTTCTTCTCCTTAATTTATCAATGATTGGTTCTAATCTTGTTATTAACTTATAGGCCTTTCTATTCTTAATAGCTTCGATTTCTTTTTCTAATTCACTTTTCTCTTTTGAAATCCCCAAATTATTCAACTCAATCATTTTAAGTACTTCATCTTTCTTCTTAAACTCATCATCAAACCAATTTTCTCGTGACTCATTCATTTCTTGCATTTCTTGATTTCTCTGTATCAGATCTTCATTTGTTAACTTTAAATTCTTAATCCTTGTTTTGAGAGTTTGATTCTTCATCCGTAATTTTTTTACAAAATTCATATATTTATATTTAGTATGTTCCCAATCACTATTCGCTTGTAATTTTGAAATCAAATTCTCTGATATATCTAGTACAGGAGTACTATATTTAAGCAGACACGAAACTGATCTAATATAAGTGCCTTGCATAACCTCAATAACAATTTGAGGATCATTATTAAGAAACATATATTGATTATTCTCTGTAGAGAAAGCATTTGAACTCAGTGTATATTCTTTGTTTTTTAAATTATCTTGATTTGTTAATTCTAAATCTAAAATTTCAATAATGCACTTAGTAGCAGAAGGATCTATTCTAATCTTATTGGCTAAAGCAGGAAGATCGAAATTAACTTGAAATACTTTTTGGGATTTTTCTACTTTAAAAGATTCACTTTTTGATTCACTGTACCCCTGACCATCATCCCAGTATATTTGAAGGTATAAATTATCTTTATCAAGATCACCTCCATTTTTTTTGTTGTTATCTGCATTCATTTTATGAGTTGACATAAAGTCAATCATATTTTCATGATGCGATATCATTGCATAATCTTCCGAGGTCATTTCTGCACTTATTTTTTTGAAAAGCGAAGGCAAGTTATCAATTCTTTTTTCGAATCCATTTTTGCCATATATAATAAACGTACGTACTGATTCTTCATTATTAAAATCTTTATAAAATAATTTTTCATTGTAAAAACTATTTACCGTATTCCAGTACTCATATATATCAGGATGTAATCCTGTCTTAAACTCCATTTGCATAAATTTCTCGAACAGAAAAATTGAAGCATGGTTAAATTGATTCCACTCTCCATTAAATTCATCCATCTTATCTTTAATTAATTGAAGATCAGGCAAACCATTTTCCTGATGTTCTTTACTCCATAGTATTTCACCGTTATATAAATAATGAAAAAAAGCACCTAATCTCTCTTCCACTTCCTCTATCCCGTTATTTGAAAACGGCGCTGAAATTATAAATCCATATTTAGATACTCTTTCAATTTCAGATAGAAAATCATTTCTCTTATGCAGAGGAATATGTTCAAGGACATCCAGCCCAATAACAAAATCAAAGTAATTATTATCAAAGCTAAGGTTAGTAGCATCACCCTGTATGAATGATGGATCATTTAATAACTCTTCAGGAAGGAGTAAATCCAAATATTTTATATTCTTATTTTCAACAAAGTTCTCTAAATTTTTATGTTCATTCGCCCCTACTTCCAGAATAGAAAGTTCAAGTTCTTTAATCCCCAATAATTCAAAAATAATCTCTACCATCTTATAACGTTGAAATTGATGAAATGGAATCACAACTCAAAATTCACCTCCTAATTAACTCTACTTATCTGTATTTCATTTGGAATATATAACTTGTTCCAGATCTTATAAGGATCCCTTTCGCGCATTTCAAATATATATGAGTTCTCTGTATAGTCTACGAATAACGATGTTCTATTTTTTATAGTTGAGGTAGAAAGAACAGTAGAAAAATTATACATTCCTTCTACTAAGGGTAAGCGCGTTTTGAATTCAACAATTATCTTCTGACCTGCTTCGCCAGATATTTCGCCGATTTCCTCAATCAAAGTATTACTGCCTAAATATTCGATGTTTTGTTTATCTCTAATATGATACCCAACAGAAATTTGACATTTTTTATCAAATTTTATATGCATTCTAATTTTAATTTTGTCATTAAAATCAGCTGTTATAACTGGATTATTGTTGCTATCTAACACTTCTAGCTCTGTTAAAATCGCATCACGGGTCCCCTGCCTGAAATATTCCACTTTCTCCATAAACTCAGAATTCTCTTTGAAGACAAGATTGTCATCCAAGGAAACCTCATCGAGATGGTACAGTTTATCTTCCGAGTTCACTCTCCCCTTAGTATTATTGTTCATTTGATCTCTAACATATTTAGCATACATATCTACTACCTTTTCAGCATCTCCGTAAGCTTCAAGATTTCCGTTTTTCAAATATATAGCCTTTTTGCACAAGGACTTAACAGAATTCAAATCGTGACTTACGTATAAAACTGTAACTCCCTGGAGAAATAATTCTTTCATTTTCGTTATACATTTCGCTTGGAAATACATATCTCCAACACTTAGAGCCTCATCGACTATTAAAATATCAGGTTGTACATTGATAGCAACAGAAAAGGCTAACCTTGCAAACATACCACTACTATATGTTTTAACTGGTTGATAAATATACTCCCCTAGTTCTGCGAACGAGAGGATTTGCTCAAGTCTTTCTTTTATTTCTTCTCTTTTAAAACCCATCATCAAACCGTTTAAATAGATATTTTCAATACCTGTATACTCAAAGTTAAATCCGGCACCAAGCTCCAAAAGTGCAGCTACTTTTCCATTCACTTCTGAGATACCACTTGATGGCGTTAATACTCCGGTTATAATTTTTAACAAAGTTGATTTACCAGATCCATTCTCTCCAATAATACCTACAATATCTCCCTTATCTATAGTGAAATTGAGATTCTGAAGAGCATGGTGCTCAGAATACAACGTCTTCTTTCGATAAAATAAAGACTCCTTGAGCCTATCCATAGGAGTTTTATATAGTTTATAAGTTTTGCTGACATTTTGAGCGCTGATCGCTATAGTTTCCATTTCCAAACCACCTTATCAAAGCACATCAGAAAGATGTGGTTTAAGTTTTCTAAATACTTTTATTGATATAGCAAAATTAACTATGACTACAAATGCAAAGTAAAGTGTCAATTTGTATTTCTCATAAAACCAAATTTTATTAATCATAGAATCTCGAAAACCTTCTACGATATAATAGAATGGATTTAATTTAAACAAAAAAATCATATGCGGAGACAAAACATCTACAGACCAAAGAATTGGCGTTAACCACATACCAAACTGCAAAATAATAGACAATACGTACGAGAAGTCTTTAAAAAATGGAGTAATTGCTGCGGTTAACCAAGATATACTAGAAATAAGAATTATATTACATAGGGTATAATATATAATTTGAACCGCAAAAAAACTAATAGGATAACCATAACTAATAAAAAAGGAGAATAAGATTATAATGAAAAACAGATGCACTAAGAATGCCGAGAATATCTTTACTAATGGTAATAATTCAATTCTAAAAACAACCTTCTTAACTAAATAATTATACTCTAAGAAACTATGTGTCGCTGTTGTTAATGCTTCAGAAAAATAGAACCAAGGTATAATCCCAGATACAAACCATAAAACGAAAGGTGCGTTTAAATCAGCCGGGGCGCTGACTTTCAAACCCTTTTCAAAAACAAACCAATAAACCAGTATAGTAACTAATGGCATTAGTAACGCCCATAACAATCCAAAATATGAACCAGCATATTTTGATTTGAAATCATTAATAGCTAAACTTTTAGTTAAGGAACATATATTTTTGATCCTCTTCATGTACGGTTCTTTCCTCATTTGTGCGTCTCCTTAGTAAAATCATATATATATTATTATTGCATTTATTACCTATACGTTTATTATTAATGTATTTATTATTAATGATAAAAAGTAGTTAGGTCGCCTTACATATGTTAAAATATCCACGTACCTACAGGAAAAGGAGATTATAACGTGTCGAAACCAGTATACGGTAAAAACGCCGCTCAGTCGAGAAATGTTGAAAAGATAGCAAGTCCGATATGGGCATTAGTTGTTGGTTTTATTCTATTTTTGTGTTGGACCCCATTTCAAGTGGGATTGTTTAATGGATCGCTAGTAGATTACGAGAAGCCAATATATGTATCCGCACTATTAAGCGCACTGATGCTGCTAGTCTGTGTTGGCTTGAACTACAAAAAATTCAAGCTTGAAGAGCAGAGTGATTTAGTAGCTTGGGCAGCGTTATTGCTCCCTGTGACCTATGCTCTGTCACTGTTTGTCGCAGTTTCGCATTATACGGCGATGAATATGCTGTTCATTCAGTGTACATATGCCGCAGTTTTCATTATAGCCTTTTATCTCATGAAGCAAAAGCAAGTAAATGTTGTCATTCAAAATGCTATATTAGCGATTGCGTATTTTATAGTGGGTTTTGGACTTTTAAATTGGCTAGGCAGTAGTAAATTAGCAGGAAATCTTATAGGTTGGTTCTCAAACACTGTCCGAAATGATGTCTATTTAGATGCTGTTATGACTGACTCTAACGGACTTCGTCTGACTTCGATCTTTCAGTACGCAAACACGTACGCTGCCTTCTTGATGGCCTTTCTATTTGTAGCAATATTCGCGCTTATTCGCTCTAAAAATTGGTATGGAACGTTAACACACAGCTTTATGTTGGTACCTATCATTGTTTCTATCCTACTGACGTTATCTCGTGGCGGCTTAGTCCTGCTACCTGTAGTATTCATACTCCTACTTCTATTCCTAAAACCTGCACAGCAAATCCTTTGGATTCTGCATCTAGGAGTTGCTGGTATTGCTTCGCTACTAATTACAACTCCAGTGACCAATCTGGGCTTAGAGTTAAATACAAATTTCACTTCATCCGCTGCCTTAAAGGGTTGGGGATACCTGCTGGGTGCTTCAATAGTTGTTGCCATTATCGGCTGGGTGATCCAACGTTTCGTATCTCCATGGTTACATATGAAATTGGAGAAAGTGTCGTCCCGTAAACTGACGGGTCTATGGATCCCACTCGGATCAGTTGTGCTGGTAGCCATTGTAGCATTCTTGCTCATTGGTACAAGTGCAAAAAGCATCTTACCCGACAATATGGAGACTCGCCTAGAGAACATCAACTTCCAACAACATAGCGTACTCGAGCGGATTACTTTTTATAAGGATGCCTTGAAGGTGGTTAAGGATTATCCGATCCTCGGTGCTGGTGGAGGAGGCTGGGCATCACTCTATGAGCATTATCAGAATAACCCTTATACAAGCCGGCAGGTGCATAACTTCTTCTTACAATTTCTCATTGAAGTAGGTATTGTTGGATTTATCATCTTTATGAGCTTCATTCTGTATATCTTCTATAAATATATTCGTGGATATGTAAAACGGGATAAGAATGAATTCGAGAATGGTTTCTTCTATTTAATTATTGCTCTATCTATTCTTGTGCACAGTCTACTTGATTTCAATATGAGTTATGCCTTTATGGGCATACTAGTTTTTATTGGTCTTGCTGGAATGGCAGCTGTTATGGATAGCAAGCCACTGCGGAAAAATTGGAATAAAGCGGGCATCCGTTTTGGATACCTCGCTGTGCTTTCTTTAGGAACCTTGTTCCTAGTGTTCTTATCAATTAGCTATATTGGCTCCAGTAACTCCGCTTTGAAAGCTAAACAATTACGGGGTTATAGCAATTCTTACGAAGAGCTTAGAGCTCCCTTGATAGAGACTTTGAACAAACGCCCAAGCCATCCAGAATCGACAATTTATCTTTCAGCCTTGGATCAGCAGGTATTTAGCCAGACCCAAGAGGAACAGTTCCTTGACGAATCTTACAGTGTATTAACTCGCGCACTCAAAGATGAGCCATACAACAAAAATCTTCTGCTCCAATTAGTGAGCTACTACGATCTGAAAGGTCAAAGTAACGTCGCCTTGGGTATTTACCGTGACAACGCAGATAAGTTCGACTGGGATATCGATTGGTATGATGCAATAATCAGCCGTTCTTTTGCATTAGGTCAGCAAGCACTTAATCAAAAGGATGAGACAAAGAAACAAGAGTATTTCAATGAAGCGCAAGAAGCATATAATCATGTTCTTGCTGGGATTGAACATCTGAAGACTCTTCCACCAGAACAACTGCAAGGGCGTCCTTTCTCAGTAACGCCAACTATCGCTTTAAACGTTGGCAAAATGCAACTTTTATCCGGACAAGAGGATGCGGCGAAGACCACTCTCAAGCTTAATTCAGATGCTAATTACACGGATATCATGAACAGTGAAACTCCATGGGATATAAATTGGTACAGTTCACTCATCAGCCGTTCATTTGATTTGGGGCAGGCAGCTTATGCACAACAAGATAATCCAGATAGAATAGACAACATGAAAGCTGGCTTTGTTATTGGGCTTTTGGCCTACGATCATGTACTTGCGGATAATGATCCTTCGAAGACATTTAATCCGGATGTGACACTGAAGGTAGGAAAGATGCAGTATATGTCTGGAAAGATACAAATTGCAGCCTCTATCTTAAAAACAGCCTTAAGCCAAGATTTCGCTGATGCAACCAATCGTGAGATTGCCCGTTGGTACCTAGCTGCACTGGCGAAAACTGGTGGCGAGGATCAGGCACTATACGATTCGCTGATCGCAGCTGATCCTGCGGAAGCAGCACAAGTTGAGGCCATTACAAATTCACAATTTTAAAAAAGAATGAAACCCTAAAAGCGCGCCACTGTAATTACAGTGGCGCGCCTTTTTTATTTTATGAGATTTACTTATAGCCCAACCTTAGCTGCTTCGCTCTCGACAAGCTCTTTCATATAACGAAGCAAGTCATCTTTAAGCTCCTCGTGTTGAAGTGCATAATGAATGGTAGTCTGGATAAAGCCCATTTTCTCACCCACATCATGACGTTTACCTTCAAAGTCATAGGCAATAATTCGTTCAACCTCGCTTAGACGTGCTATCGCATCAGTAAGTTGGATCTCTCCACCTACACCTACCTGCTGCTCACCTAGCATATCGAAGATACGTGGAGTTAAGATGTATCGTCCTAAAATTGCTAGATTAGAAGGAGCCTCTTCTCTCTTTGGCTTTTCTACTAGACGATTAGCTTTATATACCCGTTCTGCCAAAGGCGAAGCATCTACAACACCATACCGTGATACTTCTTCCCATGGAACAGGCTGAACACCCACGATAGAAGATTTATACTCGTCATAAACATCTATCATCTGTTTGAGACAAGGTTTATTCGCTTCAACAATATCATCGCCTAGCAGGACAGCAAACGGTTCGTTTCCTATGAATTTACGTGCACACCAAATTGCATGTCCGAGACCTCTTGGTTCTTTTTGACGAATGTAGTGGATATCTGCCATTTCGGAAGATTTACGAACGGATTCAAGCAGCTCCCACTTCTGCTTCTCTGCTAAGTTAAATTCCAGTTCAAAAGAGTTATCAAAGTGGTCTTCAATCGCACGTTTACCTTTCCCTGTTACAATAATAATATCCTCGATCCCGGAAGCAACAGCTTCTTCAACAATATATTGGATCGTCGGTTTATCTACAATCGGTAGCATTTCTTTAGGCATTGCTTTGGTCGCAGGCAAAAAACGGGTACCAAGACCTGCGGCTGGTATAATGGCTTTACGGATTTTCATCACATTAACTCCTTCTGTCGGATACTCTTCCATTCTAAATACTCAGTATGTAAAATGGCATATTTCCTTCAATTATAGCAGTTATAGCAGATTTATGTCAGAGTGTTTGTTATATTTGTATATCTATTCCAATGAAATAAGAGGGCAGGAATTATAATCAAATTGCTATTTTAAATACTTTGCTGACCCCATAATATACTATTATTTAGTATATGCAAATTAGGGTGAGGACGAGATCAAATCTAATAAAAAGGGCTAAGCAATACCAGCATCTACCTGGTAGTTACTTAGCCCTTTTTCTTTAACTCTTAACTCTTATTACTTCGCGTTCACCAATTGCCCACGCGTTACGCCAAGTTGGTTAGTAGCCTTTAGGCTCTTCCATACCTGCGTACCAGAGATTTCACCACGCAGAGCGCGGCTGTAGAGGCTGATTACCTCAGCCACTTGCTCTGGCGTCTCTTCCAAGAACTCCACACGGTATGAAGATACTCCTAGGTCACGGAAATTATTCAGATACTCCGCACCAGACTGCTCAACAGCGTTATAGACGGTATTACGGCAGCCTTCATCCACACGAACTGGATGTGACATTCCAATACGGTCTTGCAAGGAAGCACGGTGCTCTTCACAAGGACGACCACAGTTCGTATAGTCAGTGCCTTCACTCATAAAGGTACAGTACACACAGTGTTCAGTATGGAACATCGGCAAATGCTGATGGATAACGACCTCCATCCGGGACGTATCACTGTGCTCAAGCAGATCGACCATCTGTTGAATGTTCAAGTCATAGGATGGCGTTACTATGTCACAGCCAGCCTCAAGGAACAAATCCACTGCTTTATGATTGGCGATATTCAGTGAGAAATCACCGATCAGGCGTGGATGCACAGCATCCGGTTGCTCCTGGCGGCGGCGCAGATAATAATATAACGCGCCTGTATTACGCACGAGCACAGCATCCGGCTGCAAGCGAAGAATATTCGCGTGGTAGCCGTTCTCGCCTGGCATATGAATGCGCGGCGTGGCCAGCGCTATGCTAGCCCCTGCAGCCCGTACCGCATCTACCGCTGCCGGGAACTGCTTGATAAACTCGAAGTCGGCGTAGATGTTTCTCACGCCGGCCTCGAGCGCAGCCTGCACCTGCGGCAGGCTGCGGCACAGCGCGGTGAGCTCCGCTTCACCAGCGCGCTGCGGAGCGACACCCCTGCGGGTGGCGTCGCCGTAAACCTCGATCGCCCGTTTCACGTAGACGGGCGGTTTCGGGCGCTCGCCCGCAAGCAGCTCCACCGCTTGGCGGCGGATGCTGTTCAGCTCGCGCATAGGGACGATGACTTCGCCTTGCAGATGCGACTCCAACGCGTCAAGCTGGAACACGGTCCCGCCCAGGCGGCCGAATTGTTCTTCCAGCAGCGCGGTATCCATCGGACGCTTTTGCGCGGCTTCCAGCGCGAGCTCCGAGTCCACACGGACGGTAACGTTCTTCTGAACGTCCGTCCACCAAGTCGTCAGCTTCTCGCCGACGCAGCCTTGCACTCTAACATGTACCGGAAATACCCGGTACGGCTTTTCAGTTTCATAAGTCTGGCGCAGCGCCTTATCTAACGCAGGGTCATTTGTCTTCCAAATGCGGTCACCGACATTTAGACGACGAAGATCCACATCATTACGACCGGCTACGATGTCGATGATCCAGCCTTCTCCGGCTTCGCCTTCCAGCTTCACACCTTTACGACGAAGGTCGTAGACACGACCGCCTTCTTCTTTTTTCGTCGGATCCCCAGCGTCAAAAACAATTCCGTCCCCACGCTTAAGCGGTGCATGAATACGGCAGACCACTCCGTCACGCAGAATTTGCTCAACAGTCCCCAAATATACACCACGGCTTTTTGGGAAAGTCCCGTCTACCAGTTTCTTATTGTTCGTTCCATCCAGGAAACCATGTGTAAACCCGCGGGAGAAGCTTTGTTGCAGCTCACGCACCTCCTCCTTCGAAGGTTTAGACAGATCGCCTTCAAAATACCGATCAATCGCTTTACGATACTTACTAACTACATTCGCTACATATTCCGGGCTTTTGAGGCGACCTTCGATTTTAAAAGAAGTCACACCCGCCTCGATCAGCTCAGGCATTAGATCAATTGCTGCCAGGTCCTTAGGAGAGAGCAAATAAGTTACGTCTCCCATAGGTTTTACCTCACCATCCACCATCAGATCATAAGGCAGGCGGCAAGCCTGCGCACATTCACCGCGGTTGGCAGAACGTCCGCCCCACATTTCAGAGGTCAGACATTGACCGGAGTAGGAAACACACAAAGCACCGTGTACGAATACTTCCATCGGCAGGCGGGCTTGCTCCCCGATCGTACGAATTTGTTTCAGATTGTTCTCACGACCTAATACCACACGTTCCAAACTAAAAGGTTTAGTAAACTCGACCGCTTCCGGCGAAGTAATGGTCATCTGTGTCGATCCGTGAATCGGGAAATCCGGTGAGATTTCGCGGATCATTTTGACCAAACCTAAATCTTGTACAATTACTGCGTCCACGCCAGCATCCACGCATGCATCAATCAGTTCTTTTGCATCAGACAATTCATTTTCAAAAACCAGTATATTAAAGGTCAAAAAGCCCTTCACACCATAGCTATGCAAAAACGCCATAATTTCCGACAGCTCGTCCATGCGAAAGTTGTTCGCTCTGGCCCGTGCATTAAACTTCTCTACGCCAAAAAAGATAGCATCCGCTCCGTTTGCTACCGCTGCACGCATGCAGTCCCAATCACCTGCGGGTGCCAATAGCTCCACGTCTTCTCTGCGTATTTGTTGCTCTTTCATTTATATCCTCCCAAACCGCCATTTGACGGGTCATTTCTAGTTGATTAACTTGATAATTGTATCAAATATCACACTTGAGCGCTATGCGTTTACCAACATTTATATAGAATAAAAGTCATAATGCTGTCAGGAAGCTGACTTCTTGCCTATTGCACTTTACTCCATGAATGTTGTAGAACATGCAACTTTATTGCCTAATCCAGCGCTTCGACAACTAAATGTTGTACATAAAGCATCATTCTCACACTCTAGTATCGACAACCGGCACAAAAAGTTGCAACATTTACAACAATTCACTAGGAATTCCGTGACATACGAGACATACGATAGAATGTTGTATCAAATACATCAATCCATCCTTTAGCTATTCACATTATGCCCAACTTGGATAACATTGGCTCCAAATCTCCTAAAACAACCCTTCTATCGGTTCAAAGTAACAAATATATGTATTTTTAATAATAGGCCGAATCCCTTTTCCCTCTTTATACAAAAAAAGAACGCCCCAAGCCAAATCGGCAACTGGGACGTTCTTCGTCTGATTGAATTATACGCTTCTATTCGTGTGTCAGCTACGACATTGGTACTCTTTTAACTACTTGCTGCCTGTAAACCGAAACGATTGTAACGTCTTGTCTAATAGAGCCTGCTGTTCTGCAGTGGCATTGGCATCATTCAGCGTAACGGTAATCATGTAGACCACATCATTTTTACCAAACACAACCTGCTTGCTGCGAAGAGGGATACCATTTTTGATTTGATGTGCAGTTATGATCGTAGCAGGGACATCCGCAAAGGTAGACTCCACTACACTTTCTATACGAGGGCCTTTGGGATCATTATTTTTATTTTGATAAGCATCTTTGAGAACATTAACTGTATAATCCACTGAACCCTCGGATTTTGAGTTGATCTGTAGACGTCCTCCGCTGAAGCGATATTCAATCGACTGCGTCTCAAAAATATCCTGATAAGGTGTCCATAAACTTGGAATATCAATGGCATAACCGTAGGTTTTGGATACTTTGGTTAATGTCTTATTTTTGAGCGTCTTATAATCATCACTAGCGAGTCGCCCGAAGTTCTCCTTCAGCAGATCAAAATCAATATCAATAGAGGATATGATGGCTTTGAATTTTGCCTTATCGTCATCTTGCCCAGCAGCTGTTACATATTCAAAATAATAGCGATACCCATTTTTGAGTATGAGAGCTTGATATTCTGTAGTAACACCGTTGCCGTAATTTAGCTGTAGCTCATTGATTTGTGCAGATACACCGGAGATCTCCGACTTGTTGCTGTCTTTCAGAACATAAGCATCCGCTACAAAGTTTTCTTTAGTTTTCGTTTTCAGATCTTCAGCCCAGCTCTCTAGTGTAGAACCAGCAGGTCCCGAGGTAACTGCCACACTCAGATGACTTCCCTGCTTACTCTCGTAATAGAGATGCTGGTCATCCTTACTCCAATCTGCGGGAACCTGTAGCGAAATCCCATAGTCTTCATTGTACGCGTCACGCAATCCATTTTTGACCGTAGAAAGATCACGGATTTTTTTGTTTTTAGTATCAAAAGAAGGCTGGAAAGAGTTAAGTAATCCTGTGTATTTAGCAAAATCTTTATAATTAACTGCTTTGTTATCCGTCAAATAAATCTCGTAGAGTCGACCTTCAGCATATAACAGTCTACTTTCCCAGAGCGCTCCACTGGAATCTTTACTGATCAATCTAGCATAAGGTATCGCGGCTTTGGGGAACGACTCCCGATCCAATATCAACTCCCCACCTGCCTCGACCTCCCGAACCAGCTGTTCCAGCAGCCCTTCCGCATCTACCGCAACCGCCTGGTCACTTACATGAATCTCCACATAATATAGATTGTCCGCACTTGAAAAGGTAGCCACACTTTCATCCCCACCGCTATTTCCAGCGATCAGCCCAGAGGGATAATTCAGTGTCCATTGAAAATAGCTGTTTCCAATTTGAGTCTTACCAACATCGCTGTCAATCCCAGTATCCTCTGGCGTATCTTCTTCGTTGTCTACAGGAACTAGGGTAACCATAAGCTCACCCCCACTCCCTTGAGTAAGGGTCGCACCTAACACATCAGCCATAAAACGTAGCGGTACCATCAGCACATCTGAAACCATCCGGGGCGCTGAGCCCAGTTTAACTTTGATTCCATCCTTCCAAGCGATATCACTCCCAATCGTCATCACCCCTGAATGAGTACCGTAGGTTACTTTTACAACATCGTTCTGCTCTAAGGAAACATTGCTGCCAAACGTCTTTTTAAAAACCCCAAGCGGGACCATAACCGTTCCGTTCTCCCTATAAGGCCGCTCAATAGCCACCTTCTTACCATTCACCGTAGCTGAAGTACTGCCAACTTTTAGACTCAGCTGTTGCTTGTCTCCTTCTGAAGCTAATGCTGTTTGTATGGGTAATATAGAAAATAGCAGTAATACGGCCAACATCGCACAAAATCCTTGCTTTAAAATTTTTAAGCCCATTTACCGTCCCCCTCTCCAGTTTGCTGATCACTCTTCCGCGTGCTCGTCCCCATCCGTTTCATAATCATCTCCGCTTAACAACGGATCACCTTGAGTGAGCACGAGTTTACGGACGACGATATCCCCATCGCTTTGCATAACCAGCCGCACAGTTGCTCCCGGCAGGTAGCTTTTGAACAATTCATTAATATCAACTAGTGAGACCACACGATGCCCGTCGATGCTATATAAGACGTCCTCTTCAGCAATCCCTGACTTGAGTGCTTCTGAAGACACCACCTTCGTGACGGACAGCGGGTCCAGCGTTGGCAATCCCACAACCGTAGACCAGCTTGCCTCCAGCTCTAGCCCCAGACTCGGATGCTGGACCTCACCATATTTTAAAAGCTGGTTCATAATATACTGCACAGTATTCGCTGGAATCGAAAACCCCATATTTTCCACACCCACCGCTGAGTATTTCAGGCTGTTGATTCCCAGCACCTCACCTTTCATATTTACTAGCGGCCCTCCGCTATTTCCGGGATTAATCGCTGTGTCACTCTGGATAAGACGATAAGCCGCATCTACCTCACGGTTAAGACCACTTATAACGCCTACAGTCGCTGAATTTCGTAGAGAAAAGCTAATCGGTGTTCCGATAGCAATAACCTTCTCCCCAACCACTGTTTTGCTATTCGCTGGAATAAACTTGGCGGGCTTTAAATGGGTGGCATTGATTTTGATCAGCGCCAGATCGCTAACTTCATCCAGATATGTTTCTTTAACGCTGTAAGTTTTGGAGTCCGAAGTGACTACTATGGCATTTTGCAGATCCTTGATTACATGAGCATTGGTTATAATCCATCCGTTCGATTTCACAATGATGCCGGAGCCATGCGTCAGATTGTACCGATCATCCAGGCCACTATTCCCGCCACTCTCATCTTTGCCGATAATGCCCACAACAGAAGGAGTGATACTTTTAATAATTCCAGGTATCGGATCTTCTGCCGCTGCTTTACTAACCACCTTACTAGTACTATCAAAAGCAAATACCGACTGACTCCATACTCCCGACAGCACTACGCCGCACAGTAATAGACCTAATCCTTTCTTCACCAGCTTCTCCCCAATACTCCTCATTCCTCACCAGACCCTCTCTTTGCTAATGGATAAATTTAACATTATATAATTTGAAAAAAGACGCCTTCAATGCGCCCATGGCGTTAAAGGAGTCTTTTGGTGCAAAGCTGTTCAATTTAGTTCTTTCATTAACTTAACCAATGCATCACCATGGCATAGTCAGAGATCACAAAAACCAGCAAGCTAACGGCTCCAAAACCAATGGCAAATTTGTTCTTCTGGGGAGCTTTCAATAGTCGAACAACCCCGACCAAAATCAAGATGGTAAATAAAATCATAAACACATCAAAGGTATGAAATTTAGACGGTCCTTGCGCGGCAACTTCTGCAAGCAGCATAACCTTACCTCCTCAAAAATGTTGTCAAGCAAGATCCAGTAATCCCCATATCACCTTCTATGTTATCGCTACCATTTGGGCGATGCAATAGGTTTTGTAGAAAAATTATGTATTTGTCGCAAAAAATATATTTTATCCCTGCAAAATCCGTAATAACGATGAGATTGATCACTGACAATTGGGGTGGCTTAGTGAAAGTGCTGTGAGTCCAATCAACTCTATCGTCATGAAGGTTACAATAGAAAGTCCGTTAACCGCTATAGAGATAAGATAAATTGAGCAGTGAATTGAAATTAAAATTGAAATACAGAACTTAGAACTTAACATTCTGAGCTCAAAATTTAGGTTTTTAAAGAATTAGGGAAATTCTCCCTAAAATTGTCCGATTAACAGTTCATTTTGTGGTTATCAGGGAATTCCTCCCTAAAAATCATTAGAAAACCGGGTATATGAGTAAATTCACCCGATAATTGGGGAGATTTTCCCGGATTTTACCTTATATGATCTAAAAACTCGGATTTTCAGGGAGGTTTTCCCTAATCTAACAAACAGTTATTTGATAGAGTGATATGATGATTAATTATTCGGTTTTCAAGGAACTTTTGGCCCTAACGTTAATCAATTACTTGTTAACCCTATCAACAGAATACTCCTCATTGAATCTTACTACGAACATGTCCTACATATGCCTACCTTGCCTATTATTAAATCCATTTTTTCTATAGAATTCGTATAACTTTTGCTAGAAATATCACATCATATATCTATGAGCCATCTTTCGCACAATTACCAGATAATCCTACAACGCCTTAAGTGGCTTTGACTCCATTCTAGAGGACGAGGTTAGCTATTAGCTGTTAGTTGTCAGATGTTTCCCTTCAAGAAATTATTGCTTACAACCTACAATAAAAGCCCCGGCAAGATACCGAGGCCTTATTATACATAGGTTATATTACTCACTGTTTATTTGGTTTCCGCCGTCTCAAGCATAAGCGCTTCGGTCCGCTCTGTATCACGAATCAGAACCGGCTTCAGATATTTACCTGTGTAAGACTCTGTGACAGTAATGATCTTCTCCGGTGTTCCTGTTGCCAGGACGGTACCACCGCCGCTACCACCTTCCGGTCCCATATCGATGATATAATCCGCTGTCTTGATTACATCCAGATTATGTTCAATAACAAGAACCGATTCTCCGGAATCCACCAAACGATGCAATACCTCAAGCAGACGACCAATGTCATCTACATGCAGACCTGTCGTAGGCTCATCCAAAATATAAAGTGTTTTACCCGTGCTGCGACGGTAGAGCTCAGAAGCCAATTTTACCCGCTGTGCTTCACCACCGGATAAAGTGGTTCCCGGTTGACCAATCTTAATATAACCAAGTCCTACATCCATCAGTGTTTGCATTTTACGATGGATACGCGGAATATTCACAAAAAACTCTGTTGCGTCCTCTACCGTCATCTCTAACACATCTGAAATGTTTTTGCCTTTATATTTCACTTCTAGTGTCTCGCGGTTATACCGTTTGCCTTTACATACTTCGCAAGGGACATATACGTCCGGCAAGAAGTGCATCTCAATCTTAATGATCCCGTCTCCACGGCAAGCTTCACAACGTCCGCCTTTTACGTTAAAGCTGAAGCGTCCCTTTTGGAAACCACGTACCTTAGCCTCATTTGTCTTGGAGAATAGGTCACGGATGTCATCGAATACACCTGTATAAGTTGCTGGGTTGGAGCGCGGTGTCCGCCCGATTGGCGACTGATCGATTTCAATAACCTTATCGAGATTTTCTAGTCCACGAATTTCTTTATGCTGACCAGGACGCACCTTCACAGCCTTATTCAGCTGCCGTGCTAAACTCTTGTAAAGAATCTCGTTGATAAGCGAGGATTTACCGGAACCCGATACACCTGTCACCGCTGTAAATACACCTAATGGAATCTTCACATTCACATTTTTCAGGTTATTCTCTTTAGCACCACGTATTTCTACCCATCGATCATCGGTAGGACGGCGTTTAGCGGTAACCGGAATAAATTTACGTCCACTTAAATATTCACCCGTTAATGAATTTGGATCTTTCATAATCTCTTCTGGCGTCCCTTGAGCCATAACTTGTCCACCATGAATACCTGCGCCCGGACCAATATCAATAATATAATCCGCTGCCATCATCGTATCTTCGTCATGCTCTACAACAATCAGCGTGTTGCCTAAATCACGCATATGCGCAAGCGTAGAGATCAGGCGATCATTGTCCCGTTGATGCAAGCCAATACTTGGCTCATCCAGAATGTACAATACACCCATGAGACTTGAACCGATCTGAGTAGCCAACCGAATACGCTGCGCCTCACCACCGGAAAGCGAACCCGCTGCACGGCTAAGCGTCAAATAATCCAAGCCTACATTCACAAGGAATCCAAGCCGATTGCAGATCTCTTTTAGAATGAGGTTGGCGATGGCTGTTTCTTTTTCACTCAATTTTATCTCTTCAAACCAATGCTGGCAGTCTCCTATTGAAAGGTCCGTAACATCAGAAATATTATGATCATTGATAGTCACAGCTAATATTTCTTTTTTCAGACGTTTACCTTTACATACATGACATGGCTTAGCACTCATAAACCCTTCGATAAATTCACGAATACCATCCGAAGCAGTTTCACGGTAACGCCGCTCTAGGTTAGGTATAATCCCTTCAAAGGCAACCATCGCATCTTTCTTTTGACCGAAATCATTTTCATAACGGAAGCGGACCTTCTCACTGCCTGTTCCGTTCAGTAATTTATTCATATGATCAGGTGTCAGACTGCTTACCGGAACGTTCTGTGGAATTTTAAAGTGTTCACAAACCGACTTCAGGAATTGCGGATAGTAATTAGAAGTACTTCCAGTCCAAGCTAAAAAAGCACCTTCTTCGATGGATTTCTCAGCATCAGGAATAAGCAGGTCTGGATCGACCACCATCTTCATGCCAAGTCCATCACACTCTGTACAAGCTCCAAACGGACTGTTGAAAGAGAACATCCGTGGTGCCAGCTCTTCAATACTAAAACCACAAATTGGACAAGCAAAGTTAGAGCTGAAAAGCAGCTCTTCCTGGCCGATGATATCCACAAGGATTTTACCGCCCGAAAGCTTAAGCGCCGTCTCCAGTGAATCCGTCAGCCGGGTCTCCACATCGTCTTTAACAACGATCCGGTCTACCACAACTTCTATTGTATGTTTTTTATTCTTTTCTAGTTCAATATCCTCAGACAGATCTCTTAGTTCCCCGTCCACACGCACACGTACGAAGCCTTGCTTAGAGATATCTGTGAAGAGCCCTTTATGCTCACCTTTACGTCCTGAAATGATTGGCGCCAGGATCTGCAACCGAGTTTTCTCGGGATACTGCATAATCCGGTCTACCATCTGTTCAACGGTCTGGGAGGTAATCTCAATACCATGCTCTGGGCAATGGGGATGACCAATACGTGCAAAGAGCAACCGCAAATAGTCATAAATCTCCGTCACTGTACCTACCGTGGAGCGTGGGTTCCGGCTTGTTGTCTTCTGATCTATAGATATCGCCGGGGACAAACCATCAATTGAATCCACATCTGGTTTCTCCATTTGTCCCAAAAACTGACGTGCATAAGCCGACAAAGATTCAACATAACGCCGTTGTCCTTCAGCATAAATCGTATCAAATGCAAGCGATGATTTACCTGAGCCGCTAAGTCCCGTCAGCACGACGAAACGGTCACGTGGAATCGTCACATCGATGTTTTTGAGATTGTGCGCCCTCGCGCCTTTAATTACAATATTTTCGTTCGCCAACGGAACCTCTCCTTTTAAAAAAAACTATTTCAACCTTATTTCAAAATATTCTCAAAGCCTTTTCAAAGCCTTTCGATCCCTCCCAAACCCTCCCTTCCA
Organism: Paenibacillus sp. FSL L8-0333; assembly: GCF_037965665.1. Lineage (NCBI taxonomy): Bacteria > Bacillati > Bacillota > Bacilli > Caryophanales > Paenibacillaceae > Paenibacillus > Paenibacillus sp. FSL L8-0333. The sequence continues at coordinate 6,278,820 of NZ_CP150186.1, forward strand.
AGGGAGGGCCCCACGGGTTGCACCCTCTGGACACCCGCATTTTCTGGAGAAGGAGTATGGTGGGACGTAACTTAGTGACTATAATGCTCAGAGCGCTTATCCCTGCGGGACCGCTTGGACATTCTCGTACTACCTAAAAGCAGGTACAAGCAACTGTCATAGACGTTGCATGGTGCTGTCCCTGCGGGATACGCATAAGTGCCAATTCCATTGCATGGTGCTGTCCCTACGGGATACGCGTAAGTGCCAAGTACATTGCGGGCGCTGTCCCTGCGGGATACGTTTAAGTGCCATAAACATTACTGGATACGCGACCCTCTATTGATTCAAAAAGAACGGTCTAGGACAGCACCGTTCAATACCTATTTTAAATATCGGTGATGCATTAATGGTTTGTTACTCAGCCCGAAGCTCCAGCAATGCGTCACGCAGCTCTGCCGCACGTTCGAATTGCAGGTTCTTGGCAGCGTCCTTCATTTCAGCTTCCAGACGCTGGATCAGACTTTGTTTTTCTTTCTTATTCATCTTGCCACCAACACCTGTGAGATAATCGGCTTTAGACTCAGCAACCTTCGTCGCCTCGATGATGTCACGCACTTTTTTATTAATGGTGGTTGGGGTAATGCCATGTTTCTCATTATGAGCAATCTGAATGGCGCGACGGCGCGATGTTTCGCTCATCGCTTTCTCCATCGAATCAGTGATCCGATCACCATACATGATTACACGACCCTCAGAGTTACGAGCCGCACGGCCAATCGTCTGAATTAGTGAACGTTCGGAACGAAGGAACCCTTCTTTATCGGCATCGAGAATTGCAACTAAAGATACCTCCGGTAAGTCGAGACCTTCTCTCAGGAGGTTAATCCCTACCAGGACATGGAACGTACCGAGACGAAGATCCCGCAAGATCGCCATCCGTTCCAGTGTTTTGATGTCAGAGTGCATATAACGAACCTTAATACCGATTTCCTTAAAGTAGTCTGTCAGATCCTCCGACATCTTCTTCGTCAAAGTGGTAACGAGTACACGTTCATCACGTTCGACCCGGTCACGGATTTCGCTAATCAGATCATCGATCTGGCCTTCTGTAGGACGAACCTCAATGATTGGATCCAATAGCCCAGTCGGACGGATAATCTGCTGCACCATAGTTTCGCAGTGTTCCATTTCATAAGGTCCAGGTGTCGCAGAAACGTAAATGATCTGGTTCACTTTATCTTCGAACTCTTCGAACTGAAGCGGACGGTTATCCAGCGCAGAAGGCAGACGGAAACCATGCTCTACCAACACTGTCTTACGCGCCCGGTCACCGTTATACATCGCCCGAATTTGCGGAAGGGTAACATGGGATTCATCTACGACAATTAACATATCATCAGGAAAATAATCCATTAACGTATATGGAGTTGCTCCTGGCTCCCTGAAGGTTAGTGGCCCGGAATAGTTCTCAATCCCCGAACAGAAACCCACTTCCTTCATCATCTCAATGTCGTAACGTGTCCGTTGTTCCAGACGTTGCGCTTCCAGAAGCTTGCCTGCGTCACGAAGCACGGTCAGCCGCTCTTCCAGCTCCCGTTCAATATTGACTATTGCTACACGCATCGTTTCTTCCTTGGTAACAAAGTGAGAAGCCGGAAAAATGGCGACATGGTCGCGTTCACCGATCAATTCACCCGTTAAAACATCAATTTCAGTGATCCGCTCAATCTCATCGCCAAACAATTCAACGCGAATCGCATGTTCACCCTGAGATGCCGGGAAGATTTCAACCACATCACCACGTACACGGAATGTTCCGCGTACAAAATTGATATCATTGCGCTGGTATTGAATATCCACCAGTCTGCTCAGAATCTCATTGCGCGGCTTCTCCATCCCAACCCGCAAGGACAACAGCAAGCTTCCGTATTCCATTGGTGAACCGAGACCGTAAATACAAGACACACTCGCTACAATAATAACGTCACGCCGTTCGAACAAGGAGCTTGTCGCGGAGTGGCGAAGTTTATCAATCTCTTCGTTAATGCTGGAATCTTTCTCAATATAAGTATCGGAGGAGGGAATGTACGCCTCTGGTTGGTAATAGTCGTAGTAGCTGACGAAATAGTCTACCGAATTATTCGGGAAAAACTCCTTAAACTCACTTGCCAGCTGGGCAGCCAGTGTCTTGTTATGCGCAATAACCAGCGTGGGGCGATTTAATTTGGAAATAACTTGCGCGACAGTAAAGGTCTTCCCTGTACCTGTCGCTCCCAGCAGCGTCTGGTGCTTCTTACCCTGCCGGATGCCTTGTAGTAATTCATCTATGGCATGAGGCTGATCGCCCTGGGGTGTATACTCGGACTCCAATTCAAAAGTCTTCGTACTGACGACAATATCACTCATTTGCCCGTCTCCCCTCTATCGTCTAAACTAGATTAATATATTATAATTGTTGTCTGAATCTTCTCTCTCCATACGATAGTAAAAAATATGGAAGATAAGAATATGTGTTCCCGTTCATTATACAGTGTTGCTTAGATCGATGCAAACCATAATACACAGAAATGTTAGGAGCTTGAAGCATGGATATTACCGCAATAATCGGCCTAGTGGCCGGACTGGCTGCGCTAATCGGCGGCTACCTCTGGGAAGGCGGAAGCCTTTCCGGACTGCTGCAGCTTAATGCAGCTTTGATTGTATTTGGAGGTACGATTGCCGCCGTAATGATCAGCTTCCCGGCAGCTAAGCTACGCTCCATTCCCACCGCTCTGCGCATGGCTTTTGGCCGCAATCCTGAACGTGATGAAGAGAAGGCAGAAGAGCTCATCGCAATGGCCACAGTGGCCCGCCGTGGCGGCGTTTTAATGCTCGAAAAACAAGCGGAGGTACATCCTGATCCTTTTACCCGTGAAGGACTGCTGCTTATCGTCGATGGCACTGACCCTGAGCAGGTAAGACAGATTTTGGAATTGGAAATGGATGCGAAAGAATTGAAGCATGAAAGCTACGCCAAGATTTTTGAAGCCGCTGGCGGATATGCTCCAACGATGGGGATCATCGGTACAGTTATGGGACTCATTAGGGTACTGGGCAACCTTACAGACCCATCAAATCTAGGTACCTCTATCGCAGTAGCGTTCACTGCAACACTGTACGGAGTAGCCATCGCTAATCTAATATTTTTACCCATTGCTTCCAAAATCAAATCCCGCAGCCAAAGTGAGCTGCATAGCATGGAGATGCTGCTAGTAGGCATTCTTTCTCTACAAAACGGGGATCATCCGTTGCTGGTGCGTAAAAAACTGAACTCCTTCATTTCAGACACCACCACAGATGACCGTGCAGAAGCAAGAGGTTTTATATGAGACAAAGAGACCGGCGCAAACGGCGGGTAGAGAATCGAGAAAGCCGTGATCGTTGGATGATTACTTACGCAGATCTAATTACGCTTTTACTTATATTTTTCGTTATATTGTATGCGATGAGCAGCCTGGACACTGACAAATACAATATCGTAACCGGCTCTTTATCCCAGACTTTCAAGTCGAGCAGCACTGTTCTTGAAGGCGGAGATGGTATTTTAGATGCTGGAAAGACCCCCGACAACAAACCAGAGAGTACAGATGGGAATGGGAACGCAACTGCAAAACCAAATGACGGTTCTGATAAACAAACGGAGAATGAAACACCTTCAGCACGGGAGTTGGCTTTTCGAGAACAAGAGGCGAAGCTTGCTGAGTTAATGGGTGTGATCACCCACTATGTGGAGGAGAATAATCTCGGTGAACAAATATTTGTAGCCGACAAACCGCAGGGCATAGAAATCACGCTCAGCGACCGTTTTCTTTTTGATGTGGGTAAAGCAGATGTGAAGTCACCAGCCCTTCCTGCTCTTCAGCAGTTGTCAGGCTTATTCAAAGATATCGGGGCAACGATCAGCATTGAAGGACATACGGATAATACACCAGTGTCATCAGCTTCCCGTTATAACGACAATTGGGAGCTATCGGGTGCTCGTGCGCTTTCTGTGCTGCGCTTTTTCTTAGATAATGAAGGACTGAACCCGGACACTTTTCAATATGCAGGTTATGCCGATACCCGACCAACAGCAGATAATACTACGGTAGCAGGCAAACAAAAAAATCGACGCGTAGAGATCATTGTACTTCGACAGCTTCAAGAGGTGGAATAAAATATAGTTGCTTGCGCTCAGAGCTAAGTTCGGCGGCAGGAGCCTTTGCAATTACCACATTGAGCTAACAAGGGGCTTCATCCAATTTAATTAGGGAAAACCTCCCTGATTATTCACCTATTATCGTATCCAATCGCGGAATGAGGGAATTACTCCCTGATTATTACTCTTTTTAGTCTGAAATAGTGGTTTTACCGAGATGATTAGGGAGGAATTCCCTAAAACCCTAACTCTCAAGCTATAATCGTCTAAAATGAGGGAGGTTTTCCCTAATTCCATACTCCACTAGACCCTCAAACCACTCGATTGGGTTTACGGATACTCGCACAATCTACATAAGAAACACAAACAGCAAGTCCCCAAATCGCAGAAACTTGCTGCTAAAAACATCACACTTGATCAGACTATTTCCCGTCCCCAATTTCCAATTATTCAGCAACTAACGCGCTATAACCGGCTGCATCTAACAGACCTTTTACAGCATCAGCATATTCTCCATCAACTTCAATCTCAAAAATCCAACCCCCGCCATATGGCTGATCATTGATAAGCTCCGGACTAGCTTCTAATCCATCATTCACCTTGGTAACCGTCCCAGAGACGGGCGAATACAATTCCGATACCGTCTTAACGGATTCGATACTGCCTACGCTGTCACCGGCCGAAATGGTTGATCCTACCTCAGGAAACTCAACAAATACGATGTCGCCTAATAAATGCTGAGCATGGTCCGTAATCCCAACACGTACTACTCGCCCTTCTACTTGCTGTGCCCATTCATGCTCTTCGCTGTAAAGAAGGTTGTCTAATACTTCACTCATTTCAAGCCGCCTCATTTCCAATTTGGAGTTCTAAATTTAGTTATAGCCTAAGTTATCCCGGCTCACAATGTCAATATTACTAACAGGAAATTTAAATTTGTCATTTTTTCGACGTTTTCTTGTTGACAGCGCCCGACTATACCCGTTTAATGGAGACATACAAGAAGAAATGACGTTGTCGTCTTTTTATAGACAATAACCGTTTCTCGAAGAAATATAATTGCGGATGATGGCATAGGGAGAGACTGTCTCACTTGAAGACGGCGCCGAAGGAGTAAGCCCTAACAGGGGTGAATCTCTCAGGCAAAAGGACCTTTGTCGGACGTATCTCTGGAGAGCATCAGACGCAAGGCTAGATGCGTCAGATCACCAACGGGGAAACCTGCAAGCTAGTTACGGCAGGGTAACTCTCAGGTACAAAGGACAGAGCAGAAAGCGATTTGTGCATTTATGCATGATTGCTTCTGCCTGTCCTTTTTTCGTATGTAATCAGATCAAGGGGAGTGACGACATGGATGCTTTGAGAAGAACACCTTTTTATGATCTCTATTCCGCTTATGCGGAGTCCAGGTGCATTGACTTCGGTGGCTGGGAGCTGCCAGTACAGTTTACAGGTATCGTGAAAGAGCACGAAGCCGTTCGCCAGCAGGCTGGGCTGTTCGATGTATCGCATATGGGTGAATTCATGGTGATTGGAAACGGTGCAGAAGCCTTTTTGCAAAAAATGACAACCAATGATGTCAGCCGCCTCACGGATGGTGCGGCACAATATACACTGCTCTGTTATCCAAATGGCGGAGTTGTCGACGACCTACTCGTGTATCGCCTAAGCGAAGGGCGTTATATGCTCGTCGTTAATGCCTCCAACATCGACAAGGACTTGCAGTGGCTGCAAGAGCATTTGACCTCTGAATTCGATGAAGTCACGCTCACTAATGTCTCTGACGAGACGCTTTTGCTCGCCTTGCAGGGTCCTCTGGCAGAAACCATTCTCGCGGAAGTTACTGATGCTCCTATTTCAACACTCAAGCCTTTCCATTTCATCGAACGCGCCACCGTTTGCGGTGTAGAGGTACTTATCTCCCGTACGGGTTATACCGGTGAAGATGGCTTCGAGATTTACGCTCCGCTGGAAGGTGCAGAAACGTTATGGAACGGACTGCTTGCAGCAGGCGCGCCCCACGGATTAACACCTGCTGGACTGGGTGCACGGGATACCCTGCGTTTTGAGGCAAAATTACCACTGTACGGTCAGGAACTATCCGCTGACATCACCCCGCTTGAAGCAGGAGTACAGTTCTTCGTGAAGCTGGACAAAATAGACTTTATCGGACGCGATGCACTAATACAGCAAAAAGAAGCTGGGATTCCCCGTCGCCTTGTCGGCCTAGAAATGATTGATCGAGGCATTCCACGCTCCCATTATCCTGTTTGGGCAGATGGGGTTAAGATTGGTGAGGTCACAACCGGAACACAGTCCCCTACGCTGAAACGGAACCTGGGGTTGGCTTTGATTGATGCTGCTTACAGTGAAATAGGCACAGAGGTTTACGTAGAGATACGCGGCAAGCAGCTTAAGGCTGTAGTGATCAAGGCCCCTTTTTACAAGTATAAACGCCTTTAGCGTCCATATAAGGACGGTGAGCTTTTAAGCGAGAAATAGAAGGATAAAGTATAGCGTGAAAATTGTACTTTCTTATATTTTAAAAAAAGCCAAGGAGTGAAACCTTAATGAAGCACCGTTATCTGCCCATGACAGAACAGGACCGCGTAGAGATGATGGAGGCCGTCGGGATTCAGTCTATAGATGAGCTGTTCTCCGATATTCCTGAAGCGGTACGTTACCAAGGCACTATGCCGATGTCTGAACCACTCGATGAATACGCCCTGCTGCGCCACATGAAAGGTTTGGCTGACCAAAATGCCGACTTTGATTCTCACGCCAGCTTCCTCGGCGCCGGATTATACGATCATCACATCCCTGTGGTCATCAACCATGTCATTTCCCGTTCTGAATTCTACACTGCCTACACTCCTTATCAACCGGAGATCAGCCAAGGTGAGCTGCAAGCGATCTTCGAATTCCAATCCTACATTTGCGAACTAACCGGTATGAAAGTTGCCAATGCCAGTATGTATGATGGCGCTACAGCTTTATCCGAAGCAGCGGTTCTCGCGGCTGGTGCTACCAAACGCAAAAAATTAATCGTCTCCCGTACCGTTCATCCTGAGGCTCGCCAAGTGCTATGTACTTCGGCTAATGCTTGGGGTCTGGAGGTGGTGGAGATTGACTATAAAGACGGTGTTACCGATCAAGCTAAACTCGCTGAAGCTATCGATGGAGATACTGCCGCAGTGCTTATTCAATCGCCTAACTTCTTCGGCAGCATCGAGGATCTTCGCTCGGTTGAGCCGCTGATTCACGCGGTTAAAGGTCTTCTTGTAGTCAGCGCGAACCCAATAGCTCTAGGTGTACTTGAAACTCCGGGCAAACTTGGAGCCGACATCGTAGTGGGTGATGCTCAGCCACTTGGTATTCCAGCTTCTCTCGGGGGTCCAACTTGCGGATTCTTTGCCGTAGCTGATCACCTGATGCGCCGCATGCCAGGCCGGATCGTTGGCCAAACGGTAGACCGTAACGGTAAACGTGGCTTCGTTCTTACACTTCAAGCGCGTGAGCAGCATATTCGTCGTGAAAAAGCGACATCGAATATCTGCTCCAATCAGGCGCTGCTGGCTCTCTGCGCATCCGTCTACTTGTCCGTTATGGGCAAAGAAGGCATGCGTGAAGTAGGCGAGCTAAATATTCGCAAAAGCCATTACGCTGCTAATAAACTTAGCGGACTAACAGGTGCTGAACTTGCCTTCTCCTCCCCATTCTTTAACGAATTTGTTGTGAAGCTTCCTGAAGGCAGCAGCGTGACCGCTATTAATTCTAAGCTGCTGAAGGACGATTATCTCGGCGGTTATGATCTGGGTCGTGATTATCCTGAACTTGCTGGACATATGCTGGTTGCCGTAACGGAAAAAAGAAGCAAAACCGAAATCGACCAATTCGCTAGCGCACTGGAGGGCTGTTTATGAAACCGGAGCAAAGTCTAATTTTTGAATTAAGCCGTCCCGGCCGTTCGGCCTATTCTTTGCCACTATGCGATGTACCACAGGAAGAAACCTTGGAGTCCCTGATTCCATCAGGTTTACTCCGTAGCGAACCCGTCGTACTTCCAGAAGTATCGGAAGTGGATGTCATTCGCCACTACACTTCTCTTTCACGTCGTAACTTTGGTGTAGACAATGGCTTCTATCCACTCGGTTCATGCACGATGAAATACAATCCGAAGATTAACGAAGATGTTGCCCGCTTCTCCGGCTTCGCCAAAATTCATCCCTACCAACCGGAAGAAAGTATTCAAGGCGCACTGGAATTAATGTATACCCTGCAAAATGATCTGTCCGCGCTGACGGGCATGGATGCAGTATCCTTACAGCCTGCCGCAGGTGCTCATGGTGAATGGACCGGCCTCATGATGATCCGCGCCTACCATGAAAGTCGCGGCGAGACGCGTACTAAGGTTATCGTGCCGGATTCCTCGCACGGAACCAATCCTGCTAGTGCCTCAGCAGCAGGACTTGAAACGATCACGATCCCTTCCACAGATAAAGGAATGGTCGATCTTGAAGCACTGAAAGCAGCCGTCGGTAGCGACACAGCCGCACTAATGCTAACTAACCCAAGCACACTCGGCTTGTTCGAAACCCAAATCGTCGAGATTGCTGAGATCGTGCATGAAGCAGGGGGCTTACTCTATTACGATGGAGCCAACTCCAATGCCATTATGGGCATTACCCGACCTGGCGACATGGGCTTTGACGTTGTGCATCTGAACTTGCATAAGACAATGAGCACCCCACATGGCGGTGGCGGCCCTGGGGCCGGACCAGTCGGCGTAAAATCCATCTTGATTCCATTCCTACCACAACCTACTGTGGTGAAGAGTGAAGATAGCAGCTTCTCACTCGACTTCGGCGGACCCGAATCCATTGGACGCGTGAAAGCTTTTTACGGAAACTTTGGTATTCTGGTTCGTGCCTATGCCTACATTCGCACCTATGGTCCAGACGGACTACGTGAGGTATCCGAAAATGCCGTGCTGAATGCGAACTATATGATGCACCGTCTGGCGCCGTATTTTGAAATCCCATATCCGGGTGTATGTAAGCATGAATTCGTTATGTCCGGCAAAAACCTCAAGCAATATGGCGTGCGCACCTTAGACGTCGCTAAACGATTGCTCGACTTCGGCTACCACCCGCCAACCGTGTACTTCCCTCTGACCGTTGAGGAATGCATGATGATCGAGCCGACGGAAACCGAAAGTAAAGAAACGCTAGACGGCTTTATCGATACGATGATTCAGATCGTTAAAGAAGCGCAGGAGACACCGGAAATCGTAATCAACGCACCGCATACCACAGAGATTAGCCGTTTGGATGAGACACAGGCTGCGCGTAAGCCGGTTTTGAATTGTTCTTGCGGTTAATATTTCAATAATAAATCGAGTAGGAGGGGGCGGCGAGCCCCCGGCCTCTCACACCACCGTACGTACCGTTCGGTATACGGCGGTTTTCCGTAAGGAGTTGTATCTGTCCAATACACTCTTTAATCCATTGGATTCCCAATATTGGTTATTCAATGCACGTTGCAGAATTGGACTCCCTGCAATTCGCCAATACCCTTTCCGAGTATTTCCCCACTCAAAAGGCTTATATCCTTAGGCACGCCTAAGGATATAAGCCTTTTGACTTTGGTTCTCGGGTTCTTCCATTGCTTCCAGAGACACATTCGCAATCTCCTTCGAATCCACATATCCATCGCTTTAAAGGCACTTGGCGTATCCGCCAGCGAGAAATATCCGTGCCATCCCATCAAGTATCGATTGAGCTCCTGGATTCGCTCTTCCGTTCGCATCGCTTTCTTCCGGGACGTTATCTCCCGAATTCGAGCCTTCGCTTTCTGCAAGGACTGTTTTGCTATCCTCACCTTGGGCTCTTTATCGCTACTAAAGCAAAACCCAAGAAATTTCCGTCTCCATGGGCGGTCCACCGCACTCTTCGCTTGGTTCACCTTTAGTTTTAGTCTTGTCTCAATGAATCTGGTGACGGATGCCTTCACTCGCTCTCCTGCTCTTAGTGTTTTCACATAGATGTTACAGTCGTCCGCATAACGGACGAAGCGGTGTCCACTTTTCTCGAGTTCCTTGTCGAGCTCGTCCAAAACGATGTTAGATAACAACGGACTGAGTGGACCACCTTGCGGTGTCCCTTCTGTTGTCGTATTTACTAGCCCGTTCTCCATCACACCTGACTGAGGATATTTACGAATCAGCAGGAGAACTTTCTTGTCCTTCACTTTAGCCGAAATCTTCATCATCAGTCGGTCATGGTTGATGCGATCAAAGAATTTCTCCAAGTCTAGATCGACTACGAATCGATATCCCTCTTTCATGAATACTCTGGCTTTCCTTACCGCATCATGCCCTTGTCTTTTCGGACGAAATCCATAACTATCGGCTGGGCGCACTAAATAAAGGAGACCACTTAACACGTGGTCTCCTTTTCTCATATTAAAAAATGCTATTTTACATACAGAAGTTCTGGATTATGTACGGGATTAAATGAAAGTTTCTTAGTGAACTGCCAACGGTCAGTTACATTCATTTTGTTATATATGCTCTTCACTACATTTCTAACTGTACCTTCACTAATTCCCAACTCGTTAGAAATACGCAATGCACTTTTTTCACATAACCACATTTGAGCCACCTCTTTTTCTCGGGCAGTCAAGTTGAATTGTTCAAAACTAAACTCTAGTCTAAGTAACTGCATCTCAGGGTTACTCCACATCCATTTCTCGGTAACGTTTTCAGCTATCTGTTGCATAAATGGAATAGCAAATTCGATTTGCAGTCCTTTGTAGAAAGAAATATCTACATAGCCTCTTATAACACCATCTGAGTAGAGAGGAGAACATACACAGTTCCAATTAGAAAATATAGAATTCGTATGTTCGCTCCCTTTAACTACTCCAATAGAATTCATTTCCATAGAAAGTGAAACACCATTTAGCCCGAAATCCTGTTTGGCAAAACTCTTCCCAACTCTTATTCCTGCTCAAATTCTTCTTTTATATGTACTGAAGAGAAATACAGATCGAGAATTCCCCCCATATCATCTGTTAGAAAAGCCGCAAAATCTACCGATATATACTTACTAATTTTAATCATCTCGTTATGTAGGGAAAGAATCATTGCCTCGTGATAAATAGATTCCTGGCCAATCTCCTCAAAAGAGTGCGCACTCGTTCTTTGTGGGGCCTTTGAACTTTTGACTTTACCCAATGAAGAGATAGAATCCATTTGTTCCTTTTTTAGATCTTCAGCTGAACACCAAAGTTTTGTCTGATCGTATGTTACTGTCAATTCCAACTCCTCCTGATTTCCATCATTTATAATGTAAAATGATACCATTATATATTTAAACATTGAAGATTCAACCAACTATTAACATATTTATTCATATTAGTAAATATCCAATGGGGGATATTTTCAAACTTTGTTATAAAGACCATAATTACATTTGTAGAACTTAAATAACCGCTAGATGCCCCATTTATTATTAATAATTATCCTTACACTCTCTTCTATTCAATGTGCCTTAAGTCATAGAAAAAAGAAACCTCTAAGGAGATAACACAGTGGAATTGTATAAAATTAATGAAAAACAAACATTCCAGTATTTTAATTTAGTCTCATATCGCAACACTATTCCTTCCAGTTGTTTACATCATAAACTAAACGAATTTATCCTTTCACTAAACAACTATAACCTCCAAAAGAATGGTCCTTTAATCACTTCTACTCATTCTGTATCCCGAAATAATGGCATAGAGATGGTGGATTTTGAGATTATGGTACCAGTAAAAGGAGAAATTAAAAAAAATCCCCCTTTTATATATAAGCAAGAATTCAAGTTAATAAATGCAATTTGCTTGATGTATGAAGGTAAAATGAATGGCATCAATTCTGCTTATGAATTTTTAGTCAAATATATCTCTCAAAACAATCTACATCAAATAACATCCGCATATAATATAAACTTATCTGAAGGTACTAGTGAAAATATAAAAATAGATATTTGTATTGGCATCAATCCTAGTCTTCTTTAACTAGTCAAAACTCGTCTATCTCGAAAGGAGGTGAATAGAATGGAACTGAGTCTTAATAGTCAATTTTCAACATTGTCCAACATTGAAACGATGGAGATTTCCGGAGGTATAAATTGGGATAATGTTGCTTATGGAGTCTTGGGAATGGTAACCGTGGTAGCCGCTGTTACCACAGCACCAGTAACGATTCCTACTGCGATTATGGCAGTGGGTGGATCAATAGTATCTGGATATCTTACTGGTAGCGGACTAAAACATTAAATATCTGTTATAAGGAGTGAGGAATTAAATGCTTTCATATGCCCCTAGTTTTTCAGAACTTACACTTGAAGATAGTATCAATATTGATGGTGGCGTTGATTGGGCCAAGGTAGGTGCAGGAGTGTTAGGTATGGTTACAATCATGTCTGCTGTTGCTGCCGCACCAGTAACAGCCACAGCCGCAGTTGTCTACATAAGTGGTACAGTGGCTGCCGGATATTTAGTGGGTACTTCATTCTAAATTTTGATGGAGACATTCATCTTCAGATGGATATGTCTCCATCTTTTCTTCTATAAAAGAAGAGAATAATCATAAATAGATTGCGAGTGATTTTTTTGAAAATAGATAAATTAATATCGTATCTAATTAGAATAGACATTACTTTAGGGCTAGTAATATCATTCTTATTAATTGTAAGACCTAATATAATCCTCCCATCCCAATGGTTTATAATGAATTTCTTAATTTTTCTAACAGGTATATATATATATAAGAAAAATAAAAACAAGACATTTATAGCAGTTTTTATTTATGCTTTCATCTATTTTTCTTTAGTCATATTAGATATGTTAACTTCAAAAGGTATTATTCGAAGTGACAATAGATCTGGAGATATTTTATTAAGCGTAGGATTAGTGGCGTTAGGCCTGATCGGATTTTTCATTGCATTTTACATGAGCAACAAAGATAAATGATTCATTGTATAGCACAGGTCACAATATAAAATCATCATTTAATAATTGCTTTTCGGAGGATTATATGGCATTCACTAAATACCAATGTGTCAAACAACAAGATATTAAAGACTGCGGGGCTGCCTGTCTCGCCACTATAAGTAAAAACTATGGTCTCAACTATCCTATAACTAAAATTCGCGAGATGTCGGGAACCGATAAAATGGGTACCAGCGCCTATGGCCTTGTTAAAGCTGCTGAAAAATTAGGATTCACTGCCAAGGCTGTAAAAGGGACTCACGAGGCATTCTTCGAAGATTTCCCCCTTCCGGCTATTGCTCATGTGGTCATAGACCAAACTTTATTGCATTACGTTGTTATTCATAAAATCACAAAAAAAACAGTTGTCGTTTCGGATCCTGCGAAGGGCATTGTTAAATATACACCAGAAGACTTCTTTAAAATCTGGACCGGTGTTCTCATATTAATGGTTCCTACCCCTCAGTTCAAAAAGGGCGGTGAGTCCAAGGGTTTATTCACTCGTTTTTTTGGTTTACTTATTCCTCAGAGAAGAATGCTACTAGGAATTTTTTTGACATCCATGCTCTATACAATATTAGGTATATTATCAGCCTTTTATTTTCAATTTCTGCTAGATGAGATTCTTCCTTTTGGCTTAAAGAAGACTCTGAATATAGTATCCATTGGAGTAATCATTCTATATCTATTCAAAGTTTTATTGAACGCTTTTCGTAGTCACATTCTACTAACATTGAGCCAAAAGCTTGATATTTCGCTAATTCTCGGCTATTACCATCATGTGTTGAAGCTACCCATGAACTTTTTTGGTACTCGCAAGACGGGGGAAATCATCTCAAGACTTATGGATGCCTCTAAGGTACGGGATGCCATCTCCAGCGCAACCCTAACCATCATGATCGATATTATCATGGTTATTGCGGGGGGAATCATTCTTTATTCGCAGAGTGCCCTTTTATTTGGTGTAACTGTGCTGCTGGTTCCTTTGTATCTAGCGTTAGTGTGGGGATTCCACAAGCCATTCGACCGGTTAAACCGTGAACAAATGGAGAAAAACGCCCAACTTACCTCCTACATCGTTGAATCCATAGACGGTATCGAGACGGTCAAAGCCTACCATGCGGAGTCTAAAGTTGGCTTTGAGACGGAACAGAAATTCATCACGTTTCTGAAATCCGTGTTCAGCTTTGGTATTTTCAATAATATACAAGGCTCGCTAAAAGGTGTGGTTCAGTTGCTTGGAGGTGTAGCAATCCTCTGGGTAGGTGGTAATCAAGTAATAAAAGGAAATATGACCATGGGTCAACTTATCACTTATAACTCATTACTTGCTTACTTCCTTGAACCTATTCAAAATCTCATCAATCTCCAGCCTACCCTGCAAACAGCTGTTGTAGCGGCGGACCGATTGGGGGAAATACTCGACTTAGAAGCGGAGAAGCTTGAGGATGAGGACAAGAAGATTCAACCTGCTTCATTAAAAGGTGATATTAGATTTGATCGTGTCAGCTTCAGATATGGTACACGTTCCCTTGTACTTCATGATATTGATTTGAGACTTAGACAGGGCGAGAAAGTCGCCTTTGTCGGTGAGAGCGGCTCGGGTAAAACCACCCTGATCAAATTGATCATGCAATTTTACCAACATGAAAAAGGCGATATCTTAATTAACAACTACAATATTAAAGATATTCATTTAGATAGCTTGAGACAGCGAATCGCATATATATCACAGGATACTTTCTTTTTTAGCGGAACAATCCGGGAAAATTTATGTCTGGGTGTCAATCAGGATACGGATCTGGAACAAATTGTTTCGGCCTGCCAGACCGCACAGGCACACGAATTCATTAATCAGCTTCCACTCCGCTACAACACTTTGTTAGAAGAAAATGCTACTAACCTTTCCGGGGGACAGAAGCAGCGACTAGCTATCGCCAGGGCAGTTCTTAAACAGCCCGATATTCTTATAATGGATGAAGCCACTAGTAATCTGGATTCTACAACGGAGAAGGCTGTATCGGAGACGATTAATGCTTTTGAAGACATGACTACGATTATTATCGCTCACCGGTTGAGTACAATCATGCGTTGTGATCGGATTTATGTCATGGATCAAGGACGGATTATTGAGCATGGAACTCATCAGGAGCTTCTGGATTACCGTGAAAAGTACTATGAATTGTGGAAAGATCAACTCCCTGGAGTTGAACAAAAACAAGAACATAACCATCAATATGCCGCAGGAGTAGGCGAGGTGTCTCTTGTATGAGCGCACAAATACATAACTTATCAGAAATGACAGATAGCAGAGAAATCATGGAATCCAAGACCAGTCCTGTGATTTCCATTTTCATACTTATCTTATTCATTCTATTGGGGGCTGCGTTAGTCTGGTCCTATTTTGGCCAGATCGATGAAGTTGCCAAAGCCTCTGCTGTAGTTAGACCCAATGAAAAAGTCAGTACCATTCAGACTTCATCTATGGGAAAAGTGGAACAGGTATATGTCCATGAAGGGATGCAAATTAAGCAGGGCGAGCAGTTAATTTCCTTTGAGCATAAAGAACTTGATATAGAATTATCAAATCGTAATTCAGAAATCAATAAGCTCACTAAGAAACTGCACTATCTCGGGCTGTATAAACAAAGCATTAGCAATTTAGATAATCAGTTTTCTTCTGAACGTGCAGATGAGGGTTACTATTATGACATGGTAGAACAATTTCTCCTTGAATACAGCCAGCAGCAGCAGACCTTTCAAGGAACCCAGGATCAGCTTACAGCTGCCATTCACGAGAATATAGGCTTGCAAGATTCTGCTACCTTTAGTGCCGAATCTAGTTCGGATAAATCTCTTCAGAATAAAATTGAATTGGAACGAAAAAAGAAACTGCTAAATGTTGAAATTGCAAACGAGAAATTGCTTGTGCAATCCATCAAAGAGAATCAAAATCTTCTTCCAATTGAAGATACCAAACGGACGGAACAATATAATACATACCAAATTAAATATGTCCAACTGTCTAAACAATCTGCTGAGAAAAAAGAAATCTATAATCGTTCGCTCAGCTTGGGGGACCGCCTTGTGCCTCAATCCCAGATTACAGATGAACAGCATCAATATGAAAGTTCATATTTGCAAATCAACCAATTCCAAACCGAAGCCGTGCTCAGCTCAGAAAGCAATATCACCAATTACAATCAGCAATTGGTTGAGATAGAGGTCAGCCTCGATTTGCTAAAAAATGGGCACGATCCATCAGTTTCAGAACGAAAAACTTTAGAAATGCAAAAGAAACAGCTGGCTGAGCAGCAAAATGATCTACTGAATCAAGAGAAACTTAACCGTTCATCTGAAGCAACCTCATTGAAAAAACTGAAACTTGACCGTATTGTACAGATTCATTCAGCAATAGAAGAAAATAAAAGAACCTTAATTACGCTGCAAGAGGCTGTTAAGGGACTTGAGCTTGAACGAGACAAAAGACTGCTCATAGCACCAATTTCCGGGACCATTAATATTTTAAAAGAAACCAGCATCGGGGACATGGTACAATCCGGCGAAGCCTTGATCTCCATTATACCTAGCAACGAGTCAAAATATAAAATGAGCATCGCTGTACCTAATGCTGAAGCAGGAAAAATAGCGATTGGCAATAAAGTTGATTTCAGCTTTTCAGCCTTTCCTAAACAAAATTTTGGTTCCCAAAAAGGTACGATTACATCTATCAGCACAGATTCAATTATTCAGCAAGACGGTCTAAGCTACTATCTGGTGGAGGCAACGATATCCAATGACCCACTTGTTAATCGCAGAGGTGAACGTGGAGAGCTTCGTGTAGGGATGATAGCGCAAGCCTCTGTTATTACCGACTCCAAGAAGATCATTGATTTTGTTCTTGAAAAAATCAACTTAAAGGAATAGTGAGGTTGCTAGCTAAATGTTAAAGAAATCAGCTCTCTTGATACTCTCCTTCTTATTACTCCTATTGCCGCATTCCATTACAGTT
The DNA here is from genome assembly GCF_037965665.1 of Paenibacillus sp. FSL L8-0333. Classification (NCBI taxonomy): domain Bacteria; kingdom Bacillati; phylum Bacillota; class Bacilli; order Caryophanales; family Paenibacillaceae; genus Paenibacillus; species Paenibacillus sp. FSL L8-0333. The sequence continues at coordinate 6,296,030 of NZ_CP150186.1, forward strand.
TATGCTGATACGCAGGTATCCAGCGCAATAAAATCGCTTTCCATGGAAGAAGCAATCCAGCTAGCATTAACTAACTATGTAGATATCAAGCTCTCACAATGGAATATTGCAGAAACGGATTCCAAATTTTCATATGTATCATCTGAAGAGAAAAAGTTGGAGCAAAAAAATGTAGTCACAACCAGCGGGCTGCTGCCAGTAAATCCTGATATTTTTATCAATAGTATTCCTGGTTACGCTGATTTAAGTGAAGAAGAACAGGCAGGGGTCAATCAATCCATTCTCATTCAAATTATGATTAACACATCTCTGAATCAATGGGTTAGCGCTCAGAATGAAAGCCAAAACAGTTACAATCAAGAGACTAAAACAGCGCAGCTTAAGGAATTTCGTGACCAGTTACGCACATTAGAAACAGATAAAGTAATTAATCAGTTACGACTTCAAAAAACAGAAGCCCTCATCCGCTACTATGCTGTGCAGAAATATTATCAACTCTCTTCTCTAAAAAAAACGATTGAATATGACAAACAAGAAAGCCAATATTGGTTTCAACAGTCTGAGGATACCTTGCGGTCCTATGAGCATGGTCTTCTGTCTAAGAGAAGTTTGGACGATTTTAATCGTAAAAACATAGTACAAAAATCTATTTTTGAACGTAACCTTCGAAGTTATGAAGCTCAGTTAGAACAATTTAAGCTTGAGTTAGGATTATCATCCTATTCAGAAGTCCTTCTAGATGATGTCATTTCCAGTACACCAGAGCCTGTGAATTGTAATACAGTAATTAGCCTCTCTAGTAATTATGATTTACGCGAAGAAGATGCACGTATCACACTCGCCAAAGATAATCTTGACGCAGCTAAAGCTTCCGATGCTGAACTCATCACTTATTATTCAGTCCTATGGTCTAGCCAGATTGCACACAAAAATATAGTACAACAACAACTCGAAGAAAAACTGGCTAGTTATAAGCCGGAAGCAAATGAAATTGATTTTGAATATTCAGAACTAAAAGAGCAGCAATTGGAACTCGTACGCGTCTCCCAGGATAATGATACTCTCCTAAATAGCGGGTTAATCTCAGCGGCTCAGGCAGATCAGGACAAGCTGGATTTACTAAACTTAAATCGGCAATTCGATAAGCAAAAAGTAAAGTACGGTTTATTCCAAGCAAAAGTTACTTTGGCTCTTAGTGGAGTTATCCTCTAATAACCATTAATTTATCATTCATAACCCAAAGGAGATATCACAAGATGAAAACCATATCTAGCCTAATCGCAGCAACTCTTCTTTCTACCGCTATCGCCTGGCCTGTCCATGCCGCAGAGAAGCCAATCTCCATTCAGATCAATCAGCAACAGCTCGCACTGAAGGGACAGGCTCCCTTCAATGATAATGGTACAATTGTCGTTCCTTTTCGCCCGGTTTTTGAAAAACTAGGACTTTCAATCGATTGGAATCAAACCACAGGTACCATAACGGGTACTAAGGAAGGGCTTACGATTACACTGCAACTAGGCAGCAAGCAGGCCAGCGTCAATGGTGTAATAACCCAACTTTCTGTTGCCCCTAAGCTCATCAATAATTCCACTTACATTCCGCTGCGCTTCGTTGGGGAGGCTACAGGTAATGAAGTCTCCTGGAATGCACACTCGAAGACAGTAACCATTACAGGCAAGACTAACCAGATAAACCCGCAGGAAATCAATGCTTTTTTTGAAAAATACGTAACCTATACCAACAATGAGAATTATGAAGGGTTCATGAGCCTAATCGATAGCAAGTCTCCTCTTGTGGTCATCGGGCCACAGATTAAGAGCCAAATGGAACAATACGATCTGACCACTTCACTTGATCAATTAGAGGTTATCAGCCTTCAACCCACAGAGGCTACGGTTCACACCGTTGAAACGACTACACACCTCAGCGGTCCATTCACCTTAGACAATACCTCTGAATATATTTATAGCTTAACGCGTACTGCCAGCACTGAAGACTGGAAAATCAACAACCTGCAGATTAAAGGCGTACAATATATACTCCCAGATAAACTGCTGAACGCTAAGCCAGCTGTGACGAAGTCGGATGAAACGGATATATTAGCTGTGCTTAAGAGCAACTTGGACTATACCAATGCAGAGAATATTCAAGGTGTGCTATCTACTATTGATCCTGAGTCCCCTGCTCTCGAACAAACCAAACAGCTCTTCAGCCAAATTTTCACAGTCTATGATCTAAAGTTCACTCTGGAATCTGCCAAAATCATTCATTATACCCAGGATACCGCAGCCGTATATATGGTTCAGACGAGCATCAAGCTTAAGGGTCCTGAGTTTCAGGATAACCGCTCCACCTCTGTCACAACGCTGAAGAAATCCAAAGCAGGCAAATGGATGCTGGATCAGACCTATCCGATTAGTGTAGACAAGTTAACTCCATAATTATAAGGATTTGTAACAAAACAAAAAAACGGCAAGCCCCATTAACCCGGAGGCTTGCCGTTTGCTTATCTAAAGCGCCGGAGCTCAATCTTACCCGCTTCCCCTACGTTCTCTGGCTGATACGGATATAGAACAGTTCCTAAATAGTTGGGACCACAATGGCCAATCTTTCAATCAATTCCCATCTCTCGCTGATATTCATCTTACTGTAAATACTCTTAACGATATTCCGCACAGTTCCCTCTTTCACATTAAGGTCGTTGGAAATTTGCAGCGCCCCTTTTCTTAGTGCCCAGTGATACGCTACCTCTCTCTCTCTAGGGGATAATCGATACAAATCACACTTCTCCTGAAATATGTACTCAATTAACTTCGGGCTTCGTTCCTTCAACTTCAACACAATCTTTTCGGATAATTGTTTAATAAAGAGAATCGAAAAACCAAGTTGCCTCTCGGCTTCAAATGAGATGTCTATATATCCACATATACAATCATTTATCATTATAGGAGCGCATACACAATTCCACTCTTTAAACATTGGCATACTATGCTCTTCTCCACGCACTACTGCAATTGACTCAACCTCCATCGCTAAAGAAACTGCATTCACTCCAGAGATTTGCTTCGAAAGATTAGTTCCACTCCTAATTCCATAATGATCTACTTTCTCCTGAAACGTTTCGAATGGACTGACAATATTAATAATATTGCCGGCTTGATCTGTTAAGAAAAAGACAAAGGGCAATAAGAGAAATTCCATTACTTTCGCCAATTCTGAATGTAATACTTCAATTAAAATCTCGTAGGGAACCAGCTCTTCTATAGAAAAGGATTTTTCTGTTTTGAGGTTACTCCAGGGTTGGTAAAATTCACACAAGGAATTATTAGATTTTTTATCTACATCATCTACTGTAAACCAAGCTCGTTCGCATTCAAGAATATTCAAACAGTCGATTCTCCTAACTAATGGTATTTATTAAACAGAGCATAGCACTCCATCCAAAGGAAAACAATGACATAATTAGTTAGGGTTATGGGAGATTAGTAAGAATTGAAATAACATTGTTTGGGTTATTTTTCTATGGCCGATTATTTGATAAGAACTTTTCACCTGTCCTGTATTCTTGGAATTTCGTAAAAAAAGAATAGAGCATAACAATTACCACTTGTCTATATCCTACCTAGAATATATACGAAATCCATTTTTTCTATGAAAATAAGGATATTCGTTGATTAGAAAAAAATTTCACAATGGAATCTTAGACTAGCGAGAAATCATGCTCAACATATTTATATCTGCTACCCTGAAAGGAATGAATTCCATCAAGAGTTTAGTAGGGATTTTCAGTAGAAAGTATACAAAGTCTATTCCATTTTTACTTTTGTTTTCATTATTTATATTGGCATTTTCTGCGGTAAATAGAATATTTCCAATAATATCTTTCTTAATAATTATGTTAAATGCTCTGTACATTGTTGTGAAAATAGCAATATTTAAAATTAAAAAATAAATATTTATTTCAGGGGGGGATATTGCAATCTGGCAAAGCGCCTTTCAGCCTTTCCTAAACAAAGTTTTGGCTATTAGTTTAGACAAGCTGATTCCATAATTATAAGGATTTGTAACAAAACATAAAAACGGCAAGCCCCATTAACCCGGAGGCTTGCCGTTTGCCTATTTAAAGCGCTGGAGCATTAGTTTTTTCTGCTCCTTTACGCTCTTTTGCCGATTTACGGAAGTAGAACAACTCGTAAATCGCCGGCACTACAATCAGCGTAAGCAGTGTTGCTGCGGTTAAGCCGCCAATGACCACAATCGCCAAGCTTTGCGAGACGATGCTGCCCATCTCGGCATGGCCGAACAGCAGCGGTGTCATGGCGCAAATGGTGGCAATCGCCGTCATGAGAATCGGACGCATCCGTGTTCCGGCAGCTTCTAGAATAGCCTCGTGAATACTCATATTGGCTTCATTTTGCTTAATCCGGTCAATGAGCACAATGGCATTCGTAACAACAATACCTATTAACATCAACGCCCCGAACAGAGCAGTGAAGTCAGGCGTTACACCGGACACGATAAGTCCAACAATTGCACCAATCGCCGCTAGTGGCAAGGAGAACATAATCGCCAGTGGAGCCCGAAGGGTTTTAAAGGTGAGTACCATGATCAGATACACCAACCCGATGGAGATTAATGCCGTCATACCCAGGTCGTTGAAATCCTCTGACTGATCAACTGACGCTCCGCCTGCAAATAAGGTCACGCCTTTCGGAAGTGTAAGACTATCGGTTTCTTTTTTAATATTCGCACCGATCTCAGATACCTTCTTCGGATCAACCTCTGCTGTAATTCGTACATACGGCTTCCCATCTTTATGGAACAACATTGCAGGCTCATTCCGAACCTCATAAGTTGCGAGCTGAGACAGTGGCTTCGGCCCCTCAGCCGTCATGAGCGTCAGTGCTTTTAAATCCTGCTCCGTTTGCGGCTGAACCATAGGATCTAACACTACACCTGCTGCATCACCATCGAGCTCAATTTGCCCCATTGGAATTGGATTAAGCATCGCTGACAGCTGCATCGAAATCTCCTGCGCATTGCTTTGCGCCGGATCTACCTTAAAGGAAAATACAGGTTTCGTATCCTCCATATTGCTGCTGACTTTTTGAATCCCCTCTACGGTCTTCAGCTTAGCGGTAACTTCTGTTGCTACAGTAGTAATATCCGTAAGATTATCTCCAACAATATCAATATATTCGCTGGTAGAGCTGGATCCCATCATACTCATTTGGTTGGCAACAAGCGTTGCTCCAGTGTATGAATCTTTTACCTCACGAACATGATCAATAAAAGCCTGAGCATCTGCACCTTTTTTCATAACAACGGTATAGTCCACTAAGGTTTCAGAGGTAACATTCCCCCACTTAGCGGCGTCCGCACTATTGCCTGATTGCATGATTACCGTTTCTGCTTGTGGCTGCTTCATCAAATCTTGTTCTAACTGCTTTCCCTTTTCCAAAATATCTTTGACAGGAACATCCTTCGGATAATTCATCTGAACAGAAACATAGCTGGCATCTGATGCATCGAGTGCCCCTTTTGGCATAGTCACATAAGCAGCAATGGAGCCAATCAGAAGCAGGAGACCCAACGATAAGCTAACCCATTTACGGCGAAGATTCCAGTCCAGAAAGCGGATAAACCATTTAGAAGGTTCATGTACTTTCATTGATGTCCTTCTCAGCAGCCATGAGCTTAAAAGAGGAACAACCGTCAAAGCTACTACGAGTGAAGTAAGCAATGAATAGGTCACTGTTAAAGCAAACGGCAGTAAGAAAGCTTGCAAACTACCACGCAAGAGACCCATCGGCAGAAATACTGCTACGGTAGCAATGGTTGATGAGGTAATCGCTCTAGCCACTTCCCCAGTTGCACTAATAATCATTTCACGGGAAAAGGGTTCTTTTTGCAGCCTACGGTAAATGTTCTCAATCACCACGATACTATCATCGACCAAACGGCCTACCGCAACCGCGACTCCCCCGAGTGTAATGATATTCAAGCTTATGCCGGAAATATTCAGCAGATATAAGGTGACTGCTAACGAAAGTGGGATGGATACTGCCGTAATCAGAGTAGCCCGCAGGTTACGCAGGAACAACAGAATCACAATCGTCGCAAATAATGCACCTAGCAATACCTCACGCATCATACTGTTCACCGAGCTAACTACCATATCCGATGTACTGAATACCACTGCTGCTTCTGCATTAGGAATGGTTGTATTAATATGATTTACGGCAGCCTGAATGTTATCTCCGACACTGACTGCATTCGCATTAGCCTCTTTGGTCACTATGGCGAATAGAACGTCTTTCCCGTTCGAACGGCTGACACTTTCCTGATCCTGCTTCAATTCGACAGCAGCGATATCCTGTAGCTTAACGCCCGCAGATACAGGAAGCTTTTTCAAAGTATCCATACTATCTATCGTAGAAACTACGTTAACATTGCCGGTCTGCCCACCAATCGTTTGCTCCCCAAGGGATGCCGATACATTACGTCCTTGAAGTAAACCTAATACTTGTGGAGTCGTGACTCCCTTCTCAGCCATTAATTTCGGGTCCAGCTTAACGCTGACCTGCGGAGTTACCTTACCATATAAAGCAACGTTCGCCACCCCTTCAGCTTTTTGCATCTCTGGAATGATAGTTTCTTCCGCAAGCTTAAGATTCTCTTTAGTCAGGCCGTCGTCAAAAGCAAGAGTAACCTGTGATACAGGAATCATGGAGGTATTCAACTGAAGTACAAAAGGAGCCATTACCCCTTCCGGGAACTTCAATGAATCGACGACCTTCTGAACCTCCTGCGCAGCATCCTTCATATTCGTTTTCGAATCATAAAAAATATTTACCTGCGCATATCCGTCTCCGGAAGTGGACAGTATTTCCTTCTTCCCTTTCACAAAAGCTGCTCCAGCTTCTATCGGCTTCGTTACATTAGTCTCCATAGCATGTGTATCCTGGCCAGGACCCAGCACAGTTACAGTCACTTGAGGATTATCCGCCTCTGGCATAAATTCCATCGGTAGCGAAGTGTAGCTCATCCCTCCCACCACAAGAGCCATGACTACTAAAAGCCCCACCGCAGCCTTGTTACCGAACGACCATTTTGTTAACCATTTCATTTTCTTTTTCCCCTTCCACTCCACATGATTTCTGGCACTCCCCTTATGTCTGTTTGATTATGTATTAATTTCCATCCCGAGATTTAGTTTAGTCATTTTTGGCTGAACTCAAAACAGCCCTACGGCTGGTTTCGTACTCAGTCTTAAGACGGGGAACTTTCCCCTTCTGTAGACAGATCCCCGTCCTTTTTCTTGATGATGGCAACTGGAACGTGAGCATAAAAAAAGAGCCCCGTTAGCCATATAAATGACCAACAGGACTCCCTTTTGTTATGGTTTATTTCCCTTCCGCACGTACTGGATCACGGAACATAAATTTCAATAGTGGCGGCGTTACAAGTGTAGTTACAATGACAACAATAATGACCGAAGTAAAATACTGTTGCTGTAACAAGCCGCTTTGCAGCCCTGTGGCGGCAATGATCAACGCAACTTCCCCCCGTGAAATCATCCCAGACCCAATAATGGCAGACGAGTGGTTATCAAAGCCTGTAAGACGCGCACCCAGACCGCCACCAAACAGCTTGGTCAGAATGGCAACAACCGTAAGCAAGATCACGAAGCCTATTTGACTGCCTACTCCTTCAAAGGAAACACTAAGTCCGATACTTACAAAAAAGACCGGCACAAAAATCGAATAAGCAATCGGCTCGAGCTTGGATTCTACCGTGTGCTTAAAGGAAGTTTGCGAGATAGCAATCCCAGCCGCAAAGGCACCAATGATTCCTGCCATCCCCATGATTTCAGCAAAATAGGCGAATGCGAAACAAATCATTAACGCTGCTGAAATAATCGCCTCTGTCACCTTCAACGGAGCCATCCATTTCATGACCCGAGGAACAATGAACCAGCCGGCAATAATCGCTACGGCAAAGAACAACACCTTTTTCCCAATTAAAAGACCAATAGAAACGTCTGTACCTGTACCAAAAAAGCTCATCAGAACAGCGAGCAAAATAACAACTAGAATATCATCTACTACGGCAGCCCCCAGAATTGTAGAGCCTTCACGTGTGTTCAGCTTATTCATATCTTTTAACACCTGCACCGATATGCTGACCGATGTTGCACTAAGAATAACGCCCATAAACAAAGCATTATGATAAGCAAAACCAAACATTTCTCCTAAGGCGAACCCACCCAAAAAGGGTAATATAATTCCACCGACGGCTACTGCAAAAGCTGATTTCCAGTTCTTGCGCAATTGATCCAGATCCGTCTCAAGCCCCGCTATGAACATTAACAGTAGAACACCGATCTCAGAGATATAATGAATAAACTCTCCATCCTGAACCCAGCCCAGTACCGCAGGCCCCAGTATGATTCCCACAATAAGCTTACCTAGCACAGCTGGTTGCCCAAGCCGCACAGATAGATCACCAGCTACTTTGGTGAACAATATGATCAGCATAAGATATAAAACAAACTCCATCTTTCAATCCACTCCCTTGTTGTATATAAGAACTGCCAACCAGGAGCTTCTCCAAGCCAAAAAAAGACAAAGAGGAGCCCTTGTTGACAGGCTCCTCCAAAAAACAAATAATTATTCAATTTAACTTTATAAATTATATTATACCTATATTTAAAATAACTGTAAACCAGATGCGCCGATAATATAATTATGCACATTTGATTTGTTCTAGAATGCAATTGCTTATTTCAGATAGAACACTTCACGTAAGGGCTGCATAGGCACCTCATCATTGAAATCAAATGACCCTTCAACCATCTTAGAGGTAATCGCATTCCAGCGGTTGCAGGCATCACTTTTGGCAATGTAATCAAAAGCCGCCTTACTATCCTCACACTCATAACAGTAAAAAAATTGATTGCCATTCTGAAAGATGGAATAGTTAGAAATACCAGCCTTACTGTGCTCCTCCAAAATTTCTGGCCAAGGATTTAAATGCATAGCTACATACTCCTCTAAACATTCTTCCTTCACCCGCCATGTCCAAGCCAATTTATTGCTGCTCATCTGCTCATCCTCCTAGAAATCCCCTCTTTTGCACATATTAAGAACTAGGGACATTTGATACCTATTATTGTACCTGAATAGAGTAGTCCAAGCTATGCATATCTATATTCTCTGGAAATTTCTTAAGCGTTAATTCCGGCTTCACTCGGGCGAAGAATAGCAGAACCAATCGCCAGCAGCACGGCGGCCATAAGGCCCAAGATGGCAAAGGGCAGCCATAATTCATTCCAGCCCCCACCTGTAGCAGCGATATGGATCGCTTGGATCGCCCATTTTTGCGGTACAAAATTAGCTGCCTTCTGCATATAGTCCGGCATAATGGATAACGGCCAGAAGCAGCCTCCAAGCATACAGGTCGGGGTCAGGATCAGCGAATTAAGCATGCCAGTATTATTAGGATTGCGAATCAGACCTGCTACCGTACTGGCTAAACCCATGGAAACTAGCATAAATGCTGCAAGAACCAAGAAATACAAGTAGAGCGGTAATCCAAAGTCAAACTGCAGTACATAACGGCCCAAGGCAAGTACTACAACGATTTGAATTAACCCAACGATGAAGCTTCCCAGAAAATTACCGAGGGCAATCTCATACGAACGAACCGGGGCACTGAACATACGTTTCATCGTTCGTTCTCTTCGATCATCCATAATAAGTGACACTGAACTTGTAACCAGCCCCATTAAGAACATCAAAGTAAATCCTGTGACGATGCTTAAGCCCTCTTTTGGATATAAATCATAATCTGTTCTTATACTGCCTACACTATGTTGCTCTGCTCTCTGCATTACGGCAGCAAACTGTGAGTCCGAGCCAGTAGCCTCAGCCCGAGCTGCTCCAATTAGTCCAGCAGTGTTTCGCATTTCATCAGCAATTACACTGATTTTCATTTTTACCATAATTGATGTTTCGGTAGCCTTAAGCTCATACACACTAATTTGCGGCTCTTCTCCAGCAAGCAGTGCGGAGGTGAAGTTTTGCGGTATCAAAACACCGGCTTCTCCGTTCTGATCGATAATACTCTCCCTCAAATTAGCCTCATCTGTCTTCTCAACAAGCTTATAATCACCGGTATTCTCCAGCTCGGTAAGCAAATGTTTACCTGCTGCACCATCATCCATATTCGAATATAAAATAGTAGCCGGTCTTTCACCCATACTTCCACTAATTGCTACTATCACCGACACGACAATACAGGGCAGAAGAATATACGTAAGCAGCCCATTCCGAGAACCGATCGTTCTTTTCACCATATTCCAAGCAATCGTTAAGATCTTATCCATGGTAACCTACCTTCCGGTACGAGATAACCGCTCCACTGAATAGAACTAGACAGATGATCGACATGACCAGCAGATTCGGCAAAATCTCTGAGACCTCTGCATGCAGCATCATTTTTAGAACAGCTTGTAGCACCCAGTGATTCAGGGTAAATGCCCCGACGGAGTTCACCCATGATTCCGGAAGTGGAGCCATCCCTCCACTAATAAAGGTCATGACCACAGTGATAACATTAATAATACTTCCTGCACTTGCTTTAGTTTTGCTAAACATTGAAATGACAATCGATAACGTCATGGAAGCAATGATCATTAAGAGACAGAAGAGCAGCAGCAAGCCCGGACGATTGCCCCAATTTACGCCAAACAACAAGTGAGTCAGGATAATAATCGCTGCACACTGCACTACACTTACAACCCCTACACCTAACATTTTACCAATAAACAGCTCAGAACCTTTTACCGGCATTGAAGTTATTCGGAAGAGGGTATGATTTTCTTTTTCATTAAAAAGAGAGGTACTGACGGTCAAACCGCTATATAGCAGAAACATCAGCATCATGGATACCGCATAGAATTGGGAGGCTGTATAGGATCGGCCACCTTCACTGAGCGCCCCAACCTTAACAGAAGGCTGCTCCCCCGAACTTGGTGCAGTAACGGTCAAAGCTTCTGGACCCAGCGTCATAGCTACGGACTGCTTATAGTTAATATTGTTCAAAAAGTTATCGAATACCGTCCCCGCAACCATATTATCTGTCCGATCTTTACCCAGAATAAACTCTAGCTGTGCAGTATCACCGCTTTGTACTTTTTTATCGAAGCCTGGAGGAACAATAACCGCATAACCATATTTTCCGGTACGCAAGCCGCTTTCCGCTGTCTCTCGGCTCCCTACTTTGACCGGAATGATGATATCCTTAAGCTCCGGCGTCTTCAAAAAGCTATCTATCATCGCCGAGCTTTCATATCCTTCTCCAGAAAGATTAACTATACCAACACGTACTGGATCAATCTCAGACGCTGCCTTATCACCGATTACACTGGAAAGGGAGGCACCCAGCAGAAAGATCAAAAGCAGCGGTAGCAGAAACATATTAATGATGATTGAGCGTGAAATAAACAGCCTGCGAAGCTCATAAATCATAATTGTCCAAATATTTCTCAAAGCGTTCTCTCCCTCCTTTAATCGCGCAATGTCCGTCCTGTCAAACTAAGGAATAATGTCTCCAGATCCGGCTCCTCTATATTCAAAGAACCAATAACCCCTTCATGTTTAGCAAAAATAAATAAGATATCCTGCAGCTCATCCTGTGAGGAGGGAAGATACATTTCTACCGTTCCCTCTTTACTTTCCACTCTCGTGATCCGCGGGTGTAGACTAAGCTCATTGATTAGCTCCGGGGTGATGTTCGTTGCTTTGACCACTATTTTTTCTTCCTTAGAAACCCGTTCCCGCAGCTCCTTTTCCGTACCACAAGCAATGATATGTCCCTTATCCATAATCGCTACCCGATCACAAATGGCTGCAACCTCTTCCATATAATGACTAGTGTAGATGACGGTTGAGCCAAGCCGATTGAGCTCTTTGACCGACTCAAGGATATGATTACGAGACTGCGGATCAATCCCTACGGTCGGCTCATCCATAATAATCAGCTTTGGATGATGCATGATGGCACAGGCGATATTCAAACGTCTCTTCATCCCTCCGGAGAAGGTGGCTGGTTTTTCTTTGGCCCGGTCACTAAGTCCTGTGAAAGCAAGAGCTTCCGCCACCCGCTCTTTCAGCAATTTTCCCCGCAAACCATACAATCTTCCGAAAAAAGTTACATTTTCAGCTGCTGTCATTGTATTGTACAAAGCCAAATCCTGCGGAACTAAGCCGATCTTTTTCTTAACCTCCAGTGCATACGAAGAGACTGATAACCCATCAATAACAATGTCTCCACTATCAATCTTTAGCAGGCCGCAAATCATACTTATAGTTGTACTTTTGCCCGCCCCATTCGGCCCCAGCAGACCAAAGATCTCTCCTGCTTGGATCGTAACATTCACATGATCTACCGTTAATTTGTTCTCATACCGTTTCACCACATCGGTCAACACCGCGATTGCCATCTCTTATCTCCCCTGTCGTGTGTGCTTCTATATTTTCAATTTTATTCTAGGTTGAATTTTTACGGATGTACGAAAGGTCATTTTTTGAAGGTGACTAAAGTCATCTCCTGAAGTAGTGGGATAATATGCTAAGATTATTAAAAAACATAAAGGATGACTAAGGCGTGCCCAGAGAGCTAAATTTATTGCGTTACGGACTCATCTTAATCCCTGCGTTTATTACTATTTATGTCTATCAATATAACGATTATGGAATCTTCACGCTGCATATCCTGATGCTTCTATTCCTTGTGGTCATGGTGCCAAAGCTCCCTAGATCCATTCATGCTTTGATTAGTATCATTGAAATCTTGTTCACGGCCTGGTTATGTTATCAATATGGCAGCATGATGATTTTCCCCGCTATATCAGCACTGCTTTATTATTCTAGACTCCAGCCTAAAGCAGTGCCTTACGTGTTCACAGGTGTACATCTGATAGCTTTGAACGTTGCACTCCAGAATTCTCCATCGCTCGTAGTGACTTACATTAACTTTTCATTTCTGCTCACTGCCTACCTAAATAAGCTATTATTAAAAGCTGGCAAGCGGCGCGAAGACACTCTTCTTCTATATGATGAGTTGCGCAAAAAGCATTTCGAGCTCGATGAAGCTCGCAACCGCCTGCTGGAGTTCAGCACGCAAGTAGAAGAGTCTGCCCAGTCCAAAGAGCGCGTCCGAATCTCACGCCAGCTCCATGACGATATCGGCCACCGGCTAATCCGGATTAAAATGATGATGGAGGCCGCCCTCCAGACCTTGCCCACCTCTCCCGAGAGCGGAATGCAAATGATGGAATTGATTCGTGACCAGCTGTCGGCCAGCATGGACGATATGCGGTCCGCAGTTAAACGTATCAACTACACTCCGAAGCTTGAGGGAGCTTATGCGTTAGACCGGCTGCTCGAAGAAATTGGACGTGAGACGGGGATCGAGACCTCATACCAAGTACAGGGCATACCTTATCCACTCTATCCTAGTATTCAAGTAATCCTGTACAAAAACGCCCGTGAAGCTATAACCAACGCCTTGCGGCATGGAAAAGCAACGTCCATCCGGATCAAAATTGACTACGCGCAAGCAGGAATCACTATGGATGTTAGCAACAATGGAGCGCTTCCCGAAGGAGAGAAACTCAGCAAATTATTGGGGCGTGGTGGGGACGGAATGAAAGGAATGTACGAGCGAACGCATTTAATCGGTGGAACACTCGAACTGAGGCAGGAACCACATTTTACAGTCATTACGCGGCTGCCCATTTATAAGCAGGATGAGATTGTATAACGAAAGGAGCCATGCTAATGATTAAAGTGTTGATTGTTGATGACGACCCCTTTATTCGCCAAAGTCTGCAAGTATTGCTAGGTATGGACCCAGGTATTGAAGTTGTCGGAGCAGCTTGTGAAGGTAACGAGGCCTTGGAATTACTTCAAAAAGGATTAAAGACCGATGTAGCTCTGATGGATATCCGCATGCCCGGCTGCGGTGGCGTTGAAGGAACGGAGAAGATTAAGCAGGCTTTTCCGCAAATTGCGATATTGATGCTGACCACTTTCGATGACGATGAATATATCATTGAAGCACTGCGTAACGGAGCTAGTGGATATTTGCTCAAAAACATACCGCCAGACCGGATCATCCAGGGCATTAAAACGGTTTTTGATGGGAACATGCTTATCCACCCTGATATCGCCCGTAAGCTGGCAACCTTTCTGCAGCCTACGGCACGGCAAGAATTGCCACAGGTACAGCCACTGGAATCGTTCGGATTGACCAAAACAGAGCTGGCTGTAGTGGCTTCTATCGCTGAGGGGCATAGCAACAAAGAAATCGCCGGACAGCTTTTTTTAAGCGAAGGTACCGTCAAAAATTACATAACGGATATATTAAGCAAATTAGAGCTCCGCGATCGTACGCAAATTGCTATTTTTTATTTGAAGAACATGCGGGGTTGAACTAGTAGCATACAGCATATGAATAGGCCATTGCCAAAGTTAGTTTCTTATGTATGACCCCTGATAGTCAGCCGAGGGGGCTTACGGACTTCAGTGACACTACTCCTTGGGCGCGGGTTCGGAGTTCAGCGACGCTACTCCTTGGGCGGGCTCGGACTCCAGCGACGCTATTTACAATTTTATCGGCGTTTGAGCAGAGTTTCGGACCCCAGCGACGTTATTCCTCAGAAAGAGGCTCATTTGGGGTGTTTTTAATGCCAATAGTGGCTTTGGGGTCCGTTACCATTCTAAAAAAGCGAAAATGCTGCGATTAGGGGCAAATGGGTCCGATAGCAACTTCTCGCACGCGAAACTACCATCTAATCAAAAACAAAGATGCCCCATTCACCATTTCATGGCCTATGGGGCATCTTCTAGTTATCCTTCCGCTGATTCCTGCTTGGCTTCAGTGGTTTTTTTTCGTTTAAGTTGGCCGTCCGGAAGGTTCCGGCTGCGTATGCCTGTCTTCATCCCGATGATGCTGTAGATGCTGGAAGGCTTCGCCTCAGCGGTAATCATCCCATCCGTCTCCGGCACCAAAATAATGCCGAGCTGATGGTGATCCCCATCATAGATTGGACTTTGAAGGTATTTGCTCTCCCCTTCACGGTTCAGCACCTCCAGCTTGCAGAACGCTGGATTCATGCGCAGCGCCTCATGTAGCTGCGCCGCATCGGTCAACAGGACCCCGTTGACCTTCAGTAAGATCTCGCCGGGCAGGATGCCCAGCTCCTGACCGGGACTGCCCGGCAGCACGGCCAGCACTTTGCGGCCGCGCGGTGGATGCACGAAGATGGGGCTGATGCTGCGCTCTTCCAGAGCGCTGTACCAGCTTAACCCTTCGTGCAGCACAATGGCTGCGAGCGCCGCGACCAGAGTCAGCGGGCTCCACCAAGCGGCAAGCAGGCTTAAGCCGAGCAGGACGATGCTGTAGATCAGCAGCCGTCCTGCAGTGCGGGCCGCCTTGCGCCCGGGCAGCATGCCCTGCGTCATCTCGCTGAAGCCGATGATGACGGGCAAAGAGACGATGCCAAGGCTGCCGCCGAGCAGCGAGTGCCATGGCAAATCCGTTCCTGCTCCCGATGGGAGCAGCAGGAACAGCGGCAGCGGCCAGAAGGCCTGCAGCTGATAGCCGCCGACGACCATGCCGCGCTTTCCCTTCAGGAAGAGCGGCGTTGCAAGCTTGGCCCCTTGTCTGCGGGCCAGCAGTGCCTCCGCCATGTGCAGCAGCGCAGCTAACACTAGCAAAGCAGGAATATCCATCTCCCGTATGGCGGTGGTAATATTCCCTACCGTTCCACTATCTAAAGTATCTGGAAAGAAAGAAATTACAAATTGTATGATACCTAACAACCCTATAGAATACGCGAAGCACAAATACCGTACACGCAGTAGCGACAACACGAGACTAACTACCCAAATGCAGGCTACAGCGGTACCTGATAATGATATTCCTAGCAGAACGGCTGCTATAGAGACGACCAAACCCATGACTAGACCACTCCATACCGTCCGCCACGTTTCCTGACCCCAGCTATGTAATTTCACATGTATCAGCTTTCGTTCTAATGCCACCTGCCTACGGTAATATAACGCAATAAATATAATAGCAATGTAGTAATACGGCTGGATCAATAAGTGTAAGAACGCAGTGCCCAAGCTTCCTAACAGTTCCTGAATCACATTCAAACTGTTCGTCACACTCCTTTTCGTCCGATGACTGATTTGTATATATTCTAATTCCTCTACGTCGGTTGGCATTTTCTTATCTAAAAGAAAAAAAGAAGGCTGAATTCAGCCTTCTTACTTTTTCGACGCTGCCGCCTTAATTTCCTTCTGAATCTCAGCAATCCCTTTATTCCGTTGGTTGTCGTGAACAGGGTCTTGAATGACCTTGATCAGCGCCGCTTCCAGCGCCTCGGCTGTCTTGGCGTCAATTATGCCTGTGACTTGGAGCTTTGCTGTACTTTGGAACTTCTTCACTGCGTCCTTAGTGCCAGCATCGAAATAGCCATCTTTACGTCCAGGCTTATAACCCAAACCGTCCAGCATCGTCTGTGCACTCTTCACATCAGCGTTGTTCATATTATATTGCAGCGCCACGCTCTTGTTAATCGGAGCCACCGAGAAGTAATCCGGCTGCGCTACCGCGATATCCGGTTTAATGCCCTTACCGTGGATCCATGTGCCGTCTGGCGTAAGCCATTTGGCAATGGTAACTTTCAGCAAGCTGCCGTCTCCAAGCTGTTTATCAAAGCTCGTCTGCACGGTACCTTTACCGAAAGAATTGTCACCGATTAGCTTAGCTCCTGCCGACTGCTGCAAAGCACCCGCCAATATTTCCGAAGCACTTGCGCTACCTTTATTCATCAGCACGACCACTGGATAAGCTTTACTCGATCCTTTTGAGGTACTAACTTCGCGTTTTTTGTCTTTATATTCTATTTGCACTATAGATTTGCCAGCTGGAACGAATTGCTCTGCCATTTCAATAACAATCGGAAGAACACCACCTGGATCATTACGGACGTCAATAACAAGTCCCTTCATGCCTTGCTTCTCCAGCTTCTCCAGCTCTTCCTTGAATCGTTCTGCGGTATTCAGGGAGAACTGCGTAACCTCGATTACACCCACATTGTCCTTTTCCATGGTAGCGTAGACTGTTTCAAGCTTCACATCATCCCGGGTAAGAACAAATTCGAGTGGCTCTACAGAGCCGGAACGTTGTATTTTCAAAGTGGCCTCACTGCCCTTAGGACCGCGAATCTTGGCAACAGCTGCATTCAGCTCCATGCCTTCCAGCGATTCACCGTTAACGGACAGAATAACATCTTTGGCCTGAATCCCAGCTTTCTCAGCAGGTGAGCCCTTGATCGGAGAGACCACGACTACCTTGCCATTATCCGAAGAGACCTCCGCACCGATACCTGAAAAGGAACCCTCAATGCTTTCTTCGAATTTCTCAGCTGTTTCTTTGCCCATATAGTTGGAATAAGGATCGCCCAGCGCTTCCATCATACCGTTGACAGCACCGTCTATCAGCTTCTCCCGATCTACTGTCTCGTAGTAATTGCTCTCAATCAGACTGAGAGCAGTTCCAAGCTTCTGGGATTCCTTCTGCTGAAGGCCAGTAACCTGCAATGCTGAGGCCAGTCCTTCTCCTGCAGCTTGTCCAATAACATGACTATAACCCGTCACGCCCAAGGTCACCAGACTACCGCATAGTAGGGCGGCGATAATCATAAACGCCGCTGTGCTTTTTTTTAACATGATGTTCCCACCGTCCCTTCTTGTCCATCTCGCAAACAACTCCATAAGTCCGTCCTGAAAGGTACGGTATCTCTTCCAGTATATGCCGTACGCTCAAATAATATGAGTTATAAGTTCTTAAAAATTAGAGATAAGGCATCGGATTTACTGTCTTGCCGTCGATCCGAACTTCAAAATGGAGATGGGGGCCCGTCGAATTACCTGTAGAACCGGATTCAGCAATCACATCCCCACGATTGACTCTATCCCCAGGACTAACCTTGATACCACCTTTACGGATATGTCCGTAGAGGGTCCAAACTCCGCCGCCATGATCAATAATTACACAATATCCATAACCGCTATACCATTCAGCTACGATTACCGTTCCCGAATCAGCCGCATGAATATTGGTTCCTTGTGGAACTGCAAAGTCTACCCCGGTGTGTACTTTCCCCTTCTCCCCCGTAATAGGGTGTGTCCGTGGTCCGTAGGAGGAGGAGATTCTTGCCGAGCCTACAGGGAGCAGGAAGGGTCCATCTCCACCAGCATACGCGGTTGAGGAGCTGGAGCTTGAACTGCTGCTTGCCTTGCTGGCTGCGGCTTTCTTGGCAGCTGCTGCTGCCCGGCGTGCCGCTTCTGCTTTGGCGGCTGCTGCTTTGCGCGCTGCTTCCTCAGCTTTAATCTTATCCTTCTGGGTTTCCAAAGCAGAACGTTCGCTTGCCAGCTTAACCAGCTTCTCGTTCTGCTCTTCACTTAGATCATCGCTTTCTTGAATCTGCTTATCATAAAATGCGATAAGCTCCTGCTTCTCCGCTTCCTTCTCTTTCAGCAGGCTTCTCTGATTTTCCAAGGAGGTGTATAACTGCTTGGCTTGAGCATATTGCCCCTCAAGCTCCTGCTTTTTCTCTACAACTGTCTGCTTGTCCAGCTTGTGTTGGACTAACAGCTCCTGATCCTGATCCACAATCATCTTAAGCGAATCGGTGCGGCCCAGAAAATCAGAGAAGCTTGTCGATGAGAGCAAAACATCTAGGTAAGATACCGCTCCATCCGTGTACATCAACCGGACACGGGATCCTAAGAGTTCTTCTCTTGAGGCCACTCGTGCCTCTGCTTCATCCAATTCGGTTGCTGTAACATTAAGAGATTCTTCTGTATCGGAAATTTTGTTAGAGATTTCGGTCATTTTGCCTTTAACTTGATCCACTTGCTGCAATACATATTGTAAATTGATATTTGTCTTATTCTTATAGTGCTGCGCTTCCTGCGTTTGGGACTCCGCTTTCTCTTGCTGCGCCTTAGCTTCCTGCACCTCTTGTTGCAACTGCTTTAATTGCTTATCGATTTCGGCAACACTTGTTTTTTTGGCATATCCATCAGAGGGTTGGAATATAGTGACAGCTAGTAACATTACGGCTAGTCCGGCGGCAATCTTCTTCAACTCGCACTCCCCATCCTTCACTCTTAAATTAAACTTTCAAAAACTTACGAATAGAAACCGTACTTCCCCAGACGCCGATCAACACACCTAGTCCAACTAACAGACCTACGAGCAGCAGCCAAATATCACTGAAAGGGATCAGCTGCAATCCGAGCATTGGATCTCCCTGTATCGAAGATTCCAAACCCTTGTAGCCGGCATATAAAACACCCGAAGTAATCAATGATCCAATGAGTCCAATTAATGCCCCTTCTATAAAGAAAGGCCAACGAATAAAATAATTTGTCGCGCCTACCAGCTTCATAATCCCAATCTCTTTACGCCGGGCAAGAATCGTTACCCGAATAGTATTGGAGATGAGGAACATAGACATAAGTGCCAGCCCCGCTACAAAAATAAAGCCAATGTTGCGTACGGCACGCGTGATTTTAAACAATGTTTCTATCGAGCCTTTGCCATATTTCACTTTGTAGATAGGCTGTTCGGTATGTGTCTTGTTAAGGGCTTGAATCTTCTCAGCCACAAAAGCAACGGTAGTAGGTTCAATAACTTCTACCTGAAGGGTATCTGGAAGCGGGTTATTGTCTTCATCGAACCCTTCCAGAAGCTCTGCTGCCTCCTCGCCCATATCTGCGCGGAGATCTTTAAGTCCCTGTTCCTTGGAGATGAACGTAATCTTGCTGATCTCCGGCATATTGCCAATTTCAGTCTGCAGGGTCTCGCGCATCTTCTGATCTGTATTCAAAGCTAGATGCACTTTGATCTGTACCTGACTGTCTGCCTCATCAGCTACAGAATTTACGTTAAGAACAAGAAGAATAAATACACCTAGAACAAAAAGAGAAACAACAATCGAAGTGATTGAGGCGATCGACATCCAGCCATTACGGAATACGCTTTTGAAGCCTTCCCGCACATGTCGCAAGAAGGTTTTAAAACTCATAACCATATTCCCCTCTCGCTTGGTCTCTGACAATGTTTCCATTCTCAATCGCAAGCACCCGTTTGCGCATTTTGTTCACAATATCTCTGTTATGGGTAGCCATTACAATCGTTGTTCCACGAAAATTAATCTCGTCAAGCAGCTGCATAATGCCCCATGAAGTCTCGGGGTCTAAGTTACCTGTAGGCTCGTCCGCAATAATAACAGAAGGATTGTTGACGATAGCCCGTGCAATAGCGATCCGTTGCTGCTCACCACCAGAAAGCTGTGAGGGCTCACGATTCGCTTTACTTCTCAGCCCAACCAAATCAAGAACCTCATTCACACGTTTCTTGATGACTTTTTTCGGTGCTTCAATAACTTCCATAGCAAAAGCTACATTCTCGTATGCCGTCATTCTGGGCAAAAGCCGAAAATCTTGAAATACAACGCCGATATTACGGCGGACATAAGGGATTTTGCGTGGTTTTAGCTTTCCTATATTGAAACCTCCCACCGAAATCTGTCCTTTGGTAGGCACTTCTTCTCTATAAATCAATTTCATAAAAGTAGATTTACCCGCGCCGGAAGGGCCGACAACGTACACGAATTCATTGCGGTCGATTTTCACTGAAACTCCTTGCAGTGCGTGAGTTCCGTTAGGGTACGTTTTCCATACATCTTGCATTTCAATCATTTTCTCACTTCCCAATTATGACATTTTCCACTTGTGCGAATCGACATTGTCCACCTCAAGTTTCCATAAACTTCAATATTTCCGCAATGTATCTATTGTAACAAATCTGTAACTGATTGAGTACCCCGTAACTGCACGACTATTCGAAAGTTTTGTAGTGACTGGACATATACATATAAAAAAGCACCTAGCGGTGCCTGTTATCAGATGTCGTAACTCCCTTTATTAGAGACTACTTATTTCTTACTAATTTATTATCGGTATCCCACGAAGTGTTCTTTAAGTTCTGTTACAGGGCCGCGCCTGCTTAGCGCAATCCAAATCCCCAAAAGGAGATTTATCATGAAAAAAATCCATGCTGCCCTCATAGTGGTCATCGCACTCGTCCTTATCGGCTCCTGTATTTACGGAGGGCTTCATCTATATGGCAGCAAAACCACGCTTCCAAAGGGTACAACCCTTGCCGGCTGGCAGGTCGGAGGCATGACCCTCACCGAGGTCCGCTCCCAGCTGGATAAACGGCTACATGCCCTCGAATCCGTCCCTCTAGTACTAAAAGTGGAAGGCAATGCAGATTTACCCCTAACTCTTAGTAAGACTGGATTGAGCTATGAAGCCTCTGCTTTTCAGCAGGGCTTAAAAGAGCTTGCCGAAGGAACGCTTTGGGAGCGGGTAAAGGCACGCTATAACTTTCCTCAGCTGTGGAGGCTTGAAACCCATCTTGAAATCGCACAATTTCAAAAGATTCTAAGTCCCACTTGGGAGAAGGAGTCCTTTGGTGAACCAGTGGACGCTACACGACGAATTACAGGCGATGACCGAATCGTATATACTTCTGAGAAAACTTCCCTGGAGGTTGATTGGACAGCTCTGGAGACTTCCTTAGGAGCAGCTGCCCCCACCAGCTTTAATCATCTGAATGCCCTGCTGGAGAAGGGAATCACGATGGAGGTCCCTTTGTTAATTCTGCAGCCTGACATAACTTTAAAGAAATTAAAGGAACAAGGTATCGAGCGAAAAGTAATGCAGTTCAGCACCTCTCTAGGTGCAAGTGGACCTGGACGAAGCTACAACGTGGAAGCTGCTGCCAAAGCTGTGGATGGAACCATTCTCCCGCCTGGAGCCGTCTTTGATTATGGAAAAGCTATAGAAAAAGCAAAGGTAAATTACGGCTTCCGTGAAGCGCCGGTGATTGTGAACGGCAAGCTGCAAGCAGGTGTTGGTGGAGGGATCTGCCAAGTGTCGAGCACTCTTTACAATGCCGCACTGCGTATAGGGCTAGAAATTGTGGAACGCCGTAATCATTCCTTGCCCGTCAACTACTTGCCCAAAGGTCAGGACGCAACATTCGCTGAAGGTTATATCAACTTTCGTTTTCGCAATACGACTGGCAAATATCTCATAATTAAAGCAGCTGTGCAGGGTAAATCACTGACCATAAAGCTGTTCGGCACGTTTCCGCAAAATGTCACTTACAAAGTTCATTCAAAAACAGTAGAGGTGCTCCCTCCAGTCGATAAATACGTAAACGATTCTTCACTGCCTCGTGGCAGCTCACGCGTTATTCAAAATGGGAAAACCGGATATATTGTTGAAACCTACATTACAAAGTATGTTGACGGTAAATCCACTGAGGTGAATAAACTGTCCCGCGACGTATATTACGCACAAAAACGATTAATCGCCATTAATCGTGGAGGCGTGAGCAAATCCATAATCCCGGATGTCCCCCGAAAGCAGCTGGTGGAGGACGGCGTCCGCAGTGAATAGCTAACAACAAATAACCGGTCAGAGCCCCTAAGGTCTGATCGGTTATTTTTTCCAGCCATCTATTTTACCTGTAGCTTACGTTACCCGGCTTTGAAATTTACGATTCAGGGGTACATTAGAAGTAGACCCATAATCAGAAAGGATGAACATCCTATGACAACAGCTCTTGTAAATGATCTTACTGGTATTGTCCGCAGTGCTCCTGCTATTTTTGCCTCACGCACTTGCAGAGAAGCCCTTCGCGTCATGTTTCAGCATCCAGAATCCAAATGTATCGTCGTCTGCAATGCTATGAATGAACCCCTAGGAATGTTGATGAGCGAACGTTTCTTTTTGAAAGCTACAGGAAGATCCGGAGTAGATCTATTCTACAGAGAACCTGCCATGAAGCTTATGAACAAAACCCCGCTCATTCTTGATATTTCCACTCCACTCGATATGGTATTGAGCCTCGCTATGAACCGCCCAGATCCTATGAAAAATGATTGTGTCATTATCACTCGCAAAGGTAAATTCGCTGGTGTTGCATATACCTCTGACCTTATCCGCGCCCAAGCGTAGAACCTCTTTACCTTTCCTCTTCTACCCTAAACCTTCCTCAAAAAAGAATATCCGGTGACGTATCAATTCTCCAGTATCCATTCACCTTTTTCAGCTTCACATACACTGACTCACTGCCTTCCTGCCCGCTCGAATAAGGAACTGTTAAGTCAAATTCAGCGGTTGTTGCAGTTTTGGAGAGCATTCGGGCGGTGGCTTTTTCAAACATTAATGAGTTTCCAAGATCCGCATTCACCTGTGACATTCTACCTTCATGCTCCAAAAATTGGGTCTGCACATAATAAGCTGCTGCATTATGCGTGTAGGCTTTTTTTATGTAATTCATCAGCTTCGCCTTTGTCCCAATATCATTGGAAAGGTAACGGTACTCTTGCGCTTTATACATGAAGGTTTCCATCGGGAAAAAGTTGCCCCCGCGGCTAGTATAGAAATAGATTGCTCTGGCATGTACAACAAGCGGAACCACACTTTTTACCGTCAAATTGTTTATGGTAGCTGGGCCTTCTTTTCCTGTGCCAATCACAGCCACATTTTTTATTGCCGAGCTTCCCACTGATGATGAAGCTGCCATAACTCCGCTACCTGCTGATAAAAGGCCTAGGGAAAGGGCCAACGAACCAAGCATCCATTTTTTGTTCATCTGAAGTTCCTCCTCTTTCATCTAAAAAATACAGGCGATCGCCACTGTTTCAGCTTATGCACCCCGCAAGCTAAAATACCCAATAAACAGAGGAATGAAAACGTATTACAACTCTTTTGAGAATATAAAAAAACTCCACCCTCCTGATTCACAGGAAAAGCGGAGTAATATAGTTAAATAAAGTAGCACAAGAACCCTAATTGGATGCTGCTGCGGTGGCCTCAAAATACGCTATAAAAGCTACGTTAGCAGTCAAAATACTCTCCGTATTGTTCTTAGTACGATCCTCGTAGGATTGCTGAAAATTGAAAGAGTCTACATTCACAATACGAGGTAAGGCTTGTAGTTCATCCATCCATTGCCGTATCCCCGAATATGTCCCCTCCACCACTGCAGTCATTTTGATCTGTTTGACCGTCGGGAATGACACCTCAGCTGAACCTGTCATTTGCTGAATCGGATTAGCCTCATCCAAAACAAAACTAAGATCCTTTAGCCGCGCTTGTGAGGACGTGCTAACCTCCCGTAAATCAACAATCAGACCTTCGCTGTCATCGCCCTTTGGGAGTTCCCCCAGTAATTCCTTCTGTTCTAGATCTCCCTCATTGCCGCTGCCCTTCAGCTCATTGATTTTGTTTTGGAGGACTTCTGCTTCCTTTTCCAACTGACTGATCTCGCTGCTCTGTGCGGAAATTTCCTTATTAGTCGGCTGAACACCCAGCATATAGAATGCAAACAATATCAGGAATAGAATTAACACCCCTAGTACGATGGGAGAGCGATATTTATTGATCTGTTCCATCGCTGCTCACCTCCCCTTGGCTGGCATCCGTATCACTGTTTTGCTGCTTAGCCGCTGCTAAGTTCACTTTATAAATAGCCGTATACGTATTGTATGAAATGGCATCTGCGGCTCCTTCAGTAAGCTTTTGAATAGAGGCATCGGTCGTAAAAGACATTTGGCGAAGTTGTCTTAAATAGTTGGAAGCATCCTCCATAGTGGATACATTTACAGTCAGATCTATAGATGTCCGGTAGGTATAGTTAATATCACGGATTAGTGCCTCCTTAGGCAATCCTCCCACTAATTCGTCCAAGATAGGGACTGCAATCACCTTATTGTCCTGAAGCACTGTGATGGCTGCTTTCCGATCTAGCTGTCCAGGTCCGCTGTTCTTAAGCTTCGCGAGCTCTACTTGGAGCATTAAACTGCGATCCTGCAGGCCTTGCAGCTGTTCTTTACCGTTAGAGATTTGACCCTTATTGGCCGAAAAATAAATCCCCGTTCCGATCATCCCCAGCAGCCAGATCGCTACAAGCCCCATCGTGACATAAGGAAATAGCAACGTCTCCCGATCTTCTCTCGGCAATAGATCAATCGTATCCGTGTTGATGCTATTTTTTAGAGCGGTCCCGGCAGCTACACGGTAATCATTTAGATCAGGGTCAGAAACAGCAGCACTAGCCATCTGTTCCAGACTTATTGGTGTTATTTCAAGTTCAGCTAGGGACTGCTGGAGCTCCAGGTCCAGTTGTTTACGAATCGAGGGAGTGCCCGTAATCACTAAATTGTTGATACGAGTGGAACCGTCATGCAAGCTGTATTGATAAAAGCTGAGCATACGGGAGATTTCCGCAGTGATTTCAACCATTTGCTCGGGTGATAAATGTTCTTCTACAGCGACAGCTGTTTCTGCCAAGGTTTCACTGTCTGTCAAAAGATCCATTCCCGCTAAATTTCTTCCTTTATGTAGATCAAGTAAGTTTATCGTACGAATGAAGACCGGATTCCCGTTTCTGAACATATAAATGTCCATTACCGATGGCTCCATATTAATCAGCATCGTCTCCGCAAAGCTCTCCCCGTGCCCAGTGGTTATAGCACGCGCTAAGGCGGTTGCCGAAATTTCGACACTGCTTATCCGAAGACCCGCCCGCTCCAGAATTTCTACGTAATCCTGAATCGATTTTCGCGGAGCAGCAAATACGAGCAGGTGACTTTGCTCCTCATCCACTTCGAGCGTTACATAGTCGTAGACAGGATTTTCAAAAGGTAAATGCAATCCCGTCTCCACTTCCAGCTTCACGAGTTGTTCTACCTGTTTGTCATTGGTACTAGGAATACTCATTTTACGGATAATGATCTGCGAAGGTGGAATGGACAAAGAAACCTTACTTCCCCTTAACCCTTCCTTCTTCACCCACTGCCTTACCCGATCATAAAGCGCCTCGCTATCCGCCACCTGATTCTCAATGATCATGCCTGGAAGGAGCGGGAGAAACCGTTTTTTACGGACTTCCCATGACTGTTTATTCTTAAAACTAATATAACGGATTCCGGCAGCTTCAATTGAAAGTCCGGCCACTTTGGGGCCTAATCCAAGCATGTGATCGATGTCCTCCTATCCGATGAGCGAGAGATACGCGCCGATGATGTGTGAACCATATCCAAAACTAATTAAAGCTCCTATAGCTAACCATGGGCCGAAGGGTACCGGCTGTTTACGTTTGATTACACCGAGCAGCATCAGCAGTCCGCCCACCACGCTCCCAAGCAGACAAGCCACAAAAAAGGCCAAAATCACATTCGGAAAGCCAATCACCAAGCCCAGCAGCGCAAATAACTTCACATCTCCAGCCCCCATGCCACCTAATAGAACAAAAGGGATAAGGCCCCCTCCCCCAAGCACAGCTCCTAGCAGATGATGCCATATCGGTCCTTCTGGAAATAGCAGTACAAAAATCAGCAGCAGCGGTAAAAAAAACAACAATACCTTATTGGGAATCAGCATGTACTTCAAATCCGCAACCGTCACGATAACCGCTAAACTCACAAGAATGAACCCGATGATTCCCTTACCCGTCAGGCCAAATTGCAAATACACCCATAAAAAAAGCAAACCCGTTGCCGCTTCTCCAAGCGGATATAATGGCGAAACCCTCGTTCCGCAGTATCGGCACTTGCCTCCTGACAGCAGGTAGCTTACCACCGGAAACAAATCCCGCACTTTCAGCCGCGTATTGCAGTTCGGACAATGTGACGGCGGATTAAGCAAGGATTCCTTGGCCGGCACCCGCAGCGCCACTACGTTATAGAAGGAGCCTAGAATCAGGCCCAGTAATGTGATGTAACTTGCGATAAATATCGTCATGGCTGTCCTCTGTTAGCTTCTGGATTTTAAAAAAGGAATCGGGAAGTCCGATTCCTTAGGAAAGATTGTAAGTTTGAATTTATAGAAATTAATTAGATATTCCTGTTAGCCACCAGATCATGGTTTTGGCGTTGCTACTGGCTCTGCACTAAGCACCTTATCAGCTGAATACTCACCACTATCACTTCCCTCAGGATCAGGATCTATAGTTACTTTTTCAAGTGCTCCATCAGCGCCGTAATTAATTATTGTAGAAGCTTCAACAATCGTTTTCTTGGTACTAGGTAAAACTAGTGTCTTATCAATGTAATTTTTTAACTTAAGTTCTTGAAGTGTCACTGATGCATTTTTAAATTCTCCATTTTTTTCACCCATAATGTACATCCTGGAAGCATCATAAAGCTGTCGAGCAGTTGCTAAATCTGCATCCGTTTTTGATTTATTAATAATTCCACCAATCATAGGTATAGCAATTACCGCAATAATCCCCAAAATAACGATAACTGCCAGCAACTCAATCAGCGTAAACCCCTTTTGATTTTCCTCTTTGCTTAATCTTCTCTTAATGGCTTGTGCTAACATTTGATTTCCCCCTCTAAGTGGTGTGTGATTGATAAAACCTATATTCTTCATTTCAGTGAATCCAGCATCATCTTTCTTGTGCTTACGGAAACAGCTCGTCCATCGTCGTCTAATCGCCAGCGTAAGTTCGTGGATCTTGCCCCGCCTCCCCGGCGTCACCCCTCTCAATATATACAAGGAACCAAGAGGTTCACATATTACCGTACAGACTGAACATCGGCAGCATAATGGCAGCTACAATGACACCTACAACAGCAGCTAAAAAAGCAATCAGCAGCGGTTCAAGCAGCGATTTCAGACGGTCGACGGTATTCTCCACGTCCATCTCATAAAAATCAGCTACCTTGGACAACATCGTGTCGAGCGCCCCTGTCTCTTCGCCAATCGCTATCATCTGTGTAACTAGTGGCGGGAAGACCCAGGCTTTTTTTAGCGGCTCAGATAGTGGATTACCTTGTCTCAGCGAATCCCCTGCACTACGGATGAATTTCCCGATGACCTTATTTCCTGCTACCTCCTCAACAATCACCAAGGACTGTAGGATCGGTACAGAGCTGGCATAAAGAGAAGAAAAAGTACGCGTAAACTGAGCAATCGAGCCTTTTTGATTCAGCTTACCGAACACAGGAATTTTTAACTTGGCATAATCAAGGGCGTAAGCACCCTTTTCCGTACGTTTTGTAATCTGAAAAGCTATCACTAGGAGAAGTACTCCGAGTATCCAGAAATACCATTGACCTTGAATGCTTTTGCTGAGTGCCAAGACCATCTGTGTAATTGCCGGAAGCTCGGCATCCATCGATTCAAACATCGTTACAAACTGCGGCACAATCGCCCAAAGTAGATAGATAACCGCGGCAATCGCCATAACCCCTACGGTAATGGGGTACGTAAGCGCTGATTTTATCTTCTCTGTCGTGGTGTGCTGTTTCTCAAAAAACATAGCCAACCTGTCCAACGTCCCCTCAATATCACCGGATTCCTCACCGGCACGGATCATGCTGACAAATAGCTGTGGGAAGATTTTTTTATGATCCTGAACGGCTTGTGAGAACGATATCCCGCGCATCAGGCTGGAATTAACATCTACTAATGCTTTGCGCAGTGGCTTACTCTCGGTCTGCTCTGCCAAAATACGCGTTGCATCCACAATCGATACCCCCGCCCGCATAAGCGTGGCAAACTGCCTGCAATATATGATGAAATGAAGCGGCTTAACGGGATTACCAATATAAATGTCCATCGATAAAATTGTGGTTTTGCGTTCGATCAGTGAAAATACCGTAAGTCCCCGCTTGCGTAGCTCCTCCATCGCTGTAGGTTTATCGGTTGCTGTTAGTTTCCCTTTGATAGACTTACCTGCGGCTGTCTTGACCTGATATTCAAAAAGAGGCATCAGCTGCTCACCTCCGCCATAAACGCCTTAGCTGCTGTTGGATCAATAAGCCCCTGCGATAAATAGTCACGGATGCTCATGTCCAAGGTGTGCATGCCTTGTGAGCGTCCCGTTTGCATCACATTTTTGATCTGATGTGTTTTTTCGGTACGAATAAGATTGGCTACGGCTGGTGTATTGATCAAAATTTCCGTAGCGCATAAACGCCCCCGACCTCCAGCCCTTGGGAACAACCGCTGACTGACTACTGCCAGCAGCACTGATGCTAATTGTGAACGAATCTGTCCCTGCTGATGTCCCGGAAAAGCGTCGATAATTCGATCAATCGTCTGTGGTGCATCTGTTGTATGTAAGGTAGCCATCACAAGGTGACCTGTTTCTGCGGCCGTAACCGCTGCTGAAATGGTCTCCAAATCCCGCATCTCACCAACAAGAATGACATCCGGATCCTGACGTAAGGCAGCACGTAATCCATTAGCAAAACTTGCGGTATCGCAGCCCACTTCACGTTGATCCACTAGACAGGTTCCATGGTTATGTAGAAATTCTATCGGATCTTCCAGAGTCACTATATGTTTGCTCTCCGTCTGGTTGATATAATTCAGCATAGCTGCAAGCGTAGAAGATTTGCCGCTGCCTGTGGGTCCTGTAACCAAAATTAGACCTTGTGGCTTAAGCGACAAAGTAGTTAAAATCGAAGGCATCGACAGCTGTTCCAGACTCGGAATCTCTGCAGGAATCGCCCGGGCGGCGATACTAACCTCGCCCCGCTGACGATAAACGTTCACCCGGAATCTTACCCCACCATCAAGCGGATATGAAAAATCTAACTCGCCCGCACTCCGAAATGCTCCAATTCGTTCACTACCAAGTAGCATTTTGGCCATATCTGCCGCTTCTTCAGCAACCACGGATTCACCCTCAAGCGAGTGCAGCTTTCCATCCATCCGAATAACCGGCGGTGATCCTACGGAAATATGTAAGTCAGAAGCTTTGGAGGAGTAAGCCGTTTGTAATAGTTGTCTAATATCCCGCGTATACGTTGGCATTAGCCGCTCCCCCTAAGTTAGAATGCTAAATCCCTGTTAACTCTAATGTGAGACCGTCTCGCGCATGACTTCTTGAAGCGTTGTAATTCCTTGACTGACCTTGAGCAGTCCGTCATCCATCAGTTGAACAAGCCCTCGAGCTTTACCTGCTGCACGCAGTTCTTCTACTGAGGCAGTGTTTGTAATGAGTTGCCGTAAGTGATCATCAATACTGAGTACTTCATGAATCGCTATTCGTCCACGATAGCCAGAATTGTTACAGCTACCACAGCCGCGTCCACGCTGTAATTCTTCCGCAGGTAGTCCTAAGCTACGTAGCATAATTGCTTCCTGTTCAGATGGTTTGTAGGTTTCTTTGCAGTCAGTGCAAATTTTGCGCACCAGCCGCTGTGCTACCACACCAATCAGCGAAGAAGCGATCAAATAAGGTTCTACCCCCATATCCCGCAATCGGGAGACGGAGCTAATCGCATCGTTTGTATGTAAAGTAGACAACACTAGATGACCCGTTAATGAGGCGCGAACAGCAATTTCAGCAGTTTCAGCATCCCGTATCTCACCGACCATTACGATATTCGGATCTTGTCGAAGAATCGAACGTAGCCCAGCTGCAAAGGTTAGTCCAATAGCCGAGTTTACGTGCACCTGATTTACTCCTTCAAGCTGGTATTCCACTGGATCTTCGACTGTGATAATATTTGCGCTTTCTACATTAAGTTGATTTAACGCTGAATATAAAGTTGTTGTTTTTCCGCTACCTGTAGGGCCCGTGATCAGCAAAATCCCATAAGGACGAGCTATCATCTCCTTAAAAGCTTCTGCATTCCCCTCACTGAATCCCAAAGCATCTACGGATTTGACCCCTGTGCTTAAATCTAGCAGCCGCAGCACAATCTTCTCTCCGTGCATCGTTGGTAATGAAGACACACGAATATCTACCATTTTGTAATCGAACTGCATTTTGATCCGCCCGTCCTGCGGCAAACGCCGTTCTGCGATATTCAGGCGGGCCATTATTTTCAGACGGGCGGTGATAAAGCCCTGCATCTGCTTAGGAATAATCCGCTCTGTCCGTAAGGTTCCGTCAATGCGGTAGCGGATGGTTAAATTATTTTCACCTGGATCCATATGTATATCAGACGCCCGCAGGGCAACTGCCTGCTGAATCATCTGGTTGACCAAACGTACGATTGGAGAGTCCTCATCTGTAATCTCGGTCTCCTCTATTTCTTCCTGTGTCGGAAGTTCTACCAGCATCTGATTCATAGAATCGCGCATGCCATAGTGACGCGCAATCGCCCGCTGCAGCTCATCTCTCGTAGAAATAGCGGGTTCGATCCGAAAACCAGTACTCATTCGTAAATCTTCTATCGCAAAATAATCCAGCGGGTCCGCCATCGCAACCATCAGCTTGCCGCCCTCTTTTAAGAATGGAAGCACCTGATATCGCTTAGCCATACTTTCAGGGATAATCTGCGTGATTGCGGGATCTATCTGGTATTTAAATAAACTGACATGCGGGATGCCGAGTTGAAATTCAAGCACTTCAATCAGCTGCTGCTCCGTGATATAACCTTGAGAGATTAGCAGATCGCCGAGCTTACGTTTGCTCTTACGCTGTTCCGCGAGAGCCTCAAGCAACTGGTCCTGCGAAATAATATTATTTTCTACCAGCAAGTCGCCCAGTCTCTTTTTCGCGATAGCCAAGTCTATTCATCTCCGTATGCCGTTATTTATGCCGGCTGAAATAATGGATATTTTTTATAGAAATAGAAATCAAACTCCCAGCAAAATTCGCTCAAAAACGAAAGATATAATTACCATAAATACACCTTCCATAAATTTGTCAATTTTGAGTATTTTTCAATCTAACTAGGACTTTAGTTATAATTTAATAGGTATATTTCAATAGATTTATGTTGTCTATCAATGCTGAATGTCCTAGAATGTATATAACATAGATTGGATAATTTTACAACGACACGGAATGAAAAAGGCTGTCGGAATCTAGCATATACGAGACGGAATACGACCATATCTGCCAATAGTTAACAATCAGGGAGAGATGACAATGAAACTTGCCAGTAACAAAAAAGTTTTTATTTTTACAGTAACTACCCTGCTTCTCCTTCTGCTTGTTCTGCCAATCAAAAATCACTTTATGAATGTCGATGCCAGTTCTAATGAATACCAAATTCGTATGCTGGAGGTTACAGAGAGTGGGGTTAGTGAGCTTGCGTCTCTAAAAACGGGAATATCTAACCTTACCATCGACACGATGAGTATGAAGCGCTTTGTGGCGCTGCGGGATGATCTGGACGGGAGATATGATGCGGTATATATCGGGATGGGGACTTACAATCCTGCACAGGTAAGTAATCAACAACCCGCCTCGGAGGAAAATAGAGCTAAGGCCCTTAATACCAAAAGTATGAAGAATGACATTACTCATCTGAAGGCTGATCAAATTACGAAGGAATTTATCAACAAGGGATTATATGTTTTTTTTCATAGCCAGCCCTTTAAAGACAAAGATGCAAAACCTCAAACTGAGCAAGGTATACTGTACAGCTCTTTTAACAGTTATCGTCTTTCCACCTCCAACCCAAATGTTAAGTTTGTAGATGACAGTGAACTGGCGGATATTTTTGCCGATTTAAAAAAACAAGACTCCAAATACATAAGCGACTTGAAGAAACGCCCTCGTCTACAAATTACGAATAGAATTCCCAACTA
Source organism: Paenibacillus sp. FSL L8-0333 (assembly GCF_037965665.1). Classification (NCBI taxonomy): domain Bacteria; kingdom Bacillati; phylum Bacillota; class Bacilli; order Caryophanales; family Paenibacillaceae; genus Paenibacillus; species Paenibacillus sp. FSL L8-0333. Next base: position 6,328,771 of record NZ_CP150186.1, read on the forward strand.
TGACCCTAATGCAACTAACAGCAAAATCTATGTTCCTGGGGAGAAGCTTTCTTTTAATTTCAATGTCACCACACCCTCTACACAAAATAGTGCTCCACTCTCAGTCAAACTGTACGTTGGTCTTGATAAATCCATCAAAATGGGAGAAGAACAGGTCGTTGCTGAAACTGAGATTAGTACGTCCAGCGGAACTATTGAATACACTCTGCCAAAAACATACTCTGGGTTGCTCTACTGGAAGCTAGAAGTTAATGATTATCACAGTAGACAATTAAAAGACTTCGACAGCGGTGTAATTCGTTACCGTGGCGAGAAAACCATAGTAAATATTCTTCAGATTATGCCTGACACTCTAACGGAAAGCAGCCTCCTAGACACTAGTAATATGAATCCAAATTTTCTCGATACATCTGACTATAAGCTCGATATAAAAATCAAAACGATGACTGAATTTAAAAAATATGTTGATGACAGCTATGCTGCAACACATAGTTACGGATTAAATGGCACCTATGACATGCTCATCTTTGGATTTGTAGACGAATACTACAAAAAATCTAATTTAAACACTAATGCGATTAACGCTATTACACAATTTACTGGTACTTTCAAGCAAAGCGCCTTGTTCACTCACGATACCATCATTAATTTAGATGCAAATAAAAAGAACTGGATCAATAATTTCATGGGGATTACTGGTCAGGTGAATCCTGAGACCAACTTAGGCCATAATGCCATCAATCTTTCCACCAAGGTTAAGCCGGTGAATGACGGGCTTTTGATGCAATATCCTTTTTATCTAAGCAAGAGGGACGACAGCAACCAGCAAATCGATATTTCCACACCACAAATTGCACCAACACATAACCAGTACTTCACACTTAATCTGGAAGATCCTGAAGTAGTATCTTGGTATAACATTCAAAGTGAAGCATCAGGTACGAGGATAAAACCAAATGGAGAATATAATCAATACCAACGTGATACCGAGGATAGCTGGAATCAATATTACACATATTCCAAAGGAAATATTACCTATTCAGGTACAGGTCACTTTTTTGGAGTAAGTGATATTCCAGCCAATCTAAAGAAATTCCCTGTCTGGGAACAACAATTGTTCGTTAATACTATGTATCGTGCTTTTATTGGTGCCAATCATGCTCCAGAGATTACCGTGCATACGCCGGCTAATGATTCATCGATTCCGTCTTATCAAAAAACACTCCTTGTCGACTATACAGTAACTGATCTGGACTTTAACGATCGTGATCTAACAACTGAAGTCCGTTTCAAATCAGGGAACACATACTTTCCTATGAATGAAATAAGCAAGATGGACATCAAGTCCGGTCAAAATATATATAGAACAGTTGACAATCCGCTTCCTAACGGAGGTCTACTCGACATCGAAATTAAAGCTTGGGATCAAAATGGGGCGCTCTCAATTAAAACGCTCAGAGTAAATGTCCTGCCGTCGAACACCAATTTGAGTGTAACACGATCTCTCTCTCAGAATGTTGTGAATGGCAAAATAGAAAAGGGAGAACCGGTCACTCTTAGTTATTCCATCACCCCAAAATCTGTACCGTTTGATAAAGTCGGCACGGTCAACCAGACCTCTAACACACAATTAATATCGGATATTGTATTTACCGAGAATCTCCCACCTAACCTGGAGATTTCAGGAGAATTACCAGCCGGTACGATAGTCACTGGAAATGCAACCAGTGGGTTTAGATTGACACGCAATCTAAATAACATAACCTATTCACTGAAAACGGTGAACGGCGCCCAAATCTATAAACCAGACTCTGAACAGCCTATAACGTTCCAAATCACAGTTAAACCGACCGAGACCCAAACCTATATTTTAAATGATTCCAAACTTAGTTATGTCGATATTCATGCCACATTGCCACCTCTAGGAATCTTAGGTAAATACAACGCATTTATCCTTCATACCACTTCACTTCGTGGAGGCACTATCAAGGGACCACTGGCTTCCGGGGGAACAGTCAACTTCAACAACGCGGGTATTACAGTAAATGAACAATTTAAAGACCAAGTGCCATATGGTATTGTCACGGGCGGAGATGTTTCCCTTCCTGAAGGAACAGTTTACGGAAACCTAATGGTTAAAGGCACCGTTAAAGACCAACGTCCTGGTTCTATCCAAAATGGTACCATCAATTACGGAGAACTTCTCGATTTCAACAAGCAAGAGAGTTATCTCCTTGGACTCTCTGATGCTATTGCCAAGTTGCCTTCCAATGCCACGGCGACTCATGAATACGGAAAACTTACGGTCACAGGTAACTCAGATATCAATATTGTTAATATTTCTAGTTCAGCGTTAAATACGCTTAACAGTTCCGAGCTTAAGGTTCCGCAAGGATCAACGGTAATTGTTAATGTGCAACAAGACAGTAACAGTGAACCATTTTTACATTTCCCACTGGGGAGCGACGGTAGCCGTGTGCTATACAACTTCCCTAACGCCAAGCCTTTGCTAATTTCCCAAGCCAACGTATACGGAACCATTCTGGCACCACGATCTACTATAAACTTTGATGGAGGACAGGTGTATGGAACAATCATTGGAGCTTCAATGAATATGAGTAATGCCACTTTATACCATTTCCCTTTTACCGGTAGCCTACCAGCGGAAATCTATCCGCTACCTGTTCCAATCCCAACAGATCCTTCATCGACTAATTTAGCGCGGACTACGGTTTCGTTTGAGACTTTAACTTTTACAGCCGAATATAAAATTAAAACCCTGCAATTGGATGACAAAGCTATTTATGTAGGAGATAAGATTCGACTAATTCCAATAGTTACGCCTTCTGATTTAAGTAATTCTGCATTCCTCTGGACAACTAGTAATGCTTCAGTTGTACAAATAGACTCCAGCAGTGGCGATATTATCGGGTTGGCCAAAGGAACAGCACAAGTCACTGTTAAGGCTCTTGATGGTAGCGAAGTTACTGGTACTGCATTCATAACTGTAGAAGAACGTAATTCTCGTTCTCTATCAATTAAAGGATATGAAACAGCGAGAATCTATGAATCCATTACGTTAAGTGCCTCGTACGTCCAAGACAGTAAAGAACCTGAGACCAACATAACCTATATCTGGTCCGTTAAAAACATTACCTCTGGGGCAAGCACTGCTGTAATTAATACCAATCCAGAGTATCCCGGTGATGATACCGAAAAGATTTTCAGTGCGACGCAGTCAGGAACTTACCTAGTAAGTCTTACTGTAAATTCAAGTAACCCGGTTCCAATTACCCAAGAGAAAACCATAACAGTTACTAACCCACTAACCTCATTGTCGATTACAGGTCCAACAACGGTATTGATAGGAGGACAAATCGACCTAAGCGCAAGTAGAAATCCTACGGATGCTGATCCAGCAACGCTAAGATGGAGATTCGTGAAATCAACGGATAAAAATATTACGGATGACACTATTACGAATGATCATATTGCTACTCTTACGCCTTCTAGTGATGGCTCAACCGCTAAATTGACGGCTGGTGATACCGCTAAAGAAGGACTGCTGATTGAGGTTTCATTCAAAGATATGACTTCAACACACGAGGTTAACATCGTTGATGCTTTGAAAGGGTTAAGATTTAAAGAACAGTCCATTACTATTGAAGTGGGCCATACTTTCCCGTTAACCAATATTTTATGGGCATTCCCTACCTCCATCTCGATCGAGCAAATCAAAGGTAACTTGAGTTGGGTAAGCGACAATTCTGGAATCGCCAGTGTCGATAATGGAACCAATATTGATAGCAGAGGAATTGTTACAGGTGTCAAAAAGGGATCAACCACCATTACAGTTACTTATACCGGAAGCACAGGCACAACAGCAGAAGCAGATATTACAGTTAAGGTTGTAGCACCCCAGAATGACGATCGTTACTAATCTTTACATTTAAAAATAAGAAACTTCCAACGAAAAAAAGGGTATCCCTAAGCACTCGCTTAAGGATACCCTTTTTCAATTGGTCTCAATGACTCACAAGCTCCAGAGGGCCTACAGTTACATTCACCTGCTGCACACGCGGGAGGCTAGACTGCTGATGAGTAAAAACATCCTGATTATATTGAATCTGAAAACGGTGACCCAAATTATATCGATCCGCATCCTGATTTTCAAAATTAAAGCCGAGAGCCGGATCTAAGGGCTCAGTTACTCCTCCTAGTACTGCGTTTACTGTAAGATTCCCTTTGGCAAAGAAGCCACCATTTAACCAAAAGATTGACCCCACTCCGTACAAATCAGCGTCACTATCCGTGTAAAAAAAAGCTTTCATATAAAATGAATCCTGCTCAACTTTTTTCTTAGGTGGATTAGTAAAAGTATCAATTCGGTTAATGAGCACATCTCCTTGAGATATGAGGACTAACTCCTTACTACTTAAACCTTGGATCACGGCATCCTCTACTTTCGTTTCTCCTAAAACAAACATAGTAGAGTTGAATTTCACCTGACCTTTAATAGTAACATTACCTGTAACTAGAATATTAGCTTGTATCTCCAAAATTTTAGTTATATCTGGGCTATAGTTATTTACCTCCAGATCACCATTAACAATAAGCCATTTGGGCTTATTAGAAGGATTACCTGTTTTGGCTTCATCACTAAACTTTAACTGTTTGTAATCAATTCCATCGATAAGCAGATTACCGTTATAAATCGTAGAATTATTCAAATCTTTATCCAACAAGGAGTTCTGATATATTCTCAATTGTTCTTCGTATTGGCTGCACTCTAGTTCATACTTATCCTTTTCTTCTTTTGTCGGATTATCTTCAAGTACTGGCTCAGTGTAGGGTGGATTCTCATCGGGTAGTCTATCTAATGTTGTTGTGCTTAAATAATTACCCAGTTGATTATCCTTAATAGCTTGCTTAAGTTCAGACCTTTTCCCGGTCAACCCTGTCGCTTCCTCCACTTTATCAAGAAACGATTCCAGCACATTAATCTGCACGAACTTTTTTTGCGGTTTGATAAACACCTGCTCTTTATTAACTCCCAGTATGTTAGGAAGAATAATTGAGGCGTTGTTTTTATTTACTGCTGCATTAATAATTCCATTTCCGGAATATTTAATACTTTCAAGTGATTGCACATGCACCTCAGGAAGAGGTTCCGTAGATGCTGGACTGGCAGAGTCTTTTAGTAATTCTACTTTAGGATATTGAGTCTTTTCTTTAAGATCTTTCACTTTCTTATACGTATAAACAGCCGTATCACTGATGTTTAGTTCTTCACCCGCATATATATTGCCATGGAGACCAGGTGCTCCGTTTAATGTTAATACTTTTTCCGATCCAAAAGCATATTTAAGAAAATCAGGATAGGTATCAATGACAATCTTTTGTCTCAGCTGTCTGATGACGCCATTAACTGTGGCTTGTGCTTCAATATCTACATAATATTTTTGCTTATCCTGCTTCTCATAAGTGATACTTTTGATCGTACCGCCAGCTCCAGATAATCCCGTACTTACGCCATTGTTAACGCCGACAACTTTGGTGGTCACCTCACTAACAATACTTTTAATCTCATCTTCCATATGATCAGGGTCAATATCCGTACGCCCGTCCAACTTCGTCTGTATGTATGCCGCTGCTTCATCGAGCCCCTTTTGAGCCAGATGCAGGCTCTGCACGTCGTTTTCCCTTGTCTCCGTTCGTTGTGCGCCACCCATTGTTGCCCCGAGTACAGCTACTCCGAGTATAGTAAGTAGAAGAGCAACAAACATAACTAATACTAGAGCTGAGCCTCTTTCATTATTCTTCATCCCTCCTGCTCCTCCTAGAATCCGAATTTACTTTTCAACTCCAATGGGTAATTCCTTCCGTCGTAGCTCTGAATTAGCGATAAATCTATAGATATCAAGCCGCTATCACAAGGGATGCTATTCTGACACTCTAAAGTTATAGCAGAACCCTGTTCTAATTTAGATATCGTCTCAGTTCTTGCATCTACTGGTGGATCGACTACATCAGGATTTGCTATTGTAAGAGCACCATTAACAATACGAATCTGAGACTTAGTTCCATCCTGACGTTCTAACATAATGTAGCTATCAATAATAGTCCCTGCATCATTTTTGAGAATAGTTGGAGTGACCCTCTCAGGAGCAAATGTATACAACTCCGTTATAATCGCGGACATTAACAAATCACCCTCGTCTCGTAATGAGTTTTCAATCGATATTTTATGATAGCTTCTTAAGCCCAGCATTGTTATCCCCGAAATAATTCCCGCTGCAACTGTAAACAACGATAGTGCCACAATTAGCTCCACTAAGGTAAAGCCGCCTTCTCTGCGAAGAAAATTAACGAATTTTTCCATCGGTAATATATCCCTCCACAACAGGTTCACTTTGGGGTCCGCCAGAAGAATCCGCTCTGCTGACTTTGACCAACACTGGCAACAAATATACTGCCATCTTCTGTTTCTCCGGATCACTAGATTTCAAGCTTTGGTTATGTAGATCACGCTGATATTTAATATCTATCTGATAGTTCACACCATTTATTACAGGATTCAAAACCTGGTTTAAGATTTCTGTATCCTGAACAAGCCCCTTGTAATCCTCACATTTCAGAGAATCGTCCGTATCCTTTTGGCATTTCGCCGCCTCTATCGAATCATGATTCTGCTTTATAAAAAATTCCTGCATCGCCTCAAAATCCTGCTTCTCCACATAAAACAGCGCGTTCCGCGCCAGATTGACCATAATCGTTTTGTTCTGGTTCGATTTAGAGTAACTCATGGCGTTAGTAAAGTAAGACGTAAGCACCAGAGAAACTATCGATAAAATTACAATAGCGGCCAGAACTTCGATTAACGTAAATCCTTTTTCCTGCTTTAGGCCCGGTTTCATCCTACTTTCCGCCTCTCGCCTATGAAAATACTTTTCGTATTTGCACGTTTTTCCTAAATTTTCTACTTCCATTATATTCTCTCATATCCAGCTACAGCAATCCTCAAAACCCTTATAATTCAGATATTTCTACAATATCTCTCACTTTAGGTCTATGCTATGATTTGGAAAGAGAGGAGATGAATGAAATGGCTTTAATAGAGTGCAAATTTTATTCTGAAGTACTAGGTTTGAATACCTCAATGACTGTAATTTTGCCGCAAAAAACAACTACACAAATCGGGATGAGTAATGTAACAAGAGGTGATCTTCACCCTACTTTGTATTTACTGCATGGCTTGTCTGACGATGATTCGATCTGGCTGCGCCGGACTTCCATAGAACGGTATGTAGCGGAGATGGGGATAGCTGTGGTAATGCCAAATGTGCACCGCAGTTTCTACACAGATATGGCCATGGGGGGCCGTTATTGGACCTTCATTAGTGAGGAGTTGCCGATGCTGGCGCGCTCATTTTTCCCGCTTTCCGATAAACGCGAGGAGAACTTTGTAGCCGGGTTGTCGATGGGTGGTTATGGAGCGATTAAGCTGGGACTGCGTAAACCGGAATCTTTTGCAGCAGCAGCGAGTTTGTCTGGAGCACTTGATATGGCGCATAATTTCTTGAACGGGGAAGGTGCTACCACTAAAAGCAAAGAATACGAAATGATCTTCGGAAAAGAAGATACCGCCGGAACGCCGGAAGACCTTCTTTGGCTGCTTGAGGAAGTGAACCGCTCCACGGGACCAAAACCAGCGTTGTATCAATGCTGTGGCACAGAAGATTTCCTATACACCGATAACTTGAGATTCCGCGATGCCTGCCAGGCAACCTCACTTTCTTTAACCTACGAAGAAGGTCCGGGGACACATGAATGGGGATACTGGGATGCCAAAATCCGCGATGTGCTGGCATGGCTACCTTTAAGAAGTAACTAGCTGTACTTATTAGACAACAAAAAGATGCAGCCATAAGCTGCACCTTAATATCTGTTCTACTCAGATTGCCCTCTTCGGAGGGTTCTTCTCGCTTAATTGCTTACCGTCCTTATAAGGACGCCGAAGGCAATTATGCTTGTTTGGTGATTTTTTTAAATAATCCAGTCTGTTCTGTGATTCCTTTTTCAGCAGCAAATCTTTCAATACTCGATGCACCAAAGAATCCGTCTATGCCTTCTGTCCGTTCAATTACGTACGCCGCATCTTCTGGCTCTGCAATCGGTCCGCCGTGACAAATCACCATAATATCTGGATTTACTGCTTTCCCTGCTTTAATAATCGCTTCGATTCTTTCTACACAATCATCCAATGTAAGAGCAGTCTTAGCTCCAATTGTACCTTTGGTAGTCAAGCCCATATGTGCCACCAAAATATCTGCGCCGGCTTCTGCCATGGCTTTTGCTTGCTCAGGATCAAATACATAAGGAGTGGTGAGCATATCCAATTCATGCGCAGCTCTAATCATATCTACTTCTAAACCATATCCCATGCCGGTCTCTTCTAGATTCTGTCTGAATACGCCATCGATCAAACCTACGGTTGGGAAGTTTTGTACGCCGCTAAAACCTTGTTCCTTAAGTTGTTTTAAATAAACCTCCATTACTCTAAATGGATCTGTTCCGCATACGCCTGCTAATACAGGGGTGTTTTTTACAACAGGCAATACCTCCGAGCCCATTTCGACTACAATTTGGTTGGCATCCCCATAAGATAATAACCCTGCCAGTGATCCACGGCCTGCCATTCTGTATCTTCCTGAATTATAAACAATCAGCATATCTGCTCCGCCAGCTTCGCTGCTTTTTGCAGTAATTCCAGTGCCGGCTCCCACGCCTAAAAGAATCTTTCCATTTGCCACTTCTTCTCTAAACTTCGCCATGATTTCAGTTCTTGTATTTTTGTTCATGTGTAACGCCTCCATTTAAATATTTATTTATCTTATAAAAGCCTTATTTGCTCATGAGATCTATTAGCTTCTGCGCTGCTGCTTCTGCAAACTCCATATCATTAATGGCACAATCCATTTCGATAACCTCGACAACATTTCTGTTTACACCATTTCTTAAGGTATCAAATAACATTTGATCTTCCTCTACCCCATAAAAAGCTTCCCCTGCAACATCAATGCCGGATATCCCTTTAAGCGGCAGCATTAACACCGTTTTCTCTTTGGCCATATTTAATTTCTCGACAAGCTTTTTGCCGATGGCTTCATTTTCTTCTACTGTTGTTCTCATCAGAGTAACTGTTGGATTGTGTTTATAAAACTTATGTCCAGCAAATTTCGCTGGTACCGTATCATAAGGGCCAAAGTTGCACATATCAAGCGCGCCTACCGAGACAACCTGTGGAATATGATGTTTACCAGCAGCTTCTAACCGATGAGGTCCTGCATTTAGCACACCACCAATAATTTCGTCCGCCCATTCTGTTGTAGTCAGATCCAATACACCTTCAATAAAACCAGCCTCGATTAACGCTTCCATGGACTGGCCGCCTACACCTGTTGCATGGAATACAAGCACTTCATATCCTCTAGCCTCAAGATAGTTACGGGCTGCCGTCACACAGGGGGTTGTTACCCCAAACATTGTTGTAGCTATTAATGGTTTTTTCTCTATCACTTGTTTATTCTCAAATTTAAGCATACCGGCGATGGCGAAAGCTGCATTGGTAAAAATCTTTGTTGAAATAGAGTTTAGTCCGGCAACATCCACTACGGATGGCATCATGACAATATCACTAGTGCCTACATATGGAGCAGTATTCCCTGAAGCTACGGTCGAAACCATCACTTTTGGTACACCAATAGGCAATGCCCGCATACCCGGGGTTACAAGTGAAGTGCCTCCAGTGCCCCCAAAGGAGATAATTCCATCAAATTTGCCTTGCTTATATAATTCAGGTACTAATTTTTCCATACCTTTGGCTAATAATTCTGTTGCTAGTGCTCTATCTTTTTTGGCAACGAGCTCATCTATACTTACACCCGCGGCTGCTGCTACTTCTCTATTAGAGATATCCGGTGTAAAAGTGGGCTCAAACACACCCGTATGAATCGTAAACGTACCCAGCTCCAAGCTTTCCAGTAAATTTTTAATGTAGAGATATTCTTCACCCTTGGTGTCAAAAGTTCCGGCAATAGCAATCGTCTTCATTTCTTCAACCTCCTCTTCAAATATCTACAACAAAAAAAGCATGATCAACTTATGAGTTAATCATACTTCTTTGATTTATGGATGAAAACGCTTTTATGTCTTATGTTTTTGTGTTTATGTTAGATTTATATTGTTTTGGAGAGAACCCTTTATACTTCTTGAACATTTTGCTAAACTGCGCATAATCCTGGTATCCAACTAATGGCGCTAGCTCAGATAACTGGATAGGGTCTCTATGTAATATTTCCGCCGCCTTATCCATCCGAAATTGCACGAGATACGTTTGGAAGCTGCAGCCTACTTTTTTGGTGAACAAACTACTCAAGTAACTTCGGGATACATGTGCCACCTTAGCTAAATCTGCAAACAAGATCTCATTCCTATAATTTTGAGCTACGTATTCTTTTACAAATTCAACATAATCATAGTGCTTTGTGATGCCGTCTAACATTTTGACCATAAAATCATCTTCATCCAGCGTCCCCGACACTTTAAAAGCTTTGGTTATATTCGTAATGGACTTCTCCGAGGGAATTCTTTCAAAAGCAGAGCCTCCGATATATCCCATCAAGTTTTGATTATTGCTGTACATATATTGCACATCAATTGGCGTTTTCACCGGACCACCGTAAACCAGCTTAATTAAATCTGGCTTTAGCTCATTGCATGTATTAAATATCTTGTCCGCTTTAACCTTGGCAGCTTCCAGAGAGAATACTTTTTTAGCGCCTAATAACCCGCCTTCTGTTAGACCTAGATGTGCACAAATAATATCCGCTCCAGCCTCAATCATCTGTGCTGCCTGGATTTCGTCAAATACAAAAGCAATGGTAAACAAATCCTTCTCATGGGCTATTCTTATGGCTTCTACTTCAAGTAGATAACCATTCCCCTCTTCTTCGAGCGCTTCTCCAAATTGACCATCTATTAAACCCACCGTGGGGTAATTATTAATGCCGGCAAAGCCTCTATTCTTTATTTCACTTATATAGGATTCCATATCTTTGGTCGGATCAGTTGCATTGAGGCCAAAAATAATAGGGATATCTCTGACCAACGGTATGATCTCTCTAGATGCAAAGTCCATCACCATATCATTGCTATTACAAAATGGTAAAATACCAGCGAGAGAGCTCCTCCCCATCTGGCGAAATTTACCCGAGTTTAACATCAGAATGAAATCAGCTCCACCCTGCTTCGCATACTTTGCCGTTATACCAGCACCGGTGGCTACTCCAATAATATGATTGCCTACTTTTAATTCCGATCTAAGCTCGTCTAGGATTTGCTCTCTGTTCATACCTACGAACCCTCCTATCCCTAACCTAAGGATAACCGTAAAGAACACTGCTAATCCAGTCATAGTTCATTTAGATAATAAAAAAAATCCCGCCTGACACCTATAAAGGTCTGAGGCGAGATTTGATATTGATACGGTTTACAATATAGCGTCTCCGTGTTGTACAACCCATTCATTAGCTTCGTGCAATGCCAGCTCTGCCCGTTCAATTGCAGCCTTCACCTGAACGGTGGCTGTGCCGCCATAAACGTTACGAGCGTTAACTACAGCTTCCGGTTGAAGAACAGCATAGATATTCTCGTCGAACAGCGGTGAGAATTGCTTGAACTCTTCCAGCGTCAAATCCAACAAGAATTTGCCTTCGTTGATGCAATAGAGCACTGTTTTTCCGATTACTTCATGCGCTTGGCGGAAAGGAAGACCCTTGCCTACCAAGAAGTCGGCGATATCCGTTGCATTCGAGAAATCCGTGTTCACAGCTTCACGCATACGACCTTTGTTCACCTTCATAGTGGAGATCATCGGCGCGAACAATTGCAGTGCACCAGTCAGCGTAGTAACCGTATCGAACATGCCTTCTTTGTCTTCCTGCATATCCTTGTTGTAAGCCAGTGGCAATGATTTCAGCACCGTCAGCAAGCCAATCAGGTTGCCGTAAACGCGGCCTGTTTTGCCACGTACCAGTTCTGGTACGTCAGGATTCTTCTTCTGCGGCATAATGCTGCTGCCTGTGCAGAAAGCATCATCCAGTTCTACAAAGCTGAACTCCGTGCTGCTCCACAGGACCAGTTCCTCACTGAGTCTGGATAGATGTGTCATGATAAGGGAAGCATTCGCCAAGAACTCCACGATGAAATCGCGGTCGCTGACAGCATCCAGACTGTTCTCATACACACTGTCAAAACCCAGTTGTTCCGCTACAAAGTGACGGTCAATCGGGAAGGTCGTTCCCGCAAGGGCTCCTGCTCCGAGTGGCAGCACGTTGATCCGTTTGTAGCTGTCCGTCAGACGTTCTGCATCGCGGCGGAACATCGATACGTAAGCCAGCAAGTGATGAGCAAACAGGATCGGCTGTGCCCGTTGCAAATGCGTATAACCAGGGATGATGGTCTCCACATTGTCTTTTGCTTGTTCGATCAAAGCTTCCTGCAGCTCATGCAGCAAACTAACCAGCTCAACTACACGGCCACGTAAGTAAAGGTGCATGTCCGTCGCCACTTGATCGTTACGACTACGTCCTGTGTGCAGCTTACCACCAACTGGACCGATTTCCTCGATCAGATGTTTTTCAATATTCATATGGATGTCTTCATCCGATACTGAGAAAACAACCTCTCCAGCATTGACCTTGTCCAATACTTTGTTCAGACCTTGCTTAATCGTCTCTACATCTTCTTGTGGAAGGATTCCGCATTTGCCCAGCATTGTGACATGCGCCAGACTGCCTTGCACATCCTCTTTGGCCAAAGCCTTATCAAAGCCAATGGAAGCCGTATATTCCTCTACCAGCTTGTTTGTTCCTTTAGTAAACCGTCCGCCCCAAAGCTTGCTCACCTGTAGTTTCCTCCTCTTGGACGCCAGAGGGCCGCTCCTATCCTGACGGGAGGAACGGCCTTCGGGGTTGCCCGTTTAAGTTTATGTTATCGTACTATTTAGAAGCTCCATTTACACCTGTAGAAACTTTAAGGCGCAATGCGTTCAAGTGGATAAAACCAGTGGCATCCCCTTGATCATAAGCTTGTGTAGGATCAGCTTCCATCGTTGCAATCTCAGGATTGTACAGGCTGACTGGGCTCTTCACTCCAGCGCCGATGATGTTGCCTTTGTACAGTTTAAGACGAACAGTACCCGTTACATTTTGTTGGCTCTGTGTTACAAGAGCTTGCAGTGCGATACGCTCTGGAGCGAACCAGAAACCATTATACACCAAAGTGCTGTAACGAGTGATCAGGCTGTCACGCAGGTTCATCACTTCACGGTCCATCGTGATGGATTCCATTTTGCGATGAGCGACAAAGAGGATCGTTCCACCTGGAGTCTCATACACGCCGCGGCTCTTCATGCCGACAAAGCGGTTCTCAACCATATCCACACGCCCGATACCGTGTTTACCACCTAGCTCATTCAGTGTCTCCATAACTTGAAGTGGGGATAAGGATTCACCATTCAGGGCTACACAGTCTCCCTTAACGAATTCGAGCTCCAAATATTCCGCTTCATCCGGAGCATCCTCAGGAGCGTTGCTCAGCAGGAACATTCCTTTGTTCTCTGGTGCACTTGGATCGAACCAAGGATCTTCCAATACGCCGCTCTCATAGCTGATGTGCAGCAGGTTACGGTCCATCGAATACGGCTTCGCCGCAGAGGCTTGTACCGGAATATCATTAGCTTCCGCATAAGCGATCATTTCCGCACGACCTGGGAATTGATTGCGGAACTCTTCTAGACGCCAAGGTGCGATCACCTTAATGTTCGGAGCCAATGCAGCTACGCCAAGCTCGAAACGGACTTGGTCGTTCCCTTTTCCTGTCGCGCCGTGCGCGATAGCCGTTGCGCCTTCAGCGATGGCGATATCTACCATGCGCTTAGCAATCAATGGACGAGCAATACTAGTTCCGAGCAAGTATTGGCCTTCATAAAGTGCGCCAGATTGGAACATCGGGTAGATGAAATCGCTAGCGAACTCATCGCGCAGGTCGTCAATGTATACTTTCGATGCGCCAGTAGCGAGTGCTTTTTCCTCCAAACCGTCGAGCTCTTCCTTTTGGCCGATATCAGCAGTGAAGGCAATGATCTCCGCGTCATAAGTTTCTTTAAGCCATTTTAAAATAACAGATGTATCCAATCCGCCGGAATAGGCGAGTACAATTTTTTCTTTAGCCATGGTGTGGCAACTTCCTTTCGTGTGGGCTATATAAATTAAAATAAACGTGCCTTTGCCAGCACTCTGACGATAAATCGCAATTACACTGAATATTTGGACTTCCGGTCGCTGTTATCATCAGATTTCTTTTATTTCAAACCGCATTGTGCGGATAAAATCTGATGATAAAGGCGAACGCTACGCTCCTACAGTTCCAAAAATTCCGCTCCATTACTCCATCGTCCAAAGTCTAACTTCGCCCAACATTAATTCAATTTATATAGTGATTTATATTTTATATTTTTTAAATTCCTTAACTCATCAACGCAGCCATTAAAGCTTTTTGCGCATGCAGGCGGTTCTCAGCCTGATCAAAGATCACCGAGTTAGGGCCGTCAATCACGCCTGTGCTGACCTCTTCCTCACGGTGGGCTGGCAGGCAGTGCAGGAAGAGATAGTCGCTCTTAGCGCCTTTTACAAGCTCCTCATTGACCTGATAGTCCTTGAATGCCGCTTCACGTGCCTTTTGCTCCTCCTCGAAGCCCATACTCGCCCATACATCTGTATAGATGACGTCAGCGTCTTGTACAGCTTCTTGCGGGCTGCGAGTGACCACAATCTTCGCTCCGGTTTCTTTAGCGATCTCACGAGCTTCTGCGACAACCGCTGCATCTGGCTCATAACCTTCCGGTCCGGCGATAGATACGTCCACGCCCAGCTTAGCTCCGCCAATCATTAAGGAATGCGCCATATTGTTGCCATCGCCGATGTAAGCCAGCTTCAGGCCCTTGAGCTTTCCTTTGTGCTCATAAATCGTTTGATAATCGGCCAGCACTTGGCAAGGATGTGCCAGGTCACTAAGACCGTTGATTACGGGAATAGAAGCATAACGAGCGAGATCTTCAACCTTGTCATGACCGAAGGTACGGATCATAATTCCATCGAGATAACGCGACATTACTTGCGCTGTATCTCCAACAGTTTCTCCGCGTCCAAGCTGGATATCATTTTTGCTCAAGAAAAGGGCATGCCCTCCCAGCTGATACATTCCAACTTCAAACGACACACGTGTACGTGTAGAGGATTTTTCAAAAATAAGTCCAATCGTCTTTCCCTTCAGCGGCTGAAATTCTTCGCCATTTTTCTGCTTCTTCTTCAGCTCAATCGCCGAATCAATCAGATACGTAATTTCCTCCGGGCTGTAGTCGTTCAGCTCCAGTAAATCACGGCCTTTCAGTTGCTGCGCAATGCTGTGCTTGTTACTCTGTACGCCCTGACTCATGAGCTTACCTCCCCGTTTGCTTGTTTAGCATAAGTATGAATGAGTTCGCATAGGATGTCCACCGCTTGGTCGATCTCCTCTTTGCTTACATATAGATTAGGCAGCAGACGAAGGACATTAGGACCGGCTGTCACGAACAACAGGCCTTTCTTTTGTCCAGCCAGTACAATATCGCCCACTGGGGATTGACATTCAATCCCGATCAACAGCCCTTTACCACGGATATCCTTCACAAAAGAACAGTCCGCCAGCTTCTCTTTCAAAAGACCTGTCAGGTACTTACCCATATCTTCGGCGCGCTGTGGAAGCTCATCTTCCAGCATCGTCTCAATCGTCGCTGCCATAACAGCTGTTGCTAGCGGTGTTCCCCCGAAGGTGGACGCATGGCTGCCCGCTGAGAAGGCTTCACGCAAATATCCTTTGCCAAGCATTAAACCTGCCGGGAACCCACTAGCAATCCCCTTAGCCAAGGTGAAAATATCCGGTTCAATTCCATAATGCTGATGAGCGAACAGCTTGCCTGTACGTCCCATACCTGTCTGTACCTCATCTACAATCAGAAGCAATCCGTGTTTCTTACACAAGGCCACTACAGCGTTCAAGAACTCAGGTTCTACCTCAAGCACGCCACCCTCTGCAAGCACCATCTCCAGCATGATAGCAGCTGTATGATCTCCGATAGCAGCTTCTAACGCTGGGAGATCATGCAAGGGTACGGTCTTGAAACCTGCTGGAAGTGGCAGGAACCCTTCTTTCACCTTTTGCTGGCCTGTAGCTGTTAGTGTGGCCAGTGTACGTCCATGGAAGGATTGTTCGAATGTGATAACCTCATAACGGTCGACACCCTTAATCTTCTGATGGTAACGGCGGGCCAGCTTAATAGCAGCCTCATTCGCTTCTGCCCCGCTATTGCAGAAAAACACTTGATCAGCGCAGCTATTCTCTGTCAGAAGGTTGGCAACTTTATCTTGTCCCGGAATATGGAACAGATTCGAGACATGCCAGAGCGTATCAATCTGATCCTTCAGCTTAGCGCCGACTTTTTCAGGAGCATGACCTAGACTGGTCACAGCCAATCCACTGGTGAAATCCAGATACTTATTGCCTTTATCATCCCATACCCAGGTGCCCTTGCCTTTAACTAAGCTGAGATCATATCTGGCGTAAGAAGGGAACACTGCACTCAGCTTGCTTGTTGCAACATCCGGTGTACCTGATCCTACTGTATCGGTCTGCTGTGCCCCTGCTTGCGAATCCAACTCCGCTTGTGTAAGCTTGCTCATTCTAAGTCACTCTCCCATCGGCTGCTCCTGTGAACAGGCTGCGCCTCTAATTTGTATTCATCTATGATTCTACGAACGAATAATACGTGTACCTATCGCTTCACCTTGCAGTACTCGACTAAGCACCCGCGGTTCTTTTCCATCCACAATGATAACCTCTGATACGCTGCCCTGAATGCAATCGATAGCTGCCCGCACTTTGGGGATCATGCCACCGTAGATTTCCCCACTTTCGATCAAGGCTTCGATTTCCTGTACAGTAACGGAGGGAAGCACAATCTTTTCACCTTCCACTGTACTCATGATGCCTGGCACATCTGTGACGACGATCATTTTGGGAGACTCCACATAGGAAGCAACTGCCCCTGCTGCCGTATCTGCGTTAATATTGTAGCGCTGACCTGCTGTATCTACTCCGATAGGTGCAATGACAGGAATATAACCCATCCCAACAATACCAGTTACGATCTCAGCCTTAACTTCTGTTACTTCTCCTACCAAACCTACTTCGTCGCTGTTCGCCACTGGTTTAGCAATAATCATATTGCCATCGATGCCCGAAAGCCCCAGAGCTAGACCGCCGCTCCCTTGAATTCGCCGGACAATCGCCTTGTTTATACTTCCTGCCAGCGTCATCTCTACAACATCTAGTACTTCCTCGGTGGTTACTCGCAGGCCATTCACAAAGCTGCTTTCAATGCCCAGTTTCGCTAGATTCTCGGAAATGGCTGGTCCTCCACCATGAACAATTACTGGCTGAATGCCCTCCTCCTGCAAATCTCGCAAATCCTCAAAAAAAGATTCAGGTAGAGCCGCAAGCGTACTGCCGCCGCATTTCATTACAAACAATCCACTACCATCTAAAGCATCTATAAGTTCAAGCTCGCTATTTAGCGTCATATGATCGGTATCCTTCCCTTATGGGCTTAACACGCCATAAATTAAGTGCGATATGCGGCGTTAATACGCACATAATCGTAAGTTAGGTCACAGCCCCAAGCCGTTGCTTTCCCGCTTCCATCATGCAGATCTACAGTGATCAGCACAGTTTCACTTTTTTGCAAATAGGCCAAAGCCTTTTCCTCGTCAAAAGCAACTGGCTTCGAGTGCAAAAGCACCTCAATATCCCCTAACGAAATGTTCACACGCTCCGGAGATACCGGAACACCCGCGCGTCCAACCGCAGCAATAATCCGTCCCCAGTTCGCATCCGCTCCAAAAATAGCAGATTTCACTAGACTAGAACCAACCACTGTTTTGGCAATCGCTGCCGCCGCCTCATCATGAACAGCACCATTCACTTGAACCTCAATCAGGTGAGTTGCACCTTCGCCATCACGAGCAATCGCTTTGGCAAGCGTCTGGCAGACATACGTGAATCCAGCAGCAAAAGCGTCCCAATCCGGATGCAGTCGTGTCAGCTTCTCATTACCGGCAAGCCCACTCGCCATCGACACTAACATATCATTGGTACTAGTATCTCCATCGACTGTAATCATATTAAAAGTAACATTCGTAGCTGAACGCAGAAGACTAAGTAAATCCTCCGCTGCAATATCAGCATCCGTGGTCATAAAGCCAAGCATGGTAGCCATGTTAGGATGGATCATCCCTGAGCCCTTTGCAGCTCCGGCAATTGTAACTTCTACACCGCCAACGAGCACCTTCACGGCGATCTCTTTTTTAACTAAATCAGTGGTAAGTATAGCTTGGCAGAATTCCTCCGCGCCAATAGCTCCTCCATCCAGCTTCTCTGGTATTGCAGTGATCCCGCTACGTACGCAGTCCATCTTCAACAGTTCACCGATAACTCCAGTCGAAGCAACAGCCACATCATTAACGGCCACACCTAAATGCTGAGCCGCAGCAGCGCGCATCTCATAAGCATCTGCTTCACCTTGTTCGCCTGTGCAGGCATTGGCATTCCCGCTGTTCACGATAACCGCCTGCAATACTCCGTTCGAAAGGCTTTCCCGAGTTACTTTCAGCGGAGCCGCCTGAAAAACATTCGTCGTATACACGGCCGCAGCCGTTGCCGGAACTTCACACAGAATCACTCCGAGATCGTTGCGATCTGTTTTTTTCAATCCACAATGCAATCCTCCGGACCTAAAACCCTTAGGTGAAGTGATGCTTCCACCCTCCAAGGTGGTAAATAACTCAATCTCGCTCATATTATTTGTACCGCTGATCCTTATGGATACACAGGTGTGTAGCCGAGGCCAAGGGTTTCCTCCCATCCCATCATCAAATTAAGGTTCTGTATTGCCTGCCCTGCCGCACCTTTTACAACATTATCAATGACGGAGACTATGGTCACCCGCCCTGTACGAGCATCTGTTGCAAATCCGATATCACAATAATTAGAGCCGCTAACTTCTTTTGTCGCCGGAATCACACCTACATCACGCACCCGCACATATGGCCGGCCCGCATAATATTCACGGTATAAATTCACAAAATCCTGCTCCGTATAATTGTCCGTCATCCCTGCATACATCGTACTCATAATTCCCCGGCTCATCGGCACGAGATGTGTGGTGAACGTTACCGTTACCTTTTCTCCAGCAATCTCTGTGAGCGTCTGCTCAATTTCTGGTATATGTTGATGCTTATTGATTTTATAAGCTTTAAAGTTCTCATTAATCTCTGCATAATGTACCATCAGGCTTGTTCCGCGTCCTGCTCCAGTAACTCCTGATTTCGCATCAATAATAATACTGTCGTGCTTAATCCAACCTGCCTGAATTGCAGGAATTAGTCCAAGAAGTGTAGCTGTAGGATAACAGCCTGGATTAGATATAAAATCAACCCCTGCCGCACGCTCTCCAAACACCTCGCAAAGTCCGTATACAGCCTGCTCTAGATATTCATCAGCCGGAGCGGGATGTTTATACCAGTGCTCATACTCTGCACCATCCTTCAATCGGAAATCACCGGACAGATCCACGACCTTAAGTCCAGCTTCCAGCAGCTGCGGCACCAGCTTTGCGCTCACACCCGACGGCGTTGCCGTAAATACCACATCCGCCCGCTCAGCCATTTGAGCCGGGTCAACGCCATCCAGCCTTCGATCAATGATGCCCGTCAAATGCGGAAAACCTTCCTCTATAGCATCCCCTGCGCTTGATGAGGAAATTACCGAAGTAATCTCTACCTTAGGATGACTTTGTAGCAGCCGAATCAGCTCTACGCCCCCATAACCCGTTGATCCAACAATCGCCGCTCTCAGCTTGCCCTCCACTGTCATCCCCACTTCCTGCTTATCATGAATTATAATAAATAATATAATGCATACCGTCTTAGAAATATGTATTATTATACGACTCAATTAATATAAATACAACACATAGTGTTAACTTTCTTTATTCCTAAATATAATTCTATTTACAAAAAAAGAGAAGCGTAGCTTCTCCTTTCGGAGAAATTACACTTCTCTTTTAAAGCCTTCACCCAGCACCTCATGCGCCTCAGTTATAATCACAAAAGCACTAGTATCTACCGATTGAACAATCGCTTTTAATCTGGAAACCTCATTCTGACCTACTACAACCATTAGCACCGTACGCTCATCACCAGTATAACCGCCATGTGCATCCAGCTTCGTCAGACCCCGATCCAGATCATTCAAAATCGCCTCAGATATTTCTTCCGTCTTGTCCGAGATTATGTAAGCCACCTTTGTATAACGGAAGCCTACCTCTATCGCATTAATGGCCTTACCTGTAACAAACAGACCGATCAGTGCATACAGTGCTTGTTCCATACCGAGTATAAAAGCAGCCAGCACAATGACCGTCCCGTCCAGCAGCACTACAGAAATCGAGAAGCTGAGACCGGATATCTTTTGAATAATCTGCGCCAAAATAGTAAGTCCACCTGTCGAGCCCCGTCCGCGGAACACAAGACCTAACCCCACCCCCACACAGATACCGCCATAAATGGAGGCTAAGAGTGGATTGGTGGTAGGTGCAGGCAAATCTTTTGTCAACAAGATAAAGAGCGGCAACACAAAGCTCCCAAGGAGCGAGCGAACTCCGTATTGTTTACCCAAGAAGATTACCCCGAGTACAAACAACGGAATATTAAGCGCCCATTGCGTAAATGCCGGCTCAGCCCCAAACCAAGCTTCAGCCAATACCGACAGACCGGATACACCACCAGAAGCAATATGATTAGGCAGAAAAAAAAGATTAAACCCCAGCGCTGTAACTAGCGATCCGAGCAAAATTAACATCGTATCCACCACATGTCGGAGTGGCCCATTCAAAGGAATCAGTGGGGGTTTATTACGTGAATTGACTTTTTGCATTTCAAAGGCTCTCCTTAAAGTGTCATCTTGCTCTACGAAAGAAGAAACGGCCATCCCATCCTAATCCATGAATGGTATCCGTTTCCCCCGAAACTTTCTCTTTTATTCTGCCTCAATCTTGATCTGGCTACGCAGGTAACCATCAATGAATACATCAATATCTCCGTCCATAACAGAACCCACATTCCCCGTTTCCACGGAAGTACGGTGATCCTTAACCATGTTATACGGATGGAATACATAGGAACGGATCTGACTGCCCCAAGCAATATCGGATTGCTCACCGCGAATCTCATCCAAATGCTGTTGCTGCTCTTGCAGTTTGCGCTCATATAGCTTGGAACGCAGCATTTTCATCGCTTGTTCGCGGTTTTTGATCTGTGAACGTTCGTTCTGACAGGTTACCACCACACCCGTAGGTAAGTGAGTAATCCGCACCGCAGAGTCTGTGGTATTGATATGCTGTCCACCGGCGCCGCTCGCCCGATACGTATCGATCTTCAAATCCTCAGTACGAATTTCAACTTCTACATCATCGGCAATTTCCGGAACGACATCACAGGATACAAAAGAGGTATGCCGTCTGCCCGAAGAGTCAAACGGAGAAATCCGTACTAGCCGATGTACACCTTTTTCAGCTTTCAGATATCCGTAGGCGTTGAAGCCTTTAATAAGTAATGTGACGCTCTTGATTCCCGCTTCATCACCCGGTAAGTAGTCCAGCACCTCAACCTTGAATCCACGTTTTTCAGCCCAACGGGTATACATCCGCAGCAGCATCTGGCCCCAGTCTTGGGATTCCGTACCGCCCGCACCCGGATGGAGCTCAAGAATAGCATTCAGCTTGTCATACGGCTGGTTAAGTAGCAATTGCAGCTCGAATTCATCCACTTTGCTACCTAAACTGCTGATCGTCTCCCCAATCTCTGCTGCAAGACCTTCATCGCCCTCTTCATCCGCAAGCTCCGCCATCATCGCAGCATCGTCGTATTCTTGTTGCAGCTTCTCGTATTGATCCACGGACGATTTCACGGCATTCATCTCGCCGATTACGCTCTGTGCCTGCTCTGGATTATCCCAGAAGCCTGGAGCAGCCATTTTTTCTTCAAAGTTCGAGATCATCTCTTGCTTAAGATCTAAGTCAAAGAGACCCCCTAAGGTCAGTTAGTTTCTTGCCTATTTCACGCAGATCCTGCTTTACATTAGCTTCAATCATATGGTCACTTCACCTTTCAAAATAGGTTGTTACGGTCTTCGCTATTGGAAAGTTAGTAATGAGTGAATGTTCAGCCATTCCGAGAAGGATTGGACTTCCGATCGCTGTTGTTTCCAGATTCCTTGAATTGATAACCGCATAGTGGTTGGAATCCCGAAACAAAGGCGAACACTCCGTTTCTCCAGTTCCAAACCTTCTCTCCATTCCACATTCACTCAAGTGCTAAATATCCAAAAAAGCGACTGGGCCGTAAACGGGGGATACCCCCGGGCCCAGCCGCTCTTTATGGTTAGTATACCCATAGAGATCAGGGCTAAAGACTTACATCTTCAACACCTGAATATGAGCGCTACTAAACGTTTGTTTTATGCGTTTTGACCGTGGCAGTTCTTGTACTTCTTGCCGCTTCCGCAAGGGCAAAGATCATTACGACCAGCTGCCGCCTCAACATGTACCGGACGTTTCTCAGCAGGTTCGCTGTTAGTGGAAATTTTATTTTCCTCTACAACGGATTGACGCTCCTGATTTGTCTCGATGTGAGCCTTCATAATATAAGTAGCTACTTCTTCTTGAATCGTAGCCGTCATAGTATTAAACATTTCGAATCCTTCGAATTGATACTCGCGAAGTGGATCTGTACCACCGTAAGCACGCAGGTGAATCCCTTGACGCAATTGATCCATCGCATCGATATGATCCATCCACTTGCTGTCCACGGAGCGCAGCACGATTACCTTCTCGAATTCACGTACCAATTCTGAACCCAGGCGTTCTTCACGAGCAGCATATTTCTCAAGTACACGTTCAAAGATGTACTCAATGATCTCTTCTGCTTCCTTGCCCCACAGAATATCGCGAGTCAAAGCACCTTCTTCAAGCAGCTTGCTGTTTACGTAATCAGCAACTTCTTGCAGCTCCCAGTTCTCAGGAATATCGTCACTGCAGTGTGCGTGAACAATACGTTCAATAACTGGCTTGATCATTTCAAGTACGATATCTTTAATATTTTCAGACTCCAGAATCTCACGGCGTTGTTTATAAATAATTTCACGCTGTTGATTCATCACGTCATCATATTGCAATACGACTTTACGAATATCAAAGTTATTACCTTCAACACGTTTCTGAGCAGATTCCACAGCACGCGTAATCATGCGGCTCTCAATGGGCTGATCTTCCTCAAACCCAAGGCGATCCATCATACTCAAAACGTTGTCAGCGCCGAAACGCTTCATCAATTCATCACCAAGGGACAAGTAGAATTGTGTAGAACCCGGGTCTCCTTGACGACCCGCACGACCACGCAGCTGGTTATCAATCCGGCGCGATTCATGACGCTCTGTACCAATGATATGCAGACCACCAAGATCTGTCACACCTTCGCCCAGAACGATGTCCGTACCACGACCTGCCATGTTGGTAGCAATCGTAACTGTACCAGGCTGACCTGCATGTGTAATGATTTCAGCTTCCGCAGCGTGATGCTTCGCGTTAAGCACTTGGTGTCTAACGCCTTTGCGCTTCAGCATTTCAGATACGAGCTCTGAATTCTCAATCGACACTGTACCCACAAGTACAGGTTGGTTCTTTTTGTGACGTTCTACAATTTCTGCCACTACAGCGTTGAACTTACCGTTCTCACTCTTGTAGACGACATCCGGCATATCTATGCGCTGATTTGGTTTATTCGTAGGGACTTGAAGAACTTCAAGACCATAAATCTTCTTGAACTCTTCTTCCTCAGTTTTAGCTGTACCTGTCATACCGCCCAATTTGCGATACATACGGAAATAGTTCTGGAAAGTAATCGTAGCAAGCGTCATGCTCTCATTCTGTACTTCGATTTCTTCCTTCGCTTCAATCGCTTGGTGCAAACCGTCACTATAACGACGGCCTGACATTAAACGTCCCGTAAATTCATCAACAATAACGACCTCACCCTCGTTAACAACGTAATCTACGTCACGACGCATAATTACGTTTGCTTTCAGGGCTTGGACGATATGGTGATTCAAGGTTACATGACTGTGATCATACAAGTTCTCAATACCAAAAGCACGTTCAGCAGTAGCTACACCTTTTTCAGTCAAGGCTACAGACTTCACTTTGATATCAACTGTGTAGTCTTCTTCAGCTTTAAGCTTTTTCACAAAGCGGTCTGCTGCAAAGTACAATTCAGTAGACTTCTCAGCTTGTCCGGAAATGATAAGAGGTGTACGTGCTTCATCAATAAGAATGGAGTCCACTTCATCAATAATACAGAAATAAAGAGGGCGCTGAACCATTTGTTCTTTATAAAGCACCATGTTGTCACGCAAATAATCGAAACCAAATTCGTTGTTCGTGCCATACGTAATATCGCAGGCGTAAGCATCTTGTTTATCAGCATGGTCCATACCGCTTAGGTTAACCCCAACCGTCATGCCCAGGAAGTTATAGATTTGTGCCATTTGTGCGCTGTCGCGCTGAGCCAAATAGTCATTGACCGTTACTACGTGTACGCCTTTACCAAGCAAAGCATTTAAGTACACTGGCAATGTTCCTACTAGAGTCTTACCTTCACCAGTCTTCATCTCGGAGATTCGGCCTTCATGCAGGGCCATACCACCAATTAACTGTACATCAAAATGCCGCATGCCAAGCGTCCGTTTGGAAGCTTCACGTACGGTTGCAAACGCCTCAGGAAGAATTTCTTCCAAGGTTTCGCCTTTCTCAATACGGGCGCGGAACTCTTCCGTCTTAGCTTTTAAAGCTTCATCGGATAGTGCTACAAATTCCGGCTCCAATCCATTAATTACATCGACTGTCTTCATGAGACGTTTAACGTCACGATCGTTTGTGTCTCCGAATATTTTCTTTACAAGTCCTAGCATGGTTAACCCCTTTCATGCAACACAGATGGTGGAACCGAGCCCATCCTCACAAAATTGAAAGGGCCATTTATAAATTCGATTCCGCTGCTTCATAAATTGTAACAGTTTGTAAGAGATGCCGCAATACAAGGTGTAACAGCCACATTTTTCATATATACGCACAAGAGCCCTATTCGCTATAAGCGAATAGGGGCTCGGTTTAAATTTCCTAGGTTCTGACTAACTCTCGAGGCCCTTTATACTTAGAGCATAACTGGCATCATTGTATCTTAGCCCTGTTCAATCAGTCCATATTTACCATCATCACGTTTGTAAACTACGCTAACTTCCGAGGTGTCGATATTGGAAAACACAAAGAAATTATGTCCTACCATGTTCATTTGCAGAATCGCTTCTTCCACATCCATCGGCTTCATCGTAAAGCGTTTGTTCCTAACCACTTCTAAATCATCATAATCTTGTTCTTCTACAGCAACAGCGGCACTAGCTCCATCCACAAACAGCGTCTTGAGTCCCTCTTGACGGAACTTACGGTTCAGCTTCGTTTTGTGTTTGCGAATTTGGCGTTCCAGCTTGTCCACAACGGCGTCTATGGAAGCATACATGTCATCGCTGCGATCTTCCGCACGAAGCGTCACGCCAGCAAGCGGAATGGTTACTTCCACCGTATGAAGGCCGCGAACTACGCCAAGCGTCACAGACCCTTCAGAGGTAGGGGGTGCTTCGAAATACTTCTCAAGTTTGCTGAGCTTCTTATCAACATACTCTCTCAAAGCGTCGGTCACGTCAATTTGTTGACCTCGAATGGTGAATTGCATGGCCACTCCTCCTTTAGTTACACCTTCATTATACCAAATTGTAAGCGCTAAGTAAAAAGCAATTCCTTACAGCCCTTACATTTAGATAACAAATGTTGTCATAGCGTTCACAAATAAAACAAGTCCGGTAAGAGCAACCAATCGCCCTACCGGACCAAAAGTAAACCTGTCGTTATTATAGTACGGATTCCACTCTTATATTCTCCGAATGAAATCACATAAGGTCAGGCTATTTGGTATGAATTTGAATGATTTCTACAGGAGACCATTGAGAACCCGATCCTGCAATAACATATACCTTATAGGCAGTATTTGCTGCTAAACCAGTTAGGGTCTGTGTACGTTTTACACCAGGAGCAAACGTAAGTGTGTCAGTCCATGGAGCAGCCAGTGCAGTACCGCTACCATTTTGACCTAAAGCAATCTGCGCTGCAGTAGGTGCCTTATCATTTGCTGGCAATACTACATATCTAACTGGGGTTGGAGTGCCACCTGTCACACCATATTTAATATATACATCTGCTGTAACTGTACTAACTTGTCCCGGCTCAAAAAGCGAAATCGAGCTAGCAGTAGCTTGAGCAGTAGTCAACCGAACTGTCGTTACAGTAGACAAGTTACCAGCTGCATCCGCCAGCGTGATATATGTTGCATATTCTGTACCAGGATTCAATCCGTAAACAGAGAATGTAACCGTTGTTTTAGCTACAGTCGCAACACTACCATGGATACCACTTGCAGTCCCGTTACTAATTTGTCCTTTTTCCACCTGCAATGCAGTTGGAGCAGTTACATCAGCATTATAAGGAGCTACAACATAGTATACTGCACCAGTTACGGAAGGTGTCAGGTATACATCCGCTGTGACCGAACCAACATTACCGTAGGTTGCCCCACTTACTGTTGGCGCTGTGCTACTTTCGCCGCCACCGTTACCACCACCAGAACCTCCGCCAGTACTGCCACCTGGAGCAGCAGTTGGGGTTGGTGTAGCTGTTGGTGTCGGAGTAGCCGTTGGAGTTGGTGTAGGTGTTACACCACCACCTGTGCCACTACCAGGATAATAGATAGCTGAAGTATTGATAATACCTACAGCCTCGGCACGTGTTAACGATCTCTTAGGACCAAAGGTTCCATCTGGATAACCGTTAACAATCTTCTTTTCCACTGCGGCTGCTACAGCACCTTTTGCCCATGCTGCAATTTGTGCATTGTCTTTAAATTTGTTCGAAGTTGTATTGGTGCTCAATTTAAGTAATTTTGCAGTAATTACAGCGGCCTCTTCTCTTGTAAGCGGATTATTAGGACGGAACGTATTATCCTCGTATCCTCCGATATATCCAGCTTCCACGGCTTTAGCCACTTCACTGTAATTCCAGTTTGTGCTCTTCATGTCTTTGAAAGTTACTGTTGCTTTAGTTGTAAACCCTAACAGGCGATTTACCATAGTCACATACTCACCACGCGTAATTGCTTTGTTTGGTTTCACCGTTCCATCTGGGTAGCCTCCAAGGTAACCTCTATCTAGCCATTCCTGCAGCTGACCTTGCGCCCAGTGGCCTTGAATATCCTTAGGTACAGTTGCAGCAGATACGCTGCCGAGAGACCCCAATAACATACTAGTACCTAATATTCCGGTCATAAGACCGCGCCACATCTTCTTCATCCTGCTAATCACCCTCCTAATTGTTTTGATAGCTTAGGCTATATTGAATTTCTTCGTGAATGTAGTAACCTAGGCTAACATAGTGTGTGTCGAGGTAAGATAAACAGCTCAACGTATATCTATTACCCACCTTTTGCAGAGTTCTAACATTTTCCATAAAATGAATTTACAAAATAGGCTATTTTCTTTACTAGGATTGGCTATACTAGACACATATGAACGCACAAAAAAAGGATCTTGGAAGATTCCAAGATCCCTGCTAGCGCTGTCTAAATTGCTAACCATCTACTTATATGTAGTTCGGCTTCGCCGGATGATTATAATTTGATTACGTTAGCTGCTTGTGGTCCACGTGCACCTTCAACGATATCGAATTCTACGGATTGACCTTCATCCAATGTCTTGAAACCATCAGTTTGAATCGCGGAAAAGTGTACGAATACGTCGCCACCGTCTGCAGTCTCGATAAAACCATAACCTTTTTCTGCGTTAAACCATTTTACTTTACCTTCCATTGATTAAACATTCCCTTCGTCATCAGATGAACGTGAGTCTTGCTCACAATTCGACTATACCACCGTAACTTCTTTATTGTCAATTGGAAAAGAAAATGTTTACATTCAATAATTTACCACGTAAAATAAACTATTAAATTTTCCATAAACAAGAAATAGATTCGGTACAATGATCAAAAAAAGGAGCAGACGGTATTTAATACCCGTCTACTCCTATAGTGAAACACTGATAAAACTATTTTTTGCGATCCATAAGAAAACTGTCTGGGGTGTAGGCGGCCTCGTAGGCGTTGCGTTGTGTTTTGGCCTGTTCTCTCTGTTGAAGCCACTTAGCTGCCTCACTTTTAAGTTGTTGCATTCTTGCAATTATCATAGGATCGGCTTCCAACAACTCTCGTAACTGATGCTGCTGGTTTACACCGATCGACTGTTTTTTCACATGCTGTTCGAGTTGATCTATCAAATTTTGACGTTGTTCGACGAAATCATTTAATTCTTCATATGAACAATTATCTAGTCTATTAATAATATCTTGAGTAATCTTATTTAACTCTAAGATACAATTATCCATGGGCCTTCTCGTGTGCTGGTGCCAGCTTTGACGCCTCCAACCAAGTTAAGCGGAACTCAGTCAAATACTGTAACGCCTCTTCTGCAGGAACCTTGTCTTTCTTCACATTCGCCTGAATCAACAAATGATTTATATATTCGTATAGATCATACAAACTTTTAGATATGTCATAGGTAGGATCCAGTGTTGACATCAATTCACTAACAATTGTCTGCGCTTTACCCAGGTTAATGTTTGTCTTTTGATAGTCAACTGAATCGATTCCTTCCATACCCGCCCTTACAAATCTAATCGCTCCATCAAATAACATAATCAGTAACTGTGAGGGGGTCGATGTTTTTACCGATGACTGACGGTATTTTTCATAAGGAGAATTTATCATTTGTGTCACCCTTTACTTAAAAGTCCATTTTTAATCCTTTTCATTCTATTACATTAAGTTTATAGGCATTAATAACTACTACCCCGTATTCAATAGTTACGAGGGAACTAGTATTTAGTTTATATATCGGCATTTGATCAATGTTATTGCAGTCTTTTTCCGAATTATCTCAAGAATTTGTTAATACTGGTTAAACCTCGAGTAATGTTTGTACCTTCTCTGTTATATACCTATTATATATCTATTAAAAAATGCTGCTGTGCCCAACAACTTTGTTTAAATTTACATCTAATAGATCCGTCCATTTCTCTATAAACAACCATTCCACTTTCAATGTTCTTTTCATAGACTGATGCACCAATCCCTACTGAAACTCTATCGCCAATTATACAATTACCAACGATTGAGGAATAAGGCAGTAACGATACACCTTTCCCCAGCTTCGGATAGATTCCATTTTGAGCCCCAACCGTACTACCTTGCCCAACGACTAAGAAATCGGAATATTCAGCCTTGCCTAGCACCGTTCCCACAGTGTGAAAGAGCAAAAAAATATTTGGTAAATTCGTATCGTACATACAACTAAATCCATGAAGTGCTTTATTAATATAAAAAATTTTATTAGCTAATGCCGTATTTCCACTTTCTTTCCATACGGTATTCGACAAGAACCAAAGAAAAATAGTGTATTGATCAGAATGCAGATGATTGAGGAATGTAGTACCATTTTTCCTGTAAGACTCCAAAGCTATCTTGGAAAAACAATACTCTGTACGATCTAAGGCAAGATCAAATAGAGAGTTCCCAACTTCTTGAAAATGGACTATTTGTTTGTCTGGAAAAAAATGATTAAGTTGAGATGATGTATACTCTTTAAAGTTATATAAAGGGAGGGATAGTTCTATTAGAATCGCTCCTTTCCATTAACATATTGTTGAATCAAATTCTCCAGTATATCTAAACAATTTTGTGGTACGAAATTAAATTCAGCTTGCACACGACAAATATTCACCGCTGGAAATATTACTGTTTTTGCATTTGATATCAATTCAACTTCACAACCAGTATGATGTGAAATTCCTTCAACCCATTGTTTATTAGTAGTATTAGTACCACTTGCTACATTATACATGCGCTCTTTACCACTGTGTGAGATTTGAATAAGCAACTCTGCTACATCACTTACAGTAATGTAGTCCTTTTCCGAATCTAACGTGGTTTGAAGGACAATCTTCCCATTATTTACAGCATCTTTAATAATAGCGTAGATGAAATTATTGGAAGAAAAATCATTTCCACAGACATTTGATACACGAGCCACTCTCACGTTTGGTCTGCTATCCATGAGACAAAGTGATTCTCCGGTAATTTTTGATAAGTTAAATAAGTCTTCCGCCTGAAACGGATTTACGAGGAGTTGACCCTCTTCTTCACCCATCTCATCGGTGTTTTGATTTACATAGACACGAGTTGAAGATAAATATAGAAATGATTCAAATGTAGCCCTCTCTAATAATTCTGCTAGAAAACTGATATGTGCTCTTATCGTGTCAAACGGGCGTTGGCGAAAATCCGAGGTAACCCCGGCGCAATATATAACATGCCCCAGATGGTCATTGAATAAGCTTAAATCTTCACGACTAGGTGCGTATGCTTCAATCCCGAGTTGTCCTAGTCTGTGCATAACATGGCGTCCGATAAATCCTTTTGCTCCTATAACAGTAGTTTTCATCCTCTCATCCCTACCATTTTCGCCGGATTGCCAACGTTAATCGTATATGGCTTTAACTCACCATTCACCAATGAATTTGCCCCAACCACACATCCCTGTCGCAAGATTGCACCATCCAAGATAACACTATTTGCCCCGATCCATACATCATCTTCTATTACAATACCACCTCGACCTTCCATAAAACGTTGTTCTCTTATCTTCTGGTGACGAGATCGAAACTCATGATTTACGGGTGCTAAAGTACAATTTGCTGCTATGAGGACATCTTGTCCAATTTTAATTCCATTACCTGAATATAAAACACACCCTGAATTTATATAAGTATCTTCACCAATTATGACATCACCAGTACCACCGGTAGGTTTTATCTTAACAAAGGAATCAATCATTACACCCTTTTTAATTACAATTCGAGTGCCTCGTAGAGAAGGTTCAATATCTGCAAATTTTGAAATTGTAGCATGTTCAGATATAAAAAGCATTTCGATCACTCCTACAAATTCCAATTCGGATAGTTTCTATCTTTATCATTCATAATATAGTTTGTTAATGGCCAACGAATTCCAAAAGTAGGATCGTCCCAGCGTACACCAGTTGCACAATCAGGATGATAGAATTCCGACATTTGGTAGAAGACCTCTGTATTATCCTCTAATGTTTGAAATCCATGCGCGAAACCCTCTGGTACATACAGCATTCGACCATTATTTTCATTCAATTCAATAGCGTACCATCTAAGATATGTATCTGATGTTTGGCACAAGTCTATGATAACATCATAAATAGCACCTCTTGTACATCGTATCAATTTAGTCTCTTCGAAAGGCTTGACCTGATAATGCATACCTCTTACAGTGCCTCGTCTATGATTAAAAGAAACATTACATTGAAGAAAATCATCTTTCAAATCATGTTTTATAAATTCCTCTTTACAAAATGTTCTCGCAAAGAAGCCCCGTTCATCTTGATGAGGCTCAATTTCAATTAAATAAGCACCTTTTAATGGCGTTTCTAAAAACTTCATGAAATCACCACCACTTCAGGGACGGGAATAATCCATTTACCTCCCCATTCACGGATAAAGGAAGTCTGCTCTATAATCTCTTCTTTTAAATTCCATGGCAGAATAAATACATAATCTGGTTTTGTCTGTTTCAACAGATCGGTAGAATATATAGGAATTCTTGAACCAGGTAGAAAGGTCCCTTGCTTATATGGACTACGATCAACTGTATAGTCTAAATAATCACGATCGATACCACAATAATTAATTAACGTATTTCCTTTAGCCGGCGCTCCGTATCCCACAATCGTATTCCCTTGTTCCTTAAGGTCTAATAGAAAGCTCAAAATCGTTCTTTTTAATTCGACTGCCTTTGTATGAAACCCCTTGTACATCTCAATATTTGTCATACCAAACAATAATTCTTTTTCTAACAATTCATTAATAGCTGAACTTGCTGAAATATCTTTGTTTTCTAAATGGCATGCATATATCCGTATAGAACCGCCATGAGTCTCCAACTGTTCAACATCATAAATCGAAAGATTATGCTCAGCAAACAGTCGGCAAACTGTTGTAAAAGAAAAATAAGAATAATGTTCGTGATAAATTGTATCAAACTGATTATGTTCTATTAGTTGTAGTAAATGGGGGAATTCCATAGTTATAGTCCCGTAAGGCTTCAAAAGAATTTTCATACCTTCCACAAAATCATTGAGGTCAGGAACATGGGCAAGTACATTATTACCTAGTAAGAGATCTGCCATCTTCCCCTCACTCTTTAAGGATCTAGCTAATACAGTTCCAAAAAAGTTCACCGAAGTGTCTATCCCTTTTTCAATTGCAGATTTTGCAACATTCGCTGCGGGTTCAATTCCCAACACAGAAATACCCTTTTCTTTGAAATACTGCAGCAAATAACCATCGTTACTGGCGATTTCAACTACATTTGTGTTACTTGTATAATGAAATCGATCTACCATATGTTCAACATATTTGCGACAATGCTCTAACCAACTATCCGAATAACTGCTGAAATATGCATATTCACTAAATATATGTTCTGGAGACTCAAAATCCTCTACCTGAACCAAATAACAATTTTCACAGACATAGGTTCTTAATGGATACATATACTCCATTTGGCTTACAGACTTTACATAGGAATTCGCCAAAGGGGAAATCCCCAAATCAAGAAATACGGTATTAAGTTTTGTACCACAAAAACGACATATTCCGTTCGACATTCATTCATATCCCCTTGTTGTGATTAAAGTCTAGAAGCATTAATGTTTTCATATTGGCATATTTGTCTTAACGTTAAATCGCTAAGCCTGTTACTCATATAGTCGGAATACCATTCCATTGTCCATTCAATTGATTGGTGAATGGGCAACATAATATTCCAATCTAGCAACTTTGCAGCCTTATCACTATTTAGTACTAGTGTTGTAGCTTCATAAGGCTGCGTGTTGGATTCATACACCACATTCAATCGATTCTCTAAATGCTTGTTGCATTCTTCAATTAACTGAGCAACCGATAAAATTGAAGATTCACCTGGTCCAAAATTCCAAGCTCCTATATACTTTGCACCTGACTCCCACATACTTTGAGCCAACAGTAAATATCCATTCAAACAATCTAATACATGCTGCCAAGGTCGAATTGCTTGAGGATATCTAATATTTAAAGGTTGTTTATTGATAATAGATCGAATGATATCCGGAATTATCCGATCATTTGCCCAATCCCCTCCCCCTATTACATTCCCTGCTCTTGCAGAAGATAGAAATTTACCACTATTCGAGTAAAACGATCTTTCATAGGCAGAAGTAACAATCTCTGAACAAGCCTTACTGGCACTATAGGCATCAGAACCTCCAACAGGATCATTTTCCATAAAGCCCTGTATTGAGTTATTAGTGTTCTCATAGCATTTATCTGTAGTTACGTTGATGACAACTTTTACAGATTCAGTATGCCTAGCTATTTCTAACAAGTTTACCGTCCCCATAACATTAATAGAGAAAGTTGCAACTGGATCAATATATGACTCTCTGACTAAAGGCTGAGCCGCAAGATGAAAGATGATCTCGGGTCGAACCTTTTGAATGTAAGACTGCAGGCGTTGGAAATCCAGGATGTCAGCATAAGTAGAGTCCATGTTTTTTGAAACTTGAGCAATTCCATATAAATGTGGTTCACTCACTGGTAATGGGCTACTATATCCATATACATCAGCTCCCAAATGCTGAAGCCATAATGATAACCAACTGCCCTTGAAGCCTGTATGTCCTGTAATAAGCACTTTTTTAGAGACCCAAAAATCAGTATTCATAGATCACCATACCTTCCAAGGAGCGGTTCCAGTGTTCCACATTTCTTCTAACTTGTTCTTATCCCTAAGAGTATCCATCGGTTGCCAGAATCCCTCATGCATAAAGGCAGACAGTTCTCCTGATTTGGCCAATTTCTCCATTGGTTCTTCTTCCCACGTTGTATTATCACCACTAATTAAGTCAAAAACCCCCGGTTCAAGAACAAAAAATCCACCGTTAATCCAGTTTCCATCCCCCATCGGCTTTTCCTGAAATCCAATGATTTCATTTTTATAAAACTCAAACGCTCCAAACCTTCCAGGAGGCCGAACCGCTGTTACGGTTGCAAGATGATTTTTGTGCTTATGATAGTCTACAAGTTCTAATATATTTACGTCAGACAATCCGTCTCCATATGTAAAACAGAAAGCTTCATCACCAACGTATTGTTGAACTTTTTTCAACCTTCCTCCAGTTAAGGTGTGTTCACCTGTATCAACTAATGTTACTTTCCAAGATTCCGAGTTATTTTTATGGATTTGCATTTCATTAGTTCTGAAATCGAATGTAACATCTGATGTATGCATATAATAATTTGCGAAAAATTCTTTTATTAGATACCCTTTATAACCCAGACATATGATAAATTCATTAATTCCGTAGCTTGAATATACTTTCATAATATGCCAAAGCATTGGAGATCCACCAATCTCCACCATTGGTTTGGGCTTCAATACTGTCTCTTCACTCAATCGTGTGCCTAACCCACCAGCCAAAATAACTGCCTTCACTGTCAAACATCCTTTCTAAGGATAATCTCCAACTCCACCTCAGAGGAATTGTTTTTAGCTGTGACTTCATAGTAAGAGATCGTGAGACCAGAATTTTGAAGTATAACAACATCCTTGTTCATAACAACCTCATCAAATTCTGGGTAACTCAGACTCAAAGCTAATTGTCCACTTTGATTAAGCAGCGAACTTAATTCTCCAATGATCTGTGGCGACCTATTAAGATGTTCTGATTCGTATTCAAACACAATATAATCAAATTTCATTCCTATTAATTTTTTATGAAGATAATCAATCTCTCCTTCAAAAAAATTATCTGAGACTGTTCTGATGTCTTTTGTATATTTCTTATCAATACAGTAATTAGTGATATGAGTACTTCGTATTCCCTTGTCCTTCAACATGTTTTTTAGTTGTAATGGATTACTACCACACTTTGTATTTATACCTAGAATTGAAGCATGAGTACTAGATAATTTAACTGATATTTCATTAAGAAGACGGGTATTAAACGCAGTATCTATCCATGAGTCCAAGTTATACTTGGCTCTAAAAATATCCCTGCTTATACCTAATGAATTATTATTAGTTTGATCTTCCCGCACCGTAACTGAGCCAAAGTGATAAGTGAACGTATCTCTACAATAGATTAGTTTATACCCTGCTCTTCGAATACGGAAACTAATATCATCATCAGCAAACTCTCCATAATAAAATCGAGGATCAAAATAATCAATTTGTTTAAGTAGCTCTGTTCTCACCATTAAAACACATGGAAGTAACCTTACTCGTTCTTCCCATTTACGTGGATCAGAATGATTGTAGCGCTCTGCAAATTCGATCATTTCCTCGAGGTTATTATAGTCACCATTAATTTGCTGCATATTACTTATCATGCTAGCACCAGGAGATACATACCCAATCTTCTCATCCGACTCTATACATAATAATAAATTTTCTAACCAACGAGGAGTAAAAATAAAATCATTACAAACACAAGCTGTATATTTACCAACTGCTACTCTCATTCCTTCGTTAAATCCATTGGTAGGTCCAACGTTGTTTATAAGATGAAGAGGTTTTGCAAAGTGTAATGAATCAAAATATTCTTTGGTCCCATCTATAGAACCGTTGTTTACAAGAATTAACTCATAATTTATATTTTCAGTATATTTCAATATACTTTCCACACATAATTTTGTATAACTTAACTTGTTATACGCTAGAACAACAATACTCACAAGGGGATGCTCAGTCAGTAATCCTTGTTGTCTATTTTCATTCATAAATTGATCGATTATATTAATAATATCAACATCTTTTGCTACACTTAGTGCTTTTTCGAAATAATAATTTGATTGTATTAAATTGTTACGTAACTTATATATATATCCGAGATTAAAGAGCAAATCTATATATTCTGAATCAATCAGTAATCCCTCTTGCAAATATGCTTCAGCCTCTTGCAAGTTATTTTCCGCTACAGCAATAGCAGCCTTAATAGTAAGAACCTCAACACATTCAACCCCGTCAATTGTTTCTTCAAACTCTGCTACTAATCTTTTAGCACCATCGAGGTTGCCCGTCTCAATAAATCCCTGTACTTGCTGTTTCCACATACCTTATTTTTCTCCATTCGTTAACTTGATATTTTAAGGTGTTTAAGGTGTGAAATAACCCAAAAATATACAAGGCAGCCCAGAGGTTAGGCTTAAACGATATCCGGATAACATCGTCCTGCTAACATCAGGTCTGCCCAGTTTAATTAATAATAGATTGCATCGGTTATATTACCCTGATATAAAATTAGTCAAGCTTGTTGATTGTGCATTATACTTACTCATTGCTTGTTCCATGGCAGCATACTGTTTATAGTATCTTGTCTCTAGATCGTTCATACGTTGAGTCATATCATCAATCCGTTTATTATAATTCTTCAACATATCTCCCATAATACTATTTGTTTTAAACACATCTGTAACACTCGTTGAAAATTTAGATGTACCAACTTTGTCAACTAGCTTTTGAAGCTGTCCATCAATTTTAGTGGAAATTTGTGAGAATATACCTTTTTGCTCACCCGAACCTTGAAATAACTGAGTAACAAAGGTAGGATTGTTCTCCAATATTTTATTCAGGTCATCTTCACTTTTAAGAACTAATTTACCGCCTTCGAAATACTGACCAGTATCGATTCCCATTTTACTAAGGTCACCCAAATTTGCAGAAATAATCTCACGCATACTTGCGACCGTTGCCGCCAGAATTGTATCGTTTTTAAGAAGACCACTTTTAGCCTTTGCATCCCAGTTTTTGATATCATCCTCTGACATTTCTTTTCTTTGTTCATCCGTTAGAGGAGGGAAGTCTCTATAAGTTTTCTCACTAGTTTTTTTATTCATCAATTCAATTAACTCATTGTAGTCATTTATAAATGATTTAATTGATTCAATTGCTTTGGTAGGTTCCACCTGAACTGATATTTTAGATGAAGTCGCTTCAGTTGAAGTACTTAGAAGCGAGATGCTTATTCCGTTAATACTAGTTTTATTACCATTGAATTCCACTTTTTGAAAGGAAGCTTCACCTTCAGATTTAACATGTATAATTCCTTTTTTTCCATCAGTTATACTTAATGTATCCGTAGGTGCTGCATTGAACAAACTCAATAAATTCCCACCTACAGCACCAATCTGTTTGTCACCATATTCTTTTGCAGAGAGAATCAATTTACCTGTCAGTTCATCAAAACTTGCAACTACATTCGCTTTTTTTTCACCTGCATCAGCATTAATTCTCGATAAAACCTGAGATATTGAATAATCCTTGTTAAGGATAAATTCAGCATCACCAATTGTTAATGTATAATTGCCTTGTGCATCGGCATTACTTGTTCCTCCTGGCAAGGCACTTAACAGAGTACTTGATTTATACCCGTTGGCATAACTACCTGTTATACCTGTAGTAGTGATCGTAGTACGCGTGGAAAGCTGTTCTACATACAGTTCCATAGGAACAGGTGTTGCATCTGCATTCGCCTTCGCACTGATAGCAGTACTATTTCCAGTTAATACTGCTTTTTGAGGATTCATCTCTTCGCCCTTATTATATTTAGCTAATTTATTTATTTTGAAATCCACCAGTTTGCTATTGATCTCACGATAACTTTCTCTCTGCCATTCAAAGGTTTGCTTCTGCTGTTTAAGCTTATCCAGTGGAGCCCTTTTGGCCGTCATAATCTCCTTAACAATTGAATCAATATCCATACCGGATCCAAATCCAAAAACCCGCATCATTAAACCTCCTCTTTATACTTTTTCATCTACTAATATCCCAGCGATCTCCATCATCTTAGCCACTAAATCCAGCGTTTTTTCTGGAGGTATCTCACGTATAAGTTGACCTGTTTCCTTGTTAATTACCTTCACCATAATAGCATGTGTTTTTTCATGAACACTGATTTCTAAGGATGTGGAGGGTCCCTCCAGTGCTTTAACAGCCCTATCTATATTACGTATCAGTTGCTCTTGTCCTACCGGAATCTGAACCCCCTGCTTCTCCAGAACAGATAGTTTCTCTCCACTCTTCACTGCGTTTACTAATCTAGTGTCCTGGTTTTGAATATTACGTTCACTAACCTGGCGCTGATCAATAACAGAATTATCATATTTGTTACTGGTCAAGGAAAATTGCAGATTCATAGAACAACCTCCGATGCATATTTATATTATTTTTATCGGTTAAATATTCAAAATATTAAGAGTACATCAATACGAGAATTTAAATCACCCACAAAGATCTAGGAAATTTAATCTTAATGCTATCTATCGTTCTAGACATGCCAACACGATCGTTCATTTTTTCATATAATCTATAACATCTTTCATAAGAACTGTAATCTGGCGCTAACTCTAAAAGCTTGGAATAAAAAAGCTGGGCATCCTCCATATAGTTGCAGGAAAGACACAAATCTCCTAATAGTCGTATAATCTCTACATTATTAGGATTTTTTTTAAATAGCTTAACAAAAAGATCAATAGCAACCTCATTGAAGCCATAAGATATCAAGAGACTGTAGCTATTAATTTTACTCTTCAAAGAAGTCTCCGCAATATATTCTAATAGGGTCTGCAAACACTCATATTCCTGAAGTTTAAGTAAATGAGAGGCAATATCCCCGAGAATTTTTTCTGTATAAGAAGTCATTTTATTAGATGAAATCATTTCTTTTCTTATTATTTTTCTAAAGAGTTTTTCTTCCTTTTCACTGAAGTTTAGATGAGGCTTAGCCAGATTAAATAATTCCTCATTATCTAATACAAACGACAGTAAAAGAATGTCTACTGCATTTTCTTGCTGTATATCATCCATACCCAACCACATATCTTTAGCTTTAATATATTTCTTGTCATATTGCATTGCCGAAGCTGCAACATACGGTTGAGCAGTAATGCTATACATTGATATGAATCTATTCAATAAAGGATGTCGCAACCCATACAGAACATCTAGTAAAAGCTGTAAATCATTAATATTCGATATGTTGTACAGCTGTGTAATGTTCTGGTACACATCGTCTAGTGGTATATTAGATTTAGTCACAATCTCAAAGTACTTACTCAATCCAGGCGCAAAAGTCTTTTTCTCCTGAAGAACCTCTACTATATATTTATAACTTTCATCTAATTGATTTTGATCTTCATATAGTTCTGCTAATACGAATCGACTCATGTAGCCCCCGGTTCCTTCTGTAACATTCGCACCAAGGTCTACGCCAAACTCTAAACATGATTTAAGAGTTATTTCAGCATCTTTAATGTAACCTGCATTCATGAATATTTTACCGTGCATATAGTGCATATCTGTCTCAAGTGGATAAACTTTCACTGCATCATTTAAAATTCTCAAGCTATCATCATATTGATTGAGTTCACCTAAGCAATAACACAGTTTAGTAATAAGCTCAGGTAAAAACAAACGTCCAGAACTTAGTGGATAAGCTCTCTGAAAATATTCAATTGCTTTTGCATTTTCATTAATAGATAAATAAGTTTTTCCCATATTATACAAGTTGTACGCCCCAGGGTTTTCCTCAACTTCTTGTAACATAAGGGGTAAATTCCGTTTTGTTTTTTCCTTTTCTTGCATAATTTCATCAGTGTAACCAGTATGATGAATAATCACTTCTCCATATTGGCTTTTATAATTCGTTTCAGCATCCAATACGTTTAAATGTTCATGTAGACGGTTATTGTAGTGTAATCCTCTGTTGTTTGCAAAGAGTCGTACCGCAGTATGAGTAAAAGCTCTGCCATAGGAAACATCATTATATATTTTCAATAAAAAATAGTCATAATCAGGCTTTATATCTTTCTGCAAATCTGCATCTGACTCCAGGTACTCGTCTGCATCTAGTACCAAAATATATTCTGAAGTAGCATATTTTAATGATTCATTTCGAGCAGCTGCAAAATCATCAACCCATTTAAAATGGTGAATCTTCGTAGTATATTCTTCTGCTATTAATAGAGTTCCATCCGTTGACCCGGTATCAACAATTACGATCTCTGAAACTTTATCTTTTACACTCTCAAGACATCTTTTCAAATATTTTTCTTCATTCTTTACAATCATGCATAAAGTAATTGTCTTATCCATATCATTATCCTCTCAAACTCGTAAATTCTGTTATCTTATATATCGGCCTTGTCATAATTAAACATTAGAATAATAGAAAAAAGGGACCCCATATGGAGTCCCTTTTTTCTATTATTCTGACTACTATTAACGAAGCAATTGAAGAACTGCTTGAGGTTGTTGATTAGCTTGAGCCAACATCGCTTGAGCGGCTTGGGCAAGAATATTGTTCTTAGTTTGATTCATCATTTCTTTAGCCATGTCTACGTCACGAATACGAGATTCAGCTGCGGATAAATTCTCAGAAGTTGTTCCTAAGTTATTAATTGTGTGATCCAAACGGTTTTGATATGCGCCCAATTTAGAACGTTCGCCAGAAACAGTCTCAATTGCGGTGTTGATAACAGTGATTGCAGCATCTGCAGCTGTTTGTGTAGAAATATCAATACCATCTACTGTAGTTGCTCCATTACCTGCGACTGCTGAACTATTGGCTGCTGCTGCTCCACTCACCTTAAGTGTCGTAGCATCCATTGCCTTAATGGACAAACTAATATTTTGACCTTTATTGGCACCAATGTGGAATGTAAGATCGGCTGCACTTGTTACACCTGAACCTGTAGCTGCAGAACCGTCTAGCAATTTTTTGGTGTTAAATTCAGTTGTATTAGAAATACGGGTAATTTCTTTAGCTAGTTCATTTACTTCTTTTTGAAGTTCTCCACGGTCTGAAGCGGTATTAGTATCATTTGCAGACTGAACAGCCAATTCACGCATACGTTGTAGAATGCTGTGTGTTTCATTCAGTGCGCCTTCAGCCGTTTGAATCAAAGAGATTCCATCTTGTGCGTTTTTAGTAGCCATATCCAAACCACGAATTTGACCACGCATTTTTTCGGAAATTGCCAAGCCTGCAGCATCGTCCCCTGCACGGTTGATACGCAAACCGGAAGATAGTTTCTCAACGGATTTGTTTGTGTTGGCAGTATTTACACCTAGTTGACGGTGAGTGTTCATTGCTGCAATATTGTGATTGATAATCATAATCTTATTTCCTCCCTGAAATTAAATGATTCCACATCCTTGTGGTTATGTTATTCCTTCAAGGTCGGCCGCCCTTCAGGAATAACACTACTACTATTATCGACACATGATGTTACATAGTTTATAGTGACTCAAATATTTCCCTATAATTCAATGAAATCTAATATTTTGAAAAATCACATTTCAAAAAAAGGGAAGAGCTTATATAAAGCCCTTCCCTTCAGTTCAAATATTAACGAAGCAATTGAAGCACGGCTTGCGGTTGTTGATTAGCTTGAGCCAACATCGCTTGAGCTGCTTGCGCTAGGATGTTGTTCTTAGTTTGGTTCATCATCTCTTTAGCCATGTCCACATCACGAATACGTGATTCAGCTGCGGAAAGGTTCTCGGAAGTTGTTCCCAAGTTATTAATCGTGTGATCCAAACGGTTTTGGTATGCCCCTAATTTGGAACGTTCACCTGATACTGTTTCAATTGCAGTGTTGATAACAGTAATTGCATCATTAGCAGCTGTTTGTGTAGAAATATCAATACCATCGCTAGCTAATGCGCCTGCTGTCGAGTTAGTCGCAGCGTTACTTGCTCCACCACCAGCTACTTTTAATGTGAAAGCATCCATAGCATTAATGCTCAAGGAGATATTTTGACCCTTGTTTGCTCCAATATGGAATGTAAGATTCAACCCATCAGTATTTGTACCACCAGTACTAGCAGAACCATCCAACAATTTTTTAGTGTTAAATTCTGTTGTATTAGCGATACGTGTGATTTCTTTCGCTAATTCATTTACTTCTTTTTGAAGTTCGCCACGGTCTGAAGCTGTGTTAGTATCATTCGCAGATTGAACTGACAATTCACGCATACGTTGCAGAATGCTATGAGTCTCATTCAAGGCGCCTTCTGCTGTTTGAATTAATGAGATTCCATCTTGTGCATTCTTAGTAGCCATATCCAAACCGCGAATTTGACCGCGCATTTTTTCGGAAATCGCCAAGCCTGCAGCGTCATCGCCTGCACGGTTAATACGCAAACCGGAAGATAGTTTCTCAACGGATTTGTTTGTGTTGGCAGTATTTACACCTAGTTGACGGTGAGTGTTCATTGCTGCAATATTGTGGTTGATAATCATAATAAATTTCCTCCCTGAAAATAAGTTAATCCACATCCTTGTGGTAATGTTGAACCCTTAAGGTCGGCCGCCCTACCCGTTCAGCATCTACAACTTATATCGACTTGAAGTCACCTATAGTTTAGAGTATTTTAATTTTTTTCGAACTTATTTCTCACAAATCAAAAAACCTGAGTCTGCAATTTGCAGCTCAGGTATACTCGATCACATATTAGTGACTATTCGCTTTACGTAACCGATCCATCAATGCGTTCAAATCAGATTGGACAGGAGCAGCAGATTCCCGGTTAGCTTCCTGAATGGACAGATATATCTCTTTCCGAAAAATATCCACATGCTTAGGTGCGGAGATACCTACCCTTACTGTATCTCCTTCTACACTTAAGATAGTCAGCTCAATTTGATCTTGAATGATGATAGACTCTCCTTTTTTACGAGAAAGTACAAGCATATTAGTCTCCACCCTTTCCATCTTCAACAGATTTCTCTGATAATAAGGTATGCTTGGTGAGATAGGATGATTTGTGAAGAACAACCTGCTTGCCCTTTCGATTACCAGGATTAAGCACAATTGGGGCCAATAAATTAATAGTAGACTTATCAACTTGATCCTTCAATGTAATAATACAACGAACAATAATATCAGATTGGATTTCCAGTTCCTCAGTCTCATCATCAGGTAGTTCAAATTCGTAAGATGGATAAAAGGCAAAGGGATCTCCAAGCAAAAATGATAACTCCTTTTCTTTCATAGATTGCAAATACCAGAAAGGAGTATCATCCATAGCAATCAATGCAAAATCAGTTTCTTCATCAAAACCGGGGATTCCTTTATTGAAATGATATACCTGTTCTTCAGTTACTTCAAGTTTACCCCAAGACAGTGTTTCTATAATCAAAATTACCCACTCCTTTAACAAAAATCAACTTCCCCCGAAGACGAACAGTTTAATCTCAATTGCTCTGTTAACATTTCTTGTAGCAATATTCTTTCACCTACCTAGCATGAAAAAACTAACTTTTTCAAAAAATTCTATTATAGTAAAGACAACAGACCGTCTTCCAAAGACGGTCTGTCCAAGTTGCTACGGCATCTCATATTACATCTGAGCATCCACTTCTGGAGGAATAAATCTCAAAGATGCATATTGCTGCATATAGATATCCAGTTTACCACGAGTATATTCTATTTCCGGACGATGAATGTTTACCTGAATATTTACCTTGCTAGGCGAAAATTCAATTTGAGGTGCTCTAGTTTTCACACGCACATCGACATTGTCAAAGGATGCCGGACCACGCATTTCAGGAAACGAGTTGGGTTCAGTATCAGTACCATACACTTCAGCAATTGAGTTACCAGGTTTAAAAAATTCTGCCATTTGATTACCCTGTTCTACTTTCCTTGCGATTCCTTGAAGATATAGTTGCTGGATACCAGAATAAATTCGTTTATTCATTTCGAGCATATTACCACCATTATATGCCGCCCAAGCTCGAGATTGATCAATAGAAAGCTCAGGTTTAAACGTTTGGATATCCCATTTCCCCGCTGTTGTAGATATATTAACTTCCGCTTTAGGCTGAGTAATAGAAAAAGCACCCAAGTCTGCATCAATA
Organism: Paenibacillus sp. FSL L8-0333; assembly: GCF_037965665.1. NCBI lineage: Bacteria > Bacillati > Bacillota > Bacilli > Caryophanales > Paenibacillaceae > Paenibacillus > Paenibacillus sp. FSL L8-0333. The sequence continues at coordinate 6,373,245 of NZ_CP150186.1, forward strand.
CCAATAACTGCGGGAGTCTGACGAATTTGCAATATCGGCTGCAGCAACGAGAAGCACCTCCGTTATCTTATAAAATCCACCAAAGTTGTAGATATAATCTTTGCACCTACTGACAAAGAGGCATTGTATATATTCTCTTGGATTTTCGACTGCATAATCAATCCCTCGTAATCTGCATCCTCTGTCTTAGCTTGCAGTTCCGTCAGATTGACATTCAAGTCACTTAAGCGCTCCTGCATGAGTTCCACTCGATTGGTTTTGGCACCAATTTCAGAACGGGCCGTCAAGATGGTTTCCATACGCGTGTCGATGTTATCTAATTGACCCGATATGGCTCCAAGATCACCAGCCTTTAATCCCGCAGAAATACTATTAATGATTGTATACAGATTATCTGAATCTCCCGTATTACCGAATACATCATTACCGGTCATACTAATCGGCATACGTACACCTTCACCGACAATAAATTGAATCTGCCCAGGATCCGTAGTAACCGGCTTAGACACATCATAGGTACCATCTGCACCTTTGGCAAAATCATAAGGTTTGGTGGAGTATTGCTCACCATTAAATATATATTTACCGTTCAGTGTACTGTTAGCGATATCCACAAGCTGCTCTTTTAGCTGCATCACTTCTTCATTAATACTATCAAGCGCGGACTGCGGATTAGTCCCTGTCGCAGCCTGTACGGACAGTTCGCGAATCTTTTGAACAACATCTCCGGCCTGTCCTAGAACTGTATCATTGTAATCAAGCCATGAAAGTGCGCTATCTACATTCTTAGTATATTGTTCATTAGAGGAAAGCTCCGCACGGTAGCGCAGGGAATACGTGATCCCTACCGGATCATCGGAGGGCTTGTTGATCTTGCGTCCGCTGGAAAGCTGTAGCTGTGTATCGTTCATCGTACGTGCATTACGGTTTAAGTTAAGCAGAAGCTGTGAATTCATCATGTTAGAGGTTACTCTCAACATACGCTATATCTCCTTTTATCTGCCGACTGTGCCGGTGGAATTGATCAATTTGTCGAGCAGTTCATCAAAAGTAGTCATAAAACGCGCTGCGGCACTATAAGCATGCTGGAATACTAGCATATTCGACATTTCTTCATCTAGTGATACTCCGCTGACTGATTGACGACGGGAGTTAACTTGCTCTACCAGATAATCAGAGTTATCGGTCTGACGTGCAGCTTCCTGTGATTGAATACCGAGTTGACCAACCATAGAGCCAAAAAGTCCACCCACAGTGTTGCTCACACTGCCGTCCGGCTTAGTAAATTTACTATCCTTCAGGTTAGTCAATAAGAGTGCCAAGGTGTTATTTCCTTTAACAACCTGTGTTTTACCATCAGCATCAATAGTTGTACGTAACGAAGTTGCAAATAGGTTTACGTCAGCTGCAATTTCCGGATTTAGTTTGATCGTTCCAGCCTCACCTGATGTTACAAAGAAATCGCGTCCGACGCTTCCATCCATCGCGTAACCTAACTTGTGAAGTCCGTTAAACCCTTTGACAATGGTCTTGGCGTCCTCATACATTGTTGCCCCCTTAGGCATGGCCTGACCAGCGGTCAAAGTAACTACGGTACCGTCAGCTTGTGTAATCTTGGCATCACTTGTCAACACTGTGCCCTCAGGAAGATTGGAGCCAGCTGGCACTGTAATTTCAACGTCACCTGTAGCAATAGTGCTCGCCAAATCATTGAGCTGTTTCTTGTAATCGGCAACATAGGTATTATTGGAAAAAATCATTCCGTAAGCCTCGCCGCCCTTCAAGGTTCCGGAGGCATAAGCATTATTAAGAAACGCGCCATCTACGGTTGCAGTTACTTCCCCACCCTCTACGAGAGGTTGTCCCCCTAAAGAAATGTTATAACCTGCTTCCGTCTCTACAACAGTAATATTAGCAATTTTGGAGAGCTTGTCCGCCATCAAGTCGCGTTGATCACGTAGATCGTTCGCATGATCCCCCATACCCTCAATCTTATAGATCGATTTATTTAGATCTGCGATCGCGGTCAGGTAACCCTGAGCTTCTTTTGCTTTAACATCTATATTAGTGGTTAGATCCCGCTCCAGATTATTCAGTTGCGTGCTCATATAGTTCATAGCATCCGTCAAAGATTGTGCAGTTTGAACTACAATCTTACGGGCTGTTGGATCTTCAGGGTTCTTACTTAGATCCGACCAAGATTTCCAGAAGTTATCCAGAACTGTACGAATGCCTGTATCCGATGGCTCATTAACGATAGCTTCCAGCTTAGAGAGCGTATCTGCTTGAAGACTCCAGTTGCCGAAAGCAGCGTTCTCACCACGGTACTGATCATCCAGAAACATTTCTCGAATCCGATCGATAGATGAGAATTCCACCCCTGTACCCATTTGACCTGGAACGGTAGATTTTAACAATCCGTACGCTTCAATAGGTAAAGAGGCTTGCATATTAACACGTTGACGAGTATAACCTTCGGTATTCGCATTAGCGATATTGTGTCCAGTTGTATTAAGAGCTGCGGTCTGAGTAAAAAGGCTGCGTCTCGCCGTCTCTATCGAGTGAAATGTGGATGTCATGCTTCTTACTCCTCCTTATGTTCTGCTCCGGCAGAACACTTCATCAGTACAATTCTAACCTCGTGCATCAAAAATCCCCGACCGATTTACGTTGTTACCTTTGTCGGACGGACGATGATAAGTGATATCCTGATTTGGTCTTCCGACCAACAGATCCAAAGAATAATCTATAAATGTAAGCGACTGCTCTATCAGCTTCTGATTTAGGTCATTGGCTTCTTTCAGGCGATGTAAAGTGTCCGAAAGCTTCTGCTGAATATGCAGCAGTCGTGCCTTGTCTTCAGGGTCAAATATAAGCCTGGACAGCTCCGTTAGGTTCAGGTTCAGGTTGGAACGAATACCCACGCCTTGCAAAACGGTATATGCGGCTAATATTCGCTCTTCCTCGAGCTGCCCAATTACCTTCATTAGCTTGGACTCACGGTTAAGGATGTCTATTAACGCATCCACCTTGTTATCCATAATCGTCTGTTTCTTCTCAGCGGCCAGATCCAGCATTTGATTATGCACTCCATCTAGCCGCTCCAATAGTTCTATTAATGTCGTCAATGCCATGGATGTTTTCACCTAATTCTCGGAGGATTGCTTAAAGTAAGGGGCGAGTTTCTCTGCTAGCTTAGATGCATCAACTTGATAGGTACCTGCGGAGACCTGCTGCTTTAGATTGTCGATCTTAAGTGCGCGTTCTGGATCATTCTTGCCAGTGTTTTGTGCTTGCAAGAGTTGAATCGCTTCATCAGAGATCGAAACCTCATCCTTGCGTGTGCTTTTCTTCATTTGTTCCTGCCTTTGCGCTTCCGCGCTGCGTTGATACGGATTAATCGCGTTAATTCGTCCGGTCTCGTTAATTTTCATAACTTCCACCTTCCTTCTAATATAAAAAAGCCGATAATCTTTACTAAGTTTATCGGCGTAGACTGAAACATTCTTTATAGCTGCAAACGTTTTTTTGCAGATTTTATAGGTCACGCAGCTTATCTATGGCACGATATGCACCATCAGATGTCTTTTTAGTAGTATCCTCAGCAGAATTTTCCTTGACAGCATTCGTGAGATCTTTCCTGAGCCGACTACGACAGCTGTCACACATATGGCCATCCCGAATCAGTGTACCACACACTTCGCAAGGGTACATCATATTGGGTGCATTAGCTATAGAAATCCGGCCTTCTCGAATAAAGCGGGTAATCTCTTTAATAGAAATCCCCGTAGCATCGGAGAGCTCCTGAATGTTGGTTCCTTTGTTTTCCCGTAAATAATTCACGCAGATCTCATATTCATGCTCCAGCTCTTTGATACAGACCTGGCACAACCCCATAAGATTCTTGACAAACAACCGGCCGCACCTTGGACAATTGTCTAGATTCATAACAAGCAGCCGCTCCTCTCCGTACATTCTGTGCAATGCATAATATTCTTATGCTCCTAGATTACATGATTGCAAGGAATTCGTCTATGGGACAGAAGAAACGCTACCAACCGCAACTAATCCTTAATGGAATGGATATAGCTGTTCACAATCATGCATTTTCGCTTTAGGAACGCGCCCAGGTTAGGCTATAGATTTCTGCAGCATAATCATAGTTAGAAACCATTTGTTTTAGAATTTCGGCACAAGCACGAATCGTGCTTCCGGTTGTATAGATATCATCAACAATAATAATTCGAATAGGACGGCTTACAGGTGAGTTATCTTTCAGCCAATCCTTAAATGGTGTGGAGACTGCCGGATTCGCTCCAAAAGCATTCTTCATATCGGCCAGTCTCTCCGCACGTCCTTTAAAGCTCTGCTTACCCGTATGATGCGTACGAATTAGTAGCGGTAGCTGAGGAATCTTCCTATGACGAGATAGAACATCGGCCAATCTTTCCGCTTGATTGAACCCCCGTTCTAGAAGCCTTGAATCACTGACAGGTACCGGAACTAATAAATCAGCTGACCAAAGGCTGTTTTTTTTGTACCTTTTATGTTGAATAAGATGAAAAAACGATGCCTTCTGGGATGAAAGAGCCCCCTGTTGCTTTTCCTCCTTTAGGGTTAAATATGCCCTATCCAGCATGAGTCCAAGTAGAGGGGCATATCGTTCATTCCCGCGATATTTATATTGACCGAGCCATTCTCTCATCTCATTAGTGTAGGCTACCGCACTCCGGTTACATACAATGGGTGAGGGCTCAGCGCTGCGAGTGCAGTCTGGACAGCCTACATGCCGCCCACAAACCAAGCAACGTGGAGCGCGTATCCAAGGAATGGATTCCGCACAATCCTTACAGATACCAGGCAGCTGTGAGGACTGTGGGCTGTGCTTCCCGCAGGTTAGACATTGAGACAACGAGGGGGTGAGGAGGAGAGACAAAGATTTTCGTACCCCTATAAGCATGGTATTCATTTAGCCCCACCTTTACGGAAATATCCATGGCGGCGAGCGATGATATTCATAGTACGAATCTGAGCAATCGCTCCACGCTGGGATCGGCTCCACTGAGGGGAGGCAAATACAACATGGCCATCAGGATCATCTTTAGAACGACCAGCACGGCCTGCCATCTGTACCAAAGAGGTTTCGTCAAAAAGACCACTGTCTGCATCCAAAATAAATACGTCACTGCGTGGCACGGTAACTCCCCGTTCCAGGATCGTAGTAGTTACTAACAAAGAGATGATACGGTTGCGAAAAGCAGTCACCTTTTCTGCCCGAAATGAATCCTTGGACGAGGTGCCTTCAATAACCACGCCGGGAAAGCTACGACGAAGTAGGATCAGCAATCCTTCGATATGAGCTATTCGAGACACAAATAGAAAAATTTGTGCTTTTCGCTCCAGTGACTTTTGAAGATTTTGTATAAGCGATCTTGGCAAACTCCCACGCTTCAGACAGGTTAGAACCGAGGGTATACTCAAATGCTGCGGGATAGGCAAGGGATGACCATGGAAGCGGACAGGCACTCTGGCATGTGGAAGCTTGCCTAACCGGACCAAACGCTGCATTTCTTGTGGTGGAGTAGCTGATAAATAGATGAAAGAGCCGTCCACTTTACAGGCTTGTTCAGCGGCATAGGCCAACATAGGATCATTGTGGTAAGGATACGCATCCAGCTCGTCGATGATTACGAGATCATAACCTTGATGGAAGCGCAGGAGCTGATGGGTGGTTGCGAGCGTTAAGCGACCACTCACCCAGCGATCTGCGCTGCCGCCATAAAGTACGGCGATGACCTCCGCCGGAAAAGCCCGGGCGAGCCGCGGCGCGAGCTCAAGTACGACGTCGCGGCGCGGCGTCGCTACCAGCGCCCGCCCTCCGGCGGCGAGCACGGCCTCTAGGAGCGGGAAGATCATCTCCGTTTTCCCCGCTCCCGTTACCGCCCAGAGCAGAAACCGCTCTGGGCACGTACTGGCGGAGCGCTTGCGCGCCTCCGCCAGAAAGCCCAGCGCAGCGCCAGCGGCTCCCGCCTGCGCTGGGCTCAGCCCCCACCGGCCTGCGGCCGCGGCGGGGTCAAGGGCGGCCGTGCACCGCACGGCCGGAAGTGCTGCGCTGCGCAGCAGCAGCGCACAAGCCCGGCTGCGCCCAAGCGCAAGGCAGGCCTCGCAATAGGCGCAGCCCATAAGCCCGCACGCGGCGCATGCCGTGCGGCCGGTGGGCACGCTGCCGCAACGCAGGCAGCGCGAAACCGCGCGGCGAGCGACAGCGCCGCGCCACAATAAGTGCGGCAGCCTAGCCGCCGCACGCATCATAACGCCAGCACCCGCAGGGAGCTGGCGGGCCCGCGCCCCGTGCGCAGCCGGGGGCGCATTGCCTACGGCGGCTGTAAGCAACAGCCGCCCCTGCAGATGCGCCAGTTGTGCCGCCTGGCGCCAGCACCCCCCTAGCTCTGGCAATTCTTCTGCCAGCAGCGCTTCTACTTCCGGCTCCAATAAAGAGCGTCCGGCCACAGCCCGCAATAATTGCTCTGAATCCAATTCTAGCAATCCAGAATCAAAACCCTTTTTTTCACTCCCGCAATACCTTTCATTCTTCTTATTGTCCTGTTCTATTCCGAAACTCGATTTATTAGGCTTCCATATGAATATTCCATCATTTAACCACTGTGCCTCCCACAGTCCCCCTGCCTCTTTCTCCTCTCTCAACTCAGCCTCGAGCATACTATTAATATATTGCCCCCATTCCTTAATCGCCCAGGTGCCCATTACCCTTCTTTGTTTAAAGTTGTCCCGGAGCTTCACAGCCCAACCTAGCGGCAACGCAGAAGAAAGCAGAACCAAACTATTCGCCGCTAAGGAACTCCCAGCTTTCTTCTCCGGTCTAGCTACAGACCACCACCATCTATCCACGCTAAGATCTAATGAAATTCCAACCCTCCAGCTCCCCTTGCATTCCACAGCATATACAGCGACTTGTATAATAATCCCTCCTACCTTTCGCTTGTACTTAGCAACTCCATATTTGATCCCAAATTCACGACTCCGTCTCCCCAAACGCAAAAAGCACACTCCCCCAGTTCTTGGAGAGTGTGCTTCACCCGTTACTTACATATTTACTTAAGATCTGTTGCGCTTTGATTCGCATCCCCTACTTCCTGCCATCCCCATAAAAGGCAGCGATACAGACTGCCCTGACAGCCGCAAGTCTACTACAATTCCTTCATGCTGCAATTCTTCACTCATCTGAAGAGAGTACATAGATGTTGCAAGATCGATAGAGCAGCCGCTAGCGGCCATTTTGGAAACAATCCCAAGTGTTCCATCGCTCGAACCATCATCCATGAACGTTACTCGCAATCGTTTTCCGGTTAGAAGAGCTTGAAATGTCAGTGCCCGAATGTACCATTCCACAACAGATTCATGATTGCGGGTAATAAAAATATAATGAATCCATTTTCCGGACTGCGGTGTTTTACGCACCTTCTGCCGGTTATGCAACATATGAATCATCACTGCAGCGGATACATAAACAACCGCAATCCATATCAACTGGGCTACCATGGAGATGCACCTCCTCTGTATACCAACACTATATGCCGGCATTAAAAGGTCGGTGACTGCCTAGAACACCCATCAGGGAAGCAAGCTGTGTCTACTTAATTTCTTTCCTATATGTAACGTATTACTGTGAAGCTTCTACAAGGTTACCCAGCCATATTTAATCGAATTAATAACGGCTTGAGTCCGATCATCCACTTCCATTTTTTGCAAAATACTGCTAACATGGTTTTTAACTGTTTTTTCACTAATGAATAAATATTCACCAATCATTTTGTTGCTCTTACCTTCAGCCATTAGACGCAGCACTTCTGCTTCACGACGGGTTAGAGGATTGTTGTCACCAGCAATAAATTTAACACCAGCTTCCTTCACCACTGTATCTGTAGTTACGCCAGTCTCGTTAAGGTAAGTCATACGCCGCAATTGATTGATAAGCTTTCCAGTAACCTTTGGATGGATAAAAGCATGTCCTTCACAGACCGAACGAATGGCATTAATAAGGGATTCGGCCTCCATATCCTTCAATAAATAACCATTGGCGCCCTTACGAAGGGTCTCAAATACATAACTCTCATCATCATGAATGGATAAAATAATTACCTTAACCTCCGGGAACATTTCCCGAAGTTTTTGAGTGGCTTCTACGCCGTTCTCAACAGGCATATTGATGTCCATCAATACGATGTCCGGTTTAGTCCCGTTACAAAACTCTAATACCTGAATACCGTCGCCGCACTCCCCTATGACCTCGATATCCTCCTCCATATTCAAAATGCGTTTCAGCCCTTCACGAAAAAGCTGATGATCATCCGCCAAAAGAACCTTAATGGGCGTTTTACTAGAGTTTAAGTTCTCCATCACACTACTCCTTCCCCTTCTCCACATTCGTCGGAATATGGATCACGATTGTTGTCCCCTGATTCTCGGCTGATACAATTTCCATTCTTCCCTCAAGCAGTTCTACACGTTCCCGCATACCTACTAGCCCGAAGCTTTCCCGATTACCTTGCTGATTTTTTAACTTTTGTACATTAAAGCCTAATCCGTTATCTTTAATCACAATCTTAATTAACTGCGCTTGGTATGTAATCTCCACCAATACGAAGCTTGGGTAGGCATGTTTTGCTGCATTAGACAATGCTTCCTGAACCAGACGGTATACCGCCGCCTCCATCGCTGAAGATAGTCGGTGTTCCTGTCCTCGGGTTTCCAAAGTCGTCCGCAGTTTCGTTTTCTCTTCAAAATCATGCACATATTTCCGCAAAGTCGGAATTAAGCCCAAATCATCGAGAGCCATCGGTCGTAAATTAAAAATAACCTTACGCATTTCTTCCAGGCTGTTACGTACCTGCCCTTTTAAATCTACTACTTCGTCCTGCACCAGCCCAAATTCCTGCTTTACCAGCATTCTTTCTACAATTTCCGTCCTAAGGACTAGATTTGCCAGCATTTGAGCGGGACCATCATGAATTTCCCGGGCAATTCTCTTCCGTTCTTCTTCTTGAGCCAGGATAATTTTGAGTCCGATCATCTGTCTGTTCTTCGCAGATTCGACAATTCTCGTCACTTGGCCTAGTTCTCCCGACAAATATTCGAGCACTACGCTCATTTGCGAACCAATTGACTCTGCACGCTCTACAGAATTTTCGACACTGCGCACTCGCATTTGTAATTCATCACGTCTGCTTCGAAGATAGACCTCTCGCTCACGCGTCATCATGAGTTCGAGCTGAAGCTCCGTAGCCTTCTCATAAGCAATACGGATATCCTTCTCTGAGTAGCGGACAAAGTCCCGGCTGACCTCTGTCAGCCGGATTCTGGAGCGGTGATACTGTAGCTCCAGCTTGTCTACCTTTTTCAATGTTTCATCCGTTTCGTCCATGACCCGCTGCAGTTCCTTGTTGAGTGCAGCAAGTTCATCACGTGCAACCTGCAATATTTCAAAAATCTGATACTTGCTGCTCTCCATCACGTCGATGGTATTTTTAATAACGCGATCAATCGCATCGGCTTGAAATTCCACGGATGCTTGCCCCTTTTCTATCGGATCGTATTAAGGTTTTCCTTATATATTAACATATCACGATTCGATAGTTACGGTCTTCGTTTTCTGTTCCCATTTTACAGTTAATCCTAACTGTTCAGAAACCAGTCTAAGAGGTACTAAAGTCCTACCCTGTAAAATAATAGGTGCTACTTCAGCACTTTGTCGCTTACCATTTAACAGGTATTCCTTTTTATTTACCGTCAGATCCAGTGCCTTGGCTCCGCGCAACACCATGATCTTCTTATTCACCTGATCCCAGGTAGCATTCCCTCCAAAAGCATCCAGCACATAACGGATCGGCACATAAGTACTGCCGTCTTTCACAATTGGAGCTACATCAATAGCCTTCTTATTTCCGTTTACGGTCATTGCTTTGGAGCCGATGCTCATCGAAGCCGTACCCTTTGGTAACCCTGCATCACTGGAAAGTGAAGGCATTGTGAAGGTGATATTATCAAAAGCAACGGTACCTGTCTTCGCCCGTTCATCTTGGCCTTCCTCTACATTGACTACATAAAGTCTCTTCAGCGTAGCCGGGAATTTAATCCCTGATCCTGACAAGTCGATGTTTATGTTCTTCCAACCGTTCCAATCGATAATCTTCGCAAGATCTACATAGGCTGTAGCTCCACTATTGTCTACAAACTCAGCACGCAGCCAATTTAAGCTCATATCGCCCATCACATCAACTGACATCGAAGTTGCAAGCGCTGGAACGGCTTTTCCACTTGTGCCGTTAAGTTGAGCATAAGCGTACATTTTACCGCTGCCAGCCGTCATATCATAACTGAGTGACAGCACCTTGGAGCCTACTCTTTCAGCCGATCCGTCTACTATTGTTGCAGTCCCCTGTACCGCTGGCACATTGGTAGTAAAGTTGACTGGATAACTTACCTTCTCGAAATCTTCCCATGTTGTAGCTGCTGCTGTCGATAATACAACCGCTGTGCTAAATCCATCATAACGAGCAATAGCGTAACCTGTAGTAACCCCTGCATCCACAGAGTTTACAGTAAGCTTGCCATTTTGCACGACTCCCTTAAAGCCTACAAACTCCCACTTCAGCGCTGAATCTGGAACGCTTATGGTTGCTCCACTCTTCGTAGCGGCCTTTACAGGGACAGATACAGTTGTCCCAGCTGTCAGTGGCGCTGTAGCAGTGCCTACACTCATGCTGGATAGATCATCTCCACCCAAGACTGTAAGGGTTGTAGAAGCGCTTGCTACGCCGCTTTTAGCCGTTAAGGTAACGGTGCCTGGCTTCACTGCCGTTACTTCTCCTGCACTTACAGTTGCGCTTCCTCCACTTGATGTCCAAGTAGGATTGCCTGCTGCTACATCTATAGGGTTATAGTAAGTGTCATAACCTTTTAACGAATAAGTAGCCTTTTGTCCAACTAATAGCGAAGTGCTTCCGCTAATTTTAATTCCTTTTACTTCACCTTGTGGTGCGTTAGTATAAACACCAAGCGCGTTAACAATGCTGCGCTGCTCTGTGCCATACTCTGTATTAAAGGTTAGTGTGGCTGAGCTTTCACCAAGAGGCCGGTCTACCATCGTTGTAGAGCCGCCTCCGTCTAAGTTAAGCCCTTTCCAGACTCCAATATTGGTCATAAAAGATTGCAGCTCGGTCAATGACATTCCTGAGCTGTTGCCATTTTTTTCAGTAGCTATGATATATACATAACGTCCATCCTGAGAGTATCCTAAAGCCGTACGTGCACGATAACCGCCAATACTGCTAGTCGAGCGAGAGAACGTTGCAGCTTTTCCGTTATTCACAAGAATCGTATGTCCACCAATCATTGTTTGCAGATTAGCAGGATCTAGCGATTGCTGCGTAGTCTTGGATTTCAGGGAGTACACACTTGTTACCGGTTGTCCAACAGTCAGATGGGCAGTAACATACCGTGCGGCTAAGCCATGGGCCCGCAAAATATAAGCTCCCTTTGGAACCGCTGTAGGAAGCGCAGCATTTTCAGATATTTGAGTAACTACGCCGTTCTCAACGAGCACCTCTGTCGGTGTGGTTGAGCTGTTTTTGGGACGATCGAGTGCGGTCCATACATCCGTATAGATATACATTGCATTAGCATGGCTATAAGTCGAGCTCCCACCTTCAGGACTATAAGCACCTTTATTGATACCGGATATCTCAAACTGTGCGCCGTCAGGTGCGGTTATCATTCCTTCAAAGCTGAACTCATCAATAAGAGGCTTACGGTCCTTAGTCACTGCAAAGGCATACATTCCATCCAATTGCGAAGGGGTGGATACCAATACTCCACTGGATACTTGTCCACCAATCGGAGCACCTTCCCCGCCTGTATTAAAATAATCTCCGTTTACTGCAGCCACGGCTCCAGTTTCCTTAGCCATCCCACCAGTACTTTGACGTGTTGTCAGGTTTCCACCTTTACCTGTCATAACATCTAAAGAAACATATGGATTGTTGAGGTCAACGCGAATAACATCCGCCAAGCCAGAAGCGCTCGCTCCTGAACGTGTAGCCGTATATTTGTATTTCATCATAATGGCGCCCGAAGTAATTACTTCTTCTCCCAGCTTGCTTACTTTAAAATTAGATGTGGCTGCGGCAGCAATTGGTGTGGAACTATGACCAAACATAGCTAAGCCTTCACTGCCAATTACCGGCATAATCCACAACACACCTGCTAATGAAGCGGCAACCCATTTTTTAGTAGATGATAATTTCATTCCCCGAACAACTTCTCTACTCTTCTTCTCCATGAAAACTTCATTCATTTCGACGTAACTCTCCCATCTCTTTTTTACTCTTCAAGTCCGTTATCAAAAGTCTGGAAACTGGTTCCTATTTTTCTAGTACTCTTTTAATAGACTGAAAATAAGCGAAAAAGTTGCGAAATTGAGAGATTTCAAGCTTTATAGAGTCTCGTAACACAAACTGTTAACATAAAAAAAGCCCAGCAGAATGCCAGGCTTTACCAATCTATTTATTCTATAAATAATCTGTTTGCTTCAGCATCCGATGCAACATCACAGCAGCTTGTGCACGAGTGGCATTACCCTGAGGCTGGAACTCACTTGTGGTCATTCCCAAAATAATCCCCGATTGCACAGCTTTAGCTACGAATTCTGCACTTTGATTCTGAATTTTGGACTTATCCTTAAAGCGAGCCAGTGTTGAGGCAGAAGTGCCGCTTAATGTAATAGGATGTTTGGTGTATTCCATTGCCCGAATCATCATGATTGCCATCTGCTCACGAGTGATATTATCATTAGGCCGGAAGGAGCCATCCGTGTTGCCTGTAATAATACCTGCCTTAGCTGCTGCACCAATATAGTCTCCCGTTTGTGTGGAAGGCTGCACATCCCGGAAGCGCTGTGCGGTCTCGCGATCGCCTAGCAAACCAAGTCCCCGGCTAAGCATTACTGCAAACTCTGCACGGGTAATCTTTTTTTCTGGACCAAATGTAGTCCCGTAACTGCTATCGATGATAGTCTTTGCACTAAGCTCAGCTACGATTGAATTACTCCAATGTCTACTCATATCTGAAAAGGCCCGGGTTGATATAAAGGTTCCTAACACCTGATTACCCTCCGTACGAGCACGAATAATCGTATAGCTACCTACCGTACTTACTTTTGTTGGCAGATAGGCTGCATCGTAATAGGAAAGATCCAGTCTAGCAGCAGATGTCTGCGCATTGTTCAATGAAGAAGTTGTACGCACAGTGTATTCTCCAGGTACCGATAATGCCTTAGCATTAGAATAATTGCTGCTTACTATCGCAGTCACCCGGACATCCATAAGACTAGTAACGCTCTGCATCCCCATAGTTTTTAGCTTTTGCTCAAATGGGGAGAACGTACCTGCCGGAACCTTTTCTAAGCGGAACACCAGCGAGATATTTTTACTGTCTGCAATCAAGCTTGTCGCTAATCCGTTCATATCGATATCGTCTAATCCTACGCTATATAAGTGATCGCCATAACGTATCATAAATTTTGTGGTTTTACTGCGATTTACAGCATCAAGCAAAGGCTTTAAAGGAACAGTCACATAGGCCGATTGTTCTGTAGCAGGCACCTCAAAAGCTAATGTATCACTACTTGCCTTATACAGATATTCAAAACTGGCCGTCAGGCGATCTGTGTTTAAGGTATATCTTTTTACAGATTGATTGTATAACGAACGGTCATCCACGATTTGTGAAGAGTCACTCTTCAGCAGCGCGTATTCTTTTCCAAACTCACTTGTTGCAATCGTCCCTAGATAGGATGGACGATTTCCCGTTCCGGTGCTCACGCCGGTTAGGTTCTTAACAGAAAGTGAAGAGAAGGAGGACAGTATATTACCACTTAAATCCTTGATCGTACCTGAACCTGACATATAAGACAAATCAACAGTTTGCCCGGTTTTTACTGCTGAGGATGTTGTTATTTTTAAAATATCCCCTGACAAAGTGTAGTTTTGTACACCCATACTGCTTCCATCTGCTCTAACTCCGAACTGATTAGCATAGAGGGAACCAGATGCCTGCATGTTTTTACTGAATGTAACCGTAAGCTCGTCGCCATTGATGGTGGCAGAACTAATCTCAGGTATGCTAGTGCCGCTATTTTCCGAGATGGACACAGGCTGCAGGTTAATATAAGCTGCACGGTTTCCATTTAAATCGCTTATTCCGGTAGTCCCCGGAACATAGGATAACGTAACATTCTGATTCACCGTCAAAGCACTCTGGAGCGTTAGCGTGACCTGTGAGCCACTGACGGATACATTCGTAACATAGTTAGGAGTGCTGCCAACAAGCACAGAGAACTGGCTGTTCATCGGGAGGTTTGTCGTTGACAAGCCTTCATTGTAATTCAGAAGGATTTTATTGCCACCTCCGGTTGCACTTTGGAACACGGGTGGAATTGTATCGTTGCTGTTGCGAATGTAGAAATCTGTGAAATCCGCAATATTTTGTCCAAAAGAATTCTGCAAAGGATAAGAGCCTGCATAATAGGAGACACGAACGGTCTGGCCATTAGAAGCATCGCTATTTAACCCTAAATATACAGTGTTCCCGCTGGAGCTTATGGAGTTGACCCCTAGAGATCCCCCATCTGAAGTCACTAGAAACTGACTATGTGCGTAAGAGGAAACTGCCTTTAAAGAGTCATTGAAATTCAACGCTACAGTTCTACCTGTGATCCGTCCATCTTTTGGTGTAGGCATGGAGGACTCGATAGTGTTAGTAACCTGCTTTGAGCTAAAGGTGCTGGCTGCATTTCCGCTTGGATCTTGAATGGTCCGCAGACCACCTGTATAGCTAACCTTCACGTTCTGTCCAACCGCTACCCCTGTACTGAGTACCACATAGGCGCTGTCTCCCTGGATATAGACACTTTCAATTGTACGATTCTCATCATTCACCGTAGCACCAAAGCTGGAGATCAACAGTGCAATGGAAGAGTTGAGACTCTCATTGTATTTTAAACGAATGGTCCGATTGTTCTCGAGTGATGCAGATGTGAGCTGTGGAGCTGTTTTATCCTGAGACAAGGTCCGGAAGCTCCATGAATTTTTGCCGCTTAGTCCATCATAGATAACACTAGCATCAATAGCGTCTACAAAAGCTCCTTTAGCAATATCAATATAATAGGTTGAGTCGCTATCTAAAGCTGTTTTAGGCGTAATTACATATTCGTTTGCAGCAGTTGTACTCCGGTTAACAGTAACCGCAACCTGTGCTCCACCACTTTTATAAAGCGCTACACCATTTTCCACAGCACTGTTATAATTCACATTACGATTGAATGTGACAGAAAATGATCTGTTGTTAGCTATGGATTCACTCCGGTCAGCTGGATTTAGCGCACTTACGTTAAGTCCTGTCAAAGAAGCCGTTGTAAATGTCCAGGTATACGCACCCGAAGCTGGAAATACATTTCCGTCTTGATCGTAAAAAGCTCCCTGCGGTATCGTCACCGTATACTGCGTACTGTTTAGCAAGGGTGATGCTGCTGATGCTGGAAGCAATGTTATAGTTCTGCTGCTTCCTCCTGTAACGGCTGGGGAGTTTACATTAAGCCATCTCGTTCTAGCATCGTTAGCTGCACCTGGAGATACTGTTATGGTTCCAGCTGCAGGCATCATAGGACGATCAAATGTAAGCTGTAGGGCACCAGTGGTAGACACCCCACCTGATCCGTTTGCCGGTGCAGGAGTCACTGGAATCTCTGCCACACCTTTAGTAGAGAAGCTCCACACATCACCGCTTGAAATTCCGGAATACGTTCGATTATCAACATCCTTAAAAGCATAAGAATCTATAAGAACATAATAGTTACTTCCGGAGGCCAATGTTTTATCCAATGTTAGTTTAACTGTAGTAGAGTTAGCATCAGTCTGAACGTTGACTCTAGTATCATCATCCTTAATTTTGAACTCTTGTACGGTTGCATTATCTGCAGACGACAAAATCCGGATGGAACCTCCACCTTTTATCAGGTTTTTATTTAAGGTTAGACTTAGCTCCTTAAGGGCTCCTGCATCCACTCTTGTATTATTAGCAGGTGAAAAGTTACCTGCCGTAATCGCTGTATTACTCTCAGGCGCAGTGGTAAATGCCCATGAAGTAACATCTGACTCATTACCATCATTATCCTTGAACAACCCCTTAGGGATTGTCACTGTATAAGTCTTGTTTGAAGTAAACTGTTGATTTAGCTTAAGCTCGTAATCTTTTGAACTACCAATAAGACCATAACTACCAATAGGAATCGTTAAAAAAGGTGAGCTATCACCTTGACCCGTAATAGTAATTTCACCTGACTGCGGGTTTACTTGACGATCAAAGCTCAGTCTAAGGGATGATCCGATAGTTACATAACTTGCTCCAGGCGCTGGTGAGACTGTTATACCAAACTCTGATGCAGCGTACACTGCTGAATTCCCTATTCCAATAGCAGGATAACCCGAACCAAGTACTAACTCTCCCGCTAGAATAAGTGCCGTCCATATTGAAATTTTTCTTTTCATTCCGTGATAGACTCCTCTCAAGCCATACTATCGTCTTTATGTATATTCTTATATTTCGGCTAAAAGGCTGGCAAAGTTTAGTAGTCTACTTCTCTATGGTTAGATTCACTAGCCCTGCTCGTTTTCGCACGCAAAATAACCCGCAGAGCTGACACCAAGGCCAACTTGCGGGTTAACATATTATAAGACCGTATGATGAATTACAACCCTGCTTGATCTCTTAGCAATTCTGCTTTATCTACGCGTTCCCATGGAAGATCTACATCAGTACGTCCGAAATGACCGTAAGCTGCAGTTTGTCTGTAAATCGGTTTACGCAAATCAAGCATAGAAATGATGCCCGCAGGGCGAAGATCAAAGTTGTTGCTGATCAGTTGAACCATTTTCTCTTCACTGATTTTACCTGTTCCGTATGTATCCACATTTATCGAGACAGGAGTAGCTACACCGATGGCATAGGCAAGTTGGATCTCACATTTGTCGGCCAAACCAGCAGCTACAAGATTCTTAGCTACATAACGAGCCGCGTAAGCCGCAGAACGGTCCACTTTAGTTGGATCCTTACCTGAGAATGCTCCGCCGCCATGACGAGCATATCCGCCGTATGTATCTACGATAATCTTACGGCCAGTTAGACCAGCATCCCCTTGAGGACCCCCAATAACAAAACGTCCGGTTGGGTTAATAAAGTATTTGGTTTCTGCATCAAGCAGTTCCGCAGGAACAACAGGCAAAATAACATGTTCTTTAATATCCGCCTGAATTTGTTCAAGAGAAATTTCCTCTGCATGTTGTGTAGATACTACGATAGCGTCTACGCGTACAGGTTTTTCATCTTGATACTCAATTGTAACTTGTGTTTTGCCGTCTGGACGAAGATAGTCCAAGGTTCCGTTCTTACGAACTTCAGATAACCGACGTGCAATACGATGTGATAAAGCAATCGGCAGTGGCATCAGTTCAGGTGTCTCGTTCGTAGCAAAACCAAACATGAGTCCTTGATCGCCCGCACCAATATTAGCTGTTTCTTCAGCTACTTGAGCAGGATCCCGGTGTTCTAAAGCAGAGTTAACACCTTGGGCAATATCAGCGGACTGCTCGTTAAGAGAACTCAATACAGCACATGTATTATAGTCGAAACCATATTTTGCACGTGTGTATCCAATTTCTTTGATGGTATTGCGTACGATGGCAGGAATATCAACATACTCTGATTTGGTACTGATTTCCCCGATCACCAGTACAAGACCTGTTGCTACTGCTACTTCGCAGGCTACACGTGCATTAGGATCATTAACTAAAAATGCATCCAATACTGCGTCGGAAATCTGGTCACAGATTTTATCCGGATGCCCTTCCGTAACGGACTCAGAAGTAAACAAATGACGCCCTTTAATAGACAAGTATAACAACCTCCCATATGGTTAGTCTGACACTGTATAAGGGATTCCTTAATGATAACAGGCCAAATAATTAAACTAAATAATATAAATAATTCAGGTTTGCCTGATTTCTTTTTATGAAGGATTTTCGCAAAATTTAATGCCTGCATTCACTAAACTCTTCAAAAAATGAACCTTTTCCATATGGAAAAGGTCTAAGGCTTTCCTCAAAAGTCATATTATCTTATTTAGGGGGTGGTGTCAATTAAACACAGAGCCCCCCGTGAGAGTATGAATATTGATTTCACGCTATAAAAAAGCAATATCAGATAAGGAATAAGGGTATCCTAACCCCTGATATTATTGAAAAAGAGACTGTTCAGCTTGCTTAATGAGTCTCTTCGTAATTTCTCCTCCAACAGACCCATTATCCCTTGAACTCAGATGCCCAAGGTACTGACTACGGCCAGAACCACTACCTCCGACTGCTCCTAACTCAGAAGCAAACTCCGTGTCTGCCCCGCCTCCATAATGAGCCCCATATAAACCAAATTCAGCTGCAATTTCATATTGCATTTGTTTCAGCATTGTCCGACTTTCAGGTACGACTGTACGATTATTACGTGCCATGTTACAGCACCTCCTGTGAATTTGTAAGATTACAGGAATATTGTGCGTCCATCACTTAATCTTCAATCGCGCCAATGATTTGTAACTTTGGAAAACAGTTTGAAGGTATGATTAAGTCCGTTTACGGGCATTATGAATATATATCATTACACATTATTTCAAGGTATATCCACCACGAACCATCACAACAAGACCAAGGGTTTGACCCTCTTGAACAGCTATACCACGACCATCACGAGGGAAGGACAATAAGTGGTTAGATGGTGCAGCTAGTCCATTTGTAAGATCTTTACCATCTGTTAAATCGGCCACACCATTCGCATCTTGTGAAACGATTACTGCTTTACCCGCGCGAACGATAAATTCAGCGCCTGCAGAAGCAATTAAAGTTTGGCCAGGCTTCACATCAACAATCACAGATTCATTACTACTATTTTGACCAGGTGTAGCTACTGGCGCTGTGGTTGCACTAGGCGCAGGTGTAGCAGTCGCTACCGGAGTCGTCACTGCACCACCTGAAAGTGCTTTCTGAATTTGCTGATCGACGTAGCTTTTAGTAACTACAGGATCATCCGTTGTGCCAGGCTGAGAACCAACACCTGCACCTTCAGCAGTAATGTTTAGCAAAGACCCAGCCCATATACCACCAGCCAGCAATACAGCAGCGGTTGTTACTTTCCATACCGATTTCAAAGAAGTTCCTCCTCATTATTGGGGATAAAAACCTATAAAAAAAGAATAGCCTCCGAAGAGGCTATTCTGTGCTTCGGTAATCGGAGATTACTTAGCGGAGATTTCTGTTTCGCCTTTGATCTTGTTGCCATCAGCATCGAAGATTGCAGCGTCTTTCTTAACTTTAACAATGATTCTGTTAACACCGTTGGCGTTAAGATCAAGTTCTTCTTTAGCACCAGCAGCGGAATCAATGATTTTCTTGGAGAATTTAACAGACCATTTTCCTTTATCAGATCCGTATTTAATCGGAGTGATAGAAAGAATGTTATCTGATGAAATTTTGTTGCTAGAATTAACATCAGTGTTGATGTAGAATTCCAGGTTCGCTTTCAAGTCAGCTTCAGTTGTAGCTTCATTCAGGTCTTTGGAGAATCCGAGAATCAGTTCAGTTGAACCTCCGCTGGATACTACAGCTGAATCAAACGCAGGGCTAATTCTGCTAGTCAGCTTACCTTTTTGTTGTGCAACTGTACCATCGATTACGTTACCAGCAGTATCAGTAACACCATTCACAGCAAAGACATAGTCTTTAGTTTCTGTGATGCTGGAGCTAGGGATATATACATATGCACGAGCACGAGTTGGGTTAGTAGCAGATGATACTTCTTCGCCTTTTTCGTTCAATGTTTTAATTGTAACGTAAGAAGTGCTTGGAAGACCAGCATTGTTCAATGTGTAGCTGTTTTTATCAAGAATTGTGGATGATTTCAAACCGCTAGCATCAAACAGATCAACAGTGATCAAAGCATCACCATAAGTGTCATCACCAACAGATTTGCTATCATAGAACTTGATAGGAGCAGCGCCATTAACAACCAACAATTCTGGAGCTTTATCGTCAGTTGAAGTAGATCCGATTGTTACAGGCAATACTGCAGCAGTCAGTTCATTTGCACTGTAGGATTTATCTACGAACAATCCTGCAGGAATACGCAATGTGTAGCTACCAGCAGTTGGTACACTTACACCAGTGATAGTGAAAGTACTTCCGCTACCTTTAACAAGACTAGAATTGTGAAGTACAGTTGTAGCTTCACCAGTAGTATCATTAATCAGTTGCAGGGTGCCTTTACCTTTGTATACAACATTTTCAGAGAATTTCAGAACCAGACCTTTATTAACAGCTGTAGTTGTGTAAGTAACACCAGTTACAGTAGGAGCTACAGTGTCTTTAGTAAAGGTAATTGCTTGGCTAGCAGCTGTTCCCAAAATGTTACCCAGAGTATCTTTTACAGAAGCTCCGAATACTACAGAACCAGTGAAAGTTCCAGTTGAAGGGAAGCTAGTCAATGGGCTTTGAAGGGTGAACTTCTTGCCATTGTCAGTAGTCAACACTTGGAACGTACCTTGGCTTTCACCAACGGAGTTCAACAAGCGAACATTACCAACCAAAGAAGCACGATCAACTGTTTTGTCGAACTCAACTTCAACATACTTGTCACTTACTGGAGTTACGCTCTTGATTACTGGAGCAGCAACGTCAGAAACTACAGTTACAGTAGTTTTGATTGGGTTAGGATTAGCTACATTACCTGCAAAGTCAGTAACGTTAAGCAACGATACATCGTAAGTTTTGCCGCTATCCAATGTTCCTGCAGACAATTTATACTCAGTGTAAGTATCATTTGTTACAGTTACAGTAGCAACTTGACCATTTACGTAAGCAACAATACCAGTAGTTTTAACTGGTTCGCTGAATTTCACGTATACATCTTTAGTAGTTGCTTTTGCAGTAGAGCTAGCAGAAGCAAGTGTTGGAGCAACTGTATCAGCAACAGTGATCAGTTGTGTGTAAGCTGGGATAGCTTCAGCAGATGTTGTTGTTACAGCATCGTTAAGAACTACAGTGTAGTTACCTTTAAGGAATTTAACTCCTGGCAGGGTAATAACAGCTTCAGTGTTGTCAGCGTTGAAGGTAACATTAGCATTAGCTACTTCGTTAACATCACTACCCACTTTAGTTACTTTTACTACGCCGTCGATAACTTTGCTGGATTCAGCCAGTGTATCAACATCGATTGAACGGTTAAATTTGATTACTACTTGTTTAGCATTTGGAGCTTCTGCGGAAACAACCTTAGGAGCTGCCAAAGTTACTTTTGTAGTGTAATCATGATCATTGTGTTTGAAGTTGATTGTAGTTTCAACGCCTGCTACAAGAGCAGTTGTCAATTCAACAGTTGTAGTAGTTTTGTCAGAGAAAGTAACAACTACTTTAGTTGGGCTCAATGCTTCAGCAGAAACGATTGTAGCTGCTTGGCTCAATTGATCAACAGCATAAGCTGTTTCAACTACCAAAGAACGGCTAGCGTTAGCTTTGAAGTTAGTGTCTTTAGCAACCAAACCTGCATTGATTACTGCTTGAGCATAACCTTTAGCCCATGCGGATGCAGAGTTATCAGTTGTAGTTGGTTGTTCCAATTTCAAAGCGCGGAACAATACAGCCGCAACTTCTTCAACTGTTACTTTACCGTTGTAATCGAAGATACCTTTAACAGTATCTTTACCTTGCATGTAGTTTACTGCAGTAACAGCTTCGATGTAAGGCACAGCCCAGTTCGATGCGTTGTAACCTTTGTCTTTGTAAGACAATTTGTTACTTACTTCAGTAAGGTCGAACAATTTAGTAACGATCTTCGCGAACTCAGCACGAGTAAGATCTTTTTCAAGGTGAGCTTGACCATCTGGGTATCCGTTGAGAATACCTTTCGCTGCCAAAGCATCAAATTTTTGTTGCGGAGTTGTTGCTGCGTCACCAAACGCTACAGAGGCAAACATCGAGAATGCCATTGCTGTAGATAATGCTACGGATAAAATTTTCTTCATAACCTTTTTTTCTCCTCCTTGGACGTTCATAAACTGAGATTTTTCTTTAGTTGAGTAGCTCATGTCACTCATTAGCCGATGCACCCCCTTTCCCGAGTTGAGCAAATTAAGTATAAATAATGTCTGTGACGGGTATCACAGAAACTGGTAAACGATTTTAGGACATGACAATACTAGATTCCTAATTATACCTAAGTATTATACAATGTGCCTCAAGTCACGTAAAGCTAATTTTTCCATTTTGTTAAATTGGCTTTACCAGCGGTTAATTTGAGCCCCTGTGTAAATGACTCTACACCTTAAACGCAGAAGATTTGAAAAAGTTGCGGTTTCTCAAAAAAAATCTTCTTTTTTATATTTTCCGGTGTGATCCCATTAGAAGATACATATGTATGTTCTACTAACTATTGTTAATCATGGGTGCCTACGGAAAACAGTATATCATAGTCGCTTTCTAAACGTCATTATGCAATATTTACTAAGAATCATTAACACTTGTACTATTAATTTAAACATTCCTACAAAAAACAAAAAAAGCGCCGTTGCCGACGCTTGCTTCTATTACATTGTTTCTAACGAATCTTCATAGATAATTGGATCAATTCCTGACGCTTCTCAGGACTCGAGTTCACATTGTCATACATTGCATCAATAGCTGCGCGGTTCTCGCGGTAGCTCTTCTCATGCTTGATTGTAGTATGAGACCATTCGATCAGAGCATTCTCAGTAACAACAAGCTCGTTGTATGAATCGTGGAATCCTGTTGCTTGTACAAGTTCTTCCATGACCTCTTGAGTGATCTCCTGTAGTGCCCGTTTAGCTGCAATTTCCTTCTCCAACACTTTTGCTCTATTCTCAAACATATTCTTGGCTTTCATGTAATCCAACTGTGCTTTTGATAAAATCGGTTTCATCGATGGCTTTCACCTTTCAGAAAATAATATTTTCTACATTATTGTATCGTAAATCGGTGCAGATTACAAAATTTATGTCGCTGGTAATTGTTATCTTTACATCAAAACTCCGACCTACGAATACTTTTCGCAGGCCGGAGCACTTTTTTTATTCTTTAGTTAAAGTTCTTAGGGAAGATGCTTGTACTCTTCTGTAAGAGTGCCACAGTAATCTTACCGGCCTCTGCTCTAGTCAACTTACCCTTCGGGTTAAAGTTATAGACGGGCTTCTTTTGGCCTGTAACAGTCACAGCGCTTCCTTCCATAATCTTAGCTTTAGATATAGCTTCAATTGCAGGACGTGAGTAGAAATCCATATTGCTTGTATCAACAAATGATTTGCTTAAGCTTGCCAGCAGTTTACTGTCATTCAAAGACATCTTGAGTTTCAACGCCCTAGCTATCATTACAGCGGCTTGTTCACGTGTTAAGGCTTGATCAGGCCCAAAGAAGCCATCACTGAGGCCTGTAACAATACCTGCCCTAGCAGCTGTCTCAATGTGTTTGAAATCCCATGTGGCCGCGACGGCTTCTGGCACAATATCAAAGAAGGTTTGTTTATTAGCATCATAGTTCAAAGGAATACTTAATGATTTCACCAACAATGTAGCGAATTCACCACGAGTGGTCAAATCATCCGCCCCGAATGCATCTGCTCGAAGATTAGTCATAAACCCTTTGGAATACAATCCATTCATTATATTTCTGCCCCATGGATGATTCGTAATATCAACAAAACCACGGCGCAGCTTCATAACAGTGTAATAACCAAATTCATCGAATGGAACGGTGATGGTATGTTTTTTCGTATCTACGACCCCGCCCAAATTCTCCCACTTACCTGAATCTGTATATCGGAATACTGTAATAGTCGATCCCACTTCATCCACAATGCTGGAGTTGAAAGTAAGCGTCAATTCACCACGTTGGGAAGGTACGATTTTTCTTGTTTGACTATACTGTGTAAAGTATCCAGTCTTTCCACTGGCATCCACGAAATGTGGGGTAACCCCGTTGGTCTCAAGATTAACGCCATCATTTCCTAGACCACCACTAAGCCAATAGATATCCGATACTCTCGAAAAGTTATTAGTAGAGACGGTTGATGTAAAGCGCAGGGCAAGATCCTGTGGAATCACAAGCTGCCCGCCCCCGCCTTCGGTTCTGTCGTCACTACCCGTTACGTTGATAATGTTCCCGTAATCATTCTTACGTTCAACAACGCCATCAGCGGGATCCGCGATACCAAACAACAGTTTTGTATTAGGATAATATTTTGCAGCACCAGAGCTAGTATATCCCTTCATAATCGTACCTTTAGGGAAGTTCAATTCCAAGGTTTTATTAAAGACACTATACTTCGTAGCTACCTTCTCCGCCATATATTGTGTATCAATCTGCACAGCACTGGCATAATACACATTTATGGTATCGCTTATTGTGGAGTTAGCACGAACCACTTGTATCTTAATAGGATTCGATTTGTCTGCTTTTAAACCCACATAATCATAGGTGAAGCGATCTTGATTTGGCAAATCCGTACGTTTTATTGCTTCTTCTTTGCCAATTATTACTTTAGTGGCACCTTCAGCCTCAATATCAAAACGAACAAAGTTTTTGTTAACAACAATTTGCTCACCTACTGTCGCTACAGGTGACAAAAGACGATATGGAGCAACTTCCCGCACTACTTCAAGACGTTGTGTAGTTCTTGCCCCTGTTTTGTTAATAAGCTCTAGGGTATAAACTTGACTTCCTGGGGCATCAAACTTAATGTCACGTAATCTTAAAATAAAGTTTTTAGCACTGCCAATGTAGTCATAATACAAACCATTTGCAGCCACTTCATCAGGATAACGTTTAGGACCAATAGGTCCAGCGGTTTCCGTACCGTCAATTAGCAGCTTATCTTGCCCCGTCGAAGTAAACACCAGAGTAGAGCCCTGATAAAGATTCAGCGTTGTAGCACCACTACCTTGTAGTACCAAGTCGAATTTATCTTTGCTTGTTGTATATTTTTCATCCTTATATACAATTTCAGCTGGCAATGCCAGCATGGCATTACGCTCGACTTCATTAGAAAGGGTTGTAGTTGTAAATGGTAAACGATTATCCCCTAAAGTAGGATGGAATTGTTTTACCCCAGAAATATTGGTATCAATGATGTAGATTTTAAGTTCTTTTTTGATAATACGTTGGTTACCAGCATTATCTCTTGAGACTCCAGTAAATACGATTTTATTCTCACCGTATACCAGTGGTCCCGTCTGACTGATTGTCACAGTGAAATTAAAAGTTGTTTTATTTACTGTTGAGTTTTTTTCTACTTCAAGCTTAAAAGGATTGCTAGTTAATGAGTTACTGTCTGTGCCGTTAATTTGCACTTGTGCATTTTCTATATTTTCGAACCCGATATATTCCCCAGAAACATTAAGTTTTCTTTCTACACTGGAATCGAATTCGTAGGTCTGACCATCTTGCAGATTACTTACATATATATAGTTTTTCGATACATATGAAATATCAGCATTATAGAAGGATTCTGATCCTTTATAACGGAATTGTACCTTTTGTTGACCATTAGAGAACCCTGATATTTTATAAATATATTCATTTGTTCCTGTGCCTGCAGTTACATAATCTATGGATAGTGGTTTATTACTCAATGGCAAATAGTTTGCAGTTATATCTGCCGGGGTTGTTGATCTATTTGTCTTCGCCATTATATAGAAACTATCCGTCTCTAACTGTTGGCCATTCAATGGCAATTTAGAGATATTGGTAAGATCACCTGAGCCTGTATATCCAGGAAGGTAGTACATTTCTGTTATAACAGTCTCATTTTTCAAAAATTTATATGAATAAAGATGAGAACTGCTGTGGCTGCCATAATCGACAGACAATTTAAAGTCATTTACACCCGCCAAGATTTCTAAATCAGCTGCAGTCTTAAATTTAACCAATTTATACGTTGGCGTAACGCCATCAGGACCAGGAATTGTTAATTCTTCTGTCACAGCACTAATCGTTACAACTTTTTCGGAACTATTACCTTTATTAAGAGTTAGCACAGCATTTGTTGCAAACGGAGCCACGTTATATGGAACTAAGATCTGTCCAGTAAAACCTGCAACACTTGGAGTCAAATCAGCAGTCAACGTAGGCACATTATCATTTAAGATATTATAGTCCGCATTGTCGTGGTTGATGTTCAAAGAAGCGTACGGTTGATCCTTATCAAAGAAATATACGGATCTGTCTATTGTTATTGAATCCGAAGCATTTTGAATAACAATCTTAAGCGTACTTAATCCCGGACTCAAGTTCAGCGCGGGGGTGAAAAATGTTCCGTCTTCCAATAGGGAAGTTTGTAATGCAGTTCCTCCATTCACGGAGACACTGACTTTAGTGGCATTCGTTACTTTACCTTGAAGAGTAACTGTAGATACTGGTACGACAACTTGTGTTCCTTCATTTAAATTAAGCGCAGAAGGACCACCCAAAACTTTTAATTCTGTTACATAGGGAACTTTATCATAAAGAACATAAAATGATTCTGAACGTTGGAGATTCCCTTGCATACCAGAAAAGGTCACCTTATTAAAACCTGTATACAAAACAAGACCAGATGCTACAAAACGGTTATCCGGGCTATTGGTATCTGTTGTTACCGCTCCCGTAGTCAGGTGAGTAGCATCTGTTACCCATTTATTAGATTGACTATCTTTTGTAAGCTGCTCTACAGTAACCTTCATCGTGGAAGATGTTACCTGAGAGTAGGTTCCTGTAATTGAAAAGGTAGGGCTACTTACTTTGTAAACACTAGAACGGTCAATAAGTCCCTCAGGATTAGGATTAGCTGTTGTTGCTACAACATCCTGTTTCAACAGAACAGTATTACGTAATGTGAGATCATCCGGACTGAAGAAAGTCGTGGAGCTCGTGGTAGCCGCTGCCGCTATGGGCGTGTATTTACCTGGGAACATAGAAACGATCAAAGCCGCCAGCATCAGCCAAACGAACGGTCTCTTAAAGCGTTGCATGTGTTATATCTCTCCTTTGAGTATAAATTCTCGTAAACCTTCACTTTGTTCTTTATCGGTCATAGGAAGCGATATTTTTAGGGAAAACAACAAAAAACTCATCCGAAAAGGGATGAGTTTTGTTAGTTATAGAAAATATTAGAATAATACCATTAATAAATTAAGATTTGGAACCTCTTTCCGGATTAGCCTTCATACGAATTCTTAAAAAGAAATCAATCAGCGGACGTTTAGTCTTACCGATCAAACCTGTAACTTCCGCACCGATCTGCAAGAAGAAGAGCATGATGCAGATGACTACAAAGGTAACCCAGTTCGCCTCGTAAAGAGCGGCAGAGGATTGAATAACAGCTAAAACTCCGAAAAATGCAGCAATACCATAAATAATGAGCACAGTCTGACGATGACTAAAGCCTAGCTCGCGAAGGCAATGATGCAAGTGACCTTTATCTGGTGCAAAGATTGGTTTCTTCTGCAGCTTACGGCGCACGATCGCAAAGAACGTGTCCGACAACGGTACACCAATAATAAGCAAAGGTGTAATAAACGAAACCACGGCAATCTGTTTAAACCCTAGCAAAGCAAGTAAAGCTAAGCAGAAGCCTAAGAACAGCGATCCCGTATCCCCCATAAAAATCTTGGCGGGATGGAAGTTGAAGAACAAGAATCCGATTATGCTACCCAGAAGCAACAGGCATAACATTGCAACCATCGTGTTACCCATCAAGAAAGCCATTACCGCAATCGTAGCAATCGCAATCCCTGATACACCAGCAGCAAGCCCGTCCAACCCGTCAATCAGGTTAACAGCATTGGTGACACCAACAATCCAGAAAATCGTAAGCGGGATAGCAATCCAGCTTTCTAATGAAGAATACGTATTGTTAAATGGAATATTCACAAAATCTACAGTAATACCAAAACCGAAAACTACAATACATGCTGCGACAATTTGGCCCAGCAGCTTCAACTTTGCTGATAATTCAAATCGGTCATCCAACCCTCCGATAAGTACAATCAGTCCGCCGCCACACAGCAGCGCTTTGATGAAGTTGGCCTCCCGCGGAGTGAACTCATATGGAATAATCGGCAATACGGCAAGCAGGCCTAACACAAACGCCAGAAAAATAGCTAATCCGCCAAGGCGGGGCATAATTTTCGTGTGCACTTTACGAGCATTCGGCACATCTGTCGCACCAATCTTAATGGCGAATTTTTTCACCAAAGGTGTGAGGCCAAGTGCGAGTCCCATGCATACGATAAATCCAGCGATGTATATGATTAACATTTGATCAGTCGACCCCCATTTCTCTACCGCATTGAATTATACGCTGTTACAAAAACAAATTCCAATCCCTTTTTTAGGCTATTCATCTGATTTTCTAGGTGAATATCGGCATTTGACTAGACTTTTGTTACTTTATCTTTCTCACGCACCACTTTTAATGCGAATTTCGGCAACGCAAGCATTCTTTTGTACCGCGTAGGCTCTTTTAATAAACGGTACAACCATTCAATTCTCATTTTTTGGAAAACTTTTGGCGCTCTCTTGCTCTTGCCAGAAATTACATCAAAGCTGCCGCCGACCCCCATCATGATCGGAACACCTAACTTGGATTTGTGTTTTGCAATCCATGGTTCCTGACTATCCGCGCCTCTGGCCACAAATAATAAGTCAGGATTGGTTTTAACAATTCCAGCAATAATTTCATCGTCCGATTCCGGACCAAAATAACCGTCATGATATCCTGCAATAATAACACGCGGATATTGCAATTGTAACCTTTCAGCGGTTTCCTGAATCACCTCAGGTGTAGAACCAAGGAGATATACCTTCCATCCATATCTTTCACCCTGTTGCATCAATTCATGTAACAGGTCAAACCCAGCTACCCGTTCGGTTACAGGCTCCTTACAATAATTAGCAGCCCATACCACACCGGTTCCATCTGGGACAACCAATTCAGCTGACTTCATTATCTCCATATAAGCTGGATCTTCCAAAGCAGTCATAACCATAATCGGATTAGCTGTAATCACTTGATGCGGGATACGGGTATGAACCGCCTCTGTCAAATAAGCAACAGTTGCTGCCATATCCACCTTGGAGACTCTAATCCCAAAAATAGGAACTGTAGGTACCGCGCTTTCTGCTTTCACTTTAGATCATCCTTTATGGTGGAAATATTCTACGATTTGCCGTGCTGGAGCCCCTGCTTCTTGAATCAACGAGGAGAGGATCGTCTCCCGCTCATTTCTCCATCCCTCTGTTGTTTCCAAAAGATGGCCTATCTCAGCAGCAACCTGTCCAGCATCTAATGATTGGGTCGTGCCCACAGGCTGACACCGAACTCTGTCTAGAAAATGATCAATTTTCGGATCATAAGAGATACCAATCAGCGGAACTCGCCGCCCTGCGGCATAAATCAGGCTATGAAGACGCATTCCGATCAGCACTTCACATTGCCCTACTTCCCGCAGCATGTGTTGCGGATGACTGGCATCTTCACAAATACTGACCTGACCCCCATGCTGGCTTATATTTTCTTCCAGCTTCTCCATCACATAACGTGAGGCTTCAATATCAGATGGAAGATGAAACGGAAGGAATCTTAAATGCAATGGTTTCTCAAGATTCGCCTTAATCAAGCCTTGAGCAAGAGCGTCCAGCTCCTTGCGATCTTGTTCCCAATAACGTACCGAAATACCTACTACCGGAAGTGAATCTGAAGACTCTGGTAATTCAGCAGCATCAGTATCATCAGGTAAAGATAAGCCCATCACCGGGTCAGGAACAACCTCTATGTTCTTCTGTTCTAATCCCATAGAAAGTAAAAGCTCGCGGGATTGTTCATCCCGCACAGAGATATAGGTACATTTGCGAAACACTGATTTGATTAATGGGTGGAAAAGCTTACGATTCACAGGTCCGATTCCTTGCGCATAAATAAAGGTCGGTTTACCCATCCACTGCGCAAGCTTGATAATACCTAAATAGTAAGGAATACTCTTGCTTCCTGTTACATCTTGCAGCAAGCTACCTCCACCGCTGATCAGACCAGAACTCTCATAAATAGCTTGACGGACTTCAACCAGCTTCATCCGGTGCACAGATTTCACTCCATATGTGGCGCTAGTCCACTCAGGATCGATGGACAAGACAATGGGTTCGATCTCTATACCTGCAGCTTGAGAATGTTGTTGCAGTGCAATCAATATAGATTGCAGTACCGCCTCATCCCCGCTGTTATGGAAACCGTAATAACCGGAAATAACTATCTTTTTAGGAGTGGCGACCATCGTTTCCAACACCCTTCTGCAATTTGCCATACGATTACGGCAATCACACCAATGATCAGTCCTAATCCAAGACCGAGCAAGCCACGAATGAGCGAGATCAGAACTGGCGAGTGAATATGTGCAAAGGTATCCACCATGGAGAGCTGACCGATTACAGCAATAATCATGATAAACGCTGCATTCCGATATCTAAAGGCCAAGAATGCGCCAAGAATTAATAACGGATGCGCTAGCAAGAACTCTTTATTACGCGGTCGAACGCCAA
The DNA here is from genome assembly GCF_037965665.1 of Paenibacillus sp. FSL L8-0333. Lineage (NCBI taxonomy): Bacteria > Bacillati > Bacillota > Bacilli > Caryophanales > Paenibacillaceae > Paenibacillus > Paenibacillus sp. FSL L8-0333. Next base: position 6,404,001 of record NZ_CP150186.1, read on the forward strand.
CCGTATTCTCCAAGAATGTACGTAAAACCATTTCCAGCGGACTCACACTGCCACCGTTACCTGTACGGGTCATGTAATAATAGCCAACAACCGCCAAAACAAAGGCAATGATAATCATCGCAAATGTGATTGGTGTCCGCAGCAGCTTACCTGTCTTGTTAAAGACAAAATCCCCGCGATACAAAAGTACGTAAAGTGCCACAAGACCGATAGGCGCCATATGAAGCAGACTGACACCACGGAACTGGTTGAGAACCAGGCTATAAGTAACATTATTAAGCAGTGCTATCATAAACGGCACAGCGCTCAAAGAGATCAGTGAAGTCTTAAAATAAAGCACTAAGCTATGTGTAAACCGGCGTTGCGGGCTCATAGCCTTATAGGTAAGGGGATTGCTCCGTAGAGGTGGCCCCATTTCATTAACCTTACGAATGGCAAGCACAACGGCAAGCGTTGGTGCACTTATCGCAGCGGCAAGCGCGAGCGCTTGTTCAAACATTTCAGGCTTCACTAGCATCAGGCCTGCACTTCCAATCAGACCTAACACCCAGGCAGCAAGCGTGAGCTGTGGAATGAAGTAAGAGACCAGCAGAGCCACTAAAGACACTGCTCCAACCACCGCAACTAACTTAAAGTAACGTTGATAAGAGGAATCTACAACCTCAAATGCCGTAGCTTGTCCCAACTTAAATCCATTATCTTCAATCTGCTCAACAGCTCCGCCTGGTTCGCTTAGGCTGGTAATAAGATTATCTAATGTATCTGTTACCTGTGCCTTAGCAGTATTTCTTGCAGGAATCGTGTTTAAGTAGATCATGCGGATATTCCGATCCTTTGTTGCCAGAGCGAAACGGTCCGAAATCACTTTTGGATCTAAAGCAGAATCACCCTCACTAAGGGAATATAAACGCGTCACATTATAATCCAGCAAATAAGCGAGCCTGTTAAAGCCCTTTTGCTGTTTCTTAATATTCTCAATTGCTGCAATCCCCATTCCACGTTCCTTAAGGAGATTAGCAAAGTCAGTGATACTGCCAGTATCGGCATCATCATTAAACCCTTTAACAGACTCACCTTCAAATAGAATCCGTTTAACACCCAATTCCTCATAACGATCCAACAGCTTCTTTACCGTGGCTTCATTATAAGTCAGAGAATCCACAAGACGAGGTACAATACTGAATCCCTTGTTGTGCAGCATCTCCAGTGTAAATGGATCGGGCTGGAGCGGCTTCAATGTAGCATCTTCTAGCGGGGTCTCAATGATAAGACCCTGCTGTCCGCGGAAACTCCAGTCTCTTGAGTTAATCCCAAGATTACTAAATGCTTCTTTAATTACAGGCGCTAAAGTATCGCTGTAATCAGCACTGGTAAAAAGAATATAGGTATAGTTCTCATTTTCAGGAATGATCGTGTCCGTAAGATTAGCTATATCAGCCGCACCCCATATCATCAGACGACGCGCCTTACGATAATCTTCCAATGTGCTTTCGTAAATCGCCATACTCTGAACACCCGCGTCTTTAAGGCGATCTAACTGCTCGGAAATATAATCTTGTGGATTTGCACGATAGCTGGCTACATCAACCAGATCACGATAATCAAATACAAATTCTACTGTCTTGGAAGACTTCTCCGTCTGCAGTCGATCATAGACCACAGGCAAGGCTGCTATAACGCCAACCACAACTATGATCCACAGCCACTTTCGGGAAGTAATATTCCAACGTTGCCATTTTTGCCGCACCAAAAGTACCTCCTCTTTCGCTTTAAAAACTCTTTTAACAAAAGTAGAAACGGATCGTCATCCTTTTAGAGACGGTACCCGTTTCTACATAAAATATAATTCACAATATAGAAGGCACTCTATATTTATTATTGTCCCCCGTCAACGCGAGCCATAACCTGTTTCGACAGTGCAGCAACCTTATCCTTAGCATTCTGCAGGGAGTCACCCACTACTGCAAAATAAACCTTAATCTTAGGCTCTGTGCCGGAAGGGCGCAGGCAGAACCAAGATCCGTCAGCCAGCAAATACTTCAGTACATTTTCCTTCGGCAGTCCATTTAAGCCCAGAGAATAATCCTGAATTTCTGTTACGGCAGATCCAGCAATTTCTTGTGGTGCATTAGAACGCCAATCATTCATGATTCCTTGAATTTGCGCAACGCCATCTTTGCCTTTCAGCGTACGGGACTCCAAGCTTTCCAAGAAGTATCCGAACTGCTCGTACAATTCCTGAAGAACATCATATAATGTTTTGCCTTGAGCTTTATAATAAGCACCTGCTTCAGCGATAAGCATAGCAGCAAGAACAGCATCCTTATCACGAGCATAATTGCCTGCAAGATAACCATAGCTTTCTTCATATCCGAAAAGATATGTGTATTCTCCGGATTGTTCGAACTGCGTCATCTTTTCTCCAATATATTTGAAGCCAGTCAGCGTATTAAATACAGTTGCACCATAATGAGAAGCTACAGCAGCCCCCATTTCGCTAGTAACGATAGTCTTTACAACCGCACCATTGCGAGGCAGCTTTCCTTGTTCCTGCAAACGACTCAAATAGTAATGAATCATCAGTGCTCCGGATTGATTGCCGGACAGAACAACAAATTTACCTTCATTGTCGCGAACTACCGCACCCATACGGTCTGCATCAGGATCTGTACCAATCAAAAGGTCAGCATTCAACTCTTCGCCCAGCTTCATAGCCAGCGTAAAAGCTTCACGTTCCTCCGGGTTCGGAGATTTCACTGTAGAGAATTCAGAATCCGGCTGCTCTTGCTCAGGTACAACATGCACCTGGGTGAAGCCGATTTTCTCAAGTACACGGCGGACTGGCAAATTACCTGTACCATGCAGCGGAGTGTATACGATTTTGAAGTCTTTTCCAAGCGTAGAGGCAATCTCTTCACTTGCAAGACTGACCGCAGCAACAGTATCGGTAAACGCTTCGTCATCCTTCTCTCCTAGCCAGTGCAACAGTCCTTGAGCTTCAGCTTCTTCTTGCGAAATCCGCTTCACACCATCAAAAGTGTCAACCTCTAATATGTAAGAAATGACCTTTTCGGCTTCGTGTGGTACAAGCTGTCCGCCTTCCGAATTATAGACCTTATAACCATTGTATTCAGGAGGGTTATGGCTCGCGGTGATTACAATACCACCCGTTGCTTTCAAATAACGCACACTGAATGACAGCTGTGGTGTTGAACGAAGGGAAGTAAACAAATGCGCCTCGATACCATTAGCAGCCAGTACGAGAGCAGCCTCAAGTGTGAATTCAGGCGAGAAGCGGCGAGAGTCATGCGCGATAACAACCGAAGGTCTGCCTTCTCCAGTATGCTTTTCTAGAATATAATTAGCGAAGCCTTGTGTAGCTCTGCCAACAGTATAACGATTGATACGATTGCTGCCCGCACCAATAACCCCACGCAAGCCGCCTGTACCAAACTCTAAGTCTCTGTAAAAACGCTCTTCAAGCTCCTGTGGCTCATTCTCCAGAGCGCGAAGCTCTGCCTTTGTAGCCTCGTCAACAGAAGGGTCCTGCAACCAGCGGGATAATGTGTCTGCCGCTTTTGCACTTAATTGAGTCATATGAATCTCTCCTTTAGATATATTTATAAAAAAATAAAATATTTAGCTCAGAGCAAACATAATTTCTCCAGAGGCTACAACCTTACCTTCAACGGAAGCAGTAGCTTGTCCTTTTCCGATGCTGCCCTTAAGACGGGTGATCTCTACTTCAAGAGTAAGTGTATCGCCCGGTACCACTTGACCACGGAAACGGAATCCGTCCAGCCCAGCTAAAAAACCGATTCGGCCGCGATTAGCCTCTACTCCCAGGATAGCAACCGCACCCACTTGTGCAAGGGCTTCTGTAATCAGTACACCCGGCATTACCGGATAGCCCGGAAAGTGACCTACAAAGAACGGTTCATTGATCGTTACATTTTTGATTCCTACAGCTTTTTTGCCCATTTCAATCTCGATAATTTTGTCCACCAGCAGAAATGGAGGCCGATGGGGGATGATTTCTTGAATTTGGTTGATATCCAGCATTATGACAAAACTCCTTTCGGATGTTGCACATTTTCTTTTATTCTTTGCCGAAATGCATAAAATTAGGCAGGTTCGGTAAAAACTATATTTATCCTTCACCAACTGCAGAAGTGGAGGTTGAGATAAGGGGCTTTCTCCACCGGATGCGGCAGCATGGCGGAGAGGGCCCTTTTTGCTGCCCGAGGCCCCCCACCATTATACATTTTTCAGCATAAAAAAGAAAACTCCCTTGTATAACAAGGGAGTGGTTAAATCATCTTCATTTATGGAGCAAAAACCAAATCATATACATGTCTCCACGTGCTCCACTGCAGAGCATCGCTTAACTCTTTCTTACCCAGGACAACGTAACCGACGGCCAGGCCGCCTCCAAGTGCAGCTACGAGAAGCAAGGGAATAAGAACCCATTGTATCATGGTCCATTTGGAGATCCCTCGTGGAGAGGGTTCTTTCTTCTCTTCCGATTTAACTTTTTCCTGTCGATCCATTCCTTCACCTCTACGCGCGCATGTTATTGGCTAGACCAAACATCTGATCACTGGACGAAAGTGCCCGAGCTACGAGTTGATACGTGCGTTGAATCTGCATCATTTCTGTCATTTCTGAGGTCATATCGACATTCGACTGCTCCAGCCATCCTGAGCGCACTCCAATTCCAGATGCCTCGCCTGCCGCTCTTTGTACAAAAGCCTGCTGTGCTGTAACTCCATCTGCAAGCATATAGAAATTCCCGTCGACAGCCTTTAAGGCATTCTGTGTCTTAGGTTCTACTATCATTATAGTACCCGCTACCTGAACAGGTCCATTCTCCGTCTTTTTCGTTAACACACGACCGGATTCATCGATAGCAGCATTCACACCTACAGGAACCGTTAGAGGTTTGCCCTCTGTATTTAAAACGGAGTTTCCTGTGTTATCAACCAATACCATCATCTTGGCATCAGTCGTGTCAGGAATAAAGTGAAAATCACCCTGACGTGTGTACGCCGTAGTACCATTGACCTGAACACCAAAAAGCCCGTTGCCCTGAATGGCTAAGTCGGTCGGACTCCCTGTTTCTTTAAGGGGACCCTCTTCCCAATTCGTTGAGATCGAAGGCACATAAGTCCCAAAACCCATATTAAAGCCTAGGGGTGTAGAACGGCCCGGTTGGTCATAATCATCCGATTGCTGTTGTACACGAGTCAGCACGTCCTCAAAAGAGCCCTGCTTGCTCTTATAACCATTGGTATCCATGTTGGCTAGATTATCCGCTATAATATCAAGCCGCTGCTGAAGGCTCGACATGGAGACTGCTGCACTAATCGTTGAGTTGTTCATAGATCAAACCTCCTATAAGCTCTACCTGTAAAGCTCATTTCCTAAGCACTGCCTAAACCCTGCCAACTTCACTTACAGCCTTCTGCAAGCTGCCATCATAATATTGAACAATCTTCTGGTTCGCTTCATAAGCCCGATAGGCGGCATTCAAATCCACAGTAACCTGAGTAGGATCTACATTGGAGCTTTCCAAGTAACCTTGGCGTACTTGCATGTTATCTGTTCCGTTAGAGAAACGGATATCTGCCGCCTCTACATCATCAGCGTGAAATACACCATTACCGTCACGTACAAGCTCCTGTGGCTTTGTTACTACACTCACACCAAGCTTGGTCCCTGTCGGAAGTCCTGTTACTGGATTAAGCAAATTACCCTGCCCGTCCACTTTAAGGGTGTCCTGATTTCCTGTCAAGACAAGGGGCTTGCCTGTGGAATCAAGAACCTTGAAGCCACCACTGCTCAGTACCTCTCCTGTAGCCGCGTTTATTGAGAAGCTCCCATTTCGCGTATACAGATTATTCCCTTCAGCATCCTGTACAGTAAAGAAGGCCTGTGGACGATAAACAACCTCACCCTCAGGGCTTACATATTTGCCCGAACCATCAAAGGAGATATTTTGACCTGTCACAGGATCAGCTACTTGCAAATCCGTAGATAAAGCAAAATCCATGGTCTTGCCGCTCTCCCTTAAATCACCCTGTAAATATTGGGATATCGACTGTTCTGCAAAAACCCCAGTGTTAAGACGCCCCACTGGCTTGGTATTGCCATTACTCATAGCAGAGATCAATACATCCGGAAAAGCATGATTGACACTGTCAACCTGCTTGTACCCCGTTGTATTCAAGTTAGCGATGTTCTGTGTTGCCGTATCATGTCTACGCTGCTGTGTAACCATACCTGCAGCGGCTGTATATAATCCTCTTATCATGAAGGTAGTCCCCTTCCGAATCTTTTGCTACCTTTTATATCGGCTGCTTAGAACTTTTTCTTAACGACCTTGTCCAAATTATCCAGCATTATTCCTGTTCCCTTAACTACACAATGCATCGGGTCTTCCGCTATCCACACCGGAACATGTAATTCTTCCGAGAGGAGCTCGTCCAATCCATTAAGTAAAGCGCCACCACCAGTTAGAACAACACCCCGGTCAATAATATCTGCTGATAGCTCAGGCGGTGTACGTTCCAGAACAGACTTAGCAGCTGCCACAATAGAAGAAACCGGATCCCATAGTGCTTCTTTTACCTCGCCTGAAGTAATAGTGAGCGTCTGAGGGAGTCCACTTACCATATCACGACCACGAATATCCATTTCAGCCTGCATCAGGCCTGGACGCACGGTGCCAATTGTAACCTTAATATCCTCTGCCGTACGTTCGCCGATTAACAGCTTATACTTTTGTTTAATATATCTTAAAATGGCCTCATCGAACTTGTCTCCTGCGACTTTAATCGAAGAAGCGGTAACGACGTCGCCCATAGAAAGTACGGCTACATCCGTCGTTCCGCCACCGATATCGACGACCATGTTCCCACTAGGCTGATAAATATCCATTCCCGCTCCGATTGCAGCGGCTTTTGGCTCTTCCTCCATAAAAACTTCCTTAGCCCCGCTCCGCTCCGCCGCTTCCCGTATGGACTTCTGTTCCACAGATGTAATATTTGTAGGGGCGCAAATCAGAATACGGGGCCGTGCGTACCAGGACCGGCCGCCAACGCGGTCGATAAAATACTTAAGCATCATTTCTGTGATTTCAAAATCTGCAATGACACCATCCCGGAGAGGACGGATTGTTATAATATTTCCAGGTGTACGTCCAACCATGCGACGTGCCTGTTCTCCCACCGCAAGGACTCTCTTCGTATCACTTTCAAGTGTGACCACGGAAGGTTCATCCAGAACGACTCCCCTTCCCTTAACATGTATGAGCACATTGGCCGTGCCGAGGTCGATTCCGATATCCTTGCTAAACATAATGAAAGAGCCCCCAAAGTGTTATTTTAATTGAAAAAACAGCAGTTAGTACTAAATTTAAAAATACCATACTTTAGGGGAAGTACACAATGTATTAAAGCTGAATATTTCCTTAAATTTCCGAAAATCTCATGGCTTTGATGCTACAGCAACCTCACGTTTTTTCCCCGTCGATTTTTTATATTTGATTTTTGTGGCTTCTCCCCCCCGAAGATGTCGGATGGACTTGTGATATTCGAGAATGTGCTTCACCTGATCGGCCAGATCAGGGTTGATCTCTGGCAGACGCTCAGTTAAATCTTTATGCACCGTGCTCTTTGAAACGCCAAATTCCTTGGCTATGGTCCGGACCGTATGCCTGGTTTCCACGATGCAGCGTCCGATTTTGATCGTACGTTCCTTGATGTAATCGTGCACGCTCCCGCCTCCCAACTGTGGATAGTTTGGTACATTATATGAGGGGCGGGCTTATATATTCGCGCTTTCAAGACATGACAAGCTATGGAGGGCTCATTTTATTTAATGGACAACCTAATAACCCGTGTTATTAGCATGATGAAAAGCCGTCGCTGTACCTTTAGGTCAACAACCGTTTCCCGCGTAAACAAAAGGCTCATCACAAACATAACCTTAAAAATCCCTATATACACAAAAAAATAGGGGGCTTTCGCCCCCTGCTATAGAAATTTTTATCGCTGTGGCAGTAAATCCGATGGATTGACTACTTTGCCATCTTCGTACACTTCAAAGTGTACATGATTTCCAAGGTTCTTTTCGATCTCACTGCGACCAGCTGTGGCAAGAGTATCTCCCTGCTTCACTACATCGCCTTGTTTAACTTTTGTTTCACCAAGACTTTGGTATACAGTCTTCAAATTACCTTGATGGGTAATTTCAATCACTTTACCTAATACCGCAACATCTTCCACTCTGGTCACTTCACCGCTGAGCGCTGCTTTGACATCGAACGTATTGTTGTCTTCACGGGCAATATCGATTCCGACATTAGGAATAAATTTGTCGTTATATTGCACCATAGCGGCAACGTGATTGTCCTCTGTACCATTCTCATCATAATACGGCTTAACTACTTCTACTTCACCTGGATTAGCTACTGGCCAAGTCATACTTTCCGTTGAAGCAACAACTTCAAGTGCATCTGGACCTCCGGTTGTTGTACCAGCTTCATTAGCGGAAGTTCCTACTTGCTGCGAAGTGGCGGCAGTGTCCTGGTTGAGCGGCTTTTGGCCGGCATCCTGATAGACCCACACCAAGGTTAGTATAATTGCCGCTGCCGCCGTGTAGACTGCTGGGAATACCCAACGTTTAGATACCAGTCTGTTCCATGAAGAAGGTTTTGCACCAGGTAAATCTCCCTGAGTTTTTTTGAGAGATTCATCTTGGTTTGTTTTGTTTTTGTCTTGTTCATTCATATGGTTATCACCTCAGTAACCAGTGTTACCGGGCTTTTCTCTTTTATACGTATCTTTCAAGTTATTTTTTCAGAAGAGTTGAGATTTGTGTAAATGAGATACCACTATAATAGTGTTTGAGAATTTGGGTAGCTGTTCCACCCTCTTTGGCCATCCCATTTGCCCCCCACTGACTCATCCCTACCCCATGCCCATTTCCGAAGGTCGTGATCAAGATCTTATTCCCCTTACGGCTCCAACTGAATTGGCTGGATCGTAGGCCTAGCTTCTCCCTCACTTCACGTCCAGTAAATATAGAGCCTCCAATAGAGATCTCTTTAATCCGATGTCCAGTGGTAAGAGACAACACTTCCATAGGTAATCTCGAAGATGATGAAATCTTCGTTGTAGTTCCTGAATTGGTAGTTTCTTTGGAGGCTGGAATGACTTTATCGTTCAGACCCAATCTAGTAAGTATTTCAGAAACAGTAAAAGTGTTAGTCACCGCATAGTTTGGGGTAATCTCTTTCTCCCAAGGACTCGTCACACTGCGCAGATAGGGAATCGCTGCATTCCAATACTCTTCTGAGTTCTCAGTATATCCTCCACTGGAGGCGAAAAAGGAGGCCGTTATCGGCTGCCCTTTATAAGTCATAATCACTCCGCGCGTCTCAAGGACCGCGCGCTGCAGCTTTGCGAGGTCGGCGCTTCTTCCGCCGAGCTTCCATTGCCGTTCCAGCGTGTCCTTAGATATGTAAGCCTGATGGCTTACCGTATCGGTTACATCCGCCTCCGGAACGGGTACGCCGCTTCTGTCGCCAGCCACCAGGCGGCGCATGATAAAGGTGCGGGCCGCTACGGCCTGCGCTTTGAGCGCTTCAAGCTCAAAGTCGGCCGGCATCTCGGCCGCTAGCACGCCGCGGACGTAGTCCTCCAGCGGCAATGTCTCTATTTGTCCGCTGTGCGACAAATAGACAGAGACGTTCGGCTGCGGCGCTTCCTGCGCAGCCGTCTCCGGCGCCGCCGGAGGGGCCGTGACCGCCGGCACGGCCACAGGCGCCGGTTGTCCCCGGTGTAGCGGGACAACCGCCAGCGGAATCAGCAGCGCCGCCAGGAAAGGCGCTGCGAGCCAGGCGACGGGAATGAGTCGCCTGCGCCGGGGAGCAAGGGGACGCGAATGCCAGCGCGTTGTCTTGTTTCTTCGCAAGTAGCGGAAATCTTTCATCTCTATGGCTCCTTCCGTGAATCACTGGTGATTCTTATAGATATGAAATTACAGCAACTGCTAGAACACAATTTGAGAGAAAGAGAGTTCCTGTCCTCAATCTATTACTAGACCGCAGGCTATTAAATTGCGCACAAAAAAATCCCCATCAGATGAGGATTCCATAAAAAAAGACCAAGCTGCAATCTGCAGCCTGGTCTCTCTTAATGAGTGATATTATACCCAAGTTGGTTGAACCTGAAAGCGTGGTTTAACCTCTTCGGTTTTAGTCGATTCACTCTTGGATACTTCCGGTTTAAGAACTTCATCCTTCACGGTTTGCGCTGAAGTATCCTCCATGGAAATGCGCCAAATTTCCGCACCCAGTCCGGACAACTTCTCAGCCAAATGAACATACCCGCGGTCAATATGATGAGTTCCGCTTACTTCAGTAGTGCCTTCAGCAACCAGACCTGCCAAAATAAGCGCAGCTCCCGCACGCAGATCCGTAGCACAAACCTTAGCTCCGACCAATTGTGCATTACCTGTAACGATCGCCGAGCGACCTTCGATCTTAATCTCAGCGTTCATATTGTGGAATTCATCCACATGCATAAACCGGTTCTCAAATACGGTTTCTGTAACGACACTGGTACCTTCAGAACGCAGCAATAATGCCATCATTTGCGACTGCATATCCGTAGGAAAACCTGGATACGGCAAAGTCTTCAAATCAACAGCTTTGAGAGGCTTGTCACTGATTACACGAATACCGTTCTCGTCGGGAATAATGGTTACACCCATTTCTTCCATCTTAGCAATAACAGGACCTAAGTGATCTGCAATTGCGCCTTCCACATATACATCGCCACCGGTAATTGCTGCAGCCGCCATGTACGTACCTGCTTCGATACGGTCAGGGATTACATGATGTTTGACCCCATGCAGACGTTCTACCCCTTCAATACGAATAACGCCTGTTCCCGCACCACGCACGATAGCGCCCATACCATTCAAGTAATTAGCTAGGTCTACAATCTCAGGCTCCTTAGCCGCATTCTCGATAACGGTCACGCCTTCAGCTAGTGTAGCTGCCATCATTATATTTTCGGTCGCACCTACGCTTGCTACATCCAAATACACTTTGGCACCGCGCAGGCGTCCGTTGCTTTTCGCTTCAATGTAGCCCTGGCCGAGACTAATCTCCGCACCCAGTGCTTCAAACCCTTTCAAATGCTGATCAATCGGTCGTGTACCAATGGCACAGCCGCCTGGCAGGGAAATTCTTGTCTGACCAAGTCTAGATAACAGTGGGCCCATGACTAAAAAAGACGCCCGCATTTTTCGAACCCATTCATAAGGTGCTTCACAGGAAGTGATGTTTGTAGCATCCACCTGGATAATATCGTTCTGATATGTAACCCCTGCACCCAGAGATTCCAACATTTTTGATATCGTCATCACATCATCAAGCGGAGGTGCGTCTACAATGACGCTTACTCCTTCTTCTGCCAATAGAGAGGCGGCTATGATCGGTAATACGGAATTTTTTGCGCCGCTAACTTTCACGCTCCCGGTCAATCTGTTGCCACCGCGGACGATAAATTTGCTCATTTTCGGTTTCCCTCCGCGTCCATTATTTCTTAAATTATTTTTTTAGATTAAAGTAATTGCAAAAAAGTTCTCTACTCCATCAATACGCCCATTTACTCGGGCATGTTCCTTAAAGTTCAGTGTTGACATAATAAAACCTTATTATTCGACACCTTTTGACCACTGCGACCTAAGACACTTATAACCAAACTACATCCCCTTAAAACATATATCGGATCATCCCACTCCAGCTCAGGTAATCCAGGAAGAACCCCGCTACAAAACGACCAAGTACAATGGCCAACAGCAAGTGCAGCAGCCTTCCCTGAGGACTCTTGGGATATCTTATGACCAAATCGAGCTTAAGGTTCTGCAATGCCCACCAAGATAATACAACACTGAGCAAAGATACAATCATTGAGACCATACTGCTGGTTCCAACTGCACTAGACAACCCACCCGACAATATATCCTCCATGCTAACCCTCCGTGTTCGTATTACTCGGAAATCGACTCTTATATCATACTTGTGAAGGGCAAAAGAATCCAGTACTTTTACAAATTTTTAAACAATTCAGCGCCATTATCCAAAATAATGAAGAAATTTTAACCTTTTTCAATAGATTACTATAATAAAAAAGCAGTCAAACCCATAAGGCTTGACTGCTTTTTTCCTACTGTTGTCCTTTTCCAGTGGACACTTTAATCCGTGTAACAGCGCGTTGCAGCGCCAATTCCGCACGGCGGTGATCGATATCATCTTGTTTGCTCCGAGTCTGGAGACGGCGCTGAGCCCGTTCTCTAGCCGCTTCGGCGCGCTCAACATCGATATCTGTTGGCAGCTCGGCACTTTCAGCCAGCACAGTTACTTTGTCCTTATGCACTTCAACGAATCCGCCATGAACGGCGATGGAGATCGTAACACCGTCCGATTTGACGGATAACGGAGCAACCTGAAGTGGAGTCACAAGCGGAATGTGTCCCGGCAAAATACCCAACTCGCCTTCGACCCCTCTTACAATCAAGCTATTCACTTGCTTGGAGTAAACGAGATGCTCCGGCGTGACAATTTCCAACAAAAAGGTATTCACTTCCATTCCTCCTTAAAGCTTTACATAGTAAAGCTCGCTTCGAAAGCATGCACTAAGCTTTACGAAGTAAAGCTTGCATCGAAAGCATTAGCTAAGCTCAGGTTACATCGATTTCGCTTTTTCTACTGCTTCTTCAATCGTACCTACAAATAGGAAAGCTGCTTCTGGAAGATCATCATGCTTACCATCCAGGATTTCCTTAAAGCTGCGTACAGTTTCTTTGATTGGTACATATTTACCCTTAAAGCCAGTGAACTGTTCAGCCACGTGGAACGGCTGCGACAGGAAGCGTTCAACTTTACGAGCACGAGCTACGATAACCTTATCATCCTCACTCAATTCATCCATACCCAAGATGGCAATAATGTCTTGAAGCTCGGTATAACGTTGCAACAATTGTTTAACACCTTGTGCTACGTTGTAATGTTCTTCGCCAACAATTTCTGGAGCTAGCAAACGCGAGCTGGAAGCCAGTGGATCAACCGCTGGGAAAATCCCCTTCTCGGAAATTTTACGCTCAAGGTTAGTTGTTGCATCCAAGTGAGCAAACGCTGTAGCCGGAGCAGGGTCAGTGTAGTCATCCGCCGGTACGTAGATTGCTTGAATCGATGTAACGGAACCTTTTTTAGTCGATGTGATACGCTCTTGCAGCTGGCCCATTTCAGTAGCCAAAGTCGGCTGATAACCAACCGCGGATGGCATACGGCCGAGAAGAGCGGATACTTCGGAACCCGCTTGGGTAAAGCGGAATATATTATCGATAAAGAGCAGCGTATCGCGGCCTTCCACATCACGGAAATATTCCGCCATGGTCAAACCGGTCAAAGCTACACGAAGACGTGCACCTGGAGGCTCGTTCATTTGTCCGAAGACCATTGCTGTCTTCTTAATAACGCCGGAATCCGTCATTTCGTGATAAAGGTCATTACCTTCACGAGTACGTTCACCGACACCTGCGAATACGGAAATACCACCGTGCTCTTGGGCAATGTTATTAATCAATTCTTGGATTGTTACTGTTTTACCTACGCCGGCACCGCCGAAGAGGCCGACTTTACCACCCTTAGCATAAGGTGCGAGCAAGTCGATAACTTTAATACCTGTTTCCAGGATTTCCGCTTGTGTTGACAATTCGTCAAATGTTGGTGCGAGACGGTGAATCGGGTTCTTTTTCTCAGCAAGAACTTCACCAGCGTTATCAATTGGATTACCAAGTACGTTAAATACACGGCCTAATGTCGCTTCCCCTACAGGAACCGAAATTGGACCTCCTTGATCGATCGCATCCAGTCCACGAACCAGACCATCAGTAGAAGACATCGCGATACAACGTACCAGATTGTCTCCCAAGTGATTGGAAACCTCAAGTGTTAGGTTAAGCTGACGACCATTGTCCAAGACGGTTTCAATTTTGATAGCGTTGAAAATCTCGGGCAACTGGCCGCGTTCAAATTCAATATCGACAACCGGACCCATAATGCTTACAACGCGTCCTTTGTTCATCTTCTTTTCCCTCCTCGAAAGCTGTTACATCAAGAAGAAACGACGTTGTCGTCATATAAAGATGACAACCGTTTCTCGTAGAAATATAAGCATTTCGTATAGTGTAAAACCTATACTTTCTTATATTGTAAGAAGAACTTACAGTGCCGTTCTTAAGGAACTATGTACCCTAAGCAAGCGGCACTGTTTCTCGTAAAATACAAGACAAGTTAAGCACTCGGTTTAACTTTTCTTGTATTTTAAGACTGCGCGTTCGCTCCGGCCACGATCTCGGTAATTTCCTGCGTAATTGCCGCCTGACGGGCACGGTTGTACGTAAGGGTAAGTTCTCCGATCATTTTCGACGCGTTCTTCGTTGCACTGCCCATAGCTGTCATTTTCGCACCCAGCTCACTGGCCTTGCCATCCAGAATTGCGCTATAAATCAAAGTTTCAGCGTACTTTGGAAGCAATACTTCTAGCACGCCTTCCGGTGAAGGTTCATATTCGTAGTTTGCAGAAGCTTCATGATGCTCTTGATTCCCTACTCCATCCATAGGCAACAGTCGCTCAACGGTTGGGATCTGGGTGATAGCATTGACGAATTGATTGTAACAAACATACAACTCATCATACGTACCATCTACAAACTGCTGTACTGCCGAATTCGCGATAGACTTGATGTCAGCAAACTTCGGCGCATCCGAAAGCTCAGTAACTTCCTGTACAATCGGATATTCACGGCGACGTAGAAAGTCACGGCCCTTACGACCAATAACAAACAATGCGTACTCATCTTTGGACTTATGCTTCTCCGCGATGAGCATCGTCACCTTACGCAAAATATTAGCGTTGTAACCACCTGCAAGCCCTCTATCAGAGGTAACGATTAGATAACCAGTCTTCTTCACAGGGCGGCTAACCAGCATAGGGTGTTGAACACCTTCTGTGCCAGCAGCAATGCTCGATACAACCTCTTTTAGCTTCTCAGCATAAGGACGGGCGGCAATTGCCTTCTCCTGAGCTTTTCTCAGCTTGGATGCGGCTACCATTTCCATCGCTTTTGTGATCTGTCTTGTGTTTTGAACACTCTTAATTTGACGTTTAATATCACGCATGCTTCTTGCCATGATTTCACCACCTTAAAGCTTTGACGGAGTCAAAGCTAACTTCGTAAGCATCATCTTAGCTTTGACGGAGTCAAAGCTACTTCATAAGCACAGCCTGAGCTTCGGCAGAGCCAAAGCTCACTTAGTAAAATCCGTTAAAGTCTATCTATATTAGCTAGTAGCGAAACCTCTTTTAAAGGTATCAATCGCTGCTTTTAGAGCGGCTTCGTTATCAGCTGTCAAATCTTTTGTATCCCTGATGGATTGAGCTACATCAGCAGCACTGCTATCCATGTAAGCAAGGAATTCCTTTTCAAAACGTTTTACGTCTTTAACTGGAATATCATCCAAATATCCTTTTACAGCTGTGTACAAGCTAAGCACTTGATGCTCAACAGACAACGGCTGATTCACACCTTGTTTCAGAACTTCCATCATACGTGCCCCGCGATTCAGACGGGCAAGTGTAGATTTATCAAGATCTGAGCCGAACTGTGAGAAGGCTTGAAGTTCGCGATATTGGGCAAGATCCAAACGGAGCGAGCCGGCTACCTTCTTCATCGCTTTGATTTGAGCGGAGCCCCCTACACGGGAAACGGAGATACCGACGTTGATCGCCGGACGTTGACCAGAGTAGAACAGATCGGATTCAAGGAAGATTTGACCATCTGTAATCGAGATTACGTTCGTAGGAATGTAAGCTGATACGTCCGATGCTTGTGTTTCGATAAATGGAAGTGCGGTTAATGAACCACCACCAAGCTCATCACTAAGCTTAGCTGCACGCTCCAAAAGACGGGAGTGCAAGTAGAATACGTCACCTGGGAATGCTTCACGACCCGGTGGACGACGAAGCAGCAAGGACAATTCGCGATAAGCCGAAGCTTGTTTCGAAAGGTCATCGTAAATGATCAGTACGTGCTCGCCCTTGTACATGAAGTATTCGCCCATTGCGCAGCCTGCGTATGGAGCAATATACAACAATGGGGACGGCTCGGAAGCCGATGCAGTTACAACGATTGTATATTCCAAAGCGCCATGACGGCGAAGAGTTTCTACAACCTGTGCTACTGTGGATTGCTTTTGACCAATGGCAACATAAATACATTTCATGCCGTTGCCTTTTTGGTTGATAATCGCGTCAATTGCGATTGCAGTCTTACCTGTTTGACGGTCACCAATGATAAGTTCGCGTTGTCCACGACCGATTGGTACCATCGCATCAATGGCTTTAAGACCTGTTTGCATCGGTTCATGTACCGATTTACGATCGATAACACCTGGTGCATTATTTTCTACAGGACGGAATTCAGTTGTAGCAATTGGGCCTTTGCCGTCAAGCGGCATACCAAGTGCGTTAACTACACGGCCGAGCAGAGCTTCACCAACAGGAACTTGCATAATTTGTCCTGTACGTTTTACTTGATCGCCTTCACGAATTTCCTTGTACTCACCCAGAATAACAACACCGACGTTGCTTTCTTCCAGATTGAGCGCCATGCCCACTACTCCGTTGGAGAACTCTAGCAATTCGCCTGCCATTGCGTTTTCCAGACCGTAGACACGGGCGATACCGTCGCCGACTTGAATGACGGTGCCGACTTCGGCAACTTCGATATCGGCTTTATATTCCTCAATTTGACTTTTGATCAAAGTGCTGATCTCTTCAGGTCTGATGCCCAATATCCTCACCCCTATCTTCTATGCTTATCATTAAAGGATTTCTCGAGACGCTCCAATTTGTTAGACAGACTGCCGTCATACAGCTTATCGCCGATATAAACTTTCAGTCCTCCCAACAGGCTTGGGTCCACCACATTCGTAATCCGGATTTTACGGTTTACGAGTTGGCCGAATTCTGCAGCTACAGCTGCTTTTTCTTCTTCACTTAAAGAATAAACAGAGTATACCTTAGCATCACCAATGCCAAGAGCGTCTCCTTCAATCTTGATATACGTATCCAGCAGATCGGCAAAAATATCGGTTCTGCCTCGCTCTACTAACAATTCTACAATGTTCATCACGATGGGAGAGAGCTTATCTTGAAGCGCTGTGCGCAGCACTTTCAGCTTGTCGGACTCCGAGATGCGCGGTGCAAGAATAAACCGCTTTATCTCTTGGTCGGAATGTAATAACCCAACCACTGCCTTGAGCTCTTCTTCTACTTCAAGGGTAATCCCTTTCTCTACCGCTGCACTGTACAATGCTCTAGCGTAGCGCTTGGCAACTACCGTATCGCGGCTCATGATTGGCCTCCTACCTCTTTGAGGTATTGGTTCACAAGTTGCTCCTGCTCGCCGCTAGCACTAACTTCTTTCTTAAGAAGTTTGGAAGCAATACGAACAGATGCCGTTCCAATTTCGCTGCGCAACTCTTCCACTGCTTTGTTCTTTTCGTTCTCGATATCGCGCACAGCCTCTTCTTTGACACGTGCTGCATCTGCTTTGGCTTGTGCCAAAGTTTGTTCTACCTGTAGATTGCTTGTGATTTGCGATTGTTGAATAATCTGTTGAGCTTCCTGGCGTGCACTGTTCAGCGCTTGCTTCTGCTCTTCCACATACGCGACCGCTTGTTCTCTAGTCTTCGCAGCTTCGTCCATTTGCTGCATTACCAGCTCACGGCGCTTCTCCATAACTGCAAAAAGTTTGCTGAACGCATACTTGCTAAGCAAGAAATATAAAATCCCAAAGGCGACAATTGAAAATACTATGTTTGTCCAAACAATATCCACTGAGGTCACTCCCTTCCGTTACCGCGTCATGCGGACGTATACAAAAGTAAGGCGCGGATGGCATCGGCCGTCCCCGCCAAACCGTAACTACGGTTTATTAAGTAAACATAATCAGGAATGCGATAACTGTTGCTGCCAACGGAATAACTTCGACGATACCTACACCAATAAACATTGTTGTTTGCAAAGCATTTTTCGCTTCTGGTTGACGAGCGATGGACTCAACTGTTCTACTAACGATCATACCGTTACCAAGACCTGCGCCAAGTGCACCCAATCCAACCGCTATTGCTGCTGCTAAAAATTCCATTTGTAAATATCCTCCTTTAATTTCGGTTCATATTTGTGTTTAATGATATAAGATATCTCCCACGAAGGAAAATCAGACGATAGCCGTTCTCTTCGCAGCAGTTCATTAATGTGCTTCTTCTTCGTGAATCGTCATCTGTGCGATATAAACCATCGTCAGAATCGTAAAGATAAACGCTTGTAGTGCCCCGACGAAAATACTGAAGCCCTGCCATACAGCCAGGAACGGAATACTGAGAATCCCCAGCTTCAAAATGACTGTAATTAGTACTTCTCCGGCGAAAATGTTAGCGAATAGACGAATAGCCAACGCTACAGGTTTTGCCAGGTTTTCGATAATGTTCAGTGGCAAAAAGATTGGAAACGGCTCGATGTAGTGTTTGAAATAATGTTTGCCGTTGAGCTTAATGCCCAGAAAGTTCATCAGTACAAATACTATGATTGCCAATCCTGCAGTGACATTAATGTCAGCAGTTGGCGACTTGTACCATAAAATTTCTGCATGCTCACCATTCGCCAAGTTCTTAGTTGCTTCAATCACGTGGCCAAACACTGTTACAGGTCCATGCGCCTCAGTTACAACGGAGAAAGGCAATCCAAGTAGATTGGAAACAAAGATAAACAGAATCAATGTCAACCCTAAAGATATGTAAGGTTTTCCTTTCTTCAGATCCATGGCACTGCTTATGACACCCTCTACAAATTCCACAACCCATTCCATGAAGTTCTGAAGCTTGGATGGATTTTCAACGGAAAGCTTACGAACCGAAAGCATAACCAGAACAAATACCACTGTACAACTGATCAGAAGCATCAACACGGCGGATAAATCTATCGGTATTCCCCCGACAAATATTTTCGGCATGTCATGCATAGTATCATCCCCCTTTCTCTTTAATCTGGTTAAAGCTTATTCTTCACACTCAGATATATCCCCGCAGGAATGGCGAGAAGCTGAGGAATGAATACGCCCGAAACAGTTGCTACCAGGGAGAAATGCTCAATCTTGACCGAGAACATGGTGACCAAAATTGCGAAGCTAATCCGTGTAACAAAACCGAGGCTGAAGGCATTCCCTTCGTTGCTCGCAATCGACTGCGTAACCCGTCGAACCTTGACGGCCAGATAACGAAAGTTTACCAATCCCGCCACCAGACCCAGAGTCATGCCCAGTGTAATTGCCCGGGTCTCATGATGAAGCACCCAGCCCATTAAGAGTCCTGCCATAAGGACGAGCGTAACTCTAGTGACGGTATTGATCATGGGAGTCATATTATCCATTCTGCTCCCCCAAAAATTTTTTAATTAACAAGGCGACATTCACAATTCCCAGAATCATTCCAGTTATAGTGCCAATGGCGAGCCAATATTTTGGCCCCTCCATCAGGTCTTTCAGCCATCTTGCCGCAAAAAAACCAATAAGAATGTAAGCGGCAAGCAAAGTGCCTGCACTTCCAATGACAAGCGCGGTCTGTAACAAGCTGTCCTTGCTATTTTGTTCTTTCATGGGCTACAATCCCAACTAATTTTACTGAATTTCCTGAGTCTTTGTCAATTCATTGAACATTGCCTAAAAACCCTTGAAAACATGAAAATAATCACAGCAAAACGTTCCAAAACCATATAAACCGTACAGTTTCACTGTATGTTGATTTTAATCAGATCAGATATTAGTTTAATTGAAATTATTTATTTTTTGTGAACATTCTGTGAAACTCTTCAGGACGTTCCTTATTAACACCAAAATGGTGCAAAATCGCATTGACAATCCGTTGGGAAGCCTTGCCATCTCCATACGGGTTGGCGGCCCGACTCATCGACTGATAGAGCTCATTATCAGTCAAAAGAGCATGTGTCCGTTGATACACCTTCTCCTCGTCCGTGCCCACAAGTTCCAGCGTTCCAGCCTCTATCCCTTCGGGACGCTCCGTTGTATCACGAAGCACAAGAACAGGCACTCCATAAGAAGGAGCTTCCTCTTGCAGACCGCCGGAATCGGTCAATATCAAGTGGGTATGCGGATAAAAATTATGCAGGTCCACGACATCCAGCGGATCAATCAGCTTAATTCTTGGATGTCCTCCCAGTATCTCATGTGCAGGTTCCTTAACGGCAGGACTCGGATGCACAGGGTAAACAATGGCGACATCTTCGAATTCATCAGCGATTCTTTTAATAGCTCGGAAGATATTACGATGCGGTTCACCTTGAGATTCTCTGCGGTGAGCAGTCATCAAAATAAGTCTTTTTCCTGAAGCAAAATCCAAAACAGGATGCCGGTAATCCGGCTGTACGGTATATTGAAACACATCAGTTACGGTGTTGCCTGTGATATAAATACTTGATTCTTTTTTGTTCTCGTGTCTCAGATTACTAGCTGACCAATCGGTTGGAGCGAAATGCAGATCGGCTAATACACCTGTTAATTGACGGTTCATTTCTTCAGGATAAGGAGACAATTTGTTCCATGTCCTAAGTCCTGCTTCTACGTGCCCAACCTGAATTTGCTGCAGGAAGGAAGCGTAACTAGCTAAAAACGTTGTTAAGGTGTCCCCATGCACCAGCACGAGGTCAGGCTTAACCTCCCTCAGTACAGGTTCCAAACCTTCAAGCACACGAATAGTAATCTCGTTCAAGGTCTGACGGTCCTTCATCACATCCAAATCGTAATCAGGGGTGATATTAAACACTTCCAACACTTGATCGAGCAGTTCTCTATGCTGCGCTGTTACACATACTATTGATTCGATATGCTCAGGATGCTTCTTCAGTTCAAGAACCAGAGGAGCCATCTTGATCGCCTCGGGGCGCACTCCGAAAATAGTCATTACTTTGATTTTGGACATAACCCCTACCCTCTCATCAAATATTCTCGCATTACTATACTTAATACTTAATTACTTATTACTTGGTTCCATAAAGACGGTCACCAGCATCACCAAGGCCTGGCACGATGTAACCATGTTCATTCAAATGATCATCAAGCGCTGCTACATAAATATCAACATCCGGATGAGCTTCCTGAACTGCAGCAACACCTTCTGGCGCTGCAATCAAGTTCATCATTTTGATCTGTGTACAACCACGGTTCTTCAGTGAGGTAATCGCAGCAATTGCAGATCCGCCTGTAGCAAGCATTGGGTCAATCACTATCAACTCACGTTCCTGTACATCAGTTGGAAGCTTGATATAATACTCCACTGGTTGAAGAGTGTCTGGATCACGGAAAAGCCCTACATGTCCTACTTTAGCCGCAGGTAGAAGCTTCAGTACACCTTCAAGCATACCTAAACCCGCACGAAGAATAGGAATAAGCCCCAGCATTCTTCCCGAAATCACTTTGCTTTCCGTCTCAGTGACCGGTGTCTGTACCGTAATTGTCTCTAGTGGAATATCACGTGTAATCTCATAAGCCATCAATGTGGCAACTTCGTCAACATGTTCTCTGAAATCCTTCGTGTTTGTTCTAACGTCGCGAATAAATGTTAGTTTGTGTTGAATTAAAGGATGATCGCAAATCACCAATTTTCCCATTTACTGTCCCTCCGGTAATTGTAAGTCTTGTCTATAGCCATAGAAAGCGCTTTGCTTCTCAGTGGCTAAATCCTGTCTATTATAGCACTCCCGCCGCTGCATTTCACCTCAGAATGGTACTTGAACTCACATTGAACATATTCCCTTGTATTTCCTTGTTTTTAAAGGTAATGATTGGCTTAATTAGGAAACCAATCACTTATAAAACCTAGATTATGTTGTGCAACTTTGGCTTTTTCATACTATTCACATTATTTTCACTAATTTTATTGAAAGTTCCATGAACTTTCAAGATTAATTTCATTCAATTTCATCTATTAACTGCAGTAATATTTGTGAACAATATGCAACAAAAAAGCCTCCATCAAACCCGGAAGAGGGTATGAATGGAGGCAGAATCATTTCTTATTGGAAGCAAAAATTTAGTATTTCAACTCTGGATAAAGAGGGTATTGGTCAGTCAACTCAGCCACTTGACGGGCAGATTCTGCCAAGTTTGCCTCATCCTTCGGATTCTTTAGAACATTAGCAATGATACGTCCAATAGTGACCATTGCCTGCTCGTCCATACCACGGGATGTGACTGCAGGTGTACCAATCCGAATACCGCTTGTTACAAAAGGACTTGTAGGATCAAATGGAATTGCGTTTTTATTCACAGTAATCCCGATGGAATCTAGTACTTTTTCCGCATCTTTTCCGGTAATGTTCAGATTACGGGTATCCAGCAGCATCAAGTGGTTATCTGTACCTCCGGATACAATGTTAACCCCTTCACTGATCAACGTTTCTGCAAGAACATTAGCGTTCTTCACTACATTTTGAGCATAAGTCTTAAAGGATGGCTGCAATGCTTCACCAAATGCGACTGCTTTTGAAGCAATTACATGCATCAAAGGTCCACCTTGGGAACCAGGGAATACCGCTTTATCAATAGCAGCTGCCCACGGCTGTCTGCACATAATCATACCTCCGCGGGGACCGCGCAAAGTCTTATGCGTAGTAGTTGTAACGAAATGAGCATGAGGAACCGGGCTCGGATGAAGACCAGCAGCAACCAATCCTGCGATATGGGCCATATCTACCATAAATAGCGCACCCACATCATTGGCGATAGCGCCAAGTTTTTCGAAATCAATAATACGCGGATAGGCACTGGCACCAGCTACAATCATTTTTGGACGGTGCTTGAAGGCTGCTTTACGTACTTCATCATAATCAATTAGGAAAGTATCTTCTTGTACTCCATAAGCAACGAAGTTATAAAGCAATCCTGAAGCATTAACTGGGCTACCGTGTGTCAAATGACCGCCGTGAGCCAAATTCATTCCAAGAACAGTGTCGCCAGGCTTAAGCGCAGCCAGATAAACTGCCATATTTGCTTGAGCGCCGGAATGTGGTTGTACGTTGACATGATCCGCGCCAAACAATTCTTTTGCACGATCACGAGCAAGGTTCTCAACGATATCTACATCTTCACAGCCACCATAATATCGTTTGCCTGGATAACCCTCTGCATATTTGTTCGTAAGCACGGAGCCCATAGCTTCCATTACGGCTTCGCTAACGATATTCTCTGAGGCAATAAGCTCAATGTTGGCACGCTGACGTTTCAGTTCCAGTTCCATCGCTTCCAGTACTGCCGGGTCACTCTTACGCAATTGTTCCATGTTCTTATTTCCTCCCTAGTGTGTGTAGATATGTTGTATTTAAGTAGAAACGATTTGCCCGCCATAAAGTGACTTAGGTCTACGTTTCTGCAAAAAATATAAAAACTAAAGTTCGTTAATCACAAAACTGTGAACCACTTTGTTCTGGAGCACGATATACCGCACGTTCCCCGCCAATTAGTGGGGGTCTGGTCCATGCCGCATTCACTCTGGCTGCTCCAATGTAGCGTAGAGTCGGACGGAAAGGAACGGCTACCCGCCGTAAATGCATTCCTATCAGAGTCTCGCCAATATCTAAACCAGCATGAGCTTCTATCGTTTCCGCCAAAACAGGATCTTTCATAGCGTGATAAGCAGCCGTAGCCATCGAACCTCCAGCACCTCGTATAGGTACAGCTGATACTTCCTTCAGACCAAGTGACTCTAGCAGAGAGCGTTCCATTACAAGTGCACGATTTAAATGCTCGCAGCACTGATACACCGGATGAAATCCTTTTTCCGCTGCTACTAAACGAACACCTTCAAGCAATTGTTCTGCAACTTCAAGTGCACCACCAGTTCCAATCCGGACACCAGCAACTTCACTTGTGCTCACTCCGACGACAACAATTTTGCCTGACCCAAGGTTACCAGCCTCCGCCAACTCTCTTAACACAGTGACGGTGGCTTCAGTTAATGATAGCTCTACAACTTCGTCCATCACTCTACCTCCTCAAACTTCAAACAAGCTTATTTTAAACAAAAAAGAGCAGTCCGCAGGTAGCTGCGGATTTGCTCTTTTGCCCAGGCGACCGGCCGTTTATTCCGATGCTCCATCGTGGTTTGATCCACATTTGTCGCCAGTTACATCGGAACCGATTATTTGTAACTTCATCTTAAAGCAAAGTGAACTGAAAATCAACCATTTACAAATGGCGGAAGGTTTCCAGCTTATCCAGCAAACTGAATAGCGCAGTGCGAATCTCAGCAGCAGTTAGCTCATAGTCCTCACGCGTGCCACCAAATGGATCAGAAATATCGAAGCTCGGAATACGCTGGCGAATCTCAATCATCCGCTGCAGATCCGTTGCATTCGGTTCACCACCAAGGGCTAAGCTCAACTCCGCATCTGCGTAAAGGCTGTCCAATTCCTTGATATCTTCCGTCACCGCATCTTCATCATGCACGTATTCCTTCAATGTATAGGTTTTCGTTACAGCATCCGGAAAATACTGCAGCAAATGCTGCTTATGCCCACCCGTCAAGGTCAGCACGAGGTCGGCCCAAGCGACAGCTTGACCTGTCAATTGTGACGACTCCATTGAATCATGAATTCCTTCTTCCTGCAGTATAGCTGCAGCATGTCTTGATATAGAAGTACCGGAAATGGCGGATACACCTGCAGACCGCACTTCCAGGTCGATTCCACGTTCCTTCGCGAGCTTTCGTAAAAGCCCCTCAGCCATAGGACTTCGGCATGTATTTCCGGTGCAGACGAATAAAATATGCAGCATGTTTTGCACCCCCATGAAATTAAATATTCTAATGCCGTTATTGTATCAAAAGATGAATAGCAAGCCAAACCCCAGAAGTATTGCACCGCCTAGTGCTTCTCCATAATCCCCGAGACCACGACTGACATGCCGTCCTATTAGCAACCCTAGAATCGACATTAGTCCCCCGCAGGCACCGAAGGCTAAGATGGTCAAAAGCACTCCATTCACAAACATCCCCAGTGATACACCCACGGAGAAAGAGTCAATACTCACACTGAGCGAAAGAAGTATCATCCCCCACAAGGTTCGATGATCCATAGCTCGCGAGCTTCCCGTATCCGGACGAAAGGAGTTGTACACCATATGCCCGCCCAAAAGAACTAGAAGACCTCCAGCAGCATAAGTCGTTACTTGACCTAACAAGTGTCCGACATAACTTCCTGTCAACAAACCCAGGAGAGGCATCAGCATATGAAAAACAGCAATGAGCAGACTCATTTGCAGAACATGCAGCAGACGAATACCTTTCATACCGATCCCTACACCGAGCGAAAAGGCATCCATCCCTAATGCAACCGCCATTATAGTAATGGTAACAATCTGCCCCCATTCGGTATATACATCTCCTAAGCCCATGCTTAACCCCCCAAGTCCGAAATATCTTGTACAACAACGATATGCGGACAAGGGGGTAATCATGACTTCATATAGGAGTCATATACGAAAAAGCAACGCCGTGGTTATCCGGCGTCGATGACGGATCCACCGGCGGCTTTCATAAGCCGGTTCATGATGGCAGCGCCGAGGCCCGTATACGGGCAAGCCTCGGCTAAGATGTAAGTCGCTCCCGCTTCATCGAACCGCCGCAAAGCGGCATATAGGGAGCGGGCCCCTTCCTCCGGCGAGGATAACGAGCCAAGGGAAAGGACACAGGCGGCAGGGTCGGCGGGATAAAGGGCCTTATGCTCCTCAAAGAGGAGCAGGCCCGTGATCTCGCCGTTTAGCTGCGCCGCCTGAAGTTGACTTGCGGCTTCGTCCGCCACGCGTTGCGGGGAAGAGCCGCGCACTACACCAAGCCAGCCGCGCGGCGCGTAGTGCGTGTACTTCATGCCCGGCGCGCGCGGCGCCGAAATGCCGCCAGCAGCATCCGCACCATGCTGCTCAATAGATGCGGATGCCCTTTCGAAAGGCTCACGATTGTTAACATTCAGGCAATCCGCTGAAGATTGTGCTGTAGTTGCTTTAGCTGTGATTGGCTCAGCAGTACTTAAATCAACAACAGAGATTGTCGTCCCCGAATCAGCCATGACAGTAGTAGTAGAGGCAGCAGTTGCCTCAGCATTACCGGGCTCTGAGCTTACAGCTTCTGCTCCCACCACTGCAGCCAATTGCTCCGAAGTAATCCCGCCGGGGCGCAGCACAGCAACTTTTCCGTCAGGCTGTACCTGCACGACTGTTGACTCTAGTCCCACTCCAGCAGCACCACCATCAAGGACGCCATCAATGTATCCAGCCAAATCTTCCATCACATGCGAAGCTAATGTCGGGCTCGGGCGACCCGAACGATTAGCACTGGGCGCCGCAACCGGACAACCTGCGGCACTTATCAGCGCCAGAGCTACCGGATGATCCGGCATCCGCACACCAACCGTATCCAAACCCGCCGTCACACAAGGCGACAGTACACCTTCACGAACAGGAAGCACAACTGTCAGCGGACCAGGCCAATAAGCTGCCATCAGCGCGGCCGCCTTAGGATGCACCTCTGCAACAAGCTCGTCCAAAGCTGCCGTATCCGAAATATGTACAATTAACGGATTGTCAGAGGGCCGTCCTTTTGCTGCAAAAACAGCCTCAACTGCCGACGTATTTCGGGCATCCGCCCCTAGCCCGTAGACGGTTTCGGTTGTAAAAGCCACTGTTCCGCCTTCGCGAAGCATTGTTGCTGCCTCCGCTATCGCCAGCTTGTCAGCTTCATTCGGCTGAAATACCTCAGAGTTCGTTCCCTCAACAGAATTCAACTTCCAGTATACAGTCTCAGCTCTATTTCCACTCCGCCGCTGAACGGCGAATAAAGGATTATTGTGTTCATTCATTCTCATCACAGGCTTTCTAGAAGATATAATTTATCTTAGCAAAAAACGGCCCCAGTAGGGAGCCGTGATAGATCTGCTTATAAAATAGTAACATATCTGGGGTCTTACGACCATAATCCACTGATCCAGTTCCAAAGGTTTTGCAGCAGCTCCCAGACGAAGAACCGTACCTCTGGCTCAGCAGCAGTTTCTCCTGATGAAGCACTTCCTGCCGAGGAATCAGCCTGCACTGTTTTTGCAGCTGCCGATTTCACCTTAGCACTGTTATCCGCACCAGCAGCAGACACTGTTTTTGTACCTTTGTCAGCAGCAGGTGCTGCCGCATCTCCAGAGCCCGCATCGATAAAGCAAAGCGGAGGAAACAGTACACACCACCAATTTTGTCCCTTGCCTGCACCAAGCGTGACCCGTACAGCTTCATACTCCCCAGCAGGATAGACGGTACCACCGTATAATTTGGTTGGAAAAGGGACTACGCCCAGCTCCACTTTATAGGAATATTCAATGCCCCGTTTCTCGAGCTCTGATCCAACCAAAGCGTTAAGCTCCGGCAGATGATTTCTAATCAGAGCACGTGCCTGCTCCAAGCTCTGCGGATCCTCAAGAGCAGATACCCACTGGTTCATTTGCTCCACAATTTTATCGCGAATTTGCCGTTTCACCAGCTGATCTTGCGCTCCGTCAGAATTAGCTAGAATACGTAACCGGATAGATTCTTGGGGAATAGATACTTCAGCTACTGCAGCATCGGTTTTTTGACCTTCCCAAGCCATCATGAGGACCATAAAAAAACAAATTAAAATGGCAGTATACTTAAAAGTTACACGTAAGGAATCTCTTTTATCCATATGATTATCGTTCATTTGTTGCAGCCCCTCTCCTCTTAACTCTCATGCTAGTAGTATGCCCGGAGATAAGAGACTGCAAACCTATGAATCTATGATTTTAAGAAACGAGCAGTTTCAGTGAGATCTTAACAGTCCTATAAAAGAAAATAAAGGGAATATTTTACTTTTTTAAATCATTATGATATAGTGGGTATATTCGGTATATTGCTTATATTTTTCTTTAATATCCAATTTATATAAATTTAAGGAGGTTCATTATGAAACTAGTAAAAACTGTATCTACTCTGACTTTGGCACTCATTGCTTCAACTTCCATTTATACTACAAGCTCATTTGCCGCAGAAACCTCTTCTAATCAAGTTGAACAAAGTGCTACGACCTCAGTCACCTCATCAGATACTACTTTTGTAAAAACAGTTACTGCTGATGAGATTGAATCGATTAAAGAAGAAGCAGCTCTAACTCAAAATATAAACCAGCCAAATTTTAATGAAAATAACAATAACTCATTAGGCATATTCTCCTATACGGAAGGTTTCACTTTTACAATGGATGGATGGGCTTCAGGCACACAAAAGAGAACGAATGGTGAAATAACTTTCACCTCAAATTCTGATGTCTATGCAACGATACATCAAAGAACTTCCTTTCCTACCGAAGCAGTTCCGATCATCTCTTATGAATTGATTAGCAAAAGTAGCGGTAAATCGGCAGGGGTTAGAAACGTGTCTTGGCCTTATGCAGAAAGCAGCCCGTATACTATCGGTTGGAGTAATGTTCTTCCAGGAACTTACTATTTACTAATCACTAATCTGGGACCCAATCAAATATTCGGCGGAGGATTCCTAAACGCTTACTGATAAGCGAAATTGAATACAATAAAATCGAGGCAGATTCCATGGGTGCTTCCATATTTTAATCCGACGGAAAGTAAGGCATAGAATTCCTGTAGCATTATTCATTAAAGCGAGATATATCCTATTGTAATATACCGAATTTAATAACTAACTAACAAAAGCGCATGCTGATAATCAGCATGCGCTTTTGTTAAGTTTCAAAAAATATTATCTCATTACTGATCTTTTTAGTATCAGGCTTCTTTCGGGTTCTCACCCTTGACTATTCTAAACACCTTTAACCGATACATGATTTATGACCGGGTCTGGAAGATCTTCTTCCTCTTGCTGACCATGCAGACGTACACTCATTACCAAACCAATGCTGGCCATGTTGATAAGCAGGGATGTACCTCCAAAGCTGATGAAAGGTAACGTGATACCTGTCAAAGGCATCAGACCAATAAACGCGCCAATATTCTCAAAAATCTGATATAGCATCATGGCGACAATTCCGACAATCAAGAACGGCCCGGCTCTATCCTTACACTCCAGCGCAATCAGAATCATTCGGTGAATGAGGATAAAGTACAGCAGCAGCAGCAGCGCCGCCCCCACAAAACCGAATTCCTCGGCAATTTGCACGAAAATGGAGTCCGAGTAGGTATATGGCACACGATTCGTTTGAACGGAATCTCCCTTCATATAGCCATCACCACTCATTCCTCCAGAAGCAATAGCAATTCTAGCATTGGTGGTATGATACTTAGCCTTTTCTGTTGCCTTTTCGGGAACAAGCCAAGGATCAAAACGTTCAATCCAGTGAGATCGCCCAATATCCGTAAGAAAGGTTTTAATTTCATCGTGATAATGGATATAACTCATAATTCCCGCAATCGCAGAACTAGCCACGATGACCAGCCCGATTAATGCATGCGTGTATTTAATATTGCCAATCCACAACAGACCCGCAAGAATCACAACGTAAGACAAGGCATTCCCAAGGTCATTTTGGGTAAGAACAATAAGAAATGGAAACAAGGTCAGAAGGCCGAGTGGCACAACATCCCGCCAGAACAGAAGCTTACTCTTATTCTTGCGGACAAGCATGGCCGCCAGAAAAAGAATTAATATCAACTTGAACAGCTCAGCAGGCTGCAGACTCAGTCCTCCAGGCAGGGTCAACCAGCCTTGTGCATTATTTTTAGTCTCGCCCAAAAAGCTGACGAGCACCAGCATCCCTATCCCAAACAAATAAATATATATCGCATATTTCACTAATATTCTGTAATCCAAAAAGGTCATTCCAATAAAAGCTACAAAACCAATAGCATAATACATCATCATACGAATATGATGTCCGTCCAGCTTCTCTCTTCCATGAGTAACACTATATATGGCGAAGATGCTGACCACCATGAGTAATAACAGAACGACTACAATAGCACCATCAATCTTTTTAATCTTCTGAAGCACGCTCTGCCTCCCTACTCTATATCCGGTCTTTCTTTATGATCCCCTGAGAAATCCTGCTAAATACTATTATAAAGGAAGTCGGATTGAAAATACAATTTCTCTACCCTGGACAAAGGAACCCTCTGCAAAGTAGGCAATATTATTTCGTTATGCCTAGCACATGACGCGGGATTCCAGCCAGATCATTAATGGTGATAATCTCCGTCCAATGGCCCGCTGCCGCAAGGAGTGCAGCGACTTGCTCAGCTTGACCGAAGCCAAGCTCAAAGCCGATCAGGCGCGGCGGTGCCGGGAGCAGCGTCAGCTGCTCCATCATGCGGCGGTACGGGTCCAGCCCGTCCGCTCCGCCATCCAGCGCAGTGCGCGGCTCATGGTCGCGCACCTCACGCTGCAGCCCGGCGATATCCTCGCCGGGGATGTACGGCGGGTTGGAGACGAGAATATCCGTCTCCATCCCCGCGAACGGCTCGAGCAGATCGCCGAGCCGAAAGTCCACAGCTGTGCCATTGCGCAAAGCGTTGCGCTCGGCCACAGCCAGAGCCGCCGGCGAAATATCGCCGGCGCAGACCCTCCACGCCGGCGCTTCCGCCGCCAACGTGACGGAGATCGCTCCGCTGCCGGCGCCGATGTCGACGGCGGTCAGCGGTCTTGCGGCGCGCACGTCCCCCGCGCCGCCTCCGCTGCGGGCCGTATCTCCGCCCGCGCTATCCAGCGCCGCTTCGCCCGGCGTTACAACGCCGTTCGGCCAAAGCTCCGCGCCGTAACGTAAAATCGCCTCGACAAGCAGCTCCGTCTCCGGCCGCGGAATAAGCACGTCAGGCGTCACCTCAAAAGGCCGCCCGTAAAATTCTTGCTCGCCGATGATATACTGCACCGGCTCACCAGCGCCCCGGCGGGTAACTCCCGCCTCAAATGCTTCCTTAACCGCTGCTGGAAAAGGATCTGCCAACGCCATGTAATAAGCTGCGCCAGACACTCCAAGCACATGCTCCAGCAGCAATTGTGCACTGCGCTGCGGTTCATTGCAGCCGCTCCGGCTCAAAAAAGAAGAAGCCTCCGCAAAGGCTTCCCGGATGCTTTTGACTTCCGACATGACATATACGCCATCGTTCAAAGCATTATTCTCCATTATCCATATTATCCATCAAGTCAGCTTGTTCAGCGATTGAAAGGGCTGAGATAATTTCAGTGATTTCTCCGTTCATAACCTGCTCCAAACGGTGCAGTGTCAGGCCAATACGATGGTCTGTAACCCGGCTCTGCGGGAAGTTATACGTCCGAATGCGCTCACTACGGTCACCCGTACCTACTTTACTCTTCCGTTCACCAGCATACTTCGCTTCTTCTTCCTGCCGTTTCATATCAGAGATACGGGCACGAAGCACTTGCAGCGCTTTTTCTTTATTGGAGTTCTGTGACTTACCGTCCTGACAGGTAGCAACGATGCCTGTAGGTACATGGGTTACACGTACTGCAGACTTGGTCGTATTTACAGACTGTCCGCCTGCACCACTTGAACAGAAGGTATCTACGCGAATATCTTTATCATGGATCTCGATCTCAAAAGCCTCAGCTTCCGGCATCACAGACACCGTAGAAGTAGAGGTATGAATACGACCTCCGGATTCGGTCGCTGGGATACGTTGTACGCGATGCGCACCACTTTCGTATTTCAGCTTACTGTATGCACCACGGCCGTTAATAAGGAAGATTACCTCTTTGAATCCACCAAGATCACTCGCGTTAACATCCATTAACTCAACGCGCCATCCTTGTGCATCAGCATAACGAGTGTACATCCGGTAAAGATCTGAAGCGAACAATGCTGCTTCATCTCCACCCGCTGCACCACGAATTTCAACGATTACGTTCTTATCATCATTCGGGTCTTTAGGCAGCAGCAACACGCGGATTCTCTCTTCCAGCTCCACTTGACGTTTGGAAAGGTCATCAATTTCCATCTTGACCATTTCTTTCATCTCATCATCAAGCTTTTCGCCTTGCATCTGCTTAGCAGCTTCAAGCTCTTCCATTACGCTCTTATATTCAGTATACGCCTCAAATGCAGGCTGTAGGTCTGATTGTTCTTTGGAATAGTCCCTCAGTTTCTTACTGTCGTTTGCAACATCCGGATCACAAAGCAGTTCACTGAGCTTCTCATAGCGGTCCGCCAGGGATTGCAATCGGTCCAACAAGGGAATTCACCTCTCCTGATTCAATTTCAAATTCGCAAATATAACATCAAATTTGTACTGTCATAAAAATAGATATACGACTTTATATTATACCAAAGATATTGTGAAATGGCTACAGTTCCGTACGCACAATACCTTAATAAAAAGCTTATATTTTTAAAAAGGATCATCCCAGCAATAGAAACTCCCACTGCTCGAGATGACCCCTATATCATTCGTACACTTAAACCTTCTTAAACGTTAAAACGGAAATGCATTACGTCGCCGTCTTGCACCAAATATTCTTTACCTTCAAGACGCAGTTGACCACGTTCCTTCGCACCGTTCATGGAACCAGCTGCCACAAGATCCGCGTAAGCCACTACTTCAGCACGGATAAATCCCCGTTCGAAATCTGTATGAATCACACCGGCAGCTCCAGGTGCTTTGGTGCCGCGGCGAATCGTCCACGCCCGAACTTCCTGAACGCCTGCTGTGAAATACGTATACAAGCCAAGCAGTTTATAAGCCGCTTTAATCAACCGGTTAAGCCCGGATTCTTCCAGTCCCAGCTCTTCCAGGAACATAGCTTTATCTTCACCTTCAAGCTCAGCAATTTCTGCTTCCACCTTAGCACTGATCGGAACAACTTCTGCACCTTCAGTAGCTGCAAAATCGCGAACTTGCTGTACATAAGGATTGTCCTCAGCACTTGCCACTTCATCTTCACTTACATTCGCCGCATACAGCACTGGCTTCAATGTTAACAAATGAAGATCACGGATAATAAGCTTCTCGTCATCAGACAATTCTATACTGCGTGCAGGTTTATCTTCGTAGAGCACTTCTTTGACGCGTTCTAGCAGCTCAACTTCTTGAGCGTATTTCTTGTCGCCGCCTTTGATATTCTTACGGGAACGCTCAATCCGCTTCTCAATGCTCTCAATATCAGCAAGAATCAACTCCAGATTAATGGTCTGGATGTCGCTGATCGGATTTACCTTTCCATCAACGTGGGTAACGTTCTCATCTTCAAAACAACGAACCACATGCACGATAGCATCTACTTCACGGATATGGGCCAGGAACTTGTTGCCTAGTCCCTCTCCTTTACTGGCACCACGCACGAGACCAGCAATATCAACAAATTCAAAAGCAGTAGGTACGGTCTTGTTCGGCTGTACCAGCTCAGTCAGTTTATCAAGACGTTCGTCTGGAACTTCAACAACACCAACGTTAGGGTCAATGGTACAAAAAGGGTAGTTAGCGGATTCTGCTCCCGCTTGCGTTATCGCATTAAACAATGTGGATTTTCCTACGTTAGGAAGACCGACGATTCCAGCTTTCAAAGCCATTTATATGACAACTCCTATTTTCAGCTAAATTGATCATCCGAATAAGCTATACGATCTAAACCATTATATATTAGAACATATTCGCCAGCAACACCGGATGTCAGGCAGATGTGTCCGAACGCGCAAGCTCTAATACCTTTTTTATCGCCGGCTGGTCCAGTAATGGCTTAGATTTATCCGGATCAACCTCCACATCAGGCACAGTCTTTACCTCTTCATTACAACTTCCATCAGAATTCAGACCCATTTCAAAGGAAAACCTGAAGAGATAACCGCTATTAGGCAATGCAACAACAAGCGGATCTATCCCTAGTCCATCCCCACCTGTCCTGCCGCCTACAACCGTTGCAAACCCGGTGCCTTTTACAAAGGCTGCAAGACCTTCCGATGATGAATACACAGAGCTATCTACCAGCAAATAGATTTTCCCTTTAAATCCAACAGATTTATTAGGGGTTACTACATCATTTGTTTTTCTATATGTCTTAAACATCTTTAAAGCTTCGGTTGGCAGCTTGGGCAGTTGCTCATCTTTGATGCCAGCAATAGGTTGTTGCCCCTTTGTAATCTGACGTGCTTGCATAAAGGTCTCCGCATATTTGCCTCTTGTATAAAGTAAGTATGTATTGTATTCGATAGGTTTATTGATCAACATAGGGACAAGATGAATTCTCCAATAATTACTGTTTCCTCCCCCATTTCCGCGGATATCTAATATTAATGTCTTATAGTCCTTTACCTCTATTAAAAAATCATGGATCTCGGAGCTGTCCATCTCCATGAGACTCCCGTCAAAGCTTTGCATGCCGAGATAAGCGATTCGATCGGGCTCTATAATGACTTTTTTTACATTCCCAGAAGTCTTTTTTGTTACATCTCCTACTCCATCTCCACCATTATGCATATCGTTATTGATATCATTAGAGCTTTGCTGCTCCGCTAAAGGTTTCTGGTTGTAACGGGCCAATACGTTAGGCTGCTGAAACACGTTGACCCAAGGCTCAAAACCAAAACCTAACTGAGCATACGTATGTAGATACCAGGGGTATTCTTCCTTGGATATAAAATTTGTATGCCCATTGTTTAATCTGCTAAGGACAAATCTCATACGTTTCAAAAACTCATCATCCGATTTCACGGCTGCTATTTTATTGCGGTATTCCTCTTTTTTTGCAAGCCAATCCTCTCCATTGAGACGTTTATTCACCTCTAAGAAAGGATAGTTCTCCTCAATAATCTTCCACATGTAATCAAAATCCTCTAGCCTTTGTTCTACCGTCAATGAAGGCAAAGCTATTTCTGATTGATCTTCAACTACAGCTGAAGAGGCTAGCGGTGCAACCGGACTTGCCTGGACTTGCTCAGACTCAGATTTCTTCTTTCCTGGTAAATCGCCACTGTTGCAGCTGACCAGTAATAGTAATACTACTGCAGAAACAACCACCCACGATACAGTCCTTGGCCTCACCTTAATCCCCCCTTTTCTCTCTTTATGACTTAATCCATTTTCAGGAATTTATTTTTTAATCATATTTTCCTAATCATCCTAAATCAAATATATTTATCACAATTATTTACATAATAATTCAG
Source organism: Paenibacillus sp. FSL L8-0333 (assembly GCF_037965665.1). Lineage (NCBI taxonomy): Bacteria > Bacillati > Bacillota > Bacilli > Caryophanales > Paenibacillaceae > Paenibacillus > Paenibacillus sp. FSL L8-0333. The sequence goes on from NZ_CP150186.1 coordinate 6,439,345, forward strand.
TAGAACAACAAAAAAGGACCTCTTTCGAGGTCCTCACACTTATGGACTATAGATCTTTAGACATTGTGATGTCAGTTACGATATATCCCATTTTTTTGTATAACTCAAATGCGCGATTGTTCTGGCCGAAGACGTGTAACCCGATTTTGGTAACATTCATCTCCCGGGCTTCTTCATCGAGTGCGATCATAGCCTGCTTGCCATAACCCTTACTCTGGAACGGTTCAAAAACATAAAAATCATAAATGAAAGCCTCGCGGCCGCCTCGGCCTTCACTTACGTTAAACCAGATATAACCAACCTGTTCATCACTGCTTATTTCTACTATAGAATATAGATAAGCACCATCTGTGTGCAGCCCTTTTGGCAAAGAGCGTGTTATGGCTTCCTCAGACAGCTTCATCGCGATCTCCGGATCCCAAGCACCGGCGCTGATCTTATCTTCCGCATAATCCCGGGTAGCTTGACCTAAGAAAAATTGAAAGGCCGACTCATCCATATGGACCAGTTTAATCATAATCTTACTCACTTCCTCGCTTCAATATTTACCATCCTATTTACGTATTAAACGGGAAGTACCACGTAAAGTTGCTAAATCTGGAGCGCCAATACCAAACATTGCTATTTTTAGCTCCAGCTCAACCTGTGCCAATGCAGCATCCAGCGCCTCTTCAGAATCGACAGCCGGCCCTAACAGATTGCGGCCAAAGCCTGCCAGATCAGCTCCAAGTGCCAGTGCTTTCGCTGCATCCACGCCATGTTTTAGTCCGCCGCTGCCAATCAAAGCGCCCTGCGGGGAAACTGCGCGCACCTCTGTGATACAATCAGCTGTTGGAGTACCCCAATCTGCGAAAGCCTCCGCCGCTGCCCGCCGTATAGGATCTACACTGCGGAACTTCTCCACCTGACTCCAGGATGTCCCGCCTGCACCCGCAACATCAATAAAAGCCGCACCTGCATTATAAAGACGTGCAGCTGCATCTCCATCAATGCCCCAGCCTACTTCTTTCACACCTACAGGGACTTCAAGTGCACGGCATACCTTCTCTATCTGGGATAGCAAAGAGGCAAAACCAGTGTTCCCTTCCGGTTGAAAGACCTCTTGCAGCCCATTCAGATGCAGTACAAGAAAATCAGCACCTGCGATATCCACAGCCCGGCGACATTCCTCAATCCCAAAACCATAGGACAGCTGTACAGCACCAATATTGGCGATAACCGGAATATCAGGTGCTTGATCCCGCACATAAAAGGTCGCCGTAAGCTCAGAGCGCTCCACTGCCGCCCGGACCGAGCCTACACCCAGCGCCCAACCACGACGCTGTGCAGCTGTGGCCAACCGGGCGTTAATCGCTCCTGTAGCTGCGCTGCCACCTGTCATCGAGCTGATGAGCAGCGGTGTACGCAGCTTGCGATCCAAAAACGTAGTCTGCAATGATATATCGTCAAAATTCAGCTCTGGAAGAGCATTATGCTGAAATCTGTAATGTTCAAACCCTGTAGTCACACCGACGCCACCTACTTCTTCATTTAGGCAAAGGCGTACATGTTCAATTTTGCGTTCGCCTGTCTTCGATGTAGGCAATAAAGATCTTTTGTCAGAAGCCTCTACAGCCGGCAGGTCCTTGCCATGATCTGCGCCAGACTGCCTAGTCGCATCATATGGCACGGCCTCTTCTGGCGTATGATTCATGCTGCGTTCCTCCTATTCCCAAACTCGATTTATTATAACATATCCCTACAGATGAATTTACAATATGAGGTTAGCGATTACAATTCTCCGGCTTAGTAATCATTAATTTCATAAACTTCGTACTAATCGTTCAAACTCATTATAGCTAGCTGAATGTTATTTATTAATGTTAAGGATATTTGGGCTGCTTCATTTCGCTCCACTAGGTGTTAATAGGTTGGTAATACACCGGAGCATAACAATCACAAGGAAGTGCTCTGCAATAATTTCAGGAGGAACTTCCATGAATTCAGATCGTCAGCAACCCGTTCACCCCTATAAACCTAAAGAAATAAACTACGCTCCCGGTTTAACTACGAAGAAACGTTCCGGTTCACGCCGCCGCACAATGGCGTTATGGACTGTCTTCATTCTAATCCTCTGGCTAATCGGCGTAATGACTTACCAGACGCACAAACCTTTACCCAGCGGCATTTCCTATGAAAGCCCTATATACAGAACGAATCATGTATCCTTCTGGCACGACCTAACCTATTCGGACGGTACAGCCACGGGCACTCAAGAGAGTCAGATTCTTTCGAGGATTCTACAAATTATCGAGGAGTCCAAAGAATTTTTGGTGATTGACCTCTTCCTTTTCAATGATTATACCCATAAAGATCAGTCATTTCCTCCGGTCAGCCGAATGTTGACGGACAAGCTTATCTTACAAAAAACAACTTATCCCGAGATGGAGATCGTCTTCATTACGGATGAGGTTAATACCAATTACAACTCTGCACCCAACCATCTTCTGGAAGAATTGAAGGCTGCGGGGATTAAAGTGATTTTGACCGATGTAAATGCTCTACGCGATTCTACGCCTGCTTATTCCGCTGTCTGGCGTACCTTTATTCAATGGTTCGGACAGTCGGGCGAAGGCCGGATTCCCAATCTTATGGCCAGCGGAGGACCGGATATTACCGCACGTTCTTATTTGAAGCTACTTAATGTGAAGGCTAACCACCGTAAGGTGGTTATTAGTGAGAATACCGCTCTAGTCTCCTCAGGAAATATCCATGATGCCAGCGCCTATCATTCCAATATCGCTCTGGAAGTACAAGGCCCAATTATTGCTGATATTCTCCAGACGGAACAAGCCGCGGCCAATCTTTCGGCTGCAGGGCCACTACTCACTTATGAGCCAGACTTCACCAAGGAGAAGGATCAGCACTCTGAAGAATCTATGGGAGTCCGCTATTTAACGGAAGGAAAGGTATATAAATATGCAAGACAAGCCCTCCAATCTGCACAGGAGGGTGACACCATTTGGATGGGTATGTTCTACCTTGCCGATGATGCAATTCTCGATGAATTGGTAGAAGCTACCGAACGAGGGGCTACGGTAAGATTGATACTGGACCCCAATCAGAACGCCTTCGGTCGTGATAAAATCGGCATTCCTAACCGTCCAGTTGCCATGAACCTGAACAAGCGCACGAACGGAAAAATCTCTATTCGCTGGTACAACACGACCAAAGAACAATATCACTCGAAGCTGCTTTTCATTGCCAAACAGACTGGAAGTTCCATCATTCTTGGCGGTTCCACCAATTTCACGACACGCAATCTGGATGACTACAACCTGGAGAATAATCTGTGGGTATCTGTAAAACAAGATCAGCCTCTTTATGCCCAGATGGAAGCCTACTTCAATCGACTGTGGAATAACGAGGACCATGAGTATACCCTACCTTTTGAGGCTTATCAGGGCGAAGTGACCTGGTTCAAATATATCCTGTTCCGGTTGCAGACCACCTTGGGCTTAACTACTTTTTAAAGCAAAAACCACCGCAGATGAGGCACAACACCCTCTGAGGTGGTTTTTGGTTATAGTAACGGCGACATAAGTCGAGCAGCAGATTCCAGTATACGGATCACCATACGCTTATTCATAAATTCCTCATGCTCAATTAAGCTGGTAGATAATAAATCCCGCTCAAAATCAGCCACAATACGAGCAACACTCTCCGTCTGAATCAGTAATGCATTCACTTCAAAATTAAGGTGGAAGCTGCGCATATCCATATTGGCCGTACCGATTGTTGCTATTTCACCATCGACGATAAGCAGCTTAGAGTGGATAAATCCCTTTTCATATTCATAAATCTTCACGCCAGCTTCCAGCAACGCCGGGAAATAAGAATGTGAAGCCAGAAAAGGAATCCATTTATCCGGCTTAGCCGGGAATAACAATCGCACATCTAAACCAGAAATAGCGGCTACACGCAGTGCAGTTAAGATGTCCTCATCAGGAATAAAATATGGACTGGCAATCCACACCGATTTCTCGGCAGAAGTGATCATGGAGAAGAAAATGTTTTTGAGCGCACGACGTTCGTTATCCGGTCCGCTAGCAATAATCTGTACGGCTCCATCACCTGTCATAAAGCGAAGTTGTGGAGTGAGGTAGTCTTGCTCCAGTATTTTTTCACCCGTAGTGTGCATCCAATCTTGCAGGAAAATAATTTGCATCGTCCGTACCGCTTCGCCTCTAACCAACATATGTGTGTCACGCCAAAATCCATAAGTCTTACTGCGGCTTAAATATTCATCGCCTACATTGAGACCACCCATGAATCCGACATCTCCGTCGATCACAACAATTTTACGGTGATTCCGGTAATTCACACGGCTGGAAAAAAAGGATGTTGAATTTCCGTAAGAAGCCACCTGAACTCCGGCGTCACTCATTTCCTTCAAAAAAGCTTTGGAAAGCTGAAAACTGCCAACGGCATCATACATAAATCTGACTGCAACACCGGCACGAGCTTTATCGATCAGAATTTGTTTAATGCGTGTTCCAATGTGGTCCGCCCGGAAGATGTAATACTCCATATGAATGTGATGCTTAGCTTGACGAAGCTCCAACAATAACGTACCAAACGTCTCTTCACCATTAGTGAGGATACGAGTTTCTGATGCAAAGGAAATAGGAGTACGTGCTAAAGTCTTGGATAACAGCAACAGTTTTTGGCGCGAGGGATCAAAGACTGACCAATCTTGGTGCGTACGTAAAGCGTCATTCTCAATTCTTTCGTAGGCCATAAGGTCTCTTTGTGCCTTTTTATCATATTTACGGCGTTTGAACACATTTTGCCCAAATAGAAAATAGAAGACCAGTCCCAGCACTGGGATCAACGCAAGCAATAAGATCCATGACATTGTTGTAGAAGGATTACGGTTCTCCATAAAAATAGCCAAGCTAATCGAAATAACTGTCAGAGTGGAGAAGATACTAATAATCGTTCCCGCAGTACTCCCAAAAATGCCGAAACCAAAATAATAAAATGCTATGAATGCCCCAATGATAATTATAGATTGAAGTCCTCTTCTCATACTCTACCTACCTTCTTATTCATACAAGCAACACGAAATTGACACATTTTATATATTACATGAAGAACCCTTTTCTTCCTAGCTAATTACTGTGCAAAAGTCTATTTACGACAAAACTGTAACCCTTCAGTTCCGATATTTGTATTGCCTGGTTGGATGGAATATAATAATTTTGACCAACTAGTCAATTATAGAACCCAGTAGTCAGAAAGGAGGTTAATCCTTTAATGAATGATAAAACTATTGACAAGCAGGAACAAATTATTAAGATCGCCATGCAGTTATTCGCTGTGAAAGGCTCCTCGTCCACATCCATGCAAGAGATCGCTGAATTATGTGGGATTTCGAAGGGCAGTTTGTATCTGGTATTTAAATCAAAAGAAGAACTGGAGCGCAGTATCTTCCTTTATTGTTATCGGATGATTCGTGATCCCTTGTTACGTGAAGAACAGGAAACCCGACGAACACCACGTGAGAAGCTTAGGAATCAGATAGAAATTCTGCTAAGTCACGTGTACGAATTGCGCGAGTTCTTGCAGCGTCAAATTCAGGAGGTTGCGGGCAAAGGATTTGATACTGAAGTCCCGGACTGGCTGCGGAGAAACAACGCTTCCTTCTTAAGATGGTTCCAGGTGAAGATGGAGTTGCTCTATGGAAAAGACGTCGTTCCCTATACCGGAGATTTATGTATGATCGGACATGGTCTCATCAAGTCTTATATTGCGGTTATTTTTCGTAAGGATACGCAGGTACCCATTGCCGATATGGCAGATCATCTAATGAATCTAATGGATATGATTGTGTCTGGCTTACTCACTAGTAAACAGGTTCCACTAATCAACTCTGCTACTTTAGCGAACTGGATGGCGGAGAATGAGGAGAATAAACGAAAGAATCCATTACAGCTCATTAAAGAAATGAAGACTGTGGTCAGTAAATTAAATAGTATAGAATCCGAAGAAGCAGCCGATCTGCTGGAATCGCTCAATATTCTGGAAGGTGAGGTGCTTATACCTCACCCACGAAAAGCAATCATTCAGGGGATGCTGTCCAACCTCCAATCCTGCTCTGAGCTCACAGCAGAATTAGAAGAGCTGAGGAAGCTAATTGCCTCAATTCCGCACAATTCATGTGTATTTCGTTAATTGACTCTAAGAAGAGTTCGGTAGAGAGAAAGTCATGGATAGTGAGTATTATGAATTTTTATAATGGCGCCTTATTTCGTAAAGAAAAGGGCCGAGAGGAGCAGAAACGAAACTTATGAAAAGCTTAATTAATTTCTCGCTCAGGAACAAATTTGCCATTTGGCTTCTGACGATAATTATTGTGTTTGCCGGTTTATATAGCGGACTGACGATGAAGCAAGAAACCTTGCCTAATATTAGTATACCCTATCTTAGCGTAACAACCATTTATCCGGGGGCCGCACCAGAAGGCGTCGTTAATGATGTCAGCAAACCGTTGGAGCAAAAGCTCCGCAATGTGGATGGTGTAAAGACGATCACCTCCACTTCTCTGGAGAATGCCTCCAGTATCCAAATTGAATTCGATTACGGAACAAATCTGGATAATGCTACAGCAGCAGTGCGCGAATCGCTAAATGAGGTCTCATTGCCAGACAATGTGCAGAAGCCTTCCATTTCCCGTTTTAGCCTTAGCTCAATGCCTGTCGTTTCGCTCAGTCTTTCCAATGGAGATACCCAGGACCTTGAGGAATTGACACGTATTGCTGAGAACGATATTCGCCCAGCCCTAGAGGATGTTGAGGGTGTGGCTTCTATTCAAATCTCTGGTCAATACGTCAAAGAAGTATCACTTAAATTCAATCAAGATAAGCTCAGCCAATATGGACTGACTGAAGATACCGTTAAAGGTATCATTCAAGGCTCTTCCCTCCGTGTTCCACTAGGACTATTCGAGATGGACAAGGCTCAAAAAGCAGTTGTCGTGGACGGCAACATCACTACCGTTGAAGATCTTAAAAATGTGACCATACCGGTAATGCCAACTGGCGCTAACGCTGCAGGTGCTGCAGGTGCTGCAGGTGCTGGAGCTACCGGCGCTGGTGCTGCTAACGGAGCTGCTGGTGCAGGTGCTGGAAATGCTGCTCCTGGCGGAGCTGCAAGTATGGGACTTCCAACCGTGAAGCTCGGAGAGTTGGCCACGATTGAGGTTGTGGGGAATTCCGAATCCATCTCCCGTACAAATGGTAAAGAATCGATCGGTATTCAGATTGTCAAAGCCAATGATGCCAACACTGTTGATGTTGTAAATGGCGTTAAAGACAAAACTGAAGAATTAAAAGCACAATATAAAGGCATTGACCTTACTGTTCTGCTTGACCAAGGTAAGCCCATTGAGGACTCCGTAAATACGATGTTGTCCAAAGCTGTGTTTGGTGCCTTATTCGCAGTAATTATCATTTTGGTGTTCCTGCGGAATATTCGTTCGACGATTATTTCTATCATCTCTATTCCATTATCCCTGCTGATTGCAGTGCTGTGTCTGCGGCAGATGAACATTACGCTTAATATGATGACACTTGGAGCGATGACGGTCGCGATCGGGCGGGTAGTCGATGACTCGATTGTAGTTATAGAGAACATATATCGACGGCTCTCCTTATCTGGTGAGAAACTGAAGGGCAGAGAATTAATCAGTGCAGCCACGCGTGAAATGTTCGTGCCTATCATGTCCTCTACAATTGTAACCATCGCGGTGTTCTTACCACTTGCTTTGGTTAGTGGTATGGTTGGTGAGCTGTTCTTGCCTTTCGCTCTAACCATGGTCTTCGCCCTGCTCGCTTCATTAGTAGTTGCGATTACCCTAGTTCCTGCAATGGCTCACTCGTTGTTCCGTAATGGATTGAAAGGTAAAAAAACTCACAGCGAGAAACCAGACAAACTTTCTGCTGGTTATCAAAAGATTCTGAACTGGTGTCTTTCTCATAAGCTCGTTACTTTTGGAGTTGCTGTTCTTCTCCTTGCGGGCAGCTTGTTCTTAATCAAGCCTATTGGCGTAAGCTTCATGCCATCCCAAGAGGATAAAACTGTAATGCTTACTTATTCACCAAAGGCTGGACAACGGATTGAGGAAGTTCAAGAACAAGGTCTGAAAGCTGAAAAATACATTTTAGCGCAGAAGCATATAGACAAAATGCAATATTCCATCGGCGGTGGAAGCCCGATGGGTATGGGTGGATCCAGCAATTCAGGACTATTTTTCATCGTTTATGATAGTGATACTCCTGATTTCGAAGCTGTTAAAGAGAAACTTATTGAAGGTTTGACCGCAGAAGTTCCAGATGGTGTATGGGGTGACATGTCCGCTCTGATGAGTGGAGGTATGGGTGGAAGCACTCTAACCGTGAATGTATTCGGAGATGAACTGGATCAGCTGAAGCCGGTCGCGGATGAGATTGCCTCAATCGTACAGGCTGACACCACTAATTTCAAAGACGCGGAAACAAGTCTCAAAGAAGCATACGATCAATATACGATTGTAGCGGATCAACAGAAGCTTAGCTCCCTTGGACTTACAGCCGGACAAATTGCGATGAAGCTGAGTCCAGCAGGCACACGTCCAGTGCTCACAGAAGTAGAATTGGACGGCAAGAACTACAAAGTCTATATCGAAACAGATAAAGAAACGTACAAGAGCATTAAAGAAATGGAAGAGGCTACTTTGACATCGCCACTAGGCATCTCCGTGCCAATCGGGCAAGTCGCTAAAATTGAAAATGGCTCCTCCCCTGACTCGATTACTCGTATGGACGGTAAAATGAAGGTAGATGTTACTGCCGAAATTATTTCGAGTGACGTGAATAGCGCTTCGAACAGCGTGAAAGAAAAAGTAGATGCTATGGAATTGCCTGATGGTGTAACTGTTACCTTCGGCGGTGTAACCGAGCAGATCAATGATACGTTTGGTCAATTAGGAATTGCTATGGCGGCCGCTATTGCCATCGTATACTTCGTGCTTGTGGTTACATTTGGCGGTGGATTAGCACCATTCGCTATCCTGTTCTCACTTCCTTTCACAGTGATTGGGGTACTCGTTGCCCTGCTGATCGCTGGGGAAACCTTAAACGTGTCCTCGCTCATGGGTGCGCTGATGTTGATTGGTATCGTAGTAACGAATGCGATTGTCCTCATCGACCGCGTTATTCATAAGGAAAAAGAAGGACTCACTACGCGTCAGGCCTTGCTTGAAGCAGGTGGCACACGTTTACGTCCAATCCTGATGACTGCCCTTGCAACGATTGGTGCATTGCTGCCATTGGTTACTGGACTTGAAAATAGTGCAGGAATTATCTCTAAGGGGCTCGGCGTGACCGTAATCGGTGGTTTGGTCAGTTCCACGCTGCTGACACTTGTAGTAGTGCCAGTCGTGTATGAATTCCTGATGAAATTCCGCAGCAAAAAGGTAATTGATTAGAACTATGATGTGAATAAGTAAATAGGCTCAAACGAGAGGCTGTCTCCAAAGTAGTGAATTCTACTTATGAGGCAGCTTCTTTTTTTTAGTAAAAGGCTGCACAGCGGATTCCTACTTTGGCCAATAGACTGTGTGCTGTGCCAATGTTCAACGTCATTAGGTTGGGTGGTGAGTGGAGAGAGTTGAGCGGTGAAAAATACGTGATGTGTGATAGCTGATGTACTGTGGGTGCTGGATGATATGCAATTTATGGTGGGGGGTTTGCGATATGCGGTATTTGTGGCGACAGGCGGTGGAGCATTTGCAGCATTGTGGTGGCAGACGATGTACCGTGAGCGCTGGATGATATACGAAGAGCGGTGGACGATGTGCGATTTATGGTGGGGTTCGCGGCATACAGCGGGTGATCTGCGTGGGTCGTTTGGACGGCGTACATTTGTGTTTACTGCGTTCTGTGTTTGGGCGATGTGCGGAGTGGATCTTAAACTAATTAGGGAAAAATTCCCTGGAAAAAGCCAATATTTTCTCTAAATGAACGAAATTAGGGATTTCCTCCCTGATAATAAGGGGATTTCTTTAATTACCACCGAATCAGCTATATTTTAGGGAGGTTTTCCCTAATTATTAGTCTGATGACTGAAAATCCCAGAATTTCAGGGAGAAATTCCCCAATTAGTCTATCGGTGCTTCAGTTGGGCAACAATAAGACGCTTCGGTTGGTACTTCAATTACTACTTCAGTTGGTGTGTCAGCCTCTACTTCTATCGGAGTTTAACTAGATCATCACTAGGATGCTTCACATGGTACTTCTATTTGTGCTTCTACAGAGCTTCTATTAAAGCTTCATATCTACTTGAATAGCACGCAAAAGCCCGACCTATCAATTAGGCCGGGCTTTCTAATATTAAATGCTTGTAGCTGCACTGCTCTCCAATGAAGCTCTCCAGGAACGAAGCATTTGCAGATCAAGTGGCAGAAACTCCTCAAGCATATGAGAGAGGCCTAGATATAGCGGACTATCTGTTGCTGCATTTAGTTTCTGACAGAACTGCGGTGTCCATTGAAGTAGATGCTTTTCCAAAAAGGACTCCTGAATATCAAGCAGCTCCATAGCACTTCTTATTGAAAAACTATTGTAAAGCATACGCTCATGCATGACTGCCATAAATTCGAGCTCAATAGCAATATGATCATCGGCTTCACCATTACACTTATTGAATACAATTCCAGCGGAGGTGTACACATCTGCAAGCACGTTGCAGAAATCCTCCGAACGACCTAAAATCGCTGCTTCGCGCAATTTAAAAGAACTAACGGACTGTTCTTGCATAAGCCGTTTATATTCTTTGCTCTCTTTCTCGCATATCATTGGCAGCTTGTTCGGTTCCTGACTCAAATAGCGCTTCAGCTCCCGACCGCCTTCTGTCATCTCTGCCGCTACACTCATCTGGCGATGGCGGCTCCATTGAGCCACTAGAGAGAGTGATGGTTTTCTACCCAAAAAATCCACTAAAAGCTGATATATTAATCCCCGACTTTCCAACCAACGGCTAAAAGCCTCCGGAACGGTGAGCGATGGAACAGTATGTGTACTCATTTTGCAAATCCTCCTCAATGGTTTCCCGGTCACTCTCCGTCACACACATTACCGACGTGCGGTTTCCGGTATCCTATCTGTTTTCGCAAAAGTGAACGTTAAAACTAATCCGCACCTAGATTATATCGGAAATTAAAAGCGCTTTCCGTGAGCATTCTATGTCTAAAAACTTTATTTGTCGTACTTTTGTCACACTTTTCGTTGTTCAATATGCGTTATCTTCTTATCTAGTTTGTCCAGTTTTATGTAATGAAACCCTGTCGTCCAGAACTTTGCTCATTGACGTGAATCCAAGCAATCTTTAAAATTCTAAACAAGTATAAACATCTTCGCGTTCTATCCTGTTAGTGACGTTAGGCGTTTATACGAGAAAATTTAAGAGCAATTTATCAGCCAGATTTAAAGGAAGGGAGCAACGCCATGGAGCCGCTGACGGACCCTTTTGGACGTTTACACGATTACATCCGCATTTCGGTTACCGACCGCTGCAACCTGCGTTGCATCTATTGTATGCCAGCGGAAGGGATGCAATTCCAACCGCAGGACGAGATTCTAAGTTACGAGGAAATTACCGCAGTCGTTAAGTCGCTAGCCCCTCTTGGATTACGTAAAGTACGACTAACTGGCGGAGAACCTCTTGTCCGCAAAGATCTGGAAAAGCTTGTTGCGATGATATCCGCGATTCCAGGTATAGAAGATATTTCGCTGACTACAAATGGTTTAATGCTTCCAGCCAAAGCCGCGCTGTTAAAAGAGGCTGGTCTGTCACGGGTAAACATCAGCCTAGACTCTTTACGGCAGGATCGATTTTCTATGATTACTCGTGGCGGTGAAGTCGCCAAGGTATTAAAGGGGATCGAGGCCGCACAAGCCGCCGGACTTCAACCGATAAAGCTTAACGTCGTATTGATGAAAGGAATTAATGACGACGAAATCAAAGACTTCATCTCCCTTACGCTGGAGAGTCCTCTAAATGTACGCTTTATAGAATACATGCCGATTGGCAGTGCTACTGATGCTTGGCGCCAAACTTATCTGCCTCTGGAAAGGGTTGTAGAAGCTTGTACTGAGGCTGGTTGGGAAACGGAAGCAGCAGAAATGCCCTCCGGGAATGGCCCTTCCCAGAATCGGCGGGTTGTTGGAGCCCCTGGTACATTCGGCCTGATTCATCCGGTGAGCGATCACTTCTGCGATAATTGCAACCGCCTGAGACTTACCGCAGATGGGCACATCAAAGCTTGCCTGTATTGGGCAGATGAATACAATGTCCGTCCTTTAATAAGCGATCCTGCTGCTGTGCAGGCCTTATTCCGGAAAGCGCTGGGCAACAAACCTCATAACCATGAAATGGCCTTAGCTCTGGAGAAAAAAGCACAAAGCCACACGCCGACAGCTCGGCGCATGTCTCAAATTGGTGGATAAACGTCCATCCCGGTATTATAGTTCCTCTTTTAATTTCATAAATACAAAAAACGCCGCTTTCCCACTGAACAACCTGGGGAAGCGGCGTTTGGTTTAAAGCTTAGCGATGAACTATTCAATCACTATTAGAGAGACAGAGCTTCGAGCAGCTTATAAATAGTCGCTCCTGCCTCGGCTCTTGTGGCATTATTCTCAGGACGGAAGGTGTTATCCTCGAATCCACCCAGAAAACCAGCTTCAGCTGGTTTTCACATACAGCAAATTTATTTCATTCGTACTCGCAAGCTCACCTTAAAGGCGGTTCCTTCCCCCGGACGACTATGTACAGTTACCTTACCTTCATGCAGCTCAACGATTTTTTTAACCAGTGACAGACCCAGTCCACTACCGCCACCACTTGCGGTTCTAGCTTTATCTGCCTTATAGAAACGCTCGAAGATCCGAGGCAGATCTTCCTCCGAGATGCCAATCCCGCTATCTTGAATCTCCACCTCTACCTGCTCATCCACCATGCGAAGGCTAATATGGATGTAACCGTTCTGCGGAGTAAACTTGATGCTGTTATGCAGTAGATTGGTCCAGACCTGGCTCATTAAATCTTTTACAGCAGATACATTCACTTCTTCCAGTTCAGCCTCTACCTCTATATTTTTCTCCAACCACTGTGGTTCAGAAGCCAGAATCGTATCTCTAAGCTGCTTATCCAGGCGGTAAATCTGATTTTCAAACGGAAAATTGCCCGATTCAAGCGCGGACAGCTTCAATAAATTATCACTGAGCCCAGATACACGGGTACTCTCAGCCACGATAATATTAAGGTAGTGCCTCCTGCTCTTCACACTCAAAGTTTCATCCTGCAGCGCAAGAGCAAACCCCCGAATAGAGGTTAGCGGAGATTGAATTTCATGCGATACATTAGAGATAAAGTCTTGACGCATGGTCTCCATCTGACTCAGTTCGCTGGCCATTACGTTGATGCTCTCTACAATCTCACCAAAATCACCATAGTCCTTAGTATTATCGAGTACCACATTGAAATCACCCTTAGCAATACGCCCTAAACCTTCGATAATTGATTTATAAAAAACACGTTCCCAGCCCCGGAATAACTTGGAGGTTACCAATGCCATCATGAACAAAATCACAATTCCGACCATCACGCCGATTAACTGGGTCAAATACTCCGAAGAGGGGCGTCCAACCCTGCCATATATCCAGTTCATCAAGAAATAAGCTGCACTCCAGCTAATCCCAACGCCACCGAAGTAAATAAAAGTCATCCCAATCCGCTTAAGAAGCTCCTTAAACCGGTTCATGCCTCTGCCTCCAGCCGATAGCCTAATCCGCGGATGGTACGAATAACAAACCCGTATTTATCTGGAGCGAACCGTTCGCGTAAACGGTTGATATGCACATCGAGCGTCCGCTCATTCCCTTCAAAATCATAACCCCATATCTCTTCGATCAGCCTGTCTCTAGTCAATGTCTGCCCCGGATAGCTGCCCAGCTTAAACAACAGCTCAAATTCCTTAAGCGGCAAGGTGACTTCTCCATACTCTGAGGATACCTCGTAGGTTTTACGATTCATTCGCAGCCGGCCGATCCCCACACTTTGTGCAGCAGAGATTTGGTAACGTTTGAGCAGCGCCTTTACTCGCGCAATAAGCACCACTGGCTCAAAGGGTTTGACGAGATAGTCATCACTTCCCAGTTCAAAGCCCTTCACAATTTGGGAGGTCTCACCCTTAGCCGTCAGCATCAATATCGGAAAATCATAAGTTTGGCGCATCTTCCGGCACAGCTCCCAGCCATCCAAATTGGGCATCATCACATCAATAATGGCTAAGTCTATGTTATGGCTCTCCAGAATCTGAAGAGCCTCCAGTCCATCAGAAGCTCCATAGATGTCATCCATCCCCTCAGCTCTCAGAAATACTTCTACCAATTCGCGGATGTGCGGATCGTCGTCCGCTACTAGTATTTTTGTCATGTATCACTGGAGCCTCCTCTTTATTGTCTTGAATCTCAAGGTTATTCATCTGCAGCTGCTGGGTGGCAAATTCACGATACAGCTCATGGTTTTCCAGCAGTTCTTCATGTCTTCCCATCCCGGTAATCTGGCCCTTTTCCATAAAAATAATCTGCTCAGCATTTACAACAGTAGCCAAACGGTGCGCAATTACAATCGTAGTCCGGCCCTTCATCAAATTGGACAGTGCTTTCTGTACTACGGCCTCTGATTGGCTATCCAGACTGGAGGTAGCCTCATCAAGCATAAGAATCTTTGGATTCCGCAGCAGCGCTCTAGCAATAGCAATCCGTTGCCGCTGTCCACCTGAGAGCTTCACACCTCTCTCACCAACATCCGTATTATATCCTTCAGGAAGCTCATCGATAAAGCCATCTGCATAAGCCATTGCTGCTGCTGCACGCATCTCCTCCATGCTAACGTCGCGATCCAATCCATAGGTTAAATTCTCAGCAATCGTACCTGCCAATAATGGGCTTTCCTGTGAGACATACCCGATCAGTTTCCGCCATGAGCGTAAAGAGAAGGTTGACACTGGTTTATCACCTAACTTAACCATACCTTTCTGAGGCTCATAGAATCGTTCGAGCAGTGAAAATAATGTAGTCTTGCCGCCCCCGCTCGGTCCAACAATAGCCGTCACCTGACCCGGAAGCATCCGAAAGCTTACATCGGTTAGCACATTCTCACCATTTTTATATCCAAAGCTTAGATTTTCTACCGAGATAGGACCTTCTGCACCGTTCGCCTCTTCCTGGCCCTCATATACCTCCTCTTCTGCTGCCAGGGTTTCAATAATGCGCTCTGATGCCCCTTTAGCCTTCTGAATCTGTGTAAAGAACGTGGTCAATTGAGTAAGCGGCATAATAATCTGAATAAGATACAGGATAAAGGCTACCAGCTCTCCAGCTGTCAAAGCCCCGGAAGATACCTGCATTCCGCCATAACCGATAATGACCACAAGTAACATCATAAAAACAAAAGAGACAAGTGGACTGATCATAGCGCTGATTTTGCCTTCACGAATACCAAAGGAGAGCAGGTTCATAATTCCGGTTTTGCCTGCTTCGTACTCTTTTTTCTCTGCACCCGAGGATTTGACCAGACGGATTTCTGACAATACACCACTAAGTGTGGCGGTAAAAGAGGCTGTTTCGTCCTGCATACCTTTGGAGATTTTGTACATCTGCCGTCCAAGCGGCACCAGAATCAACGCAGATAGTGGAAGAACGGTGAATAGAACAAGCGTCATTTTCCAATTTAGAAATAACAGCACAGCAATGGAGCCCACAATGGAGATCACTCCGGTAAATAAGCTGGCCAGATGTTCAGAAATCAGCGTTTTGATGATCCCTGTATCATTCGTCATCCGCTTTCTCCTGTTCGATTATCATTGTAATAAGCTACTGGCAATACTAAAAATTTACGCCATAACCGGTCACGTAGACCTGCAACCATCTTCTGGCCCACGTAATTCAGCAGATAGATGGAAATTCCCCCGGCGATCGTCTGCGCGATAAAAGCACCCGCTATACCCGCAATTTGCAGCTTGCTGACGGAGGCCAAAGAAAAGCCATCCACCAGATTTTTGGTGAACATTGGGATCACCAGACTAACCAATGTCGAGATCATGCTTAGTGCAATGGCTATTGCCAATAAGCCGTATGAAGGCTTGGTCTCTTTTAATAATGTGAGGAATGGCTTCAGCGCCGTTTTCCCCTTAGCTTCGGATTTTCTCATGCAAAAACTCCCCTTTTCTTGGTGACTCTGCGAGAAGAGTGTATCATCTCTGTTTCGCTTAACCCCATCCTAGCCCTGAATTGTAAACTGAAGTTAAACCCGTTAATCCGCTTTTGTACGAACGTAGATAGGGTAATCCTCAGGCATATTCCTAGTAAGGAGGAGCGATCTCTTAACATTTCTGCCACCTGCAAACTTGTTATATGCGTTTTTTGTCACTTAGCGGATCAAATTTAAATAAACGTTAAAAAAATGTAAAAAAGTAAAAAAGGAAGTTTGTATCCCTTTTCAACACGTGTTACAGTGATAGAAGGGCCTAATATTGGTCAGTATATCCATGCAAGACATCTAGTGGGAAAGGAGTGACGCATTTGCGGAAAGGCGTTAACTATCCATCTTCTTTCACGTCTTTAAAATGGTTCAATTTTTTTGTATACGGAACCATGGTCCTCTTCTCCAGCTTCTTTCAACTATACCTGCTGGATGTAGGGATGAACAAATTAGAGATCGGTGCCGTATTCTCTATGGGTGCGCTAGTATCCATCTTTGCAAATCCATTCTGGGCGATCTGGACTGACCGATACCAGAATATCCGGCGAATCGTTTTGCTTATGTTAATCGGAACGTTAGTGTTATCCCAGCTTATGTTTCGGGCAAATACATATGAGATGATCTACATCTCCATTCTTTTGTTCTATTTCTTCCAAGGACCGTTATTTGCTCAGAGCAATACGATGATTCTCAGCTATATTGACGGAACTAACTATCGCTTCCGTTCTTTTCGGCTTTGGGGTTCATTGGGGTGGGCACTAATTGCAATTGCTGCCGGATTGGTCCTTGACTGGGCTGGTGTATCTATCTTGTCCTATCTGTTTGCAGGCTTACTATGTGCATCAATGTTATCCATTCTTGCATTACCGAAACTCAACCATACCATTGGCATGGCTCCCATGCCGTATAGAGGCTTCAGCAAGCTAATTTATAATCCCTTTTTCTTGTGTTTCATATTGTTTGGTATCCTAGTTTCCATACCGAACACCATGAACACTACATTCATGTCTTTGTATATTACGGATCTAGGCGGCTCCAAGGGAATGATTGGTCTCGCAGTATTCCTCTCCTCTATTTTGGAAGTGGGTGTATTTGTTCTCTGCGACCGATTCCTTAAACGTAAAATATCTGTTCTGCTTGGCTGGCTTGCGCTGGTTAGCGCTTTATTCGTACTACGATGGTGGTTCATGGCGGACGCGACTACAGCCCTCCAAGTAGTGCTCATTCAAATTTTACACTGCATAACATTTGGTGGTTTCTTCTATGTAGGCACTCAACTGACCATGCTTCTTATTCCAAGACCTTACCGTGCTTCAGGACAAGCACTCTACACACTGACTTGGAGCGGTATAGCCGGTATTGTTGGAGGAGTTCTCGGTGGGTGGATGTATCAGAATCTAGGTGCACAGAGCATGTATCAAGCGGGTGTCTTCTTGACACTGTTTGGAACGCTAGGCTTTACTTTCATGTGGCTCTTTGTAAACCGTGGAGGCTACCGGCCCCCTACAGAGGATGAGGAAGAACTCTCTCACATCGAAATATTATAAGCGAAAATATAAAAAACAGGCTCAAACGTACCTAAACGGGACGTTTGAGCCTGTTTTATTATAAAGAACCTGAACGAATCAAGTGTTAGCCTTGTTTTGGAGGCTGAAATGAACTCTTCAGTGAAACGATAAGATTGAATACGAGATGCCCAGGCGCCGAATATTTGCTATCTACATTAAAATAGCCATGACGGAAAAACTGGAATTTATCCTGAGCCACACTGTCCTTAAGCGCGGGTTCCACAAAACCTTGTAAGATTTCAATGGATTTAGGATTAAGCTGATCCAAGAAGCTAGGCTCCGCTTTCTCTACCGTGGAATCCAGACCTTCAACTTCTGCAGCTTCATCTACTTCTTCAGCAGAAATCAGTGGCTCGTATAAACGGAATTCTGCAGGCACAGCTTGACTAGCTTCTACCCAGTGCAGAGTACCTTTTACCTTACGGCCTGTAAATCCACTGCCACTCTTTGTTTCCGGATCATACGTACAATGCAGTTCAACAACCTCGCCATTCTCATCTTTAATGACTTCATTACATTTGATGAAATAAGCATGCTTCAGACGTACTTCATTGCCGGGGAACAAGCGGAAATATTTATTGGGCGGATTCTCCATAAAGTCGTCGCGCTCAACATAAATCTCACGAGAGAACGGAATTTGGCGTACACCCATTTCTTCATTCTCTGTATTATTCTCCGCTTCAAGCCATTCTGTTTGGCCTTCCGGATAATTGGTGATAACAACCTTAAGCGGACGAAGTATAGCCATGGTGCGAGGCACAGTTAACTTAAGGTCTTCCCGGATAAAGTGCTCCAGCATTTGCAGGTCCACTAGACCCTGACTCTTGGAGATCCCTGCTTCGAACACGAACTTACGAATCGCTTCCGGCGTATATCCTCTGCGGCGCAGGCCGGAGATCGTTGGCATCCGCGGATCGTCCCAGCCATCCACATGTTTTTCGTCTACCAGCAGCTTCAGCTTACGTTTACTAGTCATGGTTTGAGCGAGATTCAGACGGCCGAATTCATATTGATGCGGAACAGAAGGCATCTCACATTCCGCTACGACCCAATCATAAAATGGGCGTTGATCTTCAAACTCAAGCGAACAAAGGGAGTGAGTTACACCTTCAATGGCGTCCTCAAGTGGATGAGCGAACGTATACATCGGATAGATACACCATTTATCCCCTGTATTATGGTGATGCGCATGAGTAATCCGATAGATGACAGGATCACGCAGATTAATATTTGGAGAAGCCATATCGATCTTGGCACGAAGAACCTTCTCACCATCTTTGAATTCCCCTGCCCGCATACGGCGGAACAGATCCAAATTCTCTTCGATGCTGCGCTCACGATGTGGGCTGTTCTGTCCTGGCTCCGTCAGCGTTCCCCGCAATTGGCGAATTTCATCCGCGCTGAGGTCATCTACATAAGCTTTACCTTTAGTAATTAATAATCCGGCACGTTTGTACATTTCCTCAAAATAATCCGATGCAAAACGCAGCTCTTCCCATTCATAACCCAGCCACTTTACATCTTCCTGAATGGAGTTCACATATTCCGTATCTTCTTTGGCAGGATTCGTGTCGTCAAATCTTAGGTTAGTCTTGCCACCGAACTCGTCCGCCAGTGTAAAGTTAATCCAAATCGCCTTGGCATGTCCGATATGTAAGTAACCGTTCGGCTCCGGCGGAAAGCGTGTGACAACTTCTTTTACTTTACCCGTACGGAGGTCTTCGGTAATAACATTTTTAATAAAATTGGAGGGGGTAGTACGGTTCTCCACAGCTATCAACCTTTCGTTCTGTAGTGTTACACTACTTCTTGTATAAACATGTTTCCTACTAATATACCCGTTAACTGTAGATTGTTCAATAAAAGGGGGCACATGGCCTGGATCAATTTTTAGCATCTTTAGACCTTTTGACTTCTCTGCGGGCGATAGAGTAGCATGATAATCATAAGAAAAAATCCATAATCATACATAAGGCCTTGTGCCGAAAAGGAGGCAACCGCTTGTTTAATTATGTCATCGACGAAGAGCTTATCTTAAAGCCACTCATGCCTGAGCATGCTAGGCACATATTCGCGTTAGTAGAGCGCTCGCGGGAACGACTTAGGCAATGGCTTCCTTGGGTTGATGCCGTTACGGAACAGGATCACACCCTTAATTTCATTAAAAATGCTATAAAACAAGGCACTGACAATGGCGCCTTCACTGCTGGACTTTGGGTCCGCGGCGAGCTCGCTGGCGTCATTGGGTATCACCAGATTGACTGGCATAACCGTTCGGTAGGGATTGGCTATTGGCTTGGTGATGGCTATGAAGGCAAAGGTTATATGACCAGTGCCTGCCGAGTTCTAGTAGACTACGCACTGCTGGAAATGGAGCTGCAGCGGGTAGAAATTCGCTGCGCGACCGCCAACGTAACTAGCCGGGCAATTCCTGAACGGCTTGGTTTTGTGCTCGAAGGTGTGATCAGACAGGCAGAAAAGCTGCCCGATGGCTACGTGAATCACGCCGTATATGGTTTATTACGTAGTGAGTGGCAGCTGCTCGGCTAAGTTACTTAAGCAAAGCAAAGTTAAACAAACACGCAAGCAGAAATAAACCTGGCTGGCATACGCCCCCAGGTTTATTTTATTGAGCAGACCAAGATTAGATCTCTGGCATACCCAGCTGTTTTCGAAACTTGTTCCGTACTACGGCTGAGAGGGCTTCCAGCTCCACAAGCTCTGCCAGAGCAGCTTCCTCTTGCAGCCCAACCTGCATTAAATGCAGTACATGCGCCACGGAAGCATTGCTGTCTCCGTTTTCTTTTTTGACAATTGCATCGCCGGTTGAAATCATTCCTTCACGAAGTACACGCAAGTAAAATCCGCTATACCTTGTATCCAGAACTTGAGCCGGAAGATCTGCGGGTCCATGCTTTTGTGAGATTTTGAAGCAAGGATATCTTGGCTGGCTAACCTGAAGCAGAGTGGTGCCTATTTCATATACATCGCCAATACACACCTCTGTCTCCAGCAGACCCGTTGTGGTGATATTTTCTCCGAAAGCCGAGTACTCCAGTTTCTTTCCCAGCTGCTGTTCCCAATAAGAATAATGCTCAATGGGATAGGCGCACACCGCCTTGTCAGGACCTCCATGATGTTTAAGATCTGCCTGACCATCTCCAACAAATCCATTGGTATGAAGCTGAACTGATCCTTCTACAGGTGTTTTATAAATTCCGGTCTCCAAAGGTTTTCCCCGATAATCCACCATCACCGGCCGACCGACATTAAGCGAGACGATCTCCATATCCAGTTCCTCCTGTCAGCATACAGCTCATAAATATCTCATCCACATAACGGCCGCCAAGATAAAACTCCTCCCGCAGACGTCCCTCTTCCACAAAACCGCATTTCCGGTAAAAAGAAATCGCTGATTCATTACAGGATAATACACGCAGGCGAAGCTTACGAATAGCATGCGCCGCAGCATGTTCCTTAATGGCTTCCATGAGCTGCCGGCCGATGCCTAAACGTTGATAGTTCGGATGAACAGCAATATTAACCTCGCACACATGCCGGTTGCTCTCCATTCTACTAGGGCAGCCAAACCCGACATATCCGCATAGCTTGTCATCTTGCAGCGCTACGAGCTGAGAGCCCGGAGGAGCATTCAGCAAGAAATCCTCTTGTGAGCGCCACAACATAGGTCCCGGGCTAGTGTCCTCTGTCCAAATCAGATGGTCCAGATCAATCAGTTCTCGCACGTCTTTAATCTCTGAGGGTCTAATAGTTAACCTTGCCTTGTTGATTTGTTTCATAAGATGTACACCCCTTGCCTTGCACCTCTATAGAATTCACAGCAGATGTTGGAATCGACTGTGTATAGTTATCTTACGGACCGCTCTAACGAATGGCCTTTACGATTGACTAAAGAATGGATGACGAAAAATCCTACAGACAGCAGCGCCATCGCACAGGCCAGCCAGGCTGTCGGTGCCAAACCACCGCTATCATACAGTCTGCCCATGAAGTAAGGGCCAATGACTCTCCCGACTGCACCAATCCCTCCGCTTAGTCCCAAATAAAATGGTGCGCTGCGCCCCGCATGATCCGAGATAAAGGATGGCATCGCTGGAGAAATCAGCATTTCTCCCAGTGTAGCAAGCACCATTCCGAGCACTAAGCCAGGATAATTAGGCATCCACAAAAGAAACGCATAGCCACCCAAATAAAACAGGGCACTTGCAGTCATTTGCGCCGTTGAGGTAGACGCGAACCAGCGCTTAATCATTGTTACCAATGGCTGAGCTGCAAAAATCAAAATACCGTTCAGTGTCCAGAGAAAACCATAAGTTTTCTTAGGCCAGCCCTCTGAAATAATGAACGGAGATACCCCTGTATTCCAGATAGAGTTACCGAGAAGCAGGAACAAAGAACCGATCCCCATATAAAGATAAATACGAGTATGCCCCATTAGCTTCCACGTGGATTGTTTCTCTGGTTCATTCTTCTGATGCCCCATTACCTCATGCGCAGGTTCTCCACCGATTTTCTTCAGATATATAAAAAAGAAACCCGCAAATACCGCCGAAGTTACACCATTCATTACAAAGCTTAGCATATAGGAAATATCGGCCAAAAAACCACTTAATGCCGTCCCCAGTGCTACACCAATATTATTGGCGACATAAATAACATTAAACAGCTCACCACGTTGCTTCGTGAAACGAAAGCCGATAAATGCCTGAATGGCAGGTAATGATAAGGAATTAAATAATCCTACCAGTCCCATTGCTACCATAAATAACGTCCAGTTGTTACTAGCTGCCGGCAAGGTGAACAGTGCCAAAGCATTCATGGCGAGCGCTCCGACAATCAGCCGGTTAACGCCTACCTTATGATAGAGTGAGCCCCCGAGTAGTTGACCCACGATCCCACCAACCGATTGAATAAGAATCACCAGTCCAGCATCTGACATGCTGCGTCCAAGCTCATCAAATACATACATCGTAACGAGCGGCCACATCAGCGCACTACCTGTTGCATTAATTAGGCTGGCAATTAGAAATATTTTCACTTCTTTTGGATATGCCTGTAAAAACTTCATAAGTAGTGTACATCCCCTGTTATATATGTGTCATTATTCCATCCAGTATCATCCCAAAACAGGGTTATGAGCAAGCATACACATTGACGTTTTATCGTGATAAAGTACGCATGAAATCTAGAGGATAAA
Organism: Paenibacillus sp. FSL L8-0333; assembly: GCF_037965665.1. Classification (NCBI taxonomy): domain Bacteria; kingdom Bacillati; phylum Bacillota; class Bacilli; order Caryophanales; family Paenibacillaceae; genus Paenibacillus; species Paenibacillus sp. FSL L8-0333. The sequence continues at coordinate 6,462,478 of NZ_CP150186.1, forward strand.
ACGCACATATCGCATGAAATATCCCGTCTCCCTTGGGGTTCACGTCCGCAGTCCTTCCTAGCTCTAGTATCTATTCTTATTTTAAAGCCGTGGCTGTCGTCCGTAAAGCAAACTAAACAAGAAGAAACTGATTCGCTATCCGAAAGACGGGGTAATAGAGCCTAGAAACACTCCCCCTTCAAAATTCGCCGTGATCCGATTTCGTTCCCCCGAGCGCGGATATATCACGGCGGATTTTTTTGTGTCTACATAACAAAAAGCACCCCTTAAACATTAACGCCACCAATAAGGCAGACCTTGAATGTTCTATGGAGTGCTCTATAAGACGAGCTTAAGCGTGTTTTTTGACACTGCTGCCGGACATGCTATCTACGGATTGAATAGCCGTAGGTGCTTTACGCAAGTATGCCATCCAATAGGCAGCTGCGACAAATATTGCTCCACCCGTTAGATTGCCGAGCCAGACGGGAACAAAGTTAGTGAAGTATTGCCCCCATGAATAATAACCTTCAAAAATAGCTGCTGGAATTAGGAACATGTTAGCTACAACGTGCTGGAATCCGATCGCAACAAAGGCCATCGTTGGGAACCAAATACCAAGGATTTTGCCGCTGAAGTTATCTGCTCCATAGGAGAGCCATACGGCCAGCGCAACGAGCCAGTTACAGCCGATACCCGAAACAAATGCCGGAAAGAATTCTGCATCGATTTTATGACCAGCCATATCCACCAATTTTTCTAAATACACACCCTCTGAAGTTAACCCCACTACATGACCGAAGAAATAAGCTACAAATAATGCCCCAGCCAGATTACTAATCGTAATGAGCAAAAGATTCTTCACAACTTCCCAGAAAGAAATCTTCTTAGCCATAAAAGCGAGCGGCACGGCCATCATATTCCCTGTCAGCAGTTCTCCACCTGCAAGGAGTACCATGATCAGCCCAACGGGGAAGACTGCGGCTCCGATAAAGTTAGCAATGGAACCCCATTCCTGTGGTGCGCCAGCAATGACGCGAATATCCAATAAAAACCCGAGCGCAATAAACGCTCCTCCCAAAAAGCCCAGAATAAGTACGGTACTTAGCGGATTATGAGCTTTTTTTATGCCGTTCTCTACAGTTACTTCGGCAATTTGCTGCGGTTTGCTATAAGCCATGGTTCCTATCTCCTTCATCTATTTACTTCAAATTTGTTCCTTTATGACCATTGTAGCGTGTCGTAAAACACATTAACGTGATAATTATCACTTTGAGAAAACTAAGTGAAAGTTTTCACTGACATGTCAAATTTACTGCGACCTGTGCACAAATAGAAGTTTATGTATGACCGACTAAGCCAGCATATCTTGTTTCGTTGGATTACATTTGAGCGTACGCAGCAGCTATCGGACACAGTTGTCCTTATATGCAGCTATATCTCACTGTAGCTATACCTCGCTATCGGACATCGGACTCAGATGACCCTATTCGTAGCATTTGAGCACATTTGGCTCGCTATCGGACCCCATAGTCGCTATTGGCACGAAAAACACACTAAATGAACCTCATTCTATGCAATAGCTGCATTGGAGTCCGAAATCACACTCAAAAGGCGATTATTTGCTAATTAGCGGCTTCTGAGTCCGAAAGCTTCTGCGGTGGGCGTTGACTCAGCACGATCGGACTCAATCGACCTTATACGTAGCTTTCAAGCACATTTGGCTCGCTATCGGACCCCATAGTCGCTATTGCCACCAAAAACACACTAGTTGTACCTCATTTTATGTAATAGCTGCATTGGAGTCCGAAATCACACTCAAAAGGCGATTAATTGCTAAATAGCGGCTTCTGAGTCCGAAAGCTTCTGCGGTGGGCGTTGACTCAGCACGATCGGACTCAGATGACCTTATACGTAACTTTTGAGCACATTTGGCTTGCTATCGGACATCGGACTCAAATGACCTTAACTGTAACTTTCGAGCACATTTGGCTCGCTACCATCGCCGAAGCCATTGGATTGTACCTACCTATGCAGCTAATCATTCTGCACCTAACAAAAAAAGCAGCAACCCTCCCGTTACAGGAGGATCGCTGCTTCTCTAGCTTTATAAGGTTGTCTTTTTCCTCAATAAATCACTCAGGAACAACGTTCCTTTTTAAACCGTTACAGCCTCTTTGCTTGGTACTGTTGTCGGCAGTGCTTGAAGACCCACTGTATTCAGGAAGTTCCAAGGTTTGTTGTAATGCGGTTGGAAGAAGAAATCGATAAAGGCTAGTTGGTCGATTGTCATATGATTTTGAATGCATACAGACACTGTGTTGATCGATTGCGTCAGATCCATCTTGGACATAATTTGTGCCCCGAGAATACGGCGTGTGGCGCGATCAAACACTACTTTTAACTGAACCTGCTCAAAGGTTGGCATAAATTCTGGACGGTAATTATCAATAATCATGGCGGTTTCCACGTCCATTCCTTCAGCCTTAGCTCCTTCTTCAGTAAGCCCTGTTGCAGCGATATTATCTTCATAAATCTTAATGCCCGAAGTCCCTTGTGTACCCATATAAGGAATGGTCTCTGTTACCAAGTTGCGTGCAACTAAGGTTCCCATCCGCACAGCATTGGTTGCCAGTGGGATATAGGCGTGTTTGCCTGTAGGGTTGTAGTGAATCGCACAGCTGTCGCCCGCGGCATATACATCTGGGCAGCTAGTCTGCATATAGTTATTGACCACAATGGCACCATTAGGCAGCATATCGACTTGACCTTTTAAGAGTTCAGTATTAGGACGGAAACCAATGCAGAGAATGACCAGATCTGTCTCATGCTCACCTTTGCTTGTAATAACCTTTGTTACCTTACCGTCTTTGCCCGCAAAAGAGCTGACCTTCTCATTCAGTGCCAATTTAATCCCATGATCCTGAAAAGATTGTTCGATCGGTGCAGTAAATTCTTGATCCAGATATTTACTCAGAATGCGATCTTCACCATCAATTAGCGTAACTTGCTTCCCATTCATTTGAAAAGCTTCCACCAGTTCAACGCCGATATATCCAGCGCCGACGACGGTGATTTTATTCGCTTGTTTAGCTTTTTCTATAATAGTGTTGGAATGATCATAGTTCTTGGAAAGTAAAATCCCCTCGAGTTCAAATCCTTCAAGCTTCGGCACAATCGGCCATGAACCTGTAGTCATAATCAGCTTATCGTAGGTGTCAGCGAACTCGTGGCCTGTCTCCAGATTGCGTACACGCAATGTTTTGGACTTCGTATCCACTGCAGTTACTTCATGACGCATATTGGTCTTTACGCCAAGCTCTGCAAGCTTTTCTGGTGAAGAATAGAATAGCCCCTCTGGGTCTTTAACCACTCCACCTACATACAAGGCAATTCCACAGGATAAGAAGGAAATATTATCATTACGCTCATATACAGTAATCTCGGCATCTGGGTAAAGCTGAGCAGTATTCACAATTGCGGCGGTTCCGGCATGGGTACATCCAATGACAGCTACTTTCATTATTTCTTCCTCCTTCAAATGGACAATCGGGTTATATATTTGACTTGCATGACCGATCAATGATGGAATCTGATCAACAATGGGTTAGTTGTGATTTATTTCACTTTATAAATTGATTATATTGTGATATTTATCACATTACAAGTCTTTTCCGCCTATATCCTCAAATTGTTCACAATTTTAAGTTTTTTCCGCCACTGCTGCCGAATGCGACGACCTCATTAGCTTTGCCACGTGAGAGGTACATTATGATCTGCATTTGCAGGAATCCAAAGGAAGCATAAAAAAGGCTTCCCCTCTAATACAACAAGGAGAAGCCCTTTATTAAACACTTTTACACCAGACCGTGAATCTCTCCGTCCTCGTCCATCCATAGTCCCTCAGCAGCTGGCTTAGCTGGCAGACCTGGCATCGTAACGATATTGCCTGTAATAACTACCGCAAAGCCTGCACCAAGCGAAAGAGTAATATCTCGGACACCAATCGTAAAACCTTCCGGTGCTCCGAGGAGTCTAGGCTGGTCGGAGAAGGAATAAGGCGTCTTCGCCAAACATACTTGAAGATCATTTAGCCCAAGCCGCTCAATAACCGCCAGACTACGCTTAGCCGCCGGAGAAAAGTTCACTTCTGCCCCGCGGTAAATCTCACGGACAATTTTGTTGATTTTGGATGAAATGTCGAGATCTTTCTCATACAAAGGAGCAAAGTGGCTCGTGCCACTATTATTCAAGAGCTTGTTCAGCTCAGAAGCCAGCTCCTGTCCACCTGCACTACCTTCCGCCCATACTTTTGAGATTGCAGCCGGCACGTTTAAATTGCGGCAGGCCTCCAGTACATCGTTAATCTCGCCCTCACTGTCCCCTTCAAAATGATTAATGGCAACTAAAACAGGGACTCCAAATTTACCGAGATTCTCTACATGGCGTTCTAAATTCACCAATCCCGCGCGCAGCGCCGTCCGATTCTCGGTTAGAAGCTCACCTTTAGGCACACCACCGTTATATTTCAAGGACTTAACAGTTACGACAAGAACAGCAGCAGAAGGGGTTAACCCGGCCTGTTGGCATTTGATATCCATGAATTTCTCTGCACCAAGATCCGCTCCGAAGCCTGCTTCGGTGACCACAACATCCCCTAGCTTAAGGGCATAACGAGTGCCAATAACACTGCTGCAGCCATGAGCGATATTCGCAAACGGACCCCCGTGCACAATAACAGGCGTACCTTCCAGAGTCTGTACCAAGTTTGGCTTAACTGCTTCCTTAAGCAGCGCTGTCATCGCTTCAACGGCCCCGATTCGCTCGGCTGTCACCGGTTGTCCCTCTTGGTCATAACCAATTAGAATACGGTTCAAACGCTTCTTGAGATCAATGAGGCTATCGCATAGGCATAACACAGCCATAATCTCAGAAGCCGTTGTAATCTGAAAGCCACTTTCCCGTACGGCTCCGTTTCCGTCTCCGAGCCCAGTCACAATACTGCGCAGGCTGCGGTCATTCATATCCATGACACGTTTCCAAACGATACGCTGCGGATCCAGTCCCAGCTCATTGCCTTGGAAGATATGATTATCAATCATTGCGGACAATAAATTATGTGCAGAAGTTACCGCATGAATGTCACCGGTAAAGTGCAAATTAATCTCATCAGCCGGAACAATCTGCGACTTCCCGCCGCCTGTTGCGCCGCCCTTCATCCCTAAGCAAGGCCCGAGCGACGGCTCACGTAAAGCAGCCACAGTCTTCACACCTGCTGCATTCATTGCCTGCGCCAACCCGATGGTTGTTAAGGTCTTACCCTCGCCAGCAGGGGTGGGATTCACCGCAGTGACCAGAACCAGCTTGCCATCTGGCTTGTTTTTCATTTCCTCCCATAAGGATGGCGAGAGTTTGCTTTTATATTTGCCGTATAGTTCCAGATGCTGCTCGTCGATCCCTGCTTGTGCTGCTACCTCTGTAATTAACTTCATGCTTGTATAAAACCCTCCTGCCGTTATTATCCTGCTGTACTCCACTTTTTTATGCATGTTCGCACAGTTGCTATATTCTCTTCAAAGGATACATGGTCTTTTTAAAGCGTCAAGTATAATTTATCACAATAAAAATTCAAGGCAATCTCCATTAATCCTTTTAAAAAAAGAAAATCCCCGCGAGCATCGGTCGAAACCGAGTCGAAGGGATACTTGGAAGATCACTCTGCAACTAACCCCATAAAGGGTCTACAGGAGTGACTCAATATGTTGTTTCATCGTTTCCGGCGATTCTTTGGGCTCCACACGAGCCACTACATTGCCGCTGCGATCAATAAGAAATTTCGTGAAATTCCAGCTAATGTCGCTGCTGTCTCCAGCACCAGGCTGCTGCTCCTTCAAATAATTGAAAAGCGGGCTGGCATCCGGTCCATTAACATCAACTTTGGCGAAGACCGGAAAGGTAACTCCATAATTAATCTGACAGAATTCCTCAGCCTCTTCACTCGTACCTGGCTCCTGACCCGCAAACTGGTTGCAGGGGAATCCTAATACTACAAGTCCTTGATCGCTATACTGTTCGTATAGCTTCTGAAGGTCTCCATACTGTGGTGTAAGTCCGCACTTACTAGCCGTATTAGCAATCAGCAGCACCTTACCTTCATACTCCGCAAACGGCACTTCTTTACCCGAAGGTGTAACGCCGGCAAAATTGTAGATCGACATCTTTATTCCCCTTCCTTCCTTGTACTTGGACTACACTACGTATCTTACCCGAACTGTAAGGGAATGCAACTTCTGAACTCTTTGTATTGCCATAGAAAAAGCAGCCCTACCCATTTCATAGGACTGCTCTCTGCGTCTGTGTTATTTCGATACCGGAATTGCGTCATAATATTCTTCCAACGTAATATCCTTCTCATTGATATAAGTTGCAATGTCCTTGCCTACATAACGGATATGCCAAGGCTCGTACTTATATCCGGTAATGTCTTGCTTACCTTCAGGATATCTGATGATAAAACCATATTCCCCTACATGCTTGGCCAACCACTCGGCTTCCTTCGTCCCACCAAAACAGCTCTCGGCGGCACACTTGCCATCACTTCCCGAGACATCAATAGCCAGCCCGGTCTGATGCTCGCTGTAGCCGGGGACTGCACTGTAAGTACGGGCTTTTTCTTCCCCATCTCTCTCCACATAACGGTTATACAAAGTCGTCTGGGTTGCCTGTGACCGGTATGCAGAAACGCCTGCTAAATAAATTCCGTCTTCCTCTGCACCTGCGAACATCTTCTCCAAGGCTTTGGCAGCTTCACTTCGCATCATACGCTTTTCGATTTTCTCTTTGAATGTAAAACGGACATCAGGATAGACAAGATCCGTTGGTTTATAATTATCAGGCAAGCCGTACTGCTTATTTACCATCACTGTAATACTATCAGGCTCTGCAGAAATAGGATCTGGAACACTACCCGCATTATCACCGCCTGATTCAGGCGGATTAGAGGGTTCAGATGGATTAGATGAATCTGGAGTATCAGATGGATCAGCTACTGCCGGGTCTGTAATCCCCCCTCCATCACTTTCCCCCGTATTCCCAGGCTCACCTTGAAGATTATCCCCCACATTTATATTAGAACCGTTACTCTCCGAAGCAGAAGGAGACGTGTACTTTCCTATTCCCCAACCGACAGCAATAACGACAATTAACAAGATTATAATTTTAAATTTTTTTGACATCTGTAAGTTCTTCCTCCTCGAAGCCGAACATTCTATTTATCTATTAGACAGGCTTTCCTTCATAAATGTTTCACTAAGAACCTAATTTAAAAATAAAAATCAATATGTTCCACGCTATAAAATAAAGGTTACCATAGGTCATTAGCTTCAGCGCTAACTACCCTATGGTAACAAGTTTCATCTATAAAACTCTACTAACTTTATCTGGAAGTGCCGCGACCGCCGCTTTTAAAGCCACCGGATCCATTGCTACGGCCACCGCGTGAAGATCCACCACCGCTGTTGCGGCCGCCTTTGCCAGCAGCGCCACCCTTGGCACCGCCGTATCCACCTTTGCTGCCTTTACCACCTTTGCCGCCTCTAGACGGGCCTGAACCATAGCCGCTGCCTAAGCCGCCACGTGGAGTGCCTCCAGTGTAGGCACCGCCGTCCGCACCTCTAGCTACGTTCTCACTGTAGCCAGTGCTTGGTCCGCCCTTCCGGTTCGCACCGCGCGAACCGGTGCTAGGCGTTGCCGCGTTGCCGCTGGCAGACGCTTCGCCTCTGGAGGCGAAGGCGCCATAGCCGCCGCCTACTCGCACTACACCGGCAGCCTTGCCGCCGCCCTTAGGAGCAGCAGCGTCATAACCGCTGCCGCCCCGCTTGCCAGCCGCCGCATCGGAACGACCGCGGCGTCCTTCTGCAGGCGCGCCCCAGCCGCCTGCTTCTTTACCGCGGCCACGGCCACCTTGCCGCGCTCCGCCTTCGCCGCGCGGAGCTCCGCCGCGGCCAGAGCCGCCGGTCTTCGGCCCGCGGCCCGTGCGCGCTGCCTCAGCGCCGCCGCTTTGGCGACCGCCGTGGCGTCCGCCGCCTTGCACAGGGATGAATTCGCCAACGCCGAATTCATCCTTCTCGTAACGGCGGCGATCCAGCCGCTGCGAGATGCCATGCTCGATCAAATCCAGACCCTCTTGATCACGTGGAGATACGAAAGTAATTGCAAGCCCTTTGCCTCCAGCACGGCCAGTCCGTCCGATCCGGTGAATATAGCTATCCACATCAAGCGGCATATCATAGTTAAAGATGTGAGTAATACCTTCAACATCCAGACCCCGAGCTGCTACGTCTGTCGCTACTAGCAGCTGCAGCTTCGCATCACGGAATCTTTTCATCACACCTTCACGTTTACCTTGGGACAAATCACCGTGCAGCTCGTCACACTCATAACCGGCTGCTTGCAGCGCTTCGTTCAGATTGGATACCCGCCGTTTCGTCCGGCAGAAAATAATAGCCAAGTAAGGACGATCCCGTTCAATGAGGGATTTGAGCGCTTCTTCTTTATTACGGTCCGAGCATTCCACTACTTGCTGTTTGATATTATCCAGCGGAATTGGAGAACCACTCTTAATGATGATATCCAGTGGCTCTTTCATGTAATTAGCAGCGAGACGTTTAATCGGATCAGGCATTGTCGCGGAGAACAACATAGTCTGACGACGATAAGGCACAGCCGTAATGATTGTCTCAACATCCTCCAAGAAGCCCATGTGCAGCATTTGATCGGCTTCGTCCAGAACGAGCATTTTTACGCCGCTAAGATCCAGCGTCTCCCGGCGCATATGATCCAAAAGTCTGCCCGGTGTACCGATGATAAGATGTCTGCCGCCTTCCAGCTTGCGCAGTTGCTTCTCTACATCCTGACCACCGTAAACCGCCAATATTTTGATATCCGTATGACGCGCCAGCTTGCGTGCCTCTTCTGTAATCTGCAAAGCCAGCTCACGTGTAGGAGCCATAATCAGCGCCTGAGGATAAGCCCGCTCCGTATGAATCTTGTCCATAATTGGCAGCAAAAAGGCCAAAGTCTTCCCTGTACCTGTCTTCGCTCTAGCTATTACGTCCAAACCCTGCACCAATGGCGGAATGGCTTCCTGCTGCACTGGCGTAGGCTTAACAATGCCTTGACCTTGAAGCAATGTACACAGTAATTCTGAAACTCCTAAATCTTTAAATCCCGGCAAATTCTCCACCTCACTATTTTCTCGGTTTAATTTGATTACATCTCTTTCTTAACTTCCGTCTTCAAAAGCCCTGTATGAGGCAGCCTGCATAGGCTGTCCTGTTCTGGGGCATATGCTTCAGATTCAGCTATATTCAAACAAAAGCGGAAGAACACCGTCACCGGCATCCTTCCGTCCCATGTATCCCTTGACCCGTTAAAAGAGTGCGGTCAAAGTTCGGTTTCTGGGCAGCAGCGATCCACCGGACGTTAAGACGGCACTCCATTTGCGTTCCATTCCACTTTATACAATAGAAGTAAAGTTAAGCTTAGAAAGTTATCTTTTATATTGTACTTGATAGAAAGGCATTTGTGTGAAACTGCTGAAGAATAATTATTCAAATCCCTTAAGCTAGAACCTTCCCGATTTAAAAATCGCATAGATCAGCCATAAGAACATCAGAAGTGCCACCACGCTGCCAATCTCCACTGTAGGGAAATTCCATAACACTGAAGGCTGTCCACGCATCGCAGTACCAATAATGAGTCCTGTCATGATGATGCTAAACGCGAGCATCACAATACTGAATGCTAAACGGTTACCTACCCGGTCCAGCTTACGCTCCAGATTCTGCATCTCGGGTGCCACAATCTCCACCTTAATCTTTCCCTTACTGATCAGCGCGGATAACTGCTTAGCCTGCCCAGGAAGCTCCAGCAGACTCTCTGTTAAATCCGCTACGCCTCCCAGAAACTTGCGCTGCAAACGACTGCCGCTAAAGCGCTGCTTTACTAGTTCCCGCCCAAAGGGTTCCGCCATTTCCAAAATACTGATGGTTGGATCTAAGTTGCTGATGACTCCCTCCAGCGTGAGCATTGTCTTCCCTAACATCGTCAAATCTGGCGGCAGCACTAGACGATGTTTTCGCGCTATGCCAAACAGATCATTCAGGGCTTTGCCTATACTCATTTTGCTAAATGGAACATCATAATATTCATCCCGCAGCCGATCCATATCATCATGCAGCGCACTTCGATCAGCATCCTCAGGAATGACTCCAAGACGCAAAATTGCCCGGACCATTGCATCCGTATTTTTGCGCATTAGAGCGATAATAAGCGCAGACAGCTGCTCCTTCATCTCCTCATTCAACCGACCCATCATGCCAAAATCAATCAAGGCCAGCTTTCCATCACCCATCCGTATAACATTGCCCGGATGAGGATCAGCATGGAAAAAACCATGAATGAAGATTTGTCTAAGCATCATCTCCACAAGTTGCTGTGCAATGGCTTTAAGCTTAACGCCTTTACTCAGCAACTCATCGCGACGACTCAGCGTTGTCCCTACCACATATTCCATCGTCAGCACTCGTGCTGACGTATAGTCCCAATAGATATCCGGGATGTACACTCCCTCATAATCCATCTGCTGATCGATTTTCTCTGCATTACGCCCCTCTTGGCTATAATCCAGCTCGCCAAGCAGCGATTTAGAGAACTCCTCTACCATACGGCACAGCTGATATTGCCTCGCCCAGCTGAGCCGCTTTTCAGCAAGCGTGCTTAAATCTTTGAGAATTTCCAAATCCCTGCTCATCGTTCGCAGAATACCAGGACGTTGAACTTTAACAGCTACGACTTGTCCACTGTGTAGTACAGCCCTATGCACCTGACCAATGGATGCCGCAGCAAGTGGCGTATCCTCAAAAGAGTTAAAGATTTCATCCATATGCTGATCCAGTTCCTGCTCAATGATCGCGCGCACGCGGTCGACAGGAAAAGGAGGCACATTATCCTGTAGTTTTACCAATTCCTGAATAATAGAATCAGGCAGCAGATCTGAACGGGTACTGGCGAGTTGTCCCAGCTTAATAAAGGTTGGACCCAAATCCTCCAGCACCAGCCGAATCCTCTCCCCGAGCGTAAGGCTTGTGTGTGCTTCCTGCGTTACAAGACGACGTGGAAGGGATAGTAAGTGATAGAGCCCCAGCTCTTCCACCATATAGCCAAAACCATGGCGCATAAGCGCCATGGCGATTGCCCGGTAACGTCCGGCATGTCTAATGCGTACTGCCATTTAGTCCGAACGCGTTTCCGCCGATGTTCCCTCTAGATGGGAAATTCCCTCTAGCTGGGCCAACCGGCGCTCCAATACTGCAATTCGCCCTTCCAGCTCGGCAATATCGTTTTGTACAGGCACATTCATTTCCTTCAGCACGCGTTGTACTTGCTCTTGTACAGCAGACTTGAACATGCCTCGTTCTTCCTCACCACGTTCAATCAACCGATCGACGAGAGCCCTAGATTCCGAAGGAGCAAGCTCCCCGCGTTTCACTAGTTCTTCAACAACCTTCTCTACTTTTTCCTTACTGACAATGGTGAGGCCCACTCCTAAAGAGATCGCTTTTTTAAACAAATCACTCATGGCACTTTCCTCCCAAAGATTCCGTTTCATTACATAACGGAGTTTATGATTAAAGTATACCCCACTGTGTACATATTTCAAAAAAAACACAACATTCCTTAGTTAGTGACCGGAATACGGGCAGCCCAAGTAGCCGCCTGTAGAATTAGTTTACGTAGTGCCGGATGACGGAAGGAGGGTTCATGATGACCAGGCATTAGGAATACTACTCGTCCTAAACCGTAGCTATGGCACCATGCAGCTGGAATCCATTGACCCTCCGATTCATATTGAAGCAGAATAGTCCGCTCTGTGAACGGGTCAAATTCAAAATGATATGGCTCCTCATCCAATTGGAAATCTTCCACACCTTCGGTGATGTCATGCTCCAGCACCTTGAAGTTCATCGGTTCGTAAGCCGTGTGTCCGTTAAAACGACCCCCGATTAGCTGAGCAAGCTCGTTACGTTTCGTCAACGAAGCTCCCGTATGAAGAACAATGAGTCCTCCTCCTCCACTTACATAGCTGAGCAAACCAGCCGTTTGTTGAGGGGAGACTGTTTCGTTCCACAATTCATTGTAAGCGATACATAGGTCATAACTTGCTAAATGCTCAATGCGCATTAATTTTTTATTTTCTGAACATTGCACGGTTAATAAATCATTTAAGATCTCGCTAATTTGTTGGTCCACTCCTTGAAGTGGATGAAACCGGGGATGGGTGTAATCACCAAGTAATAGACATTTTCTCTTGTCCATGGGATCCTCCTCCTTATTCGTTGTTATTATTCGTCACATGTTGCCTATATTCTAAGGAAAACTGCCGCGAATGTCCATGCAGATGGCAGGTATATTGCTCTTTGGACTTATTTTTCCCGGGTAAAAAAGCATCCCCGGCCATGATAACAGGCGGGAATGCTTCTGTGTGATAACGTCATTCGTGTAAAGCTGACGCAACTTGTGACTTAGCGATTCGCCGCCACATATTTGCCTAGCTCTACAATCATGCTTCCCATCCGTTCATGCTCAGGCATAATGATACGCTGTACGCCCTCTTCTTTAAGAGCCTCAGAGGTAATCCGCCCTACAGAAACAGCAAGCACTTTATCCTCGAAAGACTTCAGCATTTCGTCCAGCTTTCCCTGTTCCCGGGCAAATTGACAGAGGAAACGAAACTGTGGTGCACTCGTAAAAGCCACGGCATCAATTTTGCCTGATATGATTTCTAGAAGCAATCTTTCCAGTTCGCCCGGCTCAGGTGGGGTATGGCGATAAGGCAACACTTGGCGGGTAGTAGCCCCAGCCTCCTGCAGCCATGCAAGCATATGAGGAGCTGGATCTCCGTGCAGCTGAAGAACGACTTCTTTCCCCTGCAAATTCAGGGATTGAAGCCCACGAATCAATCCGATTGTACTTCCGTCGTCGTCACGAACCTCCGGCGTAAGTCCTCTTTTTTTCAAAGCATTCACTGTCTTATAACCCCGTGCGGCAATAATAGAACCAGAAAGTACTTCTAAGAAACGTTCTTCGATCCCCATTCGCTCAGCCATATCGAAGAGAGCATCAAGTCCCATCCCTGTAGTCAGGATCGCCAAGTAGGGAGGCTGATTGATCCATGCATTCAAACCTTCCTGCAATGCCTCATCATCAAGAAATACAGTCCCTTGAGCAGGTCGGCATACTGCCGTCCCCCCCATATTCTGAACCAACTTGGCCATTTCTTCCGATTTGCGTGGACCCGCCAAGGCGACAGTGAACCCTTTTAATTGCTCTGCCATTTCCTATTATCTCTCCTCTCTCCATTGCCTAACCCAACATTATTGTTTATCAGTATACTTGCAAAGGAGTTGAAAAGGGAAGATAAAAAGCCGGTTCTCCTATCAGAAATCATTCTTATTGCCAGAAGCGTGTATCTTAAAGCGGCTCGCCAGCTTTTGCAGTTCTTCTGCAAGACGGCTAAGGTCGGTAGACGAAGATGCCATCTCCTCTACAGAAGCAAGCTGTTCTTGTGCGGCAGTTGCGATAGTTTCCGTATTCACAGCCGCCTCTTCCGATATGCCGCGAATTTCCCCAATAGCCTTCTCCATATGATTAGACTCCACCAATAAGGTCTGCACAACCCCGCCCATGGCTTCAATCTTCTCCGCGGCACTCTTTACTGCTCTTCGGATACGGGAGAAAGAACGGCCGGAAGTATCCACAGCCTCAATGCCTTCGGATACACGCTGTCTGGTGTCTTCCATCGTATGAGTTACCAGCAGCATTTCACTATTAATAGCGGTAATCTGCTCGGCAATCAAATGTGCGGATCTCTCTGATTCCTCTGCCAGCTTACGCACCTCGGCAGCAACCACCGCAAATCCACGCCCTTGTTCCCCGGCTCTGGCTGCCTCAATGGAAGCATTGAGGGCCAGCAGATTGGTCTGGCGGGCAATCCCTGTGATAACGCCAACAATACCCTCAATTTGACTGGTTCTCTCATTCAGTTTGTCAATTACACTGCCTAGCTCTCCGACCGTTTCATGGATACCATTGATTTTGTCCACTACGCTGATAACCGAATCATTGCCTTCTGATGCTGAGAGTGAGGTCTTGTCCATCATTGTAGATACTTGCTCCATATATGTGGAAATCTGCTCGACCTCGCTGGCTGTAGCAGCAGTGCTCTCCATTCCTTTTCGTACACTAACCACCTGTCGCTCCGTCCCTGCTGCTACGTCCTGAATCGCTATGGTTACCTGCTCAATCGTTTGGGCAGTCTGATCCGCACTAGCCGTCAGTTCTTCCGCTGAGGAGGATACATTGCTTGTCATCTCCTGCACACCAATAATCATCTCGCGCAAGCTAATCACCATTAATTGAAAATTCTCTGCCAGCAGCCCTATTTCATCTTTACGGAAAACACCCATGTCTTCCGACAGATCACCTTTGGCTATCACTGCAGTTGCTTTCCGCAGCCGGAAAAGCGGTCTCAAAATCGATTGAATATTAAAATAGATCACAACCAGCGCAAGCAGAACGGAAACTACAATAACAAGCAGAGCTGTATCGCGGATTCCACTAGTTGCTGAGTTAACCTCATCAATGCTGATCGTACCTCCGATTCTCCAACCCGTCAGTTCATTGACCATAAAGGTCATCTTTTTGGACGTGTCCTTGAAAATATAATCGAAGACCCCTTGTTCTTTCTCGAACATTTTCTTTACAAAATCATCGGACGATTCCTGCCCGATAGCCTCTGTAGGGTGAACTAGAAACTTCTTGCTGTTATCAACGATGAGGATATAACCTTCCTTCCCTACCTTAATTGAGGTCAGCTCCCCTAAAGTAGACAGGTTGAGATTCATTGTGATCACCCCATCACCGCCCTTAAGAACCGTTGATATCGCAATCGCGGTTTCCTTATTTACGGTTTGAAAAGCAGGAGAAATCACAGCCCCTTTCCCTTGCTTCAGAGAATTAATATAGGCGCTTTCCTGCCTTGGATCATAACCCTCTGGCAGCTTAGCATCTAAAGCATGAATAGCCTTGCCATTGCTTGTACCCACATAAATGTCCAGTACATCCGGATGCAGCGCCACATATTCCTTCAGTCTGGCTTTTACAGCAGAGGAAGTCCCCCCAGATCCCTCACTGTTGATCCCCTCAGATGAAAATTCCGCGGCAAAATAAGAAATCGCATCTATTTTGGATTGAATATTAGAGTTAATGATTTCATTTACGGCCAGCACACTTTCGGTAGCATTGTTCACCAGTTGATCTTCCACTTCCTGGCTGGCAGCTTGATAGGTTCGCCAGCCTATTATAATACTGGGCAGCAGCAGTATTATTAGGTATGTAAGAATTAACTTGGTACGGATAGTCATACCCGCATTTTTTTTCATAGATGTCATCATCTCTCTCTCATCTGAGTCTTAGGCAAGGATACATTTACCAGACTTAATATATAATTTTATATCTGTTTTAGGAACCGATTTTCCTCCTATCTTTCTTCGTTTTTCTCATTTTTTTTGAGAATTGTCATATAAATGCAACAAAAAAGGCCGCCTCAATGAAAGCGGTCTCTTCCGATATACTTATTATTGCCGCGGCACAGGGCTCCGGCACCTCTATCCTAATTATTCTTTTTGTTCTTACAGTTCGGGCAGACGCCCCCAAATACTACATGGGCATGACCAATGGTATAACCGGTATCCTTGGCCACTGTATCCATCCATTCACGCGGAACTTGATTCATAACCTCATCTACTGCTCCACAAACCTCACAAATGATATGCTGGTGATCATCCATACGTGCGTCATATCTGCTGGCAGCTTCACCAAGCTTAAGCTCACGAATCATTTGTTTATCTGAAAGATAACGCAGAGAGTTATATACAGTACCGTATGCTAAGCTATGTCCCTGCTCTACTAGCCGATTCATCACTTCCGCAGCAGTAGGATGGTCATGTGAATTAAGGACGATATCGTAAACGGCTTGACGTTGGGAGGTCAAATTTAGACTTTTCATTCCTATCATCCTCTAACTTATTTTTAGATCAAGTATAAATCTTGTAGATGGGAACGTCAATCCCATTTTTATCCACATGTTACTTTACAAGCTACCTAATCATTCCTGAATATTTAATATCTACATCAGCCTTCACTTGGAAATCAAGTTTAGAATAGAGCTCCTTCCACACTTTCATTTCCGTATCGTTATTAAAGTGTCTTGCTCCATAATGCAGCCCCCAACCAAAGGGATCAAGGCCACTTGCTTGAATTTTGGTCAGCAATGCTAAGATATCCTCTTCCAGTTCTTTTCCCCCAGCAACTGCAATTTTCTCCAGCATGCTATGAGTCACCAGATCTGGGCTACTACTCTCTTCGAGAATACCTTTTATCTTAATATGATAACGAATAGTAGCTTTCCCTTGCTCTGGTGTCACGATTTTATAGTGCGAGGATGACCTCTCTGTGTAATATTGAAACATAATTCCCTCGGAATGGGCGGGTAAGTTAGTCCGCAGATTCGGGCGTGACAGCAGATTATATAGCCGGGTCTCATTTGGCGTAAGAACCATTTTGATTTTCTCATTATTCAGCAGAGCAATTTTATCAATTAAAAACTCCTTTTCCCCTTTAGTCTCGATAATCGGCAGGATCGGATCAATCCCCTCCTCAAAAACATTTCTCATCAGCTGATAGGAATACACACTAGAAATAAATGGAGACTCCGTGCCTTGTCCACTCATAGCCAAGATAAGAGAATTCGATGGGATACGCTCTGATTCGGGTCTTACCTTCAGCACTTGAAGTGCTTCCGGACGCCCTATTGCAAAATTAATAATAAGCTGTATATCTCTACGTCGCACGGCCCAATCCATAACATGGAGAATATCTTTACGGGCAACCTCCTCCCCCAAAATAATTGATTTACAATGGGAGTAATCAAGCTCCTTTTCCACTCTGGATTTCATTCTACGGAGGGCTTCCGAAATGCTTGGAGACTCCTCCGTCAAGATCTGCATCTTCTCATCAATCTTGGTAACATCCCCCTGAGGGATGGCAAGCTTTAAGCTAATCTTAAAATTCCCTTCTTCTGCACCTTGGTCAACGCCGATTGCTAACACGAAAATCCGCAAATCAATCTCCTTGAAGTCACAACCAGGAAGAAGAAGGAGTAAGGTAATCCCAATTCCAGCAAGTACTCTTCTCACAGCTTCCCCCTCCAAACTTTGCGATAACAATAAAACAGCAGAGCGATGATGAACATCTCACCAAACCAGCGAATTTGCAGAAACCAGGCACCAAACATATTAAGTTGATATTGATCCAGCCCCATTAAGGACAGAACCATCGCGCTAAACAAGCTTAGAATGCCCCACTCTTTCCAGCGTTCTGCTTTTGGGGAATGTTTTTTTACAGATGAAAGGGCACCTTTAAAAAGCTCTAAACCTCCATGCCAATGAACAATTACACTTACCAGAGACAAACTCAAGTAGGCAAAATAAAAAATAAACAGCATCCGTTCAATAATAAAGGATTCCATCCGAATACTGTCGGCCGTCGAGAACCATGTATACACATGTTTATCAATAGCAACGGTTCCGAAATAACCGATGGGAACTAACAAAGTCAAGAGCAATACGAACAGTCCCTCCACCCCTAAAATCCAGACATGCTTCAGCTTCAGTCCATGAAATACCCGATTAAATATGGCCAGGTTTAAGTAACCACTAAACGAAAAGGTGGCCGCCGAAAGGCTCATTAGGTCCGGCTTATGCCAGAAGTATGTAGTGACCTGCAGAACAGAATCCCAATTGAAGTCCGGATTGATTAGCGCTTTTACGAGGCCATAAATAATTAACGGTAAGGTTACGCTGAGAATGATTTCAAGCCCATACAAGAGTGATAAAGAATCGAAGCGACAGCAGATGCAGACCAAGACTAAAAAACTGATCACAACCGTATAGGGATTCGAATCCGGACTGATAAACCGCAGCGTGATATCTACAAAGGAAAGCAATGTAACTCCCCCGGCCACACACCATAAGCCAGCAAAAAGGACCAATAAGATTCTGGCTAACTTCTTAGGAAGCAAAGAGTCAAATATTTCCGGAAATCCCTTGCCGGGGAATTTAGCAATCAGTACAGTAAATATATAGACAAACAAAGTGCCCAAGATCGTTCCGATTAGGATGGACATCAAAGCACCACCAAAACGTCTGTCTATTAGTTCCCTTGGAACAAAATTAATGATGTTGATCAGGCTGTTCATCAGAAAAAGACAGTAGAAATAACGGCTTTTGGCCATCAATGCTCTCCACCCTTCTTCTTGCCTAGATTATCGAGAAAAAACAATCTGAAATAAGGTTGTCCGAAGCTGCGCTGTTTGCATAAATACATGGCAAATCCCACGACACAGACCACTACCCCAACCAATCCTAAAAAAGCTGCGGCAAAAAGAAAAATATACTTCAGCACACGTATGGACAAGCTCATCATATTCAGCGGAATTAGAAAATTGGATATCGCAACAGCTGAAACCAATATAATCATGATATTCCCTACAAGTCCTGCTGCCGTCGCTGCCTGCCCCAAGATAAGCCCCCCTACAGTTGTAGCCGTTGGACCAATCGCCTTGGGGAGCCGTAAGCTCGCCTCAGTCAGAAACTCCATCATCATGAGCATTAAAAGCACTTCCACAAAAGATGGATAAGGTACTGTTGCACGACTACCCGAAATAAGCAGTGCAATCTGCACCCGAATAATTTCTGGATTATACGAGGTGAGGGTTACATAGAACGCAGGCAGCCAAAGTGTCATGCCTACACCGATAATCCGCAAAAGCTTCAGAAAACGCCCCACGATAGGAAATTGGATTTTATCATCCATCGATGTGAAAAAGTCATTAAAAATAGACGGCAGCACTATCGCATAACCCGTAGTATCAAGCATTATCGCTACTTTTCCTTCAGACAAATTAAACACAACCCTGTCCGGTCTTTCGGTGATAATGGACTTCGGGAGTATTCTTAATTTATCACTGCTTATAAACTTCTCAAGTTCGCCTGTAGCCTGCAAAATATCAACCTTTAACGTCCCCATTTTCTCACGTAATTCCTTTAAAACATTCTTATCCACCCGACTGTCATCGTATAGAATCGCTATCTTTGTTTTGGAGACATCGCCGATGACCATGGTCTCCATTTTGAGATTGGTGGATTGATATCGCCGACGAATCATGTTCATATTCACTGCAATATCCTCAGTTAGTGCATCTGAAGGTCCCTGAGAAATGCTTTCTGCAGATGTTTCATTAACCCCACTAATCTCCGTATTCATAGCATCAAAGAAACAGAACGTATCCTTCAAGCCCAGAAGAATATAACCGCTGAGCAAAAGCTCGATCGCTTTATCTCTCGTAGTCGCCTCTTCACTGCCCGGATACGTCATAATGTAATTTTGGTAAGCGTTGATATTCTCCATCTCATAGAACGGTGTGATTACATTTCGGCTGAGGATCTGCGAATCCGCAACGCTTTTGATATAAAGTAGGTCGACCTGCCCAAAAGAGGTAACGATCGTCTTATCGATTAAATCCGCGAACCCGTTCAGCTGGTCTTTGATCCATTCCAGAGAAATATTGTCCTTATCCTGTTGAACTGACATGGAACATCATCCCTCCTATTTGTCCTTTACGTCCCGGATCCCCCCTTATTTTGGCACTGTTTCTTTGAATTCATGCACTGCACAATTGAACGGGGAGTTTCTTTTCACAGGACTGTGGTAATAAATGAGATGAGGATTGTACAGATGGAGGGATAATAGATGGACCCAAACCGTAAGATAACGCAAAGTCTTCCACAATTTCCGGAATCATTATGGAGAGATACCACGGATTTACCGACTTTTCCAAAGCTGGCTGAAGATATTTCTACAGATGTGGCAGTGGTAGGCGGTGGAATTACAGGCATTACAACAGCCTATCTCCTCAGCAAAGCAGGCTACAGAGTCACGCTCTTGGAAGCAGGGGAAATTCTAAGTGGCACTACGGGTTTTACCAGTGCAAAAATCTCAGCACAGCACGGGCTAATCTATCATCATTTGATAAAACATTTTGGGCAGGAACAAGCCCGGCTCTATTATCGTTCGAACAGCGAGGCTATGAATTGGATCCAGAATACTGCTGAGGAACTTGAAGTATCCTGCGGCATGAAACATGAGGCAGCTTTTCTGTACGCGGATGCTGAAGATCATAAGACGCTTAAACAACTGGAGGAAGAGTATAAAGCCTATGAACAATTGGGTCTGCCCGGAGAGTGGCTAGATAACGTCTCTATCCCTCTGATGGCCAGTGGTGCCATTAAATTACCAGGACAAGCCCGCTTTCACCCGCTGCAATATCTGAAGGGCCTGCTGAAGGTCATTCAGGATAAAGGTGGCGTAATCTATGAGCATACGATGATGGCAGATAAGGTGGAGAAGAACGATAAGCTTACGCTTTTTACTGAAAAGGACGAGTATCGGATCACCTGCCGCTACGCCGTTTCAGCTTCTCATTTCCCCTTCTACGATGGAGGAGCATTATATTTCTCGCGGCTGCATGCTGAACGTTCCTACTGTCTGGCGATCCAGCCTGAAACGGATTTTGAGGGTGGAATGTATCTAAGCGCAAGCGAACCCACCCGTTCTCTGCGTGCAGTAGAGTGGGAAGGCAGGAATCTGGTCATTGTCGGGGGAGACAATCATAAGACAGGCCAGGGCATCTGTACGATAGGACATTATGAGAACTTGGAGCTATTCGCAGGAAATCTGCTCGGCATCAAAACAATCCCTTACCGCTGGGCAGCACAGGATTTAATCACCCTAGACAGAGTGCCCTACATCGGCAAGATTTCGGACAACGAAGAGATTTATATCGCTACAGGTTTTGGAAAATGGGGCATGACAAGCGGTACGCTGGCTGCACAGATCATCTCGGATCAGATTCAGCGCAAAGATAATCCGTATACCGAATTGTACGATCCGTCCCGCTTCAAAGCTGGCACCAGCCTAAAAAACTTCATCGTGCAAAATGCCAATGTGGCAAAAGAGCTCGTGGCGGGCAAAGTGGAAATCGTCCATAAAAAGACAACTGATTTAGAAGCTGACGAAGGGGCCGTTGTGTTCCATGATGGCAAACGTGTGGGAGCTTATAAGGATCCAGAAGGTAAACTTCATCTGGTGGATAGAACCTGTACCCATATGGGCTGTGAATGCGAATGGAACAACGGGGATCGTTCCTGGGATTGCCCTTGCCACGGCTCCCGTTTCTCCTACGATGGCGAAGTTTTAGAGGGCCCTGCTTCGGTACCGCTGACGAAACTCCATGAATAATACTTTTCATGAAAAGGCAGTTCGGATTCATGAAAAATTGCAGTCCCTTTTCTAAGGGGCGATTGTAATTGCCCTACAGCATTCAGGTATAATAAGACTTGAATGAAGCAGCTGCTTCAAAAAAGTTTGAAGGAGAGTGACGATAGAGATGGATTTGAGAGGAAAGAGTGTTGTAATTACTGGTGCAGGCAAAGGGATCGGAAAAGCCTTGGCTATGGCACTGGCTAAGGAAGGTTCTAATTTAGGCCTGATCTCCAGAACTTCAGGTGATCTCGAAGCGTTAAAATCAGCCTTAACGGAAGTATATGATGTTAAAGTCAGCATTGCCGTGGCCGATATCGCCGTACGTGAAGAAGCTGAACGTGCTGTTGCTTCCCTGCAAAATGAGCTTGGAGCATTTGATGCATTAATCAACAATGCCGGGATTGCAAAATTCGGCACTTTAGTAGAAATGGACCCTGCAGACTGGGAGCGCCACATCCAAGTTAATCTTTACGGTACTTATTACGTAACCCGTGCTGCACTGCCTGCGATGATTGAGAAAAATGGCGGAAATATCATCAATATTTCATCCACAGCCGGAGAACGCGGCTTCGCGACAGGTTCTGCTTACTGCGCATCCAAGTTCGCTCTCATGGGCATGACCGAAGCCCTCGCACAAGAAGTGCGCAAACACAATATCCGCGTCGTAGCCTTGACTCCAAGCACCGTGAACACTGGCCTAGCTTCCAATGCTGGACTTAAAATCGGTGACGAAGACCGCATGATGCAACCTGAAGATGTTGCTGAATTGGCACTGACAGCTTTGAAGCTGCCGGATCGCGTCTTCCTAAAAACAGCAGGACTGTGGACCACCAATCCGCAATAAAATCGCGCTGGACGCGTAGGGAGCCGGATGATCTGGGGTGATTGCACTTTGTGCAATAGAATCGCTCTAGACGAGGATGAGGCCTTGGGTGATTGCACTTTGTGCAATCAATTTAGTGGCTCCCCTCCTTTTAGGCGATTGGGGCTTGATTCTATTGTACAGAATGCAACAGACTGCCTTATTCAGACAACATTCGGGTCATTCTGTTGCACATTCTGCAATGTAACTTCATTTGTGGGCTATATTAGGTAACCGGGACTGCAATTAGGTGCTAGCTGGAATGGTGGTTTTGAGTAAACACTTTGGAGTTGGGTTGGCACTTTGGCTTAGAGTAACGTTTTATGGTTGAGGTGGCACTTTACTTGCAGTAGTTACTTTCTCTTGCGATAGACACTTTACTTGCTGTAGCCACTTTACTTGCAGTAGACACTTTGATTTTTGGCAGGTACCTGAGTTTGCACAATACTTAACGTTTAAATAGATAATAGTTGCACTTTGTACATCTATTCAGCGTAATTAGAGGATAAATCATACTTTAGTTGCACTCTATACAGTTAAAAGAAGGCTATTCTCGTCAATTCACCAGATTCGCACAAATTAGTTGCAGAGAATACACTTATTCGATCGTTTGTGGTGTGACGGATAATTTAAGTGTACAAAGTGCAATTAAGCGCCCGCGTTCTTGTGTCTTTTGGGGTGGTCTTTTATTTTGTTAGTTGGTTTGTGGTTTGTGTATTGTGTTCTGTGCCTTGTACCTTGTACCTTGCGCCTTGTCCTTGTGTCTTGTGCCTTGTGTCATATACCATTGCTCCGTACTTTCGGGTGTACTGTGCTTTTGAGAATCACGATGTTACCTTGAGATCTTGATACTAATTTCCGAGGTTCTCATGTTATATTATTTCGATTCACAATGTCCTGAGAATATACTAACTTTCTGATCGGAGGTTTATCTATCATGCTGGTAGTAACTAATACTATTAAAGTAAAAGAAGGTCATGGCGAAGCTATTGCTCAACGTTTCGGAGGAAATAATGGTGTACCGGATATGCCTGGTTTTGTACGTATGGAGGTATGGCGCGGAAATGCCAAAGAAGGTATCGAGGAATTAAAAATCTGCACCGTATGGGAGAATGAGGATGCGTTCAAAGGCTGGACCTCCAGCGAGTCCTTCCGTCAGTCGCACCGTGGTGCTGGTGGTAATGACGCAATCCTGGGTGCTTCCATCGATAAATATGAGCTAATGATCAGCCGCACGCCTGGTAACTAAGTATTAGGACTAACCAATCGGAGTTGTAGCTAGATTGGACCAGCAGTGTGTACGGGATTGTTGCCCGATAAGCACAGTAACTAATTAACTATTACTGCTAGGTTAACCGTTGCAACGAGCTAATTGGCTTTACCTCCTGGCTAACCAATGCAGCGCGCTAGTTAACTCTTACCGCCGGGCTAGCCAATACAGCGGGCTAATTATCTTTACCTCTTGGCTAACCAATGCAGCGGGCTAATTAACACAGTTATCGCTTCTAAATGCTAATTGCTACAGTAAAAACTTAGAGTAATTATCGTCCAGCAGACTTATTGATTAGCCTATTAGATACAGGTCAGTTAGTTGGTACAAGCAGCACTATTATCCAGCGATGTCCTGGACCTAAGACTAAACAAACAGGGATGTCCGGAGCCAATATGGCTCTGGGACATCCCTGTTTGTTGTTTATAAACTCATTATTTACTTACATCTGGCTGAGGAGTCTCCACCTCTTGATGTTTACCCGGCCAGAACGACCAACGACCAAAGAGCGTCGTAATAGCTGGTACAAGGAACGGACGAACCACGAAGGTATCCAACAGAACACCAAGAGCGGTGATGATACCGAACTGCACAAGCACCTGAATCGGCAAGCTTGCCAATACAGCAAATGTACCTGCCAGAATGAGGCCGGCAGAGGTAATTACCGAGCTGGTCTCATTCACACCTTCCGCGATAGCCTGCTTAAGCGGCATGGTTTTACGCTTTTTCCAGATATTCGAGATCATGAAGATGTTGTAGTCTTCTCCAAGTGCCACCAAGAAAACAAAGGAATACAGTGGGATCGCTCCCTGAATGGCATCAGCTCCCATCACATAGTGAATGATAATCCAGCCTAAGCCAAGCGCTGAGAAGAAGGAGAGAATAACGGTGCCGACCAGATAGATGGTGGCCACTATTGAACGCAGATATATCAACAACAGTAAGGTGATCATTCCGATGACCACGGGGATAATCAGATCGGTATCCCGATCTCCAATCTCTTTAGTGTCGTGCTGTGTTGCCGTCTGTCCGCTTACCCACACATGATCCGCAGGGTTCGCAACGTCTACATCGATTAATGCCTGCTCTGCGGTAGCAAGAAGGGTGGGAATATGCCCCATCGCTTCTAGTGAGTAAGGATTGCTTTTAAATTCAATATCAAAACCAACAATATCTTTGTTTACTGCCCCCTGCTGCGGATCGGAAACCGTGTCCACGTAGGTGAGTCCGCCCAGAATGACCTTTAGATCCTCTCCGCTCGCTTTTCCTTGGGTATCAATAATCAGCTTCGCTGGAGCCAATTCTCCGGGGGAGAACTGTTTGCCAATAAGGTCGAACCCTTCGCGGGACTCCATATTTTTAGGAAAAGAGGATAGGATATCATAGGTAAATTTGATGCCACTGGAGAATGAAGCCAGAATCCCCAGGCCGATAACGGTCACACCTACGATAGCCCAAGGCCGGGTTACTACCAAGCCGCCAATGCCCTTTTTACGGGAAACCTTGGGTTCAGGAACAGGTTTGCCTTTAGCCTTAGCCCGTTCTACCTCCATTTGCGGTGTGCGCGGAATGAATGGGAAGAACGAGGTCCGTCCGAAGATCGCCAGCAGTGCTGGTACGAGGGTTAGACTGGCAATTCCCATGATGAAGATCGACACGCTAAATGGAATGGCAAAACGATGATAAGCTCCATACTTAGCCAGCAATAATGCGAACAGCGCGAGCACGACGGTGAAGCCGCTCATAGCAATTGCACCTGAAGATTCGGTAATGGAGCGAAGAAGGGCACGACTCTTGCTCTCCTCTACCTTCAACAACTGCCGGAACCGTGAAATCAGGAACAGACAATAGTCCGTACCAGCTCCGAATAACAAAACGGTCATAATCGAGATCGCCTGTGAATCCACTGTGATCCAGCCTTCTTGCGCCATTTTTCCAAGAATCGGGCTAGTTACGCCATAAGCGAACCCAACCGCAATAAGCGGAATAAACGCCAATATCGGCGAACGATAGATCACCAATAAGAACACCAGAACAAGCATAACCGTAGCAATTAACAAGGAAACGTCTGCGTTTTTGAACAGCCCTGTAGCATCTATGGAGATGCCCACTGGACCTGTAACACGTAAACTCAGGTCTTTTCCATCTACCTTAGCAGCAGAGGGGTCTCCGCCCGTCTCCGTGTTTATGATCTTCTTCATTTCTGTCACAGCTTCGCCGAGCTGATCACTATCTGCCGTTTTATCAAAAAGCACTGGGGTTACCAGCGTACTAAGATCCTCAGATAACGAGGCTTGTAATGCTTGTGGCGGCAGTTGTCCTAATGGTGGAACAAAATTCTGATGGGGCAATGGTTGCTGCTCCAACTTCTTGTACACAGCAGTGATATGTACTAAATCATCTTGTGAAAGCCCGCCTTCTCTATGCCATACGAGCAGCGCAGGCACTCCACTTCCACTAGGGAATTCTTGCTCTGCAATAGCTGCTGCCTGTACCGATTGTGAATCATCTGGGAGGTTAGGCGCATTATTAGCAACCTGAGAATTCACTGCAGGCCATAACAGGGTAAGTGCACCTACAAGCACTATCCATACGAGAAGAGTAATCCACTTCGTCTTTTTTCCTGCCACCCATTTTCCGTAGCCTGACATTCCCTTCATCCTCTCCTTTACCTTGCAGCCTTAAAAATGAGCCGCGGGTCATTTTTTATTCTATCATATATATGCTTTAATTTTTAATCAAACTTTTTTTATTTTTCAGAAAAATTAAAGCACCTCATCACATATAAAATACCCCTCTCTTCACATAAAAAATCAGCATCATGTGAAAAGAGGGGTTTATGATTAACTATACTTTTTTCTTCACTTCAATTTAGCCTACGTCCAAATCCCCTTCAGAGAACTGACTGTTATAGAGATCCGCATAGAATCCGCCTTGTGCCAGCAGTTCTTCGTGGTTGCCTTTCTCGATTACACTACCTTGGTTCATGACAAGAATGAGATCCGCATCACGAATCGTCGAGAGACGGTGGGCAATAACGAAGCTTGTTCTGTTTTGCATCAGCGCATTCATCGCTTTTTGAATCAGCAATTCAGTCCGTGTGTCGACACTGCTCGTTGCTTCATCAAGAATGAGGATCGATGGATCAGCAAGAATAGCGCGAGCAATAGTAATCAACTGCTTCTGTCCTTGTGAAATATTAGAAGCTTCTTCATTTAACACCGTATTGTAGCCAAGCGGAAGTGTGCGGATAAAGTGATCAGCATGCGCAGCCTTGGCCGCCCGCACCACATCAGCTTCTGATGCACCTTCACGACCGTAAGCAATGTTATCACGAATCGTACCGTTGAAGAGCCAGGTATCCTGAAGCACCATACCAAATTTACTGCGTAGGTCACTCCGTTTCATATCGGTAATGTTGACGCCATCAATGATAATTTCCCCATCGTTAAGCTCGTAGAAGCGCATCAACAGGTTAATCAAAGTGGTTTTACCAGCACCAGTAGGACCGACAATAGCTATAGTCTGACCTGGACTAACCTCAATATTCATGTCCTCAATCAGAATAGCATCCTCTTTATAGCCGAATTTCACATGACGGAACTCAACGGAGCCTTCCGGAGCACCTTCATCAAGCTTCACAAGTGTAGTATTAACTTCTTTGACTTCCTCTTCTTCATCCAGAAGTTCAAATACACGTTCTGCGGAAGCAATGGTGGATTGAATAATGTTAGCAATATTAGCCGTTTGTGCAATCGGCTGGGTGAACTGACGTGAATATTGAATGAAGGCTTGGATATCCCCGACATCAATCATTTTTTTAGTAACAAAAATACCACCCACAACACAGATAAGCACATAACCCAAGTTACCGATAAACATCATAAGCGGCATAATCATACCCGACATAAATTGGGAGCGCCAGCCAGAATCATATAGCTTATCGTTTATTTCATCAAAATCTTTAAGCGACTGCGGTTCGCGGCCGAAAGCTTTAATAATCCGGTGCCCTGTATACATTTCCTCTACATGACCATTCAACTGACCAAGCGATTTCTGCTGTCTCACAAAATAAGTCTGCGAACGTTTGGAGATCGCCATAATCACAATAAAGCTGAGTGGCAACGTAGTAATCGTGATTAAAGTCAGCCATGGGCTGATGGTAAGCATCATCACAATAACACCAATAATAGTGACGATTGAGGTAATCAGCTGCGTTAAACTTTGCTGCAACGTGGTACTGATGTTATCCACGTCATTCGTAGCACGGCTGAGAATTTCCCCGTGTGTACGGGAGTCAAAATATTTTAAAGGTAAACGCTCCAGCTTGCTGTTGATCTGCTCACGCATGTCATAAACTACCTTCTGCGCTACTCCAGCCATTACATATTGCTGAATGTAACTAAACAAAGCACTAAGCAGATACAATCCCGCGAGCAGGATCAGAATATCATTAATATATCCAAAATCAATGGAGGCACCCTCTACACCCATCAATTTGCCGTAAGCACCTTCGAACAGTTTGGTTGTAGCTTTACCCATAACCTTCGGACTGAAGATACTGAACACCGTACTGGCAATCGCCATAATTAGTACAATAATCAATTGAACCATACGTGGGCGTAAATATTTGATCAAGCGACGAAGTGTACCTTTAAAATCTTTAGCCTTTTCTGCCGGCATCCTCATTCCAGGACCGCCACCCGGTCCACCCGGACCTTTATGGCCGCGGGGAGCTGCAGGCTTATGTTCTCTGTTTTGTTCGCTCATGCTATTTCCTCCTCTGACAGCTGCGAGGATACGATCTCGCGGTACACATCACTGCTCTCGAGCAGTTCACGGTGAGTGCCCATTCCAGCAATTTCACCCTCATCAATTACAATAATCCGGTCCGCATCCATAACGGTGCTAACCCGCTGAGCTACGATCAATACGGTGGATTCCGTAGTTTCAGCTTTGAGAGCCGCGCGAAGTTTGGCATCTGTCTTGAAATCAAGAGCTGAGAAGCTATCGTCGAACAGATACACCTCAGGTTTTCTCACAAGCGCCCGAGCAATGGACAACCGCTGTTTCTGACCACCAGAGACGTTATTCCCGCCCTGGGCAATTTCCGAGTCAAACCCATCCTTCATCGCGGATACGAAATCGTAGGCTTGAGCCACCTTGGATGCATGAATGATTTCTTCATCCGTAGCATCCTCTTTACCGTAGCGGATGTTCTCATTAATCGTACCCGAGAACAATACTGCTTTTTGAGGGATGTAACCGATTTTGCTCCGCAGCTCTTCCTGTGTCATCTCACGCACATCCACTCCGTCTACGCGTACAGCACCTTCATTAACATCATAGAACCTTGGAATCAGGCTAAGTAGCGTAGATTTACCCGATCCGGTACCCCCGATAATTGCGGTAACTTCACCCGGACGAGCACTAAAGCTAATTTTGGAAAGTGCAGGCTGTTCTGCCCCTGGATAGGAAAAAGATACATTCTCAAACTCAACAAAACCACGTAAAGAATCGCGCCCGTCTTTTTTAGTAGCTTGAGCTGTTGTATGCAGTTCACTCTCAGTAGGATCTGTAAATTCAGGCTGCATATCCAGTACCTCATTGATACGCACGGCTGAAGCTGAAGCACGCGGAATTAACACGAACATCATCGATACCATAATCAGAGAGAACATAATTTGCATCGCATATTGGATAAATGCCATCAGGGACCCAACTTGCAGATCGCCGTCACCAATTCGAATTCCACCAAAATAAAGAATAGCAATCATAGAAAAGTTCATTACAATCATCATCAGCGGCATCAGGCCGGCCATGATTTTGTTGACCTTGATAGCTGTATCCGTAAGATCACGGTTAGCTTCGGTGAAACGTCTATTCTCATGATCAATCCGGTTAAAAGAACGAATAACACGAATACCTGTCAGATGCTCACGCAGCACCAGGTTTAATTTATCAAGCTTAATCTGAATGGCTTTAAACAGTGGCAGACCCTTCATCCCAATAAAGAAGATCGCCCCAACAAGTACAGGAATAACGACTACAAAAATCAATGATAATTTAGCATCTTCAGATACTGCCATGATGATACCACCAATCATCATCATCGGTGCCCCGATCATCATGCGCAACATCATAGTAAGTACGGTTTGAACTTGTGTAATATCATTTGTTGTACGTGTAATCAAAGACGCTGTACCTAACTTATCGAATTCATGCAGAGTGAAATTCTCTACATGATTAAAGACTCGAGCACGCGTGATTTTACCAAACCCAGCCGCCACTTTTGCCGATAAGTAACTGGCAATTACCGAACATAAAGCACCGCCACCTGCAACCATGAGCATGAAACTACCTATTTTCCAAATATAAGCGCGATCTCCTTGAACGATCCCTTTGTCGACGATGTCAGACATCAGAGTAGGAAGGTATAAATCACCCATGGACTGCAAAAATACAAGGATTAATACAGCACCAATAGCTACCCTAAAAGGCTTCAGTTGTTTAAATAATTTAATCAAGCTTCTCATCTCCGTTCATTTGTAGCCTATCCCAATCAGGTGGTGGATTATCCTCAACGTATTCATGTACTTTAAGCAATAGCTCTGTGAGCTGTTTAGTGTCTTTTTCGCCTAAGTGTTGTACAAGCTTATCAAGCATCACATCACGATAATGTTCCGCTTTTCGTGTGAGTTCTTTTCCACGTTCCGTCAATTTTACGCGTACAACTCTTCGGTCCGAAGGATCCGCGTGTCTTTCCACCATCTGTTTCGCTTCAAGACTGTTAATCAGCTGCGTGATGGTAGGAGGAGTGAATCCAAGTAGTCGGCTGATTTCAGACACCTTAAGACCCTCTTCATCAGAATGATTCCATTTTTCAATGCATATCATTAAAGTCATCTCACTTGGCTTGTGGCCCTCAACGCCCTTTTGCCATTGAGCTTTATGCAGGCGTTTCATCGCCGCAAAAAGCCCGTGTGCGACTGAATTTTCAGTATTTTCTGTATTTCCTCCGTTTATCCCAATTTCCTTCACCTCTATTTTAGTTAGGTCAACTAATTATTAAACACTATATTATTTAGGCTACCTAATTATATTTTCGCCGGATTGCTTTGTCAAATTATGAATACGCTATCAATTATTACGAAAAAGAAAACTCCCCAGCACGAGTGCAAGGGAGTAGTTATCGGTTTATGTATTGCTCTGTATTTTAAGGATTGAATAGATGTTTTCATCCCTTAGAACCAAGCTCCGTGCTCATAGGTTGTAATGCCTCCATTACTTCCAGAGCCCACAGGTCCAATGATAATGAAGCTAAACAATGCTAACACGCTTACCATCATCAACAGTGATTTTTTCATTTTTTCTCACCCCCTTTACTAGTTCTCTATATTTATCCTGTTGAGAAGCAGTAGCGTAATCCCTGCTCGTCTCAAATAAAGTTATACAATTAATGAAATCTTTTCCGTTGTTTTGCTTTATAGATAACTCCAAAGATTTCAGAAGATAATCTACACCTGTGCTATAACATTGCTTATTTATTTCATAGATTGCTACTTGATAGTACAAACGAAATACACGATCTACATTATTAGGCTCCTGGAACCCTTCAAACCTCAACATTTCTCGTGAGAATCGTGTAAGTACACTGTCAGCAGAGAACCCGTAACGATTAGCAGCATCCATAATAGTTATAAGTCCAGCTAAGATTTCACCTGGGTGATCTGCTAAAAAGGCCGCGTAGGAAGATAGAACATCCACATTACCCATCAACAACTCAATTGTGAAACCATTGCCCATTGCGAATAACCGAAATTGTTCTACCGCCTGACGACCTTCTTCATTCATCATTTCAAACCAGCCAAGATCTGCGTAGCCTGCAGTATACTTTTTAGCTTCTTCATATTTACCTTGCTTGGTCAGCGAAATTGCTTTAAGCAAATACCCATGACCGTAATAAACCACTAGTGGACGTTCCGTATGAAGAACTTCCTTACGTTTATCCACATTACTTCGCAGTTGCTCGCGGTAAACAGCATTAGCCAGCGTTCTTAGCTCATCAGCGAACGACTCCATTTTATTCCAACGACGAAGATCGAAACATAACTGTGTCAAAGTTAAGAGACCATCCAATTGCATATTTTCTGGTAGACGATTCCTGAAAGGTTCAAAAGTAATAACTGCATGTAACTTCTCGTCTGAATCGACGATGGATAAAATTGCTCTAAAAATACGATAATGACTTATTGCGAGCCGCTCCGAGTAACTGTCGGACTCATTCTCAGCTACAACTTTATAAAAAAATATCGATTCATCTATTTTACCTTTTTTAAACAATTTATCAGCTACCGAATAAACGATATCCAGAGACTTCGGATATTCCAGTAATCTGCTTAAAGTGTCCTCAATACAAGGCTGTTTGCCCAATTCAGCACAACGAATCAAAAAAGGCTCCACTCTACGGCGTGAGACCTTCTCATCATTGAAGCATTCATCAACATATAGAGGATATAACCAACCTTCTGGAAAACCAAAGGCTTTTATAATTGCATCTACTTGTCCCAAGGACATAGGCTTCGGCGGATTTCCATGCAGAATTGCACTGAGGCTGCCTCGATTCAGGCCACAAATTTTTGAAAATGAGGCGAGATTATGGCCGGAGCGGGACAAATTTTTCTCAATTTCTGAGCGTATAGTTGTTAACTTTCCCTCCACTCGGCACCCCCAAAGTTTGACTTGAAAAGATTCTATTAATTGACATTATAGGTGAAAGTTATGGATTGTACAACAAATAGATTGTACGACAAATAGAGGAGCCTAATACGCTCCTCTAGATCAGTAACATCTTCATAGTATTATAATTCTATGTTGTTGGTAGTTTAGCTAACAGTGATGGCGCTTTTGGAACTTCTACTATAGGATGTAATGCCGGCTTTCCGGTTGCGCAAATTTTCCATCATCTTATTTTGTGCCAGCAAAATATAGCTGTCTAATCGCTCACTAAGCTCTAAAACAGCACGGTCACTAAGACTCCGTTGCTCTGCAACCTCCAGCAATTCACATCTAAGACTCTCTATAGTTACAAGTAGCTCATCTTCTTTATAATCTTTTCTATGATTATTCTTGGAGGAATTTGGATTTTGTGTCACATCTCTCTCCTTCTCTCTATCAACATCTTCTCCTATCATAAGTCATGATACCAAAAAACATATTTTCAAAAAAAAGAAAAATTGTAGAGCTTCTAACAAAAACGGAATTACTATTTATTCAGAGTCCTCCGCATGCTGGTCAGGGAGCTCATTGGGATACTGTTCTCGCAAAAGTCCCTTTGCAAAAGAAATCCATTCGCGTGCCGCAAAAGATAAATAACGGTCTCTACGCCACGCCATAGCAAGCTGCCACGGAATTACCGGATCCGTCAAAGGCACAACAACTAACCGTGATCGATCCATATCCCGGCATATGGTCTCTGGCAGCAATGCGATTCCCATACCGGCAGCCACCATGCGGCTAATTAAGTCCCATTGGGAGCTCTCATAGATTACCTTAGGCTGAAATCCCGCCTTCACACATTCCGTAATAATCCGATCATGCAGCGTAAAATCCTCCCGGAACAGCACAAACTCCTCTTCGGCCAGTTCACTTAAAGGAACAAAGTCTGCACCGGCCAGCCGATGTCCTACAGGTAAAATAAGATTCAGCTTCTCTTCAACAAAAGTGAAACAATGAAGTTTGGCTGTATTTACAGGCAGCACAACCATTCCGATGTCCAGCAAGCCCGTTTCTACATCTTCTTCCACTTTTTTCGCGCCATCCTCATGCAGACGAATAGTAACCTGCGGATAACGTTTATGAAATTGACCAATCACCGAAGGAAAAAAGCTCGCCCCTACCATTGGAGGCAGACCGATGCGGATGTGGCCCTGCTCCAAATTTCGTAAGCTATCCAGCTCAGAAGACAAGCTGGCGAACGACTCCACGATATTTTGCGCTTTGGTGAACAGAATTTCCCCCGCATCTGTAAGCCGGACACTTTTCCCTTCACGGTAAAACAAATCCGCCTCCAGCTCGATCTCCATATTCCGGATCATTTTACTGATCGTTGGCTGAGAAATATATAAGGATTCGGCAGCCCGAGTAAAGCTTTTCATTCGTGCTGCTTGGACGAAATATTCTAATTGTCGGATATCCATCTTCCAACCTCCGATACATAGACAAAAGGAATGTCATTTATTCAATCTATTCATTTTACCTATGAAAACAATTGTTGTAAACTTTCATTATCATGAAAGGAGCGAAGCCTTATGAAAAAGATTGTTATAGGCTTGCTGCAGGTAGCGGGACTTACCCTATTCTCATTACTAATCAATGCTGTAACCCCATTATTGCATATCCCTATTCCCGGAAGCATACTCGGAATGATTATATTGTTTCTTTTGCTTGAGTTTGGTGTCATTCATCTGAATTGGGTTGAAGTTGGTGCTTCTTGGCTACTGGCTGAGCTCCTGCTGTTCTTTATTCCATCTGCTATTGGCGTAATGAAATACGCGAATATTCTGGAAACTGATGGTTTACGAATCCTCGCGGTGGTCATTTTGGGTACGATTGTTGTAATGGCCAGTTCCGGATTACTTACCAGTAGAATTTACAAAGCAAAGGAGCGGAAAGGATCATGTTAAACGCTCTGTTATTCTTCGGTCTTACGGTTGCTGTGTATCTACTGGCGAAACGCATTTATGCTTCTAGTGGCAAAGTGTACACCTCTCCATTGATCATTACACCAGTGCTTATGATTATCTTCTTACTCATCACAGGCATTACTTATGATTCTTACAATGCGGGAGGCAAATGGCTGACGGATTTGCTGCAACCGGCAACTATGGCCTTTGCAATCCCTTTGCATAAAAACTTCAAGGTGCTCAAAAAGCACGCCGCCGAAATTGCGGCAGGCGTGCTGTCAGGGACGATAACAGCGGTGATCTCTTCTATTCTGCTCGCCAAATGGCTGCATGTCAGCGGCGATCTGGCAGCCAGTCTGGTTCCACGTTCGGTGACTACGCCGATCGCTATGAGCATCTCGCAAAGTATCGGCGGTGTACCGAGTATTACTGCAGTCTTCGTCATCATTACCGGGATACTCGGTACAATGATGGGCCCTACAGTGCTCCGCATCTTCCGCATTGACAATGAAATCGCGCGTGGTGTATCGCTGGGAACCGCTGCGCATGGTACAGGAACATCCAAGGCCTTCGAGCTTAGTTCACTGACCGGAACCATCTCCAGTATTGCGATGATTCTGTCCGCGCTGTTATCCATAGGTGTGGCGCCAGCTTTACTCGCGGTATTCCTCCACTAGGCTAACCCAGCTTGAGCCAAGGACATGTCTCTTTAGCACATCTAAGGCGACATGTTCTTTTTTTAAGAGATCTAAACCTAGAATTTAACCGGAAGTCCACTTTGTGCTGAATCGTAAGCCGCGCAGGTTACTTTAAGCGTCTTGAATCCATCCTCATAGTCACTGAGAATACGTGAACGATCACCTGTCCGTACAGCATGCAGAAAAGCTTCACTTTCCACTAAATATGGATTTCCTGTGTTTTCAAATTCGGTGCTATTGCCACTTCGCACTTCCAAGAGACGATCCGGGTTCCAATCCAGCAATCCCCGATCATTATAGAAACTAAGTCCTACACTTCCCACCGGATCAGGCAGTACACATGTATTTGAAATATTAGCTATGATTCCATTCTCAAGCTTCAGAGATACGGTACCTACATCGGCTACGCTCACACCTTCATGCTGCTCATGCATAATTCGGTTTCCGAACATGCCGTATACTTCTTTTACCTCTCCTGCCAGATAACGCACTAAATCGACGATATGAGTAGTCTGCTCGGTGAACTGTCCTCCGGATTGCTCCTGATCACGCCACCAAGCTACGCCCGGCATGCCGCCCATCCACTGGCCCATAACCATACCGATCTTATCACCACGTAGTGTTTCCTTGAGCCGTCTGACATTCTCTTGATAACGGAAATGGTAACCTACCGAGGTCAATAAATTATGTTCTTTAATATCTTGCAGCAAGCTCGCAGGAATTTCAGTAGTCATACTAAGCGGCTTCTCTATAAAAAAAGGAATATCCCTCTTGATTAATGAACGTTCAATCGCACCATGAGATTGTGGAGGCACACAGATATAAACAGCATCAAGCGTCTCTGCATCCAACATCTCTGTAATATCACCATATCCAGCAGCTCCGTATGGACGTGCCATATCTTCGCCTTTGGCTTTACTGCTTCCACAGACTGCCTGCAACTGGACATCATCCATCCCTGCCAGCAAATCAGCATGTACCTTAGAGAACCAACCCGTACCCACAATACCCACTTTTAATGTCATATTATTTCCCCCTGCCGATTGATTATGAATACCCTTTCGTAGATTATAACCTCTTACGAGCGGATAAGATAATCTCTCCATTCTTCGGGGAGCAAATGCATATATGGACTCTGCAAAAAACGGTCATCAGCCAACACGATAATGCCCGTATCCGTCTCGCTGCGAATCAACCGGCCTCCGGCTTGCAGTACCTTGCACATTCCCGGATAGACATAGGCATAATCAAAGCCATTTTTTCCTCTGGCATTAAAATATTGACGCAGCAGATTGCGTTCAAGACCAAGCTGTGGCAGGCCAACGCCAACAACCATAACCCCATTGAGGCGATCCCCTGGCAGATCCACACCTTCTGAAAAAATTCCTCCAAGTACAGCAAATCCCAATAACGTCTCGTCATTGTCTGGACTAAATGCAGCTAAAAAACTTTCTCTAGCTTGCTCACTCATGCCCGTATCCTGCATCAATGTCCGGATTTCAGGGTAATTCTCCGTAAAGGCCTGATATACGTTTTGTAAATAGAGGTACGAAGGAAAAAACACCAGATAATTGCCCTTCTTGGAGACCATTTGGCTTAGTGCTTTAGTCAACGGAACTAGGGAAGCTTCCCGGTCATGATAACGTGTGGAGACAGGTAAGACGGTTACTTCCCACTGCTCCTTCTGAAAAGGAGAAGAAACAGTTAAACTGTAATCTTCCTCCACCGCACCAATCATATCCCGGTAGTAAGATAATGGAGAAAGTGTAGCTGAGAACAGGATCTGACTGCGAAAGCTCTTGGACATCTGCCGAAGCAGATGCGAGGGATCCAAATTGAATAACTTGAGATAGACATCCCCTCTACGAACCTCAGCATAGGTAATGTAGCGTTCATCATAGGTCTTAAAGGTGCGGAGCATTCCCTGAACTGCAAAATATGTATCCAAGAGGACATTTTCCCCTTCATCTTCTCCATTCAGAGAGACAATGCTGGAGCTGGGGTGAATAAGTTCCTGTTCCGCCTCCAAAGAAAATATCTCAAGCAAAGCTGGCAGCTCCTCCGGGAACGAGTCCCACTGCCCTTGCCCCTCTTCATTGCAAATTTTGCGAAGGGAGATGAAAAAAGCATTCACCGATTTAGCGGTTTTACTCAAACTCCGGTTCATTTCTTTATATTGGCGCTGGATCTCCAGGAAAGGGGCTTTCAGCAAAGAGGCGGAGAACATTTCCCGTCCCCGGTCTACCAGATTGTGTGCTTCATCTACTAGAAGTACCGTTTCTCTCTTTCTTTCCTCTGTTAGCCGTTTCAGACTGATGCGAGGATCATATATATAATTGTAATCGCAGATCACAGCATCACAGGCATAGGCCGCATCCAATGAGAACTCAAATGGGCACACTTTGTGTTTGTGAGCATACAGTGCAATGGTGTCTCTGCTCATGAGCGTCTCGTGCTCTAACAGATCCATCAACGCCTCGTTGATCCGGTCATAATAACCATCCGTATAAGGACAGGAATCCTTACCGCAAACCCCCTCTTCGCGAAAACAGGCCTTCTCTTTAGCGGTAATAGTGATGACATGCAGCTGAAGTCCCTGCGTTAGCAACAGCGAGATGGCTTCCTGCGCGGCAAAACGGGTAACCGTCTTTGCCGTTAAATAGAACAATCCCTTAGCTTGTCCTTCGCCCATCGCTTTAAGGACAGGAAACAACGTCGACATTGTTTTCCCAATACCTGTGGGTGCTTGAGCGAACAGACTGACCTTTTCCACGACGGACTTATATACGGCTCCTGCAAAATGACGTTGTCCCTTTCGATAAGAGGAGAACGGAAAGCTCAACTCCCGAAGACTCTGCTCCTTCTTAGCCTCATGATGAACCATCATCTCGGCGTACGGAGCATATCTAGCTACTGTGTCATTCACAAATGAAATCAGCTCTTCAAAAGACAACGTTCGGTACAAGCTTTTTTGCTCATCAGTGGCCCGGTGGACATAGGTAAGCTTAACCTGAATAGAAGAAAGCTCTTGCTCCAGAGCTATCATATATGCGTACATCAGCGCCTGTGCCCAGTGAACCTCATGTCCCTCATCCAGTAAATCCAGCAGTCCGGAGGTTGACTTGATTTCTTCGACCGTAAAGCTCCCATCCTCCGAGACAAGCAATCCATCACATCGCCCATCTACAACATAAAGCAGGTTTCCATAAGAAATTTCCGTTTTCAAATAAACCTCTTTGCGGTCACCTTCCTTATATTGCTTTTGGATTTTCTGATGAATTCTTGTGCCTTCGACCATAGCGCCCGTTCCATGAAAGCCAGGCTCAATGCTTCCGCTGCGAAAAACATATTCAACGAGAGTTCTAACTGATAAAGCTACTGTAGAGCCCATCCGGCATCACATCCTTTAATTTTCCATATATTCTTTTTGCTCCCAATCGCCATTTTAGTCCTGAATTCGTTGTATAACCCTGCATGAGAGCAGGAGCGTCAGCTTCAACCCTATGTGTTTAACTTTACGCGCTCCGCTAAGCTTATACTTAGGATCTCGATTTTTGACATTCTATAGCTAGCCCTGCATAATAAATTTTATTACTATGGAATTATTTTGTCTGGGGCGCTGTTTCTTCCTAGCCGGGAAATAGCGTTTTATCATGTAGAAAGAAGGCGAAGCTGTGTCATCCTTTAACTTTAAACAGTGGATCGTTAAACCTTTTGTGTTTTTCACAATAATTTTTATTCTAAAAGCTTTCTTGGCATGGGGCGTAATCTTTGACGATATATTGCCCTGGAAATCATTATTAACTGAAATCCCCTTTGCTTGGGCGCTCTTCTGTATCATTGAACGTTTTGGTTCCAAGCGCAAGCTCGGATATTACATGACCGTAAATTTATTAGTGACAGCCATTTTCTTCGCAGCCATTATGTATTTTAAATATTATGGTGTTATTGTGACTTACCATGCAGCGGAGCAGGTGAATCAAGTCACCGCCGTCAGCAACAGCGTATTCTCACTTATGGATCCATACTACCTGCTGATTTTTACAGACATCATTATTCTCGGAGTTTATTTCTTCTTTAATAAAAAAGGCCGGGTCTATAAGAAAGAGAATATCAACCGCCGCCGTGGCGGAAAACTTAAGTACAGCGTTCTGTTTGCAGTCTCACTTGCTTTATGCCTGTTCAACATCTTGCCTAATAAGGCCAGCATGAACGAAATTAAGAAAGCCCAGGAAATGGGAATTCTTAATTATGAAGCCTATACGATCTTCGCTAAAGAAGAGCCTGAGCTAGTCAATTCAAGTGACATTACACAAGATGCCATTAACAAATTGAAGGGGATTAATACTACGGCTAGTTCTCCACTTCAAGGCATCGCGAAAGATAAGAACCTTATTATTATTCAAATGGAATCTTTCCAGAATTTTTTGCTAGGACTTAAATTAGACGGTCAAGAAATCACACCGAACCTGAACAAGGTGATGAAGGACAGTCTTTACTTCCCTAATTTTTATCAAATGGTTGGTCAAGGGAATACGTCGGATGCAGAGTTCGTAGTTAATACTTCCTTCTACATCCCTCCACGTGGAGCGGCAACGATGTCCTATGTAGATAAGGTACTGCCGAGTCTGCCACGTGTGCTTAAAGAAAATGGTTATCAGACTGCAACCTTCCACACCAATGTCGTAGAATTCTGGAACCGCGGCGAGCTGTATGACTCCCTGGGCTTCGATCATTATTATGATCGCAAATTTTTTGGTGAAGATGATGTCTTTTTCTTTGGCGCTTCTGATGATACGCTCTACAGTAAGACAGCCGACAAACTAAAAGAAATGGACCAACAGGAGCAGCCTTTTTACGCTCAAGTCATTTCAATGTCAGCGCATCACCCTTTTACTATTCCGGAAGAAAAATACCGTATGGAGCTGCCAGAGCGTTATGAAGGTACTTTTGTTGGTGACTATATCCGTTCCCAGAACTATGCGGATGATGCTTTTGGACATTTTGTAGAAGAGCTTAAAGCGAAAGGTGTCTGGGACAATAGTGTAATCATGATTTATGGAGATCATATGGGATTGCCGATTTATTCCCTCGATCATGATGATAAAGAATTGATGACTGAAATCTATGGTCATGAATACAGTTATGCGGATATGATGAACATCCCTCTGCTTATTCATGCAGGTGATGGCGTAGCGCCGCAGACCATTGATGAAGTAGGCGGAGAAGTGGATATCATGCCAACCGCTGCAAGTCTGCTTGGGATTTCATTAGAGAATAACGTATATTTTGGTCAAGATCTACTCAGTCAGACTTATAATTTGCTGCCAGAACGATATTATTTACCTTCTGGTTCATTCATTGCCAGCTCAGGATTGCTTATTCCTGGTAACAGCTTTGAAGACAACACTCAGTACTCTATTTATAACGATGGAACAACACCAAGTGCCACTGAGGACGAATATAACCGTGCCTTGAGGCTTTTACAGCTTTCCCACAGCTATATCACTCAGTTGCCCGACAAACAACCTAAACAATAAATTACAGGGCGTAGGCAACCAACGAACAAAAACAGCAGAGCAGCGATTCCCCAATAATGGAGAACCGCTGCTCTGCTGTTTTTTATAAAGATATCCATTCCGAAGCTTAGCTGACTAACGCTCCTGATCCTCGATCATACGGTAATACTCTGCAAAGTTGCGTAGTTCTTCGGGCTTCAGTATGGACAAATGCTCAGCCAGCAGTTCTTTGGACCGGAAATGTCCTTCTTCCAGCACCTGCTGACCCTTCTCGGTGATCGTTACTACAACCGCTCTCCGATCCTTCCCATCCGGCTCACGCTTGATATAACCCAGCACCTCCAAACGGTCCAGCATCACCGTCACTGCACTGGATTTGACCTCCATACTTTCTGCCAGCTGTACCACCCGCGACTTCTTTTCTTTCGCTATCATATTTAACAGACCCATCTGAGGCACCGTAAGTCCGAGTTCTTTGTGCAAAGACATTTGAGACATAATCTTACGCTGTACTCTCCACATGGATAGTCCAAGACGATCAATTAACGGATCTATTTGATGTGGCATATTTGTTCAACCCCAATCCGTTTTTAATAACTCAAGCGTACCACTAGAACTGGTAATGATTCAATGGTTTTGTCTACTAAACCATTGAAAGCATGCTGGAAAGCGCAAACTTCCACGAATCTCCAATTTCCGACACAGAAATACTATATTCCATGTAAGGTTATGAGCATATCAATGCGATATAATCGTAGAGGTGAGAGCTATTATCACTGAGAACATAATTTGTCAAGGTTGGTGCGAAGAATGAAATTAGCAACTAAATTAACTTGGATGATGTTCATCGTCTTACTTCTTGTAGGATCATCCATCGGGTTCTTCGGATACCGTACAGCTTATAAGCAAGTAGACGAAGCCGCAGGTATCGAATTGGTAGGATGCGCTAATATTACAACCGGCCTGATTGACCCCGCAGATATTTCCGCATTGTTGGCAGGCGATCAAAGTAAACTGGAGGCTGTAGAGGATCGAATCGGTTGGATTGTGGCACATAAGGCTATTTTTAAAGAGGCATTCATCTTATCCTTAGACGGAAAAGTACTTGCCGCAGATTCAAGCTTCCAGGCTAGAGGTTATAAAGCAGGCGATACTTTTTATTTCCCAGATGAAGTTAAGCAACATATCACTCAGTCCAAGCATTCCTCCTACTCCAAGGTTTATACATACGAAGGTACCTCACTTAAGACAGGTTACGGCCCCA
The DNA here is from genome assembly GCF_037965665.1 of Paenibacillus sp. FSL L8-0333. Lineage (NCBI taxonomy): Bacteria > Bacillati > Bacillota > Bacilli > Caryophanales > Paenibacillaceae > Paenibacillus > Paenibacillus sp. FSL L8-0333. The sequence goes on from NZ_CP150186.1 coordinate 6,504,259, forward strand.
TCTATCAGGATCATGATCCATCCAAACCTATAGTTGCGCTGATGGCTATTAATTTCGATGGCTCCATAATTCAAGAAAGAACCCAAGATATCATAGTTCAGCCCTTTATTATCGGAGCTTCCATTCTGGTTATAGCTATCGTGGCAGCTTATCTGTTAATCCGCCGAATGATAAGTCCGTTAACGAAGCTGTCTAAAGGGGTCAATCTTGTTGCACAAGGCGACCTTACTCATAATCCTATTTTATTCAACAGTAAGGATGAGATTGGTACATTAGCCCGTAATTTTAATGACATGACCCAAAGCCTGCGCTTGCTTATTACCGAGGTCAATGAGACCTCCATGCAGGTAGCTTCCTCGTCCGAAGAGCTCTCTGCCAGTGCACAGGAAACCAACCGGGCCGGTGAGTACAGCGTCAATGTTACAATTGAGCTTGCGGATAGCGCGAATTCACAGCTGCAGAATATGGAGGGCGAATATAAGTCTGTACAGGACCTGTCTCGCTTCATCACAGAGATTGCAGGCAATGCAGATAACGCGATGAATAATGCGGTCAGCAACGCTAATAAAGCCCGTACAGGCCGTGAAGCAATGGATTCCACCACACAGCAGATGAGAGTCGTAAGTGACAGCATTACCGACCTAGCAATCATTATTGAAACCTTGGGTGGTTATTCCAAAGAAATCGAAAATATCGTGGGTACTATTGCCAGCATCGCAGAGGAAACCAATCTCCTGTCCCTAAATGCAGCGATTGAAGCCGCAAGAGCTGGAGAAGAAGGAAGAGGGTTTGCGGTCGTTGCCCATTCCGTGCGTAAGCTTGCTGAGCGTTCAGCCCATTCCGCTGCGCAAATTGGCCAGCTGGTAAACATCATCGTGAACCAGATGGATCAAGCAGGAGAAACAATGAAACGCTCTACAGAAGAGATGGAGCACGGCAGAGAAATGATTGCCACGGCAGGCCAGTCCTTCTCGGAGATAGAAATGTCTGTCTCGGGAATGGCCTCACAAAGTCAGCAGATCTCCGGAACAGTTCGACAGCTTTCGCTAATTTCCGACCGTATCGTTACAACCCTTCAGAATATCGTAAATGTCGCTAATCAGACAGCCAGCAGTGCAGAGACATTATCCGCTTCCTCAGAAGAACAGCTTGCCGCAATGGAAGAAGTTGAGTCTGCAGCAGCTTTCCTGTCCTCACTAGCTGAGAAGCTGCAAATTCTGATTGAACGATTTAAGGTTTCTTAATAGCAAAGGGGCTAGCGTCCAAGCAGAGAAATTCTGCTTAGACGCTAGCCCCTTGTTCTATGTATTGAGATCATCTGTCACGATACTGCTGTATTCGCTATAAACCACTGGCCCAGCTCATGCACCGGCATTGGCCGCCCATAATAATAACCCTGCATCACTCTGCAGCCTAAGGATTGCAGCAGCTCAATCTGCTCTGGTGTCTCCACACCTTCCGCCACGACCTCCATATTAAGATTGGTGGCAATCGCAATGATATTACTGATAATGGCTTTCTTGGAATGCATCTTGCTCTTACGAATAAATACCTGGTCAATTTTGAGTGTGTTGACTGGAATCTCATCTAAATTACCAAGGGACGAAAAGCCTGTCCCAAAGTCATCCAGTGATACCCTTACCCCAAGTGCCCGAAGTCTGGAGAGCTGCGCAACCGTCTCTTCCATGTTATTCATCGCAATGGACTCTGTAATCTCCAGTTCAAGGAAATGTGGTTCTAGGCCTGAACGTGTGAGTGCTTCTTCTACGACATCGTATAAGCCCCCACCCTCAAACATCCGCGCTGACATATTAATAGAGACTGCGACATTTGCTATCTCTTCCTTATGCCAAAGCATGTTCTGGCTGCATACATCATGCAGCATCCAATAGGTAATAGGGACAATTAGTCCCGTTTCCTCTGCGATGGGAATGAATTCTGCGGGGGAAATTATCCCATGTTCAGGGTGCCGCCAACGCAGCAGTGCTTCAAGACCAACCGTAACATTCATATAAGAATCCCATTTCGGCTGGTAAACAACCATAAACTCGGAGCGTGCCAGCGCTTTACGAAGATCCTTCTCCAGCGACATCCGTCGCAGCTGATGGCGGTTCATCTCCTGATCGAACACACTGAATTTATTCTTACCCGAATCCTTAGAGGTATAAAGAGCTGTATCGGCTGCCTTCATTAATGCTGAGCGGTCAGTTCCATGCATAGGGGTCATACTGATCCCCACACTTGCAGTAACATATAGCTCATTACCCTGAATGCTGTAGTATTTCTTAAGTTCATATAAAATGTGCTCTGCTTCCTCTTGCGCATCCTCCACAGTACAATCTGGAAGAGCGATCAGGAATTCATCTCCGCCCAAACGAAAGACCTTGCCTTTACTTCCTACAGAGCGTCTTAATCTTATAGCGACCTCTCGCAGTAACAAGTCCCCTATATCATGTCCAAGCGTATCATTAATCGACTTAAACCGATCCAGATCCACAAAAAATACGGCGCCGGATCTACTCCCGAAAAATTCATCTTTAAAATAACGTACCAGACCATGTCTGTTCGGAAGATCAGTTAGTGGATCATAATAAGCCATCCGTTCCAGCACATGCCGGTCCAGAAATACAGCACCACCAGAAATCGCAAGCATAAATAGCGTTACCAAGGATACTCCCATTAAAAGAATAACATCAGTCTCCATAAAAAAAGTTGTATTGCCTAGCAGACCGTTATATTCAAAATGAGTCGCCCTTACACTCGTATAATGCAATCCAGTCACCGAAAATCCGATAAAGAGAGCAGAGTATAACTTCCAGCGGTTAAAACCCACATAGTCTTTAAACTTGTGAAATAGAAATAATCCGATAAAAGACGAGAGCATAACGAGGATTACAGCACATGTCTGAGTCCATATCTCATAATGGATCTCCGCTGCGATCTTCATGGAGGACATCCCGATATAATGCATAGCAGAGATCCCGCTGCCCAGTAGAACACCACTAACTATTAAACAACTTTTTCTTAAACGTGGCACAAACGTAATCCGGAATGCCGAATAGCAGCACAATACACCAACCAATAACGATAATACAGCCCTGCCTGGATAATAATTCACGCTAAAAGGAAAACGGCTCGCCATAATCCCTACATAATGTATCGACCATATGCCACTGCCGAGTACACATGCCCCCGATATTAACCATAAGCGACGAACTTTCCCAAACGAGCGAGGGACTTGCGAGATCAGATTCAGCGCGGAATAAGCTGCAGTCGCCGCTAGCGCAAATGATAGTAAAACAATCCAAACGTTATAGTGGATTCCCATTTTATCCATTAGTTAACCTCTTCACCGGTTTTGAATACCGTAATCGCTGCAGCGTATTTCTCAAGTAAAAAATCAGTACACGAATATCAGATAAATGGAAGAGTGCGTAAAGATTATAGGTTATCCCTGAAAAGCAACTTTAGATGTATTCTACCTTGTATTCAGCCGATTGTCTAAGAAAATACTGGAATTTATACCCTTTTTTTATGTCGGCAAAAAATGTCCATATTTGACGCATTCACTCACCCCGGAAAGTTGGATATGTGACCTGTGGTTGATGGGGTTTTGGGGAAGGTCTTTCGCCATAACCATTGATTCAAAACTACCAGAACTAACAGATAGATGTAAATTCCTCCGGTAAATAAAGTGAAGACATAGTGAATACCCGCCATCCCCATCAGCAAAAACATAAGCATGAAGGCGACTCCAGTGTAATCCTTTTGTTTGGCTGCCTCATAACGCTCTGAAAAAGGTAAGCTCCGCGGATAAACACGAAAGCAGATGACTGAGAAAATCAGCATGGCGAATAATACCACTACTAAATCAGGTACAATGTGCACACCGAACAACAGAATGAACAATACCGCATCTACAGCAAATAAAGGTAAGACTAGCCGCAGCAGCGCCGCCTTAAGCATCCCACGGTAAATAGGCGTGCTATCGGGTAAAGGAATCAGCCTATAAATCCAAGCTCCTTTATAACTTGTAGAGTAGCGTAGCATCTGTATTACAGTCTGCATTAACATCGTGCAGAAATAGATTAACAAGTACACTTTTGAACCTTTAAGGGAACCATCATAACTATTCTGTAATATACCAAATATAAAAATAAACGGGAATGCGATAGAAAAGCCAAGTGCAGGATAGACCTTCAGCTTAAAATCGCGCTCATTCTTCATCATGGACCAAGTAAACCGAAAGAAAATTCCCTCTGCCGGTTCCTTACATACTCTGCGAGAGAGCCACTCTGCGATCTGGCCCTTGTCTTTTCCACCGGAGCCTTGCTCTGCCAGCTTTTGCAAATTCCGCTCAAACTGTGGCATCAGCTTAATATAAGCTACGATCAGTACAAGTGGGGTTATCAAAGCCAGCAATGAGAGAATGAAGTAATAGGGTTCTCTCGCTCCACCAAGCAACAGTTCAAACGGAGCCGCGAACCAAACCGGAAAAATAAAGTACTGCCACCAAGCAGGATGATAAGCAGCACCAAGCTCAGTGAGGTTGAACAACCTGGAGATGAATTGATAGCCCACCATTATTCCGATCGTTAGAAGGATTTGCGTATAATTTATAATATCCTTGAGCTTCTCCCCATCAAAAAACCGCATGATCATCAGGTAGAGCAGTGCAGTTATTACGAGGATAAAACAGTCTAACAAGACAATTGTCACCGCATACATCAGAAAAAAAGCGATCCCCTGCTTAAATAGGCTAAATACCAAAGATGGACCAGTGATCGACAATGTAACTGTCCCTAAGTAGAGAAGAACGTGGATACTTTTGGCCATATTTAAGGTGGTTCGGTTGACGGGTTTGGAAAAAAGAATATTTTTATCACGTAAATCAAGCATTACTGAAGAAAAATCAGAGATCAGGGTTGTGGAGACAAAAAACATAATGATCCCAAAGGTTAAGCTCATTTGCAGCATATAGTGATCATTGGATAGCGTTAGCGGAATTAATATTAAACCAAACAGTAAGTAAATCCACTGCAATCGCAAAGGCGAACCTTCTTTAACGTTCTCCTTTTTCTGCATACCTGCAAGCGCTGTAGGCGTTCTTCTTCCGTCCATGGTCAGTTTGATCTGCAGAATACTCCGCATGGTGTCATAATCGACTCCAAATCTTATAAATGCACCCCGCAGCTTATCCAACAGCCTCAGCACGAAGAAATCAGTCATAAGAGGATACCTCTTGCTCTTGCATGACCGCAACAAATTCACCAGCGATATCACGGTATTTATCAAATCCGGTTAATTGATTGAAAATATCTTCAAGCGTCCCTTCGCGGCCTTTCTCCTTCAGCTCCGCAAAACTTCCGTCCGCCACAATATCCCCGCCATCAATCAAAATGATCCGGCTACTGATTTTCTCAACCACATCCATGATATGTGAGGAGTAAAAAATGGTCTTCCCCCGTGCCGCCAGCGATGCAAAAATCTCCTTCACTATCATCACGCTATTAGCATCCAAACCACTCAGCGGTTCATCCAGGAATAAAATATCGGGGTCATGCAGCATGCTGGAGATAAGCAGCACCTTTTGCTTCATCCCTTTTGAGAACGAAGAAATCCGCATATCGTAAGACTTCTCCAAACCTAGCAGTGTGGTTAATTTTTTGGCCTTGTAGTCCGCCTCCGCACGACCTAGCCCATACAGCTCGCCAACAAAGGTTAGATACTCTCTTGCAGTGAGGCTATCATATAATTCGGCTACCTCCGGCACATAACCTATACGTTTCTTGTAAGAAACATCTCCATCAGCAATATCCTTACCGAAAATCTCCACTTTACCGTTATATCCTTCTACCAAACCGAGCATAATCTTCACCGTTGTACTCTTACCTGCCCCGTTAGGGCCGATATAACCAATAATTTGTCCTCTATATACCTTAAGATCAATTCCCTTTAGCACCATTCGGTCTGTATAGTTCATCCATAAACCTGAAATCGCTATGACCGGATCGTCAGCTAAACCCATATCTCAGTCCCCTTTCTAGTAACTAATCAATAATGTGAAATATTACTACTTTATGTAATTACAATAATTGTATCATTTAGTAGAATCCTCTTCCATGATTTAGTCTGCTAATCTTATGTCTAGTTAAAAAAAGAGTGGCCATTAGGCCACCCCCTAGAGATTTATAGCGAAAGGCAGCGCCACCGATGCCACGAAATGGCTGTTGGCACCCCCTTTATTTTAGTAAACCGGGCTAAGATCAGAGTCCGTTTGGTGGGGTAGCATTTTTGCGTAAGAGAGCGAGCACGCTATCGGACACAGCTGACCTTATACGCGGATTTTTACCACATTTGGAGTGCTAAAGGACCCCATAGTCGCTATCAGCATGAAAAACACCATAAACGCACCTTTTTCTAAGCGATAGCGTCGCTGGAGTCCGAAACTATGCCCCAAAGGCTGGAATGTGGAAAATAACGTCATCTGGGTCCGAAAGTCGCGCCGATAATGAATGAGCTGCTGAATCAAGCGGGCAAGAGGGCAAGCGTGCAAGCGGACAGGGCAAGGGCAACCAGCCAGCTAACAAACAAAAAAACAGAGCGGCGATACTCCAATAAAAGAGGAATCGCTGCTCTGCTGTCTTAGCCGAGTCGCCGCACTCATAGTTGAACGCTACTTACGTGACGTCCGCTATGTCTTAGTCGCTGATTATTTGGATAGCAAATTGTAAATAACCTGTGCTGCTTCTGCTCTTGTAGTGACTTCCTCCGGATTGAGTTTACCGTTCGCTCCGGTCACTACGCCTCTCTCTACCAGCGCTTGAAGGGCTTCTTGTGCATAACCAGCGATCTGTCCAGCATCACTAAAGCCGGAAAGCGTGGCCGCTGTTTTCTCAGATGGCAGTTCACCTAGCGCTACAAGCGAGCGGTACAAGAGTGTAAATAGCTCCTGCCTAGTGATCTGAACCTCTGGCTGGAATTGATTATCTCCCGAACCCGTTGCTACCCCAAGGCGCTTAGCTGCAGCAAGATAATTCGTATAATACGTATTGCCCGCATCTGCAAAATTATCTGCGGCAACCTCATCTGGTGCGATGTCATATGCCTTAAGCAACAGGACGATGAACTGCCCTCTGGTTATTGCGGCATTAGGACTGTAATGCTCAGCATCCGTACCAGATGTGATACTGCGTGCTGCCAAGAAACCTACTGCATGGCTATACCATGAGGCATCTGGAACATCTGCAAAGCTCACTTGATTATATCCAATAATATATTGGGAGAAATGTGTGGTTACGAAATCTACAGTTCCCTTAGCGGTATTGTAATTTCCACGTACATTGTCCAAACTTCCAGTGCTGTTAATGTGATACACAATAACCGCATCTGACCGTTCTCCCGCTTGCAGCACGTACGGTACGCTGACACGAACACTGCCCCCACCGAAGGTGGAAATCGTGCTTTCACCCGCTATAACCGACAAGTCATAAACCGGTCTGTCTCCGAGAACAGCCTTGCCTTCTGCCGTTAATGACACCTTCGCGATTCTAATAATGATTTCTCCGGCATCTGAAGCTGCACTAATGCTTGCCAATGATTTGGCATCAAACGTAATCGTACCCACATTCTCATAATCAATGGTAATCTCCGCCTTCGTTCCGGCGGCTAACTCATTAATTATGCTTCTTGGAAGAGTAAGTTCAGCGGTTTGAGTATCTGAAGTAGCTGCAACACTAATTTCAAGAACAGCTTTCTTCCCATCAGCTTCTGCCTTCTTAGCGAGACTCACGAATTCAGCAGCCGTTTCTTTTGTGATCGTTGCAGTAGTCACTCCTGTGGTTTTATCCGTTTTAGTTGCTGCTGTTGCTGATAGGTTCACGGTACTCCCTGCTGTTGCCGTAGCAACCAGTTGAGGGCTTGCCGATGGTGTTGGTGTAGTCGTGCTCGGTGTAGAATTGCCACCCGATCCACCCGATCCACCTGTTCCACCTGTTCCAGGATCTGAAATAGGCACATAGGCCGGAACAACAATGTCAGTCGCTGGACTTGCCTTATAACCTTCTTTGGCTGCGTATCTCACTTGATACGTGCCCGGTATTAATCCTGTGATTTCTTTATCTGGTGCATACACATAATTAGTTACACTCGACAGCTTATATTCTAAGGCTGTCGTGGTTCCCGTAATTCTTCCATCATTGTTCGCTGCTGAGGTAGGAGCAACTCCCTGTAACCCAGTTGGAGCTGCTTGTTCCGCAGTGAATGCTGGAACGATTACTTCTGCTGCTCTACCCGCGTTAAATCCTTCTTTAGCTGCGTATCTTACCTGATAGATACCCGGCACCAGTCCAACGATCTCTACATCTGATGCGTAGACATAATCGGTAACCGTAGACAGCTTATATTCCAGCGCTTTCGTAGTTCCTATAATTTTACCGTCGTCATTGGCTGCACTGGTTGGTGCTATACCTACTAATCCTGTAGGTGCCGCTTGCTCACCATATGCCGGGACTTCAACTGTAGCGTCTTTACCTACGCTGTATCCCTCTTTTGCCGCATATCGCACATTATAGAAGCCCGGAGTAAGACCAGTGATAGCTGTACCTGTTACAGGCTTATAATCAGCTTCTCCAACGCCTTTATACTCCTGTCCTTCAGCAGAACCCGTAATTTGCCCATCATCATTAGCTTCAGAAGTAGGTGCTACGCCTACCAGTCCTGTCGGGGCTGCTTGTTGATGGGTGTAAGCAGGAACTTCCACACTTACGTCTTCGCCAGCATTATAAGGAATGATTGTGGGTCCAGCTGCGGAAGTTGGCCCTTGATAGCCCGATGTAGCGGCATATCTTACCTTATAAACACCAGGTGCAAGCCCTGTAATGGCTGATCCCGAAGCTGGGGTGTAAGCCTCGTCTCCAGCAAGCTTAAATTCCAATGCTGCACTGGTGCCTACAATTTGCCCATCCTTATTGTCGGCCGCTGTTGGTGCTACACCGGTAAGTCCTGCCGGCACAGCTTCGAGTCTGGAGAATATTTTATCCAGCGCTGTTGTAGTGTTATTGTATCTGGCTCCGATTGGGTAATTAGCCTGCACGTAATCCGGTTGGATATTCGTCCAGCTGTACATAAGTTCAACATGCCCTAGAATCGGTGAGTTTTTGCCTCCTGCATCCTTGTTGTCCTTGTTATAAGTGAACAGATATGGAACTTGAAGTCTGTCTCCGCTCACGGTGTTTCCAAGTCCATCTACATAACTAATTACAGTTGGTTTGGCAGCTGAATTGTTTTCGGTCTTGATATTGGTCAGATAAGTACGAACCAGATCAACATAAAGCTGCGCATACGGATGATTAGTGGTTCTAATCTGAAGCTCATTATTATTATGCGGATTTGCACTGCCCTTAGTGCCGCTGTTGTTATTAGGCTCAGCAACGGTCACACCAGCATCCAACTTAGTGTCGAAGAAGTAGATCTTATTGATATTATGTTTTTTGGCATATTCGTTGATATATTTAATCACCGCTTGCGTGTTAGGGCACCACGACCCGCCTAACAAAATCGCATAGTTTCCCTCACTCGCTAAAATTTGCTTCAGCTGATGATAGGTCACATGTTCATAAACAAGCGTGCCATCCGCTTCGTTGAAGATCGTAGGTTTTCCCTCATTTTCCCCTTCATAGTTCTTATTAAATGCAGCCTTGATATAAGCCGACTCGTCGATAGTGTCATATCGGGAAGCGGCACCCAGCACCTCACTTACTGATGTTTTATACGCATTAACCTTCGCCGCATCAAGTGTTCCGTTCGTCAGGAACTCATTCCACGAATAGCTCTTATCCAGGTAGGATACGACAGGAGCACTATTTCCCTGTGCATCCTTGTGATCCTTGTTGTATACCAATAAGAATGGAGACTCGAGCTTGTTAGCAGTCACAACTTCCCCGTTTTTATTGGTATAGCTGACATTGCGTTCTGGATCATCTTTGGAAGACAGATTTAAATTCTTCAAATACTTGTTGACCAGATCAACATATTTATAGGCAAATTTATTATTGCTGTCTGCAATCTGAAGGGTGTCCCCGTCCAGCTTAGTATCAAAGTTATAAATCGTAGAGATGCCATATTCCTTGGCTGCCTCGTTGATAAAGCCGATATCGGCCTGTGTATTCTCGCTCCAAGCGCCGCCAACCAGAACAGCGTATGTGCCTTCACTCTCAAAAAGATGAACGATATCTTCATACGTTGCTGTTTTAAATACATGGTTAGCATCATTTAGACGGTCATAGACATGACTGAAATAGTCAAACTGGTTAACGCCGCCTTGGGAAGAGGTTATCGCTTCTGCGGTATCCGGATTAGCATAAGCTCTTCCTGCCTGAGTAGGCAGGATTAGCAGGGAGGCTGCCAGCAGCAGCGTTACAATTTTTTTGAAGGTTAATGGTCGTATCATTATGTGCACCTCGCCTTAAATAGGTTTATGGGATGAATGGGCTGAAAGGAATCCTGAATGAGCCTGCTGCTCATCAAGGACAAACCTCTTCCTCAGCGGCTGGTGCCGGTGCGGGTGCCTGAACCGTTTCCGCTGGAGCAGCTGCTGGTGCGCTGACCGTGGATGCAGGTGCAGAAGACGATGTTTTCGGTTGAGAAGACTCAACTACCGGAGCCGGGGTCGCTTTAACTACCTCTGTTGTAGAGAAGGTTATAGCTTTTTTGGAAGGTGTCTCCGTTGCTTTTGCTACAGGAGCGGCGGTTTCCTTAGGCTGTTCAGATACAACAGGAGCTGCGGTCGGCTGAACGGCTTTAGCGGTTACGTTTGCTTTTGGAGCAGTCGTAGGCGCAGGCGTTGCCGCGCTGGTTTGCGGTTTAACAGATGCAGATACCGTTGTTGCAGCTGTTGCCGTCTTAGCGGTGTCCGCAGCCGGGGATGCGGTTGCTTTAGGCTGAGCTGCGCCCGCTTCTGGAGCTGCTGAAGCAACAACCTTCGCCGCAGAATCAACAGCTGCTGGGGCCGCAGTAGCTTCTGCCGTGACTGTCTCTGCTGCTGGAGCCGAAGCTTCCGGCTGGACAGCTTCTGTTACAGGAGCTGCAGTAGCTTCTGCCTGAACAACAACTGCTGCCGCAGAAGTAGCTACTGGTAAAGCTGCTGCGGTTACTGCTGTATTACTACTCTCTTGAATGGGTGCTGCCTCTGCTGTTTTTTTGTTAGCGGATACCGCGGCATACGTCAATGCGGAGAAGACGATAGCGGCGGCAACCAAAGAGATCGAAAGCTTTTTCATATGTGTACCATCCTTTTCAAATAAAATAAGAGACCCCTTCATTACATTCTTGTACCTTAAATCCGTAACTCTCCCTTCTCTAAAGTTAAAAAAAAGAGACTCAACGGGACGCAATTTACGCGTCTTTCGTTGAATCTCCGGCTGTCCAGTCGATTCCAATTGGCTTGTGATTAAGTTCCATATTATTCATGCCATAGTGCCTTGTCAATCAATTTTTATTTTTCACATGGTTTTTATCGGAATTAATTATTTTTAACATATAATTACATTGACTTTACTATAAATTCTATATAGATTGATCTCAATAGGATTAATCACATTAAAAAACTAGGTTTAAGGGGGTATTGGTAGTGAACATAGATAACAACTTATTATCCGCCATCGAAACGAACTGGTATGGATTTGTCGCTTCCATATTTGTGTTTGCAATTTTGTTTCTACTGGCACGTAAACGAATTGGATTTGGCACCCGGGTACTCATCGGACTTGGCATCGGACTTATTGCCGGTATATTCTTTCAATACTTCGATTTAGAGACCAAAGCTATTAGCACATTCGGCAGCATTTATGTCAGCTTGATCCGCATGCTCGTCATTCCTTTAGTATTCGTACTCGTATTAAACAGTATTTCTTCCTTAACCAATCTGGAGTATCTACGCAAAATCGGGATCAAAACCTTCGCCTGGTTCCTCGGAACAACTGGCATCGCTTCTATTATCGGCCTATCGGTTGCGCTGCTGTTCAATCCCGGCCAAGGTATACAACAAGATGTACCCGCAGATTTTGCAGCCCGGGAAATCCCGACCTTCTCCCAGGTTATCCTCGATCTTGTTCCATCTAACCCTGTTAATGAAGCAGCTACGGGTAAGGTTGTGCCTCTACTCATTTTCGCCATCTTCTTAGCAGTAGCTATAATCAAGATTGGCTCCAAGAAACCCGAAGCAGTCAAACCTGTACGTGATCTTATTGAATCCCTAACACTGATACTGCATCAGGTTGTGAAATTCATTATTCGCCTGACCCCTTATGGCGTATTCGCACTGATTGCCGGAATCACCGCACGTTATGGCTGGGAGACGTTGCAGGAGCTAGGCAGTGTAATTATAACCTCGTACGTAGCAATGATTATACATTTTGTACTTATCTTTGGCGGATTGGTTCTATTAGTAGCGAAGGTGAATCCAATTCGTTTCTTCCGCAAAGTGTATCCAACCATTACTGTTGCCTTCACAACCAGAAGCAGCTATGCAACACTTCCGGTCAATCTCGAAGTTATTACGAAGCGGCTTCATGTCTCCCCACGGATCGCGAGCTTTATCGCACCGTTAGGGGCATCTGTGAACTTTAATGCGTGCGGTGGGATTTGGCCAGCTATTGTGGCTGTATTTACCGCTCAAGTATTCGGTATTGATCTGAACTGGACCGACTATATTACACTGGTATTAGTAAGTATTATTTCTTCCATTGGTGTAGCTGGCGTACCTGGACCTGCCGTAATCTCCACCACGGTAGTCTTAACTGCTCTCGGCCTGCCGCTTGAAGGAATCGCTATCGTTGCAGGTGTTGAAGCGCTCATCGATATGGGCCGTACCGCTGTAAACGCAACTGGAACAGCTGTAACAGCTCTGTTAGTAGCTAATTCCGAAGGTGAATTTGACCGCGAAGCGTTTAATAGCAATGATGACGATGATATTCTCTTGAGCACCGTTTAAAAGCTGAGACTGTAAAAACCTCCGGAAGCTGCGTAAAGCAGAGCGCCCGGAGGTTTTTTTGCATAGATTCATATTGGATTCATCTTCTTATAGCATACTAATTCTTTCCCGCTTTTTAGCAGAAGCTAAACAAGTCTCGATCAATTGTATGCCCAGCACTGCATCCTCAGGTGCAAATAATTTTTTTCCTGTAAATACTGCGGCGGCAAAATCATCGACCTCCCGTGTATAGGGATTCGCCCCGGTGGCATCAACCCGTCTTACCCCTTCTCCCGTATGCACAAAAAATTCGGCATCCTCATCTCTAGCATTAAAAGGCATAGGCACTTCAATCATTCCATCGGTCCCCAGAATCTCTAACAGCTGGCGGTTATATGCCCACATCCCGCAATCAAAAATCAGGCTTAGCCCCTTCGGAAACTCTACCAGCCCTGAAGCCATCATATCTACATTGTCATGCTCCGGAGAGAACATAGCCTGTACTGTCACGGCTTCCGGCTCAGCTCCGAACAGCAGTCGTGCTGCACTTAGCGGATAACAGCCGATATCATAAAGAGAGCCGCCGCCCCAAGCGGATTTAAAGCGAATATTAGAGGTATCTGTAGCGTCATTATAAGTAAAAGTGCCTCGAATGGAGCGTAATTCGCCAATTTCACCGCTAGAGATAATCTCTTGCAATTCCGCAATCCGAGGATGATGCCGATACATATAAGCTTCTGCCAAATGGACTCCAGCATCATTACAAGCTTTTACCATCTCAGCCGCTTCTTCACTGTTCAGCGCGATCGGTTTCTCACATAAGATATGTTTGCCAGCTTCCGCCGCACGGATTACCCATTCCCGATGGAGGTGATTTGGCAGTGGAATATACACTGCATCAATATCCTTATCCGCCAGTAATTCCTCATAGCTGCCGTAAGCTTTATCTATTCCGAACTCTGCGGCTACAGCGCTGCTTTTTTCTAAACCGCGACTGGCTACCGCTGTAATCATTCCCGTCTGCGAATCCATTATAGCCGGCATCACTGAACCTGTCGCAATCTGCGCGCAGCCCATGATTCCCCAGCGAAGTTTTTGCACCATCGTTGCTAACCTTCTTCCTTATAGATTACTTACTATACTTAAAGCCACCTTATCATAGAATGAAACGTTTCTCTAACAGAAAGAAGCCTGCAAATTGCAAAAAAACAGTGCCAAAAGGAGCTCCAACCCCGATAGACACTGCCTTTTTATAAAATATGAATGTTTATATTAGTGCATTTAACAGCACAGCCGCACCCAGCACAACTATACGCGCAAGGTTCATCAATACGAAGTTTTTGACGGCAAGAATAAAGGTACTCGCCTTCTCCTGTTTCTCTGTGAACAAGGCAATATTTCGGCGCAGCGGGATCAGCGTAAGTAGAATCAACAGAACCAGAATAGGGTTAATCCCTAAGATCAGCAGCACTACAAGATCCAGATAAGAGACATAGTAGAGATATTTAAAAAGCACAAGCGCATTGCGGCGGCCAATGTACACCGGAAGCGTATACCTTCGATTCTCCACATCCTCATCAATATCACAAATATTATTAGCGAGCATAATCCCTGCGATCCCCAAAATAGCGGGCATGGAAAACCAGAAAAGGTACAGCACTTCCACGATGTTGATATTCAAGCTGACCCAGCCGTTCTGGAGCAGCAGTGAAACCACATGCTCATCCGTATGGATATAGGCAGAGATAAAAATAATAACAAAGCCCATAAACAAACCGGAGAACAGCTCACCTAACGGCATCCGCGAGATGGGAATCGGCCCGAACGAATAAAGTATACCGATCAAGAACGACAGTCCACCCAGCAAAAAGACCAGCAAACCCGTCTGAGTGACAAGCGCAATCCCGCCCCCTGCTGCCAGCGCCAGCAAAATCACAATCGTCGCCACGACGGTGCGCTCTTTTAGCTTAAAATGAACAATCGCATTATGCGTCTCGTAGCCGTAGCCGTGGGTTTTAGAAGCTTTTTTGAAATCGTAATAGTTGTTAATCGCCGTCGTCGCCATATCGAAGCTAAGCAAAGACACGAACATCAATCCAAAACGCAGTACGTAAAAATCCTCAAACCGGTACAGGGCGTACAACGTTCCCATTAGAAACGGAATAATACTGGCTACCTTCGTCGGCAGCTCCACAAATCTTAGAAAGCTTTTAATATTCACACCATACACCCTTATCTGTCAAATGAGCCTGCGAGGCATTACTATTCAGTTGTTGTAACCGTCACTGGGGACCATTCTGCAATAACTGTTTGTCCATGTACAGACACACTGCCTTCAGGACTCAGATCCTTCTCTGTCATAATTCCGAGCGCTACAGTGAAGTTATTGAATTTAAGCGGAATATTTTTCTCGCGGCGTACTTCCTTGCCGTTCAAATAGAATACAGCCTCATCATTGCCACGGTGATAGGTAATACGGTACGTATTGAATTCCCGTGGTTTGAAATCCGTATCTTCTTTAAAGATGCAGAAGTATTTCGTTCCAGTGCTTTCTGGTACTTGTACACCCGGGAACGGCAAAATACCATATACACTAGCGTATTTATCATTTCCCGCGAAGAAATCAAGCGCAGCGCCTGTCGTGAAATCCAGCAGGTTCAGCGATACATATCCATCATACAGATCTCCAGGTGCAGTTTCTTGTGTACGGCAACGAATTTGCAGCTCAATGCTAATCTCTCCTGCTTCCGGAATCTCCACTGGCTTGGCTGAATAATACATGTGCTTGGCATTGTCCAGAATCTGCACTTGATGATTCTCGCGAGATAACTTCGCACGTACATACAGGGTGTCATTACGAACGATAACTACAGCCTCCGGCTCACGGTAAGCCCAAAATGATCCGTCAGGCAGTGTAAATCCACCCGTCTTCCAGACCTTTCCTTCTTCTAAAATGGAGTGGAAATCCCCAAGAACCATGCGATTGCCTTTAACTTGTTGTTCTTCTGCCATCAATACCTTGTCCTTCTTTTCCATGAAAGCTCACTCCTTCTGTAGTCCATCTATTAGTATCAGATCAAGCCTTGAATTAATAAAGTTATTGCCATTACTACTCCGCAGCGTACGGAGGCTTTTTGTGAAGCACCCATCAGCGGGATATAAGCCGGCGAAGCATTATGTTGCTTGAGACTACTGTAAATGCGCAGCGGCCAGAAAGCTGTAACCAGCGCCAGCAGTGCGTAAACAGGAAGTACACCCAACAGCACACAGACTATCACCGAAGCGTAGCCAGTGAAAAGAAGTACACGTGAGAATACAAGTGCCTTTTGTTCTCCCCATACTACAACAAGCGTAAGCTTACCCGCCTGCTCATCCGCTTTCCAATGTAGGAAATGGTGATTAAACAACAATAATGTAGTTAAAAATCCGACAGGCAGCGAGAGAATTACAGGCTTCATGCTAAACTGACCGGTTTGTACGAAATAGGAGCCTAATACAGGCATAATCCCAAAAGCAATAAAAATGGCCATCTCACTATAACCTTTGCCGCGATAGCCATAACGCAGTGGCGGAGCCACATAGAAATAAGCGATTAAAGCACCAACAAGTACAAACCAGAGGATATTCCAACCGCTATATATACTAAGAATCCCACCACAGATAAGGGCAATCGCCAGCATACTCCAGGTCATCCTTGCATAAAAAGACTCCGAGAGGATCCCACCTGTCAGTAGCCCGGAGTTTGTGCTGATTTCACCAGCGGAATTCTTTGCTTCTGTATCGGTTCCGTTGCGGAAGTCCCACAGATCATTCACCATATTGGAGAACAAATGCGCCGAAATCGCCCCTATTAATGTAAGAATAAATAAAACCGGATGGAATGTCCCTTCCCATACATATGCCCCAACGGTCCCCAAAACAATCGGGATGAGCATAACAGAAAAACTCCAAAACCGGGTCGCCTTGGTAAATAATGTCCATTTGTTCACTTCAAGCTTACCGCCTTTTTCATATGATTTGATAATAATTATCACTGACTATTATACATCAATTTTCGATAGATTGTGAAGATTATCACTGCATATAATGTCTATTCTTGACATAATATTTCCGTTTGTTTGGTCAAGTAACTTGATAATGGAAGATAAAAATGTAAACAATTCCTTATTTCACGCAGGACCCCTATTTTACGACAAAAAATGAGTGTTGTTTTATAGGCAAGCACATACCGATATGATATGATAGGCAAGCCTATGAACAGCGCCCCTTACGGGCTGTTTTTAAGAGCGTAAAACTATATATAATAATGGAGGCTTTTACTGTCATGTCAGCGCAATCCCCTAACACCCAATCTGTCAAAATCGTCACTGCCGACCCTAGCGCCATCGGGCTATTCGGACTGGCTATTGTCACATTGGTCGCTTCTTCACAGAAGCTTGAATTTACAACAGGACTTAGCTATGTTATTCCTTGGGCTATCTTCCTGGGAGCATTCGCGCAGCTATTCGCCGCCATTCAGGATGCTAAGCACAACAATACCTTTGGTATGACCGCCTTTGGCGCCTACGCTTTCTTTTGGTTCGGCATGGCTAGCAGCTGGCTGATCAAGCTTGGCGTATTTGGTCCAACGCTTGCGGAGGCTGTAGATCCTAAGCAGCTCGGATTTGTATTTTTGGGTTACTTGATCTTCACACTCTTTATGACGATTGGTGCCGTTGAGGCAAATAGAGTTCTGCTTATCATTTTTGTATTGATAGATTTTCTTTTTATCGGACTAACCTTTGATTCCTTTGGGATCGCTCCAGAATTCTTCCATAAGCTTGCTGCTTGTGCTGAGCTTGGTATTGGTATTGTGTCCCTTTACGGATGTGGAGCATCCGTGCTAAACGCTCATTTCGGCCGCAGCTTCTTACCAATTGGAGCTCCGCTGGGCATCTTCAAAAAATAGAAATTGTTCTGATCTGAAACTAATACTTTTGCAAGCCGAAAGGATGCTGAGACTATGCATGTCCTGTCCTCTTCTGAATTAGCGGTAACTGCTATTTTCGCCCTTATTCTCGCAGTTATTGCCTATCTGATCATTCGGAATATCCCGAAGATGGTTGGCGATATTGCGGCTTTTCGCAAAAGAACACTGGTTTGGACCCAAGTTTCACTGGTACTAACGGTGCTTCAATTAAATTTCAAGGCAGGCGATTGGCGCTTTTCTATCGTCCTTGGACTCATCGTGTTATTTACCGGAGCTATTTGGCTGTCCGCCCGTTATTACGACATCAGTCGCAATGCAGATCCAGAATCTAAAGATCCTGAAGTACATTAGTAAATCTCAAGCTCCCGAAAGGGGGCTTTTTTTATAATTTCAGAAAGCTTCTTCGCATAGTTCTCCCCACCACAACCATACTAATGACATTCTAATAAAAGTAACGGGAGGATTATCAGGGTGAGCAAAAAAATCAATCTGCTAATGTTCAGTGGGGAATACGACAAAGCGATGGCTGGACTGATCCTAGCGAATGCCGCAAGAGATATCGATGTCGAGGTTACCATGTTCTTTTCATTCTGGGGTCTATTTTTGGTGCGTGATCCGGAGAAAATGACCCTTGAGGACAAGAGTATCTACGAGAAGCTGATGGATGTTATTACACCGAAGGGCCCTGGGCAGCTGCCGCTCTCTCATCTGAACTTTAGCGGGCTGGGACGAATGATGCTGGAGGAAATGATGGAGGAACAAGGCGCACCGAAGCTGATTCATTTTCTAAAAGGGGCTCGTAAAAAAAACATCAAATTCTATGCCTGCAAGCTTTCTGTGGAGATCATGGGCTTTAAGCCCGAGGAACTGCTGCCAGAGGTCGAAATCATCGATGCTGCGGCATATTTAAAAGATGCTTTAGAAAGTGATGTACAGTTATTTATTTAAAGTCTGACTAGGCTTTAACCCAATCCCCCATGCAGGCATATACTGTTGCCATAGAAACTACTGGCACGCCGAAAATACACCCCATTAACTTAGCACTGACGGCGTACGGGCTGGAGGGAATATCCGTGCTAAACATCATCCACGCCTCTTCTGCAGAGACGCCCGCTTCATTACAAGACCATTTTGATACTTTTCGTGGTCACACCATCGGCATTCGGCATCAGATCACCACCCCATATGGCAGACAACCGCTTCTGTATGCCGATTGGACCGCAAGCGGGCGCCTATATGAACCGATCGAACGCAAGTTGCAGGAAGCCTTCGGTCCCTACGTCAGCAATCCACATACAGATTCCAACACCACCGGACTAATCATGACGCAGGCTTATAATGAAGCTCGCCAAATCATTAAGAACCATGTAAATGCCGGCCCTCAGGATGTACTGCTCTTCTGCGGCAACGGAACAACAGGAGCCGTGAACAAGCTGCAACGTATCATGGGATTAAGGCTCCCGGAATGGCTACAGGAACATAATAACCGCGCGCTGGAAGATCGCCCCGTTATCTTCACCAGCCATATGGAGCATCATTCCAATATTCTTCCTTGGCAGGAGGGGCTTGGTGACGTCGTTACCATTCCCGCCGGAAAGGACGGAAATATTGACCCCCAGCAGCTTGAAGACCAGCTGCGATTATACCCCAATCGCCGTTTCAAGATTGGTTCATTTACAGCTTGTTCTAATGTGACTGGAATTCAGACGCCTTACGCAAAGCTAGCGGCTGCTATGCATCGTCATGGGGGCGTGTGTTTTGTGGATTTTGCCGCCAGCGCTCCCTACGTGCCTATCAATATGCACCCACCTTCCCCATTGGAGAAGCTTGATGCGATCTTTTTTTCTCCGCATAAATTTCTGGGTGGGCCGGGCACAAACGGCGTTCTAATCTTTGATGAAGCGCTGAACAATGGACGTATTCCTGACGAACCGGGTGGAGGTACAGTAGCCTGGGTCAACCCTTGGGGAGGACGCCGCTACACTAATGCGATTGAGATGCGGGAAGACGGGGGAACACCGGGGTTTTTACAGGCTTTTCGCACGGCACTTTGCGTGAAGCTGAAGGAGCAGATGAATGGAAACGGTCAATATATGGTGATGAGAGAGCACGAGCTGTGTCAGCAATTATTGGCAGGACTCAGCGACATACCGGAGTGCTCACTGCTGGCCGGAGATCATACAGAACGTCATGGAATCGTCTCTTTTACACTGCGCGATATTCATTACAACCTTGCTGTCCAGCTGTTGAATGACCGTTTCGGCATACAAGCTCGAGGCGGCTGCTCTTGTGCAGGTCCATACGGACATTACCTGCTCGGATTAGGGTGGACGCAATCCGCTCAGATTGCCGGAGCAATCATGAGCGGCGACCAATCCTTCAGACCAGGGTGGATTCGCATCTCTCTACATCCCATTATGACTAATCAGGAAGTAGAGAGAATTGTATCCGCTGTAAGGAGTATTGCGACCCATGTCCAGCAATGGAAGCAGGACTATCTTTACGATACTTCTACGAACAGCTGGAATCATATCTACGTGAAGCATTCACCCGAGATGAAGCTCCAAGAACTCTTCACCGTGTAACATTCTAACTTATCACACGTTGGCCTTCACCATGTCCAAATCGGCAGCACTGGCATTGGAGATGACTTGTTCTACATTTTTGCAGCCCGGAATTACACTGGTTACTGCGGAATGCTGGAGGCACCAAGCCAAAGCCCACTGCGCCATATCCAGACCTGATGGCACTTCATTGGCAGCAATTTCTGCTACTGCGCGCAGCTGCTTTTGTCTTACATCCTCTTTATGGTTCGCTCGCACATCACCCTGAGCAAAAATCGCATCTGGCTTATACTTGCCGCTCAAATAACCACTGGCTAACGGAACGCGAGCTAACACACCTAATTGATGCTCGATGCACAGCGGAAGAATCTCTTCTTCAGGTTGACGATCCAGCCGATTATATACTACTTGTATGGCCTCTGCCTGCACATCCGCTGCCGCAGAGGTCTGATGCACCCCCGAGCCCGATGCACTGATCGACACGCCTAAATGACGGATTTTACCGGCTTGCTTCTGTCTGTCGAGCATACTCCACAGCTTATCATTATCGAACTGCTCATCCGTTCCGGAATGGAATTGATAGAGGTCGACATACTCTGTTTGGAGTGCGCGCAGGGAGTCGTCCAGCTGCTTAAGCACATCCTCAGCACGCCATAGCTGTTCCCGCTGCAAATGCCCTTGAAAATGATGGCCAAATTTCGTAGCTACAACCCAGTCCTCGCGTTTGCGGCGCGCCAGATAATCCCCGATGAACTTCTCCGACAAGTGATCTCCGTAACATTCTGCCGTATCAATCAGGTTAATCCCCAGCTCCCCAGCCTTATCCAGCATGGCATCGACTTCAGCCTGAGTGAAATCCTTGCCCCACTCTCCGCCAAACTGCCAAGTCCCTAGGCCAATCACCGAGACATTCATTCCTGTACTGCCAAGCTTACGATATTTCATCATCATTTCCTCCTTTATTCTATTTAGATTTAGGAATTCAAGTTAATTCTGACACTATACTAAGCTATCTTGTTCCCATCCTGTGCTGTTCTAGCAAAACGCGCTTCGATGGCTTTGACTCCCCATAACGACAGCCCGATAAACAACAGAACATAGATAATCTCCCACGGCTGGCGAATGAAGCGTTCCAGATCATTGCCAATGTATGAAACTGCGAATACCATAATCGCTTTACCCACCGTAAGCGCAAGAAGATACGAACGGAACCTCATCCCGGCAAGCCCTGCTGCCATATTAATCACAACAAAAGGTCCTACCGGAAATATACTAAGCAGAAAAACATAGCTGAATCCGCTTTGCCGCACCCATGTCATGCTTTTGGCTACTTTGGGCCGTGCTGCCCATTTTCGCAAATAACGATGGGAGGCTACTTTGCGGATAATCCAAAAGGTAGTCACACAGCCTGCAACCAGACCGATCCAAGAATACAAAAAACCTAACCATAAACCATATACGGCCCCATTTAACCCTACGATCGCAATAGTTGGTAGTGGTGGTATAAATGATTTCATAAACGTTAACGCAATGCCCGGAAAGGGCCCAAACGAACGATATTGTTCCAGCAGATGCCGCAGATTATCCTCTGTCAGCCAAGACATAATATCAAGAAAATACATAACCAGCTGATCTCCTCATCCGATTGGAATTCTTAACACTTGGTCTCAATTATACACGAAGTTGCGTTCATTCCTACAGTGCATAAGGTTATGATCATTCATTCAGAAACGTTGGATCTATAAACTACCACCGAGCAGGACTTAGCGTTCGTTCTAGCCATTGAACAAAGTGAGCTTAATCGTGCCTATATCGGACAATGGAGTAAAGCGGAGCACTCTACGGCTATCCATGATTCAGATATCCTGCACCTTACAATTTGGGAGAGCTCCGGGAAAAGAGTCGGCTATATCATCGTAACAGGACTTCAAGATACTCATCTTACCGTTCGTATCGAAAGAATCGTGATCCATTCCAAGGGCTTTGGTTATAGCAAACTGTCGCTTCATCTCGTGAGCGACTGGATCTTCCAGCACACGAGACGCATCGGCTATGGTTGGATGTTAGAGATCACAACCACAGGGCTCGCCATGTCTACGAAAGCTGCGGCTTTACACTGGAAGGCACTCTACTTGATTGTATAAAGGTTGAGGGACATTTTGAATCTCTGCATATCATGTCCATATTACGGCATGGGTATATAGAGCGTGAGCAGCAACAGCAGAAGAAATAGATTAGGGAAATCCTCCCTGATTTTTGGTCTGTCAGGTGCCTATAACTGCAAATCAGGGAAAACTTCCCTAATATTCAGCGAATTTGCGCAAAATCGGCATATTTCACTGATTTTTAGGGATATTTTCCCTAAAACGTCTATTTTGGGACCCTAATCAGCTACTTTTTAGGGAGGATTTCCCCAAAAAGTATATTCCGAGACGATAATCGGCTATTTTCAGGTAGGTTATCTCCTCGCACCCTTTCATGGGCACAATAAAAAGCCGAGCGGCAAGTTCCCTATCCTACGTGGGCTCACTACTCAGCTTTCAATTCCATTCCCTTCAAACCTCTCCACTGTAACAACCCGCCTGCTCACCTTCCGCCCTCAACCCCGCAACCACAAGGGTTGTCACGTACTTACGGGCATCCGCTGTGAGCAGTAACAGCTCTACCGAGCTTTTAGCCGGCTCCCCTCTGACAAACTTTATTCGGGCACCGTCCAAATCCTCTTGGATGCCGGCAATCGTATACCCTTTAAAAAGCAGCCCATCAATCTCCTGCTGTTCTTTGGCATATTCCGCAAAAGCAGACATTAGACTACACCTCCGCTGATTTCTGCCTTAGAAGGAAGAGGAGCCTCCGCTGCAAAACGTTTGCGTTTCAAATATTTTCCCGAACCTGCTTTGCCGACAAATTGTTTGTCACGAATAACAAATTCACCTCGACTGAGAACAGAAACAGGCTCTCCCTTCACTTCAAAGCCCTCAAACGCATTATAATCTACGTTCATATGGTGCGTGTCCGCAGAAAGGGTTCTTTCTACAGAAGGATCAAAAATGACCAGATCAGCGTCACTACCTACTGCGACCGTGCCTTTTTGCGGATACAAGCCAAACAGCTTGGCGCTAGAGGTAGCAATAATGTCTACGAATTTGTTCAATGAGATCCGGCCTTTCTGCACACCTTCCGAATATAGAATCGTAAACCGGTCCTCGATGGTCGGCCCACCGTTCGGGATTTTGGAGAAATCGCCAAGCCCCAGATCCTTTTGTCCTTTGAAATCAAACGAGCACTGGTCGGAGCCAATCGTCTGCAAGCTGCCGCTCCATAGCGCATCCCACAGAACATCCTGATTCCACTGCTCACGCAGGGGCGGAGACCACACGTATTTGGCACCTTCGAAATTAGGCTTTTCCAGCGCCGTCTGATCCAGCACTAAATACTGTGGACAAGTCTCACCGTATACGCGCAGTCCCTTTTTACGCGCTTCAGCAATCTTCCAAGCGGCTTCCGCACAGGTCACGTGTACAACATACAGCTGAGAATCTGTCAGTTCGGTTAGATAAGCTGCGCGTCCCGTAGCTTCACCCTCCAGCTCCGGCGGGCGGGTCAGCGCATGAAAGATCGGATCAGTGTTGCCTGCGGCCAAGGCCTGCTCAACAAGATATTCAATGACATCTCCATTCTCCGCATGCACCATAACGAGCGCACCTTCTTTTTTCGCGGCTTGAAGGGTCTTAAAAAGTGTGCCGTCATCCGCCTGAAAAGTATTCTTATAAGCCATAAATACTTTGAGCGAGGTAATGCCTTCATTCTCAATTATCTCCGGAAGCTCACCCAGTACTTTATCGTTTAATTCTGAGACCATAAGGTGGAAGCTGTAATCAATCACCGCTTTATCCTGCGACTTATGATGCCATCTATCTACGGCTTGCTGTAGCGGTTGTCCTTTGGTGGTTAAGCAAAAATCAATGACAGTGGTCGTTCCGCCATATGCAGCTGCAATGGTTCCCGTCTCAAAATCATCAGCTGTAACCGTGCCGCCAAAAGGCATATCCAGATGCGTATGTGGATCAATGCCTCCAGGAAAAACATAACACCCCGAGGCATCTATAATTTCTGCACCAGGGACATCCAAATGAAGGCCAATCTCCGTAATAACCCCGTTTTCAATCGCCACATCGCCTGTATAAGTATCTGCTGCGGTAACGATGATGCCATTTTTAATAATCTTTTTCATCCTTACACCACCTCCACTTCCGAATAGGTGCCATTCAAACTCCCGATCACTTTCTGCCGCTGGTTCCAGGTCAGTGGGGCTGCCCCGGTATCGACTGGAACCATATCGATCGCGCCGTCTGCTGGACAGACAATAGAACAAAGATTACAACCTACACAATCTTCCTCGCGGACCTGTAGAATAGCTTTCCCATCTGCATTAGTTAACATATCAATACACTGATGCGAAGCATCTTCGCAGGCAATATGGCATTTATTACAGTTAATGCAGTTGTTCTCATTAATACGGGCAACGACCTTATAGTTGAGATCCAGATCACCCCAGTTGGAGTAACGGGATACCGATTTACCGATTAACTCTGTTACGGAAGCCAAACCTTTGTCATCCAAATAGTTGTTCAGGCCATCGATCATTTCCTCCACAATCCGGAAGCCATGATGCATGACCGCTGTACATACTTGAATGCCCGTAGCACCCATCAGCATGAATTCAACAACATCCTGCCAGGTCGAAATCCCTCCAATACCGGAGATAGGAATGCCGACTCCCCGGTCACGGGCACACTCGGCCACCATACTAAGCGCAATTGGTTTCACAGCCGGCCCGCAGTAACCGCCATGCGCACCCTGACCTCCAACATTCGGAATGGTGTTCCAGCTATGAATATCTACACCAGCAAGACTGTTGATCGTGTTGATCATACTAATCGCGTCCGCTCCACCCTTAACCGCATGGCGGGCAACGACGGTGATATCCGTAATATTAGGCGTCAGCTTCACAATCACCGGGGTCGTCGCAACTTCTTTTACCCAGGTGGTCTGTGCCTGCACCAGATCAGGCTGCTGCCCCGAAGCAGCGCCCATTCCACGCTCAGCCATCCCGTGCGGACAGCCAAAGTTAAGCTCCAGACCGTCTACACCCACATCCTCTACCCGCTTAACAATCTCATGCCATTTATGCTGCGTTGGTTCTACCATCAGGGAGGCTATAATCGCATGATTCGGGAATCTTTTTTTCGTTTCATAGATTTCCTTCAGATTAACTTCAAGTGGACGGTCGGTGATCAGTTCAATATTGTTAAAGCCCGCAACCCGTTGCCCATTGAAATTTACTGCCGCAAAACGCGATGAGGTATTAATGATCGGATCGCCGAGCGTCTTCCACACCGCCCCGCCCCAACCTGCTTCAAAGGCCCGCTGCACTTGATAACCTGTATTCGTAGGCGGCGCGGAGGCCAGCCAGAACGGATTCGGTGATTTGATTCCTGCGAGATTAATACTTAAATCTGCCATTGATGTTCCCTCCCTGTCATGTAAAATCCAATATGATTTCTACGCTCAGCCCGCAGATCTAACAACGACCTCCTGCTGGCCTGAGAATTGTTTAACAATCGCATGGGCTGCATCTTTTCCCTGCTGTGCCGCTGATACAACCATGGCCTCGCCTTTACCTGAACCAAATATGATGTCCCCAGCGGCATAAATCTGCGGATCGGAGGTTTGGCAGGTGACCTCATTCACCCTCACAACCCCACGGTCATGCATAAGACCTAAGGAATCTATTAGATCTAGACGACGCTTTTGACCAATAGCTATTACAACTGCATCTACAGGAATCAAGAACTCAGAACCCTCGATCGGCATAGGTATTGGACGCCCATCTTTGCCCAGCTCCTCCGTCAGCTTCATCTGCACACATTCCAGTGCAGTTACATTCCCAAGCCCATCACCCACGATACGTTTCGGTAAGGTAAGCCAGTTGAACTCCACACCTTCCTGCTTCGCAAATTCATATTCAAAGTCATAAGCCGTCATCTCTTCGCGGGTCCGGCGGTAGACCATTTTCACATCGGTGGCTCCCAGCCGCACTGAGCAAGTCGCTGCATCAATAGCCGTATTCCCTGCACCAATGACAGCGACCCGCTGACCCATCAGCTCTAGTAGAGGAATGCCCGCCTTAGTGGATTCTACGAGCGCAATAGCATCATAAACTCCAGCCATTTTTTCACCCTCAATCCCTATTGGAGGCACATAACCCATACCCGCTGCCAAAACGATGGCATCATAATTCGACTTCAGCTCATCTACAGAAACATCTACTCCGACTTTCACACCTGTACGTATTTCCACACCCAGCTTCTCTACCTGCTCTACTTCCCAAAGAGATACAGACTGCGGGAGCCGAAACGATACAATCCCATGTGTATCCAGCCCACCCGCTAACGCCTTCGCTTCGTAGATCACAACAGCAAAACCTTCACGGGCGAGTTCCCTAGCCGCTGACAATCCCGCAGGACCACCGCCGATAACGGCTACCTTTTTCCCATTAGGAATGCCAGCCTTAAATAATTGAACTCCGCTGTTCATCGCCCAATCTGTCGCATAACGCTGCAGCAGTCCGATTTGGATCGGCGCCGAGGCATCATTTAACACACAGGCGCCTTCACACAGCTCATCTGTAGGACAAACACGAGCACAGCTGGCACCCACAGGATTGGAATCCATAATCGTCTGTGCCGAGCCTTTCAGATTGTCAGTGGCGATCCGTTTGATAAAGGAGGGAATATTAATGCTGGTCGGACATGCTTTTATACATGGGGCATCGTAGCAATATAGACAGCGATTGGACTCATCCATGGCACCTTTATGGGTCAGAGGCGGCTCAGCCTCGGCGAAATTACGCATGAACATATCAGGTGTAAATGCTGTTAACGGAGAAGAATGCTCCATCACTAGTCCCTCCTTATGGGTAATTTTTCATATTTGTGTTATATAATATAACATTATTTCAAGTTTTGTCTGAATATTTTGCTTACATCTTTTAATTATTGTAGTAATATAAGCTTTAACAGAAATTATCTCTCAACGTTCTCCCTTATTAGGTTATATATACTGACATCCGTTAATCAAACTATAGTCATTTCGAATTTTCGTTGCATTAGACACTTTGTCTAATTTCAAAACTGTATTTTTTACGTGTGAGAATAGGCTGAGAATAACAGGGCATTAACCGAAGGCCAGAGCGCAGAAGATCGAGGGGGAGTAACTATGGACTGGGAGCTTGTATTAACCATTCGTGACGCTTTAAAAAGACCACTATTCGCAGAAGCCGAGGTGATCGGCGGGAAAAGCGGCCTAAGCCGTGCCATTCGCTGGGTGCATGTGCTGGAAAGTGCCAACTTCGAGACTCTGATTCATGGCGAAGAAATGATTTTGACTACGGGGATTGGTGCAAGTGTCGATCTCCCTTCCTCCTTGGAGTTTATGCAGAACCTGATCGACAAAAATGCAGCTTGCCTATGTATTGAGTTAGGTACGTATTTCAGCACCATCCCGCAAGAGATGATCGAATTAGCCGATAGGCATGACTTTCCGCTAATCATCTTCACCCGCACGGTTCGTTTCGTAGATATCACGCTGGATCTTCATTCGATTATCATCAACCGGCATCACCGGATGCTCCAAGAACTTGAAAAAATCTCACGTGAATTCCACCGTCTGACCTTAACTTCACAAGGAACGCTGAAAGTGCTGCAATTATTGTGCAAAAGCACCCGCACACAAATTGTCTATATGCAGCTGCAAGGCAAACCCTTATTTTTCCCGGCCCTTTCGCCGGAAGAGCAGGCTCCATTGCTGAATTTTTTCACCGCCTTCGGCGACGAGCTGGAAGGAATTCAACCTGACGCTGCCCCCTATATCCGGGAATATGGACAGAAGACCATCGCGCTCAAGCCTGTAGGTGCGTTGGATCAGACCTGGGCTTACATTCTGATGGTATGCAATCACAAACCACAGGAATTCGACTGTCTGCTGCTGGATTCCGCCTCTTTGTCCATTGCTCAGGAGCTGCTGCGAACCCGGTATATGGAGGAGCGCAAGCTTTTTTCAGAAAATCTATGGGTCGACGAGCTGATCAACGGCCGCATCGAAGATGATAACCGCTTAAAGGGCCTGATAGGCTCTAATTTCAATGTGGTCAACGAGCTCCCTTACCGTGTATGCCTTATAGAGATCAAGAACCCCAGAGATGTAAAATGGAACAGCTCGGAGAACGAATGGGAGTCCATCACCTTCCACCTTTCGCTCATCCTGCGTTCCATCTTTGAGAAATATTCTTTACGTCCGCTGATCACCCTTAAGAACAATCGCCTCACCGTCATCGCCCTCGACATCCAATCAAAAATGCCTGGCAAAATGCGACTTCAACAAGCACTTGAGGCCCTGCAGAACATCCGCTCCGATGAGAAACTCAAGGATTTGCAGCTCGTCATTGGAGTCAGTAAATCACATAAGCGCCTAAAACGAGCCTATTCCGGTTATCAGGAAGCCCTACAGGCATTGTCGTTATACTCCTGTTACCAGAAGTCACTGCTCTTCTATGAAGAGCTGGGTGTATTCCAGTTGCTGTTGAGCTTAAATGACGGAAAAACGTTGCAGAACTTCATTCGCAGTTATCTCGGCCCGCTAATCGACCACGACCAAACCAAAGGCAGCGAGCTGCTGCTTACCCTTCGTGTTTATCTGGATCATGATGGCTCCAAACAAATTGCCGCTCGAAACTTATTCATTGTCAGACAGTCACTTTATTATCGCCTGGACAAAATAACAGAGCTACTGGGTGAAGACTTCATGCAGCCAGAGAATCGGATCTCCATTCAAGTCGCCCTGCGCGCTTACCAATTTCTATATCCAGACAAAATCACTTTACCTAGCCCCCGTTCAGCACAGATTTAAAGGTATCGATAATAAATTCTATATCTTCATCCGTGGAGGATAACGGCGGGGCGAAGGTAAGCACATTGTTGAACCCAGCTACGGTATCGCCATTTTTGCCGATGATAAGCCCCTTGGACTTACATTCGGCAATAATTCCTTTCACAATATTCAGATCAACCGGCTTCTTACTGACCTTGTCTTCAACCAGCTCAACCCCTGTCACCAAACCAAAGCTGCGGACATCACCTACAAGCTTGTGATCAAGCAGCTCGGTAAATTCTGTATTTATTCTTTTACCTAAAAGATCCGCACGTTCCACCAGCTTCTCCTGCTCGATAATCTCCAGATTACGCAGCGCCAGCGCACAGGAGGCAGGGTTGCCACCAAAAGTATTCACATGGCGAAAATGGCCATAGTCATCGCTATTGTCCTTAAATACCTCATAGATATCCTTACGAACAGCAGTCGCGGATAAAGGAAGATAAGCGCTAGTCAGTCCCTTAGCCATCGTTACGATGTCAGGCTTCACATTAAAGTTGTGATGACCAAACTTACGTCCAGAACGTCCGAATCCACAAATCACCTCATCCATAATGAGCAACACACCGTGCTTACGGCAGATTTCCTGCACCCGATCCAAATAAACCTGATGCGGTACAATGACGCCACCACCCGTAATTACAGGCTCCATAATCACCGCAGCTACCGTCTCCACGCCTTCCCAGATGATCATATCCTCTATGGACTGTGCACACTGGAGGTTGAATTCTTCCACAGTCATCCCGGCCGGGCGGCGATAGCTGTCCGGGGGAGCTACATGCAGAAACCCACCCGCCAGCGGTTCATATTTATATTTGCGCTGGGCCTGGCCTGTTGCAGATAATGCACCCAGCGAACTGCCGTGATATCCACGATAACGGGCAATGAATTTATGGCGATAATGCTGGCCGATTTGCTGCTGGTACTGGCGTGCCATTTTGAAAGCAGCCTCATTGGCTTCCGATCCACTATTGGAAAAGAAGATCACGTAGTCGTCTCCGAGCCATTCATTCAGCTTCTCCGCCAGCGCAATCGCCGGGAGATGACTTTGTGTCAGAGGAAAATAAGGCAGGGTCAGCAACTGATTGTAAGCAGCTTCCGCCAGCTCCTTGCGCCCGTATCCCACATTTACACACCATAAGCCAGACATCCCATCCAAAAATCGATTGCCCTGTATATCCGTAATCCACGACCCACTCGCCGAGGCGGCAATCATAGGCGGATTCTTTTCACTATAAGGCGTAATGTTGTGCCATAAATATTCCTGATCCTTCTTCACCGCAAGCTCGCTATCGTTCCCCAGACTCTGCATAACATTTTCTCCTCTCAGCAGCTCATTTTCTCTAATAACGGGCAGTGATCATCTTTTTACGCGTATAGAACTCCACCCCATCACGCCCATTGGCATGCAGGTCTCCATAGAACGATTTCTTATAACCCGAGAAGGGGAAAAATGCCATGGGCGCAGGCACGCCCAGATTCACACCCAACATCCCTGCATCAATTTCTTCCCGAAATTCACGAACCGCCTTTGCGCTGTCTGTATAAATACAAGCCCCATTCGCGAATGGGGACTGATTCGTTACCCCAATCGCTTCACTCAGACTTTTCACACGAATCACTGACAATACCGGTGCAAAAATCTCATCCTTCCAGATGGTCATTCCCGGCTGTACATGATCAAATATCGTCGGCCCGATAAAATAACCCGCACCACCCGTAGCAGCATCCTTCCGCCCGTCTCTCACAAGCTTGGCTGCCTCAGCTTCACCAGTCTCAATGTAATAAAGCGTCCGCTCCTTATTCGACTGGCGAATTACCGGACCCAAAAACACCCCGTCATCGGCGCCATTACCAATCTTAAGCTCATCCGCAGCCGCAGCCAGACGGTTCACTAGCTCGTCAGCGATATCCTCATGAACCACTACGACCGAGCAAGCCATACACCGCTCACCTGCCGAGCCAAAGGAGGACGCAATGATATTTTTGACCGCATTGTCCAGCTCCGCATCAGGCAGCACAATCGAGTGATTCTTAGCGCCTGCCAATGCCTGAACCCGCTTCCCTTGCGCCGTCCCTGCCTTATATACATATTCCGCAACCGGCTGCGAACCCACGAACGAAATCGCCTTCACTTCATCATGCTCCAGCAGCCCATTCACAACCTCGTGTGCCCCATGTACCACATTCAGCACGCCAGGCGGGAAACCCGCTTCGGCAAATAGCTCGGCTAACCGATTAACCAGTAACGGCGTACGCTCGGAAGGCTTTAGCACAAAGGTATTTCCACAAGCAATGGCAAGCGGAAACATCCAGCAAGGAACCATCATCGGAAAGTTAAAAGGGGCAATCCCCCCGATAACACCCAATGGATAGCGGTACATCCCGGATTCAATTCCGGTAGCAATGTCCGGAAGCTGGCTGCCCATCATCAACGTGGGGATGCCTGCGGCAAATTCCACACACTCAATTCCACGCTGCACCTCACCTTGCGCCTCTTCCAGACTTTTGCCATTCTCCAGCGTAATCAGCTCTGCCAGCTCATGCCAATGCTTTACCAGCAGCTGTTGATATTGGAAAAAGTAGCGGGCACGACGCGGCACAGCGACCCTTTTCCACACTTGAAATGCCACTGCAGCCGCTTCTACCGCCGCACCCAGCTCTTCCCTACTGGAAATGGGCACATAGGCAATCACTTCACCCGTCGCCGGATTATATACCTCTTCATCTCGCCCGGACGACGATTCTACCCAAGCTCCATTCACATAATTCTTAACTCTTTCAGCCTGCGTTACTAGGAGAGACATAGCTCGCACCTCTTTCTCTGTTTCAGATGCACTGATGGACTGCTGATTATAATAGATGACCGCCAGATCAGGCGGCCATCCACTGTAACATTTGAGCTCAACTGGTTATTTTGCCGCCATTTCTACGATTTCGTTCGTGTAAGCCTCATCTACCTTAACCGGTTCTTTAATGACACCAAATTTAAGCGAAATATCAGCGGTTTGCTGGAACGCCGCCGCATCGGTATATCCCATCTTGGCACTGTCAAAGCCTTCAGGCAGAATCAGCTTGGCAACCTCAGTCATCATTGTCAGCTGATGTTCCTTCGTTGTACTGCCGTCTTCCGCTTGTTTCATCACACTGTCCACGGCGGCTGCAGGATCAGCAATTGCATCTTTCCAGCCCTTCAGGGAGGCACGCACAAACTTTGCCGCAGTCTCTTTGTTCTCCGCAAGCCATTCCTTATTGGCGAACAAGTTATCCTCAAGCATCGCAACGCCTTCCATATTCATGTCGATGACATTCAGATCCTCAGCCTTAATGCCTGACTCCAACACTACTTGGTACTCGTTATAGGTCATCGCTGAGGCCGCATCGATCTGATCGCCCAAGAACTGATCCATCGTGAACCCTTGCTTCGTAAAGCTCAGATCCTTATTCGGATCGAACTTATATTTATCGAATAACGCTAATAGTTCAAACTCGTTGCCGCCCATCCAGTTGCCTACTTTTTTACCCTTAAGATCAGCAGCTGAGTTGATGCCCGCCGATTTTTTGGAAACCAGGACCAATCCGCTCTTTTGATAGATTTGCGCGATCTGCACCAGCGGCATTCCCTCTTCAAGACTCGGCAGCAAGCTGGCTACCCAACCCACACCGATATCTGCGGAGCCGCCTGCCACTTGCTGTTCCGGAACGATATCAGGCCCACCCGGCAGAATTTCTACATCCAAGCCTTCTTCCTTGTAATATCCTTTATCCTGCGCCACAAAATACCCAGCGAATTGTGCCTGCGGCACCCATTTCAGCTGTAGCTTCACTGTAACCGGATCAGCAGCCGGTTCAGTAGCAGCACTTGCGTCAGGAGCTGCTGATGCTTCAGGGGCAGTCGTAGCTTCAGCTGCCGAGTTATTATTGTTGCCACCGCAACCCGCCATTAAAGAAACACTCAACATCATCACGATTGCCAACAAACCACCACGAAATTTGCGTTTTTTCCCGTTCATCAACCGAACTCCCCCTATCGTAATTTAAGTTTGTAACAAGCACAGTATGGACAAGCATCGTGGTGCGTTTATGCATACAGCCGCGGGCGGTTTCTCTTTTCCATTCCCACTATGGCCGGATGTAATGAGGGTGAGATTAAGTACGCTGCGAAGGATGCCACTTAATGAATACTTTCTCCAGCCGCTCAACCACTAAATAGAAGAGCACGCCTGCAATTGCAGCCAGCACAATACAGGACCAGCCCAGGGGCATTTTGGCAACTTTAATGGAATTGGAGAGCAGATATCCAAGCCCTTTTGAGGAGAAAAAGAATTCCCCAACAATGGCGCCAATCATACTGGCAGTAGCATTAATCTTCAGTGCTGTAAATACATAGGGCAGACTGCTCTGAATCCGCAGATAACGGAACACTGCCGGTTTACCTGCCGCATAAGAATGCATCAGATCCAGCGCCAATGGATCAATCGCCGCCATGCCCTTATAGGCGTTGATCGCCATCGCTGCCATTGTAGTTGCTGTTACTATGGCAATTCGTGAGCCTATCCCATCTCCAAACCACAGATTCATGATGGGCGCGAGGGCGACGATGGGCACAGCATTTAGGGCGGCAACCAGCGTCAAGCTTCCACTCCCCCAGCGCGGCCAAGCCGTAGCGACTAAAGCGATCAGGAAGCCGATAGCAGAACCAACCAACATTCCCAGCACAGCTTCAGCAAGAGTGTACCCGGTATAGGACAACAACAAGCTGAAATTATCTCGCATGGTTTCGGCGATAGCTGTAGGCAGCGGGAGTTGATATTTTTTCAGATCAAAGATCTTATGAAAAAATTGAAATTCCCATAGTGCAAGAAATAACAGACCTGCCAGTACAGGCAGCAGCACCCCTGCGCTAAATATCCTCTTCAGCATTCGTGAGCCGCCTCGACTCGCCGTACCTTCCGCAGGTTTCGGAACGGCTACAGCATTCTTTTGTGTAGCCGTTAGAGCCGGCTGAGCCATTTCTTTACCACTAGAACCTATAAACGAGTTCTCCCGAACGGAATTAGTTTCCATTAGCGGCTGCCTCCTTTCGGACGATATTCAGGCTGCCAAGGCGTTACCAGACGTTCTATTAGACTGATTAACCAGTAGCTTACGATCCCCAGCAAGGCACCCACAATCACCGTAGACCAGAACATATAGGTGTGAGAGCTCCCATAATAGAGATTGCGCAGCATAATTACACCAATGCCATGCTGGGCACCCATAAGCTCCACCAGAATAGCTCCAGTCACAGCAAGCGGGGCAGCTATCTTAAGTCCACCGAACAAACCCGGCAAAGCCGCTGGGAATCTGAGTTTCCAATAGACCGCCCAAGGTTTGGCCGCGTAAGAATGCATCAATTCAAGCGCTGATGGATCTACACTCCGCAAGCCGCGCAGCATGTTCAGAGCCACCGGGAAAAAGGTGATATATCCCGAAATAATAATCCGCGAGGTCTGCTCATCGCGCACAATCCCGTAGATGATGGGTGCCAACCCCAGAATCGGAATCATCTGCGAGGCAATAGCATAAGGAAAAGTTAATTGCTCTATTGTCTTCGACAAGCTCATCAGCACCGCCAATGAGGCACCTGCTACCGCTCCAATTAGGAAGCCAACGCCAGCATTACCGAAGGTCGCAGCCCCCTCCTTCAAGAGCGTGCCTCCATACTGCCATAAGGTAGCTAACACCTCATGAACATATGGCAGCTTGGACTGTGCTAACGGCGTCTCCACCACATGGAGCAGCATCCAGGAAGTCCCTTCCCAGACTAGCAGCAGGCCAAAAATCCAGACGAACAACGGCAGCAGACGACCTCGCACAAAGATACTGCCCCCTTTCATCACTACACCCCTTCGAAGCTGTCGCGAATACGTGCGATCAGTTCGAAAAACTCTGGGCTATTTCTCATTTCCGCCGTTCGCGGACGTGGCAGAGGAATTTCAACCACAGCGGACAAGCGACCTGGATGCGGGGAAAGTACAAACACCCGGTCAGAGAGGAATATAGATTCAGGAATACTATGAGTTACAAAAACAATTGTGTTCTGCACTTTACTCCAGACAGACAATAACTCTTCATTCAATCGCTCACGCGTAAATTCATCCAGCGCAGAGAACGGCTCATCCATGAGCAGAATTTCCGGCTCCATCGATAGCGCTCTGGCAATCGCTACACGCTGCTGCATCCCGCCGCTGAGCTGCCACGGATATTTATCCGCAAAGCTCTGCAGCCCCACCAGATCAAGAAGCTCCATCGCCTTTTCCTCACGGATCGACTTCTTCACCCCCATCAGCTCCAGTGGCAAAGTGATGTTATGCTTCACTTTCCGCCAGTCGTATAACACTGGACTTTGAAAAACAATGCCATATTTTTGCGCCAGCCTGGCTTCTCTGGCACTTTTCCCAGCTACCACAATGTTCCCGCCTGTTGGTGCTATGAGATCGGCCATCAGTCTAAGCAGCGTCGTTTTGCCACATCCGGAAGGTCCGAGCAGGGAGACGAACTCCCCTTTGGCAATATCAAGACTCACCTGATGCAGGGCAAGCACTTCCGCAGCTTCTGTCCGATAACGCATTTCAACATTCTCCAGCTGAATCTCAGGAATATTTGTCGCTAGTGATGACATCCTCAGCCCCCCTTTTCAAAATAAGCCATGTTTATGATGTTATATAAACTGACGCTATTTAGATAAAATAAAGAAAACTTCTATTGCATGTAGTATTAACTAACATGTTACACGCTGCTCACTGGACTCTCACTAGACAATTAGTAAAATTGCTCCTGTTAAATTGCGTCATTTTGTCTAGGAGACATTTTTTTGACCACAAACCCGAAGTATTTTTTTTATATCCGCAGATATGTGGTAATATTTATCCATATCTTTCCTCGGTAGGTGACAATAGACCCATGGGATCTATAATCTCGAACTATATTGTAATTGTTGCTATATCAGGTGTGCTGAGCGTCTTATTAGCCCTTTTCGCCTATTATAAAAAAACTGATTTCTTAGGAATCAGGGCTTTTGTTATAAGCTCCTTTACCTCTGCTATTTACACCTTCGGCTTCGCATTAGAGTTATCGGGGAAAACCCTGGAGGAAATCAGCTTCTGGATTAAGTTAGAATATCTGGGGATGCCCTTCATTGCGCCAGCTAGTCTAATCATGGTGATCCATTTCGTTGGGCTGGAGACGCTGTTTAAAAAAGGCATACGGGCGGCGTTATTTATCATTCCGTTCATTACAACGCTGCTGGTTTGGACCAATGATTACCATCATCTCTTCTATAAATCCATTTATTTACGGGAAAATACGCCCACCCCACTCGTTGATGTTGTGATGGGACCTTGGTATATCGTTCACGGCAGCTTTACTTTTGGCTGTCTGCTGGCAGCCATTTGCCTCATGATATGGCAGTGGAACCGGATGAAGCGGGTATACCGCAGGCAGATCATCACAATAATAATCGGGTTAAGTCTTCCAACTCTTGGCTCTTTTTTGTATCTGATGGGCTTGACTCCTTACGGTATGGATCCCGTCCCGATCATTATGAGCCTGACCTCCTCCCTATATATTTGGGCTATTTTATCCCGGGGCATGTTAACGGCTGCGCCTATTGCTCGTGAGAATCTCTTCGAGAGCATGCGGGAGGGAGTGCTTGTCACCGACCGCTCGGACATGCTCGTCGATTACAATCGTGCAGCCGCGGATATGATAGAGGGGCTCAACTCCTCATCGATTGGCAAACCGCTAGCGCAATTGTTTCTTAACGCAGGCAAAGACGCCTTGTCCTATGTGATGGACGCCGAGCCGCTGTTGCGCGAAGAACGGGAAGTGGCTTGGAACAAAGCAGAGGAGGTCTGCTATTATCAAATCCGCTCCTCTCCGGTACAAAAACAAGAGGGGCACATAGCAGGACAGATGATCATGCTGATTGACGTGACTGAACGAATACTGCTTCAGGAGAAGCTGCGCCAATTGGCTACGATGGACAGCCTAACCGGTATCTATAACCGCTCCTATTTTTTGGAGCTGAGTCGAGCACTGCTTGCCCGGTCCGCCAGCCTGCGAAGTTCATTATCTATGATTTTGCTGGATGTGGACTTCTTCAAGAGCATTAATGACCGCTATGGACATCAATACGGAGATCAAGCTCTCCAGCATATTGTCCAAGTGTGCAGCAGACATCTGCGGGAGGGAGATCTCTTTGGCCGTTATGGTGGCGAGGAATTTGTGATCTGTCTGCCAGAGACGTCGCTTAAGCAAGCTGCATTGCTCTGCGAAACTATCCGCGCGGATATTGAACAAAGCACCTTATATACCGTCATCGGGCCCATTAATGTGACCGCCAGCTTTGGAGTTGTGGAGGCCCTAAGTCCAGAGGCTACTCTAGAAGAACTGCTATCTGAGGCCGACCATGCTCTGTATAGTTCCAAACGAAATGGACGCAACGCTGTGCATCTTTCCCAAAAGTCAGAAATCACTCTTTTCAAACCTGTTTAATGACAATCATGTCCCTTCCTGCGCATTCAACAACTGGCCTTATTTTTCATAGTCTGTTTTTAAGTTTAATAAGAGTTATCTGAAAAACTAATCAGAGTGTTGAGAGTAAAATTTGCTTGATGGGATATGGAGGCGTAAGAAATAATGAGGAACCATACAATGATGCAGTTTTTTGAATGGCATGTTGCTGCGGACGGGAAACACTGGGATCGCTTAAAAGAAACTGCACCCGCGCTAAAAGCCGTAGGCATTGATTCTGTTTGGGTACCTCCTGTGACAAAGGCCGTCTCCGCAGAAGATACAGGCTATGGCGTGTATGATCTATATGATCTGGGCGAATATGACCAAAAAGGTACGGTACGCACCAAATATGGCACCAAACAAGCACTGATCAACGCAATTTCGGAATGTCAAAAGAATGGCATCGCCGTTTACGTTGATTTGGTCATGAATCATAAGGCAGGCGCGGATGAAAAGGAAGTATTCCAAGTCATCGAGGTCGACCCCAATGATCGGATGAAAGAAATTTCGAAACCTTTCGAGATTGAGGGCTGGACAAAATTCACCTTCCCTGGCCGCGGAAATGAACACTCTGCCTTTAAGTGGAATCACAATCATTTTAACGGCACTGACTTTGACGCCAAAGAAGAGCGAACCGGCGTATTCCGTATAGTAGGCGAGAATAAAGCGTGGAATCAGAATGTTGACGACGAGTTCGGAAACTATGATTATCTAATGTTCGCTAATATTGATTACAGCCATCCCGAAGTCAAAAAAGAAATGATCCAATGGGGAAAATGGCTGGTGGACACCCTCCACTGCAGCGGCTTCCGCTTGGACGCCATCAAACATATCAACCATGAGTTTGTTAAAGAATTCGCGGTAGAGATGTTTAATAAATGCGAGAAGGACTTCTATATCGTCGGTGAATTCTGGAATTCCGACTTAGAGTCCTGCCGACAATTTCTGAATACCGTCGATTATAAAATTGACCTCTTCGATGTATCCCTTCACTACAAGCTGCATTCAGCTTCTTTGGAGGGCAGAAACTATGATCTGACTAAAATTCTTGATGACACACTGGTGCAGACCCATCCCACCAATGCTGTAACCTTCGTTGACAATCATGATTCTCAGCCTCACGAAGCCCTGGAATCCTGGGTAGATGATTGGTTCAAGCAAAGTGCTTACGCGCTTATCCTGCTGCGACGGGATGGATATCCTGTGGTCTTTTACGGGGATTATTATGGGATCGAAGGACCAACACCTGTAGCAGGTAAAAAAGATGCGATTGACCCTCTGCTGTATACCCGCTATCACAAAGCTTATGGTGAACAGAAGGATTATTTCGATCATCCTAACACGATTGGCTGGACACGGCTCGGCGTGGAGGATATTGAACACTCCGGTTGTGCGGTTGTGATCAGTAATGGTGAGAATGGCCAGAAGAGAATGTTCGTAGGAGAACATCGCGCCGGTGAAGCATGGGTGGATTTCACCCATAACCATAAAGCCACCATAACCATTGAAAAAGATGGTTGGGCGACCTTCCCGGTCAATGGCGGCAGCGTCTCCGTCTGGGCTCTGCCGGATGCAGAAGCTGACAAGAAGTAAATCACTTGTACCTGATTAAAAAGGTGCCCAACGCCGTTTGGCGTTGGGCACCTTTTTTAGTTATTCGCTTTATGCTCCGGATGTCGGGATACAAGCCTCACCAGATCCAGCGTTAAGACGGGTAATGTTAGGGACGCTGGATAAGCCAAGTAACGCGGCTCCCACTCTGGATTGAACTTTTCCTTGTAACGACGCAATCTGGCAAAACCGTAACCATGCCCATGCCCACCTCTATTAAACACTTGATGAGCCAGCTTCTCCTCCTTCAGAGCTCCGGGGTCCTGCCCCCCACTGGATGATAGAGGAGTGTTGCCTAGATTAAATCGCCGATACCCCTTGGACTTCGCCCATTCCAACATACAAACCAATAAATAATCTACCGTCCCGTTTGGGACATTCTTCCGCTGGCGCAACAAATCTACAGACAGAGTCAATCCTTGATCATACCCCGGGGCAATAGAAGCAAATGCCAGTATTGTACCTTTGGCGTTCCGCAGCACCGCAATGGGAGCCAGTTGCAGATAGTCGACCTTAAACCAGCCTAACGAATAACCCTTTTCCGCTCGGCCATTCAACCACTCGTCCGAAATCGCTCGCAGTTCTCTCAGCAAACTATCAGCAAGCGGCGCTTCTGTAATTTCAACAAACATGCCTTCCCGTTCAAAACGATCGCTTACACTTTGCAGATCACCTTTCTTCAGACCACTGAGTGCAATGTTATCAAGGCTTATCACTGCCTCTTCACCCAGCTTAAAAAAGCGATAGCCCTGCTCCTGATAGACCGATAAAAAAGCAGGTGAAGCTTGATAGAAAACTACAACCAGACCATACTGATCTGCAGCTTGTCTAAATTCACTGATGGCTTCATTTAT
Organism: Paenibacillus sp. FSL L8-0333; assembly: GCF_037965665.1. Taxonomy (NCBI): domain Bacteria; kingdom Bacillati; phylum Bacillota; class Bacilli; order Caryophanales; family Paenibacillaceae; genus Paenibacillus; species Paenibacillus sp. FSL L8-0333. Next base: position 6,544,777 of record NZ_CP150186.1, read on the forward strand.
TAAGCTTCTCTCTCCCAGCGGATCACCCAGCACAACGAGCTTATCCCTAACTCTGGCGAAAGCGAGCAGCACTTTATCGTTCTGAGCCCAGAAGAAGCCCTTATCACCCAAAAATAACGTATGCGTTAAGGTATTGCCTTGAACTCCATCTAGAAAATGTTTCAGTTTAGCTACATCCAAGGTCCCGAACAGCTCGTTCTCCTTATGATGGGGCCTGAGGTTTACCCACATTATGAGCAGTACCCAAGACAAGACCAATCCTCCCACTGCCGTAAATGCAACATGACTATACCGCTGCAACCATTCAGGCTGTACACCCGGAGGCAGATGCTTCAGAAATCCACGATGTACATAACAGCCCATCAGATAGTAGCTTAGTGCAATTACTGAGGTGAGGGCAAACCACCAGATCGCGCTCTGTCTGCTGATTGGCGCACTAATCCGATAAAACCGCGATCTGGAAATCCAAAGAATAAGCGCTACTATAAGTAACAAAAGCGCCTCTTCATAATCAAAACCCTTAGTGACTGCAAACAACGATCCAATAAACAGAAGTACGCTAGTCCATACATATGCACTATGAACCCGCAATGTAATGCCCCGCGACAATAAAATCAGCATAAAACCAATAAGTACTGACAGATGATGAGATAGCTGCATTACCGGAAACGGCAATATTTCCTCCGTAATCTTCAACCTATACAGCAATCCGGGTACTGCTGCAGATAGTAAGAGAATAAGCCCGCTAGCTAGTACCAGCTTGCCAAGAGCCCACATCCCAAGATCGCTCAGAAAGGTATACTGACCCGGCCAGCCCCAGATCTTCTGCCATTTGTTAAGAGAGGGTTCGAACCCTGGAACTGAACGATCTTGATCCTTTTTTCCTTGCAGGCCAATTTCCAGTGCAGCCAGCACCAATCCGATCAACCAAGGAATGACATAATAAAACAATCGAAAGATGACAAGCACCGCCATCGCCTTATCGGTCTGGTAGCCAAGCTGTGTCAGCCCGAGCAAGGCAATAAGGTCAAATGCACCGATACCGCCGGGTGCCATACTCAAGATGCCGGCAATGGCAGCAATCGTAAATATACCAAAGATAGCTATAAAATGGACCTCATCCAAGAGATGGCTGCTGATGGTCCAAAACGTCACGCCAGCAAAGCTCCATTCCAGAAAGGAAGCACCGACGGAATTAACGACTGTAAGCCATGGTGTTCTACCTTTTCCCCGGTTAATCCATTTCGCATAAAGCGATGAGCGCTGTACAAACACAAAAACCGGCAAATAAAGCGCCATTCCCCATACTGCAAACACCAGCCAGCGATGTTCTTCCATCAAAGCCGTTGCCGGGAGTAAACCAAAGATATTCGCCCACGAAAGTAGCGATAACCCGGTAATCATAAGCGGCGACAGAAATACAATGGCGGGTGTTAGCACGGAGGTCGGCACCCCGCTTTTTTTATACAGCAGCGTCCTTAAACCAACTCCAGCCAGACCCGCAAACCCAATCAAGTTATTAAATGTATTAGCAATCCATGCATACCGAAAGGTACTCCACAGCCCTACTTTTAAACGAAAATGTGCCCGAATCAAATAATCATAAGCACTCATCACAGCTACGGAAAGAAGTGCAAAACCAATCATTTGCAAAATAGCAGACGTAGGTACTCGCCTTAGTTCACGCATTATAAGTCCTAAATGAACCTGCTTCAGCTCATGTTGTCCCTCCCAGTATACGAACGCTATGATAGCCACTGGAAAAAGGGCTCTGACCGCCCGGATCCGATAGATAGATAAGATCAGTCTTACAATTTTGAATCTTTCTAATGTCTGTTGCTTTGAATGCATGAGCCCACCTGCCTTTACCGCTGACACACGTTGTGCTAGACAATTTTTACAACTAGTCCATTATAGCAATTCTTGGAATAGAAGACCCGTGATAATCAACACCTACTCTATTAGACTGCCAGCAAATCCCTAACCCCTGCAACAGTTAAAGATTTTTTGGGAAATGAGGATAAGCATAGTTAATATATTACGAAGCTGGACAGATCAATATGACGGAACTTTATTTTAGCGGTATCTTTCTAGTATTGGCCAACAATGTGATAAAAGAACATTTAAATTGTAGTCTAAACTTAAAAATACATAACAAAAAGGACATCCCTCACGGCAAAGGATGCCCTTTTTGTTATGTAACACGACTTAGTATGGTTTATACACGAATATCAAATCTGCCTTGGCTATTCGTTGTTGCGGTAGCGATCTCTTGCGGGCTTGCCGCAGCAAGCGCGTTGTTTGCAGGTTTGGCAGGTGCTTCTGCACTACTGCTTGCTGCGGAAGCACTGCTCTGCGACTTCTGGGAAATTTGTGCCTCGATTTGCTTGATCTGCTGCTCAATTTGTTTCGTTTTCGTTTCTTTGGTCTTCGCGTCATCCGAGCTGGCATCAATCTTGTCCAATTCGGCTTCCAGCTTCGCTTTTTGTTTCTCGAGCGCGCTGGTATCTGTAGCACTAGACGTCGAGGTGGTATACGATGTAGAACCTGAGACTGCGGATATACTCATAATCATCCCTCCCTTCCTTACCTCCAATATAATCCTTTTGCAGATAAGGAACGTTAAAACCCGCTGAAAGTTTGCTGAAAGTTTTGCTCACTTTCAAGGTTATAAGGATAAGCTGTTAGGAATTGGTGTTTCCCCGTCTGACCAACAGAAAATAAGACAGAATAGAGAGAACACCCGTACAGGCAATCACAATCGCCATCGGAAGTGCTGAGTCTACGCCCCCAAGGCCCACAAGCGGTGCTACACAGCTACCAAGCAGCAACGGTAACAGTCCGATTAAAGCCGAAGCACTGCCTGCGGCTTCTCCTTGGTCCTGCATTGCAAGTGAGAAGCTGGTTGCTCCGACAATCCCCACACTGGAGACAACGGCGAACAGACAGATTAGAATAGGGATCAGCCCTCCCCCTACCAGGATCGTAAGCAGCAGCAAGACGCCCCCCGTTGTACAGAGCAGCAACCCGCTAAGCAGTAGCTTCGTCTCACTCACCTTACCAGCTAGTCTGCCGGCGATTTGACCTGTAATAATAATCCCAATCCCGTTCACAGCAAAGATCAAACTGTATACCTGCGGAGTAACCGCAAAAATATTTTGCAAAACAAAAGATGACCCTGAGATATAAGCGAACATAGACGCTGTAACAAAACCTTGGGACAAGGCATAACCCATAAACTTGCGGTTGCCAAGTAACACCTTAAAGGTAAGCAGAGTACCCTTCAACCCGCTCTTGGAGCGCCGCTCCTTCGGCAATGTCTCAGGCAAGCGCAGGAGAATCGTCAAGCAGAAGATAATTCCGGCAGCAAATAATACGAGGAATATCCCCTGCCATGTAGTCACTCTTAAGAGCTGTCCTCCAATGACTGGAGCCAAAATCGGACCCAGACCATTAACAATCATCAATAAAGAGAAAAATTTCGTTAGTTCAGAGCCACTATACAGATCACGCACAGCCGCCCTAGAGACAACTACACCCACTGAACCAGCAAGACCTTGAATAAACCGCAAAACAATTAAAAGTCCAATCGAAGGACTAAAAGCACATAGCACTGAGGAAACGGCATAGATGAACATCCCTATAAGCAGTGGACGGCGACGTCCATATACATCACTCAGTGGTCCAGCTACTAACTGACCTGAGGCCAGTCCCAATAAAAAGAAGGTGAGACTTAGCTGCACCAAAGCAGCCGTCGTACCGAAATCGTCGACAAGTGTAGGCAGCGCCGGCAAATACATATCAATCGATAACGGCCCAATGGTTGTAATGGAGCCCAGAATAACAGCAAGTTGCAATCTCTGCTTCCTAGAGGGTCCATCTACAGCAAGTTTATTAGCATTTTGCATTCCAATCATGATCCTTACGTCAACCTTTCTAAAGCAACCCGGGGGCCTTTTTTTGTATTCTTCATACTAACGTAAAGGAACTCAAATGATCAATCCTTTTATAAGACCTCATTCGGGGCTAATAACTTAAAAATAACCGCCAAAAGGCGGTTATCCTAATTGTTTTATTCATTTTGAGATGTACTAAACCCCTGTAGCCAATCTTTGGCGGCTTCGGCTTCCGCCATACTCAAGCGGTGACCTTGGTTGCCCCAATGGGTTGTAACCTCAGCGCCTGCTTTCTGCAGAATCCCCTCTAGCTCCTGAGTTTCCGTAGATGTTATTAGCGGATCATTCGTACCTGCCCCAATAAAGATAGACACCCCTTCAAGAGAAGGAAGCTCCACATTGCGTAATGGCACCATCGGATGCAACAGCACTGCCGCGCGGAAAATGTCCTTATAATGAAACAAAAGGCTACCAGCAATGTTTGCACCGTTAGAGTAACCAACCGCTACCAGATTGTTGGCATCAAACCCGTATTTTTCTGACGCTTCATCCAGAAATTTCTTAATCTCATGGGTACGGAAAACTAAGTCCGCTTCATCGAACACTCCTTCTGCCAGCCGACGGAAGAATCGTGGCATGCCATTCTCCAGCACATTGCCCCGTATACCTAGCACCGATGAATCTGGGGATAACATCTCAGCCAGCGGCAGCAAATCCTGCTCATTACCACCTGTACCATGAAACAACACTAACGTAGGTTTAGTTATATCTTTACCTTTACGGAATACATGAATCATCCCTGCTTCACCTCAATTTCTCTTACTTGAATAGGCGTTAAGTTTTCTTCGATGGCCGCGCGATGCGGCTCAAACCAGGACGGCAGCATCAACTTTTCACCCAACGCATCTGGGGCTTCATCACGGGCAAAACCCGGAGGATCTGTAGCGATCTCGAACAGGATTCCTCCTCTTTCACGGAAATAGATCGCATTAAAATACTGACGGTCTTGAACGGGTGTAGGTCTATGCCCATGACTCTGTACATGGCGCGACCATTCCAGTTGCTCTGCATCATCCTTTGCCCGCCACGCGATGTGATGAACTGTCCCTGCACCTCCCGCTCCGAGCGGAACGGGTGATGTCTTCAAATCAATAATATTACCTAGCTCCCCATTGGTTCTATAGCGAGTATATCCATCTCCGTCAGCAATATGTTCCATACCCAGCGTATGAACAAGTGTCTCAGCTGTTTGCAACGGATTGCTGCTATACAGCACAGCCCCGCCAAAACCTTTGATCGCGTATTTAGTAGGAATCCCACCAAAGGACCACTTACTGAGCGGGCCTTCCTCACGTTCCACCAGTTCAATCCGCAGACCGTCGTAATCGGCAAAAGCTAAATAGGGTTCCGAGATCCGACTTCCTTTTGTAACCGAAATTCCGTATTCAGCAAGGCGTTGTTCCCAGAATTGCAGAGCACCAACCGGCACTGCGTAGATCGTTACGCCAACTTGACCACTGCCGATTCTGCCTCTACGCCCTACAGGTGAAGGGAAAAATGTAATAATCGTTCCCGGAGCACCCTGCTCATTCCCAAAGTATAAATGATAGACCTCTGGAGCATCAAAATTAATCGTTTTTTTCACGAGCCGTAGGCCCAGAATCCCGGCGTAGAAATCAACATTGCGCTGAGCGTCTCCGACAAAAGCTGTAATATGGTGTATTCCTGCAGTTTGAAGTGTCATTATTATAAACTCCCTTCTTAGTTAAAAAACAATGCATCTAGAGAAATCGAACCTGGTCCCGTAAGCGCCACACCTACCGCAAATACCAGAACCGTGAGCGGAAACTCAATCCCGTTCGAAGTGGACCAGAAACCATTTGGAGCATGAACCTTAACGATTGCCCCCAGCATCGTGGCAGCGATCAACACCGCTGCAACAGGCGTTAACAGTCCTGCCGCGAACATAAATCCGCCCACCAGCTCCATAATCCCTGCTAAAATCGCCATAGTCACACCCGGTTTGATTCCGATGGACTCCATCCAGCCTCCCGTACCCTTCGGACCGTAACCTCCGAACCATCCAAATAGCTTTTGTGCACCATGTCCTATAAACGCAAGTCCAATCACCAATCTCATTAATAACAGTCCTACACTTATCATTTTTACATTCCCCTATTCCTTTGATTTAATTATCTTAATGTTAAGATATTGGGTAAAAAAGAGCGCCCGGCGAACCGGAATAACCTATGGGCTGCTCTCCTCTTCCCTCTTCTATCTACAACTCGGAGGCGTTAAACGTATCGCCGCCCTTAATCGTACCCGAGTTAAAACCTTTGTAGAACCAGCGCTTTCTCTGCTCTGAGGTACCGTGAGTGAAACTATCCGGCACTGCATAGCCCTGAGCCTGCTTCTGAATCGTATCATCGCCGACGGCGCTTGCAGCTGCCAGAGCTTCCTCTAAGTCGCCTTCCTCCAGCAGATTCATACCCTGAGCATGATTGGCCCAGACACCGGCGAAATAATCAGCCTGCAGCTCAAAACGAACCTGATATTTGTTGTACTCCTTCTCACTCAACGTCTGACGAAGGGAATCGAGCTGTTTCGAGGTGCCTAGTAATGTCTGTACATGATGTCCAACCTCATGGGCAATAACATAAGCCATGGCGAAGTCGCCCGGCGCATGGAAGCGTTGCTGCAACTCATCATAAAAGCTCAGATCAATATATAGTTTGGCGTCACCCGGACAGTAGAACGGACCGACTGCCGAGGTCGCTGTTCCGCAAGCAGAGTCTACACTCCCACTGTATAGCACTAAGGTGGGGTCCGTATAGGTCATTCCCTGCTGCTGAAAAATCTCACCCCAAACCTCCTCTGTGTCGGCAAGAACTACCGATACAAACTCCGCAAGCTCTTGCTCCTCTGCGGTCTGTTCATAAGGGGCCGTTGAACTGGAGCCTGTGGAAGTCAAACTTCCCAGGATATCCCCGGCATTGCCTCCACTGAGTAACGTGATGACCAGGACAAGGATAATTCCTCCGATCCCGCCACCAATCATCTTGCCGCCGCCGCTCATGCCTCTGCGGTCCTCCACGTTCGAACTCCCTCTTCTTCCCTGCCATTTCATGGCCAAGCCCCCAGTCGAAATATCAGGTAATCTTAAGTAAATGGCTACCTGGCTTCGTTAAGTTAAATATCTTATTAGTGATATACCCAAAAAAGCAGGGTTTCACTTATACTTACTGGAGTTGGGAGAATGAGGATGGAGCCGAACTACTTCCAACCTTATAGAGGCGCCTAGTTATTCGTCATGTTCGCAGCGCCTACACACCTTTGCCAAGCTTTTTCATTAATTCGATAGCCTGGACTTTCTCTTCCTTATCTAATCCACCCATCAAATCATGAATTGAGGCTACATGACGAGGGAAAATCTCATCAAACAGTTCACGGCCTGCATCCGTAATCTCCGCATAAGTAACGCGGCGATCCTCGCTACAGGGTACACGTTTCAGCAGTCCCTTTTTCTCCAACTTGTCGATATTATAGGTAATGCTTCCGCTCGTAACGAGAATTTTCTCCCCGATCTGTTGCAGCGGAATCCGCGTTCTATGGTAAAGTACTTCAAGCACCATGAATTCAGCCGAAGCCAAGCCATAACTCTTCATATCCTTCACCGCATGATCCATTAGGCTCTTATAAGCCTTAGATAAGACTACGAACAATTTCAGTGAGGCGGCTTGTTCTTCGTCAGGTGCACTCTCTGTATTACGCAGATTTACTTGTTTATCACTCATCAATTCCACCTCCACTTCAATCAAACTTGTATTCAATCCATTTATTTGTCTTTACATTAAATATCTTTAAGTTAAGATAACTATACGACTTCCCATCCTCCTTGTCAACCTCATCGCTAAAAAAGTCACTTCCGTCTAGAGACCGGTAAGTTTCCTTTGACACTTTACAGGGAGTGATAAAAATCACCCCAAGTTTGACCTGACCTATAAAAGGGCGTATTCTTGTCTTTACGAATGACTCTTTAGTAAGCGATTTCAATACCCTAAAGGAGGCGACCTGATGAGTTCGTTCAATCCAACCCCTACCGAAGAAGCTATGGAAGGGCAGGCTGGAGCACGACGCGTGCTGATCGTGACAGCCGTAGACGCGGAGCGTGACGCGGTCCTGCGCGGCCTGCAAGGCAGCGACAGGTTCCATGTTATCGCTGCCGGCGCAGGGCCGGCAGCGGCGGCGGCGGGAACCGCTGCGGCACTCGCAGCCGGTTCTTACGGCTGCGTATTGAGCGTCGGGATCGGCGGCGGATTCCCGGGGCTGGCACCTTTAGGCTCGCTGGTTGTAGCCAGCGAGATGATTGCCGCCGACCTCGGGGCCGAGACGCCGGAGGGCTTCCGCAGCACTGCCGAGCTCGGCTTCGGCAGTGTGTCCGTGCCGGCTGACCGCGGCACGGTGCAAGCGATTTCGGCCGCGCTGACAGCGGCCGGGTTACCCGTAAGCACGGGCACCGTGCTTACGGTCTCGACGGCGACCGGCACCGCGGAGACGGCCGCCGCCCATCTCGCGCGGCATCCCCATGCCGTCGCGGAAGCGATGGAGGGCCACGGAGTCGCCGTGGCCGCCCAGGCGCTGGGGCTCCCGGTACTGGAGCTCCGCGCCATCTCGAACCCGGTCGGTCCCCGCGACCGGGCCGCATGGAAGATCGGTGATGCAATGGAAGCATTAACGGCGGCAGCCGCTATATTACTGGAGGTGCTGTAATGACAACTGAGCTTAATATCGCTTTTTCCCCTTGCCCTAACGATACCTTTGTATTTCATGCCTGGGCGCACGGGCTTGTCCCGAATGCACCTAGGCTGAATGTAACCTATGCCGACATTGATATTACCAATACGCTGGCCGCTGACGGAGAAGGACCAGAAGTCCTCAAAATCTCCTACGCTGCGCTGCCTTGGGTTCTGGAGCGGTACAAACTGCTGCCATGCGGCGGCGCTTTAGGTCGCGGCTGCGGCCCGCTGCTGCTCACAGCAAGTGGACCCCATGCGATCAAACGCCCAGAAAAGCTAGCCGGACGCCGGATTGCTGTGCCTAGCGAACGCTCTACGGCTTATTTGCTTTTCCGATTATGGGCAGCACAAAATGTAACTGGAGGCATCGGCGAAATAGTCGTAATGCCTTTCGATGAGATTATGCCTGCCGTACGGGATGGCCATATCGATGCGGGGCTGGTAATTCACGAAGCCCGCTTCACTTACGCCTCGTATGGTCTTAATATGCTGACTGATTTAGGCAGCTGGTGGGAAAGCGATACCGGACTGCCCATTCCTCTCGGCGCTATCATTGCCCGCCGTGATTTAGATGCCGATGCTATCACCGGCTGGATTCGCAGCTCTCTTCAGTATGCGTGGGATCATCCAACGGATTCCAGAGACTATGTGCTTAGCCATGCTCAAGAGTTGGCTCCTGAAGTGGCTAAATCCCACATCGATCTCTACGTGAATGACTTCTCGATGAATCTGGGTGATGACGGCTATGCCGCAATCTCTGCCCTGCTTGATCGTGCTGCGGCAGAAGGACTTGTGCCTGCAATTGATCCAGCACTGCTTCGTTAACATTTACTAGATAGTTTAACAATCCCCGGCTACACCTAAAAGGTGTTCTCCGGGGATTTTATTTATTCTACGTAACATTCCCAGCCAGCCATTATTTGGCTTATCGAACCAGTGATTATACAATAGACCTATAAACATGATCTATGAGGGAGGATCACATGATACCTGAAAAAAACAGCAAACAAAATATCGACCGCTTTCTGGGGTTTCAAGATGAATATGACCGCTACCGTCCCGAAGCCCCTGTGATGATTATCAAATTGCTAACAGATTACTTGGGTACCACCCCTTCACTCGTCGCAGATATAGGCTGCGGTACGGGTTTGTCTACTTTTCTCTGGAACGATGTCGCAGACCGCGTAATCGGTATCGAACCCAATCCAGATATGTTGGGAAAAGCAATCGATAAACTTAGCAGATTAGAAGAACCCCAATCAATTACTTTTGTACAAGGCTACTCTAACCAGCTTCCGCTTGCATCAGATAGTGTAGACATAGTTACCTGCTCACAATCATTCCACTGGATGGACCCTGAGAGTACACTGCAAGAAATCTCCCGGGTCTTAAAAAAAGGCGGTGTCTTTGCCGCCTACGATTGCGATTGGCCTTTATCTCTTCAGCAAAATGTAGAAGAACGATACAACCAGCTAATCTCCAAAACAGAAGAATTACTGGCCTCGCTCTTACCTAATGAGGAGAGAGCACATAAATGGGACAAAGAAGGCCATTTGTCACGGATCAAAGCTAGTGGGGCCTTCTCTTTTGCCAGAGAAATCGTATTCCACAACCTAGAGTCCTGCGATGCCCAGCGATATATCGGTTTAACCCTAAGTCAAGGGGGAGTGCAAACCGTAATGAAGCTAGACGCCACCTTGCTTGAACAAGACATCGCCGATTACACCGCCGCAGTTGAACAGCATTTTAAAGGCAGAACATTAGAGGTTCTGATCAGCTACCGAATGAGAATCGGCATCAAATAATCTTCGATCGCAACCAAAAAAACGCCCCGCCCCCTCATATGAGGAGTTCGGAGCGTTTTCTTCTTTTTATTTAACTTCTTCCATGAATACCCTTAGGTTCTCCACGATTTCTTTGGATTTTGAATGATGTAAGTAATGTCCGCCTTCAAATGTCATTACTTTTCCATGCACAGAATCCTTGACTTGCCCTTCATGCAGAGGGATCCAGTCTTTCACAGTAGTATTATTTGCTTGTATAAAGAAGATAATGGGAAGATTCTTGTCGAATTTTAAGCCTCTGGAGGCAACAAAGTTAGGATAAATATGTTCCATTTCATTTAAGGTAGTGGAATTGTTCATATTTTTAAGCGAAATCAATTTCATTTGTTTTTTGGTTTCATCATCAAATGGCAGTCCATCATAAGGGTCACCGCTTAATTGCAAGCCCAATCTTATAATCCCTGAATCTTTAAGCAGCTTTAATTTTTTAATTGGGAATTTAACATCCATACCGCCTTGCTCCGGAACACTACTATCAATACCCACAAAAGCACTCACTTCGTTTGGATATTTCTTCGCATATTCCAATCCATAAATACCTCCAATCGAGTGGCCCATTAGAATGTATTGGTCAATGTTAAGATTCTGAACGGCTTCATGAATTTCACTAACGATATTCTCTGTGGTTCGTTCTTTTTTCGTTTCATCACTGAGTCCATACCCAAACGGTTCAACCGCCACCACTTTGTAGAATGGTGATAACTCATCAATCAACGGCTTAAAATCAAGTGCTGGTGCTCCTGTTCCAAAGCCTGGTATGAGCACGATCGTCTGTTTACCTTCTCCTTGAATCAAAACATTCATATTTTTCCCGTCAACAGGGACTAACTGACCATAGTGCTGTATTTTTTTCTGATCTGTTTTGTTGCTGATCACATTAACTGTATAGACAACGGCTAGAAAAAGTACGACCACGATCACTATTGCTCCTAGTATTTTGAGCAACAGGTTACGCAGTTTATGTTTTTTCTGTCCATTCCCCGTTTTTTTGTCCGCTTGTTGTGTCACCCTCATCTTCTCCTGTCTTTAATCTGTTTATTAAGCTCTCTTAATGTTTCGCTAATGAGATCATAACTAACAAAGATGTACCCCTCATGACGGCAATATGAACTGAAAATGAACAGGTAAAAAAAATGCTACGGCAGCACAAGACAAGAAAACTTGCCAGTACTGCTGTAGCAATGAAAAATACGGGATGCATCCAAGCCCTCGCAAGGCACCGCCTGGAAGCTAATTACTCTGTCGGCGCTATAATTGGCAGGGTGACAACGATGGTCGTTCCTTGACCGGGTTCGCTTTCCACGCGGATATCCCCTTTATGAAGCGTTACGATCTGTTTAACAATGGCAAGTCCCATCCCGCTGCCACCATATTTACGACTGTGGGATCGATCAGCCTTAAAGAACCGTTCAAATATACGTTGCTGATCCTCAAGTGAAATCCCGATGCCAGTGTCTGTTATCCGAACGGTCACGTTGTTGATATCTTGTTTGAGGCTGACGTTAATTACACTGTTATCCTTAGAAAACTTGATGCTGTTGCCAAGGAGATTGGTCCATACCTGACTTAACAGGTCATAATCAGCCAGTAGGATAATAGGCTTCAGATCAAGGTCGAAGCTGATGTTACGAGCTGACCATTGCGGCTGAATTGCTACGATTACTCTTCTTATCTGTTCGTCCAGATTGAATGTAGTTAGCCGTAGCTGCTGGGACTGCGATTCTAATAAACTCAGCTTCAGCAGGCTGTCACTCATTTTAGACATCCGCTCTGCTTCAGCGATAATAATATCCAGATAACGATTTCGCTCTTGTTCTGCAAGATCTACTCGCTTGAGCGCAATCGCATACCCAGATATTGAGGTGAGCGGAGACTGGACCTCATGCGACACATTGGATACAAACTCCTTACGCATCTGCTCAAGCTGCTGCAGATCGTGCATCATTTCTTCAAAGCTGCGAGCCAAGGTACCTAGCTCACCGGTTTGTTTAATATTCAGCTCGACGTTAAAATCACCAGCTGCTATCCGTCTGGTCGCTTTGGTTAGCTTCTTGATCGGTCTGACTAAGAACATTGCAGCTACCAGAATCAAGAGGCTTCCAGCTATCAATGAATAGAGCAAGAAATTTAATACCAAGTTCCTTCTGGCAGTGACGGAAGGGGGATTAAGCGTCTCCACAAACATCGCTTTGGTGCCGTCTTCCGTTCTCAGCTGTAAGCCTAGGAGAAGCGCAGAAATATTCCTGTTATGAGGTTGATATACTTCTCCTGCGAGAACTTTTTTTATTTCTTCCATAGTTACAGGGACCGGCTTGTGCCCATTAAGCGTTCCGTAAGATTGGAATTTACCCGCTTCATCGAAAATTCGGATGTGGTAGGAATCAAGCTGCTTCATTCCACTTACGAAAGAGTTGGCTCCACGAAATGGGAAGGTCTCGTAAACCCTGACAATATCCTGTCCAAAATGCAATAAGGGAATTCGCGTGTTCTCGTTCAGTTTATCTTCGAATACCCAAGTTGCCACAAACAAAGCAATGATTGTGCCCCCGATTACGGAGGCTAGGAAGGTCAGTACAACGCGTGTATATATGGATCTAATCATTCGTACACCTCAAGCCTGTAGCCAAGTCCACGCACCGTCTCAATACGAAAATCAGGGGTAGTCGCAAACCGTTCACGCAGGCGTTTAATATGCACGTCAATCGTCCGATCATCTCCAGCATAATCAATTCCCCAAATTTGATCGATCAACTGCTCGCGCGTATAGACTTGTCCGGGTGTCCCAGCAAGCTTGTACAGCAATTCGAACTCCTTGAGGGGTAAGGCAAATGAATCCGTGCCTCTCATCACCTTATAGGTCTGCCGATCAAGCATTACATTGCCAATTTGGATCATCTGCGTGGAGCCAATCCGATATCGTTTCAGCAATGACCTAACACGAACCGTCAGCTCCAAAGGATCGAAGGGTTTAGTTAAATAATCGTCCGTGCCTAATTCGAAACCCTTCACTTTCTCCCAGGTTTCGCCTCTGGCAGTCAATATAAGTAATGGAAGATCAGGATTAGCTCTGCGGAGCTCCTTACAAAGCATCCAACCATCCATATTTGGCATCATAATATCCAGCACGACAAGATCGACATGTGTTCCAGCATATACGGCGAGCGCTTCCTTGCCATCCACAGCTTCAACTGTTTCGAATCCGTCGTTGCGGAGAAATAAACAGACAAGTTCGCGAATGTTCGCATCGTCGTCAGCAACCAGTATAGTAGGCATTCGTTTCCTCTTTTCCTGTTGTCCATTCTTACTATTATACTATATTATACTTTCGGCTAAACTGTCTGTTGTCTTGAGACTACACGATGATCAAACCGAAAAAGAGCGTCTAACACGGTTACCCGTATGTAGACGCTCTTAATGTCGTTTCGCTTTAGCTCTAGCTTTAGTCAGCTTACTTCTTATTCATCTTAAACATTAGGAACAGCTCATTATAATGAGCAAGCATCCGTTTGCCAAGGTTGTCGTATACTTCAAGCCGGTCCGTAATTTCAGCAGGTGGATAGAAACGGGTATCCTCAGAAGTTTCCTCAGGAAGCAGCTCCAGCGCAGGAATGTTAGGCGTGGAATAACCTACATATTCTGCATTCTTAGCAGCAACGTCTGGGCGGAGCATGAAGTTGATGAACTGATGCGCTCCATCCACGTTTTTCGCTGTCCGAGGGATAACCATGTTATCAAACCACTTATTCGAACCTTCTTCCGGTACTACATAATCCAGCTTATCATTCTCGTCCATGATCTCGGAAGCATCGCCGGACCAGACAATCCCAACCGCAGCTTCTTCATTTGCCAGCAGCATCTTGATCTCATCACCGACAATCGCCTTCACGTTAGGAGACAACTTGTTGAGCTTGGTCAGTGCTTCCTGCAGATGCGCCTCATCCTTGTCATTAACAGAATAATGCAGGCTGTTCAAAGCCATGCCCATCACTTCACGGGCTCCGTCCACCAGGAAGATGCTATTATGCAGTCTGCTGTCCCAGAGAGAATCCCAGCTGGTGAAGTCCATGCCCTTGGTCATTTCCGGATTGAAAATAATCCCGACGGTCCCCCAGAAATAAGGCACGGAATATTTGTTGTCTGGATCAAACGAAAGGTCCATAAACCGTGAATCAATATTCTTTAGATTTGAAATCTTGCTATGATCCAGCGGGATGAGCAGATCTTCTTCTTTCATCTTAGCAATGGCATAATCCGAAGGGATTACAACATCAAAGGTAGTTCCACCCTGCTCAACCTTGGTCAACATAGCTTCATTGGAATCGAAGGTTTGATAAATGACTGTTAAGCCGGTCTCTTTTTCAAATTCCTTCAATAGATCCGGATCAACATAGTCGCCCCAGTTATAGATAGTCAGTGTGTTTCCACCCGAATATCCCTCTCTCGAATTCATCCAAGAGCCCAAGTATATAAGCGCAAATGCCGTGATAAGGATCGCCAGAAAAGCATTTATCAGCTGTTTCATCTAGGCACCCCCGCTTCTGCAACAGGCTCCGCCACAGCTTCTGCTGTGTTATGACGATTTTTCTTAAGGGTCAGGAAGTAATAACCAACCACAAGCAGAATGGTGAACAGGAAGATCAGTGTCGACAGCGCATTAATCGATAGCGATACCCCTTGTCGAGCTCTAGAGTATATCTCAACCGATAACGTCGAATAACCGTTGCCTGTTACGAAGAATGTAACTGCAAAGTCATCCAGTGAATACGTAAGCGCCATAAAAAATCCGCTGAATATCCCTGGTTTAATAATCGGCAAAATAACTTTAGTCAGCACATCCTTACGGCTTGCCCCAAGATCACGGGCTGCATCCGTCAATGTAGGGCTCATTTCCTGTAGATGCGGCAAAATCATCAATACGGCAATCGGTACGCTGAATGCAACGTGTGAGAGCAGAACAGACGCGAAGCCCAGCTTGATGCCAGCAATGGTGAACAGGATAAGGAACGAAGCACCAATAATGACATCCGGACTGACGATCAGCACGTTATTCAGAGACAGCAAGGTGTTCTTAGCGCGGCGATTCTGCACACTTTTAATGGCCAGCGCACCAATAATAGCGATAAGGGTCGCAATAGCCGAGGATAGCAGCGCGATCACAAGCGTATTGATTACGATGATGATCAGGCGCTTATCTTGGACTACCTCACGGTAGTAATCCAGCGTAAAGCCCTCGAACTTATGCATCGTCCCCCCACTGTTGAACGAATAGTACATTAAATAGAAGATAGGTGCATACAGAACAATGAACACCAGAACTAGGTAGAGGTTAGAGAATCCATTTTTATTTCTCATTCCGCGCCCCTTTCCGCGATCCGCCTGTGATAATCATAAACAGCGCCATGATGGCAATCAGAAACACTGCAACTGTAGAACCCATGCCCCAGTCCTGAGTGACCAGGAAATGCTGCTCAATTGCGGTGCCCAGCGTAATGACCCTGTTGCCTGCAATCAGACGGGTAATCATAAATAGGGACAGCGCCGGTATGAATACTGCCATACAGCCTGAGCGTACTCCCGAAATGGTCAGCGGAAAAATAACACGTCTGAACGTGGTCCAGCCCGAAGCCCCCAAATCACGTGCCGCATCCAGCAAGGATAAATTCAAATCCTCCAAAGCGCTGTATATCGGCAGGATCATAAACGGGATAAAAATATAGACAGATACAAATACAAAGCTGAAGCCCGTAAACAAAATTTGCTGTTCTCCGATTCCAAGCAGATCAAAGAAATTATTGATCGGACCAAATGTACCGAATATCCCTATAAAAGCGTAGGTTTTTAGCAGCAAATTAATCCATGTCGGCAAAATAATCAGCAATAACCACAGCTGCTTATGTTTGGTTCTTGTCAGTAGATAAGCCGCCGGATAAGCAACCAGCAAAGAGAATGCTGTAATCAGAAACGCGTACCAGAACGAGGTCAGCGTCATTTTCAAATATACAGGGGTGAAGAAACTGACGTAATTATCCAGAGTAATATGGCCATCCAAATCAAATAACGAATAGTAGATGACAAGCACTACCGGTGCAATTACAAACAATGCGATCCAGAGGTAATAAGGGATGAGATAGTACGATTTGCCCTTATTCTTCATGACTCTCCACCTCGCCATAAGCTTCCAGACGTCTGTCGAATTCTTCCTCCGTTTCACCGAAACGCATAACATGGATCGCTTCCGGATCAAAATAAAGGCCAATTTCACTGCCTACAGTCGCCTTACGTGTAGAATGCACAAGCCATTCATGCCCGGATTCATCATAACAGCTGATTTCATAATGCACGCCCCGGAACAGCTGGGAATCAACCCGCACACGTAGTTTACCCTGTTCCAGCGTAGAAATTTCCAAATCCTCAGGACGAATAACAATCTCTACGGATTCATTCGGTTTCAGCCCGGCATCGAAACATTCGAAGCGGCGGCCGTTAAACTCCACCAGATAATCCTCGATCATAACTCCCGGCACAATGTTCGATTCGCCAATAAAATCCGCCACAAAACGGTTAATCGGCTCATCGTAAATATCATTAGGAGTGCCGCTTTGCTCGATTTTTCCTTTATTCATGACAAAAATCCAGTCGGACATCGCGAGTGCCTCTTCCTGGTCATGGGTTACAAAAATAAAGGTAATCCCTAGCCGCTGCTGCATTTCCCGCAGTATGTACTGCATCTCCGTGCGCAGCTTGAGGTCTAGCGCCGATAGAGGCTCGTCCAGCAATAGAACCTGTGGCTCATTCACAATCGCCCGGGCAATGGCGACCCGCTGGCGCTGACCGCCGGACATTTCGTTAATCGCACGCTGCTCATAACCCACAAGGTTAACGAAGCTTAGCGCTTCCTGTACCTTCTTCGTGATTACGTCCTTCTTAAGCTTCTTAATGCGCAGTCCGAAAGCCACATTCTCGAATACGTTCAGGTGCGGAAACAATGCGTAATCCTGAAATACCGTATTGACCTGCCGCTCATTGGCGGGAATGTGGTTAATTACTTTTCCATTTAAATAGATAGAACCGCTCGTTGGCTCAGCGAACCCGGCGATCAATCGAAGAATAGTTGTTTTACCACAGCCAGATGGACCAAGTAGTGTATAGAATTTGCCGCGCTCTATCTCAAAGCTGACTCCTTTTAACACCGGATCTTCGTCGTCATATTGCTTAGTAACTTCTTCAAATGAAATGATGGTACCTTCCTGAATAGCTATAGCTAACAACCTCCCTTACCTTAGTAATACAATACTATTTTACCCGCATCTTGCGGAGAACAATCGAAATGGGTATGCTCAGCGCTAATAAGCGACAATTTCCCCTCTCCTTCGACGCTCCAATAGATATAGCATATTAGATTGTACCATTATATGCGATAGCTTACATTGTTAAATGCTAAGCATAAACTTAACAAGTTTGTAAAAAGTCCAGTCTTCCATGCCCTTTTTGAGGTGCTATAATGAAAACGAACTGAAAAGCCAGTGTGGTTTTCTTATTTTTGCGAAAGAAGATGAATGATAATGAACGAGGGGTTACTAGACCGCCTTGAAAAATATGGATTCTCACTTTACATGATACGAATTACGCTTGCCGCATCACTATCCTGGGTAGCCGTACACAGTTTATATGGTGACCAATATTTATACTTTGCACCGCTTGCAGCCATTCTTATTACTCAAGCCAGTGTGAAGGCTTCACTTGAAAAAGGAATCTACCGCCTGATCGGCATTATTATCGGCGGAATCGTCAGCCTGATTGTAGGCCAATTCTTCGATGTAGGTGCATTTTCCATTCTGCTAATTCTGCTCATCGGGATTGGGATTGCCACTGCCTGTCGGATGAATATCCAAGCGGTTTCGCAGGTCGGGGTGACCTCGGTTCTGGCCCTTACCTTTTATCACAATGATTACGTGCTTTGGAGAGTCGCCGAAACCTTTATTGGTGTGCTCATTGCCTTGATCATCAATATGATTATCGTTCCACCAAACAGGTTCGTCAAGGTAAAAGCATTGGCACTCGATGGAAGCCTTCTACTTTCGGAAGCATTAAAAGGCCTCGTAGGCATAAGACGAGACTCTTCAAAGGATAATAATATGCTGGAGCAAGCAGGTAAACTGCTGTCTGCCAGCAATCAACAACAGAAGGAAATGTTCTACACCATTGCTCATTATCAGTGTCGTGGTGATCTAAAGGGACTTATACAAGCCACAGCACATCTAAAGACCATTCATTCCTATGTTAAAGAAATTTCCGACGATATTTGCTTGCTGCCAGCACATCATGCCAATTCTGACTGGATGCTGGAAGTGCTGGAGGCAACAGCCGATTGTATAGCTGTTTATGGTACGAAGACCTTATCCAAGGTTGAATGCCAACGTTCACTTACAGATTGTCTGCATCGTGCCCGCGACTTGCAGGCGGCCAGCTTCTCTGAACTGCAAGGACGGTGCTCACTGACTTCCGTTCGTGATCTAGGTGCGCTCTTCAGTCACTTAAACCGGGTACTCGAAGAAGTGGAACGTGCTAGTTCTGCTACTTACGTAGTTGCAGCTCGGCCTTCAACAGCTGAAATCACACGCGCTATACGCTTAATTAAAAAAGGACTCTCCCAGAAGCTCTAAGCTTGGGAGTGTCCTTTTTTTTATGTTCAATCCCTATTAGACATAATGCCCTTTTGCTCGATTGGTTACTACAACCATCCAACAAATTTAACTAGACTGATTGTTTGGCGGCACGCCCTATCTTCACATTTACCAGAACAATACTGCTAACAATCAGTAATAATCCAATCACAAGGTTTATGGTAATCTGTTCTTTCAAAAAAACTACGCTGGTAGCTATCGAGATCAGGGGGATTAAGAAGGTGAATGAACCTACTTTTCCTGCTTCTCCTTCGTTAATCAGCTTGAAATAGATTAGCCAGCCCAGAGCAATGACAAAAATTGCGATAAACAAGGTATCCACAATAAAGGTTCCACTCCAGGTGATATCCGACCATTTCTCCGTAGCTGATCCCGAAAGTAGCAGAATGATGCCACCAATCGTGATTTGCATAGCCGTCATCCACAGCATATCCACACGTACAGCATTCCGTTTCATATATATTGTTCCTAATGCCCAGCTTAAGGCACTGGCTAGAGCCAGCACAATTCCCCATATGGAGATACTCCCATTAATTCCACCGATACTAAGAGAGGCTACCCCGAGAAAACCAAGCAGCAAACCAGCCATTTTAAGCCCGTACATGCTCTCACCTAACCACAGCCAAGAAAAAATCCCTAGCAATACAGGCTGCAAAAATACAATCGATGAGAACAATCCCGCCGGAACATACTGCAAGCCAATCGTCTGAAATCCATAATAAAACACAATACTAAGGACCGCCGAGATCAGATAGATCGGCCAGAGCTGCTTGAAGCGAAGCTCCTTCACCTTGGGCAGTGCAATTAGAATCAGAATAATACCGCCTACGACGGTTCGAATACCTGCAAATAATAGAGGTGGAGCGTAGTCTAAGGCGATTTTGGATATAGGCCAATTAATGCCCCATACAATCACCAAAAAAATAAGAAGGATCATACTTTTCTTCTGCTGATTCATTTGTTCACTTCCTTGGTGTAGATTCATCACAAATGATACAATAAACAAGAGCATAAATGAAATGAATAATAATCATAAGGGGCATATCATATTTGTTATGAACAATACTCAAATTCGTTTATTCGTCAAAATCGCCGAAAGCGGCAGCTTTACTAAAGCTGGTGTAGAACTGAATATGACCCAGCCTGCGGTCAGCCGGGCGATCTCGTCCCTCGAAGCCGAATTAGACGTGAAGCTCTTGCTTCGAGACCGGCGTAATGGCCTGATGCTTACGGATATCGGCAAACGTATTCTTGTTATTTTCCGTGAAATTCTAATGGGCTTTGATAAGGTCAATCAGGAGATTTATGCAGAGAGAGGTCTTGAAAAAGGGAGTATCCGCATTGGGGCTTTTCCTGTGGCATCTGCTCATTTTCTACCGAAGATTATTAGCTCTATCACTAGAAGATATCCAAACATTACGATTAGCCTACAGGAGGGCTCTATCGCTGAAGTCAGAGAATGGCTGGATTCAAAAGAAATTGATGTTGGCTTATTGCTCGCTCCCAGTGCAGAATTCGAAACCATTCCATTATATAGAGAGAAATTGTTTGCCGTTTTTAGAGATGACCATCCCCTGCAAAAGCGATCCATTGTATGTGTGCAGGAATTAGCGAACGAGCCCATGTTGATTTGCAAAGCAGGATATGAACCGCCTGTTGTAGAGCTATTCCGCAGAAGTAATAGCCATCTGAATGTAAAATATGTGGTTAATAACTTTGCAACAGCTCTTAATATGGTTCAGGAGGGGCTGGCAATCGGCGTGATGTCTGAACTGTCCTTGTTATCTCTGCCTCCAAATGTGGTTACCCGTGAGCTGCAGCCGGATGCTTATAGAGATATCCAAATTGCGGTCAGCTCGCTTGCCGACACTTCAATTGCTGTAAAGCTCTTCATTGAGACAGCGCTGGATCTTTTCACTCAAAAATAAATGGATTAATGAATAGATGATAAGGAGTGCTGAGGATGAACTTTAAAAGACTAGGAAATAGCGGATTACAGGTATCCGCATTAGGACTGGGAACGAACGCTTTCGGCAAACGTGCGGATCAAGAGACCTCCATTCAGATTGTACATGCTGCGCTTGATCATGGAATTAATTTCATAGACACTGCTAATATTTACGCTGGCTCAGAATCCGAGCGAATCATTGGTCTGGCCTTGGAAGGTAGGAGACAGGAGGCTGTTCTCGCAACTAAAGCAGGTTTAGTTAAAAATGAGGGTCCCAACGGCAGCGGCTCCTCCCGTCGCCATTTGCTGCAGGAGCTTGAAGATAGCCTTCGCCGCCTAAAGACGGACTATATCGATCTGTACCAGATTCATACCTTTGATCCCTATACGCCGCTTGAAGAAACCTTACGAACCTTGGACGATATGGTATCCTCGGGCAAAATCCGTTATATCGGGGCCTCCAACTATACAGCATGGCAATTAATGAAGGCGATTGGGATTAGTGAAGCACGCAACTTCACCAAGTACATTTCAATTCAGTGCAGCTACTCCTTAGCAGACCGGACACCGGAGAATGAGCTTCTTTCGCTCTGCCTGGATCAAGGGGTAGGGATCATTCCTTACTTTCCACTAGCTGGCGGAATTCTCACAGGCAAATATAATACAAGCGATTCAGCCCCATCAGGGTCCAGAGCAGATACCGATCCTAATTTCAAAAGATTCCTTGATGATGACCGGATCAAGCTCGGAAGCCAAGTGAGCCAAATTGCTGAGAAAATGGAAACCTCATCTACTGCGCTCTCCTTAGCTTGGCTTATGAATCGGCCTGCCGTCTCGACGGTTATTGTCGGGGCTACACGTGTGGAACAGCTGGAACAAAATTTGCTTAGTACCTCGCTTGTACTTAATGAAGAAACTTCGGCCAAGCTGGAGGAAGCCAGCGATTCCTTCCGGTATGGCGAGCCGTTCGCCTTTTACCGACTCCCATAGAGTCTCGTGCTCTAACTTCTTACAAGGATGGAGGAAAGATTAATGACAACCTATACAGCTGACAGCATTCAAGGGATGCTTGAAGAGCATAAGGATTTTTTTAATAGCGGCGTAACTAAGGAGGTTTCTTTTCGTCTCCAGCAGCTGCTCAAGCTTAAGAATATTATTAAACAATACGAAGGACGAATCATCACCGCACTACAACAGGATTTAGGAAAAGGTGAGTTCGAAGCCTATGCCACAGAAATCGGCTTTACGCTGGACAGTATCGGCTACATGATGAAACATCTCAAGCGTTGGGCGAAGCCTAAAAAGGTTCGATCCCCGCTGCACTTATTTCCTGCAAAAAGTTATATTTTAAGTGAGCCTTACGGCACAACGCTCATTATTGGCCCGTTTAATTATCCATTTCAGTTGCTAATTGAGCCCCTGATCGGCGCCATTGCCGCTGGTAACTGCGCTGTCCTCAAGCCATCTGAGAGCACACCTGCCATCTCGTCCGTGGTTGAGCAGCTTATTCAGGAGACCTTCGAGCCGCAGTATATCCGCGTAATTCAGGGTGAAAAAGAGACCACTAATTTACTGATCCACGCCAAATTTGATTATATTTTCTTTACGGGCAGTGTGCCTGTCGGCAAAATCGTAATGGAAGCGGCAGCGAAAAATTTAGTGCCTGTAACCTTGGAGCTTGGCGGGAAAAGTCCGGTTATTGTTGATAAGACCGCTAATCTTGATGTTGCAGCGAAACGGATTGTCTGGGGCAAGCTGCTGAACGCGGGCCAAACCTGTATCGCACCGGATTATCTGTTGGTCCATAAGGATATTGCCAAAGAATTGATCACCAAAATCAAACATCACATCACTGAGTTCTACGGTCAGGATGCACAGCCTAATACAGATTACGGCCGGATCGTGAATGATCGCCAGCTGCAAAGACTTGCCGACCTCATTGCGCGTGATCAAAACAAGTTGATTATGGGCGGCACCATCGTACCAGAAGAACGTTATATTGAGCCAACTCTAATCTATCCTGCTACTTGGACGGATGCTGCTATGGAAGATGAGATCTTCGGTCCGATTCTACCTATATTAGAATATCATCAATTGGATGAGGCCATTCAGAGCATTAATGAACACCCAAAGCCACTGGCACTATACCTATTCACGGAGGATAAGAGTGTAGAACAAGAGGTGCTGTCCCGGGTCTCATTCGGGGGAGGCTGTATCAATGATACGATCTCACATGTGGCGAGCACTTATCTTCCGTTTGGTGGAGTAGGAAACTCCGGAATCGGGGGTTATCACGGGAAGTATAGCTTTGAGGTCTTCTCCCATCGTAAAAGCATCGTCAAGCGAGGCACACGGATCGACCTCGGAATCGTGTATCCTCCTTATGGCAATAAAGTGAAGCTGGTTCGAAAAGTAATGAAATAAACAAAGCAGCAAACCTCCCATGATCGGGAGGTTTGCTGCTTATCAGGGTAACTACGCAAACAGCTCTAACAATTTCTCAACACTTATCTCAGCGGTGGAAGCCAGACATAGATCCGCTGTCTCGGTCACGAGCGCCACTCCAGCTCCCACTGACTTCATACCAGCAGCATTAATTGCGGCTATTCCCTCCTCGGTATCCTCAATCGCCACGCAGCAGTCTGGGGATATGCCCAGCATCTCTGCAACCTGCAAGTGAATCTCTGGATCTGGCTTGCTTCTACGCAAGTTGCCAGGGTCAGCCACCGCCTGAAACCAATGCCCGATCTGCAAGCGTTCGAGAATCAGCAGCGCATTCTCATTAACTGAGGCCAGTCCGATAGCGATCCCTCTTTGCTGTAAATCGGACAACACGCTGTGGATACCCGGATACAGCTCAGCAGGCGTCATTTGCTGAACAAGCTGTCTGTACTTCTCGTTCTTTTTGTTGCAGAGCATTCCCTTTACCGGTTGCGGCAAATTCAGTCCACTACTCTCCAGAATGACTTCTAAAGATTCCATTCGACTTAGGCCCTTGAGACTCTTATGCTTCTCTCGATCAAAAGAAAGTGCAAGCTCATCCGCCAGATCCTTCCAAGCCTCATAATGATACTCTCCAGTATCAGTAATTATCCCGTCCAGCTCGAAAATAACAGCTTCAAGCTGCTTCACATTCGAAAGCCTCAGCGGCTTCTGCGCAGACAACTGTATAAGGTTTCCCTTATGCATAATCTCAAGCTCTTCGCCCTCCAGCAGCGTATAGATCACTTCTGTATCACTCACAAAAATATCCAATAGCTGTCCAGCACTTGTTATTTTAAACCGATAGCTCTCCCACTGCGCTGGCACACTAGGATTAAATGATAACATCCCGCCGCATAAGCGCATGCCACCAAAACCATTCACAATCGACAGCCAGGAGCCTGCCATAGCAGCAGTATGCAGCCCATCCTTGACGTTGCGGTTGATGTCATCCAAGTCCATCCGTACCGTGCGGTCAAAATAGGAATAGGCTCCCGTCAAATCACCAATCTCAGCAGATATTATACTGTGAATGCACGGTGACAATGAAGAATCATGCGTCGTCAGCGGCTCATAATAATTATAATTCCGGATCTTATCCGCCAAGCTGAATTGGTCACCCAGCAGAAACATCGCCATTACCAAGTCCGCCTGTTTCAACACCTGATGCCGGTAAATTACCAACGGATGGTAGTTGAGCAGCAGCGGATATTTATCGGCTGGTGTATGCTCGAAATCCCATTTTTTCTTGGAGAGAAACGTGTCGTCTTGAGCATAAATGCCAAGCCCCTCATCAAAGGGGATAAACATTTTGTCCGCCGCTTCCAGCCACACTAATGTCTCATGCCCAGTCAGACCGATTTTTTGCTTCAGACGTTCGAAATGCTCAGGATACTGCTTAGACAATATCCCTGCCATCTCGTGTGCATAATAAAGCTGATCCTGGACCATAAAGTTGGTGTATGCATTATTGTTGACAATAGCTGTATATTCATCAGGACCGGTTACTGCATCAATACAAAAGGCACCGCCCCTAGCCGGATTAAAGTACCCCAAGTCCAACCAAAAGCGGGAAGTTTCGAATAAAATTTCCGCTCCCTTCGTAACCAAAAAATCATAATCTCCGGTAGCCAGTACATACTGCTTGATGGCATACGCAATATCCGCATTAATATGCATTTGCGCCGTGCCTGCCGGGAAATACGCAGAGTTCTCTGCCCCGTCTATAGTCCGCCAAGGGAACAAGGCACCCTTCTGCGACATTACCGCTGCACGCTCCCGTGCTTTGTCTAACGTGGCATAACGAAATTCGAGCAGCTTTCGGCTAATCTCCGGCTGTGTGAACGTAAAGAAGGGCAGCATATACATCTCGGTATCCCAGAAATAGTGCCCTTCGTATCCTTCACCCGTTAATCCCTTGGCCCCAATATTCGTAACCCCGTCACGGCCTACGGATTGAAGCAGTTGAAAAGCATTAAAGCGAATCCCCTGCTGAAGCGCAAGATCACCATGAATCTCCACATCCGTATGTGCCCAGTATCGATCCAGATAAGCCTGCTGTTCCTGGGCAAGCGCTTCAAACCCGCTATGGTCTGCTAAGTGTAATATTTCAGTACTTCTACTGAGTAGTTCGTCTTCCGGATAATCTTTAGAGGTATGGTAAGAGATATATTTGGTTAGTGAGACGCTTTCCCCACGCTCCACCGGGACGACAAACTGCATGGATAATTTCTGCCCCTCATGCTGCACGGTCCTTTTATCCTCAGATCTTGAATCGAGCTTATGACTTACCCCGGTTAATAAGGCAAACTGGGTATGCCGCGTCCGCTGCTTCATCCATAAGAAGGACTGTCCCGGTTCATGACCGGTATCCTCCAGGAGCAGACTGGGCTCCTTGCCTCCCGAGCCCAATCTGGGATCATCCGTTACCTTAGGTTTTTGGATCTTGCCGTCGATGGATGAAGTGAAGGTAAGCACTCCGCTGAAATTCAGCGCTTTAACCTCATAATCTATCGCCGCCAGATGTTTGTGCTGCAAAGTCACCATCCGCCGGATATGAAGGTGTACCCGGTGACCAGCTGGAGATTCCCAATCTACCTGCCGATGCAGAACCCCGCTTCGCATATCCAGCTTTCGTTCATAATGGTGCACTTGCCCACTGTTTAACTGAAAGGTCTGCCCTTCAATACTCAGTTCAATAATCTTGGCATCTGTTACGTTCAGCATCGCTTGATTGCGGGATGGATATCCGTAGGCTCCTTCTGGATATACAATGGGCTCCGAATCAAAAAAACCATTCAAATAATTGCCTGTTACAGACGAGCCTGAGCTGCCGTGGTAACCTTCTTCGAAATTACCGCGCATGCCAATATATCCATTGCCAAGAGCAAAAATACTCTCGCTTCTTTGATTGTTCTCTTCACTATAAGCTTCCTCATCAAGACTCCACTCCCGGTAAGGATATACCGCCGCAGGATGTACGTATGGTTTCATCTTCATCTCTCTAAGCTCCCCCTGATCACAGTTTCATTCGGGTTCTAAATCATTAACCTTTCACCGACCCACCCATAAGCCCTCTGACGAAATACTTTTGCAGCAGGAAAAAAATAGCGAGCGGCATCAGCATGGAGATAAATGCAGCCGAAGTAAGTAAATGCCAATCGTTGCCTCGTGAGCCTACTAAATCGGCAATTTTCATCGACATAACTTGCACAGACGGTTGATTGCCGATAAAAATCAATGAGACTAAATAGTCATTCCACACCCATAGGAATTGGAAGATCCCGATAGAAGCCAGTGCTGGCACTGATAGAGGCAGAATTAGCCTGCTGAATATAGTGAAATGACTTGCCCCATCCATGAAAGCCGATTCGAACAAATCCTTAGGCAATTGACTGATAAAGTTGTACATAAAGTACGTAACCAGCGGTAATCCAAAAGCCGTATGCGCCAGCCAAATTCCCAGATAACTTCCGTTTAGCCCAAGTGCGGTATAATCCTTAAGCACTGGAATAAGCGCAACCTGTATTGGAATGACGAGCATTGCAATAATGATGACAAAAAGGATTTTGCGCCCAGGAAACCGCAACCAGGCAAAAGCATATGCAGCAAAAGAAGCGATCAACACCGGAATAACCGTTGCTGGAACAGCGATCGTTAGCGTATTCCAGAAGGCCTGTGACAATCCGGAGCCTTTTTGCACCGTTTCACTGCCATCAGCCTGTTTCAGCTTGTATTCCTTACCGGAAAGCACATTATTATAGTTATCCAGCGTGAGATCCGGTGTCATCTTCCAACCTTGTATCTGTTCATTTACGGTACGTGCTCTACGATTCTCCCACATAAGCCGGCTGCCATCAGCCTTCACGCCAGCCTTCAGCTCATCATCTGTATAAGTTTTACCGTTCACCTCAATTGGCTCCCGAAGATCCACGTCCTTGGATAGCTGAATCGTCTCTCCAGCCTTCCACTCCTGATGGGGAAAAGCTTTCCACCATCCAGTCTGCAAAATGTCAGCAGCCGGACGGAAGGAGGAAATAAATAGCCCAAGAGTCGGAAGCAGCCAAATAAAACAGATCACACCCAGCACGATATTTACAATCGTTTTGCTGCCTTTTCTCTTCTTTTTGCCAGCCATTAGAATCCCCCCTGCTTACGGAACTGACGTAGATTGATTATGATTACAGGCAGCACCGCGATCAGTAGAACAATAGCCAGCGTGGAGCCGTAGCCGAAATTACGGTACATAAAGAATTGCCGGTAGAACTGTGTAGCAACAACCTCTGTATCGTATTGACCTCCTGTCATCACCATGACGACGTCAAATATTTTCAACGTAAAGACGATAATGGTCGTTGTCACTGTCAGAATGGTTGATGAAATATATGGAATCATGATTCCAAAGAAAATCTTCACCTCATTTGCTCCATCCACTCGTGCAGCTTCCAAAATGTCGTCAGGAACCCCTTTGATTGCTGCCGAGAAAATCACCATTGCAAATCCAGTCTGCATCCAGATCAAAATGATAATGAGGAAAAAGTTATTCCACGGCTGAAGCATACTCGTCCAGGCTTGGGGTTCTCCCCCAAAATAAGTAACGATTGCGTTCAACAGCCCGATTTGTTCGTCGCCCGGTTGATAGTAATATACGAATTTCCAAATGACTCCTGCCGCTACAAAGGAAATCGCCATCGGCATAAAGATGATCGATTTGGCAATTTTCTCATAGCTGCTGCGATCGGCAAGAATAGCAATTAAGAGCCCAAATGCTACACAGGCCAGCGTACCGACGAATACCCAAAGTAAATTGTTACGCAATGCCGTTGCCATCAGATGATCGCTAAAGATCGCTGCATAATTGCTCAGGCCCACAAATTTTTCTGAAGAAGCATTAAAAAAGCTCAAATATAATGTTCGTAGTGCAGGCAGAACCAGTAACCAGCCCAGAATAATCACTGCCGGACCAATAAAGATATAAGGCAGCACCTTTCGCCGGATATGATCAGGGTACTGCTCAACCGCCCAAGTCAGCGTATAGTAAATCAGATAAACACCTAGAACTCCCCAGAGGACAGCCAGAACCGCTGTTAGCAGCGGATTTAATGTGGAATCCCGGAAGAATAAAAAGATTGCGCCGTTAACAACAATATTCGCTAACAACACTACTAGGGACAGCATTACCGCCTTCAGGCTGACGGTTGGCCTAGCTTGTGGTTGTGTTGGCATTTGTGGCTGTGGCTGTGATTGTGCACCCATATTAGCTCCAGCTCCTCCTATAAGTTTTGCGGAGCAAAACTCTTATCATAAGCATCGAACTCACTAGTTAGAAAACAAAAAGAGGGGCAGACAATCCTCTTTTCCCACTGCCCCTCTTTTTACTGTGCGCTTTAAATATTAGGTTAGTTGTTCCAGCCGGACTGGATTTGTTCCAAGGCTTGATCCAGTGTCGCTGTACCGCTCACATAGTCGGTCATCCCTTTCCAGAAGGTTCCTGCACCCACTTTACCTGGCATCAAATCAGAGCCATCAAAACGCAGTGTGGAAGCATCTTGAACCAACTTCGCCATCCGGCGATCGGATTCAGAGGTATACCAATCAAGGGAAGCATCATTCATAGGAGCAATTACGCCGCCAGATTGTACCCAGCTCTTAATCGACTCTCCAGTGGTGAAGAACTCCATGACTGCACGAACCTCTGGACGATCGTTGAACATAGCGTAAATATCACCTGCAACCAGCACTGGTTTACCATATTGCGCATCAATTGGTGGCAAGTAGAACCAATCATAATCCTGATCAACCTTTGCCGTTTCAGGGAAGAAGCTTGTAATAAAGTTACCAAGCATATTAAACCAGGCTTTAGGCGGATCAGTGAACATTGGCGCTGGGGCATCCCCGAAGGATGTCGTCACGATGGACTTAGCGCCACCGTAAACATAATCCTTGTTGAGCCAAATTTTAGACATGATTTCAACAGCATTTTTTACTTCAGGTGAAGTAAATGGCAGTTCACCTTTTACCCATTTATCGTAGTTCTCAGGCGTAGTCGTACGAAGCATTATATTTTCGACCCAGTCTGTTGCTGGCCAACCCGTTGCAGCACCGCTCTCAATGCCAATAGCCCAGGCAGGATCGCCATCCTTAGCAATTTGTTCCGTCAGCGCCATCAGCTCATCCCAAGTTTCAGGAACCTTGTAGCCTGCATCATCAAATTGTTTCTTTGGATACCATACCAAGCTTTTTACATTACTGCGGTTCCAAATCCCCGCCATGATCTTCCCGTCTTTTCCGTCCATCGTAGACATATCGAGCCAGCTCTTGTTGTAATTAGCCGTCAATTTATCTTGATCCAGCACGCTGGTCAAATCGATAACCTTGCCCGTCTTAGCAATCGACGCCAGCAGTCCCGGCTGCGGGAAGTCAGCGATATCAGGAGCATTACCGCCGTCCACACGAATATTTATTGTAGCTTCGAACTCCTTGGAGCCCTCGTATTGAATATCGATCCCTGTCTTCTCTTCAAATTCTTTAATGCTGCTCTCAAATTTCACTTGGTCAGCATCTACGAAGGGGCCAAACATTGTTACTTTAGTCCCTTTATATTCACCTTTCATCGCTAAATCTAACGGGGAACCCGAAGGTTCTGCACTAGGTGTGTTTGTCGCTTTCTCGGTGTTATCTGCTGTTGGGCTGACTGTTGCCGCCGGTGGATCTGTAGGCGCCGCATTATTGTTGCCTCCGCCGCATGCGCTCAGCGTCATTGTGAAGGATAAACACAGTACTAAAGCCAACGACTTTTTACGTCCTGAGATCTTCTTCATCTTTTGTACATCCCCTTTAATGGTTATAGAGATAACATCTTATTCAATCATCCGGGCACCCTGGCATGTATTAGCAGCTTGTAGCAGATCACCTCCTTGCAAAGCTTTTCAGAAGACAGGTAAATATCCTAAAATCAAACTCCATCACAAATGTAATTTAATAATAGCGCTTACATTTTTTATATTATCATAATTAGTAACCGTTTCCAATCGGAAAATGAGATGTTTTTCATAAGAATTCATACTATTTTCTATCCTAACATTTAAATTTTAATTAAGACCGATACATAGCTCTGAAAAGCTTTTCAGAAGAAGGTCACAAAAATAAAGGGCCTTTATTTTTCCCGCGTGGATTCCCGCACAATCAGCTTATGCTCCATCTTTTCATTCAATACCTGGACACCACCTGTTGTGAGCAATTCATGCAGCATCTCCGCCGCCCGATAACCTAACTCATAAATCGGCTGTGCAATTGTGGTCAGCTTTGGAATGAACATACTCGACATTCGCAAATTATCAAATCCAATCACAGATACCTGCCCCGGAACTAGAATATTACGATCCTTCAGATAAGAAATCGTCCCCATTGCAAATTCGTCAGCAACACAGAAAACGGCAGTCAGCTCGGGATAATCAGTAAACAACTCATGCGCCGCTTGATAAGCGTGTTCGAACCGGTGATTGGCATACTTGCTCTTCACAATATTCTGTTGTAGTCCAAACTCTGTTAACGCTCTTACAAAACCCTCATAACGAGGCGGGCCGGATACGGAGTTATCATGGTTAAAACCAATCATGCCAATGTCCTTATGCCCTAAATCAATCAGAAACTTTACAGCATCGTAAGCCGCCTGTTCATCATCTACCTCCACAGATGGAATGTCGTACTCATCAGAATGCGAGGATACCAACACAAAAGGAATTCTACAACCGACTAATTTGTCATGTGTCTCAGGATAAAGGACATCACTGGCGAACACGATCCCATCCACCTGCTTCTCATGGAAGTTATCAATGTAAGACAACATCCGTTCTTTGTCGCGGTCCGTATTGCAGATCATTAAACTGTATCCAAGCTTGATGCATGCATCCTGCATTCCCCGAATAACCCCTGCGAAATACAGGTTCTCAATATCCGGAATCAGCAGGCCCAGTGTAAAAGACTTCTTGTAGATCAGGCCCCGTGCAAACGCATTTGGTTGATATTGCAAACGTTCTACAGCCTCCATCACTCGATTCCGTTTGCTCTCTACGACCGTATTCGGTGCATTCATAACACGCGATACGGTGCTGATCGACACCTCCGCCATTCTGGCAACATCTCTTATGGTTGGCTTCATAACGATAACTTCCTTTTTTTCAGGTAACTTTTCGATGTGATTATAGCAAGCCCGTTAAGAAATAACAACAGATTTTTTAAAGCGCTTACATTTTATTTAAAAGACATACTTATTCCTTATCTAATCATTACAAAGTGCGTATAACTTACTTAAAGTGTGTATATAGTTTTATTACATGGTATACTAGGCGAGTAGCATTATTCGCAGCTACAAATACTGCTCTAGACTATCTGAGCGTTTATTATAGGAGGGATTACATTGAAGCAACAGCGCGATATTCGATTCTCCGTACTGGACTTAGCCTCTATTGTGGAGGGTGGCACAGCGGCAGACTCTTTTCATAACTCTTTAGCTTTAGCTCAACATGCTGAGGAATGGGGCTATCACCGGTATTGGTTTGCTGAGCATCACAACATGATTGGTGTTGCCAGTTCTGCTACCTCACTCTTAATTGGCCACATTGCTGGCGGCACAAAAAGCATACGCGTAGGCTCTGGAGGCATCATGTTGTCCAACCACGCACCACTTGTCATTGCTGAACAATTCGGGACCCTCGAATCCCTATATCCAGGACGGATTGATTTAGGACTGGGCAGAGCCCCGGGATCGGATCAACCGGCTTCCCGTGCGCTACGCCGTGGTCTCGGAAGCGACGGCAGTGACTTCCCCGAGCAGTTAAGTGAGCTCAGAGCCTACTTCGATCCTGCAGGTGCAGGATCACGACCGGCCGGAGTTCGTGCGGTTCCCGGTGAAGGCTTGAATATCCCCATCTGGCTGCTGGGCTCCAGCGGTTTTAGTGCTCAGCTGGCAGGAAAACTAGGTTTACCTTTTGCTTTCGCCAGCCATTTCGCACCAGAGTATTTACTACAGGCCTTACACATCTATCATAGCAATTTCCGTCCTTCAGCAGCACTAGACAAGCCTTATGTGATGGTCGGAGTTGGCATTACAGCGGCCGATACTGTGAATGAGGCAAGACGACTGGCTACCTCGCAGCAGCAGCAATTCCTTAATATCATCCGCGGACGTACGGGGAAGTTACAACCACCGGTTGATAGTATGGAGGGGCTATGGACGATGCAAGAAAAAGCAGCCATGCTTGAGAAGCAGCGTTACTCTTTCGCTGGTGATAAAGCAGCAATTAAAGAACGGCTTCAAGAAATTCTGCAAGAGACACAGGCCGATGAATTGATTGTTTCTGGTGGAATTTATGATCATAACGCTCGTCTACGCTCTTATGAGATTGTAGCCGAAGCTATGAAGGAAATCTAATTTATCATCATAATTAAGGCAAGACGATAGGTCTGGTATCGGGGTTTGAGCCCTATTCCAGATGTATGTCTTGCCTTTTTATTTTGCATTCATAATCGTTCTCAATAAAACACAATTAAAACAATGAATTATATAAAAATAAAGAGTTAAATAGAGAAAACTGCTGTAAATCCATTAATATAACTGATATTTGATCAAATATGATGAATTTTCTTCTAATATCCCATTTTTGTTTAGATATTATTTTGATTATACTTTAGTTATTCGCTATAACGAACGAATTGACGGTAGATCTCTATCCTCTCCTTCCGCTTTCACGGAGATTCCTGCATGCGCACAAAAAAGTGGTTCTGTGAGATACTACTTATTTCGACAATGTTTGATGGAAAATACGATTAGAAAAGAAGAATTTGCCGGAAACCCGCAAATGATGTCTACAAAATTTAATATGGGGTTCAGGAGAAAGGAGCGAGTAAAGTGAAGAAGAAATATCGCTCGGCTTTCATAGCTGCTTATATCCTGACTATTCTAGCAGGAGTCATCTGGCATGCTGGCGGAGTTAGTGCGCAAGATACCATTAAGCTTACGGTGAATTCGCATACGACGAGCACAACCACCATGAACAATATGCAGCCTGGTGATGAAACGAACTCAGAATACACAATTATTAATGCAGGTAGTGAGGGCTTTAATTACTATGTGGACTTCAAATTCATCTCTGGAGACGCAGAATTATACGATATTCTCCAAATGACACTCGAAAAAGAGGGAGTAATCATCTATTCAGGGGTGATGAGCGAGGCTGCCGGAAGAGTTACCATCGGTTCACTTGCCGGGGGAGAACAAAGTGTAATCCAAATGGATGTAATTTTCCCGTGGGAAGCAGGGAACGAATATCAAGGTAAAACCACAACTGTAGCCTTTGAGTTCTCCGCTTCTGGAGGACCGGAGCCATCCGCTGAACCTAGTCCTTCACCGACAGCAACGGCCACAGCTCAGCCTACACCTGAGCCAACACCGACAGCGACTACTACGCCTACAATAGAGCCAACTTCGACACCTACTGCCACGGCTACAGCTACACCTGAAGCTTCGCCGACAGCAACAGCATCACCAACCACGACACCGACAGATTCACCGACAACTACCGCTTCACCAACTGCAACGGCAGTCGCCACACCAGGGCAATCAACGACACCAACACCATCGCCAACACCTACAGCTTCAACAGTAGTAGATGAAATTAGTGTTACTGAAGCACCGATCCCACTGGGTGGAGGCGATAATGAGCCAACAGCATCACCAAGTGCTGGCAGCCAAACTACCAGCGCAACACCGCAGCCAAGCAATGAAATCGCCTTGCCTGATGATGAGCTTCCACTGGGGGCACCAGAGGTTGGCAACAAGCTTCCGAATACCGCTGAGCCTTGGTATAACTTGATTCTTGCCAGCTTAGCCATTGCGGTACTCAGCGTGATTATCATGCGCAGATTGAAATCGAAGAAATAACCACATTTTGCAGCATAAGTCTGGAGGTGAGAGAGTATGAAGGAGCGTAATGGTGTCTTGCTAGCCGTGAAGCTAATCTTCATACTCTCTTTAGTTGTGTTGATTTACTCGGTTGTACAGGTGGTCAAAGCACCGATCGAAGCTAAACAGGCTTTAAATGATTGGGCAAAAAAGAGGGAGGAAACAGTCGCCCACTCCCGTTCTGCCGAAGAAACCCCTCTTCCCTTGGGAATGGTCAGTTCAGCCAAGGAACAGCCGCCCCCCGCTCATTCCTATACAGAAGGTGAAATCATAGGAGAGATTCGTTTCCCCAAATTAAACAAAAAGATCGCAGTGCTAGAAGGCACGGAAAGCCCCGAGCTAAAAAAGGGAGCCGGACATTATAAAGGCAGCGCAGCTATCGGTGCCACCGGCAATAGTGTGCTCGCAGGCCACCGCGATACAGTGTTCCGTAATCTGGGAGAACTCGTGGCTGGAGATCTTATCGAGCTGGAAAGTACGGACGGGACTTTTACCTATGAAGTAACAGGCAGCACAATTGTTGACGGGGACGAACGTGGTGCTATAAAGCCAAGTGATAAGGCCATCCTCACGTTGATTACCTGTTATCCCTTTTCATATGTGGGATCTGCACCGGACCGTTATTTACTTTCAGCGAAGTTAGTGAAACAAGAAATATTACCGCATTAAACCTAAATATTACCTCAATCTTCTTCCTCAGGGATGAGACCTTATATGGAAAGTGATACTATATATATACAATAGTAAAGAGGAGATGACCCAAGGTGAAGAAAGAGGTTGTAGAACGGTTTATTTCGTATGCACAAATGGATACCCAATCGAATGAAGATAATGAGACTTGCCCATCCACTCCGGGACAGATGGTTCTGGCCCACAAGCTGGTTGAAGAGCTTAAGGAAATCGGTATGGAGGAAGTCCAGGTGGACGAGCATGGCTATGTTATGGCGACACTCCCTGCGAATACGGACAAGGATGTTCCGACCATTGGTTTTTTAGCCCATTTGGATACGGCGACTGATTTTACCGGAACGAATGTGAAGCCACAGATTATCGAGAACTATGATGGTCAAGATATTCTTTTGAATAAAGAGCTGAATGTTGTATTGTCCACAGCGAGCTTTCCGGAGCTGGCGGAATACAAAGGCCACACCTTAATTACAACTGATGGCACGACCCTGCTTGGCGCAGATAATAAAGCCGGTATTGCTGAGATTATGACCGCCATGCATTACCTCATTCAACATCCAGAAATCAAACACGGCAAGATTAGAGTTGCCTTCACACCAGACGAAGAAATCGGCCGCGGGCCTCATAAATTTGACGTAGCCGCTTTTAATGCTTCCTATGCTTACACTGTAGACGGAGGTCCACTCGGAGAATTAGAGTATGAAAGCTTTAATGCTGCGTCTGCTAAAATCTCAGTCTACGGCGTTAATGTTCACCCTGGTACTGCAAAAGGAAAGATGATTCATTCCGCCAAAATCGCCATGGCACTTCATCTCAGACTCCCTGCTGAGGAAGCGCCCGAATATACAGACGGTTATGATGGCTTTTATCACCTAAGCTCTATAGAAGGCACACCTGAATTCAGCAAGCTGCAATATATCATCCGCGACTTTGACCGTGAGAAATTCGAGGCACGTAAAGCTTATCTCTCAGCTGTCGTAGAAGAATTCAAAAGCATCCATGGCGAAGAGAACATCGTGCTTGAAATGAAGGACCAATATTACAATATGCGCGAAAAAATCGAGCCTGTGCGTCATATCGTCGATATTGCCCATGAGGCGATGGAGAACCTTAACATCACACCGATCATCCGCCCGATTCGCGGAGGTACAGATGGCTCGCAGCTTTCCTACATGGGCTTGCCGACACCTAATATTTTCACCGGAGGCGAGAATTTCCATGGCAAATTCGAATATGCGTCTGCGGACAATATGGTAAAAGCGGTAAATGTTATCGTGGAGATTGCTAAGCTATTCGAACAGAAAGCCTAAAGCATTATCCGCATCACTCCTTTAAAACACCAAAAATCCCTGTAGAGGCCGATCCAGACCTCTCAGGGATTATTAATGTTCTTAGACTATTCGATTAGCATCTTTCTTCCGGCGGCGCGTCCTTCCAGATCACGTTTTCTCCGTAATTCTTACCCCAATCGTACATCAATCGAAGGACGGGAAGCAGACTTTGGCCGTATGAAGTCAGGGAATACTCTACTTTTGGTGGAACCTCAGCGTACACTTTTCTTAGAACCAACTGGTCTTCTTCAAGCTCGCGAAGCTGATTGGTCAACATTTTTTGCGTGATATGAGGAATTAGCTTTTTCAGCTCGCTGAACCGCTTTGTCCCTTCAAGCCCAAGATGCCAGAGGATAATCAGCTTCCATTTCCCTCCGATCACCGCAAGCGTTAATTCCTTCTCACAGTTAATTTCCTTCAAGTTTATGCGATCTTTAATCTCGGTTGCCATTCCTAAAGTGCCTCCTCTCTCCTGTTATCATACTAACACAAAAACGAATAACCTCCTTATAGGAAGGCATTCGTTTCTGTACGTTCACTCTAAATTAGCATGCTTGCCGAACATTTGCTGATTCGTCTGCCCCGTCTTCTCCATCATTCGCAGAATAATAGCATCATAAAAGACCAACATCGTCTGTTCGAATAAAGAAGCCATCGGCTGGATCGTGCTGTAGCTTCCACTGGCCGGATCTTTTGGAGATCCCGGCAGCTTCACTGTGTAGCCCGCTAAACGTCCAACCGTCGAATCCGGCGCAATGGTAACGGCAACAACTTCTGCACCCACCCCTTTGGCTTTCTCAGCCATAGAGATCAACCCTTTCGTCTCACCGGAACCGGAACCGAGGACTAACACATCCCCCTGTTCAATCCCCGGAGTCACCGTTTCGCCTACAACATAAGCCTCTTTACCAACATGCATTAACCGCATAGCAAAGGCCCGTCCCATCAATCCAGATCTGCCCGCTCCAGCCACGAAGATCTTGTTGGACTGAAGCAGCAGCTCAGCCATTCGCTCAGTCTCTTCTTCATCAAGCTGAGATATGGAGCGCTGGAGCTCCTCTATAATGCGCTGTGCGTATTTCATTGTATCCATTGTAATCTTAAGCCTGACTAACTAGACGTTTCATTTCTGCTGCGGCAGCCTTTTGATCCGCTTCACCTGTGATGCCTCCGCCAACGATGACAAGATCAGGGTTCGCGGCGATCACTTCTGGAAGTGTGCTTAGCTTGATCCCTCCAGCGATAGCTGTTTTTGCCTGCTTAACCACACTCTTAATCGCATTTAAATCTGCAAAAGAATTTTTACCTTCCGCTTGATGGTCATATCCAGAGTGCACACAGATATAGTCTACGCCAAGTGCGTCTACTTCAGCCGCTCTTGTTTGGATATCCTTCACATTGATCAGATCAACTAGAATCTCTTTATTGGTTTTCTTCGCTTCCTCCACTGCACCTCTAATGGTAGAATCATCAGAAACACCAAGTACAGTAACGATATCCGCGCCCGCTTCCACGGCCTTCATCACTTCATATCCACCTGCGTCCATGATTTTCAAATCTGCCAACACAGTCAAAGCAGGAAAAGCCTCTTTAATTGCTTTCACTGCATGCAAACCTTCATTTATAACGATAGGTGTTCCAATTTCAACGATATCTATAAATTCGGCAACTTTTGAGACAACCTCTTTCGCTCCCGCAATGTCCACTAAATCCAACGCTAATTGTAATTTCATATTTATTTGCACTCCTCATTAATATATTTTAGTAAGTCATGTACAAATTGTAGTTCCTTACATCCCTCTAGGGAAGTAGGCACTTTATTGTGATGTAGTTACCTGGAGGATACTAATGCGCGGTTAAAGGGCTCTTTTCGACCTAAATTAAAAACGTTTTGTCATTTTTCTGTAAAAATACTGCATTTCCATGAAAGCTGTGCTAATATTACAGTTTGTTTATGAAATTTTAGGAAGTACATCATAATATAAGAAGGTGCACAATGAAGCAAAATAATCACCAGGAATTCAACCTGGTCAAACTGACCTGGCCGATTTTCCTCGAGCTATTCCTCTTTATGCTCATGGGTAGTGTGGATACTTTTATGATCAGTTCAGTGTCCGACGATGCCGTGTCTGGTGTCGGCGCAGCGAATCAGATCATTGCGATAGCAATTTTAGTCCTCAGTGTAATTGGTAACGGTGCAGCTATTGTGGTCTCCCAATATCTCGGTTCCAAAAAACCTCTGGAAGCCGCTCAAGTGACCGGCAATGCCATTACCCTAAACCTGTTAGTCGGCATTCTTCTAAGTACGTTTTTGCTGATATTCGGAGGGACGCTACTGACTGCGCTGAATGTAAAAGGGGATATCCTCATTTACGCCAAAGCCTATATGAATATTGTTGGTGGCGGTATTTTTCTGCAAGCATTAATCAATGCTCTGGCGACTACTATCCGTACTCACGGTTTCACCAAACAGACGATGGTCGTATCCTTGCTGATGAACATTATTCACGTGGTGGGCAACTACCTGCTCATTTATGGTCATTTCGGACTTCCGGCGTTAGGTGTGGAGGGTGCGGCTATCTCAACAGTGATGAGTCGATTTATCTGCCTGATCCTTTTCTTCCTGCTGCTCTACAGAGTGATGGAGGTACGGGTGAAAGTAACCTATTACATTCATCTTTCTAAAAAATACGTGCTGCAAATTCTCAAAATCGGCATCCCGTCCGCTTTTGAATCCATCACTTATCAATCATGCCAGCTTGTATTCACACTCTATATTACTTATTTAGGCGCTGAAGCTATGGCTACTCGCCAGTACGCGCTTAATATTTCCAATTATATTTATTTATTCAGTGTAGCTGTCTCTATGGGAACTTCCATCGTTGTAGGACATCTCGTGGGAGCTAGACGCCCTGATGAAGCCTATAAGCGTGTATTCACCAGTGTAAAGTGGGCGCTGCTGGTTACCGTAATAATAGATGCTGTGGTGATTTTCTTCCGGGTACCGCTATTCGGGCTTTTCACAGACAATGAGAACATCATTAGGATGGGGGCGCAGGTCATATTGCTTAGCTTCTTCCTGGAAACTGGGCGCACAACCAATCTGGTTATCATTAACTCTTTACGCGCCTCGGGCGATGCCAAATTCCCTGTATATATGGGACTGATCTCTATGGTCTGCATGAGCTTACCTCTTGGTTATTTCCTGGTGTTCCAACTTGATCTCGGGTTAGCCGGCGTGTGGATTGCCACTGCGGTGGACGAGTGGGTGAGAGCCGTCATTATGTATTTCCGTTGGAAAAGCCGAGCTTGGGAGAAACATGGACTTATTGAACACGAAGCTCCAGAACACTGTACGCCTTCCGCTACTCCCGCAGCTGTAAATTAACATGTATACTCAGAGGTTCTTTAAGGTCATATCAGATCTTAAGGAACCTTCTTTTTTATTTACGCCAACATTACATAAAATTTGAGAATGAATGAACCATTCTACGTTACAATAGATAGAACATAATTAACAAAGCTAAAGGAGAGAGCTTCATGCCGGAGGAAACCGGAATTCATGAGTTACTGACGCTCAAAACGATTGCGGAGACTTTGAACAGTTCCAATGAGCTGAGACCCATGCTCGATACAGTCATGGGCAAGCTACTTGAGTTAACCGGAAACACTGCAGGCTGGATCTTCCTGAGCGAAGAATACATGGAATATGAGTGTGCCGCTGATCGAGGTCTGCCACCTGCACTACAACGCGACAATAAACAACCAATGCAGTGCGGAAGCTGCTGGTGCCTAAGCCGCCTATGGGATGATCGGCTCGAGCATGCCGTCAACATTCTAAGCTGCAAGCGGCTCAGTAACGCCAGGCAGTATAACTGGGGCGACACGCTGGGGATCACCCACCACGCTACCGTCCCGCTGCATTCAGGTGAGCGTTACTTGGGACTTATGAATGTGGCTGCACCAGGCAAAGCACATTACGCCGACAGCGAGCTGGCTCTGCTGCAATCCGTGGCTTTGCAAATTGGCAGTGCTATTGAACGGATGCAGTTATATAGCACCGAGCAGCGCCGCGCGAATCTGTACGCCAAATTAGGCGAATTCAGCGCAGCTTTAAATCTAACCGCCAACCAATGTATCTCGCCCAGTATTCTAATCGAGAAAAGCGCCGCCCTGATTGGCGACTATTTCGATTGGCCCTTTGCAGCGATTATCGGGCAGCATGAGGGACAATTCGAAGTCCATGCTGCCTATGCGGCTAATATAACGCCGGAAACAGCCCCCTTCCAGCTCTCGGATTCTTTTAAAGTACGTCTAGGAGATATCGCAAAAGGACAACGCTTTGCGACATTAACCCCTGATGAAGAGCAGGAAATTAAGAAGTCCTGCTGTTCTGAACAACCTGTTGCGGAGCGTGTTGTGATGCTCGCTGTGCCCTTTCGGCAGATTGCCGCACAAGGTGCAGGAATTCTACTGATCACCTCACCCAAAGCACTAGCTTCCGCAACTGCGGATGGAGAGGTGCTTGAGGCTGTCGCTGAACATATTTCCGCTACATTGGAAAGTGCTCAGCTTGGAGAGAAACGCCGCGAAATTGCGCGTCTTGACGAGCGGAATCGTCTGGCCCGTGACCTGCACGACTCCGTGAACCAGATCCTCTTCTCCCTCTCAATGACCGCCAAAGGCGTGGAAAGCATGCTGAAGCAGGAGCATATCTCCCATCCTGCTACTGAAGCTGTCCGCGATATTCAAGCTTTATCCCAGTCAGCACTCAAAGAAATGCGTGCATTAATTATGCAGCTTCGGCCTGCCGGACTGGAAGCCGGTTTATTGACTGCGCTGCAGGCTCATGGCCAGCAGCTAGGGCTGCTGATACAGACGCAACGGAGCGGTGTTCACGAACTTCCCCGCAATGTGGAGGAAGGGCTGTGGCGCATTGGCCAAGAAGCGCTCAATAATGTACGAAAGCATTCCGAAACCTCTAAAGCGCAGGTATCTCTGCATCTGAATGCAGCCGAGGTGGTACTGAGCGTTGCCGACCAAGGTAAAGGCGGGGCCAAACGGCGTTCTAACACAGACACTAATGAATCTCTTGGACTGCATATTATGAAGGAAAGAGCAGAAGCTCTCTCCGGTCGTATTCATATCCACAGTGTGGAAAATCAAGGCACAACGGTTGAGGCAATCATACCTCTGCCCATCCAATCTACATGAAGTCGGGTGATTATAAATGACGATAAACTTATTATTAGTAGACGACCATGCAATGGTACGCCGTGGGCTGCAAGTATTTCTCTCCACACAACCCGATATCAAGGTTATTGGGGAGGCCTCCAACGGCCGCGAGGCACTGGAAAAAACAGCTGAATTGAACCCGGATGTCATATTAATGGATTTGCATATGCCC
This sequence comes from Paenibacillus sp. FSL L8-0333, assembly GCF_037965665.1. Taxonomy (NCBI): domain Bacteria; kingdom Bacillati; phylum Bacillota; class Bacilli; order Caryophanales; family Paenibacillaceae; genus Paenibacillus; species Paenibacillus sp. FSL L8-0333. The sequence continues at coordinate 6,586,814 of NZ_CP150186.1, forward strand.
ATTATGGACGGCATTGAGACCGCTCAAGCACTGAGGATCTCCCACCCGCAGGTCAAGGTCATTGTATTGACCTCCTTTTCGGATCAGGATCATGTGCTCCCGGCTATCCGCGTAGGAATCAAAGGCTATTTGCTTAAAGATATAGAACCAGAAGCGCTGGTAGTTGCGATCCGCAAGGTACATAACGGGCAAGTGGAGCTACATTCCGAGGCTGCCAGCCAACTGATGAATCTAATGGCGACCTCTACACTAGAGCAATTGGAACTTAATGCTTCCGATCCGAACGACCCAAACGCAACACCTGCTGCGATCACCGGATTAGAGCTTCTTACTCCACGCGAGCAAGAAGTATTAGACCTGATTGCGCTCGGTATGAGTAACAAAGAGATTGCCAGCAAGCTGGTCATCACCGAAAAAACCGTTAAGACCCATGTCAGCCACGTTCTCGGAAAGCTAAACTTAGCGGATCGGACTCAGGCTGCCATTTTCGCATTGAAAGGCGGCTATAACGCCTAGAATCAAAACTCCTCTACAACTTTAGTCTTAGACGCTCAGCACAATGGCTGAGCGTTTTTATTATGTATGTTCATTCCATGTGCTGATGTTAACAGAGGCCGATTCAACTATCATTGGTTTATAGCAATTGACCTCACATAGGAGTGGATACAGATGAAAGTGATGATCCTGACAGGCAGTAATCGAAAAGAAGCAACCAGCACGAAGCTGGCAGAACATGCTGCCCATTTCATTAGTCAGCATGGGGAAAAGGTTACCATGTTTGACCTCTACAAACGCCCACTTCCCTTTTATTCACCAGACGAGATTTACACAGAGCATGAACATTTAAACGAGCTTAAACAAGAGATGTTAGCAGCGGATGCAGTAATCTTGGTTACTCCGGAATATCACGGCTCGGTAAGTGGCGTATTAAAAAATGCGATTGATCATCTAGGCCAGGCGCATTTCAACGGTAAAGTTGTGTTATCCGCCAGTTCAGCCGGGGGAGCGGTAGGGATAAGCTCATTACTTCAATTGCAAGCCATCGTACGTAACCTGCACGGTATTAATACACCAGACTGGATCTCCATCGGCGGACTGCAACGCAAGCGGTTCGAGGTCGGGTACGACGGATACGAGGGTGGGCAAGAAATCGAAGATCGCATTCACCTAGTATTAGAAGCATTCCTGAATTTAGCCCGCAAAATCGACAGATCGGCAGGTGCTATCCAATGATCAAAGGACTATATGAAGCACATTTACCAGTAAGCAATCTTGAAGTATCCATCGAATTTTATGAGAAATTAGGTCTGAAAATGGCTTGGCGGGATGAAGAAACTGTATTCTTCTGGATCGAGGAAGGTCGGAGCTGGATTGGTCTTTGGGAAGGCCAGGAGGTTCAAACCCCATACCACCCGTCCTTGCGGCATATTGCCTTCCGTGTCACTTACGAGGACTTGAAGCAATCACTGCAATGGCTGGAATCGATTGGGGTAGAGGCTGTTCCGTTCCGCAACCGGACTTCTGTTGAGCCTTTTATCCGGGCTTATCAAGGAAATGCTTCTGTCTACTTCAACGACCCTGACGGCAACAGCTTGGAATTTATGTGCCACGTAGAGGTCCCTGAACATCTGAAGCCTATTTCAGAGAACATAACCTTAACGGAATGGGAGAAATTACTGCACAGTAAATAAAATACTCAAACAAAAAAACAGCTGCTCCCGTCCAAGGGTCCAGCTGTTTGAGTATATTAGCTTCTTCGATTACTTAATCGAAATGCCCTTCTTCATGGCCTTCATGTCTGCATTCGTATTCACAAGCGTTGGCAGTATCTTCATACTTCTAGTCATGGGAGAGTTGCATTGCCAGCAGGTAGGTACATATTGAAAGGCGAAATTATCGCGCATCCAACCTGTGCAACCTTCCTTGGTACAGGACCAAATTGCTGTGTCTTCTTGCGGAAGTTCCTCCAGTGCTTTTTTACGAAAATACATAAGTACCCCTCCTTGGATCGAATCGAGACGATATCGCTACCCTATTAGGGGCAGATTCATACTATGAAAATAAAAAAAGCTGCCCTCAACTTGTGTTAAGGGCAGCCTGATTTTTAAACTACAGTTTTACAACGTTTTCGGCTTGTGGTCCACGAGCGCCTTGAGTTACGTTGAACTCAACGCGTTGGCCTTCGTCCAAAGATTTAAATCCGTCGCCTGTGATTGCGGAGAAGTGTACGAATACGTCGCTTCCACCTTCAACCTCGATAAAACCGAATCCTTTGTCTGCGTTAAACCATTTCACTGTACCTGTTTGCATGATATTACCTCCAATATTTTATTTAACACATGTCCTTTTATTCCTACGTAGTGTACGAACAAATAAAAATTCACACATTGGAAAAGGACTCATACGCACAAATGATAACCTTTTACAATATGTGAATTAAGGGTTAAATTTATGATTGATTTCATTGTACCACACTAAATCACTAAAAGCAATGCGTATGCCTATTTAATTTTCACTCCGGCTCTTATTGCCTATAAACAGCAGCAGCCGAGCCGGACGAACACCCATGTTAGTCGATATAACCTGCCAATCCTTTATCCATCAAGTAATCCATTTCTGCATCAAGAATGGTCTCTACTGTGATTTCATCCAGCTTCACATCACGTTGGGCAGTGACATAGTCGACCAGATCATCGCTGTCGATGTCTACCTCACCCTTGGCGTTCGCCTTGGCCTTATTGATAAAGGTCTGTTCATGCTTCAATACTAAGCGGATGATTTGCGGATCCACTTTGGTTTTGGCAGATAATACATTTACTAGCTCCTGCTCATTTACTTTGTCACTCATTTTTTAAATTTCATCTCCTTACAATTATTACACAATCATTGTAGCATATTTCGCGCTTTAACGCGTCATTACGCGAAGTATACCGCGGTTTATTCACACTTTTCTTATCATCCCAGCGTCTATAACGTTCCACTTGAAGTAAGTTATTTAATAAAAACAGTTGTGAGGAACATTGACTTGTGCCAAAATATAAAAAAAGTGTTGGACCAAATGAATACTAGAAAAGGCGGTTGAATTCATGAGCTCTGTATCTACCCAGCAATTAGACACAAACAGCAACAAGGCACATCGTTATATCGAAGACGTATACGCACAGGTTGTTGCGCGTAATCCTTTTGAGCCCGAATTTCATCAGGCCGTAAAGGAAATCCTTGAATCTTTGCTTCCAATCCTCGCTGCTGAACCTAAGTATCAGGAAAATGCCATTCTGGAAAGATTGGTTGAGCCAGAACGTTTGATTATGTTCCGTGTTCCTTGGACAGACGATCAAGGTAAGGTCAGAGTTAACCGTGGATATCGTGTACAGTTCAGCAGTGCAATTGGACCTTACAAAGGTGGACTTCGTTTTCACCCATCCGTTAATGCTAGTATTATCAAATTCCTTGGTTTCGAGCAAATCTTCAAAAATGCTCTTACCGGCCAACACATCGGCGGAGGTAAAGGCGGATCCGACTTTGATCCTAAAGGTAAATCCGAAGGCGAAATCATGCGTTTTGCACAAAGCTTCATGACTGAATTGCAAAATTACATCGGTCCTGACCAAGACGTTCCTGCAGGAGATATCGGTGTAGGTGGTCGTGAGATCGGCTACATGTACGGACAATACAAGCGGATCCGCGGAGGATATCCGGCTGGCGTATTGACTGGTAAAGGTATTGGTTACGGCGGAAGTCAGGCTCGGACAGAGGCTACTGGTTACGGTACAGTTTATTTCGTAAACGAGATGCTGAAAGCAAAAGGCCTTTCTTTTGAAGGAAGCCGCGTTGTTGTTTCCGGTTCTGGTAACGTAGCGATCTATGCGATCGAAAAAGCTGTACAGCTAGGCGCTAAAGTCGTAGCTTGTAGTGATTCCGCCGGATATATCTATGACGAAAATGGGATTAACCTCGAAACTGTCCGCCGCCTGAAAGAAGTCGAAAGAAAACGGATTAGTGAATATGTGAATGAACATCCTAACGCTGTGTATACTGAAGATTCCACGCAAATTTGGACCATTCCTTGTGATATCGCCCTTCCGAGTGCTACTCAGAATGAGATTGATGAAGCCATGGCATTGAAACTGATTGAGAATGGTGTAAAAGCAGTAGGCGAAGGTGCCAATATGCCATCCACCCTTGAAGCTATTCATCAGTTCCAACAAGCTGGCGTGCTATTCGCACCTGCCAAAGCTGCTAATGCTGGCGGCGTAGCTGTATCTGCGCTTGAAATGGCACAAAACAGCATGCGGTTGTCCTGGAGCTTTGAAGAAGTAGATACGAAGCTGCATGAAATCATGGTTTCCATCTACGAACAATCTGTAAATGCATCCGAGCAATATGGACAGTCCGGCAACCTTGTTGCAGGAGCGAACATCGCTGGATTCAAAAAAGTGGCCGACGCTATGCTGGCTGAAGGTGTAATCTAAATAAATTACCGGCGCTCTAGTCACGAACGCCGACATACAAAAGTCCCCGTAACCGGTCAGTAAGAATCCGGTAACGGGGACTTTTTGTATATCTAAGCGTTCCATCCGGGGATCTTCCGCAAATCCCCGTCCCCTATCGATTGAGTACTCTCCACAGTCGTATTGGGGGGTGAAGAAGCCGTACGAATGTAACAGGAATCTATTCCTATCGTTAGTGCCCCTGCAATATCCGTACGGGGATCATTCCCGATCATGATGGCCGAACGCAAATCCGCTCCATAATGCTCAACTAAATAACGATAAAATAGCGGATCCGGCTTACTCACTCCTGCTTCGGAGGAAATGGCAATGCCATCGAATAAAGGAAGAATATTCAGCATCGTTAATTCTGCTTCTATAAAGGTTTTCTGGCCATTGGAGAGCAAAAACACCTTTTTGCCACGTTCTCTTAATGTTTGCAGAATTTCAAGCACACCCTCATAAAGTGAGATATGGATCATCGATAATGTCCGCAGCCATCTAACCGTTTCATGTAACCACGCTTGATCCGGTTCTCCACCCAATTGACGGGCCACAGAACGAAACACATCCTCCATTACGAAATCTGGATACTGACAATTCCGCGCGGCTTTGGTGAGCTGTAAATCCCTCTCCCGCAGAAATTGTGCCTGTAGCTCACTTCCCGTTATGGACATCCCCTGATATCCGAAATGGAGTGATAATCGATCCCATACCTCCGGCTTCTCCTCATCTGTCTGAATATCGATCAATGTGCCATACAGGTCGAAAATATAAGTCTCGTACATCCACCGTCTTCCTTCCTATTATTCTCTCTGTATTTTATCCTTTAGTACCATTATCGGCGGTTGTCTGGCCCTCCTCCATCCGGTTTGACACCTTTTGATAGAGATAGGAGATGCCGAGCAAGCAGATGCCAAAGCTGGCATAGGCTATGATTTTGCTGCCAGTGTTCAGCAGACCCAAATCATAAAGCAGCAGCTTGCCCGTTGCCAGCAGTGTTAATCCAAGGCCGAAGCGCCGGATGTACACATACCTTTTGCGGAAGCCATACATGATAAACAGAACGGCTAATAGTAGATAAATGAGACTAAAAATTAACCCTGCATCACTCAATTGCAATTGCACTCCTAGGAAAGCGGTGATAATGCCGAGTAGATAAATCGCCATGAAAACAGGATAGATCTCCATACTCTTAAACTGGCGATTCAGCGCTGCAATCAGCAGATCACGTCCGCTAAACCAAACAAAGATATTAAAGATAATCAGTACGGCCAGTGCGATATAATCAGCTGCTGTATTTTGCGCGAGATTATTTTGCAGACTTGGCAGGCCTACTGTAATTACTATACAAATGACGTAGCCAATCCCAAACAGAAATCTCACAAAATATTTAACAATTGTGTCATACAGCACCTTCACCTTTGGCAGCGCGTAAGCCAGAACCAAGGTCCATACAGCGGAGAGCAGTAAATTATAGAAGGTTCTATGCGCAAAGTCCTCCGGTACAACCAGATGATACAATCTTCTCGATTCATACAAGCCGTAAATCCAGAAATTTAATAACGCCGCATATTTAAACCACAAGGCTAAGGTGATTTCATAAGGTTCGCTGCGCTGAAGAGCATCCTTACGGTTATGCTGAACAGCATACAACACCGCGACAATCAGCATGCCTGCTGTGATAAAGACATATTTTAGCGGGAAGTAGACATCTCTAAAATTCGTCCATTGATAGTCTGCGACCCACTGCGTCGGTACATTTAGACAGAAGAATACTACAAGGCAGAGCATCATAATGCCCCAGCCTGCCCTTTCCATCCCCTTAAAGCGGTTCAGATTGCCATACAGCGTAAGAACGACGCCCTCAATCAGCCAACCGATGGACCACCAAGCCGCTCCAAATTGAAATGGAATCATCAATATGCCGAAGGTCAGTGAAGTGGCGTAGAACAGCAGCATGCTTTCTTTTTCCTGTGGCATCAGCTTCTCAAGCCCTCGACCCAGACCGAGATACAGCAGGCAGAAAAGCAACGCCAGTGCACCATTGTAATCCTTCAGTCCTGCATCCATAAATAAAATATACAAGGTGAGACAGCTAATAAACGTATTACATCCTAAGAGAGAGAAATCCCACCAGGACAGCTTGGAACGATATTTGAACGGGTACCACAAGGTAATTCCCAGATACATCGCAAAAGTCAAAACAGCATAACACATATTAATTCCGTTGCTATCCGACAAAGCTATTAATATGAGCATGGAGGGTGTATTAAATAAGTAGCTGATATAATTGACAACGTTCCAGCGTTTGCGGAAAGAAATCAATAAGATGAATAAATTCAATAGAAACAAGTAACCCATAGCTACATAAACTGCGTTGCCCGAAAGGCCAAACGCCCCCAGATAAGAGTATAAGGGCAGATATCCTCCGATTAAGCCCAGTGCACAAATACTCCGTGATTCATACCTTAAAGACAGGAGTACCGCAGTTAAAGTAACGAGTACAGACAAGGATAACCCTACATATATACTAATAATATCAAGCAGAAAATAGCTATAAAAAATAGAGCCATACAGCACCGAAATCCCGCCGCCAAGCAGCCCTAAAGCGAAGGTGCCTTTTCCTTTGCGGTATAACCACTCCCCGCCTCCCAGCATCAATAATCCCAGTAGAAAAAAGGCGCTTCCCTTCATATAACCTGTGAACCAGTTGGAATAGGTATACCGGAAGCCTGCCCCCACCGCCAAAATCAACAGCAGAATACCCAGCTTGTTAATCCAGCTTAGTCCAATCTTCATTTCGATCTGATTTTGTTTTCTTCGGCGCTTCAGCACCTCTTCACTGATCTCTTCCGAGGCAAAATCATGTAATCCATTATCCATGCCCGAGTTGAGGCGAAGTTCCGCTTCCCTCATTCTCTGCCGCTGTGCCAGCACACGCTCATTTAATTCTGCCGCCAACGCCCCAAGTCGACTGGATATCTCTGCTTGTTCCTCACCCAGCTGCCTGGAGGCTGTATGGTACAGCTGCTGAATATGACGTTTCGTCTCCACTTCAAAAGCCGTCAGACGATCTGTATGAGCATGGCTTCTAGAGGAAAAATAAGTCTGCAGCTTCTGCCTCGACACTTTAAGAATGCCCAGCTTTTCATCTAAAATCTGTTCCGTTAGCGCAACTCTTAGCTCAGTATTCTCTTCTTGAAGCTTACCTACCTGAGTCTTTAGCTCGACCAAAGCAAGCTTATGCTTCTCATATTGCTTCTTCAAGTATTCATTCTCGTTGACCAGATCGTGACTTTCATATTCCGCAATCAGAGCCTCATATTCCTTAATAAGCCCGTCCTGCTGTACCTTCATGAATCTCAGTCGATCTTTGAATGACTCCATAGCGCCTCCTTATGTGAGCGATTGTTAATACTTACATATTACTACATATAGCTGTGGGGTCTTATGCTTTTTTTATATTTGCAGTGAATGAAGATTACGATCGGGATGCAAAAAAACTGCAACATTTTGGAGGGGTGTCCCGTCAGAATAATAACAACACTAACAAAAGATTTTAAAAGGAGCTCACAACCATGAACAACATTTTAAAAACAAGTACAGTTCTTTTAACTTTGTCACTAGCACTTTCTACAGGAGCAGCTTATGCTGCACCCACCACAACTTCTGCTAAAAATGAGGCTACACAAACCTCCGCTAGCGTTAATCAAAAGACGTTTGCGATTGAAATCAACGGATCGACTATTAAAGAAACAGGCTTCCAAAGCACAAATGGCAAAGAGCCGATGGTGCCACTACGTTCGATTACTGAAGCCCTTGGATTTGAATTAACCTGGAATGCACAGAATAAATCCGTTGAACTTATCAATGGCGCTGTATTCACTACAGTGAAAGCTGGAGAAGATCGTTATAGTATCAACAAAATGTATACAACACTTGGAACTGCACCACAATTGGTTGACTCCACTTTGTATGTCCCAGCTTCCTTTTTAAGCGAAGTAATTCATCAAAACATGACTGTGAAGGGAGATTCCATTGTGATCAACACAAATGCCGCCGAGCAGCACATGACTAAGACTGGTGTGATTACAGCAGTCTATGATGGTGGTAAATACCAATCCGTTCAAATCCAAGGTGTAGGTACGGATGGAATCGTATTAAATGTAGGGGAAGATACGGCTATTGAGATGGCAGACGGCACTAAAATTGCACTCAAAGATCTCCATATCGGTATGACTGTAAAAGCAGAACACTCCATGGTCATGACTATGAGTCTTCCGCCACAAACACCAACTTACAAAATCACCGTTCTGGATAAGCAGAAACAAGATGATCTTCTAGGTACTGCTGGCACTATTGAAGAAGTTCAAAAAGACGATGAAGGAAATATCAGTATCACTGTTAAAGGCAGTGGCCTGAGCGAATTGTCACAAAAAGAAGTAGTACTGCGCATTAATGAAGACACAGTACTCATTAATAAAGACGGCGAAGCTGTTAAAAGCAGCGAGCTTGTTAAAGGTACAAAAGTTATCGGATTCTACAGCCCAGTGCTGACCAGAAGCCTGCCACCAATCGGCACAGCTGTCAAAGTTGTAGTAGATTCTGCGCAACAATAAGTGAGAGACTGAAATCTTATTAAAAAGATTCCAAAGAGACATTAAAACAGCGATCCTTCCGTTATGGGAGGATCGCTGTTTTGCGTTTTGGGCAATAGGGTGGCTGACTCGCTTCAGCCGATTTGAGGTAAACGAAAGCCGGCTGAACGCCTAGGCACACTTTTGCTCACCTGCTGCAGAGTTTTGGATGATCATAATTGCGAGGCTTACGGACTCAGATGACGTTATTTCCGATTTTTCCGCCTTTAGAGCAGCGTTTCGGACTCCAGCGCCACCATTCATTAAAAAGAGGGCATATTCGGTATTTTTTATGCCAATAGCGTCAGTGGGGTCCGTTAGAATTACAAATGTGGTAAAAAGCTGCGTTAACGGTCAGCTGTGTCCGATAGCAGATTATAGTTACTTCGTTCGCGCAACTTCGTTTGAATTATCCGAAGTTAGAGGTCTAGTTCAACGTCAACAAAACAGGGGTGCCCCAGCAGCCATTGTCATGACTACTAGGACACCCCATGATTGTTTCCGTCCATTATCTATTTCATGAATCGCTAGCTAGAATCAATTGCATCAACGCTAATAAACGTTCCAGGTTAATCGGCTTGCTAAGATAATCTGTTGCCCCTGCCTGAAGGATTTTAGCCTTATCTTCCTTCATCGCTTTTGCAGTCAGTGCAATGATGGGAATATCCTTCTTTGCGGGCATTTGTCTGATCCGATTGATTGCCTCATATCCGTTCATCACTGGCATCATAATATCCATAAGAACGATGTCTATAGAAGCCGCTTGCTCCAGTTCAAACAGGCCGCTCTCTCCGTTAGTAGCTGTAGTTACATGCAGCCCGCGCTTTCTTAGGGTATTTGATAAAGCAAACAAATTCCGTTCATCATCATCCACGATAAGTACATGCTTTTGATTCAGAGAAGTGAAGTCATTACGTGTATCCTCAGCCGTTGTAGCGGCAAGTACCACTCCATTCCCAATCTCTTGAATAACAGTCGCTTGATCAGCCACTTCCTCAAGGCTTGGGGCCTCAAGCTTCAAGGGCAAATACACTGTAAAGACGCTACCCACTCCTTCTTGACTCTCCACTATAATTCTACCACCGAGCAGGGTTGCCAGCTCTCTAGATATGGATAACCCAAGCCCTGTTCCACCATATTGACGTTCTGTATTTCCATTTGCCTGTTGAAAAGCCTCGAAGATAATCGACTGCTTTTCTTTTGAAATCCCAATTCCAGTATCCTTGATGGCGAAGGCAATAAATTCCCCTGTATACGAATCTGCCAAATCCAGCAGCTCGTCCTTAGTTGCTGAGCGGATTTCCAGAGTGACTGCGCCTTCCGCTGTAAACTTAAACGCATTGGACAGCAAATTTATAATAATTTGCCGCACTCTTTGAGCATCCGAATAAAACAGCGGGGGTAAGTTCTCTCCCAGCTGTATTTGCAAAGGAATCTCTTTTTTGCGGGAAAGCTGACTGAAGTTCTGGATCATTGCCTCCGGAATCTCCGATATATTTATCGCTTCAATTTCAATATTCAGCTTTCCTGCCTCAACCTTGGACAAATCCAGAATGTCATTAATCAGCGCCAGCAGATCTTGTCCCGAAGAATGAATGGCTTTTGAGAATTCAATATCCTCTTCGCTTAAAGCTCCCGACTGATTCTCCATAAGAAATTCGGAGAGCAGCAGAATGCCGTTAAGCGGAGTTCGCAGTTCGTGAGACATGTTAGCCAGAAACTCTGATTTATATTGTGAGCTTTGCTGCAATAACTCTGTGTATTCACTGAGTTCCGTTTGAGCTCTTTCCGCCTCTAGTGACTTTTGTTCCGCCAGCAGTTTCTTATCCTCCAGCTTTCTATTCGTTGCATGCAGTGACTCCGTCTGGATTTGCAGCTCCTCAGACTGAGTCTGTAGTTCCTCGGTATATACCTGTAGCTCTTCGTTTAGACGCTGAGATTGTGCCAGAAGTTGGTCAATCTTCATAATGCTAATCGTACTGTTAATTGCGGAGCCAAAGGCATTCGAAATAGACCCTAGGAACTTAACCTGCAATTGCGTAAGTGGAGCAAAGGCGGCGATTTCCACCACAGCAACTACCTCACCCGAAAAAGAAATCGGCATTAGTAGAAGCGCCTTCGGCGCAGAAATACCCAACCCAGATTGTATGCTAATATAATCCTCCGGCAGATCCTGTATTTGCATCAAGCGCGCCTCTTTAGCACATTGTCCAACTAGACCTTCTCCGATCTGGAATGCCCGCTGATCTGGAATGTTACTGCTTCCGCCAAAAGTAGAGACTCTCTTAAAGAAATCTCGATCATGGTCCTGTGTTCGAACATATAAGGAACCATATGGGTAATCGAGGACTTCTGCGGTTTTGCCAAGAAAAATGTCGCCCAGTTGCGAGATATGTGTGATGCCCTGATACCTCGCCAACAATTCGTTTGCGTTAGCCTGAATCCATATCCGCTCTTGTTGCGTGTCTATCAGATGATTCGTAGCTACGCTCAGATCCCTGATCTCATCATTCGTGGTGATCTCTATCCTTGTCTTCATATCTTCGTCAGATTCCAATTCTGCAATCGTATGGGTAACTTTACGAACCGTACTAACGATGGCGCGTGAATTGATCCACGAAGCGACCATCGCGGTAACCGCTATAATTGCCCAAGCAATATAAAGAAGCTCTAGCAATAATTTATTCTTGTCTGCTTGTCTAGCAATCAGACTGTTGGTGTTCTCTTTCATCGTCTCGCGGTAAGTGCTGATCTGATTACGAATCCGGTCCATTTGATCTTTGCCGTCGTCGGAATTGAAGTATCTTAGGAGCTCAGCGTCCTGTCCCTCTTTTTTCAACTGGATCACATAATTTCCCGACTGTTCGATCCATTGCTTAATTTTACTTTCAATACCCAACAGACGCTGTAGCTGTAAAGAATCATTAGCAGTCAGCACGTAAAGCTTATCATAATTAGCTTCCCATTCAGCCTTACCCAAATTGTAGGGCTCCAGATACTTGTTATCGCCGGTGATGACATATCCACGTTGTCCGGTTTCCATATCTAAAATATTCTTCTCAATTAGATTAGCCAAATTAGTAATCTCTCGATCCTGATGAGAGATGAAGCTGGTTTCCCGCTGTAGAGCATTGATTCTTCCATGCATGACAAAAACAAATCCTAATAGACAGATCACGATTAAAACTGTAATTGACAGTATTTTATACTGCAAAGTGAATCGACGTTTGTTCACAACTAGCCTCCGTCCTGTCTTCTAACTATAAACCCCTTTCTATTCTACATCATTGCAAAAGATTACTTGAATAAGGCTTCATTAATTCTTCTATGTAAATTTTGACTGCTGCTAATTTAAACAATTTCCGCAGGGTTGAAACACTTGTTTTTCCCGGAATAAAAAAAAACCCACAAGTGCCTTTCTCCTTGAAGGGTTACCTAAATATCTAACTCAGCAAATACAAGTTTTCTTCTTCACACCTAGCTTCCCAGCCTGTTCAACCTTAGCAATATAATCAACAGCCATGGGAACTTTACAAGCGGTTTGTCCCACGTTCACCTGGACCTTACCTATGCCTGCTGCGATCTTTGCTGCCTCCTCATGCAGTTCTGTGATACTGCTGCCCACCATAATTACAAAAGTATTCATCGTATAACGGACACGATTCCGCTCCTGATGAATAGTAGCGCCTACTTGTTGTAACAACTCCCTAATCTCAGCGATGTCCAGCTTATCATCCGGTGTAATTGAAATGTAATTTGCATAAGTGCTCCAGCCGCAAACGGCTATTAGTTCATCCGAGGAACGAATCCACTCTCTCGCAAGTTCCAATCCATATGGACTCTCTGCGGCGAGAGGGGATACTATATATTCCACTACCGCATGCCAACTGGCCGCCGAAGCCCAGCTTTGAAGCTCTTGCTTCGTCATAGTCTTGGGATTGACGGTTAGCCCAGCCAAATACATTGCATCGTAATTGCCTGTCTGATACAAAGCCCTTGCCAGACTCTGATCTTTTTTCACATCCTTAACCAGCTTCTTCATATCCCCTACCTTTACTCCAAATAAAGGTTCCACTGCGCCATGTCGTAAGAAGGTACGTTTCGTCTGCTCTGTACCCATCTCCTCAAGCTTGCTCATCACTTCATCAACAGTCAGATTCATTAGGCTACTCCCTTATCTTCGATGTTCTTATCCCTTTACTGTTTCTCTTATGATCGGTTCACGACCTAACGTAACTCTGTTCTTCCCTGTATTCTTAGAGTGATATAACGCTTCATCCGCTTCCCGATATAAATCTTCGAAAGTCACCTCTCTACGCTCCGTAAAAGAGATTCCGATACTTGCGGTAAGATGAATGCTATCCTGTTCATTCAAGATTATCGTGTAATCACTCATCATTGTACGAAAATTCTCTGCTTCTTTTAAGGCTGCACATTTATCTTCAGCGAAAAAGCATACGGCAAATTCCTCGCCACCCACTCTTCCAGCAATACCTTTATTCTGGTATACCTGAAGTATTTTATTCGAGAAATCAACTAACGCCTGATCGCCCGCTAAATGACCATAAGTATCATTAATTAATTTAAAATCATCAATGTCAAATAACAGCAGAGCCAATCCTAATCCATCCGGGATCGTTTGATTCTGGACCCTTTGCATGAAATGCCTGCGATTATATAGCCCTGTCAGATCGTCAACCGTTGCCTGATAGACCAGCTCACGCTCATACCGCTTCTTCTCACTATGATCACTAAACACAATAAGCATACCCTTATTCTCTGTTGTCGCATGTTCCGTAGCAATTAAAGAAACCCCATAACAGAGCTCCCCTGCGCCAGAACAAACTACCTCAAACTGTCCCTCCGTCCTCTGACTGTAATGAGCTGCAATGTCTTTGTGAGACTTCATAAAAAGATCAATGTTTTTTCCCATCCAGTTATCGTTCGCTATTCCGGTAATGTCGTATAAAATAGCAGTCGCCGCATCATTTATGCCAATGATATTATCATAACGGTCAGTCAGAACTACGCCGTCTTTCATGTGCTCTAGAATTTTGTTTTTGGTTAGAGGGAAGATGGTTAATTTGGAGCTAACAAAAAGTGCGAAATAAGCCGCTATAATCGCAGGCAAATAAGTAAACGCCGTAAAACCTGTAATGGTAATCTTCAAGAGGGGAAGTAAAAAGACGGAAATAACCGGAACTAGCAAACCCGCCAACAGCAGCAAATTAGTCCGCAAATAAACTCTCGGGGTATTCAGTAGGGAAACTGCCAGCAAGCAGACTGCATATAGCCCAAAAAGCTGATCATACGCAATAAAAGCCATACTAAGGAGCGTAGGCTTTACAGCAATTCCACTAACACCCGCGACCGTCAGGACGGCCACTTCACTGCGCATCAGATGATGATAGCTATCCGTAAAAATAAGAAGTACATCCATAACAATAGGGATAGAGAAGATTGCAAGCTTCACGGGCAGGCGCCCTGTGGAAGGAGATACGTATTCTTTTACCACAGCATAAGTAAAGAGCGCACTAAAAAAAAGCGGAGCCTGCTGCACATTCTTCCACCACAGCTTAGACTGAAAAGAGAGTGACATAATCTCTCCCGCCGTTGCAACAAATATAAGGCTGACTAACAGCATTAAGATCCACAAATAGCGTCTCCCTGCTAACTTACGGTGCCGATAGGAGCTGACGCCCATGTACAGACTTAGAACACTGCCCATTAATAAGTAATACGGATATCCCTGAATCCATGGCATGCCATATTTCTCCTATTTTTCAAGTCGCTCCTATCATTATAGCCTAATCCTTGGTACAAATGAATCAACAATAACAGCACATCTTATGCCTTAAATTTCACCCGATTGGAGAACATATATTTTCTGGCTAAATCCTTAAATGTTATTTTATCTTGTGCCGATTCAAAGAAACGTTTAGGGATAATCAGCGCTCTCTGTGTGGACACAAAAAACACAAACAAGTTCGTAGTTTCACCTATCTTATGTATCTCTTCCCACTTCACTTGTCCAGTGCCCGCTTCGGAAAGATAAGATATGCCTTCATCTGAAATCGTATAATTTTGCGGTTGCTGAATTAGGCTATCTGTTTTGAACGCCTTTTTCGATTTTTTGATCAAGCTTGCCTTGGTCATATACCATAAGACAGCGGCAAGAATTATAGCAGTCACAGCCAGGATTGAGATGCTTTGAGTACTGTAATCCTTAGTAATTAATAACAAAATCATAAAGTAAGCGACTACGCTAAAAGAGTTGAGTATAATCCGGCTATTCAAGCTGAACCATAAGTTAAACTCCTGAACGTCTTCACTCTTTAGGACTGTATCTACTTTTATTACATTTTCCATCACTGATCGCTCCCTCGACGCCATGTATATTTTTAAATTCATCTCATTTTAACATGCCTGAACACAAAAAAGGGACATCCCCGAAGCGATTGCTTCTACATGGGTTGTCCCTCTTCAATCCATAAGGATTCTTATTTCTTTTGTGCAAGACGTTGTTTGAACTTGTCAACACGGCCGCCTTGTTCTGTATCTCTTTGTTTACCAGTGTAAAATGGGTGGGATGCGGAACTTGCGTCCACACGGAGCACTGGGTAAGTGTTGCCGTCTTCCCATTCCATAGTTTCATTGGATGATTTAGTAGATGCACTCAAGAATTTGAAGCCTACGCTTGCATCCAAGAAAATCACTTGGTTGTACTTAGGATGTATGCCTTCTCTCATTCTAATCGTCCTCCTTCTGAATAAATTCGTGGAGCCTTTATGGTAAATTATCCAAATGATCTGTAGGTTTATATATAGTATAACCTAATAAACGTAGGAAAATTCGTAAATCTTACGATTTAGACCACCGCTCCATCATACGCTTATTTAGAGTACAAAGCAACTAATATTGAAATTACTAATATTTCCATAACCTTTCAAAGCCTACCCATAACGCCGGAGGTTAGAGCGATTTCACCATTCCTCCATCGACTAAAAGAGATTGTCCCGTAACATAAGTATTCGCAAAAGAGCCTAGAAAAACAGCAGCCTTGCCGAATTCTTCGGGCGTGCCCAATCTTCCTAACGGGATTTGCAGCAGCGCTTCCTCTTGAATCTGCTCCATAGGGATCCCCTCTGCTTGCGCACGTTTGCCGTCTAGTTGAAGAATCCTGTCGGTTGCAATACGCCCTGGTGCGATCGTATTAATTAAAATGCGATCCGCAGCCAGCTCAGTAGCCAAGCTCTTGGTCAAGGCATACACGCCAGCGCGAAAAACATTGGAAAGAATCAGTTCCTCAATAGGCTGCTTGATAGAAATCGAGCTTATATTAACGATTCGCCCTGCCCCAGAAGAGCGCAGATGCGGCAGTGATTCACGAATCAAACGAATGGTGCTCATCAGTGTGAGCTCAAACCCTTGGTTCCAATCCGCGTCTTCCATATCAGCGAAACCTCCGCCATGAGGACCCCCCGCATTGGTCACTACAATATCAAGCCCACCGTTTTGGGCTACAACCGTTTGAATAGCATGTACGATATCCTCTGGGACAGTCACATCCATCTGAACAATGTTCACCTGCTGTCCTGTGGCTGCCTGAATCTCTTTCTGTGCGTCTACAAGCTGTTCCATACTCCTGCTGGCGATCATTACCTTCGCCCCCTCACGGGCATACTCCAGCGCAGTTGCGAGTCCTAACCCTTTACTTGCTGCGGCTACAAAAACTGATTTCCCACGAAGTCCCAAGTCCATCATTAATGCCTCCTTCTTAATTAAACTCCCAACAGCTAAGACTTAAATTACCATACTGATAACTTCGGTGCAGCAGCTTCGCTTCTTTCCCGTTATCGCCAGCTCCCATAGCTATTATCAGAGGGATAAAGTGCTCATTAGTCGGCACTGCATCAACGCCATAGGGAGCAAGCTCCTGATAGTTAAATAGCGACTCTGTATCCCAAGCTTCCACCCTGTGCTGCAGCCAGTCATCGAATGTCTCCGCCCATTTCTCGACGTTCTCCATTCCCCACTTCACGCTACGCAAATTTGGACGGTTCCACCGCTGCCAATAATCATAATATCCTGCTCACGCAGCTCAGATAAAGCCTTACCCATTAAATATTGCTGTTCATTGGACAGCTCTCGATTAACTGACAAAGATACGACAGGAATATCTGCATTCGGATAGATTAATTTAAGAATAGCCCAAGCTCCGTGATCTAGTCCACGCTCTGTATTTAATTTGCTGACAATCCCATTCTTGTGGAACAGAGACATAATTTGCTGTGCAACCTCATTGTCCCCTTTGGCAGGATAAGTCATTCGATACATCTCATCTGGGAAGCCATAGAAATCATAGATGGTGTCGAAAGTCTCCATAACTCCAACCGACTGTGTGTGTTCTTCAAAATGTGCAGAAAATAGAACAATCGCTTTAGGTTTGACATTCCTCTCAGCGAGCTCCCCAAGAAATTTCGTATATGCATTGTTATCAAGTACCAGAGAAGGGGCACCATGGGCAATAAAGTAAGAAGGTATCATAGTTTGTCACTCCCTAAGTTCTGCAGGAACCAAGCGATCAGGTCCTGCTGATTCTGCGGTAATACACCATGATCCGAAGGATAAGTTTTATAGGTTAATAATGGGGTTAGACCTTCGAAATAAGCGGCTGTTTCTGTCCCCACTGAAATTGGAAATACAGAATCATATTCACCATGCGAGATGAATACCGATACCTCCTGCACACTCTTCAGCTCATAATCTGTCTTCACAAACCCCGGAACATAACCGTTCAGCGCCACAATTCCCCGAAGCGAATTCCCCATTGTAAGAGCGAGTGTCATGGACAAAATGGCTCCTTGACTGAAGCCAAGCAGATAACGGTGTTTAGCATCTATAGGATATTTGTCGGTGGCGTATTCGATAAACTGCTGCAATTGCGATACAGCCTGATCAAACTGCTCACGGATGGGATGACCTAGACTTTTGAGATCATAATATTGAAATCCAGCCCCTAAAATCATATTTCCCCGAATCCCGATAATAATAAACTCTTCAGACAAGGGCTCGACAAGTCCGAACATATTCTTCTCATTGGAACCTTTGCCATGCAAGGTGAAGATAACCGGATAAACCCGATTCACATCGTAGCCGGAAGGTAGACTGACATCATATATATAAGGTGCCTTCATACTAAACACTCCTTCAAAATATTTGTAATACAAAAATAATATTTGTAAGGATAATATTATAAACCTCTGGCTAGTATGTCAATTAATAATTTGTTAATATAAAAATATATTTGCTATTACTAATATTAAAAGGGGCTTTACTTATGAATATAGGTTCAAACATTCGTACAATCCGTAAAAGAAAACATATAACGATTGCCCAAATCTGTGAAACTACTGGCCTGTCACAAGGTTTTATGAGCCAGGTTGAGACTAATAAGACCTCTCCTTCGATCGCTACCCTTAGCCTGATTGCTGATGCACTGAACGTTCCGTTGGCTTATTTGCTGTTAAAAAAGGAAGAGCGGATGCAGGTGGTACGATCCAAGGAGCGGCAAATCACCAGCAGTGGAAGTGATCGACTGCAAGTTGAACATTTAAGCTCGGCAGGTGGTGTACGAATGGTGCTTGTCCATTTCCCTCCGGGTACTTCTACGGGTGAAACTCCGCAGGCGCACGAAGGCAAAGAGGTCCATTTAGTGATAAAAGGTGAGGTTTATGCGGAGCAAGGTGAAGATTTCGGGATGTTCCAAGCGGGGGATTCCTTTAGCTGGAATGCCTGTGTGCCACATCTGGTCATAAATAAAGGCGATGAGCCGGCAAGCGTGCTCATCGCCATCCATACAGAGGCTGATAGTGAAACTGTTGATTTTTAAGCTGGCCTACACGTCGTACTCCAGCTGTTTTTTGGCCTGAACAATGAAATCCAGCGGATTCTCAATCGTGCCGGCTTGGTATTCGACCGCCCCAATCTTAAGACCCAGGCTGACCTTATATTTTCTGGAGAAATTATTGTCATTCAACTCCTGAAGCTTGAGCTTAATCCGCTCGATCACAATCTTCGCCCCATCGCTGTCCGTGAACAGCAGCAGGCCCCATGTTGCTTCATCCTTATCTAGCAGATAGAGTGCATCATTGGTACGAATACTCGCCTGACTAAGCTGAGACACATCATAGATAGCTTCTGCCAGCTGATCTTCAGGAATGATCCGTCTGATCTCTTTCCAATACTTCACCTTCACCACTAGCAGGGTGAGCGGAATCTGATAGCGGGTCGAAATGCTTGTAAATAATGTAGCATCCGTCTGAAAAGAAATACTGTTCCGCAAATTTGTGTTTTCATCGACGATAGCCATATTGGCAGTCTTTTTGCGTAGCTGCTCATTCTCCACCTGCAAATCACGGCTGCTTAAAGTGAATACCCATAGAACGACCGTTAATAGCGGAGTCATAATTAACCAGAAATAAGTATTCAGGCTAATCGTTTCCCCTAGCGTTATCGTCTGGTACATCGTGTAGAATCCGTAAGCAAAGATAAACACCAGATTCAAGACCAGACCCGCAGTGACCGTTGTAAAATACGTAACAATGGCCAGAATAAAAGCCACCGTTAAAATGATAATATTCTGGAGGTAATCATCCGGTGCCCCGGCAATGAAGACGATACAGAGGAACGATAACACCAGGAATGATAAGAGAGCGATGTCCGACACTAAGCTGCGATTACGTCTCACGCTTATCACCACGTTTCTTCATGTGTTTGCGAAGCAGTAGGATCAGCGATAGAACTACCAGCGTCAGCACCAGTAAAATCACGATGATAAAACTGAGTACATCCGACCGTTCCATTATTTTCTGGGCCACAGAGTCCTCGGCTGCTCCAGTGATCGTTTTGAAACGGTGTGCGCTGACATTACCGTCTTTATCAACGATTGCACCATCGCCAAACACCTTCCACTTGTCCCGTTCTGTAGCGAGCAGCTTCGATCCTAAGTAATACTCTTCCGAGCTGACTCCCGTAACCGCGAGCAATGCACGTCCCGCCTCAAATGGCGAATCAATCAGCTGCAGTGTTCCGATTCGTGCACCGTATTGCTCTTCAATACTCATTTTCTCATTGGAGCGAATTGTGGTTCCATCTCCGTTATATTGAAAATAAAGCTTAGCATTCTGATCACGGATCACCTTATTATTCTTATAAGCACCAATAGCGATGATATTATTATTTTTCAAATGATCGGCGCTGACAGTATCGGTATAGAACTGGATATTCCCTATATTTCCGCTGGCATATTTACCAAGCAGATTAAAGATATTCGATACACTTAAATAGGCGTAATCATCCATTTGTTCGGGCAGTACAACCGCTACATGATTATAGATCCCATCGCGGATGAACGGATATGGATAGTTATTAAATAAGAGATCCGTGCGATCCTTCGTATTCAGCTGCATTACAGAATCTTTACTGATATAAGCCCACGGCATTTGATCCCGATCGATAATACATCTGGCTCCTTCGATCTCCAAATCAAAAGCCACTGTCACCGAGAAATTTCCGGATATATTCAAGTTCTGAGGCACCGAGAGATTAAGAATATCGCCATTCGCCAGTTCCTTGGTCAGCTTCTTACTGCCAATCGGAGTATTATTGATGCTCACGGTAACCAATGAACGAGTAAAATCCAAATTCTGTGCATAACGGAAATCCAGGCTGATTTTACCGGAATCGGCAATCGAGCGGTTCGCTGGCAATGAAATAAAATACGTCTGCTCCTGATGATGTGCCCCGGTCAGTTTATCACCTGTTTCAGTGAACGTGATGTTAGAGCTAATCGAAAGCGCAGGTGCTGACACTTCTGTAGCATCCGTTACTGTTTTCAGATCACTAGTGATCTGCCCGATCAGCTCTGGATTAGCAATCAAACGACCCGCTTTAATCAGCAAGTTCTCATCCTTCGAGGTTACAACCAAGGTGGGCTGGGTATCCTTATTCACTAGCTGGAGCAACGCGTGCGTACCCAAATCTTCAGTGGAGCTTAGCTGAGCTTTCAGCCCGCTTGGTACTCTGTCATACATAGCTACCAGTACAACTGCGGCCTTATTCTGCACAGTGTCTGCCCGGTAGGGAAGCAAGGGAATAGTCTTATCATTTAACGTAATCCCCTTAACAAACCCGGAGAGCGCATAAGTGGCTGCTTCCATTTCTGCCGCCGTGCTTTTGTCCGGTACAGTCAGAATACTCTGATTCTTCGTTAAGGTATCTATCCCGGCGAATCGCTCGCTGAAGTCACTGATCCCTCCACTCAAGGGCTTTGCCGTATAAATCACGTTAACACTGGACGTATTGAACAGATGCAGCCAATTATCCGACGTTTCATCGACCGAACAAAAGAGGTCATCTTTACGATCTGTCTTTAAATAGCCCTGAATGCCCAGCGTATTCGTCCCTTTTTTCAGAAACCCCTTGGGCGCCGCAAGGGTCAACAGCTGTTCGCCGTTGTCTTGTAGTGACGGACGAAACGTATAGAACGGGCTGCCGTTTAGCGTTAAGGTAACACTAGAAATCTGCTCTTCGGTAATTTGTGAAATTTGAAAATGCAGTTTGATCTTTACTTGATCCACATTCCAATAATCCAGAACCTCAAAATATTGCTGCTGGGCACTCGAACCTGTTAAGGACGAGTCTGTTCCCGTGAATGAGGTTGTATAAGTAGACTTATGATCCTGTGGCAACGTCTCTGCGGCAGCAGGATGGATTGGAATTAAGAAAAGGGAGAGGCAGGTTAACAGTATAACCAGCTGTTTTTTTATCTTCATGTTCTGTTTCTCCTGTGATTACATTTTTCTCATATGACTTTTTGGTGCCTCGTTAGTAGCGCTCCGTCTTATACCATTTGGCTTCTCTTTTGAAGATGAGGTCTTTCAGGTATAGATATAATCCGTTAGCCGCGACAACCATCCACAGCTGGCAATAAGACACATACATCAACATTACAATCCCTAGATTGGACAAGCTCATCTCGCCCTTTTCTGTTGTTAGCGTAATGAAGGTCCCCACAACGAATAAAATAATAGCGAGCAGCCATAAGAAATTACTAAGACCTGCAATAGTAGTATGCACATAACCCAAAGCATGCAGGATCAGCAGCACATCCGAGGTGATTAACGACAGCAGCAACAAGAAGTAAATGGATAGAAAATAAAGAATATCGAACCGCACCTTTGCGGCCGATTTATTGAACAGCAGCGGGATATTTTTGACAATGACATAAATATTGCCCTTCGCCCAGCGGGTTCGCTGCTTGAACCAGACCTTCAGGGTCTGTGGTTCCTGCTCCCACGTGACGGATTTGGGCTGGAACTTGATTTGGTAACCCATCATATAAATCCGGAAGCTGATTTCTGTATCCTCGGCTATCGCTTTGACATCCCAGCCACCTATGCTTTCCACAATAGACCTGCGCATAATGAAATTTGTTCCCGGAATAGTGCAAAGCTTGAACAGCTTCCAGCGCCCCGCTTGAGCCATCCATTGAAAGGATAAGGTCTCAATATTAATGAACCGGGTCAGTAAACTTGCATCACGATTACGGGTCCGGAACTTCCCAATCACCGCACCGAGGCTGGAATCATGCATGATCTCAGCAACCAGATAACGCAAAGCTGTTTTCTCCGGAGTATTGTCGGCATCATAAATGGCGATTAGCTCCCCTTTACAGCTGGTAAAGCCTATATTCAAGGCATTGGATTTGCCTTTGCCTCCTGTAACTGCATCCGTATTAATGACTACCAGCTGACGCCCCGGATTTCGGGATTGTATGCCCGCAAGCAGCTCAGCACTGTTATCAGAGGAATTATCATTAATCACAATAATCTCATACCGATCTTGCGGATAATCCAGCGCCAGCAGAGATTCAACCGTCTTACAAATCACTACCCCCTCATTGTGAGCGGGAACCATAATTGAAACAAAAGGATATTCACCCTCTATCTCTGGTATGTCCTCATTTTCGGATTTAATGTAATATAGATAGCCCGCGATAATGAGGGTCACATTCACCAGCAGCAGAGACCAAATACAGATCACCGCAATCACCATCAGCACGTCTGAAATCGTCATAGGGTCCTCCAAATCACGATTAGTTGTCTCATTTCAAAAACTTTCTGCGATATAACCGGTATCCGATCATCAACAATCCGCCAAACAGCAGCAGAGAAATCATGATCACAACAATAAAAAATTGATTCTGAATATTAAAAAGTCGGGTGAAGCTCTTTTGCTGCTCCTCTGTGTAGCGATAATCGCTATCTACTGTTTCCGGTGTATAGTCCAGGCTTAGAGGTTGTCCATTAATAGAAATCATTCCATCTAGTGAGGAGATTGTGTTCTGATCAGTAACGACCTGGTGCTCTTCTTGCTTATAATCGGCAAAAGAAACCCAATTCCGTTCCAGACTTTGCAGCATTTCTTCAAGCTGACGCTCATCCTCGGGCATGTCGACGGTGATTACAGTATCCATCGGCAATTGCGGTATCACTTTATTGGATGTAGGCAAAGCCTGAAGAAATTCCAACGGAACGCTATATAAAGAGGATGGAAAGGATTTAGAGGTGTCGTTCTGCTCCATATAATCAATCTGTTCATCCGGATATAACACCACGGAATCAAAAAAGCTCATCCCCGCTTCTGAATACTCTTTGTCATACGACCAATGCATTTCCGCCCCGACTCCAAGCGGCCCAAGCCCATTTTCGGCCAACAGATTGATGAAATCATTCATCTTTCCTTTAAGCGTATGGTCAATGGAGCTTATCGTTGGCATCACCACTGGGGCATTGACCAGAATGCTTCCATTGCTGGATTGCACACTTTTCATGGCCACTAAATAACGCTGCATGGCCGGATAATCGGTATTGCTGAACACAGGCCGCACACTTGCAAGAAACGGAATCCCCAGTTGATACAGCCGCTCACCCGTTTCTGCCAGCAGTCGCAGATCGGAGAAAGGATAGATTTCTTTGATCGCAAGGTACATTTTAGGAGCAGCAGTGATATGGAGCCAATCCTTCAGAACATGCGCCATCCCCAGCGTACTGACATTCCCTTGTTCAAAATATGGGGCATATGTATCATTCCCCTTACTCACAGCGTACGGTGCTTGCAGACCCTCCTCCGCAAAAGAGAGTTTCCCAAAGGATTTGACCGCCTGACTCGCTGCAATATAAGGCATATCCTGCACCTTAGCTTGAATTCCGGAGAACTGTCCAATTTCGAGCTCAGCACTCCCGTCATAGATCACATCAGTGGTTAGCTGTAACGCCTTCATTAGACTAGCGGGTGGGTTGTACCCAATATGCAAATACTGCCCCTGATAATGCTCCCAATCCTCTATATAGGATTTATTCGTGATCGAAATATCCGCTTCGTTACGGACCATGATCACTCTGGAGTAATTTTTCAGCATCCCCTGCTCGTATTGATCTAGGCTTCGAAGTGTAACCTTTGTCGAGTAAGCTGCCAGCAGACGTTGAAGTTCAGTCACATTTCCATCCTTAGCGGTCCCCTTGGCAAGGCTGTCATAGAGCAGTAAGACTTGTTGTGGCGATGCAGCAGATTGAACAGGAGTGGCGGGAAGCAATAGGATGGTTAAGCTCAGCGTCAGCAGCAATATACAGTATAAGATCCCTCTGCGCTTCAAACACTCACATCCTTTTGAGGCTTTGTAAATGGACTAGACGTGGTGGGGCTCTCGTTAACCGGCTTTTTACGATTTTTGGAGAATCTGCGTCCGATCACACTAGATACTGTCAGAAAGGTCACCAAATCAAAAGATAAAGTGAACAAGAATTCATGCTTGGAAATGTCGGCATCACCAGCACCGATAATCGATACAAAAATGCCTGAAAGACCAATGCCTATCGTAGCGACAATCAATACCATCCGCTGCAATCCTCTAAAATTACGTGCCTTAATGGCTGTTACGAAGGAAGGCATATACAGACCGATGACAAGCACTGTCCAAAGGAAGATAAAACCTATCGTTCGTGGTGCTAAAGCTTTTTTCAGCTGACTGTATCCAGTAAAAAAGTGACTCTGTGCTCGAAATTCCTTCCCAACGGATTGCTCGTAATTGCCCATCGCCGCTGGTTTGATCGAGAATGCACTTTGAGCAGCTACATTAAGAATCGAGTTAAGCTGATCCGGATTCGATATATAGTATTTAAGGATCGAAACAAATCCGTAACGACTGTAAAAGTTCTCTTGGAGGATTGGTGAATTCACATCAATAGTTCCGTATTTCTCGTAGTAAATGCTATTCTTCAAGATGGCATATTGTTCATTAATATCGAATGACTTCAGTGCTTTCCCGGATCGGAGGAATCCTTCAGCACCCCGCGGGTCATGGCATGGAACTGGTTAATATTCACGAACTCATCCGAGATATTCAAATAGGTGAACACACCCGCGAACAGGATCAAAGCAAGGGAAACCATTGTCAGAATGCGAAATATTTTATCCCTGCGAATCCAAAGGAGCGAACACCCCAGAACCGCAATGATTATACCCACTGGCGCATTTTGCTGCTTGGAAGTAGTCAGGATGATCGTACTGATCAAGAATAGGGCCAGCAGCACATAGTCATTGTATCTTTTTTGATATAACAACAACCAAGCTGCGAACATAGTAATCATCGTGATCATCACGACGCTCTCGCCGTAAAAGGAGTTGAAATAAGCGGTATACCCGGTATCTCCAAATATAAAAATAGCAATACCTGCAGTGACCCATCCCTGCTTGCGGGTCATCCCCCATGTAACAGCCTCTATTAATAAGTAGATCGCCGCAACATATAAAATCGTATAAATGACTGCTTGAAACCGGATATCGAAAACCTCGCTGCTAAAAAACAGCTTATTAAGTCCAATGGCCAGCTTGATAAATAGGGACTGCGAAGAAAATAATGTCGCGCCATTCTCATTAAAATATTGAAAGATTCCATATTGCTTTACAAAATAACCAAAGTATTGCTCGTCATAATCCGGCAGATTGAAATAAATTCCGTTACTATAGATGCTGCGAAAAAAATCACCATTATCCGCCATTCCGACATACGGGGCGGTAAATAAGGCTATGATGGTTATAAGCAACACTCCAACAGCAGTGATAAAAGCCGGGGACAATGGCAACGGTAGGTTAGCGAGTGTCATCCCCTGCCTCAGAGGTGATTTCACCGTGTTGTTTATCATGCAGATTCACCTTCGTTACTATAGGTTTAAATTAATAGACATAGGCCAATGATGCCATCAGATTATCAAAGGAATAGGCTTGGCCACTAGCTACATCGCCGAAGCCTCCATACAGTGAGCTGCCGGCATCGGTTATTCTGAACTCGTTCATTCTTTCAATGCTTTTGCGATAGAGTGCATCGTCTCCGATCTCGGCACCAATCATAGCCGTAATAGCGTAAATGGCTGTTGAGCGAATATCGTTAAGCGGCTTTCCCTCACGCGAATATTGTCCATATAATGTGCCAGCTTCGACCTGCTGCTTGATATAATCAATGCTGGAGGATTTCTGCTGGTCTACCTCTGCCAAAGCCAGAATAGACAGTAGCGATTCTACTGTATTGATATTCTCCGAAGTATAGGTTCCACTCTCATAATTAAACCTTGTTTCATAGAAGGGAAACTCATCTGATAAATATCCATCTTTCAGTATAACGCTCATATTATTCAACAAAAATTCACGAGATTCTCCAGAAACCGACAATTTTCGCATTGTACCTAAATCAATATAACATAAAGTAACGAATGTGTTGGTTTTTTTGTAATTTTCATCATAGAAGTCATACATATATCCATTTTTTACATTATAGTTATAAAATCTTTCACCATACTTATCCGCTTCCTCTGTATAGTGTTTATCCCTAAACGTATCCCCCGCTTCATAAAGCGCACGAATGATACGTAAGTCATCAACGGCAGCATTCACAGGATATAATTTCTGCTGTTTAGGGCTATATCGGTAGCTAAAACCGCCCTTCATATCAAAGGTTTGCTTAGCCAGCGCCCATTCTTCTGCAAATCGCTCTTTCTCACCACTCCGTACGGCTGCCAGCATCCTCAGAGAGGCAGACTCACTTAGAATCTCATGGCCGCTTGCCGCTTCCCCGGATTGCTCTGTTTCAATTAAATTCGTATAAACACCGGACGAGCCGGTAAGCTTCGTAACAATAAATTGCTCTAAAGCATCCAATTCCTGTGAATGGTCCCCCACATCATTATTAGCCGAACCCGTAGGATTCGGTGGCTCTGTTGTATGAACATTCGCGGAGGGCGAGGGTGTTGATGCCGGCGTTGCTGTTTGCTCGCATGCTGTTAATGCTGTAAAACCTATAAGTACCACTACAGCAACAGCTATCTCTTTCCTCAAAAAATCACCTCCCTAAGCATCTGCTTATATTGCCTAGTATTATCTATAACGGTAATATACATCACATACTTAATCCAAATGTTAAATTTATGAAACTATTAGATGAAAAAAAGAGGCATCCACACGCCTTCTGACGAGCAGACCCCTCTTTTTCTATCATCTATTTACTTTATTCCATACGTTCCCAAAAACGATGGGCAGAAATGGCCGCAACGAAGCTAGCCGCAAAAACTTCCCCACCATCGCCTATTACGACGCCCGGACTGCTTCTGTGTTCATCTGTTGCAAGCAGCTCAGCAAGTGTTGTGGTCATCGCGATGGGTTTAAAATGTGCATATGCTTGGTTGAGGAATAGCGCTGCATCTTTATGGAATTTCTTGCGCTCTGCATTTCCACCAACCGCATAAATCGCATCGAAGAGCACCGAATCTGTAGTGGATAAGGTGTGGATGACTTCAAGCTCTGTGCCGTTTGAGCCTTTAATAAATCCAAGCTTATCACTGATTAGCTCCGGTTGAATCCCAGCTCCCATAAGCGTGTCCAATACAGGCATTACCGCAGCTTCATCAAAACCATCCCCGATAATCACGCCTACTTTACGCGTGTTGGGATGTTTTTTCGTATTAGCTTGACTTAAGGCTGGGGAAGCTTGAGTGACCTCAGAACCGCCAACTTCTGGAGCCGCTACTCCAATGGCTTCTGCCACAGGTACAGCAAGCTCGGAGGTAATGTTAGCAAGCATATTTACGACCTGCTGTCGGACCGACTTACTCTTAACCTTTCCAAGCTCAAAAGAATAAGCTTCGATAATATGCAATTGTTCCGGAGGGCTCATACTATTCCAGAATAACTTGGCTTGTGAAAAATGATCCTCAAAGCTTTTACTCCGGCTCCGTACCTTACGGCCCTCAACCTTTTCTTGATAATGCACATAACCGCCTTCAGCCTCTGGGACAGGTCTCGGCGTATTTTGGGCCAGAGAATTATTATGATAACTCACAGTGCCCTGATTAATCGTCTGCCGCCCATATCCGTCACGCTGGTTGTTGTGGAAAGGACACACCGGTCTATTAATCGGCAATTCATGAAAGTTAGGACCCCCAAGCCGAATCAGCTGGGTATCCGTATAAGAGAACAATCTGCCCTGAAGTAGCGGGTCATTGGTGAAATCAATACCTGGCACTACATGTCCAGGGTGGAAAGCCACCTGCTCCGTTTCGGCAAAAACATTATCCACGTTGCGGTTCAAGGTCATTTTCCCAACGATCTGCACGGGCACGTCTTCCTCTGGCCATAGCTTTGTAGGGTCCAACACGTCGAAATCAAACTTGAATTCATCTTCTTCACTAAGAAGCTGAATGCCCAGCTCGTATTCCGGAAAGTTGCCGGCTTCAATCGATTCCCATAAATCACGTCGGTGAAAGTCAGGGTCCGCTCCTGATATTTTCTGTGCTTCGTCCCACACCAAAGAGTGTACACCAAGCACTGGTTTCCAATGGAATTTAACAAAATGTGCTTTCCCCTGCTCATTGATCAGACGGAAGGTATGAACCCCAAACCCTTCCATCATCCGGAAGCTTCGCGGAATGGCGCGGTCAGACATCAGCCACATCGCCATATGGGCCGATTCCTGGTTATTGGCGATGAAATCCCAGAAGGTATCATGGGCTGATGCCGCCTGAGGCATTTCATTATGTGGCTCCGGCTTAAGCGCATGCACTAGATCAGGGAACTTAATCGCATCCTGTATAAAAAAGACCGGCATATTATTGCCTACCAAATCATAATTGCCTTCTTCGGTATAAAATTTGGTCGAGAAGCCCCGGGCATCCCGCACAGTTTCGGCTGAACCCCGTGATCCTGCTACCGTTGAGAACCGGACAAACACCGGGGTCTTTACGGACGGATCTTGAAGGAATTTCGCCTTCGTATATTCTTTCAACGATTTATATACTTCAAACTCCCCGTGGGCGGCAAATCCGCGTGCATGCACGATCCGCTCAGGAATCCGCTCGTGATCGAAATGGGTCATTTTTTCCCGAAAATGAAAATCCTCCAGCAAGGTTGGCCCCCGGTCACCGGCTTTTAGGGAGAACTCATCCTCGGACACTTTCAATCCCTGATTGGTTGTTAAAGCGTGACCTTCGTCCTTACTGCGAAACTGTTCCAATTGCTCATTTTTGCTATTTCCGTTCACTTTTTGCTGTTCACTCATTAACAATGGCTCCTTCCGAAAGGTAGAGTAACGATAATATTCATCTCTTACCCTTAAGGAAGGAACGGCAAACAAAAAGAAGCGGAATTCCGAGAAGCCCTTCTCCCGAAAATCCGCTTACTCGCTTATCTCTGACCTAACCTTTAATTCTCCGGTACGTCTCTTCATCCGAAACAATATATAATCTAGCCTCTTTAGGAATAGGCTGGCCCAGCTTGCGATTGATGCTAAGGTCACTGCGATCCGAGAGTAAAGTTGCACCTTGAAGGAGCAATTCCTGAAACGCCTGCCCATAGGTCTTCCATGCACTATTCACTGGAATCTCATAAATATCATCCCCATACTGGCGGCTCAGCAGCTGCGTAATCACCTCTGAATTCCCCTCTTGTAGAGCGGATCGGACAGCCAATCTAGAAATGGCATCATGCGACAGAACGAATTCATTGACCTGAACATGCCTGAAATTCTGTATATTCTTCTCCTGCATAATTTCTACGGTAGTATGTACTTGTGGCGCTATGCGCTCAATGCTGGAGGCGATAAGCAGAGACTTCCCGTCAATTAGCGATGCTTCATCAATCCGTGTGTCTCCGAACACAATGGCTGCCCGGGCTTCGTGTATGTTAGCTTTAAGGAGAATCTCATCGCTGGAAGCATCACCGCTTACAAAGTGGACCTGTTCCATATGCTCCAGCGGATGCCGTCCTATCTCATCAATGATGACGATATGACATTTAGGTGAATAGCATAACACCTCATCTACCGCAGCTTGCGCTTTCTTACTCCAATTGATTAATATCACATGATCCTTTCCCCGGAAGCTCAATGTTCCTGCTCCTCTCCTTCTCTGCACTTCTGCAATAGAGTCAATGACCTTGCCAATAACCAAGCTGAGAAGACCAATCCCAAAAATATACAGAAACATGGTGAATAGCTTACCCACTACAGTCTCTGTAAAATAATCCCCATACCCAACGGTGGCCATCGTTGTCATGACCCAATAGAAGGCATTAAACCAGTTGTGGAATGTACTCGGTTCAAGCAGGTAAGCTATCGATGCGCTAAGAATTATAAAGATCAAAATAATCAAACCGATCGACCGTTTGCGTAAACGCATCATCCTGGTGGATATTCTCAGAAAAAAATGCATCTGCCATCCCTTCCTCACATTAATAAAGCTGCCTCTCGAGGTTATTACTGAGGGCAGCCTTATCCATGTCCATCTGCGATTTTTGAACTAAACAATCAAACTGCTGACTGCAAACGCTGTGCCGATAAACACCAAGCAGAGCATAGTGCCTACTGCCACATTGCCTTTTTCCAGATGTTCTGAAATTTTAAAGCTTGGGGTCGCCAATTCAAAAATCCAGTAAGCAGCGATGAGGCACACATAACCGACAGCAAACCAAATGATCATATGCAGAATAGAGGTATTCGTATACGCCGCTACTCCAATGATAATTGCTGTGGCGAGAAATTTGCCGCCAAGCGCTAGAGCTACAGCCACATTCCCTTTTTTCAGCTCTTCCATATCCTTGAACGGGGTCATCAAGCCAAAGATAACCATACCCAACAATTGCAGAAGAATAATCACAAATATACTGACTATCAAATTAACAACAATCGTCACTTTGCCCACCCCCGAAATTTCGCATATGCCGAGTCATAATCGGCGAAATCATGTACTTCCTCAAGGACTACGGAAGCGGTCTTTTCTTTCTCTAATGCTGCATAACGCTCATCGTCTATCGGCTGCTTGATCCGGTTGCCGGAAGGCAGCTCAAGGACGGCAAAGTTTCTTGTCTTCTCATTATATTTTGTCTTGTATACTCCTACAAGATCAACATCCGTAGTTACCGATACCTTAAGGTTGGTAAGGTCCTCTACTGCTGTTTTTTCATCGGGATACGATTTAATGGTCGTCCAGGAAGATAGGCGGACTTCATTGCGTTGGTCAGCATCTGTGATCAGCTCAGCGTCCATGAACTGCAATGTCCATATTTTATCGCCAGTAGCATAATTCTCATCATTCGGCAGCAGCTCATTATCCGGCAACACCGTCATATCGCTGCCAATTAGATCGCCTACAGTACTCTCCACAACCCGGTAATCCCAAGGTACCCGTGCAACACTGTCAGAAGTTTCGGCAGTGCCTGAATCAAACACACTCCCCTGATTACTGGAACATGCACTAAGCAGCAGCACCGTTAGAAGCATCATACATAAAGCGCCGATCCGGGCCTTTACTAATCTAGTAGACGACTTGTTTATAGCCTTACTTTTATCCAACTATCTCACTCCCAACGCGATAAAATGACTGGCATTGCCCGTAATCAGTCCGCCAGCCCGGCCGAGCAGCCCACACGGTTTCCCATTAATGACGAACATGCCTGTCAGTAGGTGGAATTCACCTTCGGCGGTGTGTATTCGGGCTAGTTCAGCTCTTTTTTGATATACAGAGGGAAAAAGCTGACTGCTATCATAACCCTCTTCGTCCTCAATTTCCAGAGTTCCACTATCGTCAAAGAGACGTACAGAACCGCCTTCGCGGCCAAATACAGATTTGGACACAAAGCTGCCAGAGAACACAGGCTTATTATAAGTCGGCAAAATATAACGTGAGATCGCCTCACGCTCTTCATTGTCAAATAATAAGCCAAGCTCATACATTCCCCACACAGCTGCAATCAATCCCTTAGACTGCAACAGGATACTGTGAGGTCCATTAAAAAGCTGAAGATTTCCCTGCTCAACGGCATAGGCAAGTGCATCTCCACCTTCATCGACGGCCATCCACTCTTTAGGATATAGAGCAAACATCCGCTGTATCACCCGGTCCTCCCCATCCTTCAAAATGCCCTCATCGACCCACAGGTCGAGGCAATCCACACACTGAATAGTAAGTCCGCTATGTCTGACCAAGGCTTCAATCGTACCTGAATCTTCAAGATGGGAACCATAAGCAACACAAGCTGCGGTATCTGGACGTTCTATCTGCCATGCTGCGGCAAGTTGTTCCTTCATCGCATGATTTGGACTAGCCACACCCGCCTGTTCACAGATCCAAGGTGTTGCTATGGAAGCCTCCACATAACCTGTAGGTGTATCGGCATTCAGTTCCAGAAGCTTGATGGTTCCATCATGAGCTATCGCAAAATCAAACCTTGCATACCGGCTGATTAAGCCTTCTTCCGGAATAGGAGACCCATCAAGCATCTCCCAAAGAACAGGGGGAATGCCCAGTAGCTCATACAAATCGCGTTTTAGATGTATATACCGAACCGCCTTATCGAGGATAGCCCAAAGCTTTGCGGAGGCTTCCTCAAGCTCCTTGTAAATGTCGCTGCGCATCACAGCTATTGCATCCATCCAATACTCTTCTTCCTCTAGATCTGCCCAAGTGAACCCAAGCTCATACAGCGCTTGTACCCGTGGGCCCCGCTCAAGATCAGACAAATCCAGGATCTCAAACACGCTCTGCTGATCACTCATCCGCCGAAACCACTCTTGCTTGAACCTGATCTCGATGAAGATTTCGAGCCTGAGCTTGATTTAGAGTTCTTCGAAGAGTTTAAGCCACTGGAAGTGCCCCCGATTCCGGTCTTCGAAGAGGAACCCCTTCTCGTGATGGAACCCGTGGATGAGGTTGAGGTTTTAGGTTTCACTACAGAACCGGGCACCTTTTTATTCTGAAACTTTTCGCTGCTATAAGTAGGTGGTTTATAAGTGGTTCTCGTGCCTCCATAATAGGTAGGACGGTCCTTAGCCCATCCTCTGGAAGAGTAATTGGCACCGCTGTTAAACAACATATGATACAGAAGCAAATCCGTCCAGCCAAAACCTGAATGATAACCGCCATAGTTATTCACTACAGTTGTCCCGTTTGAAGTTACTACGCCTTGGCCTTGCTCCTCTACCTCTTTCGTACCTTCTTCGGGATAGGGAATATTCCAATCCACATTTTTATCAAAATAAGCTTTAACCTCTTCATTAGACCAAGAGACTAGCTGTGGTTCGCCCGCAGAAGTATTCGCGCTAGCCCCCGCTCCGCCAGGAATAAACATAGCATTCGCTAATAAGGCTATGCCTAGCGATGTTGATAATACACGGATGGGTTTGCCATCGGCGGTAAATAATTTTGATGCAGGCAATTCCTTATCCCTTTCTTCTTTAGCCATCGTAAGGTTCTCCTTCCCTGATGATCTTCTATCCCTCAGTGTGCATCGGAACAAGCAAAAGCTCCAGCTTGCCCTCATCCACATTCAGCCGTCCTTCAACCGCTTCATATTCCTTACTGCCCACCACTATATAATTGACATGTTCAAGTGCAGTTATCATATTCATGCTCCACGTACGCTCTTCAATTACTCGCAGATCACCCTCTGGCATTTTTTCGATTAAAACTACACTCATCCCGTTATCCATTATTACCATTCCTTCCTTATATCTGCTATAGCATCTGATACGTTTTTATCACCTTTTCGTTTCAGTTCTAAGCTTGTATAGATTGCCCAGTATTACTTTTGGAATAAGAACGTCTGTATAAAAGGAGAACTCCTAACGAACACAAGCTGACAAGAAGCAACAGTCCGTATACATGCTCATATGCTTTTGCCGGCGCAAGATCACGCTGAGCATGCAGCAACAGCCCACAGACCGCAACAGATACAGAACCTCCAAAGAACTGAATCAGTTGTAAAAGCCCCATACCTGAACCAATCCAAGTTCGCGGAAGAACCCGAGAAGCTTCATTATTTAAGGATGCCATTGTCGCCGAGAAGGCAGGAGAGAAGCAAAGATAACCAAGCAGAAGAACTACAGGAGATACAGAAAGGTTCAGCGCAAATGCAGCCATAACAGCGGCAAGGATACAATGTCCTATGATTAAGAAGCGCAAGTTGCCATACCGGTCAATAAAACGTCCAACAAAACGGGTAAGAAATGCGGATAATAACGCACCAGGTGCGATAAACAAACCAATCATCAACGCCGATTTACCAAATAGATTAGCGAGCACAAGCGGCATCAGGAACAAATTCCCCAAGTTCAGCACCAGAATACAAAAGCCTATGGTAACTAGCTTCAAGTATCCCGGCATTTTTAGCAGCTGCGGGTTAATAAAGGATTCCTTCGCCTTCTTCAAATACCAAGCGTGCACGATAATAGATACTATGCCCACTGCTAACCATACCAGAGATTGGGTAGTTACGGCTACCAGCAGACTTGCCGCATTTACAACGGTCAACGCCGCCCCAATAACATCAAAGCTTGCAGGCTGCGGCTGTTCCTTAGGTAATAACCGCAGCAGCACTGGTAATACAACAAGCACAAGGCAAGTAATTCCGAATAACCCGTTCCAGCCAAAATACTGACTGATGACGCCACCGAAAATCGGGCCCAACCCAAAGGCCATTGCACTCCCTGCGGAGATCATGGCGATAGCCGCACCACGTCTTTCAATAGGCACATAACGGCTGGCCAGTACGAGACCCAATCCAGCCATCGCACCCGCGCCGGCAGATTGTACTATTCTCGTTATCAATAATGTATTAAAGTCATGCGCAAATAATCCAAACACTGAGGCTAACCCAAGAGTAATTAAGCCAACGGTCAAAAGTCTCCGAATCGGCACCACGTCTGATAAGCGGCTATAAATAACCGTCGATAAAGCATATCCAATCGAATAGCTCGAAATTACCCATGAACCTAGATCAGCAGAAATTTGGAGATCCTGAATAATGGTTGGAAGTGATACATTAAACATCGTTGTGTTCATCACTACGATAAAAAGGCACATGGTCCATAATGGCATGACTACTTTATCATTCATTACTACTTTCTCATTCATTCCTATCCATCCCTGTCCTAATTTATCTATACAAGCTTATCTAAGTTTATGCCTATAAAATCAGGATGGCAATTGGAATAGGGGGATTTAGATTACTTCCGCCACATCAATCCGCACAACAATTCAAACAACTCCATGTAGTTGCGTGGATTTTTGCCCGTCAATGTATGAATGCGATTAAGCCGGTAGTTCAGTGTATTTCGGTGAATATTCAGCTTCTGTACAGTACGATTATGGTCCCCATTCTCAGCAATAAATACTTGCAGCGTTTCAATCAGGCCTGTCTTATCGCCCGACTGATCCAGCAGAGCATAAATCGTTCCGGGCCGTTCAGCACCGTCATAAGAGAGATGAATCAAGAATTTTAGTTCCTCATAAGTGTACAGTTTCTTGAGCGGGTCGACTCTGCTGCCAACACTAATCGCCGCCTGGGCCTGTTCAAGTGAATAAGCAGCTAACTCCGCTGCTTCGCCAGAACCTATTCGCCCCACATTCGTACATGAATTTAGTTTTCCTATAAGCTCTTTATAAAGAAAAACATCCGTTATGAAAAAAACCGCCTTATCATTCTCCAAATTCCAGTAATGTGGATAAGACCTAAATACATTTTTGAATTCTTTTCCGTTCACATCGCCTTCCACAAGGATCGCCCAGCATTTTTTCTTAAGATCAAGCCCATAGCTGCCAGCCCGTTCCAGAAACTCAAGATCATATGCTTCTTTACGATAAGATAATTCATGATAAAATTTCACACGTTTTACTCGCTCATCCTGTTCCAGCTTGTTCCTTGCTTCCTGCTCAATAAGTAATATAGTAGTGACTCTGACCAGCTTACTAAACGGCCTCACCTCATCTGGATGTCCCGTAATACCTACCACACCTAAAACTTTATGATCTATAATAATGGGTTCATTCACCCCCGGCTTCATGCCGCTGCCATCTTCGTACACTTCAAAGACATGCCCACTTTGAATGGCTATTCTCGCTCCCTCATGTAAGGTTCCGACCCGTTTCAGATCTCCGCTCCCTACAATAAAGCCGCTCTCATCCATAACATTAATGTTATAAGGAACTACACTCATCATTTCCTGTGCTATTTGTC
Organism: Paenibacillus sp. FSL L8-0333; assembly: GCF_037965665.1. Taxonomy (NCBI): domain Bacteria; kingdom Bacillati; phylum Bacillota; class Bacilli; order Caryophanales; family Paenibacillaceae; genus Paenibacillus; species Paenibacillus sp. FSL L8-0333. The sequence goes on from NZ_CP150186.1 coordinate 6,623,562, forward strand.
CTGCGAGTGTTTTCGATATCTTCATGTCTGTACCTCCTGTTCCTTTATATTCTACTCAGAAAGCTTCTACCTTAAAAAAGAAAAAAGGGGCTGACTCCGTTCAGTCAGCCCCTCTATCACTTTGTATAATTCAATCAGCTTCCTTGGTTCAGCATGACTAACCTAGCTACATTCTCAGCCGTTCTTTCCAGGTTCTCTTGCCCTTTATTCAAAGCATCCTCCAATGAAGCTGCGCCTGGCATAATGCCAAAAATAGCATCGATCCCTTTATCATACAGTACTTCCGTCTGATCGCCGATCCGTCCCGCGAAGGCCAGTACGGGTTTATTATATTTCTTAGCTACCTCAGCAACGCCAAGCGGGGTCTTGCCATATTGGGTCTGGAAATCGATGCTTCCTTCCCCGGTCCACACCATGTCCGCCTGCTGCACCTTTTCTTCAAGTCCAGTATAGTCGATCACAAGCTCAATGCCCTTTTTTAATATTCCGTTTAAGAACACTACCAGTCCTGCCCCAAGTCCACCCGCTGCACCAGCACCAGGCATATCTATAATATCGAAACCCAGTTGCTCTTTGATGACACTCGCATAATGATGCAGATTGCTGTCCAGCTGTTTGATCATATCCGACGTAGCCCCTTTTTGCGGACCAAATACATTGGAAGCTCCGGTCGGACCACATAATGGATTCGTAACGTCGCAGGCCACTTCAACCTGTACATCCTTCAGGCGAGGGTCAAATCCACTCAGATCAACACGGGCTAATCTGCCAAGCTCACCACCACCAAATAACAGCTCATTGCCTTCGGCATCCAGCAGCCTGCCGCCTAATGCCTGCACCATCCCGGCGCCTCCGTCATTGGTGGCACTGCCACCGATGCCAATCAGCAGCTTGCTGACCCCACGATCCAGACATGCTTTGATTAATTGTCCTGTCCCGTAGGTGGTTGTAATCAATGGGTTACGTGTCTCAGGGGATACCAGCTGAATGCCACTCGCACTAGCCATTTCCAGCACCCCTGTCAGCCCGTCTCCTGTGATTCCGTAGGATGCGCTAACTTCATTGCCAAGTGGCCCTTTAACTTTTGTTATATATACTGTACCTTCCGTTGCATCGACCAAGGACTGCATCGTTCCTTCGCCGCCATCTGCCATGGGTACATGAATACAAGTAATATTAGAATTTACTTTATGAATGCCTTTTTCCATGGCTTCACAAGCTTCTTTGGCTGTCATGCTTTCCTTGAAAGAATCCGGTGCCAATACGATGACAAAGTCTTTATTCATAGAATATCCGTCCCTTCTAGTTGCAAATATAAATTATAGGATGAAGCCGTATAATATAGTGGCGACGATAGCCATCGTCAGACCCACGAGACTTTCATAAGGAATCAGTGACATCCGGTCCTTAATGTTCATCTTAACGGAATCTGCGGTCACGTGGAAGAAGTTACCATGTGGCAGATGGTCAATAACTGTAGCCCCGGTGTGCACCATAATTGCTGCATTTAGCGGCGCTGTGCCCATCGAAAGAATAGCGGGACCAAATGATCCGGCAGCCACGATAGAAGCCGTAGAGGTTGATGCTGTAGCAGCCGCCATCAGGATCCCTGCAATTGGAGCAAGGAACGTTCCGGAAATCCCCATAGCCGTTATTGCATCTACAACAGTAGCGCTCAGATCCGATTTCGAGATAATACCAGCGATAGCACCAGCACCAATCAGGATAATGGCTGTACCTGTCATTTTATTTAACCCTGAGGTTGTAAAAGAAATGATGTTCTTCGTTTGTTTCATAGCAATCAATCCAATAATGCCGGCAAGAGGCAAGATGATCATAGAATCGACTTTAAATGATTTCAGCAATTCGATATTTAGAATATTTCCGATTGGGTTAATGGCTAGAAGCAAAATAGCGACAACTGGAGCGACGATAGCACGGCCAAAGCTAGGTTTAACCTTAGTGCTGTCTTCCTCTTTAGTTACAACGTCGCCCTCTGCAATTTTTACACCTTTGTTGACTAACAGATTAGCAATAATAACAGTGACAATCAGACCCGCAACGGCTGGGATGAATCCATGAATCATGACCTGAGCCAAATCTACATCAAAGCCTTTAGCTACGGCAATGGTGTTCGGGTTCGGTGAAATAATGTTACCGGCTTTACCGCCACCGACCAGTGCGAGCAGCAAAGCGGTTTTGGAAATGCCGATCTTCTTACCTACGGACAAAGCGATTGGAGCGACAATAATGATAGCGACTGTGATGAATACGCCCACTGCTGTAATTATCATAGTAGCTAGCGCTATAGATAATAAGGCTTTCTTTTCACCAAGCTTATCTACTATGGTCTCGGCCATTCGTTCGGCTGCCCCAGATTCAATCAATACCCCCGCCAGCACACCTGCCGCGAGTACACGTACAACTGCACCCATAACGCTATTCGTTCCGTCGATGATATATTGTACTGTCTCTGCAATGGATGCCCCGCCTAATATTCCTCCGGCAATCGCGCCTAAAAAGAGTGCGTAGACCGGGTTAACCTTTTTGAAAATCAATACGACGGCCAGAATCAATCCCGCAATCGCGCCCATCCAGTTAATTACTGTGCCTTCCATCTCTAGTTGCCCCCTAGTATAAGAATTTGACACTATACAGTGTGTAATTTGATAACGCTTTCTAAACTGAGTATACTGCGCTTACAAACCCAATAATATTGACGGGACAACCTATTTTTTTGTGCATATGCACAAGCACTGAGCATGAGAAAAAGACCAAGCTTAGGTTTCAGCACACCAGAGCTTGGTCTTTTAACATGAATTAAACGTATTATGAGACTTGTGTTTCTTTCGTTAGAACAGGGGCAGCAGGATCTTCTGCCAGAACATTATCCTTTGTCTTCGAGAGGAAGATATTCAGCACAATCGCTGTAAGGGAACCGGATACGATACCGTTTTGCAGCAGCATCCGGGCGAATTCAGGCAATTGATCGAACATCGCAGGTACAGTTGCCGAACCCAAACCAACAGCGATACTACAAGCGGCAATCAGCAGATTACCATCCTTACGCAGATCTACCTCTGACAGAATCGACATCCCGGAAACAGCAACCGATCCGAACATCACGATCATCGCTCCACCCAGTACGGCATTGGGAATAACCGTTGTCAGAGCCGCCAATTTAGGCAGTAATCCAAGCACAACCATAATCCCGCCGGCTGCAAAAATAACATTACGAGTTTTGACCCGAGTTAGCGAGACCAATCCTACATTTTGCGAAAATGCTGTGTACGGAAATGCATTAAAGATCCCGCCCAGCATAATCGCCAAACCTTCCGAACGCAGCCCGTTTACGATCTGCTTTTGTTCCACTTTCTGATCCGTTACTTTACCAATCGCAAAGTAAACACCTGTGGACTCCACCATACTAACAATATTAACAATGATCATAGTGAAAATAGCCGTAAGATTGAACTGAGGCCATCCGAAGTAGAAAGGCTGTGCAACACTTACCCAAGAGGCTTCACCTACTGTAGAGAAACTAACAATGCCCATTCCATAAGCAATAATTGTACCCACTAAAAGACCTATCAAGACAGAGACCGAGCGAAGAAATCCTGTAGTAAAACGGTTAACCGCTAAAATGACCAGCAGCGTGATCAGTGCAAGCAACAAATTGCGGGGATTCCCAAAATCAGCGCTGCCTTCTCCGCCAGCTACGCTATTCATAGCTACAGGAATAAGAGATAACCCAATAATGGTCACGACTGAGCCCGTTACTATCGTTGGGAAGAACCTCAGCAGCTTCCCGTAAAGCGGGGCCGCCAGTACCACGAATAGACCAGATAAAATAATTGCTCCGTACACCGTTGCCAAATTGTTGGCACTGCCGATAGCGATAATCGGCCCTACTGCCGTAAAGGTACATCCAAGAATAACCGGCAGCCTGCTGCCAAAATACTTAGTGCCCATAATCTGCAGCAAAGTAGCTAACCCGCAAGTAAACAAATCAGCTGCGATAAGATAGGCCATTTGGGTGGCATTCAGGTTCAGCGCGTTCCCTACGATCAGCGGAACAACAACTGCTCCGGCATACATCGCCAGTACATGCTGAAATCCTAACGCAAATACTTTTTTCTTGCTTAACATCTCGCACTCTCCTTGATTGGCTCTTTTGAACTTTCATTATCAATGAAGTGAATTTCACCTGGTGACATAGATGTGATCCGGGCTAAAGCATGGACTTCTATCCCTCTATCCTCGAGTAGACTCCGGCCTTCTTGGAAGCATTTTTCAATCACACAACCAACGCCAAGGAGCTCAGCGCCAGCCTCTTGCACGATATCAACCAGTCCAACAAGAGCAGCACCAGTAGCCAAAAAGTCATCTACAATAAGCACCTTATCGCTTGGTCCGATATATTTTTGCGAGACACTAACCATATAATCCTCTTTGCGTGTAAAAGAATGTACCGGCGCGGAATAGACCGCTTCAGATAAGGTCACTGCTTTCTTTTTCTTCGCATATACAAACGGTACGCCTAAGGCGATGGCCGTAGCCATGGCGAATTGAATGCCACTTGCTTCAATAGTGATGATCTTAGTGATAGGCAAATGTCCAAACAACCGCTTGAACTCCTGTCCAATTTGTAAGGCAAGCTCCGTATCCACCTGATGATTCAGAAATGAATCTACCTTTAGTACCGTATCTGATAAAATAAGACCCTCTTGTCTGATGCGCTCTTGAAGTACCTTCATAGTAAACTTGATCTCTCCTTCTGAATTAAAAACAAAAAAAGGACAAATCCCTTGAGTCGTTTCTCTCAAGTGAATTTGTCCTTCTGGGTTTTTGTCCCTTAGTGGTGTAACACTGCATAGTGTCCGCATCGCTCGGTCCAGTCCTTCCATAGTCAGGAAGCGGAACCCTAGATGCGCTATTTCACTCATAGTCGGATAATTACAGTGGTTATCCGGTAGAAACTTATGGGCCATATTCCCAAGATTATATGAGTTGACAAGCAAATATAAGGATAATGTATAATGTGAAACTTATATTTTTATAAATGTTCGATATGAATACCTTGTATATCTTACACGCTCTGTCTGGTGCTTACAAGCAAAATTTTAAGCAATTTGCATGCCATTTTCAGGTTATTTTCACGAAATTCAATTGTTTACATTTAGTAGTTGTTACTCCAATATCTTCTGCGCTGTTTCTTGGGTCGTTACAAGTACATTCATATAACCGCCATTTAGCGCACCACGGATCCCTGTAACCTTCTCAAGTGACTCCGCTACACCAATCGAATACCGAGCTTGCTTGATCTGCTCCAGCTCAATAGTCAGCGTTCGATCCGATATTCCGGTATGCACGGGAATCCCGTTCCCATCATAGAATCGTGAACAGATATCACCAGCGACCTTTCCATTCTCCAGCTCAGCAATCACTGCATCACCATAAAATCCGCGCCACGCCTCTTCCCCTTTCATTTCCGGCGATCCGATGCCGAACACAGCGATATCCAGATGGTCCCACGCCTTGGCAATGGTCTGATAATACTGCGAATTCATCAGTTGATCTCTAGTTTCCTTTTGCTCCGTGATCGCTGGAACATCAATCATTAACGAGCGCGCACCCCATTTCAGGGCAGCTTGATAGCAGATGTTATTTACATGGTACCCGCTCTCCATCTTTCCTGATGGGCCGCCAACCGTAGGTACACAGGTTACAAAAGGTCTCTGGGCTTGTGTTAGGCTTTCTACAACGCTAGCTAAGCTGCTTCCCCAAGAAAACCCAATCGTATCTTTCGGGAGAAGCACTTGCTCGAGCCATCTCGCACAGGCTTGTCCTATAGCTTTGCGTTTTATCGTACTGGACTGTGCAGGATCTACCTCCACAACAATGGCTTCCCGTAGCCCGAACCGCTCCTTCAGCTCCTGCTCCAATGTAAAATGATCGCCAGTATCGTAATTAATAGTTATTGTAACGATACCTTCTTCACGTACCCTCTTTAGCATCCTGCTGATGGTGGTACGATATATACCAAGTTCGCTAGAGATTTCACTCTGCGTTAAATTCTGTTCATAATACATTTGTGCTATTTTAATGAGCAGCTTCTTATCTTCTTTTCGATCCATGTTACAACGCCCCCGCTATATTCAACAGTTTGACGGATTTAGAACCCCCCGCTATACTGTAGACGATTGTTTTGCACATTTATTATTATATTGCACAAATGTGCTTAATATCAAAACTTTTATGGAGATGAATGGTTCAGATGGAATCAAGGTTATCTCTAAATAAAAACAAACAATCCAAACAGGTGAGGTGCTGGAAATGAATCCCTTAAAGTGGGCAATTGTAGGTCCGGGAAGTATAGCTGCCGAATTTGCGGCTGCGCTGAATGAAACGGGGGAAACATTGTATGCGGTTGGATCGCGGAGCTTAGAGAAAGCACAACAATTCGCAAATCAATATGGAGCCACGAAAGCTTATGGCAGTTACAGTGAAATGCTGCAGGATCCCGCAATTGATGTAGTGTACATCTCTACGCCACATAGCAATCATTATGAATACATCATTGAAAGCTTACAGAATAACAAACATGTTCTCTGCGAAAAAGCAATCACAGTGAACAGCAAACAACTTCAAGAGGTCACCCTACTTGCCGCTGAAAAGGATCTGGTTGTGGCCGAAGCTATGACCATCTACCATATGCCACTGTATAAAAAACTGCGGCAGCTCATTGAGGATGGCATCATCGGGCGCCTCAAAATGGTGCAGGTCTCCTTTGGCAGCCATAAAGAATATGATGTGAACAACCGTTTCTTCAGCAAAGATCTGGCGGGCGGAGCCCTGCTGGATATTGGGACGTATGCGTTGTCCTTCACAAGATTCTTCCTGTCCAAACAGCCCCATGAGATTCTTACTACGGTAAAACGATTCGAGACAGGAGTGGACGAGCAATCCGGCATTATTCTTAACAATGCTGCAGATGAAATGGCGGTAATCTCCCTTACAATGCGCTCCAAAATGCCTAAACGAGGCGTGGTTGCAGGAGAACTCGGATTTATTACCGTAGACAATTTCCCGCGGGCCAGCAAAGCCACCATTCAATATTTGGATGGCACAGTAGAGACGATTGAGGCTGGAGATACAGCCAAGGCTTTACAATACGAGATTGAAGATATGCGGCGGTATATTGCAGATAAAAGCCATAAAGAGACCCTCGACCTCTCCTTGGATGTCATGGACATTATGAGCAATGTCCGGGAACAATGGGGGATCAAATATAGCTTTGAATAAATAAACCGATTATTAGGCAGCAACTTAGGCAAATGATTGTTTTTCGAGGTGGTCCGCCCGTATTCATCACTTAATCCCCCCATCTGCATTAATGTTAATGAAGTCAAAGTATGGGAGAGTGAATATGGGTGGCCTATAAAAGAGACCGGATCGTTGTCATTATTCAAAAAGGAAAACGGCGCATAATTACAAGGACCCCACTCCACGGAGTGGACAGATTAATCTTTGTCATCAACAATCAATATACGAACGCCCCCAACACTACACAAATTGCAAGCGGTGCAGGACGCAGCAGCGCAAGCGGCAATAATGCCGCCATTGCTTCTCCCTATACACGCCAACAACAAAGTGTCGGCGCAGGCGGTGATGCGACTAACCTAGGCAGTGGGGGCAACAAACGCGGCAAAGCTAAGCCCCTCTTATTATATCCGTATCGCAAAGAAGTTGTGGTCGTTATCAATACCCAGACGGTTAAACTGCCTAAACGGAGCCAGAATGCCTCCGCAACTCAGGTAGCAAGCGGAGGCGGAACGTTCAGCACCGGTGGAACAAACTCCGCTATTGAAAGTCCAGGAACAAGACAGCAACAGGCGGTTGGTGGAGGATCGGGTGGGCACGCCACTAACAAAGGCACAACTAAACGGCGCCACCTCAAACAACGGTCTCGTTAACCCTTTCGGGACTATATAACAAGTATAGCAAAAAGCATGGGCAAACCCGACGAGATCAGGGCGCCCATGCTTTTTTTGGGTTTGGTGAGTTGCGTTACAGGTACTTTTTAGTACCTATAGCACTTTAAAGTACGTACTATACTTAATGGACATATCTCTTCATAATAGCACTTACCGGCCGGTGATTAACACAGCGTAGGAGTGAAAGAAATGTCCTTAGATAAAAGAAGAAGCACCTTGGCGCTCTTAGCTCTAGCCATTAGTGCCTTTGCGATTGGAACCACTGAGTTTATCAGTGTGGGGCTGCTGCCTCTAATCGCCACGGATCTGCATATACCGGTAACCACAGCCGGGTTGACCGTTACTTTATACGCTTTAGGAGTAACTTTTGGCGCACCCATCTTAACGTCGCTAACCACGTCGATATCACGCAAAACATTGCTGCTAAGCATTATGATCGTTTTTATTATCGGCAATAGTCTTGCGGCGGCGGCGGACGGGATTACATTGCTGTTAATCGCGAGAGTGATTTCCGCCCTGGCACATGGCTTGTTCATGTCGATTGCTTCGACCATTGCCGCCGACCTCGTGCCTGAGGATCGTAAGGCCAGTGCCATTGCCATCATGTTCACTGGACTTACAGTAGCTACTGTTACTGGCGTTCCGCTAGGTACGTTCCTTGGCCAACAACTCGGCTGGCGTGCTGCATTTGTTGCTATCATTGCAATCGGGCTTATAGCACTCATCGGCAATCTGATCCTTGTTCCTTCATCCGGGCTGCGCAAAGGTACCCACACACCCCTTCGTGAGCAAGTTAAGCTGGTCACCAATGGGCGTTTACTGCTTGCCTTCGCGATTACAGCTTTGGGCTATGGGGGCACATTTGTAGTCTTTACTTATTTATCGCCCCTTCTGCATGAGATCAGCGGATTCAAAGAGAATACAGTCGCCGTCATCTTGCTTGTATACGGCATTGCGATTGCCATCGGGAACGTGATTGGAGGTAAAGCCGCCAACCGCAAACCAATGAATGCTCTATTCTATATGTTTGCAGTCCAAGCTGTCGTCTTATTTGTCTTAGCTTTTACCGCACCTTACAAGGTTGCCGCACTGATTACGATCTTCTTCATGGGACTGTTAGCTTTCATGAACGTGCCCGGCTTGCAAGTACATGTTGTTACGCTTGCAGATCGATATGCGCCAAGTGCACGAGATGTAGCTTCTGCATTAAATATTGCTGCTTTTAACGCTGGTATTGCCATTGGAGCGTACCTTGGCGGCATCGTCACAGATCATATGGGACTGATTCATACCACTTGGGTAGGTGCAATCATGGTTCTGTCCGCAGTATTACTGACGGCATGGAGCCGTGCTCTGGAGAAGAAAGATGAGGCTCCTCTCCAGACTAAAGCTGCTTAAACAGCAGTCCATTAACAACCCAAACAAACTTTTAAATATCTTAGGAGGTTACTTTATTATGGCTCAACATCTACAGGATACAACTACATTACACAACGGTGTAAATATGCCTTGGCTAGGGCTTGGCGTATTTAAAGTAGAAGAAGGCGCAGAACTGATACAAGCGATCAAGTCCGCTATTAAACACGGTTACCGCAGCATTGACACTGCCGCAATTTATGAGAATGAAACAGGCGTGGGACAAGCCATCCAAGAGGCTCTGCAAGAGAACAGCTTGTCCAGAGAAGAGCTTTTCGTAACCACAAAGGTCTGGACCGCAGATATGGGCTACGAAGAGACCATCGCCGCCTACGAGACTAGCTTAGCTAAACTCGGACTTAAATACCTGGATTTGTACCTTATTCACTGGCCTGTAAAAGGAAAATATAAAGAGTCTTGGAGAGCGCTTGAAACGTTGTATAAAGAGGGCCGGGTAAAAGCCATTGGGGTCAGCAACTTCCAGATTCACCATCTTGAAGATGTACTGAAGGATGCTGAGATTAAGCCGATGGTCAATCAAGTTGAATTACATCCCTATTTGAATCAGCAAGAGCTGCTCGACTTCTGCAAAGAGCAAGGAATCCAATTAGAAGCTTGGTCTCCGTTAATGCAAGGTCAATTGTTCGATCAGCCTGTACTGAAACAAATTGCTGCCAAACATGACAAATCCGTCGCTCAAGTTATTGTCCGTTGGGACCTGCAACGTGGGATTATCACTATTCCTAAGTCTACTAAAGAACACCGGATCATCGAAAATGTAGACGTGTTTGATTTCAATTTATCTGACGAGGATATGACTCTAATTAACTCTCTCAACCAAGATCAACGGGTAGGTCCAGACCCAGATCATTTTGATTTCTAAGGGCTTACGCACCTTGCACTAACACTATAAGCACCGGCAACACGAGAAACGAAGCAAGCGTCGTCCACAAAATACATTTGGATACCAGCTCCGGTGAGGCATTAAAGCGCTCGGCTAACACTACGGCGTTGACGGCAACTGGCATAGAAGCCAAAATCAGCAGCACAGAGAACAAGGTCCCGGTTATTTGCAGGATCGATAATCCGAGGTAAGCCACTAGCGGCGCTAAGATTAATCGAATCGACATCCCTGTCCAAAAAGTAGACTGGCCCTTGCGTGCGGATGGCATGGTTCTCACTTTAACCATCTGTGCGCCAAGGATCGCCAGTACCACCGGCGAATATCCTCCAGCTACCAAGGCAACCCCTGTAGCCACCTCTGTAGGCAAATGCAGGCCAAAGATGCGGAGAAGAAGGGCCAACAGAGCTGCGTAAATGGCAGGAAGCGAAAAGACCGATTTCACTGCATTTTTTACCGAAAACTGAGATCTTGCTGCAAAATAAACGCCTATCGTATTCACGATAATCATCTGTCCGATCACATATACAGAGGCCTTATCGAGACCAAGCTGTCCGAAAGCTAGCAACACCAGCGGAAGTCCATAATTCACGCTATTCGTAAACGTTGAAATCAAGGTCAGACCGGATACTTCGGATGGATCTAGCTTCAATAATTTGCCCACTATATTCGCAATCGCCCATAAGAAGATTAGATTTAGAAGCGAAAAGGCGAGCGTCCTATAAATATCATTCATGGATATCTCGGCAGTAGCCAATGTATTTAAAATAATTGCCGGCGTTAAAAAGTATAGATAAAGCGTCAATAACGGCTTCGTATCCAGATTCTTAAACCGCCCAAGCAGCGCACCCACGATCACAGGAATGGACAAGGGCACGATGACTTGGTATAACGTCGATAACACACTTTGGATCATGAATAGAACTCCTCTGCTGTAGTTTACTTCAAACTATAAGCGCAACAGCGCAGAACGTCTAAGATATGAAATCAATATACCTCATAGCCAAAACCTATCATGCCAACAAAAAAAGCTCCCAGCCCTTACAAAGGGTTGAGAGCTTTTCGGTATATTGTTACATCATTTTGATCTCAAGCAACTCATATTTAATGATGCCCATCGGTGCATTTACACTAACAATATCGCCGACCTTTTTACCCAGCAATTCCTTGCCTAGCGGGCTTTCATAGGAAATCTTGTTATTAAGAACATCTGCCTCAGCAGCTCCAACAATTCTATATTCGATCTTCTCCGAATATTCGATGTCATTCAGAATAACAATACAACCCATACTAACCTTTGACAGATCCATTTGGCTCTCATCCACGATCTTGGCTTTGGTCAACATTTTCTCCAGAATCATAATACGAGTCTCCATGAACGATTGATCGTCCTTGGCCGAATGGTACTCACTATTTTCCTTCAAGTCTCCATAGCTGATCGCCAATTTAAGCCGTGCCGCCAATTCCTTACGCCCTGCGCCTTTCAATTCCTTCAGCTCTTCCTCTAATTGAGCCAACCCTTCTTTGGTCAAGAACACTTCTTCATTAGACATGTATACAACTCCTATTTAGATAATTTACAGCTTGAACATATAAATGCTTATATTTTAAAAAAATCCCTGCCACAATTGAACATTGGGCAAGGAGGTCAATGCTGCTTAATTATTCTGGCAAATGCTCTTTACAAAAAAGGAGTAACGCTTCTTCCTCGTCCTCTTCCATATCGAAATCGAGCAGTTGACCTGAAGTTGTCTCCTGTAGATCATAACTTACGATGCTGACTTGATCTTCATCCACCTTAATAATCGCTCTAGCGGATACTCCGTTCTCTACATACAGCTCATCATCCTCTGGAACGTCCAGTTGAACGACAAATTCATACCGTTTACCGGTTAGTATACCGAAAGGATCTTTTACATTCTCCACATTGTAGCCCGTAAATGTCAACATAACTCAATCAACCTCTTTTCCTAATACCTGCCACGTCATTGTATCACAAAAAGTAACATATTGTTGTCGAGGTAGTCCATCAAGCCATGGCTTTGGATTTCTTGATTTGTTTGCTTCGCAGCTGTCCGCAGGCAGCATCAATATCCACACCATGCTCCAGACGAGTGCTTACGCTGACACCCTGCTTCTTCAAGGTATCAAAAAAGGCACGCACCGTCTCCCGCTCGCTTCTTTGATATTGGCTGTGTTCATCCACCGGGTTATAAGGAATCAAATTCACATTGACGAGCGGGCGTCGATCGCCAATCAGCTCGGCCAGTTCAAGCGCATGCTCTCTGCCGTCGTTTACATCCTTCATCAGAATGTATTCCAGCGTAATTCTCCGCTTGGTTTTCTCCAAATAATAATCTATAGACTCCATTAGCTTCTCTATTGGAATGGCCTTGTTAATCTTCATGATCTGCGTCCGCAGTTCATTATTAGGGGCATGCAAAGAAACCGCCAGGTTCACCTGCGTATTCGCATCCGCAAATTCAACGATTTTGTTAGCCAATCCGCTCGTTGATACGGTAATCCCTCTACCCGCAATTGCTAGTCCCTTGTGATCTTTGACAATCGCCAGGAAATCGAGCAGGTTCTTAAAGTTATCGAATGGCTCGCCAATGCCCATCACTACGACGTGACTGACCTTTTGATCCAGGTTCGCCGCATCCAGATGCTGCTGGACCTTCATAATCTGCTCCACAATCTCTCCGCTGGAGAGATCCCGGCTCTTCGCCAACAGCCCACTTGCACAGAAGCTGCAGCCGATATTGCAGCCCACTTGCGTGGTTACACATACAGACAGACCGTATTTCTGTCTCATAAGCACTGTCTCGATCAGGTTGCCATCCTTTAGGCGGAACAGGAACTTAATCGTTCCATCCGCAGATTCCTGCTTCACATGTTCTTCCAAGGTATGAATGACAAAATTCTGCTCTAATAATTCTACACAATCTTTATTTACATCGAGCATTTCCGAAAAGTCTGTAATCCGCTTCCGATAAAGCCAATCCCAGACCTGCGTAGCCCGAAACTTTTTATGTCCACGTTCTAACAGCCATGCCGCCAGTTGATCAAAAGTTAATCCATAAATGGATTCTATATTCATTCGTTATCCTCTTTTCAAAACGTTAAAGTTCAGACCATCACTACTCATTGTCTCAAATTTTTTTTATTAAAACAAGGGGAGTTATTGGGTTGTGTCGAAGTTTACACCATTAAAGTCTGTTCTATGAACATGTATCTAAGGAGCGATGGAATCATATGGGTTCAACAAGAATAAAAGCAATCAGTCTCACCCTTCTAGCTGCCGTTCTAATCCTTGGCGGTTTTTTAGTGTATATTACCCTCACTGACTACAAACCACAGGAGATTACTACCCTTACTGTAAACAATAATCCGCAGCAAGTACTGAAGCAGGGAGAGTCCTTCTCGGTAACCACCTTTAATATTGGCTACGCCGGGTTGGATAAAGGCCAAGATTTCTTTATGGATGGCGGAACAAAGTCACGCTCAAGCAGTAGGGAACAAACGAAGACAAACCTTGAGGCCGTAGCGTCCCTTATAACAACTACAGACTCGGACCTGTTCATGTTGCAGGAGGTCGACATCGATTCTTCCCGTAGCAACGGTATAGATGAAGTCTCTTACTTGTCGAATAAATTCGCTGATTACAGCAATGTTTTCGCGACCAACTACAAGGTACCTTGGGTACCGCTTCCTGTTCTTGATCCGATGGGCTCGGTGAACAGCGGTTTATTAACTTTATCCCGTTTTAACAGCACAAGTAATATTAGATATGATCTCCCGGGCAAAGAAACCTGGCCTCGCCAACAGTTTGATCTCGACCGTGCTTTTGTGGAGAGCAGATTCCCCGTTGATAATGGAAAAGAACTGATTCTAGTCAATCTTCATTTATCAGCTTTTGACCAAGGCGGAACGATTCGTAAACAGCAGTTGGAGTATTTATCGGCTTATATCAAGAAGGAGAATGACAAAGGGAATTACCTCATCTTAGGGGGAGATTGGAACCATTCCCTTCCGGGTACAGTTCCTGATGCTTTCGAGACAACGCAGGATTGGCCGCAATGGCTGCAAGAATTCCCAGAACATTTTCAACAGGGCTTTCAGTGGGCCGTAGATGCCAAGGTACCCTCCGTCCGGACGCTCGATGTTGCCTATTCAGAAGGTGTGAATTTCCGCGCAGTGATTGATGGCTTTCTAGTCTCACCAAACGTCAGCATAAGCGGCGTACAGGGTCATGAGTTATCCTTCGAACACAGTGATCACAACCCTGTAACAGCCACTTTTATTCTGCAATAACATGGATTCTCTGATTCTATTTAAACACAACAAATTTCAGGTTTTTCTCTTGAAAATACTTAATGATAGCAGGCAAAGCTTCTACAGTAATCTTCTTTTCGTGAAATAGATAGACTCCGCCGGACGGATCGGCATGATGAACATATTGAAGAATATCCTCTGGGTTCTTGACGTTCCAATCCTCAGGATCACGATTCCACAATAATACCTTCATCTGCTGTTCCGTCACCTTGGCGGTTAACTTGTCATTGATCGCCCCATATGGCGGCCGAAAAATAGTAATCGGCGATTGTGTAATTTGCTCCAGCGCCTGATTAGTCTTCGCCAAGTTACTCCGGTTCTCCTCAACGCTATTAGCAGTCATTTTGCTATGATCCCACGAATGACTCCCAACCGACATCTTATGCTCATCAGCATACCTAACGGCTTCCGCATTATGAGCTACTTTATTCCCAATGAATAAAAAGGTGGCAGCCACCTTATGTTCTACTAGAATATCTACGATCTCTTTCGTATACTTTGACGGTCCATCATCAAATGACAAGGCAACGTAACCCTTTGGCAAGCTATACAAAAATTCATTCTCGGGTAATTCATACTTTTCGTACGGCAATGTCTGTTCCTGAGGAGGGGCCGAAGGTTCTGGTGTAGGCTCGGCTTGCTGGTTATGAACCGATATCGTCTGCGCAAGGGTAACGAACGGCACCGAAAGTAATGGCTCAGAGTCGGCCCCTAATACGGGTTTCTCCAGCGCTTCAGCACTATCTACGAGTTGTCCATCCATTCGCAGAGGTAACACAAATATCAAACAAGCGAACATGAGACACAGCAGTGCAACCAGTCCAATTCGTTTGGTCTTCTTTCTGCTTATCCTATGCCCTGGTTCTGTAGAGGGAAGCATGGTCTGAACTACCCTCTCCTCTTCTGCTTGAGGATAGTCCTGCTGCTTTAATTGAAGAAGTTGGTTTACATAATTTTCAGAACAGGCAAAATACAATGTTTCGCTGTAAGCTCTGTTCATTATAATCAGCGTGCTGTAGTAACTATTCCGAAACGGATCCCACTTCGGATACAGCGACAATCTCATTCTCCCTCCGGAAAAGGGACCTAGCGCCTTCAATTGTTCGTATGTAAATTCATCTATGGTGAGCTTGCTTCTTGCGTACCCAACATTACGGGTTAGACCTACCTCAATCTGATAACCGGCCTGTTCATGCTCAAGCGACAGTAACTCAATCATTAGAATGGTGTCCGGTTCCTTAGGTGCCATGAATCCTATGTATCTCCGTTTCCATCGTTTCGATCCGTCAGACTACTGCCACTCCCAAAAGGAACCGTCATCCGATTGGTAAAATCGCTGATCATACCCGAGAGATACGCCTTTTCTTGGCGAATCGTATCGTACTTTTGTTTTAGATGTGCATTCTCAATCTCAACCCGTCCGATTTTCTCTTCCAGATCATTCATCTTTTTGAGTTTCTCTGCATGGGCTTCGTTATGTTTTTGAATCAGATTTACATATTTTTGCTGCTCCAGCTCAATGGTACTCTTTAATTCCTCGATCTCAGCTGTGAGCGCAGTTTGAAGCTCGCGGTAATCCTCCAGCACTTGATCGACCTTCAAATTTCTCTCAATCAACTTATGCTCAAGCTCGCGGACATTCTTTTCTCTTTCCTCAATGACCTTATTAAGGTTTTTCATATCCCGGTTTAATCGCTCCACATGACTGCTGGAATGGGTCAACCGATCCTGAAGCTCATTAATATTGGTCTCCGCATGTTGTCTGGCCTGAATAATCTGCTCCACGGAGAAGATCAAATCGAGTGATTTTTTATCAAGCTGAGCTTTGCCTGTCGTAACCAATCCAGCTAAAGTCTCGTCCGAGGTCTTTTCTTCTATTTCTTCGACCTGATCATCTAATAACTGTACCTTTTGAACCATATCCGACTTGGATTGCTTATCCACTGAATCTTTCTTTTTAAAAAAGGGGGAAATCATCGATTTTATCACCTCAATTATAAAAAAATGTCAAAAAATGTCGAGTACCCACGAGTCTATTATAGTTTACTTATCTTGTATGTAAGTGAGCCTTTATATCTAACTTTCTGAAATGCACCTAAAGACCTATTTTCTTCTGCAAAATAAAAAAAGCACCCCTTCGGGTGCTTTGATTTCAATTGAATTTATCGGGAAATTGTTTGATCAATCCCTCGGTTAAGATATCTGCGAACATGATCATATGCTCCAGCCCTTTATCAAATGCGACAATTTCGGCATCCCAATCCTTTTTAACTCTAGCCGTCACGTCATCAGTAATCAATTCCAGATGTTCATGAAGCATTTCCTTTAATTGTTCATAAGAATATTTGGGATTCTGACTACTAAGGAACTTGGCAATGTCATCGGCGTTGGTATACCACTCTTTATTGTATTTTTCCACATCGGCCTGATTTCCAGCCTTTACAGCACCTAGAACTTTTCCGGCAATAAGAATATGCTCCCGCAATAATTGAGCCAGCTTATCTCCAACTGCCTCACCGTAATACGGTTTAAAGACATCCCCTATGTCCTGTTGATTCTGTAACAGCCTTGCCAGTACCTTATCCTTGTCCTCAGAATCTGCAAAGGCGCTAACAATGTAGTTTTTTGTCCATACCACATGATCGATCCATAACTTCCTAAGATTATCCTTAAGCTCAATTACGGAGGGGGTTAAGCATTGCTTGTGGGAGCTCTTTTTCTCTTTAGCTGCTGCAGCATCGGCAATTGTAGGTGTAACACTTACAACCAGAAACATACACAATAAGGTTAGCTTCAACATCAAATACTTATTTTTCAATATGACCTATCTCCTTGTGAACAGTGATGGATTTGAATATCTTGTATATTGTGCACCTTTACTTCCATTTCATTCGCAACTATTCTCAGAACACAAAAAAGCACCATCACGTGGACGGTGCCTGGGTCTTACTTTTATCTAAACATCACTTTATCTACGTTGTATTTAGATTTCAGTTCATTAATGATATAGGTTTCGTAGATCTCTCTATGAACTGGACTTTCGATCAAACACACATCAATTCTGGTGACCTCGTCCCGATGTTGCTTGATGTCAGATACGGTGTCTTCAAAATGTTTTTTAATTCTTGGTCTTAGCTTTCTCGCTTTACCTACAAACAACAACTCATCCTGATCATTGTAGAACATAAAGATACCGCCGTAATCTCTCGGAATCAGGTGAAAGTCCGTAAATCCGTAAATATTGCTTAACTGCGGGTTAATTTGTTTAGTAATACTAACATCCGCTTTTGGAATCGTTATGTTGATCATTAGCTCACGTCCTCTTTCTATATAGGAGTAAATAGTATCATAAATCGCTAAGTAAGACCATTCAATCTGGCGCAGTCAAATAAATACAATAAAAGCAAGTTCGATTGATCTAATGGAAATATTACTAAAAAATATGGCATTATTCAAAACCTTCCTGCCCAAGGGTTGCGGTCTTAGACAGGAGAGGATTATAAATAAAATAGAGGCGTCTGCATCATGATATATAGATATTTGTCATCTAGGAGGATTTGATTCATGGCAGTAACAGACCGGCAAAAAATAGTAGATAGTGTCCCGCAAAAGGGTTTCTTCGGACATCCTAAGGGACTTTTCACCCTTTTCTTCACAGAATTTTGGGAGCGTTTCTCTTATTATGGCATGCGAGCTATCCTTGTCTACTACATGTATTATGAAGTGAGCCAAGGCGGCCTCGGATTACCTGAAGATATGGCACTTTCTATTATGTCTATCTATGGATCGCTTGTATATATGTCAGGGATCATCGGAGGCTGGCTTGCAGATCGGCTTCTCGGAACTTCGAGGGCTGTTTTCTACGGCGGCGTTTTAATCATGTTCGGGCATATACTACTGGCTATTCCAGGCAATACCACATTATTTTTTGCTTCGATGGTTTTAATCGTACTCGGAACGGGTCTACTGAAACCCAATGTTTCAAGTATTGTCGGCGAAATTTATAGCGAACAGGATAACCGCCGTGACGCTGCCTTCAGCATTTTTTATATGGGCATCAACCTGGGAGGATTTCTCTCCCCACTAATTGTTGGCGCAGTAGGCATGAATAATTTCCATCTTGGTTTCTCGATTGCCGCAGTCGGAATGTTTATTGGACTAGTCGTTTATATTATGACTCGCACAAAAAATCTGGGTCTGGCCGGTACGATTGTACACAACCCTATTCCTGCAGATCAGAAGAAAAAAATCTTTACTTGGATTGGTGTAGGATTAGTTGTACTTGCGATTTTGATTACGATCGGCATTCTTACCGGAGTGCTTACCTTTGAAACATTAATAAAAATAGTAGGGGTGTTAGGCTTACTTATTCCTACGATGTATTTCATTATGATGTACCGCAGTCCCAAGACAACAGCCGTTGAACGGTCAAGAATTCTCGCATACATTCCTTTATTTATCGCATCGATTATGTTCTGGGCGATTCAAGAGCAGACTTCCACAGTTCTAGCTAGTTTTGCTGATAAACGGACCCAATTGGATTTTGCAGGCTTACACATTTCTCCTGCTTGGTTCCAATCGCTTAACCCGCTGTTTATTATCACTCTTGCACCTATATTTGCCTGGTTGTGGTTAAAGCTCGGTAACCGTCAACCCTCGATTCCGCAAAAGTTCTCGCTTGGTTTATTGTTTGCAGGTTTATCCTTCCTGGTGATTCTAGTACCTGCTTATTTCGGTGGAGCTAATTCACTTGTGAATCCATTATGGCTGGTACTCAGCTATTTTATCATCGTAATCGGGGAGTTATGCTTGTCCCCTGTGGGTTTATCAGCAACGACCAAACTGGCACCGGCGGCTTTTACCGCTCAAATGATGAGTATGTGGTTCTTATCGAATGCCGCTGCCCAAGCAATTAATGCTCAGATTGTGAAGTTCTATACCCCGGATACCGAAATGATGTATTTTGGAGTAATTGGCGGAGTGGCCCTTATCCTTGCGCTTATCCTCTTCCTATTCGCTTCCAAAATTCAGAATTTCATGAAAGGGATACATTAAACACACCCAAAGGCTGCCCGAGATTCTCTCGGCAGCCTTTTTTTGGTTTCCTATAGTTATCCAACCTCTACACCAGAAACATGGCGACAATCGTCGTGACTACCAGCCCAATCAATACAGGCTTAACATTCCGTCTCGCCAGCTCAAAGGGGCTTACTCCGCAAATAGCGGCGGCCGGAATCAATGCCCACGGAATCAGCGTGCCTCCACCCACCCAAATGGCAGCTACCTGACCTAGCGCAGTTAAAGTCGCCGCATCGGAATGTGTGGCCACCGCAAACAATTTCCCAATGGACCCGGCAAGTGAAATGCCCGAGAACCCTGAACCATCTAGGCCTGTAATGGCTCCGGTTATAGTTGCGGTCACAGCACCCACTGCGCCGTTCAGAGGAACGTTATGAGCTAGAGCGACCCCTAGATCATTTACAATCCCCTGAGATGCGGCGGGCAGCACTTTGCCGAATAATTCAGCAAACGCCGAATCCCCCAGATAGAAAAAAGCGGCAATCGGTATCACAGGACCAAATACTTTGAAGCCAAACGTAAGTCCATCAATCAGATAAGAAGTTACTTGCTCCAATCCTTTATTACGATGTGCCAACAAGGTGACTACAACCAAAATGAATACCGCAGTTCCACCAACTAAGGCAGTTGCATCTCCACCCTGCAAATCGAGCAGGAACATGCCTGCTACATCGGCTAAAAACAGGATGGGAATGGCGATGGCCAGCCATTTTTTCAATGCTGGATGAATCACCGCTGGATCCTCTGCCGTATCATTCTCTGCAGATAACGCACTCCCGGCACTTTTCCCGGCAATAAGCCCGTCTCGCCAAGTTCCCTTCTTCTGATCTCTGCGCATCATCCAATACGCCGTTATCGTAGTCACCACGCCCATAACAATTACAAGCGGAACACTCGCCTCCATGACACTGGTCACTGGAAGTCCTGCCGCATCTGCTGTTAATTTAGGCGCACCTTGAATAATATAATCACCTGAGAGTGCAATCCCGTGGCCAAATAAATTCATTGCCATCGCCGCTCCAAGAGCAGGCAGTCCCACTCGAATGGCAACCGGCAGCAGCACAACCCCGATCAAGGCCACTGCGGGTGAAGGCCAGAAGAACCATGAGGTGACCATCATAATCAGACCGATCCCCCAAAAGGCTATGAACGGTGTGCGCAAAAAGCGGGTAAGTGGAGCAACCATGATCTCGTTAATCCCCGTGCGTGTTAATACCCGGCTCATGGCTACTATGATCGAAATAATCATGATCGTACCCATTAGCTCCTTGGTTGCATATACAAAAGAGTTGAATACACCTGTGACTGAACCACTGACGGTTTCCGTGGCTAACCACCCAAGTACAAAGATGCCCGCAATACAGATCATCGTTGTGTCCCGTCTCTTGATCAGAAGTGCCATTATAAATATGATAAATGCCAGATATACATAATGGAGCGCTGTTAACTGGATGCCCATCTCTGCACCACACCCTTCTCCTACTATCCGAGTGCTATATGGTATGCAGGGGTGTAGGCTAATGTTCGGTAGAAATAGACCTAAAACAGCAAAAGAAGCCGTCCCGCGCGTAGAGAAAATCTACGTATGGGACGGCTTCTTAGTGTTTCTTAATTAAAGATTATTATTTAGCTACGACTCCGCCATCAACCGGCAGCTCAACACCTGTAATGTAAGAAGCTTCATCAGAAGCCAAGAACAATACAGCTTCAGCTACTTCAGAAGCACGACCAACACGTGGCAGCGCAGTCTGAGACATAAAGAAGCTATGCATTTTTTCGTTATTTACAAATTCAGCACTCATTGGGGTTTCGATAAATCCTGGGTGAACAGAGTTCACACGAATGTTATCTTTACCAAAGTCTACAGCTGCTGCTTTACTTAGCATACGAACTGCACCTTTAGAAGCTGTATAAGCACCAGCACCGCTGCTGCCAGTCAAACCTGCGATGGATGAAATATTAACGATAGAACCACCTTTATTATTCTTCATTTGAGGAACAACATGCTTCATGCCAAGGAATACGCTGCTCACGTTGATGTTCATTACTTTGTTCCATTGATCAACAGTGGATTCGAGCAATTGAACCGGGAATGAGATCCCTGCATTGTTTACCAAAATGTCGATTTTCCCGAACTTGCTAATCACATCTTCTACAACCTTGATCCAGTCTTCTTCGGAAGCCACATTATGTGCATAAGCTGCTGCTTGTCCACCATTTGCTTCAATTTCCTTCACAACTGCTTGTACGGCAGCCTCGTTAATATCAGTTGCCACAACTGTAGCGCCCTCTTTGGACAATAAAAGGGCTTCTTCACGGCCCATGCCACTGCCTGCACCTGTAATAATTGCTACTTTATTAGTTAGACGATTCATAATTAGGTCTCCTCTATAATCGTATTGTGATATAATATTTGAGTGATGATAGTCACACTATCACTGTGATATACATCATATCATTTTTGTAAAAGAACTACAACCACTCCTTGCTTAATCCAATAAACGGTGGATATAATACTAATAATTGAAAATCCCAATCAAAAAATGGAAGGGTCTAGCCCTCATGAATCCTAAAACACGATACGAAAAAGAAAGATCCGATGGTAAGCAGCAACGATTAATTACGATCCTCGAATCCGCAGAACGAGTATTATCACAAAAAGGAATCGAAAAGTCGACGATGCAAGATGTCGCAAGCGAAGCCAACATCGGGATTGCGACGTTATTTCGCTATTTTCCCAGAAAAGAAAAGCTCATAGTGGCTGTAGCCACCCGAATGCTGGAGCCTATGCTCGATCATTTTAAATACGTAGCGGACTTGCCCCTTACTTGTCTTGAACAAATCGAGAAATTATTTGATTTCTTTATTCAGGATCAAAATCATCTAAGTATTATTTTTATGGTCAATTTCGAAAGCTACGCCTCACACTCAAGTGAGCCTGTTGAGGATGTTCTGAGTTTCAATGCACTCAACCGCAAAATTTGGCATGAATACTCCAGGATCATTCAAAATGGGGTAGAAGACGGTTCTATTCGTGCGGGTCTCCCCGTAAAAGAGACCTTAATTACGCTCATGAATAGCTTTGCCCTCTTTTCCAGAAAACTAACGATGAAAAAAAATATTCTCCTGCTGGAATCGGATCTAGACTCCGACGATCAGCTTGAGCTGCTTAAACAAATTTTTCTGGATCATTTAAAAGCCTAAAAAGCGCCAGTTTCCTTAGGAGGGGAACTTGGCGCTTTTTCTATAGTCAAACAAAAAGAGACATTTCCAAGGAAAATGCCTCTATCCAGATTCAAGTTGCGACCTATACTGCCTTCGTCTGCTAGTGAAATGGGCAGGTTGCCACGGGTGATTGTTGATAAAGAAAACGAGGGCTGAAATCATATTCTTTTAACGTACGATCATGCCAAATCGGTGTAGACGAGGGTGACATAGGCGGAATCAGCCAGGACCAGCGCCCTGAGACTTTGCGCCCCTGCTCGTTCTCCTGTTGCTGGAATCGAACAAATTGATCAGCTGCTGTATGGTGATCCACGATGCTGACACCTGCTTGCTTGAAGGAATGCAGCACTGCACGATTCAGCTCAAGAAGCGCCCTATCCTTCCAAAGCGTTGTATTGCTGGAGCGATCCAGTCCCATCACATCAGCTATAGCTGGCAAAGTGTTGTATCGTCCGGTATCCCCCAAGTTACGCGAGCCGATTTCAGTCTCCATGTACCAACCGTTAAAAGGAGCAGCCGTGTACAGAATACCGCCAATTTCCAACTGCATGTCCGCGATAATGGGTACAGAATACCAACGAAGCTGAAGCTCAGCAAAACGTTCAATTTCAGGATGTGTTAACGGTACCTCCTGAATGAAGTGATCAGGAATGGGGAAAACGTAGGGATGCCCGTTGCCAATACTGATCACTAACGGCAACACATCATAATCGCCACCCGTTCCTTGCCAACCTAGTTGCTGGCATATTTTTGTGAATTCATCCGATGCCGGATCGCCAGCGCGTTCGTGTTCTCCATCGCCAGGGTACCCGGCATAACGAATCAATTGGTGGTTCCAGATCCGAATCTGCCGATTCGGATCTTCCCCGCTGCGGAAGACCGTGATGAGTGAACGAATACGTCCTCCGTTGTTCGCCTTTTCCAGATGTCGCAGCAACGCTTCAGCAACTTGTTCCTCAGTCTCTGCTTGGCGTTCATCGATTAACTCAATGGATTGCCAAAAAAGACGCCCAATGCAGCGGCTATTGTGGCGCCAGGCCATTCTTGCACCATGCGCTAATTCTTCCTTTGTATGTGTGTAACTGCCTGATTGGTTAATTTCCTCATGTACGGCTAGGATGCGATGATCCGTCTCGGCTTCAGACTTGTCTAGTTCAGCGTAACATTGTCGAATGAAAACTTCCGCCTGCCGGGTTAATTCTTCGATGTGCTTGCCATCCATATCCCTTATCCCCCATCTAAACCCTTGCTTAAACTCTCAATCCAGTATAACATCCCTCTTCCTATGCCACATCTTTCAGGGAACAGCGCATAAGAACAACCCGTGAAGCTTGGAGCTTCACAGGTTGCGGCAGGACCATTTAGCGCTCTGAACGTTTCCCTTGCTTATTCAATGAGGCAAGTCTGCTCTTATCCTCGGTCAACAGTTCTTCAGCCAACTCCACACCTTGAGGACCTAGCCAGTCCTGAGCTTGCTGAATCGCCTGCTCAGTATGTGCCAGGCGGTTCTCAGCCTGTGCCAAAGTCTGTTCTGTTGGATGACTAAGTGCCTGAGAGACAGAGAAATGAAGCTTGCCCAAAGAATTTTTGGCTTGAGTTACATTGTCATTCGCTTGCAGACTGGAATCGGGTTGTTTCATAAATGAAATACGCTCCCTTCTGAAATGCGCCTGTTCTCTTCTAGCATGGTTTGGGTGAAGTAATCTTATGCATTCACTATCTACTGGATAATGGATTGCATAAAGGACGTCATTTCATTACTCGCTTTATTCAGGCGCTCAATGACACCGCTGAATTCAGTGACCAATTCTGCTTGTGAGTGTGAAGAAGCAGAGATCGCTTCAATTTCTTGCTCCATTTGCTTAATGGACTTTTGAACATCACTCAGTGATTTTTCAATATTATGGGTTGCTTCTTTAGTGTTAACGGATAGTTTGCGTACTTCCGTAGCGACCACCCCAAAACCTGCCCCTTGCTCTCCTACACGCGCGGCTTCGATTGCCGCATTCAGCCCAAGCAGGTTCGTCTGCTCAGAAATCTCACGAATGAAGCCGGCAACCTTATTCACTTCTTGTGATTCCGTTACGGCTCTACGCGTATTATCTAATATTTGCTGCGAGGTTGCTGATAATTCCTGAGATTGGGCAGCTACGCTCTGCACCATCTCCATTAGATGACTGCTTATCTCATTAATCTCATCTGTGAATCCTTCAAGCTTATTCTCGTTCTCTAGTGTATAGGCAATGGCAAAAACCCCGATTACATCATCATCCGTTCCGTAGATAGGTACACATGTTGAGATTACAGGAGCTCCATAAATTTCTGCTGGGATTCGGTTAGAGCTTGCTATACCTTTCAGTCCATTTGAAAGCGACAGATCTTCAGGAGGGATAGGGTTACCCTTAACCAATCCGAGATCAATAACTTTACTTGGTGCGTAATAATGGAAGATCTCCCTGTCCGTGATTCCAATCATAATATCCTGCGAGTGAATCTTTTTGAAATAAGGTGCTGCGAGGACTAAGGCATCGATAATACTCATCTCTTCATCTCCCATATAAAAAAAATGTATATGTAGTTTTATCGTCACAATGGGTTATTAAATGAATATTGTCATAGTAGAGTAACAATCCCCACGTATGATTTGTTTATGAATACTATTAGCAGACGACAATTTCTAAAGAAAAGCGCTCAATTGACTCTAGGGCTTCTTGGGACAGCTGGTGCATCCGGCATCTATTCACATTGGATCGAACCCTACTGGCTGGAAATCAAATATGTAGATATTACACTTCCTAGACTTCCTCCAGCCTTCGATAGATTTCGTATCGTTCATTTTAGTGATTTACATCAGGGGGTATATTCCAAGCCGCAAGCTTTAACGGAGTTAGCGCAGCAAATTCAACAGGTAAATCCAGATCTGATCTGTTTCACCGGCGATTTATTAGATCATTCAG
Organism: Paenibacillus sp. FSL L8-0333; assembly: GCF_037965665.1. Lineage (NCBI taxonomy): Bacteria > Bacillati > Bacillota > Bacilli > Caryophanales > Paenibacillaceae > Paenibacillus > Paenibacillus sp. FSL L8-0333. The sequence continues at coordinate 6,649,472 of NZ_CP150186.1, forward strand.
CCGATTATATTTCAGAAGCCGTAGCCTTGTGCTCTCAATTGCGGGCCCCCTTTGGACAATATGCAGTATTAGGAAATCATGATGCTTTTGGGACCAGAAAGGTAGTAACGAAAGGGCTAACACAATCAGGCTTCCATGTGCTCCATAATGAACATATCGTCTTAACCCAAGGTACGAACAAGCTTTATATAGCCGGAATAGATGATCCTTGGGTTGGAAAAGCAGACATCGCCCAAGCACTGCTTCATATCCCGGAAGAGGCTTGCACAATTCTCCTTGCCCATGAACCTGATTTCGCCGATGACTTTTGTAAGCTGCCTATAGATCTGCAATTGTCTGGCCATAGCCACGGAGGACAAGTGCGACTCCCATTTGTAGGAGCTTTATATACCCCGCCTCACGGAAGTAAATATTCAAGCGGATTATATCAACTGCCCAACAGCCAACTTCAGGTCTATACCACTCGCGGGATAGGAGTAACTCGTATGCCTGTTCGTTTTAATTGTCGCCCCGAGCTCACCGTAATTACTTTACATTCTTAATGCTAGTGTCTTAATCGTACAAAATGGTTAAAAAGTATATACCTTTTGCATATCTATGCAACAACACTGTAACCGCCTTTGTAATCAAATCGAGTTAAAAGCTAGCTATAATTGTAGAAGTGATAAAGGAAAAAATATCATATTGCAACTACATAAGCCCATCCTTGGGAAGGAGAGATTAAGTTATGAATAAAAGTATGAAATGGACCTCAGCCATCTTGGCTGCTGGAGTATTGCTTGGAGGGTCGGGACTAGTAGGAGGAACTTCAGTTCAAGCCGCAACTACCGGAGGAAATACGGTAAAACAAGCCGCACAGCAACCCTCTGTAGTGCTTAAATATAAAGGCCAGACCTTATCGCAGCAAGCGAAAATAGTAAACGGCAATACCATGATCCCTTTAACTGTACTACGGGATGCTTTTGGCCTTTCCATTAACTATAATGCAAGCACTAAAACTTATAGTGTGGGCAGCGATTCCATGAAGCTGGACATGGAGGTCTCGGATTACGGTGTTAGTACAACCCTGAATGGCTATTACATTTATAGCATGACCGGCAGTCATGATGTGAAGGTCATCAACGACCGGATTTATGTTCCATTCAAACTCTTGTCTGACTATTTAGGAGTGCAAGGCGTTTATAATCCTTCATTGAAATCACTTGATCTAAGTAAAAAAGTAATGAATGACATCAAAATTACCTCTGAAACCTTAGATAAGAGTAATAAAAATGCTAGTATCAAAGTGCAATATCCAAAAATCAGCGGCTTAACAGATGAAGTACAAACTAAGATTAATGCAATCTTCAAAAAGCAAGCTGAACAATTCGTCGCAGAGAGCGAAGAACAGGCTAGTCATAGAGATGGCACTATAGAGAATAAATATGATTTCTCTCAAACTTTTGTTGTCTCCTTTAACCGCGAAGGGGTTCTGAGCATCGTGACTGACCAATACGGCTATACTGGTGGAGCTCATGGTGGAGCCCTCCGCACAGGATTTACCTTCTCGTTGAAGGACGGCAAGCAAATAGAACTGAAGGATCTGCTGAAGGCAGAGCCAAACTACAAACAAAAGCTAGATAAAATGTTGAAGGAAAGCACCAAGGAGCTAGCTTTTCCAGATACACCTGGCGGACTAACAGAAAAACCAAACTTCTACGTTTCCGAGAGTGGCCTTGCAATCTTCTACCAACAGTATGAAATTGCCCCTTATGCGGCTGGAATTCCTACGTACACCTTTAATTTCAGTTCAATATTACCAAAGGGAACTAACCCATTCGCTGCCTTCAAATAAACTTCTTTTGTAAAAAAAGAGCGTCACAGTCATTAGGACTGTGACGCTCTTTTGGTTTTACAGCTTATGCTTCCAAACTTCCCGCCGGGCCGAAGAATTCATAATGAATTCTGTCTTCAGCCACCTTCCATTCCTTAAGAGCCTTATATATTGCCTTCATAAAAGGAGTCGGTCCGCAGAAATAGAATTCAGAGTTTACGTCTGTTACTTCTTGCAGCCAAGCTAGATCAATATAACCTGTTTTATGGAACGTATCTCCTTCACCTGGAGTTTCATAACATACATAGGATCGTAGGGTAGGATGGGACTGCTCCAAATCCGCCACCATTTCTTTCATAGCATGCAAGCTTCCATTGATGGCTGCATGAATGTACGTTACCTCTCGTTCTGGCTGCGTAGCAATTAACGTCTCCAGCATACTTACCATAGGGGTTAGTCCAACCCCACCGCTAATAAGAACCACTGGACGATCACTATCTTTATTTAGTACGAAATCACCCGCTGGCGAGCTCACTTCCAATATAGATCCCACTTGAACAACATCATGAAGGAAAGTAGATACGACACCAGCCGGTTTATCGGGCCCCTCACCTTCCCGTTTAACTGTGATGCGGTAATACGACTGTCCCGGCGCACTGGACAAACTATAGTGGCGAACATGGGTGTATTCCTCGTCCTCAGGCTGAACACGAACCGTGATGTATTGACCCGGCAAGTAAGAAGCTATAGCCCCTCCGTCCTCAGGAGAAAGGTAGAAGGAAGTAATAAGTTCACTTTCTTTAACCTTCTTAGTAACCACAAAGTTTCTAAATCCACTCCAACCCCCGGGAATTTCGGCAGCCTCACGATACTTCTCTGCTTCGACACCAATAAAGGCATCTGCGATCACGCCATACGCCTTTGCCCAAGCATCAATAATTTCTGGCGTCGCCGCATCGCCAAGTACTTGCCCAATGGCAGCTAACAAAGTCTCACCTACGATGGGATAATGTTCAGGTAATACTCCCAATGCCCGATGTTTCTCCGCAATCTGTTTTACCACAGGCAAGATATTTCCTAGCTGATCAATATTCATTGCCGCCGCGAGTACGGCGTTAGCAAGTGCAGTCTGCTGTTTACCTTCCCGTTGGTTGGCGTGATTAAATATATTTAGTAACTCCGGATGATTTTCAAATAACATGCGATAGAAAGTAGTTGTGATGGTCTTCCCATGAACCTGCAAGACAGGCACCGTTGATTTTATGATTTCAATTGTTTGTTGATCTAACATCTAAATACCCTCTTTCCTGCAATAAATTAATTCCTCTATAAAAAGCATATAGAAGCTTCGCATGCCATAGTGTGCGTTCAATCACACGGGAAATTGAAAAAATGTGAACGAACCAATAATTGCAATGATATCCATCACAATAACGTACCCAAAATCAAAAAAAACTATCCAAGCAGCCATTATAGCTTCCGGGATAGCTTTTTATCTTATTATTTTGACAGCTCCACAAAACCTTCTCCGAATACATCTCTTACATCGTGTATGGTAATAAATGCCTCTTTATCAATGGATTTGACGATTTTCTTAAGCATAGTCACTTCCTGCTTGCTAATCACAATATACAGCAGCTCTTTAGGTGTCTTGGTATAGTACCCACGGCCATATATTACTGTGACGCCTCTATCCATAATTCCATTAACCTGTTCAGCAATTTTGTCCTGCTCTTGGGATACAATCGTAACAGCCTTCTTAGGGTTCACTCCCTCAATAATGAAGTCCATTATCTTGGTGGCTACATAGAGCATCACGATCGTAAACATCAGACTTTGTACTCCAATGATGAAATACGAAGCGAACACCACAATTAAATCGACGAGCAGCAGCGCGTAACTCACGTTCCAGTCCAAATATTTATGTAGGATTCTGGCGATGATGGTTGACCCTGCAGTCGTTCCACCCACTCGTATAATCAGCCCGATCCCCACACCTGAGAAGATACCCCCGAATATTGCATTAATTATCAACTCATCACTGCCAATATTCCAATTTTTCGTAAGAATCAGGAATAACGAATTGAAAAACACCGCAATAATCGTGTATACCGTCGTAGTTTTGTCTAGAAATTTGTACCCCACAATTAATAATAAAGCGTTAAGAATCAAACTAACAATACCGGGTGACCACTGATACAAATAGTAAGTAATCATAGTCAGTCCCGTGACCCCGCCTTCACCGAACTCGTTTGGAATTACAAACAAATTAACGGCCAAGGAGAATAACAAAGCTCCTACTATGATGGAAACAATATCCGAAATACGCTTTTTCATACGATGCCCCTTCTACCCTAGATCTATATCCACAAATACTAACACCGCTTTGATATAGATGCAATCCATCCGAAAGAAGTCAACAGTCTATAGATACAGTAACCAACCACCCCACCGCTAGTGTTCAAAATAAGATCATCCACATCAAAGGTACCGATATACAATACTAATTGCGTGAATTCAAAACAGAAGCTCAGCGCCAGTGAGAGAAAGAAGACTCTTTGAAACAGCCTTACTTTTTGCGATAACAGCATAGGCACCAAGATCCCAAATGGAATAAAAGCCAACAGATTCCCTACTAAATTAATAGATGAAAAAGGATCTGAAAGTGACAGATTGTCCATCCCCCGTGAGATCTCCTTAAAAGGGATATAGTTGCCACGCCGATTAAAAATCCTGTCTGGATGTTCAAACATACGTCCCGCTTGATCCAAAAGCGATAATAAGTTAACCGGTGCACCTTTAAATAAAATAATTCGGATTAAAAAATACATATAGACGATAAATATCGCTGCCAGCAAAAGGTTTATAGCAGACTTTTTTTTCGGCTCTTTAGTCATTAATATGTAGTAACAATTATGCCATCCATGTTATCGCCTGAAGTCATATATTGCCCTTCCTGTGGAATTTTGATCGTAGTGTATTTGGATACCGGAAAATAACTTACTGTATAAGCTTTACCGTCTACTGTTGTCGAAATCTCTTTGTTCTCCTTCAAGAAATCCAAATATTGCTCTAACACAAGCCCTTTCTCATGAATAATGGCGCTGTGCGGCAACCCTACATAACGGAAATGCCAGGGTTCATATTTTATCCCCGTAATCTCGGTTTTGTCTTTCGGATAGCGGAGAATAAAGCCGTATTTCCAAGCATTTTTTTGCAGCCATTTTCCTTCAGGCGCTTTACTCATTTCTGCTTGGGACGACCCGATATCCAGAGATAATCCTAAATTATGTTCACTGTATTGCGCCGGTAAAGCATAGTCCGAGCCTTTTTCCTGATATAATTTTTCTTGCTCTTCAAAGTCCCTGTACCCGCTGCTAATTAAAAAATGATTCACACCCTCTTTTTCGGCAGCTTTGACCATCTTATTGAATTTATGCGCTACACTTTCAGACAAACGAATCGAGGTATCCAGCAGTCCATAACCCTGCACCAGATCCGCCTGCTCATATAAGGTCACGATATCAGGCTTCACACTATCCTCATGTACCGGGTATTGTCTATTCACCAGCAACAAATCCCCTTGATACACCTGATCTTGTGTTACCACCTCTAAACTATTGTTATTTGTAATAGATCCTCTGCGGATCTTATCATCGTATCCTAAATTGCCCGTATTCGGTAAATAACGAGCCGCTGCATACCCAAGCAACAATACAACCAACGCCAAAAAGCCCCACTTCTTCATCAGCAATGTCCTCCCATTTCCTTGATAGGAATAGAATAACGAAGACACTTTAAAGAAAAGGCGGGACAAATATAAAGTTTTTCTTAAAATATATAAACTTCACTGGCTTTACCCATTAAAAGTATATCCAACGCCCCAGATCGTCTTAATGAATTTATTCTTATTGATGTCTTCGCCCAGCTTTTTGCGCAAGGTACGGATATGCACCATGACCGTGTTCCCACTCTCATAATAAGCATCGCCCCACACCTGTTGAAAAATGCTCTCCGCACTAAACACCTGCTTGGGATGGCTAACCAATAAATGCAAAATATCAAACTCTTTTGGAGTTAACTCTATGACCTCACCATAAAGAGTAACCGTATGCTCATCCGGTGAAATCATCAATCCCCGAACCTCTAGCACCGATTTAGTTATGGCTGCGGGCTGACTGAATTGTATGGAACGCCGCAACTGGGAATTAACCCGGGCGACCAGCTCCATTGGATTAAACGGTTTGGTCATATAATCATCTGCGCCCATAACCAGTCCGGTGATTTTATCAAGATCGGAAGTTTTAGCACTCAGAAAAATAATCGGCAGATGATGATGCTCCCGAATATGGCGGGTTACCTCGTAACCATCCAGCCCCGGCATCATAATATCCAGAATCGCCAAATCTATCGTTTGCGACTCAATGGCTTGTACCGCTGCCCTTCCATCGGACACTTTGAGGATATGATACCCCTCTTTTTGCAAATGCAAGGCCACCAAGTCGGCAATTTCCGCCTCATCATCCGCAATTAAAATGGTGATGCGCTTCATCTATTTTTCACTCCTATAGGTTGTGCTGTACACTCTTCATCCATTATACCCTAAACTCAAAAACCACTCCTAGAAAGAAGTGGTTTCCAATTAAATCTATGATTTATATAGTTTATTTACTTTTATTATAGCTGTCTAACAATAGCTCTAATGAAATACCATTTACTGTGACGCCTGAAAGATTGCAGTCTCTTATATCCACATTCGAAAGATCACAATCTACAAAGGATGTCCCGTTCAGCTGGCATCGCTCAAACTTATTGCCTTTGCCGTACAAATGAATATCGTGGAAATAAGCCTCTCCTAGTTCACTGTTACTAACCTCTATTTCCCACAGCCCCACTTCATTAAACTTAACAGAATGCATATTGATGTCATTAAAGGTGGTACTGCTCATATTAATATTATCGAATCCGGTCCCCTCCATATTTACATTGGAGAAGTTTGTCTTATGCATATCAATATCATCAAATTCACTCTGGCCCATAGCCACACGACGAAAATTCGTTTCAGTCATTCTTTCATCCTGAAAGACTCTCTTCTTAAATTCGTCCTGTAATTTGTTTTCAATAAGATTATTATTCACTGTACTCAACATCTCCCTTTTTAAGATCGCTCTTGATCTACGGAGTCTACTCTCAACAGCTTCGCTGGATAAATCAAGGAAATCGGCGATTTCCCTAACCTTGTAATTGTCGATATAGTAGAGAATTGTGACTATACGATTAGCTTCTGATAGGGTGTTTAAGGCTTTCCACACATCTTGCTGGAGTTCTTTTCTGATAAATTTTAATGGAGAGGGGATTTCAACTTTTCTACTATGGTCTTAGCCAATCTGCTTCATCCCCCAAATGTATTCGGATGCTTCTTCACCGTGATAATTATAGCCTAATTATTACCTAGCTAAAACAATCTGCGAGCTGTCACCAAACGTTTCTTCCACTTGTCACTTAAGGCTTCATAATGAACGCCAAGCTCCTTGGAGTACGTATGTAAGATCTGATTATTTCCCGCGTAAATCGCCACATGTCCAATATCAAGTCCACGTGCACTGAAGAATAACAGATCCCCCTTGCGCAGCTCGTTAATTCCAACCTCTTTGCCCTCTTTGGCCTGATTGTAAGAGACACGTGGCAGGTCAATTGCCAACATATCCTTAAATACATGTCCTACAAAAGAAGAACAGTCAAAGGTTGACGTCTGGTCAGTAGCAGCGCCAAATTCATAAGGCGTTCCCAGATATTTTTCTCCGTAAGCAAGCAGCTCGTTTCCCTGCCGCTCTACAAGAGCAGCACTCGTATAATTGCTATATTTGGGTTTAGCAGAGATATATCCACTCTTGTTATCCTGCGTTCGCACTTCTAACCATAAAGCATCTACTTCTCTAACCACATGTACCTTATCTCCTGCCGACAACATTTGCTGAACCGTTGATTGGGCTGACGAATCTGGCAAACTTCGCAGATTAACTCCATACAGAATTGTCGTATCGTAATCCACTGCCGAGTAGATACGAACAGCACGAGTAGCAGTATCCCACTTCACAGTGCTGCCCAAAGCTTCGCTGACAAAACGCAGTGGCATCATCGTATAACCGCCGGCAATCTGGCCGGGAACGGCTACGCTTAAGGAATGGCCATTTTTATTCGCTGCTTGATCGCCAATATGATAGGTCAGCACCAGGTCTCCCTTGGTTGCCTTAACGGTCTTGGTATCATTATTCCAAGTAATCTTTGCCCCTTGAGCTTCAAATAACTTGCGCATAGGGACTAGTACTGTATCGTTTACGAGCAAGGGCTGAGCCTCTAATTGTAGCTGTTGATCATCCAGATAGACGGCTGTAACCGGAGTCTGAGGCGTTGTCGCCGCATAGGCCGGAGCAGTATAGAGCATAGATGTAAGTAGTAAAAGTAACATAGCTTTCTTTTGAAATTTCATGATGTCATCACCTCGTTGATTGATATGTACACCTATTGTTACTAAAAAAAGGGTGATTAGTTTTGTTACAAATTTTGGGGTAAGCATCTACCTACGGCATAAGCACCTAAAAAAAGAGGACTACGATCACCTTTCGGTATCATAGTCCTCTTTTTAAATATGCCTCATGGAGCCGGCTAGACAGGTTCCTCAACTTCAAAAATGGAATCAATAATGATCGGTAGATTATCCCTTACGGAAACAGCACCCAATACAGAACGAGCATGAACACCCTTGTCTCCGAACACCTCAAGCATTAAATCTGAACAACCATTAAGCACTTTATGATGTTCTTCAAAAAGGGGATCTGCATTAACGAAGCCTTGAATTTTGACTACTCTTTTCACTTTGTCCAAAGAACCTAAAGCTGTCTTAAGGACGGCAAGGATCTCTATACCCGTTAAACGTGCAAAATGGTAGCCTTCTTCGGTAGTGTAGTCTTGTCCCAGCTTTCCTTTGGGATGGCCCGCTGGTCCTTTTCCCGACACAAAACATAAACCATTAACAATTACGTAGTTAGCGTATTTTGCCGCCGGTTCACTAGCCTCAGGCAGGACAACTCCTAATACTTCGAGTCTGCTCGCTATAGTGTGCTCTGTCATATCCATCTCCCCCTCCATTATCAACAGCTTCAATAATTAAGTAAGATCATAGTTACTACTTAGCTTCAACCTCTGCTTCCCATCTCGATATCTCAGCGCGAACAATGGGTGCTACTTGGGTACCCAATAGCTCAATGGCTCTCATTACATCCTTATGAGGCATTGTGCCAAGCGGCACATGCAGCATAAAACGTGTGATGCCTACTTGCTTGCGCAGGTGAATGATTTTCTCAGCAACGGTCTCTGGGTCACCTACGTACAAGGCACCTTCAAATCTACGTGCCGCATCATAGCTTGCACGGGTGTATTGACCCCATCCGCGTTCCCGGCCAATAACATTCATACTAGCTTGCGTAGAAGGGAAGAACATATCCGCAGCCTGCTGATTATCCTCTGCAATGAAGCCGTGTGAGTGTGAAGCAACGGGCAGCTTCGACACATCATGTCCCGCTTGCGCCGCAGCCTTCTTATAGAGCTTCACGAGCGGAGCAAACTGTAGCGGACTGCCGCCAATGATAGCCAGCACAAGCGGTAATCCTAGTAGACCTGCACGAATTACGGATTCTGTATTTCCTCCGCTGCCAATCCATACTGGCAAAGGATTCTGCACGGGACGCGGATAAATCCCCAGATTATTAATGGCAGGACGGTGCACGCCGCTCCAGGTTATTTTTTCGGATTCCCGTATTTTGAGCAGCAAGTCCAGCTTCTCATCGAACAGCTCATCATAATGATTCAAATCATACCCAAACAGCGGGAACGACTCGATAAAAGAACCCCGGCCTGCCATGATCTCTGCGCGTCCATTTGAGATTCCATCAAGGGTAGCGAAATCCTGAAACACACGTACTGGGTCATCAGAGGAAAGTACTGTAACCGCACTGGTTAGCCGAATCCGTGTCGTCTGTGAGGCCGCCGCAGCCAGCAAAACTGCTGGAGAAGAAGCCGCATAATCTTTACGATGATGTTCGCCCACGCCAAATATATCTAAACCCACCTGATCTGCAAGCACAATCTCCTCTACGACCTCGCGCAAACGCTGCGCATGACTTATCACTTCACCTGTCTGGACATCCGGTGTTGTTTCTACGAACGTGCTTATTCCTATTTCCACTTACAAATCCCCCTTAACTATAATTTCCTCTTTAAATTGTTTGTTTGATTATAACACAAGTTAAGGTTAAAAAAGCTAATCATTCTGTCCAACCCCAGTTTGTCGAGAAACTCATCCTTAAAATTTGCAAAACCACGCTTACAAATAGAGGATTTTGAATGAATATGTTGAAACACTCTTAAACAAATAGCCGTTCTCGTAGAACAAATGATCATATGGCAAACCATTAAAATTCAAGGTAACATGAAAGAACTGTTAACCGGGTGGGAGAAGGTGTCACTGAAATGAATATCATGACATGGATTGATTTATTATTATTTTTTGTTTTGTTCGCTTTGTTCATCTACATATTTGCGTCTGTAACCATCACTAACCTACATAAAGCATACTTAGTATTTCATTTTACTATGATGTTATGGCCCTTCTGTCAATTTGCTATCAAAACAACCGACAATCCCAGGTTTCAATTGTTTTATGTGAAGCTCGCATTTATCGACTCGGTTCTGTTAACGATTGGCTGGCTTCTTTTTACGATACTTCTCACTGGAAATTCACATCTCCTTCGAAAAAAGAACACGCTGATCCTATACATTCTCGCAGCATTGATCATAGTAGTAGTGATCGCTAATCCAAACGGAAATTTTGTTCTCCCTATGAATGGCGGATATATCGAAAGATATTATGGTCCGATTTTTTGGCTGCTTATTATCTTCTTAACCACCAGCGTAATGATTTCTCTGTATATCATCTATTCAGCCCTAGTCTCAAACACTACACAGCGGATCAAAAAACAGGTTGCTCATGTGCTCAAAGGGGTGCTGGTGCTAACGGTATTTATATTATTGGATGTTTTTCTTAATGTGGTGTTGCTTAAATCTGATCCAGTTATTCCGGGGCTGACCTCTCTGGGGATCTTAATCTCGGCAATTTTTTTCGTAATTGCTATTCATCGGGATAAAATATTTGATCTCGTAACCATCGCCCATCAGGATATCATTGACACCATTACAGAAGGAATTCTTGTACTGGATGATAGTGAGACTGTAGTAGAAATCAATCGCTCGCTTTTCCCAAGAATCAATCTACAAACCGGTGCTCGCTTTGACGTGTCGACCATCGCACCCATGGAGCAAACTTCCGGAGCTTTCGATTTATTCCTTCATACATACTTGAACCAGCCCATGGAGAGAACCGAGGTTGAACTATTCTACACCTCACTCAATGCATACATTAACATTACTGCCGCGCCGATTGTGGTAGGTGGAATCAGGGTTGGACGCATTCTTACTTTTCAGGACAGAAGCGAGCTGCATCGCCTCATAGCCGAGACCAATCACCAGAACGAGACCCTGCAAGAGCGTAATGCTGCATTAACTGAAATCCAGAATGAACTATCGCAGACCAACCAAAAACTTAAGCAGATGGCCATAACGGACAGCTTAACCGGTTGTTATAATCGTCATTACTTAACGTTACACTTAGAGCATGAAATCATAGAAAATATGAAACTCAAGCAGCCTTTTGCTATCATTCTTCTGGATATCGACTTTTTCAAAACAGTGAATGACAATTACGGCCATTTGATTGGCGATGTAGTTATTTGCAGCACGGTAGAGGTAATTAAAAAAACGCTGAGGGAGACAGATATTCTGGCGCGTTATGGCGGAGAAGAATTTATCATTTATTTGCCAAATACAGATCAAACACAAGCAAACCACTTGGCAAAGCATATCAAATCTATAATAGAAGCTAATAAAGTACATGTAGAGGATGTTGCTCATGCCCTATCAATTACTGTTAGTATGGGACTGCTGTCCATTAGTAATTTTGCAGCTCAATATACAGAAAGCCTGACCAATCAACTAAATGATTTATTCGAATCTGTGGACAAAGCCTTATATCAAGCAAAAAATGCCGGACGAAATCAGATTGTTGAAATTAATAGATAACGTTTAAAATAAAGAATCAGCCTACTTCTGTTGAAGTTAAGCTGATTCTTATTTTTTAGATCTTTTTAACAAACTCGGACTTTAATTTCATAGCTCCAAAACCATCGATTTTGCAATCAATATCATGATCTCCGTCCACTAAACGGATGTTTTTCACCTTTGTTCCTATCTTCAGAACGGATGAGCTTCCTTTTACTTTAAGGTCTTTAATAATAGTTATAGCATCTCCATCATTTAAAATATTTCCGTTGGCATCTCTGACAACCTTGTTCTCTTCACTGCTTTCAGCCTCTGTGTCGAGGCTCCACTCATGCGCACATTCCGGGCAGACGAGCAAACTACCATCTTCATAAGTGTATTCTGAATTACATTTCGGGCAATTTGGCAAAGTAGACATCAAAGTGTCCTCCATTCGTTAATGTAAATCTAGTTGTGGTTCCAGTGCATAGCCTCAAAAGTATATTTCATATTTGGTAAGGTTTCCACTAGATATCAGCAGTAAGTTTGTCTAGATTTCGACAGCGGACAGTAATTCTCAAATATTGTCTTGTATATTTTTTCCTAATTCAATAAGATGGAAATGTCGAATTTTTATGTAAATACATAGGAGAGTGAGTAATGATTAGTCGCAGAAGTGTTGCATTCGCCATTATTTTGTCATTAATTACATGTGGGCTCTATACAATATATTGGTTTATTGTTCTAACCAATGAGGTAGGCGAACTGAGTGGGGACTATACATTTACAGGAGGAAAACATTTTCTTTTAACGTTGGTTACGTGTGGGATCTGGAGCTTCATTTGGGCCTATCAGGTAGGTAAACATATTGCTGAAGCTCAAAGACAGCGCGGCCAATACCCGTCAGATAATTCAGTGCTTTATGTGATCCTGACACTCTTTGGTCTGGGTATTGTCACGTATGCCTTGGTACAATCCGATGTTAATAAACTGGTATAAGTTTACGACTTATAAAAGGACACATCCTAAACTATTTTGGGGTGTGTCCTTAAGTCTCGTCGGCGTAGTTTATCTCAAAGCATGGATACCCTTAACCAAGATTAGTATCCCTTGTCCATTTCATGAATGGACTGGATTGTATTGTCCCGGATGTGGAGTCACAAGAGTTATTCTTTCCTTGCTGAAGTTCGACGTTATTCAAGCGTTTAGATTTAACCCGTTGCTGTTTATTTTAGCACCTCTGTATATGTTGTATTGGATTACTAATAAGAAGCAAATCCGGCCTCTTAGCCAGGCAATTATGGCTATAATGTTGATTCTGACCGTTACATTTGGAATACTGAGGAATCTCCCGCTGTTTGAATATTTGGCCCCGACAGTAATTCGTTAACAGCAACAACTATTACAAAATAGCTTGCAGTCGCACAATCGCTTGGGCCCGATCAACCACTTCTAATTTGCTGTAAAGATTGCTAATATAATTACGCGCCGTACCTTCCGCAATATGTAATGTATCGGCGATTTCACGATTGTTCAGTCCCCGGATAATGAGCTGTGCCAGCTCCTCTTCCCGTTCTGTCAGACTGATGCGATCCAGACCCGATCTCTGCCAATGTTCATAGTCCTCTGTTAACCTGTTCATCCTCGACGCCAGTTTGGCTGCTACCGGAGCTGGCAGAATAAATTGCCCGGATAACGTATCATGAATCGAAGCGATCATTTTATCTGCATCCATGTCCTTCAGCATATAGCCGCTTGCTCCGTAGGCCATTCCCTCTACAATATAATCAGTCTCTATAAAAGTAGTCAGAATCAGAATGAAGATGTTCGACCGAACCTGCTTTATTCGCTTCAAGGCGCTAAGGCCATCCATAACTGGCATTTGAATATCGAGCAGCACCAGATCAGGCTGGAGTGCTTCAACCATCTCGCAAGCTTCTTCTCCATTCTTGGCAGCACCGACCACTTCCATATCATCTTCCAGATCCAAAATGGTGCGAAGTCCTTCCCGCGTCAACAATTGATCATCGGCAATTACAATTTTTATTTTGCTCAATTTCTATCCACAACCCTTCGCATGGGCAGATCAATCTCCAGTAAACAGCCTTCATCCATTTCTGAATCGATGGATAAGCTGCCTCCCAGTTGCTCAACCCGTTCCTTCATCGTCCTAAGTCCAAATCCCATCACGATTGGACTCATCCCTAGCCCACAATCCTTGAGTCTAAACTGCAAGTTCGCTCCAACAGACTCCAGACTAAAATGGAACTCGGCACTCTTTCCATGTCTGATCCCATTAGTTAAGCCCTCCTGCAAAGCATGATAGATTGCCTTTTTATAGGCTGTTGACATGGCTTCCGGCAGATCATAAATAACTGCATGAACAACAACGCCTGCATTGCGTTCTGTATCTTTAATCAACTGCCTCAGCATCACGGTTAGGTCAGAATACCTGTCCTCTTTCAGCATATGGACAGAGCCGCGGATTTCATTCAAGCTATGCCGCACAAGATCCTGGGCTTCTGCCAGACGCTGAAAGCCGCTGTCTATCTCCTTCTTCTGAAGCAGCCGCTTGCCAGCTTCAATCTGCAGAATCGTCGATGTAAGGGTATGCCCGACAATATCATGAATCTCTTGGGCAATACGATTGCGTTCCTCAAAAACAGTAGCTTCGGCCAAAGCCGCAGATGTTTCCCGCATCGAACGCTCCAGGCTGCGAGTTCTTTCTACCACTTGATCCTCCAGATTTTTTTTGAGATATTGGATTCCCGAATATAGCTTGGCATTAGCGATTGAGATTGCGCATTGTGAACCAAGCAGCTTGAGCACATCGAGTCTGCTTGGAGTAAATACACCCGGCGATAGATTATTCTCCAAATAGAGCAGGCAAACCAATTTATTCTGATTCATGATGGGGAGACATAGAACGGATTTCAGTCTATTATTCCTAACGTAAGTATTACGTGTAAATATCCCTTCACTGAGCGCATCATGTAATACAACCTGTTCTTGTGTTCTTGCCGCGTAAGCTATAATCGCTGCCGGGACCAACCCCGATTCTTCCCCAAGTGGAACAGATTCGATATGCTGGGCTTCTGAGGTCCCATAAGCTTCCACCATCCATTTGCCGTCATGATCAAAAATAACAGCCCCATATTCTGCCCCAGCATTGTGGAGCATGATTCGCATCAGCGTGGCCAATAATCGGCTCATCTCCATCTCGCCCGATAATGCTTGGGCAGACATTACCACAGAAAGGGAATCCACACGATCGAGCCCGGGCTCTCGTTTAATATGCAGCAAATGGCGATGCTGCTGCTCCAGGTCAGCCGCTTTAGCCTTTGCGCCCCATTGCAGATAAGCCTCATAGGCCTCAGTCATATAGATTCTTGCCAGATGCATTTTGCCATGACGAAGCCCATATTTGCCATAACATTCCGCCGCCATCGCTAAATCGTGAATATGACCGTGGACCCGGGCGGTCTCAATGGATTGCTCATACAACGCTTCAGCTTGGCGGGGATCTCGCGATAGACGAGTTAACTCAGCCTTCATCAACAGATATTTATGCTGATAATTCCCCGGACAACGCATGGCAAGATTTTTCATTTTCTTCAAGCATTTACGCATTTTTGCCCGATATGTACGTTGCTCTTCAGCGTTATATTCCTCATACAACTGAGCCCAGACTAAACATTCATACATGATCTGCATGGGACTGTCTAAGCCATCTTCGCGTGATTTTATAATGGCCGCTGATTTGGCTAATGCCTCACTGGCTTCTCGGTATTCTCCAAATACATAGCCCGTCAAATACTGATAGATCCAGACCATTTCTTGTATAAAATCAAAGGTGTCCCCATGAACCGACTTTGCAAAATCAGGCTCGCTAATCTCCGCGATGGGAAAGGGATCATCTATAGAGCGATAACCTGTCAGTCGAACAAGAATGGCCGCCGCTACAATAGCCTGCTTACAATGAAGACTGTTGTTATGGCGCAGCAAATCTCCGGAATGAGTAATTAATCGCTCATAGATATCGCCGAGAGGATGACCAAATTGCAAAAGGGAGGCACAGTTGATCAGCACATTCTGGTTGCCCTTCCATAAGTCACCTGATTCCAGTCCCACTTTACCAGCCTTCTCGGTAAATGTATGGAGCATAGCAGGATCATAATGCCGCCAGCTGTCGTAGCACATGGCGAACGCAGCTAAGGTTGTCATATGCTGTTTCGGATAGGGTTCGGATAAGCTGAATGCCAGCATGGCCCATTTGAATGTCTCTTCATCATTACGGAAGTAATAGTATTGAAACATTGCATAACCTATGAATCCAATGGAAGCCTCCGGAGTCATCCCATAATCAAGCGTTAATTCAATCATGGTGAAGGAAGAAGCGAGCCACCCTTCTCGATTGACGTAGAAACAAGCATTGCTCGAATGATCTAAAGTAGACATTGCGATTCTACGTGCTTCATCAGTCATTGGAGGTAAAAGAGTAAGCGATTCGAGTGAGACCTTCTTGAGTCTACGCCGCAATCGCAACCATTGAAGCGTCAATTGAACATACCCAGGATCAAATTGATGCTTCACTTTCAGTAACGATAGGGTATGCTGGCCTAAGGAGATCACCTCTTCGTGGTTATCATTACTTGCTTCCAACTGCACCTTCATTGCGTAGACGTAAGCCTTATCCATATTTGTCGTAGCTTTATCAATTAACAGATGGAATAATTCATTAGCCGTATCAAAATGGGAACATAAATATTCGAGCTCCGCCCTCTCACGAAATACCCGGAAGGTTAGCCCATATTGCGCCTCCCAGCTCTGCTCCGCTAATAATGACGTTGCCTGAAGCATATATTGCAAGGCTGTCTCATGTGCGGTTGTTTGCTTCGCTTTTACCCCTGCCTGTAAGTTCAGCTCTACCAGTTGAAGCCTCTGTTCAGGGCGGTCTAACCATGTAAGTGCCTGATTCAAATGCTGGACAGCTTCAAATAGGGTCGTTCCTTCACTTAGCGGGCTGCGGCCTAGCAATAACAGACCAATCTTCCAATGCAGCTCGGAACGCTCCTCTTCGGAAATAAAGGCATATGCTGCCTGATGAATGCGGTTATGCTGAAACTTATAATGCGGATATTCCTCCCCGTTAACGGGCTGCAACAAGCGCCCATGTACAGCAACCGCCAACGCTTCGCTCAATGCCTCTATCGGGGTCTCCGTAATATCAGCAAGTGTACGTAAATCAAATAGGCTGCCTATGAATGCGGCTCTGCTAAGTGCATATACCGTCTGTTCAGGAAATTGTTGCAATTTACTTGAAAGGTATGAAGCTACGTTATCGGGAACATTTAATTCAGTAATACGCTGGAGATCCCATTTCCAGCTTCGAATATTCTCATCAAATTCCACTCGCTGATCATCTATCAAATCTTGAAGGAATTGCTTAATAAATAACGGGTTTCCATCTGTCTTATGAAGCAGCACACGCGCCAGCTCGTCCAAGTCAGCTGCCTCGTAACGCATAACATCAAGTAGCAGTTGTTTTAAATCGGTGAGTTCAAGCGCTTGTAAAGAAATTCTGCTCATCGCTACGTTGCGGTCAATCAGATGCTTTTCCAGCCTACTGAGTGGGTGCAGCCTTGTAATCTCCCGATTGCGATAGGAAAGCACGATTAGCAGATGAGTCGTTGCCGTATCCTCTATAAGCGAAGTGAGATATTGCAGCGACGTATCATCAGCCCATTGCAAATTATCCAATACCAAGATCAATGGATGATCCTCATGAGGAAAGAGTTGAATAAATCGGCTCATGATTAATTGAAAGCGATGCTGAGCTTCCAGCGGTGGCAGTGAAGGCACGGAGGGTTGTGGGCCAATCAAAAGTTCAAGCTTAGGAACAAAATCGATCAGCAACTGACCGTAATTGTCCACTGCTTGTAGAATACGCAGCTTCCAAACTTCCACTTGCAGCTTTGTTTCCATCAGCAGCTGACTAACCAACTCTTCTATGACTTGATGCCAGATGCCATAAGGGAGTGAGGTATGTCGGGATTCGAATTTGCCTCTGGCGAAGAAACCATCCAAAGAGACTGTATTTCTAAGGGTCTCCTTTAGAAAGGTTGTTTTGCCGATACCACTCTCCCCGCTAATCCAGACCGTCTCTACGGCACCTTGTGATGCTCGTTGCAGCGCTTCCCTTAAGCTTTGTTGCTCAAGATGTCTTCCATAGAAGCGTCCTGATACCATCCACCGCTCTGGGATATCCCAGCTTCCTAGTGGAAAAGGCTCAATATGCCCGGATTCTTCTAGACGGGATAGACATTCCTCAAGATCCGATTTAATGCCTAATGCGCTGGCGTATCTCGCTTCAGGCATCTTCTCCATGCATTTACCAACAATATCAGAGACCGATAGAGGGATAGTGGGGAACTTGCGGTGCAGAGGCTCAGGTGTATCTGCAAGATGACGATATACAATATCAACAACATCATGCAGCTCAAAGGGGCGGCTGCCTGAGAGACATTCATACAGGATGATCCCAAGCGAATAAAAGTCAGAACGGTAATCCGGTTTGACTCCGGTTCGTCCCGTTTGTTCTGGAGCTATATAAGGAAGCAGAACATCGGGCCGACCGCTTAACGGTGACAAAGGACTCGTGATGTTTTCGGTAGAGCACATTCTTATATCAATAAATTTCACTTCAAAAGTAATGGGATTGACGATTAGATGAGCGGGGGTTAGTTCATTTAGTGTTATTTTTTCACGATGAATTTGCATAAGACAATCAGCAATAGCTGTAGCGATCCGAAGCAGCGCTGGAAGACCCAGTGAATTAACAGGCATACGCAGGATCTGCCCAAGAGTACTCCCCTCTATATCTTTTAAGAGAAGGACTGGTCGGTCCGCCATAATTTCCAAACTGTACGCCTCTATTGCACCACGTCCGCAAAGTCGCTTAAGCATGTCATACTCATGACGAAAAGCATCGACCATGGCAGCTCCCGGGTATTCTCCTATTGTTGTCTTAGCGATAACCCTTAGGCCGTCCTCTTGACGTAGGAGTCTGTATAATCTGATATCCGCGGTATTATCTATCAGATCTAAGGTTTGGTATCCTGGCAATTCAAACATCAACAGCACTCCCTAATTACAATTAGACAGAATACTCAATCTTGCAAAGTAGTTAAAGCCATTATAACATCTGATCTTGCCGTTCTACTCGTAAGACATTTCATATTTCGTTAATCCTATCGCGTTGGCGCACAGTGCCGCCTGTGTCCGGTCAGTAACCTGCAGCTTCGCTAAAATCTGACTGACATGCTTCTTCACCGTAAATTCACTGATAAAAAGACGTGTGGCAATCACTCTATTGCAAGCACCTTGTCCAAGCTGAATCAGGACTTCCTTCTCTTTTGGTGTCAATTCATCTGTTGGACTGCTGGCGCTCATTCGCATCTTTTCTTCCATTAGGCCAGGATCGTAATATTTTCTCCCTTTGTACACCAACTGGATAGCAAAGAGTAATTCCTCCGGCAGTGCCTCTTTCAGTACATATCCGTCTACCAGTACTTCTTCAGCCCTCAAAAAATCCTCTCTGCTCGCAGAGGAAGTCAACAGTATGAATTTACTAACCATGCCGCGGGTACGTGCTATCTTAATGACATCCAGTCCTGATTCATCAGCAAGCTTAAGATCAATGAGGACAATGTCTGGCTTTGTCTCTTCAATCACATCAAGTGCTTCCGGGCCAGTCGTAGCTTCACCTGCAAATTGCATATCCGATTGCATTGCAATGACAGATGCCAGCCCTCTTCTAACTAAAGGATGATCATCTACAATGATGATTTTCACAGAAACACCTCTCTCTAAACCGCATACATTATTTACTTCTTTGTATAAAAAGCTTCAATTAGAGTATTCATTTAAATTTGACGCATTTCTGATTAAGTATAGTTAAAAGACTACACCGCTTATAGTGAGCGTTGTCATTTCTTTTGTCATATGACAAAATGGATATTTTTACATAAAAACTTCCTCATTTAAAAACTGGCGAACCATGGTTATAGAGACCACAATCCGCCTGCTTTCTTGGGAATTTAATTATTATTAATAAAAGAAATGATTTGCACGAGATTACCTGCGACTTGGTAAGTTAACCCCAGCATGTAAGTTCCTTTCTCCTCGTTCGATAGGTCAATAGTAAACACATCCGGATTAGCAGCCCATTCCTTCATATCAAACACAATTTCTTTAGATGTTCTAGTGTTTCTTACCCCAGCGGAATTAGGGATCACTTTGCTGCCATCGAGCCCTTTCACCAGATTAGCTACTTCAACCACAGGTCCCTTAAATTCTCCTACCTCTACCACTTGTGGGTCGGCCAATAAGCTCGTTAGTTTAGTTAACCCTTGTAATGGGGAGAAATCTGTAATTTCATTTCCAGTAATATCAAGTGTCTCTAGGCTCTTTGCGTACTGCAAACCTTCCAAGGATCTGACTCTTCTGGTTTCGCTGGTTAACGTTGTAAGGCTATACATATCCCCTAGCGTTAGTTCTCCAGTTACGCCCAATGTAGTCTTGATCGAAGCACTTAAATACGGGTCCGCCACAGTAATCACTTGCGTAAGATCTATTTGGACCAAACCTTCGGTTGCTTGTTGCAACGCTGCTACAGCTTCGTCTACTTCACTTTGCGTAACAGAAGAGTTAACCAACACTGTCTCTGCTATCGAGAGGCTGGACGTAAATGCCGCGATGCTCTCAGGTGTGAAGCCTTCTAGAGAAATTGCTTTAGCCGCTGCAATCGCCTGTTCAAGATCTCTAGTGAATAAGTGATCTCCATTCGCGAAATGTAGTTTGGCTCCACCCCATGTAGCATGGTCAGATCCGTTGCCATTTCCCCCGTCTGTGACGACTAATTTCAGTTCTTTTGCTTCATTAATATCCAATTCGATGAATTTCTGCGGATCTCTCGAACCCATGACCCCACTATCGAATTTCTTCTCTCCATCGACAAACACCTCAAAGCTCACCGAACCAACAGAACCGTACATTTGTCTATCTACACCTACATAGGAAGTGAAATAGTCCACGTTTTTGTCGCTTAGATCGTATACAATCGTCGAGTTAGAGTGCGCTCCAATTCCTCTTTCATAGGACACTACCTGATTGTTCTCATCTGTTAATCTCAGCGTATTGACACTAATAGATTTATCCTTCAAAGGTGCAGTATAGCTGTTCTGAGTAGAATTCCAGTCGTAATTTGTCAGGTACGTAAAGTCCGTCATGTCTACTACGGCTATCGTTCTAATCTTCGTGGTCGTATTTCCATCACTATCTGTTACTGTGTAAGTGATTGGATACTTTCCAGCCCGGTTGAAATTAACCTGCTCTAGGCCTGTGACCTTCACTTGAGCCGTCAAGTCACCGTCTTCCGAATCCATTGCCGAATAGCTTTCATTGATATCAATTGCTTGGCCCACTTTGGTTGAGACAGATTTAGATATGGTAAGCTCTGGTGTATTGTTCAAGATCATAAACTTCGCATCAGCAAAATCACCATGATCTGAAGCATTTCCGTTACCTGCATTATCTAACACCAGCTTCAATTCACTTACACCCTTAACAGGTATCCGCGCAAGCTTGGCTTCTGTACCAAATTTCATCAGTCCGCTGTTATAAACCTCTGCCCCATCGGCAAAGATTTTGAAAATTACACTGGAGTTGCTCTGCTCAGCGATATTCCTATCAACCCCTACATACGTTTCAAAATATTCATAGTTTGCACCCGCCAGATTATACACGATTTCAGAGCTGGCATGGGTTCCTAAGCCCTTAGCGAACTCTTTGACCTCACCATTTACCAGCAGCTTAATCGGATTGTTAGAGCTAGCCTTATCTTTTCGAACCACATTATAATCCGTTTTTGCCGATTGCCAATCTACATCACTCAGGTATTTACTAGCGCTGTATACAACAATCTTTCTGGCCTGCACAGCGGAGTTTCCATCTGAGTCTGTAACTGAAAACTCGACGTTGTAAGTCCCTGTTTTGCTTGATGTGAATCCATTGGATTGTACTTCAACGGCTCCAATTAAATTACCATCTTCCGTATCAAAAGCTGTTACATCGCTCAACACATCAAATTCGCTGTTCAGCTTAACGAAGGTTGTCTCTTCCGGCACTGTAATGATAGGTTTGCTTGAATTATTTGAGAACTTCGCATCGGCCCATACCGTATGGTCTGAAGCATTGCCATCCTTAGCATCTGTTGTAACCAGCTTCACCTCTCTTGCGCCAGTCACAGGGATTTTCACAAATTGATGTTCTGTTCCTGCCCGGAAAACATCACTCTCAAATTTCTGTTCTCCATCCACATACACTGCAAAAGTAGCCGAGGAAGGTTTCCCTTTCATGGCTTGATCAATCCCAATGTAGCTTTCAAAGAAGTCGTAACCCTTACCTTCAATATCGTAAACTACCTCAGAGTTGGCATGAACACCAATCCCTTTCGCGTACGTCGCAGCCAATCCTTGGCGAACAAGGGTTATGATTCCCCCGGAAACGGCTTTATCTTTCTTTAATTCACCCCAGCCTACAACGACTGAATTGGCATTGAGATCGGAAATATAGGCGTAGTCGCTCGTTACCGTAACCTGTGTGGTTTTCGTTTCCGTAACCCCTTCGCTTTTCACTTCATATACAATTTCGTAGTTGCCTTTTTGCGTTACATCAACGTTATTGGCTTTCAGAGAGACATCCGCAGTAATATCGTTTCCTAGATAGTTAGCCGCTTTTACATAGCTCATCGGATCAAAGGTTTGATTAAGCTTTAAAGTGAGCTGATCTTCAACAGACAAGGCTGGCTTAAAGGCTTTAACCTGTACGGGCTTCAGTGGGTTCAGCTTTTTATCATAACCGACGATCTTGTACGTATAGTTGATACTCGCATCTACATTCTGATCCACAAATTGGTCAGTTCCTGTAAAACCAACTAACACATCATTTCTATACACTTCATATCCTAAAAAGTCTTGCTTAAGCTCTTTATCTATACTGAAACTTAACGTGTTCGTTCTAGCCGTGGTGTTAGGTGTGATATTAACCTTAATGGCCAGATTTTTATCCGCTATTCCAGTTCCCTCATAATTAATCACCGAGTTATTTAAATACCATAACTTTTGCGGTGCCGGATACTTGGCTACTTTCGCTTTTGTCTCAGGATTCACAGTGAAGCCATGTCTGGCAAAATAGCTGCTTAAATCTAATCCCAGTACTTCGGAGGAGAACTCCACCAAATACTGCTGCTTGGAATTGTCACCGTTGGGAAGGGTGACCTTCCGCTCCCGATATAGCTTGGTCAGCTCTGTCCAGTATCCCGGATGTGCCAGCTCCAGCTGCCAATAGGCTCCGAGTTGTGCAAATAAGCCCTGCTGATTCATTACCACTTTATTTTCTTCGAGGACATATTTATAGATATCTGATTCATACGGTATACGATTATCTATCGAATTCGCCGCGACAGACATAAACATAGACACCATATTATTAGTTACTTCGCCATATTCCCGTTCACCCATAGCCAAGCGATGCCCAATTTCGTGATTCAGTCCCCAGCCCGGATAAGCTTTGTTAAAATCACCTAACATGGTTCCTACTGTTCCAAGTTGGATCCCTGTATGATCTCCCGCTGCATACATCGCACCATAAGGCTGCATCAATCGAATATTCTCACGAATTAGCTTGGCATCATGAATCTCACTACTGCCATCCAAGCCATAGAAGGTAAAAATGCTTTTCATCCAGGTGTCATACCCAGTTACGGTATCCAGCGGGTTATTTCCTTGCGTAATAAATTTGTTGTATGCTTCAGTCGCAGTTCCTGTAAAAATAACATGATCGCTGGCCATTTCTACCACATCGATAAGTTTGCGATCTTGAACATTTGGATGAACCGCTTTATCTTCGTCTAATCTTTGTTTGTATGTGGTTAAGAAGGTTCTGAATTGTTCTGGATCCGTGGTCTTGGTCATAAAAGGAATCTTTTCTAAACCTTCGAAGCGGATCAGTGGCGCCTTCCCTTGCTCCTCAGCTGTATAGGGATTTACGATATAAACGGTGCCGCCCTTAGTTACATCATGAGCATAAGCACTAGTCGTTGTAATTTCAGGTACAGTTATAGTGTTCTTGCCCGCACGCAATTGTACGCCCCTAGCCCAACTATTCCAAGCTCCCTCTTGTTGAGAAAAGATCAAAGAAGGCAACTTATCACCCGAAGCAGCATCCACATAAACATTGATGGTCTCGCCAGGCATTGCCGCAAGTCCTGTAGGCTGGTTGTTCGTGCCGAAGCCTATTCTCAGGTTTTGCTGAGCATGTTTTTTCATATCTCCACGCTGCTCGGCCTCAATGATGGTGCCTTCGGTTTGAACTTCACCATTCACTAGCTTCTTAGCTAAATCCAAAGAATCTTTCAGGATTGGATAGAGCGGATGTACTTTTGCCGCTTCTTCTAATTCGTTGATTGCTTCGACGCTATTATAAGCAGGCACAACCGCACTCATCGTTCCATCTGTGAAAATACCATTTACAGCTTCGCTTACTTTATCTTCTGTATAAAATCTAAATTCAGCCGCAAAAGGTCTGTTAATATTAGCTTTTGTGAACTTAAATTTTAATCTTTTAAACTTCGTCGGTTCGAATTTAAATTCCAAAAAATCATTGGTACTAATCGCGGTTCCGCTAGATACCAGTTGGAAGGTCTCTCCTTTACTCGTCTCTGATGCATAGATTTCAAAAGCCTCTGGGAATCCTTTGCGATTATCTCTAGCCAAAAAAGCCACTCTGTCCAGCACTTCCGCTTGCGCTAGTTCAAACACGACTTCATTCGTGAAGCTTGCATCATTGTTTTTGTTCGTTTCCCAATGCGTAGTGGGCTGGTCATCCAGCATATATTCAGGCTTCGTACCTGGGTAGCTTCCACCGTTCACCGTTACTTTTGATACGTTTGCATTTGGCATTCTATAAGCTTGGCTATAGGCATTTTCATAGGCTGTACCATACCCTTTTAGCTTCGAAACCTTGGCTGCCGTTACCTCTACCTGATGGTTCTCCAAAAGGATCTTTGCATTCTCTATCTCTTCTTTAAACTGCGCATACAGTGGATGTGCTTGTACTTCATTTTCTAAAGCTGTTAATTTCTCTGCCGTATCAAAGGCTGTACTAACTTGGCTCAAGGTATCATCTGTAAATAAATTTTTCATTTTAGCAGAGACACTATCCTCTTTATAAAAAGAAAACTCAGCCGCACTCGCCCAATCTTGGTTCGCTTTTTTGAAGACAAATTTAAGTCTCTTAAAAGCCGTAGGTGCGAACTGAATCTCCACTACATCACCGGTTGAGCCTGTATATTCTCCAGAAGACACGAGTGTGAAATCACCCGCATCGGTAGTGGAGCCATAGATATCAAATTCTTGAGCAAAACCTTTACCTTTAGCACCAGATTGCCTAGCGGCATAGACCATTCTATTTAATTCAGTGGACTCATTGAAAACAAACACAACCTCATTCGTAAACGTTGAACTATTCGGTTTGCCAGTCTCCCAATGCGTGCTCATATCCCCATCCATAGCCTTAGCTATAGGCGAGCCTGAGTAGTTGCCACCGTTATTTGTGATGGATTTAATATTTGCTGGATTCATTCTAAAAACCTCATTATAGGCATTTAGAGCATCCTTGCCGTACAGCTCAAACGGAATAACCGAAGCGTTGCTTAATAAGTTGACCTTACTTTGCGCGACTGTTTTTGTTACCTTTACCTTGCTTGCCTCACTTGCTAAAGCATAACCTGCCTCACTCGAAAAACTGGCCAACATGGCCGCCGATGTAGCGATCGCAATCATTTTCTTCATCTCTTCTTACCCCCAGATGTCATATGAATCTCTCCAGTGCCCAAAAATGGGCACAAAAAAAACTACCCCAAAAGAGTAGCTTGATTGCGTATAAAGTCGCCTAAAAATTAAGACTTAATTTTTATTAAACCTTAACAAGCATAAACGCCTTCGGCGTCCTTATAAGGACGGTAAGCGTTTAAGCGAGAAATATAAGATATTAAGTATAGGTGTATAACTTATACTTTCTTATATTTTAACAAAAAGCGTTACACACTCTTTGGCAGCTGGCTGACAATAGTTATGATAACCTTAGTCCCTATAGCTTTGCGTCCCTACATTTCCATAGGTTTGCCTATGAAGTTTCGAATACATTCAAAGAGTAACATAAGCCTAGATCTGATCGCATGATTAATTGGTATGAAATGAGTATAGGTAATTGCAATTAGTTTTTCTCATGTGATAGATATTATTTATCGACTATCCCGGAAGAGAATGGGATCCTTTAGGACTGGAGGTCTAATTAACTCCCCGATCCGAACAAACGCCGGAACCAATTCCACACATCGCCCGTGATGGGAATTAATCCGAAACCATGTTCGCCAACTGCGATTACACCATATGCCCATTGTCCGATAGCTATGGCACCCCCAGCGATCCTGCCTATCGCTATCGCACCAAACGCCGTATCCCCTATGGCGATGGCCCCCAACGCTTTTTCCGCGATTGCGATCGCTCCTACAGCCACTCCTGCAATCGCAATCGCTCCCACTGCGAAGCCAAGCCAGCTAAGTGCTATTGCTCCAATCGCTAACCACATTCCCAGTGATATTGCTCCTAAGGAAAGTACGCCCACGCTTATCGCACCTATGGAAATCAATCCGACAGCTACATCTCCAATAGCGATTAAACCAACGGCTGTCTTTACACGGGGTTTACTTCCATGACCATACTTTTGACCTGAGTATCGCCCTAAATTACTACGAATACTGATGACCGGAAATGAGGGAGAAGGCCATTGATAATCAATTTCTCGTCCATCAAAGCCCCTAGAATCCGCCCAGCGCGTTACAAATTGATGCCATTTCATATCCATCCCGTCCCCCTTTTCAAATTACCTAAATTATACAACCCCGGGGGTTGGCTGTACTCAGACTCTGACCTGAAATTCGTCTCATCCTCTGGACCGATATATACTCATTAGGATTACTGTTTGGGAATAGGATCAGGCTTTCCAAATAAATATCCCTGAAACAACTGATAACCACTCTGCTTAAGCCATTCAAAGTCCTCTCTAAACTCCACACCTTCTGCTAAAGGAACAGATTGGATTTCTAAAGCCTTTTCTAAAAATTGTTTAGCTATTTTCTGTTTGTTCGGATCACTGGACACGCCTTGAACATATTTCATATCTAACTTCATGTAATGAGGTTTAAGCTCCAATAACATCTCGATTGTGCTGAAGCCTTCCCCAACATCATCTAAAGCGTATTCAAATCCCCGATCCTTGTAATATGTTAAAATAGCTTTCAAATGAGCGAGATCATCCACTTTCTCCGTTTCAACAACTTCAAAGACAAAAAGAGAGGGATCGACACCTAATTGATTAGCCAATTCAACCGTTGATCTTAAGCAGAACTCTGGAGCGTAAATTGATGTAGGGATAAAATTAATAAACGTTTTTTTATTTAAGGGCGCAGCATATTTTACGGCAGTCATTCTACATAACCGGTCTAAAGCATATAAACGCCCACGATTCCGTGCTGCCGCAAAGATCTCATTAGGATAGATAAGGGATCCATCTTCTTTTTTAAATCTCGATAAAAGCTCGTATGCAAAAATCTCTTCCCTTACGTTCACAATCGGTTGGAAGTAACAAGTAACAAGACCCTTAGTGATAACCTCATCAATCCACTTCATATCCATTACAGTAGACATCTCGGATAGAGGTCTCCATGCTTGGTCATCTATACGAAATTCAATTTTCCCGGACTCCATATGATCGTTACAGAAATCTAGAAGATCTCGCGCTTCAGCTTCCTTAATCGTAATCACATTTTCTTCTAACTTATGTATCGTATTACTTCTACTCAAGTGATGAATAACCTCAGGTAAAACCCTAAGATTAAGCTCACCATGAGGCTTGATTTGAAAATTCAGCTCTCTTACTACACAATGATTACAAGCCATATTCATAACCCCTTTAATAATCGATTCTCTGAAAAAGATCCCGGAACGGCTCTTCTCAATCGAAATCCGTATACTCCAGTAAATATGTCGCGTCTAACACGGTGATCTGCTGATGTTGAATCTCAATAATCTTTTGCTCTTGCAGATCTTTAAGCACAAGGGTAGCCGTCTCCCTTAACGTTCCGATCATATCCGCGAACTGCTGATGGGTCAATCGAAGATCAATCCTCTGTTTGCCTTGCTCCTCTACTCCAAATCTTTGGTATAGTCTTCTCAGCGTAAATATCGCACGCGCTCTCGCATCATGAAATTTCATTTCATGTAATAACCGATTCGATAAAAATAAACGGTCCATTTGCAGCAGCATCAATTGCTCCTTAATCAACGGGTAATCGGCAAGCATCTGCTTAAAAAGCTCATGTTTAATCTCAAATAATACAGTATCATTCATAGCCACCGCAGACAGCACTCTTATATTGGAGGGATGGATCACTTCCAGATCGCCAAAGAAATCGCC
This sequence comes from Paenibacillus sp. FSL L8-0333, assembly GCF_037965665.1. Taxonomy (NCBI): domain Bacteria; kingdom Bacillati; phylum Bacillota; class Bacilli; order Caryophanales; family Paenibacillaceae; genus Paenibacillus; species Paenibacillus sp. FSL L8-0333. The sequence goes on from NZ_CP150186.1 coordinate 6,678,036, forward strand.
TTTTCCAAAAAGATCTACGGTATGCTCTTTCCCTTTCGTGGTAGCGTACACCCTTATAATCCCCGAATAGATAATGTAGGCATAATCCCCCGGATCTGTTTCTGCAAACACCAGGGTCCCCTTAGAATATGCCTTATAAGTGAATAATCCTGAGACCGCCTCGATCTTCTCCGAGGGTAAACCTTGAAAAAAGCGAGTGCCAGTCCAAAAAGAAGCTTCCATCTCATTATTCCTTTCTAACACATTCCATAGTTTTGTATGCCAACATACTGATAATAAATCATCATCCTGTTATATTCTATCGTAACGTTGTCACATAGGCTTGATGCCAATACAAATTACAAAGGAGATCCATTCATGAAATATAATTTTGACGGAAAAGGACTTATTGAAACGCCAGATGTCGTGTTTGAGAGCAATCCGCTACTAGAACTGAGCATGTACAACAATCATATTAAAGAGATTCCCGATCAGCTCTTCCTTCATGACGAATTAGAGGTACTTAATTATGCGGGCAATGAAATCGAACAGTTATCCGAGAACATCGGTCGCTTAGTTCACCTAAGAATGCTGGATTTAGGCCATAATCGGCTGAAGGTGTTGCCGGAGAGCATTGGCGGATTGCAGGGGTTGGATTCTTTTCTATACCTAATCAACTGGCCGTCTTGCCAGAGCATTTGGGTGCTATAGAAGAACTTCGGATACTTGATTTAAGTGATAATCGAATCACTAAGCTGCCTTCATCTATCGGTAATTTAAGCAAGTTAAGAAGACTGAACCTTAGAAAAAATAAACTTAATCAGCTTCCTGAGGAAATAGGTCAATTAAGCAGCCTTGTTGAGCTTGATTTAAGAGATAATCATCTGCAAGAAATCCCGGATTCGATTCTACAACTTGGACGATTAGAGAAACTGGATTTAAGATGGAATCACAGCTTAAGAAGAACAGAATTATTAGAGCAATTAGAGCAAAGAGGATGTATCGTTTATAAATAACAAAAAAAGCCTCCAATTAAAGAAGCTTTTCACTCAAATCCATAATATGCGTAACGCGATTTCTCCCCTGTTCTTTCGAAGCGTAAAGCGCATGGTCAGCTTTTTCCAGAAGAGTGATGTCTGTATCGGTTGCTTCAAAAGTAGCTATGCCGATGCTTACCGTAACCCTGCCAATCTCCCAAGTGGAGCTGGCTATGAATTGTCGCAAATTGTCCGCTATAGCCTTGGCATCCGATGAATCGATATTAGGCAGCAGAAGGATAAACTCCTCACCACCATACCTAGCTACGATATCTTCTTTACGAGATTGGGATTTCAGGATACTCGCCAATTTCTCCAGGACATAATCACCCATTTGATGACCGTAGGTATCATTCACATTTTTAAAGTGATCAATATCTAAAATACATAATGAAAAAGGCGCCTGATCACGGTGATACGCTGCAATCTGCTCTTCCAGCTTTTCTTGCAGGAACCTTCTATTCTTTAATCCAGTAAGCTTGTCTGTAGTAGATAGCTCTACTAAAACGGCATTCATCTCCAGCAATTCAGCTTGCTTTTGCTCGATTTCAAGGTGGATTTGTTTGAGCTTTGCCAGCGCCTGATCTTTTTCCCAATAGGCCTCTTCTATTTGCTTCTTCGCAGATCGTAACTCTAGCTCATAATCAATACGTTTGCCCATCTGTACGAGAATACAATCAATGACCTCTACACCTTCACACTCGAGGCGTCTACCATTTAACAAGTAAGGGACGGCTTGTCCCTTGCTGTCCTTCAAATTGATAAATAGCTCTTCTACATGTCCATTCAGATTGATAAAAGGATAGAAGTATGAATGAAAAATAAGCTTGTTCGCCGTAGACATGATAGATTCAAAATGTTTATTTACCAAATCAACCTGCTGATATCCCATCCCATCCAAAAAGGTTTGATTCACATTGAGGATCATTCCTTCATGGGTAATGGAAACATATCCGCACGGCGCATATTTTAACCGGTCATCCATTGTCTAAATATCCTTTCAACACCATAATCTTCTCCATCTCACCTAAGATACTCATTAATCAAAGTAATGGTCTCCTGTGGATGGCTAATATGCGGATAATGGCCCTTGGCCTCCATTAACCGGAACGTACTATTATTCAAGTGTCTATGTAAATATTCTCCTACTTCTATAGGAACGATACTATCATCCGAGCATTGCAATATGAGTGTAGGCACTGTCGCTTTAGGCAGATCTTCTCTATGATCCGAAAAAAATGTAACTTCCGCAAATTCTCTAGCGATAATAGGGTCGGCCGAAATAAAACTTCGTTCCAGCTGTTTAGTCAACATTGGGTCAGGGTTATTCATCGCAAGTGGAGCCATAAAGCTAGCCCAGCCCGCGAAATTCATCTCCATCATATCCAGAAGCTCAGTAATATCACTTTTTTCAAAGCCCCCGAAATAAGCATCTCCCTCATTTAAATAACGTGGGGAAGGTCCGATCATAATCATTTTATCAAAATAATCCGGCCGCTCGATTGAAGCAAGCAAACCGATCATAGAGCTAATAGAATGGCCTATAAAAATAATATCCTTGAGTTCAAATGTTTCGATGACATCTAGTACATCCTGTACATAACCATGGAGAGTATGATATTTATCCGATGTATATGCGCTTAAATCTGAATGGCCTGAGCCTACATAATCAAATAGAACGATTCGATACTTTTTCTCAAATGATGGCGTAATAAACTGCCACATGCTTTGATCACACCCAAATCCATGCGCAAAAAGGATAGTTTTTTCTCCTGCTCCAATGACTTTTACATGATTCCGCACCATAACATCGTTCATTTCATATAACTCCTCTATAGTTAGCATTCTCTCTATTTTGCAGGGTTCCCCTGGAAATATCAAGCGTATAAAAAACTCCGCTAGATTAATCTCTAGCGGAGTTTTATGTAACATCCCGTTTGGGTCATCATTTGGCATAATGGTAGCGTGCTGGGGCACTCCTTCGTTTAATCCGATAACATTTTGCCCGAAAAAATTGGTTGGCGGACCCAGCAGACCTTAAATGCGCCATTATTCCATATTTGAATTGCTATCGGACTCCACTGCAGCTATTGGCGCGAAAACACCAAATATGGGCCGATTTATATGAAATAGCGTCTCTGGAGTCCGAATCCCTTCTCAAAAGACTGAAAATTTGCGAATAACGTCATCTGGGTCCCTAAGACTCCGTGGATAAATTGTTGAGGCAGAGGTAGACAACCAACATTTAGAATGCAGAAGTCCAACCCGCATCAGCAGCGATGATAGCTCCGTTCACAAAACTGGAATCATCCGAAGCCAGGAATAACGCAACTTGTGCGATTTCTTCAGGTGTACCTACACGAGGGATCACAGCCTGTGTTAATTGTGTACGGCTCACGCCGAATTCATTTATATTTTTCATTGAAGCACTGATGTTTGTGGCAGTAGCTCCCGGTGCGATAGCATTACAACGAATCCCTTTGTTGGCATACATAAAAGCTGTATTTTTCGTCAAGCCTACTACAGCATGTTTAGAGGCAGTATAAGTTGCTCCCGCATGGGCACCACTTACGCCACCTGTAGAAGCGGTATTAACGATAACCCCTTTTCCTTTTTCCAGAAAAATAGGCATTGCTTTACGAGTGGACCGCATTACACTTTTGGTATTGATATCAAAGATAAGATCCCATTTCTCGTCGCTAATGTCGCCAACTGGCTCAAACCCATCCATAATACCGGCGTTATTAACAAGAATATCTAGTGTTCCGTATTCTTTTACTGCGGTATCAATCATGCTATCGATATCTTCAACTAGGGCAACATTTACTTTCAGTGCCTTAGCTACTCCACCATTACTGTTGATCCCTGCAGCTACTTGTTCTGCACCTTCGAGATTAAGATCGGCTACAATCACTTTCGCCCCTTCTTTAGCGTACAACTCTGCGATAGATTTCCCCATACCTGATGCCGCCCCGGTAACCACTGCAACTCTGTCTTGAAGTTTCATGTTGGAAGTCTCCTTTACGTTTATCTATAATGTAAATATCAATATATAAAATCTCTTTAACGCTTAAAATTTATACTACTCAAGTTTAATCCTCTAAAATTTAACTATCAATATACAAATGGGACACCAAATGTTCATAAATATATATAATGCAGGATTCTGTTCAAATAGGATTAGAAAATAGACAGTTAGGTGGTCTTCTGTTGCTTAAAAATAATCGGAGAACTAGCAAATCGCGTAAAGAGCTTAAAAACGCATTGATATTAATCATGGAAAAAAAGAATTTCCGCACCATTACGATAACCGATATCGTTACCCTTGCCGATTTAAACCGCGGAACCTTCTATAAACATTATCAAACCAAAGAAGAACTTCTGAATGAGCTAATTGATGATGTGTTGGAGGATTTAATTAAGGCTTATAAAGAACCCTATCTTCATACCGATAAATTTATAGTTAGTGAGCTGACCACCTCGAGCATCAAGATTTTTGAACATGTGGTCTCTTACTCTAATTTTTATACCATCATTATAAATTCCAATGTTCTGCCAGGGTTCCAAAATAGGATTTGCGACCTCTTAAAGGAGCTCACCAAGCGGGACTTAGTCGCAGTTAATAACACTAATACCAATGTTAATATCGAATTGTTTTCCAGTTATACCGCCTATGCTCTATTTGGATTAATCATAGAATGGGTAAAAGGCGGATTTAAATATACAGCTAACCATATGGCAGAGCAGCTGATTGAGATTCTGTCTTTTAATTCACATAATGTGATCATCAATACTTCAAATCAACCGATTAAACAGAATTCCATCCCTGTTAACGGCGACTGATTTACCTCAAACTATCAAAAGCCACTCCAAAATAATGCTGGAGTGGCTTTTGATATGCAATTTATAAACTAAGGTCTTCTGTTTCCACCACCGCCACCTGGACCTTGATTAGTGTTTGCGGTTGTTACTCCTGATTCATTTAGCCAAGTTACGCTGCTGGTAATTTCGAACGCTACTACTTTTGTTCCTCCTGTGTATTCACCATCCGTATACAGTCCGTTCGCTTCACTACCATTCGAGGTACCTCCCGAGTAGAGGGTGTAAGAACCTCCGTCCTTCAGATCCGGTGAACTAATCACCACCGTTTGATAGCTCTTCGAAGGAGCAAAGGTCAGGATTGTGTTGCCTTCGCTGTCCTCTAGATGAACCAAGGTTCCAGCCTCCTGGGTCTGAGGGAAAGTCATGCTCACTGCATGTTGGCTAGAGGTGTCAGACGGTGCTTGTGCCATGCCCGAACTTCCCGCAGCCACCAAAATTCCTCCACTCTGTTCAAAGCTACCGTCGAAATCAAGTGCACCGTTACCGCTATTGGTAGGTCCATTGACAATAACCGTGCCACCCGACATTGTGATGGAGCCGTTCGAATCCAGCCCGTCACCTGAAGCATCCACCGTTAGTGTTCCTCCACTAATCGTTAGCATATTGCTAGCAGAATCGCTGAATTGATCCTGCTCCTGAGGGCCGCCGCCTACAGTCGCCTCATCGTTACCTCCTGCTACATTCACTCCATCATCAGAAGCAACCACATGAGCCTCGCCACCGGAAATCTCGATGTTTGCTCCTTCAATCCCTTCGTAGCTCTTCGTAATATCAATTTTGCCACCAGATATCGCCACCAAGGCATCCGCATGGATTCCATCGTCGCCAGTTTTGATGTTGAATTCTCCATCAGCTATAGCAATGTTACTGTTGCTGTGCACTGCATCATCAGCAGAATCGATGGTAAAGGTTCCGTTGTTTAAGCTAATATCTCCTCCAGCCTTCAATCCTTTAGTACTTGGTGTTTCCGATTCTGTAGTTGTTGCCGTTGTTGTCGTTGTTGATGCTTCCGTTGTTGGTATCTCCGGTTTTGTTTCTGGCATCGTCTCTGGTTTTGTTTCAGGTATTGAGGTTCCTGTTGTTCCTGGTGCTTGATCCCCTGTTCCCTGACCTCGGCCACCTCTCATGCCCATACCTTGCCCTTGATCACCTGTTTTCACTTCACCCTTCTCGTTGCCCCCACCCGTAACTAAGGTGTATGTTCCGCCATCTATTACAAGTGAAGTCTCAGCTTGAATTCCATCATTACCAGCCGTAATATCAAATGTTCCTGCTGCTATTGCTATGAAGCCTTTGTCCGTCTCAGTATCGTTGGTTGATTTCATACCATCGCCTTCTGCCGTTATGCTGATATTTCCGTCTTGTACAGCGACAAGATCTTTACCTACAATCCCGTCATCGGCAGCCTTAATTTCAATAGTGCCACCCATAATTTTCAGATCGTCCTTGCTCGTAATTCCGTCATTATAGTTAGCGGAAACAGACAGCTTCCCGGTACCATTAATCGTTAAATCCGCTTTACTGAAGATAGCCGCACTTGGTTCATCTGTAGTTTCATCGGCATACACGTAAGTTGCTCCATCAGATACGGAGTTCTCCGTCCCGTCTTCCAAGGTAATGATCACTTTGCCTGCTTCTTTAATATCAATTGCAGCACTATCGCTGTTCGTGATGTTCACACCGTTCAGTACCAAGTGCACACTACCTTCATCCTGATTATTAACTACAATCTGTCCATCACTCAGCTTACCCGACAGCACATAAGTTCCTGCTGCAGTAATTGTCACTGAGCCATCCTTAGACTCAGCCCCGGTGCCGTCAACAAGCGCACTTGTTCCAGCCAAAGCAATTTCCGTCGATTGGTCAGCCGTCCAAGTTGTATTAGAATCCTCTTCATCGAACGTCACCAGATCGGACAATTTGGCGCTTGCCAGCTGTACTCCCGTGGCAGCCCCGTTCTGAGTTATCGTTGTTCCCGAGGCTGCTGCTGTACCCGCCGCTTCAGGCTGTGTTGTTGTGGAATTGGTGCTGCAAGCCGACATAAGTAATGCACACAATAGCAAGATTCCTACTTTACTTCCGGTTATATATTTATCCATTTTTCATCCATCCTTTCGTTATCTTAATAGTCATTAACAGTTGGAGTCATGGTCAGCGAGAGGTCTAAATTACCGTTCCGGGTACGAATCGCATCCAAAAATTCCTTCTGGTTCACAGCCTCACCCAGCGTTACAGCGTAGACCAGCTCATATAAACTGCCAAGCTCAGTTGTTCTAATCTTTTTAAGCTCGTACCCAACATTATATTTATTGAATACTTCAGCGAAGGCTTCCTCATATCCCAGACTCTCCGGGATGGTTACCTTTAATGTTTTTTGCGACGTTGTTCTTACGCCAAAGTTAGTCCGGTTAAGGATAAACATAAGGGCACATAGGATAAGGGTGAACAAAACTGCATATCCAAAGGAACCCACTCCGCAGGCAAGTCCAGAAGCCATGGTGAACAAAACAAATGTGATATCCTTCGGATCGCCCGGCGCACTTCTAAAGCGAATGATGGAGAACGCCCCGGCAAGACTGAAAGCTCTGGCAACATTACTGCCGATAAGCAAAATGATGATTGCCACAATTACGGGCAGCAGTACCATCGTCAGTGTGAAGCTTTGCGAATAGCCGCTGGCATTCGTCTTCATATAGGTGTAGCTAATGATTCCGCCAAGAACAATAGCTATAAAAATAGTTAGCAGTGCGTTGGTAAACGTTAACTCTGTACTAGTTGCTACGGTAAATAATGAATCAAGCATAGAGGGCACTCTCCCGTTCTGTTTTACTGTTCTTCAGCATTTTTTTATATTCGTTGCCGTACTTAGAGAAGCTTGTACGGTACATTTGATGCTCTGAGAGCATTTTGGCCAGCCAGACCGGAATCGTGTTCTCAGCCTTTACTTCCATAAGCCACTGCCCCGGCTCCAGCAAGGGTTCGCCATGAACACCGTGCTCCATCTTCAGATCGTATCGGCGGCTGCGAATATTTGTATCGAATGTAATTCTTAGATCGCGATTGTTTTTACAGAACAACGCTTTTCGGTCATAAGACAGATACACCTTGGGCTGCAAATCATAGCGTGTAAGAAAATATTTGATCTCTTCAATCACCTGTTTATTCATGTAATCCTTGAATTCCGGTTCCATACCGGTGGCGACAAAATCATAAGCCTCGTTTAATTTGAGCGACGTTCTTCTTTTATTAACAAGACCAAATACCTTCTTCTTGATTTCCAGATACACCTTCGTATCTTGATTTGGAACACCGTAAGCTCTTAAACGAAGCTTCTCTTTGTACTTGGGCTTCGCAAGACTGTTACGAATCAGGGTATTGTGCTCCGTGTCATAATATAAGTTGGTTATGGAGTAAAACTCATGTTGCTTGTTGAAATCGTCCAGTTCCATGTATTCAAGCAATTGGTTATAAAATTTATAGTAGGCTTCGTTGTCCAACAAATATTTGTTCTCATAACGGTTGAATACCTCAATCGCCATATGTGATCAATCCTTTCTGTTTATCGTTGTCTCGTGTGCTTATGAATGTATCTTAGATCCCAAACCTTTAATGAATCTTAAATGGTTTTACAAATTATTGATTATCTTTTACATTCCCTTAACACAGGTGTACATCGTAACTGCGGTGTATGTTGGACTTCCGGCCGCTGTTGTCTCTCTTCATTAAGGTTCAATAAAGGTAATACTGATATAATGACCTCAATAACAAATACTGGTTCTATGTAGGGGATGGCAAAACCATGAGAATATTAATAGTAGAAGACGAGCTCCATCTCGCTGAAGCCTTAACTCAAATATTAAAAAAACATAATTATTCGGTGGATGCAGTCCATGACGGCAGGTCGGGTCTGGATTACGCACTGAGTGGAATCTATGATTTGCTGCTGCTCGACATCATGCTGCCTGAGATGGATGGGGTTAGCGTCCTCAAGACGCTGCGAAAAAAGGGGATACCCACTCCCGTTATCCTGCTTACTGCAAAGGGTGAGATTACAGATATGGTCACTGGGCTGGACTATGGGGCTGACGATTATATCGCCAAACCTTTTTCCTCAGAGATCTTATTGGCAAGAATAAGGGCTGTACTAAGACGTAAAGGCGAGGTGATACCGGATGATGCTTTAAAGTTCGGGGATATTGAACTGAATACATCCAATCTGAAGCTTACCGTGGGTGGCAAAGAGATCAAGCTCAATCTAAAGGAATGTGAACTATTGGAGCTTCTTATCTTGAGGAAACAAGCCGTAACCTCCAAAGAACAAATTATTGAGAAGCTGTGGGGCTTCGATTCTGATGCTGAGCACAATAATGTAGAGGTGTATATTTCTTTTTTGAGAAAAAAACTGACCTTCTTAAATTCGACCGTACGTATTAGTACGATCAGAAACGTAGGGTATGTATTAGAGGTGACGACCTAATGTTCACGAAGCTCAGAAATCGGTTTCTTATTGTTAACTTAGTCACTATCTCGGTGATCATGCTGGTGGCCTTCATCTCGATTTATGTAATTACGTACCAAGATGTCCAAAACAATATTCAGATGGATCTTCACAGAATCATGGAAAACTACAAGTCTCCCGGTGGTGATACAGGACGAATGGGCTCAACTAAGGGAAGTTCCCAGTTACCCCATGCTGATAATAAACGTATGGATAACGGGACTCCACCTCCTGAACGGTCAGTCTCATTTATGCTGAAGATAGATACAGCGTCGAACCTCATAGGGAAAGATTCCAAATTTACTATGGACGATGAATTTTATAATACGGCTCTGCAAGAAGCGCTAAGTGCCGGTAAAGATACCGGAAGGTTCACCTTGGATAGCAGCAAATGGATCTTCAACATCCAGCATACGAGTGATGGGGCGATGCTTGTATTTCTGGACATCACTGCAGAGCAAAAAATCCTCACCAATCTAATCTATACCTTCTCTGTAGTTGGTTCGGTGATGCTGATTATCTTGTACTTCGCTAGCCGCTTTTTTGCTAATCGTTCAATTGCGCCGGTAAAGGAGGCTTTTGAGAAACAGAAACAATTTATTGCGGATGCTTCCCATGAGTTGAAGACGCCGTTGACCATTATTAACACCAATGCGGATGTTCTCCTGTCCAACAGTGATGACACCATTCACAATCAGTCCAAGTGGCTGCACTATATCAAATCGGAAACAGAAAGAATGACCAGCCTGACCAATGATCTGCTGTACCTGACCGAGATGGACGATTCCAGATCAAGAATGATTTATTCGAAATTCAATCTGAGCGACGTGGTTGAAAATATCATTTTAACAATGGAAGCTGTAATCTTTGAGAAGCATATCTCCCTTGAATATGACATCGAGCCTGATCTGACAGTGTTAGGCAATAGTGAACAGATCAAACAAGTAATTATGATCCTCTTGGACAATGCTGTAAAATATTCGAACCCTAAAGGCTCAGTCACCTTATCCCTTAAAAAACAACATAATGACATGGTGTTAGCAGTCACTAATACGGGGGAGGGCATTGCACCGGAGCACTTAGCGAGCATCTTTGACCGATTCTACCGTACAAATGCCTCCCGGGCGCGTAAACAAGGAGGATATGGCCTAGGGCTGGCGATTGCCAAATCCATTGTTGAACAGCATAAAGGAAAAATTTATGCCAAAAGTTTCGTCGGCGAGTCCACCACGTTTTACGTACATCTTTCATAACTACAAGTAAAAAAGACTCAGACCCTGTTATCTCTAAGGTTTGAGTCTTTTTATTTACTTTACACTTCGCCCCAATAAATTTCCGTCTTATAATCAAAAAACACTTGCCCACCCTGGTTATTTCGTTCAAAAATATTCCGCAGCTCAGCCATCATATTCTCATAGCTTGGATCTCCGGGGACCGGAGTGTAGGAAGACGATCGAAGCCGCCCGCTTAAGCCCTCCAAATCAAATACCTGCTGATTGCTAAAATGCGCTACTTGCATCTGTCCTTTTTTGAAAAAGGAACTAAGGATCTCAGGGGTAATGTTCTTATGATTAACTTGAGTGTAGTTCGTGCCGAAGGTCTGCAGCAGCTGCTCATATTCCTCCAGAAATGGGGTACCGTAAGTAAGCCGGGAATTCCATATCAGAATAACTTTTCCACCCGGTTTTAGAATCCGCTTGAATTCCAATTGCGTTGCGTCCCTATCAAACCAGTGAAACGCTTGGGCGCATACTATAAAATCCATCGACTGATCTGATAATTCTGTATGTTCAGCAGACCCCGGCGATACAGAGAAATGGTTATCCTTTGCGAACTTCTCTTCCGCAGCTCTACGCATTTCCGGATTGGGTTCAACGGCAGTCACACAACTCCCGCGCTCCAGAAGTAATGCTGAGAATATTCCTGTTCCTGCACCAATATCAGCAATATCACAATTGGGTTGGAGCCCAATAGTATTGTACAAATAATTAATGGCTTCTCCAGGATAGCTCGGCCGATATTTCACATACGAATCTACCCGATTAGAAAATATTTCTTTGCTATTCATCCTTCGTCTCCTCCTAGGCGCTCAGGTTCATATTCACTTAATTTACCTTGGTAAACCAATCTCAGCCGATCACTTTGGCGAAAATCATCCGGAGTAACGAGTGCAGGCAGCTTATTCCATAACTTAATACCCGACCGCTCTAGAATTTCCGCTACAAATTGCGAACAAAAATAAGAGTTGCTGAATTCGACAGGCTCCTTTAGGGCAATGCCAATTACGCCGAGAATATTATAGAGATACTTTTGACGGCTTCGGATAAAGACTTGCAAGACCCGCTCCATTTTCTCCACTTCGCGGGCTGTAACTTGAAGTTCATATAGGACACATGTTGTATTTGGATATTTGCTGAACGTACCTGTCTTAATATCCTCCTTCACAAACCCTCCATTCAGGGGGTTGCTCGGATGCTTCCTGCCAAAGCTATACAGCTCAGAAAGCTCTCGATTAAAGGAGATCGAGGCATGATTATAGGGTGCTTTTGTATAGCCTTGAATGAGCTTCGTAAAAAGCGTCCCGGTATTCGTCAGTAATATAAAGACCGATGGATCTGCTGCCATTTACAATTTTCCCCTTATCAAGTTTGAACGTTTCCTTCATAATAACATATGAACCCATTAATGGAATCTACTCTAGGACAAGTTGGTGATCAGTTATCGACCGCTCTTTATTAACTATAATTCTTATCTTTGCGGCCCTATCGGCCATTCACTTGATGTATGTAGTTATAGGGAAGCTACAGCCAAATAAAGATTATACGGGCATTGGCTTTCGCATCAAGACGTGGTGGGGAATGCTTTTTATCTTTTGCCTAGCTACCCTATTTAATCCCCTCGTCTCTCTGCTGTCTCTCATGGTCCTCTGCTTCTTTGCACTGAAGGAGTATTTCTCCATGATGAAATCACGAAAATCCGACCGCAGGCTATTTCTGTGGGCGTACTTATCCATTCCGTTACAGTTCTACTGGATTTATATCGAGTGGTACGGAATGTTTATTGTCTTCATCCCAGTTTATGTATTCTTGCTCCTACCACTGCCCAGAATGATTAATAAAGGCACGGTTGGTTTTATGCGTAGTGTCAGCTCCACGCAATGGGGGCTAATGCTGATGGTATTCGGGCTTAGTCACTTGGCCTACTTTCAATTTGCTACACCGGAGTATGGAGCCGGGCTTGTACTTTTTCTAGTAGTGCTAACGCAGCTCAATGATGTGGTCCACTATCTGGCATCACTTTATGTAGGGAAGCGTAAAATAGTTCCCACCGCCAATCCGTATTTGACTTGGGAGGGTTTCGCTTTCGCATTTGTCATCACGACAGGAGTTTCCTATCTAATCTATCCCTACCTGACGCCGCTCAACCCAATCTTCGGGTTACTGTCAGGCATGTTGGTCAGCTTGAGCGGCTTCTTTGGCAGTTTAACGGTTTCCGTGTTAAAGCGGGATCTGCTAATCGGCGATGGCGATAAATTCGTGGCTTTGAAGCAAAGCCATTTAAGCCGGATCGATAGCTTGACCTACACTTCACCGGTCTTTTTTCATGTCATTCGTTATTTTTTCGACTTCATGTAGATCATCTGATGGGAAGCTTGAATCAGCCCTTCCATGAATGATTATGCAGTATCTTCATCATCTGTTCTTGATGGCTGGCGAACTGCTTATATCGATGTCCGTTGGCGCCCGAGGGGTGGGGAAATCCCCATAAGCAGCGTTGTTTATCTAGCTCACCTGCGGACACAAGGAGTTGAAGTATACTTTCCACTGTTTTTCCTAAGGGAATAATTAAGGCCCGGCTCAGTATGTTCAGCTCCTCACGCAAGGAAGATAATGCCTGCGCCCTGAGGAATGAATTTGAAAGTAGCTTGGGCTGGGTCCCACTATAATTTTTCTTATCCACGAACACAGGAAAACGCAATAAAGAGCTGGTGTGCAGGATCGTCTGCTGCTGCTGAAATAGTTCTTCACAAGAGGTTAGGTTCAAGTGTTGATGCAGTTTAAGTGTATCTAACATATGAATTAACGTGTTCCGCATGGAACCTGCGAATCTCGCCGCTTCCTTTGCTGTTCTACATACCTCTTCATCTGGCAAACCAGCTTCCAGACCTATGATCGCTTCTTGTATCGCTAAACCCATTTGTGTGAACCCGGGTGTTAACCCCATAATGATCACCTTAGCAGAAGGATTAATGTACTCATTATGGGGCGCATAATAAATTTCCACCTTGCCATTACGCTCCATTAGAAGCTTATCCACCTGCAGATCCTCTTTAGTTAGCACTGTACCCTTCGGGAGTGAGAGGATCGCCGATTTATACTGATGCAGATAGTTAGAGAGGAGCATATCATCTGCCTCACAGGTCTCTATTTGTTATCGAACCACTCACCAGACGGCCTTCGTACCAGACAGCTTGGCGCTGCGCTCTTCGGGCTACTGCTTCTGCCGAACAGCTGGCATGCAACAGCACAAAACTAGCAGTGTCGCCAACCTTTGGCCATACCTGCTCGCCTTTTGGATCAAGGGGTGTTAATCCTCCTGTTATAAATCCGAGGGATTGAGATAATGCCAATTCATCGTTGCAGCCGTACAACTCCGCGTAACGTCCTGCCTTTTCCAATTGATCTCCATTACCAAAAGGGGACCAGTGATCGGTAAGACTATCTGTTGCCAGCTTCACTTTTACCCCTTGGCTATGCAGCATCGGAAGTGGCATCATCATTCTTCCAATAGGCACTGTGGATGCAATAGTCATACCCAGTGATGCCATCCGTTTAGCTACCTCTTCTGCCTCTTGCTGCTGAGCTCCTGCGAACCAGAACGCATGACTGACCGTGACCTTTCCTTGCAAGCCAGCTTCTTCCGTCAGATCAGCTAACCGCGTCAGTGTTTTCTTTCCCGCTTCTTTTCCATCATGTAAATGAATATCAATGCCGGCATTACTCATCACTGCTAGTTCCACCATCGTCTGAAGTGACTTCTCGATATCTCCATCCACCGTATAAGGATCTACTCCGCCTACAAAGGTTGCCCCCTCTGCCAGAGATTGTTTTACCAGTTGCACAGAATCCGAGCGCAGCAGGCCATGCTGCGGAAACGCCACAATTTCAGCTGAAATTGTGCCCGCGAATGTATTTAATGCTTGTACAGTTGCCTCTAATCGCTGCAAACCACTGACAGGCTCAATATTGCAATGGCTACGCACATGTGTGGCACCAAACCCCTGAATAAGCGTCAGGATGCTCTCTGCTTGTTGTCTCGCCATGGGCAGCAGCTTAGGCAATAATACCTTCTCTTCCTCAATCCGTTCGAAAACACTGGACGCAGGCTTTACCGCTCTCCATGGTCCACCGTAATACGTTTTATCTAAATGGATATGTGCTTCTTCGAAAGAAGGCAACATCAACAACTCTTTACAGTCATATTTCGGGAGCTGGCTCTGAAGCTCTATGTCTGCTCCAACAACTTCTGATATCTTATCCCCGTCAATGCGGAGATGACAAATCTTCGTATTCGTACCCGCTACTTGCCCATCCTCAATAACATAACCTTGTTCTAATCTTATATTGGTTAACCAGTAAGAAGCATTCAACATGCTACCCCATCCTTTTCTCAACAATTTATATAGGAACGGACCGCTTTACTCTAAATGTTACCATAGCCCTTGCCATATAAAAAATGATTGAGAAATTTCAATAGCTACAGATCAATCTGCCCCCGATGTTTGACTCTGGATCTAGCTTCTCTACTATGACTAACTTCCTTGTTCAGCAGTTCATCCATCCGAAGACACTTCAGACCCTTTTTATCCATTTCTTTTAAGACTTCTTCTAATCCAGTGATCATATTCAAGGGCGCTTCTTCATCTGCCCACGGTGTATCTCCGCTGTCGTGTAGAACGATGATTGAGCCTGGTTTTATTTTTTTTATTAAGGCATCCTTTAATTGTTCTGCACTCAGTGACGCTTTCCAATCTCCGACCATGACAGACCACAATACGATTCGATAAGATTCTCTTAGCAAAAAGAAATCCCCTAAATTAAGAAGCCCCCAAGGTGGGCGGTAAAAGATAGGCCGCTCTCCTGTAATTCGCTCAACAATGTCTGCTGTGCGATCTACTTGCTTCCGTCTATTGGTCCAGGGGAAGTGGATCCAGTTGGGTGTATGAGTATAATTATGAATGCCGATTTGGTGTCCTTCTCTGTGCATACGCTCGATCAATTCCGGATATTGCTTTGCCTTTTTGCCTAATACGAAGAAGGTCGCCTTTATGCCATGCTCTTTTAATAGATCTAGAAGTTCAGGTGTATAACAAGGATCCGGACCGTCATCGAACGTAAAGGCAATTTCCTTCTCTGCACCTACCTCCGAGTGAACCCCCCATCCCAATATTCGGGTAAGTGCAAAAGGAACGATCATATAAAGAACAATCACATCCACTGCTAAAATTATGAAGGCCCACATTAGGAAGCCGCCTCTGTCTTACGCGGGGCAAACCGCGCTTTCAAGGACTGCTTACTAAGCACAAGCATCATGGGAGATAACTTCTCTGTGCTGTCCTCTACACGATGTTTCCCTTCCGGATGCAGCATGCGCAGTAAGAAACGAAGGTATATCCCGAACCAGTGCCGCTGCCATTTGGACTTGATGGGGCGCTGCTCAAAACCTATTCCATGAATAATCCCCCGGTGAAGCAGCGTAATCCCGGTTAGCGCATTTACTTTGCTTAGTTCCGGATTGCTGTCTAGATCACGACTGATCTCCTTCATAGCCTCGCGAAGCATGCGTGCCGTACGAATTCCGGCCCGATCTGCACCAAGCGTCCGTGTCAGCTGCACGATCTGGCGATTGTCCAAATGAAGCTCACCCACCCAATCTCCAGGAAGTATCCGTTGCCCATCTTGGCAGACCAAAATTTCTCCGTGATATTTCAACACTACCAATTTACATATCCCGTATCTACGCACGGACTGACTACGAAATTTGGTGATGACAGCAAATATGTTCTCCCACATCATCCAAAGGGATTGTGAGAATAATTTTATAAATGGAACTGAGGTTATCATCATTTTTCCTTCTTTCCTGTTTGAGTTTATCTTCTAGCAAAATCCTTCACTAAACGCCGCGTATACCTGCCGATCATCTTTACCAGACTGTTTCCGAGATAAGCACCTATCCATAGAGACACTGCACCTAACAACATGAAGAAAAGTGAGATGTTGAATGTTTTATTTTCAATCCCAAATAGCGTTATAGAGGATACATCTAATAAATACAGGATAGGTGACAACAGGAGAATAATAGGGGTCAAGTAAAAAAGAGTGGCACAAATGAGACTGACCATGCCGATGCCAAGTTGCAACATCAACCCTATAATCGCTCTCCAGTTATGATTATCCTGCAACTCCATCTTCACCTTTTCCCACAAGCTGCCTTCTTCGTGAGATCGGGTTGGTAGCGTGCGAACGGAGATATCCGTATAGACTTTAGTTCGAATTCGCTCATACTGTAAAAAAGTTTCGGTAGAACGCAAAACATAATAGAGGATCGGAATCCCCACTAAGGTGAAGGACATCGCAACTCCAAAGGTAATGCCCACCAAATAAAAACAAAAGTAAAATAGCCCTGTGGCAAAAGTAATTAATAAGAAACAGAAATTTCTCACATGTTTCCGTATCATTTGATTCATGCTTTTCTCTCCCTCTCTGCAATAAAAAATTGTTCATATCTAAGCAACTCTTATGCTAGTGCTTTTGGTGTAAAATCGACCAGTGCCATAATGTCATATGACAAAAAAAACACCCTACTGCCCACTCCCACAAGGGAAAGCAAACAATAAGGTGTTTCTCAATTTTAACTGATTTAGATTTAGTCAGCGTTAATCCGAAATGCCAAAAGCCTTCTCGACTGCCTCCTCACGGTTTCGTACCCCGAGCTTAGCATAGATGGTGGACGCGTAATTTCTCACCGTTCCATCGGACAGATATAGTTTAGCGGCAATAGATTTATAACGCATTCCCTTCGAGAGGCATTCTAGAATCTCCAGCTCACGCGAGGTCAGCCCATATTCATTATTCTTCTCCGTCGGCGACGCCTCTGAAGCTGGATGCATCTCATAGTGATCAATTAATACATTCGTAATATCGGGTGTAATCATCTTTACGCCCCGATGTACGAGACGTATTCCTTCGAACAGCTCCTGCGGCTCGGTAGACTTTAACAAGTAACCATCTGCCCCATTTTGCAGTGCCTCGACTGCCATATCTGCTTCTTGAAAAGTAGTTAGGACCAACACTCGTACCCCTGGCCACTTTTGCTTAATAAGCTTAGTCGCTTCTGCACCGTCCATGTCTGGCATATTTAAGTCCATCAGCACCACGTGAGGTTGTTCCTGCTCGCAGAGGCTTATTGCTTGTTCACCATTCTCAGCTAACCCAATAATCGCAAAATCCGGCTCCTGCTCTAGAATAATTCGCAGACTATCGCGGATATAGGGTTGATCATCCACCAGCAATAAACGAACCGTTTCCTCCTGTATCTCTTCAAGCCTTGGTAAACTGCAGGTCACTAAGGTTCCTTCCCCTGGCTTAGAGTAGAAATACACCTGTCCTTGCAAGTTGGAGGCACGCTCCTTCATCGCATTCACACCAAATCCTGCTTTTAAATCTTCAGTGCCTAATCCATTATCCTGCACATCCAGCCGAATCAACTTCTCTTCATAATGTAAGCTGATGACAATTTCAGTGGCGTGACCATGACGTGCAGCGTTGGTTATCGACTCCTGCAAACATCTGTATAGTGCCATTTGGGCCTGCTTAGATACTGTATACGGCTCTCCGAATGTTCTTAAGCGAATCTTAACCTTGGAGAAGGTCTGGAAGTCATCCACTAATTTCTGTAGGGACTGCATAAGCGTCAATGCATCCTCCGAAGCGCCCACATGGTGCAAATATCGCCGAACATCATCCAAGCCATTGCGGGTTAGCTTTAACAAGGCATCTATTTTGTGCTCTCCTTCAGAGGTGTTCACCTCCGAACGTAAAGTCTCTAGCCCCATAATAATTGAAGTATAAGAATGCCCCACCGTATCATGCAGATCTTTGGATAAACGATCTCGTTCTTCCAGAAGTGTCATACGTTCAACTTGCGAGATATACTGCTCTAAAACAGCATTTTGCTCCTTAATAATTCTACCCTGCTTGTGATTCACCACTAGTAAATGAAAAGCGAACCCAAG
This sequence comes from Paenibacillus sp. FSL L8-0333, assembly GCF_037965665.1. Lineage (NCBI taxonomy): Bacteria > Bacillati > Bacillota > Bacilli > Caryophanales > Paenibacillaceae > Paenibacillus > Paenibacillus sp. FSL L8-0333. The sequence continues at coordinate 6,696,727 of NZ_CP150186.1, forward strand.
CGTATACACTAAACCCATGTTAAAAATCATTGATACAGCATCCATTTGTTGTGACAATCTAGATAACATAATTGGAATCAAAATGACCGTGATCGGAGCTGTCCAACGATAGGACTTCTCTGCACTATTGCTGGCAATCATAAAAGCGATAGGCAGAAAAGTTACGTATGATTCAGGAAACAAAGCAGCCAAATATAAGCAAAGTCCACCCGAAAAGAGGATCTCCGCCATCAGATAATACTTGTAGTGCAGCTGCAAACAAAACCAAGGCACAGAAAAAGAGACCACGCCCCAAACAAACGCGATCCAGAACGGAATCGTAAAATCCTCCGAAAGATAACACATGGTGACCAAAAAAGAAGTAGAAAAACAAATCCGAAACAGGAGGACGAGCCAATCGTACCAGAACCACTGTTTGACCAGATTAAACAAGACATTTCCCCCTATATACTCTGCTGACTTAATCTTTATTATAGTGTAACCCCTTAAGGGCTCACTAGTTACAAAAAGTCATGAGTTGAGATGACATTCTTACTAATGGTGTAATTAGTGTAATTGATCATTCAATGTCCCTCTGAATAAGCAGCTTTTTAAATCAAAACACAGACTGTATGATAGTACATATTATTTATCCATAAAATTGTAGTAGACCAATCAAACCAATAGGTCCGTAAATTTCATAACGTATGACCAGTATCGGGGGAATAATAACTATGTTAGCCGCACTACTTCATGGCATTGCACTAGCCTTTGGATTAATTCTTCCACTTGGCGCACAAAATGTCTTTGTATTTAACCAAGGGGCCTCGCAGCCACATTTTAAAAAAGCCATTCCCGTTATTGTTACAGCCGCTTTATGCGATACCCTGCTTATTTTATTAGCCGTATTAGGTGTTTCAGTCCTTGTGTTTGCCATCCCCGTTCTGCAGACCGCTTTATTTGCTGTAGGACTTTTATTTCTTTTGTATATGGGATGGTCTATCTGGAAAAGTACACCGGCATCGTCAGCGCAAGACGCAACCCCTTTATCCTCCAAAAAACAAATCCTGTTCGCGCTGTCCGTTTCTTTATTAAATCCACATGCGATTTTGGATACTATTGGCGTTATCGGCACTAGCTCGCTTAGTTACACAGGTGTAGACAAAGTTGTATTTGCTGGCGCGACTATCCTAGTGTCATGGATTTGGTTCTTTGGGCTGGCTGTAGCCGGAAAAACCGTAGGACAAATCGACTCAAGTGGCAAAATCATGCGGATCATTAATAAGATCTCCGCGATCATTATCTGGACCGTTGCTGCTTATATTGCCTTCAAGCTTTTTTAAATGGAGGGAAAAGAATGCCGTACACGAATTTGCCGTATAATTATGTCCAATTTACACCATAATGTACTAGAATTTTGACTTACGGCGCAGAATGAGGTACATTACAATTTGGACGAACAATTAACAAACCAAAATACTATAATGTTCGCATTTAGAGGTGTAAATTATGAAAGAAGTATTCGATTATGAAGATATTCAATTAATTCCTGCAAAATGTATCGTAAACAGCCGTTCGGAGTGTGATACATCAGTCACCCTCGGTGGGCATAAATTTAGATTGCCGGTGGTACCTGCCAACATGCAAACCATCATTGATGAGAAGATCGCTATCTCCTTGGCGCAAAATGGCTATTTCTACATTATGCATCGTTTTGAACCGGAGAAACGTACGTCTTTCATCAAAGACATGCACTCCCGTGAATTAATCGCATCCATCAGCGTCGGAGTTAAAGAAGAAGAGTATGATTTCGTCGAACAATTATCCAAAGAACAGCTGGTTCCGGAATTCATTACAATTGACATTGCACATGGCCATTCCGAAGCAGTCATTCGGATGATCAAACATATTAAACAATACCTGCCTGCTAGTTTTGTTATTGCAGGAAATGTAGGAACACCTGAAGGCGTTAGAGAATTAGAAAACGCTGGGGCTGATGCTACTAAAGTTGGGATTGGACCAGGGAAGGTATGTATCACTAAGATCAAAACTGGATTCGGTACAGGCGGCTGGCAGTTAGCTGCGCTACGCTTGTGTGCCAAGGCTGCAAGCAAGCCTATTATTGCCGATGGAGGCATTCGCACACACGGTGATATTGCTAAATCCGTACGATTTGGCGCTTCTATGGTCATGATTGGTTCACTATTTGCTGGTCATGAAGAATCTCCGGGTGAAACCATCGAAATCGCTGGGAAGCTCTATAAAGAATACTTTGGCTCCGCTTCAGAATACCAAAAAGGTGAAAAGAAGAACGTCGAAGGTAAGAAAATTGCGGTTGAGCATAAGGGGGCTTTAGCAGAAACCCTAAGAGAAATGGAGCAGGATCTTCAATCCTCCATCTCTTATGCAGGTGGCAATAAATTAGAGGCTATCCGTAATGTGGATTACGTTATCGTTAAGAACTCCATTTTTAATGGAGATAAAGTCTATTAATTGAATACACAGGTGGGCAGGATGACTTAGGTCAATCTTGCTCACCTTTTTTTATGAGAACGAGTTCCGCTGGCCTACTTTGGGGTAATGGTAAGAATAAACTTCTATTAGATCACAATAGAGAGGATTATCCTTATGCGGCAAGCTATGATTATTATTAACCCCTCATCCGGTAAAGAGGAAGCCAGCCAATATGTCAGATACGCAACAAGAGTCCTAAGTGACAAAGACTACTCCGTTACGATCAACGAGACGGCAAAAGAACTAGACGCCACTCGTTATTCCATCACTGCTTGTGAGGAAGGTTATGACCTGGTTGTCTCTATCGGCGGGGATGGCACGCTTCACGAGACCATTAATGGTCTTATCGATCAGGAACACCACCCAATATTAGGTGTGGTTCCTTTAGGAACGGCTAATGATTTCGCCCGTGCATTACAAATTCCACTGAATCCCGAAATAGCCATTCAAACCCTTGCCTCCTCTAACCTAAAAAACGTAGATATCGGTCGCTTAAATGACCGCCTATTCGGCAACGTTGTTGCTGTAGGTTCAATTGCCGGATCATTATCCTCTGTATCCTCCGAAGATAAAACCAAACTCGGCTCATTGGCATACTTGAAAGAAGGTCTTAAACAACTTACAAGCCCTACAGCCCACCCCCTTGTCATTCACCATGATGAACAAATATGGCAAGGAGACTCCTTACTCTTTCTCGCCGTATTAACCAACTCAGTCGGCGGGTTCGAGAATCTAATACCGGATGCTGCGGTTGACGACGGTCTGCTTCATTGTTTTATTATTTTGGACCTCAGTATATTCAATACCATTACAGCCAGTATATCTTTACTGCTGGGTACCCTCAAAGATCATAAAGACGTTGTCTATTTCACAGCCCACAATGTAAGTGTAAGCTCTCCAGAAACCGTAAGAACCAATGTAGATGGCGAAGAAGGTCCAACTTTGCCTATTACACTAAGTGTTCTCCCTCGTCATATCCAAGTCATTGTGCCAGAAGTGGACTAACAAACAAAAAGCAGTCCGGAACTCAAAAAGTTCCAGACTGCTGCCCTTAATTTATGGACGCCCCGATCCATATCTTCCTACTAATCAAATGACTAAGAAGTTATTTCTATTCCACTACAATAAATTTTTTGCCTAATAACCACATTCCGCCGCTAATCCCCAAGAAATAAATAGGCATCGTCAGTAATGAACCATTATGAAGAGCGCTCATTCCCCACGTCGCCAAGCTAACAAGCAAATAATAGCCCAAGCTAAATATTGCGCCTGCTGTTCCTACAACATCCTGAAATTGAACAAGAGCAAGACTTAGACAATTAGGTAAAGCAATCCCTGCACCCATTAATAGGACAAACAGCGCTATTAGAATACATACGATCACTATCATGTCCGGCAGCGAGTCAAGACTGCTTGCGATTGTTAATAGCAAGGCTCCGCCCGCCATTACTAGACAGCCGATATGGATTATTTTTTCTGGGGCATAGAGGGTTAATAACCTTTTGGAGATCATTGCTCCTACAATCGACGCCAAAGCCACAATAATGCCGAGAAAACCATAGACTCCTGGCGAAATCTGAAAGTGTTCAATAAATATAAAAGGAGCTTCAGCATAATAGCTGAATAAGATTCCGTTAATGCCTCCAATTAGTAATCCAAACACCAATACACGTGGCAATGCGAGCATTTTTTTGACTATAGGCAGAATAGCCACCTTTTTTCTCATGGAAACATCAGTGGTTTCTGGCAGCTTCCAAAAAGCATACATAAATAACAACACACTCATCATCACTAATGTAAAGAAAACCGCTCGAAAACCAAAAGCTTGATCCACCCATCCGCCAATTAACGGACCTACTGCGGGAGTAAAAGCAATGACCGCCGAGATTTGGGCAAACATAACATGCCGTTTATTCCCGGAGACACTCTCACGAAGAATGGTTTGGGTAATAATCGAACCTGTTGCTGCTCCAAACGCTTGTATAAACCGGCTGACTAACAGCAGATGAATGGATTCTGAGTAAAAACACATCAGGCTTCCCATACCGTATACAAGAAGTCCAGCCAGCATGGAAGATCTCCGCCCGATGAAGTCAGACAACCAACCCCAGCTAAAAACACCTAAAGCAAATCCAATAAAATATATACTTAACGTTAACTGTACAGAACTATTGGTGGCCCCAAGTGCTACTGCGATATCCGGTAACGATGGGGTGTAAATCGTCTCACTAATTTGCGGAAAAGCCACAAGAACAATCATTAAAAGTAACGATGGTGCTGCATATTTTTTCATCTTATTTTCGCCCTCCTACAAGCTTATATCCTCGAACAACTACAAGAATATGAGCCTAGCTAGGGAAATGGGGGCATCATTATGGCAAGACGACTATAGATCATCATGTCAGAAAATCACCTTTCATTGTTATGCTTTCATTGTTATATAGGAGGGCTTACCCGAAAGATATCGGGCAAAGATTTGAGTTTCAATTATTCAACCAAAACATCATTATACACGGTAATAGAAAAGCTCTCAAACGAATCGCTTCGCCTGAGAGCTTATTTAGGTTAGGAATTTTGTTCTGATAATCCATGTATAGTTACGCCAACAGCGCTGGATTTCTTTTTGTCCTGAGAAGCATGTAGCTTTACCATCACAAATCTTGCAAACGGCTGTATTAATATACTTTCAGCGAACAGTGCAATCAGGAAATTTCTTGGCCAATTGGCTAAGAAGTGATTAAACGTTTGAGAACTCAACCCGTTTCCGATAATGTCTCCAATAAACGTCATACAAAATGACATCCCTAGTACGGTGAACAAGATACGGAATAGGATTTTGGCGTTGAAGCTATCTGTGGGTTGTGTGAATGTAGCTGTCAGCTTTTCGGCAATACGGCCAATAACAACAGGCTCAATAATCATGACAATTACCCAAATGATCGGAAACACCTTAAGAATCGTTAAGGCAACCTCACCATTAAATTCTCCAACCCCTAAAATGATATTTATTGAAGACATAAACAGTACCGTCAGTGTACAAATGATTGCACCATATAATGCCCCCTCCTTACCGTTTCTTGGTAATCTTGCTTCTTGATTCATGATGTTCTTCCTTTCAATATTGTCGGTAATAGTTTGGCGATAGTTTTTAAGGGAGTTGTAGATTTTTGCGTTAGGCACAACATCATCGCCCCTTCAATCGAAGCCGTCATCCACAAAGCCATATCGGAGGCTGATTCCTGCGAATAACCTTCAGTTACAAGCTTATCGCAGTAAATTCGTTCCATGTTCTCATAGAGCAAGCTACATGCCTGGCGAACAGGTTCACTCACCGTAGCCATCTCACTGACAATACTGCTAAAGGTATATCCGGTAATCGTGCCCTCAGTTTCTAAGTTGTGAACTAACTTGTCAATCATGGATTGTGTAGCTTCTAACGTCGATGGATGCTTTTTAAAAATATCCTCAATATCTATCGTAATTGCTTCATTTAAGCCCTTTAAACAAGCAATTAATAGTTCTTCTTTTCCATTTGGAAAATGATGATAAAGCGCTCCTTTGGTCACATTACAGGCTTTTAAAATTTCACTCACGCCTACATTTTTATATCCTTTTTGCTGAAAAAGAAGTGTCGCCGTCTCAATCATTAGCGATTTTGTATCCACAATAACGTACTCCCCCTAACATACCAACCGGTCTGTTTGTTATTATAACAATATAAAAATGATTAATGTAAGTCTTTTTTGCTTTTTTTTCAAAAAATATTTCATTATTTTCATTTATAACAGCAAAAAAAGCTTAGAAAATTGTGTCGAAAGTGGAATTGTTGCAGTATCACTTGGATTAATGATATCATTCTGAGGAAACTTATCTTACTTTAAATATGAAGGAGGAATACCCGGTGAAAAAGAGATCGCTAAAATATCTATCTTTTGGTATTGGGTATTCTACTGCTGTTTTTTTCTAGAATTAATTATTGATAGGATAGGTCTGTCAAAAATTAAAAGAAACTAAAAAACAGCGGAGATATATAACTTAGATATCGGTATGTATCTTCTATTTAAAGGAGAATTCACAAAATGAACTTAAATAATAATGTTATTACAAGATATAATCCAGAGAATATTGCTAAACCGGTTGGTAACTATAGTCATGTAACAAAAATAAGTAGAAATGCTGAAATGTATGTATTTTCTGGCCAAATTGGAATCGATCAAAACAATCATATCCCTACAGATTTTAACCAACAGGTAACAAATACGATGAGTAATATTGTTGAAGTCCTTTCTTCTCAAAGGCTAACACCTGATAATGTAATCAAAATCAACATTTGGGCTACGGAAGAAATCGATTGGAACCATTTCTATGAAATTTGGAATAAAGTATTCGGCATGACACCTCCTTCAATGACAATTGCTTATATTAAAGGATTAGGGTTACCTGAATTAAAAATTGAGTTAGATGTATGGGCTGCTGGTTAAACCCTAAATCAAGAGGGAGTAATTTAATTTTCTGTACACCAAACGAGCCTTAGAAGCGATTCTAAAGGCTCGTTTTTCTAACTACCCCTTTATACCAAAAAGGGCTCAGTTTCCTGAGCCCTCAAATACTTACCCTACTATGTTTTTATATCTGAAGAATTGTCCCAACATTCCACGTTCTCCAAACCCTCTATGCTATCTTTATAAAAGACAGGGTCCTTGCCTGCACGCTTCTGGCGCTTATAATCCTGCAGGGCGGCAAAGGCCACCTTAGATAATAGAAGAATAGCGATCAAATTCACGATGACCATGAAGCCCATAAATAAATCAGCCAAATCCCATACCAATTGAACCTTAGCTACGGAGCCAAAAATAATCATCGCCAAGACGCTGTATCTATAGAATAGTAATACTTTTTTATTGGAGTTCAAGAATTCTATATTGGTCTCACCATAATAATAATTTCCGATTAACGTACTGAAAGCAAACAACAAAATCATGATCGCTAGGGATCCAGAGGCCCACGAACCAATATGTTCGCTTAATGCCGCTTGTGTCAGCTTAATTCCATCCAGCCCTGGCTGTTTATACGCATCAGATAACAAGATAATAAAAGCAGTACTCGAACAAATAAGTAACGTGTCTGTAAGTACACCCAGCGCTTGCATCAGCCCTTGTTTCACCGGATGACTAGTTGTTGCAGTTGCCGCAGCATTTGGAGCACTACCCATCCCCGCTTCGTTGGAGAATAGTCCTCTTTTCACCCCTTGCAGAATGACTGCCCCAAAAGATCCCCCCGCGATTTGTTCAAATCCAAAAGCACTTTTCACAATAAGCGCCAGAATCGCCGGTATTTCCGTAATATTAATTAACATAATAATAACAGCGGCCCCAATATAGATCCCTGCCATTACCACTACAATATATTCGGACATTCTAGCAATACGTTTAACCCCACCAAAGATAACAGCCGCAAAAGCAGCAGCGACTACAAGTCCAAGAATCACCCGATTAGTGCCAAATGAATTCTCAAAGGCCACTGTAATCGTATTGGATTGAACTGCATTAAATACAAGACCAAAGGATAACGTGATCAAAACCGCAAATACCGCGCCCATCCAGCGTTTTTTCAGGCCTTGCTCCATATAATAGGCGGGACCACCACGAAATCCAGTCTTGTCCTTCACTTTATACACCTGTGCCAGAGTACTTTCAATAAATCCGGACGCTGATCCAATAATAGCTATGACCCACATCCAAAAAACAGCTCCTGGTCCACCTATTGCGATAGCAATTGCGATCCCTGTAATATTCCCTGTCCCAACCCTTGCTGCCATACTGATACAGAAAGCCTGAAACGACGAAATGGAATCTTTTGACCTTTCATTGGACTCTTTAAGGACCCTAAACATTTCTTTAAACATGCCAAACTGAACAAACTTCGATCGAATGGTGAAATAAATTCCACAAACAATAAGCAGAACCACCAAAATTTTCGACCAAAGAAAGTCATTTGTTGCGCTAATCATACTGTCTAACATTTGTTGCATGTGAATCCGCCTCTCCATTGTGTCGATACCCAGTTGCTGAACCTTAAGTTACATAGTATTTTCAAATATAACAGCCCTTATTTCAAAAGCCAACAAAAAAAATTAGCCAGCAACACCATACCTTACACCGGTGTGAGAGCTATTTCTCCATCTTCATCTGAGCCACAAGCTGCTTTAGAATAATATAGGCTTTTTTTACATTAATTATATTTAATCACATACGAGTTGTATATAATTAAGGCTTTCACAATTAATAGTAAATAAGGAGGCTGAATAAAAAAAGCAGCCGGTGGAAGAAATGTATGACTACAATGTATGCGCGTATTTATATCGTGGAGAACATTTGGTTTGATCCCACCGTTCTTTTGAACCATCCAACTATGGGATCGCTTGAGACATCCACTTCCAGTGTTATCTTGAATAATCATAGAGCAGATATTTTCGAGGTATTAATTAGCCACAGCTTTAAAATATTGGTACACCTGATTTAACTTCTTATCATGTTTCCCTTTCGGACTCTCCATATTCCCAAATTCGAAAAACTTCACTTTCTTGATGCCACAATATTGAAATAATGCTTTTCTCATCAGCACTTTATGGGAATTATTCAGCCAATATAAAGGATAGAGGGTCGGCCCCTTCATGCTGGAAATGCAAACCACTGACTTTCCTTTCAGCAGCCCTTCGGGGATGAGGCCACCCTTTTCTCTGTAAGCGAAATTAGAAGCAAACATTTGGTCAATATAACCGAGCAACATCGCGGGGGGACGTCCCCACCAGATTGGATACACAAACACAATTTTATCGGCCTGACGAATCTGCTCCCGATACTTCTCGAGCTTGGGATCAATATGCATGTCTCTTCTACGTTTATTTTCATTAAAGACCAGCACAGGATCAAATTGCTCTTCGTAAAGATCAAGGACCTCTATCTTCGTGATCTTTTGATTCTCATTACTTCCCTGAATGACTTTATTGAAAAAAGCATAACTTAAACTTTTATGATTCGGATGTGTATAGATGACCAAAACGTTCATTGCTCCACCTCTTTAATTATCATTTGATAACAAAATGGTATCACAACCGTTATTTAGTTGTCAAATGATAATTGTATTATGATAATTATTTTGTTAAGGTTTACAATAAGAGGTGATCCTTATGGACAAACAAGCGTTTTTTCAGAAAATTGTTACCTTTACGACAGCAGTCCATGAAGTAACATTTGACTTTACCAAAGATGTTAGACCGGAAGGCATTACGCCCGTTCAATATAGTATTCTGGAATATATTGCGGTTAGCCAGCCTGTTACCCTCAGCCAAATCAGTGATTGTAAGAATATCTCTATGCCGAATACCAGCCGTGAGCTCAAGAAATTAACAGAAAAAAACCTGTGTGAGAAGCTTGATGTCGCCGAGGACCGGCGTAAGCAAATGATTCGGTTGTCTGATGCTGGACAAGCGATGATGAACGAGGCTTTTGAACGGATCGGTGAACGTTTTCTGAACCGGATTAAAGAGGTTCTCCCAGAGGAATTAGCCGAGATTAACCATGCCCTCGATATCCTGCAATCTAAGGTGTTTAGCACCCAGCAATGATCCGAGAAAAAGACAGCAGAGCAGCGGTTCCCCATTAATGGGGGCACCGCTGCTCTGTGTTTTGGGTCGTTGGTTAGCTGACTCAAGACCGATTATTGGCTAGTAAAACCCAACGACTTCGAATCAGCCCCACCTTCAGCTAAATCGCCGAATCGCATTCGTCCACTGAGGCTTTCGGACCCAGATGACGTTATTGGCATATTTTTAGCCTTTTGTGCGTAGTTTCGGACTCCAGCGACGCTATTCCTATGAATCGGGTTCATATTGGGTGTTTTTTATGCCAATAGCTGCTATGCGGTCCGTTGGCATTTCAAATATGCGAAAAAGCTGCATTTAAGGTCAGCTGAGTCCGAAAGACGCTCCCCTTATAATCACCTAATAGAAATAGGCACTCCTCTTAAGGAATGCCTTGATTTGATTATAAGTATTCTTAGCCAGCGAAATAGACTATTTCACCAGTCCGCTGATAAAGGTCTCAAAATTATCAGCCAAACGTGTGATTTTGTATTTGTTATCCCGATCTACATGAATAACCTCAGGTTCGCCATCATTCCCGAATTCGCGGTAATCCAGCATCACCACTTCATTCTCAGAAGGACAATCACAAATCACCACGCCAACTTCAGGATAACGTCCATTTTCAATCACAGTCCGGCTGCCTGAAGCTCCACACAGCGACTTATTCTTATCTCGTCCAATTCCGAGGATACCAGAAATCGTAATAAATTCTCCTGTTCCCGGAATCGGATAACGATTGTTATGAGGAATTCCCCCATTATGTAACTTCATCATATCCACATAGGAAGCAGGCAGCTTGAAGACCAGCTCTTCTTGTACTGAAGTAATCAACGCATCTGAAGGCGGATCAGAGATATATTCTGAGAACGCATACTCGCTGTCATCCCAGAAATTAGTGGTATCCAACGCTATTACAGGCTTCTTTGCAGGTTTGTTTACAGGCTTTCTCGCAGCTTTTTTAGCCAATTTACGTTTGATCCAGCCCAGAAACTCCAATGTGTCTTCATCATCAGGCTCCAGCTGATCGGCAATCGTAAACGCTTTTAAAGCTTCGTCATATCTTTTCAGATAATAATAAGAAACCCCGATACGGTAATGCCAGAGCGGGTCACCTTCACCCTCTTCTTCAATGCTCAAATACTGCTCTAAAGCCTCTTCATATTGACCGAGATTATTAAGCGCCCTGCCCAAATGACTAGTTAGAACATAATCTCTTTCCTCTTCAGGAATTTCCGCGATTGCATCCACGATTTCTTGAAATTCATCTTCCTCATGCCATTCATCCAATTTTGCCAATAACTCATCACTCATCATTAATACCTCCTATTAACGATCACTCAAAATACCTATTAGAAATTATACCATTTCTAACCTATGCCCAGCCAATAACGCATGTCCTAGCCATATCAATCAAAAGACAACTTCCCTTTTTGCTGTGAAAAACAGACCGCAGCGTTTATCTGCGGCCTGTTTTTCGTATACAGAAAACCATTTATTTATGGGTAACTATAATTGCTGCCTTCTATCTTGCCTTTACGACTGCATCCCGTTTTCGATCCTCTGCAGGAACTCTTCAGCGGCACTATAGCCAAGCTGCTTAAGGTACCAATTATTCGCAGCCGCTTCGATCAGGCCAGCCACATCGCGGCCAGGCTGAAGCTGAACTTCAATATGCGGAATTTGCACGCCAAGATAGTCTGTGAACTGGGGTTCGATTTCGAGCTCATTATTCAAGGAATTCTCCCGCCATGGTGACAACTCGATGTCGAGTACAATTCGTGTCTCTTCCTGAAAAGCTCTACGCCCGTACTGCCGTACAACATTGATTAGACCAATACTGCGCAGCGCTAGGAATTCACGGGTCGTTTCATTATGCGTGCCGAGAAGCGTCGCCGGTCCCAGCTTCTTAAGCACAACTACATCATCGGCCACAAACCGATGGCCTCTCCTAATGAGCGTGTGTGCGGTTTCGCTTTTTCCGATCCCGGACTTGCCTCTCAATAGGACCCCTATGCCGGACACGTTCACACACACTCCATGAATTGAAAGTTCAGGCGCCAGCGCCTTCACCAGATAAGTATCAATCTTTGCGATGAACTCTGACGTCGTCTCTTCCGTTCGAAGTAGTGGTATACCTTCTTGGTCGCAGAATAAAGTCAAATAAGGAATCTCCTGCTGACCCGTCGTCACAATAAAGCATGGGGGATGATACTTAACAATATTGCCAATATGTAACTTGCGTTGCTCAACGCTTAGCTTTAGCAGATAATTGATTTCTTTGCGGCCCAATACTTGTACTCGCTTCATGGGGAAAAAATCGAAGTAACCCACGAACTCCAGGCCAGGTCTATGTGTCTTTGAGCGAGTAATCTCACGGTCCATGCAGCTAGCACCCGCAAGCACTTCCAGCTTAAACGTTTCCGTAAGGCTTTGAACGGTAATCGATTTCAATGTTGTTCTCCTCCTGTGGCTACGTATTTTGAATACGTAATACGGTTACCGGGATATATTCAACGACGAATAGAATGATTCCTGCAAAAGAAATAGACAGATCAAGAGATATTAACAACTATGTTCCTTCAAGAAAATTAATAAGGTATATCTCCGGCTGCGTGAGAAATTCTGCAAAACTACATAAATCCGCGTACGTCTGATGTTCCACGTCGTTACAGCCGATCAGGCCTTTTTTCTTCGGATTCCACATAAGCAGCAGATCAGAGTAATTATCTATATCGGCTGACAGACGGAGCAGCTTTTGCCGGCCGATTTTCATTTCAATGGTATCAGTTAATGTGAAAAAGTCGATATATCTAATTTCATATTCATTTTGTGTTAGCTCAAGACGCAGATTTTTTCCAGTAAGAAAGCTAACCAATTCATCAGACAATTTATATTTTCTCAGCTCAAACTTCTTGTTATCGATATCATGAAATTCAGCCGGCTCTAACGATTTCAAATAGTCAGCCAAAGCTGTATTCTTATTACTCACTGCAATGGTGTACGGGCGATCGCCATCTTTTTCTGCCAAGGTAACGTCTGCGCCACGTTCAATCAAAAATTGTACCATCGCTTGATTACCAATTCTCGTGGCAACTGTTAACGGAGTCGCTTGATAAGGATAGACCATATCGGATTTGTTGTAATTAATGTCCACCCCATGATCCAGTAAATAAGTAACGGTCTTAAGGTCATGATCTGACACCGCTTTGCGTAATACGCCCCCACCATGCTGCTTAATATCTAATCCTAGCTCATGTATGAGCGGGATATTGTTTTTGTTGCCATAGTAGGCCTGCGAATATGCACCTGACTTGACCTGATTAAGCTTGTCCAGTTTAGCCCCTTGTGCTGCAATATAGCGGACGATATCTTCTTTGCAATAGCGAACCGCGAGCAAAAAAGCCGGATTATTCTTCACATTCAGATTTACACCGTGCTGTACCAGCAGCTTTATGACATCCATTCTCTCTGATATAAGCGCCAAATCTAACGGGGTTAACGTAGTATATTGGCTAAGGACGATGCCCTCTTCAATATCCCAGCCTGCTCTAATGGCAGCCTCTAATTCCGGAATGTTTCCATTGTAAATATGCATGGCCATTTGCGGCAGTTCCTGGAACTTCCCTATATCCTTCAGACGGATCATCCATTATCCACTCCTACTTCAAGTATTATGAAGAGTATAGAGAACCGTATAGTAAAAAACAATCCAAACTAAGGATGTTGTTCTAACAAATAGTCCTCATAATATTTAGATCGGCAAGATTATTGCTGCTATTCAAAAAAATAAAAAGAAGCTCCGTTAATACACGAAGCTCCTGTTTACAATTTATGATGGTAAGTAAAGTTGAAGCAGCTTGCTGTTGGCAGCGAGAAAGCTGGCTATATCCCTCTTTATCCTTGGATGTCCCGTCTCGCCTCTTGCTCGGCAAGAATCTCGTTATCTTCCGCGTTATCCCGCGTCACTTTCTGAACGCCAATAGCGCTATAAGAAATCAAGAGAATAACAGCTATGTAATACCCCTTTACATTTAATTCAAATGGAGCATTGTAAAGGCCAATAAAAAACATCGCATACCCGATAATCAAACCCACAAAAGCCATAATTGTGAAGGCCCCTGTGTTTCTCATCCTGTGTTTAGGGTTATCCAAACGAAATTCTTTATCCTCTGTATTGTCCCTGACCACCTTTTGCACAACGATACAGGAAATCGTAATTAACACCATACAGAGCAAATAATACCCTTTTACGTTTAGCTCCCAAGTGTCGTTGTACACTCCCAAACAGAATAGAAAAAGTCCTGCCCCCAATGCAAAATACGATGCCCCCGTAAAAGCAGCCGTGTTGCGTTTGCGATATCTCTGATTCATCTGATAATTCCTCTCCCACTACAGACTTGAATGATGATATATCCTTCTCCACTATACCGTGGAACATCGGTAAAATTCTACCATGAATCAGGTTGTTTTAGGGAATTTCAGGAATTTTTTTACTATACAAATATAAAATAACGCAAACACCGAAAGGACGGTCTCAGTCCCATACAATATAGGACAAAAACCGCCTCCCGCGATCTCAGCAACATATATTAGAAAAATGCTACTGCCTTTCCTGGTCCACCAATTGCTGCTGTGCGAGACGAATCATTTCGCGGACCATCGATCCACCAATTTTACCGCCGATCTGGCCCACCGATTCTGTGCTCAAATGACCATTTTGACCGTGCTCCAAAGGGACACCCAGTTCTTTTGCAACTTCGTATTTCACATCATCAGGCCGCTCCGGATCTACGTCATACCCCTCGCGGCGCATCACTTCCGCTTTAAAAATTTGCATTCCGCGGCTGGCTCCCGGCACTGCATATTTCCTGTTTCTTCTAGACATCCTTATCCCCTCCCAAACCTGTTTTAAATAACATGCCCGGAAACCGGAACCTCCACCCTTATTGACTTGCCCCGATTATTTCCAAGCAGGGCGCCGTTGCAACGCGGCATTCGTAGCACGCAAGGTTACAGCCCAAAATAAAAAAGCCACAGCACTAACAGAAGCTCCAAGCCAACATACCCCGTTCCAGCCATAGTGAGAATATATTTGAGTGGAAGCAATCGATCCGGTAGCACTTCCAATGGAGTAAAAAACCATATACCCTGCGGTGAGCCGACTACGTGCCTCCATGCGCAAGGTAAGTATGATACTTTGATTGGTGACATGCACCGCCTGCACAGCCAAATCAAGCAGAACAATACCAATGACCAATGCCAACAGCGACTGCTCCGTAAAACTGATAAACCACCATGAAATCAACAATAGAAGTAATGCTATGCCTGTCGTTCTCTGTCCATGACCCTGATCAGCTAGCTTTCCCGCCCGCGCAGCAGCTAATGCTCCCACAATTCCCGCCAGACCAAATGCCCCAATTGCAGTATGTGAAAGTGATAACGGCGGAGCACTGAGAGGCAAGACCACAGAAGTCCACAGAATACTGAAAGCAGTAAAAATCAGCAAAGCCAGAATAGCGCGGATACGCAATACTCTCTCTTGCACAAACAACATAAACACTGAACTAAGCAGCTGAGCGTATGACAGTGTTTTTACCTCACGTTCCACATTTGGCAACACCCTAAATAATGTACACACCATACAAAGCATTAAAGCAGCAGAAAAAAGGTATACGGAACGCCAACCTGCAAGATCTGTAAGTATTCCTGAAATGGATCGCGCAAGAAGTATTCCAATCACAATTCCACTTGTGACCATGCCTACGACTCGCCCGCGTTCGGCAGGGGCAGCCATTGTCGCCGCGAACGCAACAAGCGTCTGTGTTACAACAGCGAGTAGTCCCACTGAGGCCATACCTACGAATAGTACCGTGCTGGAAGAGGCAGTACCCACGATAATCAAAGCCACCACAGATAATAACATCTGGCCGATAATCAGGCGGCGCTGATTCAGTAAATCTCCTAGTGGCACGAGCAGTAACAGCCCCACTGCATAAAAGATCTGCGTGATAGTAATAAGAATACCAATGGTTGAATAATCAATACCAAATTCTCTCGACAAATGATCAAGCAATGGTTGTGCAAAGTAGATGTTTGCAACCGACATCCCGCAGACAACGGCAAACAAAAGTGTCATATAACGAGGCATCGAGGAAGCATGAATAGAATCAGATGGCGTATGCGTCTCTTGTGACGAAAGCTTCTCTTTAGTCCCTTGCATTTTGGACACACCCTTTCTCTGTTAAATTTAAATCGCAAACACTTTCCATACCGATCAGTATGTTATTGTGCTCAGTAAATTTATCTCACAAAACAAATGATGTCAACATAAATATTTGACGCCACCGACTTTCATTTGACAATTTATACGACTAGTTCTAGTATTATAAAATACTGTTCGGTAATCAATTATTGAAATCAAATATAAAGAGGGGTGTTATAATGGCTCGAACCCGTGAATTTGACGAGGAAAAAGTATTAGAATCAGCTATGGAGCTATTTTGGGAAAAGGGATATGAGGCTACCTCATTAAGTGATTTAACTTCCAGAATGGGCATTCAACGCCCCAGTATATACTCAGCTTTTGGAGACAAAAAAGAATTGTTCGAAGCTGCGCTACGTAAATATACGATGTCCCATGCTTCTCGTGTCCGAGCCCAACTTCAAAGCAATCCATCCGTGAAAAAAGCCTTTCGTAGTTTTTTTGAAGATGTGGTGGCGGAGGAGTATTCAGGCAGTGTGAACCGAGGATGTTTTTGCATCAATACAATGGTCGAGCTGGCACCTCATGATGAGAAATTCGAGATCCTTACAAGAGAACATCAAATGTATCTATCGGTCATATTTCAAGAAACTATTGAACGCGGTATACAATCAGGTGAGCTTAAGGGTGGTGTAAATGCGAAGGCCTTGGCACAGGCACTAATCGTATCGCTAATAGGGCTTACTGTACTCTTGAAATCTCGCCCAGAGCGATCCTTTGTTGATAACGCGATAACAATGATACTTACTTCGCTTGATTAAATTCAGAGTCTTGATTTAAGTCAATGCCCGACATAGTACTCCTAATTACAATGAAATAAAAGTCCTTTAGGAGGCTATCTTATGGCTATCTCAGAAAAAGACCTGTCGAATCAGCGCAAGTCCGCTTTAACAGCTGGAATATCACTGATCATCATGACCATTGCTTCATTTTTTTCATATGGCTTTGTCCATGGGACTCTTGTTGTGCAAGGCGATGCCAGTGCCACATTTATTAACATCGTATCTTCCAACAACCTTTTCAAAGGGGAAATCTTGGGCTGGATCATCATTATGATTGCTGACATTCTGGTCGCCTGGGCGTTTTATATGTTTCTAGAACCCGTCAACCAAAATCTTTCATTACTCGGCGCATGGCTCCGTTTAACCTATTCCGCTATATTGGCAATCTCTATCTTAACCTTGATATTTGTGCTGCTGTTCACGGGAAACACAAATGGCTTTTCCACATTAACAATCGAACAAACTCAAGCATTTATGATGTTATTTCTGGATGCATTTCAATTCATTTGGTCTATGGGGTTAGTCGTTTTTGGCGGGCATTTGTTAATAGTGGGCTATGTGGCTTTAAAATCCGATGTCATTCCTAAAGTAATCAGCATCCTGCTGCTGCTTGCTTCAATAGGCTATATTATCATTCATCTAAGCAAAATGTTTCTCACACAATATGAGGCAGTCATTACAACACTTAATTTTATTTTTACTATTCCTATGATTGTAGGAGAACTAGGCTTTGGGATATGGCTACTGCTTAGAGGTGGAAAAATCCCCAAAAGTGTATAACGATTTTGCTATTCATCACCGGAATGAACCCGCTTCTTAATTCTACTTAATGACTCTGGCGTAATCCCCAAATAACTGGCTAGTTGATGTTGGGGGACACGGGTAAGTAAATGAGGTCTTTTTTGTAACAAGGCTTTGTAACGTTCTTCAGGATTGGAAGCAATAAAGGAAGTCAACTCATCCTGAACCTCACCCAGGTTTTCCTCTACCATTTTGCGTATCATGGTTTCCAGCTGAGCGTGTTTATGGAGCATATCCTGTTCCGCATTAAGATCACCAACCACCAATATGCTGTCTTCTAGGCAGGTTAAGGTGTACGCTGAGGGTCTACTCTCTTGATGCCGATTAAAAATCGAAACCGCTTGCTCTTCCGTATAAAAATTAGATGTGACTTCTTTGCCCGATTCATCTACCGAGGACTGCCTCACACATCCCTTTAACACAAAAAAACATTTTGAGGGAACGTCTCCTTGTCTAAGGAGTACCGTTCCCTTCTTGTATTCCTCAATAGGAATACCTTCAACAATATCCTGCTGTTCCATTTCGTTAAGAGATGTAAATTTACTCATATACTTATACAATATGCTTTTCATTTATCTCTCCAATCTCATTGCACGACCTCATATAAAGATACCTCTAACCGCTGAATAAAGTGTGACCAATCACCCGTTGTGTACAGCAGAAGCCGATGCATCGCACGCGTACAGGCTGTATAAAAAAGCTTGCGTTCGCTTTCCCGATCATACGTCTGTGTGGAAGCATCATAAATCAGTACGGCGTCGAATTCAACCCCTTTTGCGAGATAAGCGGGAATTACTAAAATGCCCTTCTCAAAAGTGAGCGTCTCCTTCGTAATAAGCCGCAGAGCTTCGCATCCTTGTTTCTTTAATTCTTCATAGGCCGCACGGCTTTCAGCTGCAGTCTTGGTAATAACGGCAATAGAGTCGAGCCCTTCAGCCATCAGCGCCGCGAGATCCTCTTTAATTCTTATCGCCCGCTCTACGTCGCTACTCGCCTTCACTAGGAACGGCTTCTCACCCTCTCTTTCAAAAGGTACGATCTCCTCCTTAGGCAGCAACGCCTTCGTAAACTCCACAATCTGACGAGTTGATCGATAACTTCGAATTAGACGGATCAGGCTCGTTTCATCTTCCCCATAAAGCCGGATCAAAGGCGAATCCACCTCGTGCAAATTCGTTGCTTGCGGGAAAATCGCTTGGCCGAAATCGCCGAGCACAGTCATGCGCGCGCGGGGAAACAGCTGTTTGAGAAACGCGTATTGGAACGGCGAATAATCCTGGCCTTCATCGATAAACAGATGCCGCACCTCTGTGTTCATACGAGTCCCCTCGACAAGTTCTTTTAAATACAGGAATGGAGTCGCATCCTCGCAAAAGAGTTCATCGCGGCTCAGCTTTTCCTTCGTTTGCTTACAGATCCCCTGCCACTGAGCAGGCAACTCAGTCTCGTTTGTCATTCTCCGATAGATGGTTTCATCAATAAACAACTGATCGTATAACCCAATCGTATCTATGAACTTGAACCGTTTGACATCGCGTCTCAGCGGTTTAAAGTGCTCCTTCACAATCATGCGGCGCAGCAGTTCTTCTTCCTGCAGACCAAAGTCAAAAACGTTCTCTTCCCCTTGATCCTGATTAGGAAAATCCCCATAGTTCTCAAGATACTGAGTCGTAAAATCAAAGACGGCTTCCTCCCGCCGATATTTCTTAAGTATCTCACTGTAGGCTTCGGCATACTGATCGGTATCGAGGTAATCGAGTTCATCTTGAACCCAGAATGCCTCCTGTTCCTGACGCTCCAGCGAAGCCAACTGACGCAGTAGCCATTCACGCAATAAAACGATGCGATTAGCCAAACGAATGGAGCTATCATAGCTGTAAAATTGCGATTCCATCTGCTCCGCAGTAATCAACTCGCGATCCCGAAAGCGGATACTATGAAACAACATCCCTTCCTTCCCTAACCACAACGCATAGTTTTGCAGAGCATGCAGAAAAGCTTCTGAAGCTTTATACTGCATGCCAGTTAGCCGCGCTTCATACTCTGGAGAAGCTTTGGACGTCAGTACATATTCAATCTGCTCGAACGGGTCCTCTAGACGAAGCGTAGATCCAAGCCAATAATCAATATACTCCTGAAAGGTAGTTTGCTGCATATTCTCTTCGCCAAGCTCGGGAAGCACCGTGGATACATAACTGTTAAACATCGGGTTAGGCGAAAAAAGAACAATCTGATCCGCCTTGAGCCTATCGCGGTGTTTATATAGCAAATAGGCTACCCGTTGCAGCGCTGCGGATGTTTTCCCACTGCCCGCAGCCCCCTGCACAATGAGCATACGACTACTATCGTTGCGGATAATAGCATTCTGTTCCTTCTGAATAGTCGCCACGATGCTCTTCATTTGTGAATCCGCACCCTTACCAAGCACCTGCTGAAGTAATTCATCACCGATCGTTAAGCTCGTATCGAACACGTTCTGAAGCTGACCCTGACGGATCTGGTATTGCCGCTTCAGCATCATCGTTCCCGAGATTTGTCCTCCCGGTGTATCGTAAGAGGCGGGGCCTGGCGAATGGTCATAATACATACTTGCAATAGGTGTCCGCCAGTCATATACCAGAAAATTCACACCTTCTGCATCGATGAAAGACGTCACCCCGACATAGATTTGCTCACTGGAGTTCAACCCATCTTCTTGAAAGTCCATTCGTCCAAAATAGGGCGACGGCAGCAGCCGTTTCATGTTCTTATAACGCTGCATCCGTTGGCGGTGACTACGCTCCCGTTCAGACAACAACGCTTCTTGCTGTTTTATACTGTAAAAGGTCTCCTCGAAATCCTCATGTGTGCTCGTATTGACCGTAACTTCCTCCCAAAACCGCTTGCGGATGTCCGTTACCTGTTCACGTAATCCTGTCACTTCCGGTTCCAGCTCGCCAATCTTTGATTGCAATTCTTCCGTGACCAAATCTAGCCGTTCCTGTTCTCGCTGCCAATCTTTTTCGTTTAACATTTTTACTAACACGCTCCTTTTCAAGGTTGTTATCAAGAAGCAAAAATACAAATTTGACAAACTGCTAATCCGCATGGTATTATTAATGTATAAATAAGATGTAATAAATCTGTCTAAAATACGCGAATTAACAGTGGTCTTCTCATATTATCACGTTATTTCGTTGTGCGCAAATTATATATTAAGAAGAACCGGCAGCTCATGCCGGTTCTTCTTTTTTATTCCTTTTGACAAAGAGTATCCGTTCTCCTGAGTCTACTGATTTTCAGCCTTTAAAGCAGACTTTCGGACTCCAGTGCAGCTATTCTTTATCCTGAGCTTCATTCTAGGCATGTTTTAGGCTGATAGCGACTGTGGGGTCCGCTGTATCCAATAGCGACTTCACCCGCGGATGAGTTCAATTAAACAGGGAGACCTAACAGCCATTTGATGACTGTTAGGTCTCCCTTATTCCTTATCTTATTTGTTTGCCAAAAAAGCATCAATTTGAGTTTGCAGTTCGGTTTGGATTTTATCAATGCCAGCGGACTTCAGTTGCTTGTTCAGATCTTCAAGACCTTTATCGATATCTTTAATTACGCCGTATTCGAGCGGAATCGCATAACGGAGCATTACGTTACCAATGTTGGCAATTTCCGTTTTCACTTTGCTGTTATCGAATACAAAGGTTTCAAGCGCGTAGTGATAGACATTTGCTTCCCAGCCTTTAGCCAGATCGTTTGCTTCTTGCGGGAATGCTTCATTGTCACGGTTAAGTGGCGAGTTGAAGTTCCAGTTAGAGAAGCCCATAAAGTTCGGATTCTTTTCAAGTGCTTTATATTTGTCATCGCCAACCGCTTCGTAATGTACACCGCTAAGGCCGTACATCATCAGGTCGTGCAGTTCTTTATCATTTTGCATCAGATCGAGGAACATCAAGGAGCGTTCCACATTTCTGGAAGTAGCGTGGATCGAAGTACCGTTTTGTGTTGAAATTGCCACTGATTTCTTCTTGCCTTGGTTGATGTCAGCCAAAGCTACTTCATAAGGGGAATTCTCTTGGCGCATCAAAGCCATAAGTGCTCCAAGTGTTCCGTTGTTGTGTGTAATCGATGCTGTTTTGCCTGCTTTAAAATCGGCCTGATGATCATTTTTACTGTTAAGGACGTTTTTCGACCATGCATTGTTATCAGCAAGATCTTTGTAATATACGAGTAGATCTTTAAACTCTTGGGTTTCATATACGTTAAATACTTGCCCTTTTTCATCCGTCAATTTGAAAGCAAACGGAAGGTCGAGATCAAACATATTCCATTCGTTTTGCTGCTTCAGCAATACACGGTCCAAATTATGAAATTTCCAGTCTCCTGTTTCCGGAGTGAACGGTGTAATTCCTTTTTCGTTTTGCGCTATGGTTTTCAAGTAAGTGGCATACGCTTCTGGGCTGTTGATCTCAGGAAGATTGTATTTCTTACGCAAATCCTCACGGTACAAAATCAGTTTTTCAACGGATTCCCCTCTGTTTTGTGGAACCATGTACAGTTTGCCGTTTACTTTAGCCTGATCCCAGCTCACATCAGACATGGCTGCTAAAGTCTGCGGCATATATTTGGTAAGCAGCTCATCAGTCAATTCCAGGAATCCGCCTTTCAACGCCTGGTCATTGTAGCCAGCCCAGTTTGCCGAATAGATGAGGTCAAAATCTTCATTTGCTGCCAGCTTCAACGGATATTTTTGCGCCCAGTCCGACCAATCCAGGAACTCGCCCTCTACAGTAGCATTAATTTTTTCTTTCAGCTTTTTATTAATCTCAGCAAAAACGCTATCATAGTCTATCGGTTTAGGGCCAACAAAAATCATTTTCAGCTTCACTTCTTTTGAGGTATCAAGGGTGTCTGAGGTAGTTGCAGGTTCTGAGGTGTTCGTAGTGTCGCTTCCCCCCTCTGACGCATTATTTGTAGCCTGTGCAGAAGTATTAGCATTGTTGTTTCCACCACCACATGCACTTAGAATCATTACGAAGGTTAAAACGAGCGCTAGCATTATCAATCTATTTCTCTTCAGCATCTCAAGCCTTCCCCCTTGTGTTTAATTATATTGATAAACCGAGTGTCCCCGGGTTCATCCTTTCACAGCACCAATCGTCAAACCTTGGACAAAATACCTCTGCACGAATGGATAAGCCAGCAAAATCGGGCCAGTGGCCACAACTGTCATCGCCATTTTCAAACTCTCGGTTGGGATCGATGTCGTTACGACTGCCCCTGCACCCATCATCGCTTTGCGCATGCCATCCATATTGCCTAGCATTTTATACAAATAATATTGAAGCGGCATCAAGTTTTCATTCGATACAAACAGCAATGCATTGTACCAGTCATTCCAGTAGGCTAGTGCTAGAAACAATCCAATGGTAGCTAACGCCGGCTTGGACAGCGGCAGGATTAGACGAGCATAGATCTTAAAGTCGCCTGCACCGTCAATTTTTGCTGATTCTACAATCGCTTCCGGAATGCTGCCCATAAAAGACTTCATAACAATGATATAAAAGACATTGAGCATCATCGGAACCACTAAGGCCATCAGCGTATCCTTCATATGCAGGTAGTTGACCATAAGCAGATACCACGGAACTAAACCGCCGCTGAACAAAGTCGTAAAGAAAAAGAAGAATGAAAATTTATTGCGCCACTTAAAATCTTTTCGGGATAGCGCATAAGCAGTCATCGAAGTCAGAAACAAGCCAAGCACCGTGCCGAGTATAGTAACCCCTATTGTCACTATATAGGCTTGAATCATCTGTTCGGGATACTTAAACAAAATGCTGTAGGCCTCGGTTGAGAAGGCCGTCGGTATAAATTGATAACCATCCGTTAGGATTTTGGTTTCTTCCGTAAAGGATGAAGATACGACAAGTATAAAAGGGAAAATACATAAAACTGAGAGAAAAATCAGGGACACATAACCAATACCTGAAAATATTTTACGATCGAGCTGCTTCATATCGTTACCTCCATTATGAAAGACTTAACTCCTGATACGATTAGAACAGAGCGCGGTCTTTGTCGTATTTACGGACAGCATAGTTCACTGACATGATCGTCGCAAAGCCAAGAACGGACTGGAAAACACCAGCTGCAGCTGACATGCCGATATCATTCGAAGTAATCAGTGACCTAAATACGAAAGTGTCGATAACGTCTGTCGAGGAGAACAGCAAGCCGTTGTTGCCGATCATATTATAGAACATCCCGAAATCACCACGGAAAATATTTCCGACCGCCAGCAGCACCAGAATAATAATCGTCGGATACAAATTTGGAATGGTTACTTTCATAATTCGCTGAAAAATATTAGCCCCATCAATTTCGGCCGCTTCATACATTTCTGTATCTATCCCCGTAATCGCAGCCAAGTACATTACCGTTCCGTATCCGAGACTTTTCCATGCAGAAACTATAACCAGGATATACGGCCAATAGGAAGGTGTATTATAAATATCGACAGGCTGGAGTCCGATACCTCTGAGCAAAGCATTCACGGTGCCAATATCATAATTGAGCAGGTTATAAGCAATCGCTCCGACAACGACCCATGAGATAAAGTAAGGCAGGAACAACGCCGATTGTGTGATTTTGCGGAACCATTTACCACCGACCTCAAACAACATAATCGCTGCAAAAATTTGCAAACTGTTATTGACGACGATAAACGCAATGTTATATAGTGCTGTATTTCGTGTTACCCGCCAAGCATCGCCTGATTCAAAGAAAAAGCGGAAGTTGTCGAGTCCGTTCCAGGCACTTCCAAAAATACCGCCCGCGTAATCGTAATGCTTGAAGGCAATAATAATACCCGCCATCGGGACGTAGGCAAACAGAAGGAAAAAAGCAACCGCCGGAGCCAGCATCAGCAAGAGAACCCTGTAATTTTTCAAATCGCTCCAAAATGTATGCCCTTTCATCTTTGCACCCCTCTCTTCTCTATATCTCTCATTATAAAAGGGCGAAGACGCTTAGATAATTCAGCGAAACAACTAAACATAATACTAATTCAACGATTCGACAAAAAAAGGTTAGCGGATAAACCAAAAACACCCGGCAGCGATTCTCCAATAACAGAAAAATCATCGCCGGGTTTTCATTTCACCGCTGTTTTGTTAGATTTTATTTTTCTTCCGGTACTCGCCGGGCGACATGCCCATGTATTGCTTGAACTGTCTGTTAAAATAAATAATATTTTTATATCCGGCTTGTTCCGCAATCTCATACACTTTCTTAGTCGGATCTTCGAGCAGCTCGCATACCCGTTTCATCCGTAATTCACTTAAAAAATCGCTGAATAAACTGTTGGTTTCAACCT
Organism: Paenibacillus sp. FSL L8-0333; assembly: GCF_037965665.1. Classification (NCBI taxonomy): domain Bacteria; kingdom Bacillati; phylum Bacillota; class Bacilli; order Caryophanales; family Paenibacillaceae; genus Paenibacillus; species Paenibacillus sp. FSL L8-0333. The sequence continues at coordinate 6,722,064 of NZ_CP150186.1, forward strand.
TGAACAAATGACCCAGATAGTTAGGCGTAAAATCGAAGTGGGCGGCCACTTCGTTCAGCGTTATTTTTTGATCTAATCTTTCTTTCACATATTCCGTGATTTCATCAATTAACTTCCGCTTTTGTCTTTGCCGTTTCAAATAAAGCAGCTCCGACAACTCAAAGAACCTTCTTCTCAGCCACGAGAGAATATCATGCACCGTTTCGAACTGAAACAGCACAAAGGGATGATGCGAATCCCAATTTAAAATCTCGTATAGATGCTCGTTCATTTGCTGCAGATCGGCATGAAGCTTGGAGGTAATTCGAATAATGATATCGTAGATGTCGTTTTTCTGGGAGAGCGGACTGTCCCCGGCAAACAGCTTCAGCAAACAATCATCAATGGTGGTAAGGTCGTAGTCGAGCATCGCTTTAAGCATCCGGTCCACAATAACCTCTAAATCTGAGGCGATTTTTTCCTTCGGGCTCCATTCCGAAGCATCTTGGATGATTCTGTTTTTCCCAACAATCCATTTAATACTTAAAGCAGCCTGAGCTTGCCGATAGGAATCATGCAGCTTACCCAGTTCTGTTGTGTACATCCCTCTTCCAATCGTAATTGAACAGGAAAACTCCTGATAGAATGACCGAATGAGCTCTTCCATCAAAGCGGTAAAATATTGTTCCTGAACCGCAGCTAGGATCACAAAATGATAGTCATAGGTTGTGATGACCATGCCTAAATTTTGATCTTGCGCGAACCTCCGGATAAACTGATTGGCGGTGCTGCTCCATAAACTCCGCTCTTCTTCCGTCCAAGTTTGGATTTTCCGTGCCATATCGTCGATCTCGACGATGGCGACCGCCGACGCGCCTTGTAAGTATGACGTGAGAACGTTGTGAATGTGCGTCTCGACCTGCCCCGGGGCAGTCTCGTTAAACCAGCGCAGCAGCAGCTCCTGATTCACAAGCGTCAGTGTTTCCGACAAGGAAATATGCTGCTTCCTCTCCTTCTCAATCTTGGCGCAGAGTTCAGTCAGCGTCTTATTCAACTCGTCATCATCGACGGGTTTAAGCAAATAACCGGAGGCATTTAATTGAATCGCCTCTTTGGCATAGTTGAAATCCTGATGTCCGCTAATAAAAAGCAGATGGACCTCAGGGTTAATCTCCTTCGCTTTCCGGGCAAATTCCACACCTGACATAATCGGCATGCGGATATCGGAGAGAATGATATCAACGCGGTGCTGCTCCATCATTTTTAAAGCGGAAAAACCGCTCGTTGCCGTTCTCACGCTATGCAAAGGCAAATGATCACTGCCCGCCACCCGCCGTCTCAGCCATTCCAAATCGATCACTTCATCATCCACCAGCAGAACGTTGATCTCCATCGCCATACTATTTACTCCCCCATAACTTCCCGGATTTCCGCATTATCCACCGGTAAGATAATTTGAACGGTCGTTCCTGCCCCAAAGTAACTGCCGATATGAATGCCGAAATCATTGCCGTATCTCAGCTTGATTCGTTCCTCCACGTTTCTCAGTCCATAGCTGCTCGAATGGAATGAGCTCGAACGCATATTTCGCAGTGTGTCCGCCCGCATACCAATTCCGTTATCGATGACCTTAAGCTCGATGCGTTCACCCAGCCGTTTTCCGGTAATCCGGATCGCAATCGTCTCCCCAAACCAAGCATGCTTGAATATATTTTCTACAAATGGCTGCAAAATCAGCTTGATGATGGGAACCTGTAAAATATCAGGATCAATATCATAATAAACCTCAAAAGCATCGGCATACTTTACCCTCTGAATTTCAAGGTACATCCTTACCTGCTCCAGCTCTTTTTCAAGAGAGATATAGACATGTCCTTCATTCAAGGTGAGGCGATAGAATTTAGAAAGACCTTGTACCATCTGTGTAACCTTCTCAACTTCGCCCAAATTGGCCAAGCTGCCAATGGTCGACAATGTATTGTACAAAAAATGCGGACTGATCTGAGCTTGAAGCACATCCAGTTCTCCTTGCTTTTTCTGAATACCTTGCTCATAGACGTTCTGGATCAAGTCCTGGATGCTAGTCGCCATCTGATTAAAACTATTAGCAATGTAGACAAATTCATCGTTCCCGGCAAACCCAATTCTTTTATAAAAATTCCCTTCCTGAAACGACCGGACCAAATATACGATTCGCTTAATTTTTTTGCCTGATATGCGGGCAACGAGGAAGCCGATCACCGCCATGACTAAAAAGCTGATTAAACAAACAGTGGTGATCACCTTCTGCATTCGGCTAGCATCTTTATTTAAGTATGCATGCGGCACCCGTACCTCGATAGCATAGTCAGACAACGGAATATCTTCACTAATGATCAGATAAGCATCTTGCTTCGCATGTTCATCGACAATACCTTGTTCATAAAGCGTTAATCCACTAACCATATCCACTAGGCGAAGGTCTATGCCCTGTTCAATTGGAAAGGTATCGAAATTGCCAAAAAGCTCGTCAATTCTCGCCGTGACGCGAATATAACCAATAATCGACGGGCCTCCCTTGGAAGAAACCAGCTTGCGGAAATACGAAATATTGCTTAGTTCACTGTCGCTGTCCGCCTGAAGCCACAAGCTGTCTTTGTTATTGGCAACGATCGACTTGAACCATTCCTTATTTTCAATAACCTGATCAGAAAGAATATAATAATCGCTTCTACCGATAGGTACAGACATATCATCACCGGGGATTTCAAGCATCGTCTCATTCGCGGTATAAAGCACAAGTCTCAGATTGTTCCCATACAATTGCAGAGGGGCTTTCATATAAGGAACGATGTCATCCCTCATTTTGAGCATGTTTTCCAATGCATCTCCCCTAAACTGCAGAGCATTCTGAAAATTCGTATTGAGAAACAGCGAGTTAGTCATTCGTTTGATTTCATCTGTCTGATATTCGATATTGTTCCTCGTCTGCTTCAAAGCTGTCCGGACATTCGTTTCCGCCATTTCCGTTCTGGACTCTACGAGCATCGTATAAGCTATATAACCCACCAATACATCTGTCAGCAATACTAGAATGAGGTACGGTATCATCATCTTATAGGTGAACGGAATATACTTTTTACTAAATAAAAACCTCTCCATACCCATGCTCCCTTGTATCCGAGTCAATGCTAACGTTGTTTTCATCCATTCTACAATGGAATGAAAGCGGTTACTAGATATTGTGTTTGGAAAATGGGCTTTAGAGCAACACCCTGTTTTCCAATATATTTTTCAGACTGATATGAGATTTTGAAGGTCCAAACTTTATAAGGTTGTCTTGGAATTCAGCTAACTCCTCAATCGACGCGGTTTGCACCTTTATGAGATAATTATATTCACCGCTAATCCGATATAAATCGGTAACTTCCATAGCATTTTTGCAAAAATCCGTAATCTCTTGGCAATGTTCTGTTTTTAATAGAATAAACGTAGTTGTGCCCCGATCCAGATCTCGTAGATTAAAAGCTGTATGATACCCAGAAATGATATTCCTTTCCTCCAGCTTGATCATTCGTTCTTTAACAGAGGGTTGTGACATCGAAACCTCTTTGCTGATTTGTGAAATAGACATTCGGGCATTGTACTGAAGTAATTGCATAATCTTTTTATCAATCTCATCCACAAGTTGTTCCATAGCAAGCGCCTCCTAGACCCATTTTATAAAATAAACTGATTCCACTAAAATACCTTAAATTTAATAACCATATTACTACAAAACACTTATCTTATATATATATCTCATATTTTAATACAACTATAATAAGTATATATTAAAGTTGGGAGCGATTATAAATGAGTGTAAAAGGCCTTGCACATGTAGCGATTCAAGCCAAAGACTATAAAGCAACTATTTCTTTCTATATTGACGTTTTAGGATTTAAGCTAGGTCATCATTGGAGTCTGCCATCCTTTCAGATCAAAGAAGCCTCCATGCTGATTTCACCTGACCGCAGAACCTGCATTGAGATTTTTGATAATGATGCAGTCATCGCCGCTCAAGGAAAAAAAGCCTTGTCTGATGAAGATATAGCGCACGGAGCGTTATTACATCTTGCCTTCTATGTAGATAATGTAGAGGAGATGTATCAAAAAGCCCTGGCACATGGGGCAAAAGCTTTTATAGCACCGGACTCTCTGTCTCTGGGCGAACCGCCTCTTCTAATAAAAAACGCGATCATTCACAGTCCCAATGGAGAAGTTATTGAATTTCTTGAAGAGGTTGATTTTGATATGTCCAGCAAAGTTCATGTAGAATAAACGCTAGGGAGGGTTATGAATTATAAAACATACCATTCTCAGTAAAAAGTCGCTTTTCCTCTTAATTTTTTTGATATTTCTTATAGGAGTCTACTTTTTATTCTTTGGACTTCCGTGGAAGTCTCTGGCTTTAAAAAAGCAATTTGAAATCTATTTAGAAGATAAATATCAAATCGATTTCCAGCTGGGTAAGATGGATTTTGATTTTATACATCGCACTTACCTTTCTTATGCCCATCCAGTAAATGATCCCACTCTGATTTTTTATGTAGGTCAAGATATTGAAAGCAAGGAAATTCAGGATCTTTATAAATATCAAGTTGATAAACGAAATGCTGGGAGAAAGTAAGAGAATTTGAAGCCAACTTCTAGCAGATGAAGAAGGAATGATCGTATTGATTGTGATTCAAGCCATCGCTTGGCTCATCGCCTTCGCAGCCTTGTTATCCATGGTGTCGATTGTGCTGGTGAGCTGGAGGAACGGGATATCGCCGATGCCTACGTCAAAATCTGTACGCTCGGCTGTTGCCGTTGAGGTGAATCGGATTCCGGGATATAGCAGCATTGTGGAGGCGGGATCGGGTTGGGGAACACTTGGTATGGATGTTATTCGCCAATGTCCAGGCAAAAGGCTGACAGGCATTGAAAATTCCAGTATTCCCTTATGGACATCCCAGTTGCTTACTAGGTTCGGCACACGTATGCTGCGAGCAGCCAAAGGCCAGAATCTGCTCCACGGAAGGCTCCGTTATGTACGTGGGGATATTTATAGCAGTTCTTACGAGCATGCGGATATTGTTCTTTGTTACTTATTTCCCGGAGCGATGAAACGGCTGGCGGAAAAGTTCAAGCGTGAGCTACTGCCGGGTGCGGTGGTTATTAGCATTTGTTTTGCCCTTCCAGGCATGCAGCCTGTCCGTACCATAACATGCACGGACACACTGCGTACCAAGGTATATGTATACACTTTTTAATTCAGGATTACCCCACTACTTCTTTTCAGTTAAGGTGGTAATTCTGGATTTTTTTCAGTTTATCCACTTGAAACTCCCCTTGCCAAAAACAATGAATTGCACGGACTTTATACCACTACCGAGGTAAGTGATTTGTCCAGGAGAATGAATTTTATCCTAAATATAACTTTTTGTATGTCTTCTCCATCTAATTATACAGAGGGCCCTCAAGGAGGAAAAATCATTTGCTGGAAAACGAACTGGATATCAAAAAAGCGCAGAAAGGCGACCACGAGGCGTTTACCCGTCTTTTCAGGCAACTGGAATCCCAGTTGTACAGATTAGCCAAAACCATTCTGCTAAAAGATGAAGATTGCGCGGATGCTCTTCAGGAAACAACACTGAAGGTGTATAAAGGGTTGGCCAACCTTAAGCAGCCTAAGTTTTTCAAAACCTGGGTTATACGCATCCTGATTAATGAATGCAATCAGTTACTTCGTATGCGAGAACGAACTATAGCTGTGGCGGAAATTCCCGAGGAACCGGTCGTTTCCTATGTGCATTTTGAAGATTCAGGCAACGTAGACCTGCAAAGCTTCATTAATCAGTTGGACGAATCCCTGCGGCTTGCTATCGTGCTTTTTTATTATGACGATTTATCCATTAAGCAGATTGCAGATGTGCTCGACATCTCCGAGGGAGCGGTCAGGGCACGACTCCATCGCGCACGGAGATTGTTGTCCAAACAGATACATCCTGTGCCGGAGGAGGGTCTTGCTAATGAATAATAACAATTTAGAAAAGCAGATCAGGGAGCTAGGGAAAGCTAATATACAGGAGCTTCCTCCTTTACTACGATCACGGCAGGATTCGATTTATGCATCGCTGGCCACCATTGTCCAGGATCCTGTGGAAAAGGAAAAGCGGATATATCCAAAAATCACAGCTGCTGTGACTGCAGCGATATTGTTAAGTGTTATGCTAACGGCTATCTATCCGCCTACGTTGGCCAATGCGCTCAAGCAGCTTCCCTTGATAGGTGGTATTTTTGAACGGGCAGATGATATAGGATTACAAGCGGCCCAGCGTCTGGGACTGACTTCCCGTCTAAACAGCAGTGATACGCATGAAGGGATTACCTTGTCTGCCGAAGAGGCTGTATTTGATGGCAGCCGGTTGGCATTCTCGGTGAAGCGTGAGGGAGAAGAACTGGAAGGTAAGCTAGCCGGAGTAACGATTGGAGCGGATGGGAAGCCTTTTCTAGCGGAAGGTGCGATAACCTCTGCAGAAGTATTGATCGACGGGGCTTCCCTGGAGCAATTTTCAGAAGGTCTCTGGAAAGCTATGCCGTTTCTAAGCTGGATAGAAGGTGCTGAAAGCAACACAGCTATTTTTAGACTAGTGGATTCCTCGAATTCGGGGATCTCCAACAAACCTTTTCCTGATCGATTTGTATTGACCGTAACCCTTGACTTAAACGGTATTGATGAACCGTTTGTTCTCCAAATTCCTGCGCGGAAGGCTACGATTAATAAAATTTCCACACCTGATATACGCGCACAAGTTGGAGGATGGAGTTTGATCCTGAAAAAGCTGGAATATAGTCCATTAACGACACGCCTGTCGCTCATGCTGGAACAGGATACAGACGAAGATCATACAGCATTGAGTTTAGTGGGCTTTGAAGTAAAGGATCAACAAGGACAGGTGCTGAAAGATATTTCGCAGAAAGTCCTCTCGACTTCCAATAGGTCACTTAATGTCGATTTGCTTACTGAGCCATTTGAGAAACACCCTAATATGCTCACAATCCGTGGCTATCTTTATGAGTTTGAGAACCCACAAAGTAAGAATGGAGCATTTAAAACAGACAGTTCTGGAAACCCAGTGAAGCATTATATTGACGGTCTAGAGATAAACGTGCTAGTTAAATAAAAATTAAGGAGCTTGATAATATCATGAAAAAAATGACTAAGAAGATGTCTGTAATTTTAAGTGCTGCTGTATGCCTAGGAGCGTTGGGAATGCCAGCTTTAACTCAAGCATCCAGTGCCCAACCCGCTGTTGAAGCTTCCCTGAATACAACAAAAGTGGCCGATTCACACGATCAGCTTACTTTAAAGGGCAGTGCGCAGTTTGATGGTAACTATATTAAGATCGACCTGAGCCGTGAGGGATCGCTATTTTCAGGAATGCTCGCAGGAGTAACTTTAAATGATAAAGGTGAGCCCTATCTTGCAGAAGGTACTATTGTGGGAATAGACGCCAAGCTCACTCAACCAGGAGGCATTGATTTAAAAACACCACGCTGGATCAGTGACGGTGATGCCAACAAGGCGGTTGTTGTATTGCAGACCGAATGGCTAACTGAGCAACAAAAGGCAAGCCTGGCTTCCTCTGAATTGAGTATCCATGTGAAGCTTAACGGAATCGATGAACCGTATGTACTTAAATTTTCTCTCAAGCAAGCAGGATTAGTGCGTAACATTCAGCTGCCTGCTATAAAGAAAGACAACCAATTTGAAATCAAAACCACCCGTGTTGCTGCGGGAGAGACTTCTGTGCGTATCGCTTTAGCGGTTAAAGGGGTTGCCACCCAAGGCCAGGCTTTAGGATATGACATTTATGATAATCTGGGCAATAAATTAGAATCTATTGCAAGAGATTCTATTGCAGCAACTCAAAATACGGTTTCTGAAGATTTATTGTTCGAAGCGCCTCGCTCAGCCGCTGAATATCTAGTTATCAGACCTTATCAAGCCGTATTTGAAAAAGGCAACACCGGGGCTTATAAATTAGATGCCAAAGGCAATGTAGTTAAAAATTATAACAAGCAACTGGAGATCAAAATCCCTCTAAAATAATCGTTAACGCAGCTAGGAAAAGGGGATTACCTCTCCAGCCGAAGGCTTGAGGTAATCCCCTTTGTTCAATTGAAAGAAGGCTCATTATTACTGATCATTTATAGCTAAAAAGCGGATAGTAGCTGTTGTCCCCTTACCTTCAGAGCTACTATAATAAATTTCCCCGCCGTATTTTTCTACGATATTAAAGCAAATCATTAATCCTAAACCTGTTCCATTACTTTTTAATGAATAAAAAGGAGTGCCTAGCGACTTAACCTCAGCTTCCGACATCCCGCTTCCTTCATCGATGATTGTTATCTCAATAAAATTATTGTTCCTATTCGCCATAATAGAGACAGATTTACCAACTTCCGAAGCCTCTAAAGCATTTTTTATTATATTAATAAGCAGCTGCTTAAATTCAATTTTATTAATAGAAATCATGCAATCTTCTTCTACGTAGGTAACGATTTGATTATCAGATAACATTGCGTAGGAATGGAGCAATCCTGTAACACTTTCAAGTACATCCTTCACATCTACTTTTTCTAATTTTTGCTCTCCATTTGGCTTTGAAAGGGTTAGAAATTGCGAGATAATCTGTTCTACTGTGTTTAATTCATCAATCATTAATTTAAATTTTCTTTTCATAGGATCATCAAATGAAGGATCCTCATCAAAAAACTGCAAAAAACCTCTAACCACTGTCACTGGATTTCTAATTTCGTGCGCAACGGCAGCTGTTAATTGTCCAACCATCTTTAAACGCTCAGATTGCTGTAATTGTTCATAATAAAGCTGCTGTTTTTTCATCCGTTTAAATGATATTTGAAAAATGAAAAATAATAACACTTGAACCGCTATTATATTAATGAAATTGCCTAGCATATCATAATGTAAATATGTATATAAATCCCCTCTATCAATCAAGAGGATATAGCCAAATGTAACTACCATTAGTACCCCATTTATAATGAAGGAAAAATAGAACAATTTTAAATCAAAAAATAGAATAGACAGTGCAGGAATAAGACAAATGAGGATATAGGTAGTCCATGTTTGAGGATATAAAAAGAATAGCGTATAAAAATACGCAAATCCAAATAGAATGATAATCTTTCTAAAAGTATGTGTCTCATGCTCAGGGTAAATCCATAAACAAACCGTTAGAAACGCCACACATAAAAAATGAATGATATAACCAAAATCAATCCCATCTAACTCTAGGGTAGATAGTATCAATCCAAACATCATAAGAACGATGATCATTAACATTAATATGTAATAGGTTTTTCGATTCACCCGACTGTAGAACTCTCTCATGAATTCACCACTTTTAAATTGATTTTACCATTACGATAGTTATCTTACTTGTAAACTTATTGTCGAAATAAGAATTATATCAGTTGAAATAGTAATAAACAATAACTGAAAAAAACTGTAAACTCGATGATATTATAGTTTGTAAAAAACTAAAAAACCGGGAGATACCATTTTAACAGTATCTTCCGGTTTTCTGTTTAACTTTGCATATTCTTTAAGCAAACGTCCATGTAGGAACGCTTGAAACCGGCAAGGGCTCCCTGCCCAGTCGCGGTTGAATATAACCACGGCTTCTGCGCCGGTTAAAGCTTTCCTCATAAACTAGAGAGGTGTTTCGGTCCTGATTATTTTATTATCTCTTTCCCTCTTTCTTCTATTTATCGAATACAAAACAAATAATAAAATAAACCATAAAGGCGTCAACAATAATGCCGGACGAGTTTCATCAGCAAACAGCATAATTATGAGTATGATTGCAAACAAGGCTAGAACAACATAATTCACAAAAGGTGTGAACGGTGCCTTGAATTTTGATTTGGCCTGCAATTCCGGCTTCGTCTTTTTATATCGCAAATGGCAAATTAGAACGACGCCCCAAACCCAGATGAAACAAATGGCACTAATCGTTGTCACGATGCCAAAGGCCGTCTCCGGAATCAGCTTACTCAACAAAGCCCCTACAGATAAGACAAGCGTGGATATGAATAAAGCATTACTTGGTACATGATTTTTATTAAGCTTTGCAAAGTTGGCTGGAGCCTGGTCATTTCTGCTTAGATTGTATAGAATCCGGCTTGTTGAGAACATCCCGCTGTTACAAGCAGAAGCAGCTGAAGTTAATACAACGAAATTAATAACCCCCGCGGCAATCGGAATCCCCACTAAACTAAATGTTTTAACAAAAGGACTTTCTGCCGGGTTTAGTTCTGTCCAAGCGTTGATGCATAATAAGGCAATAATAGCACCCACGTAGAAAAATAGAATTCGTAAAGGTATTTTATTAATCGCCGATGGGATAGTTTTTTCTGGATTGGATGTTTCCGCTGCTGATACCCCCACCAATTCCACACCCACAAAAGCAAACACAACCATTTGAAATGAAAGTAAGAACCCGGAAATCCCGTTTGGAAATACTCCCCCATGTGCCCAAATATTACTGAGCGCAACCGTTCCGGTAGTTGTTTTGAATCCAATCACCAGTAAAACTACCCCTATGGCAATTAACGCGAGAATAGTGATTACCTTAATTAAAGCAAACCAAAATTCCAATTCGCCAAAGCTTTTTACAGTTAATAAATTGAGTCCTAATAAAATAATTAAACAAATGACTGCGGGTATCCATTGCGGGATATCAAACCAATATTGTACATAGACCCCAACAGCTATAATATCGGCCATAGCCGTCATGATCCAGCAAAACCAATAGGTCCATCCAGTTACAAACGCCGCCCGCGGTCCAAGATAGTCTTCGGCAATGTCTGTAAAAGATTGATAACCTGCTTTTGACAACAGAAGTTCTCCCAATGCCCTCATCACAAAGAAAATAGCGATACCCACGATTAAATAAGCAAAAATGATCGATGGTCCTGCCAGCTGTATAGCTTTTCCAGATCCTAAAAATAATCCGGTACCGATGGTTCCACCAATCGCAATGAGCTGAACATGTCGATTCTCTAAATCTCTCTTTAATTCTTGTGCTGCCATTTCGAACTCCCCCTTATGTGAAAAAAATAACAAGTGAAAATGATAACAAAAAAGAGATTGGATACGCTCCAATCTCTTAGGTATAAGAATAATAAATAAAATACATTTATTTATTCTGACGATGATCAGAATAACAAATGAATTATCTAGTACTCTTCTGTCCTTTTGCCTGAGATTGTGAACCCTTCGGCGCCGGGGGATTCCCCCACGGTCTCTCCAGAAGCTGCTCCTGCTATAGTGTGATCCATAGCAATCATAGCTTGCGAATTATTTAATTTTTATGTCGCTAACTTCATTTTTAATATTTTTCAATACTAATCATTGTCAAATATTTTGTCAATAACATTAATTACCGCTTTATTATTGTTCCATTAACTTTTATTGCACACAATTAAGGGCTTGTCAGCCAAGCCCCCAATTCTTCTGTCTGCAGGCACAACCTTCAATACGCTCTCCTTAGCACTCCATGACTGACTAACACCTTACATGTTTTCGTTTGAAGCCCAGCTGCGATTTATCAACTGCCTTTTGAATATTAATTGAAGCATTCAAAATCTTGCTTTTTGCACTACCGGTATGGACTTCCACCGGACCAACTTCCTTTGCAATCTCAACCGCTTTATCATGAAGCGGCAGATAGGATACGCCCACAGTGTAGATGAAATTGTTCATTGCGTATTTCGTTCGTTCAGGGGCATCATGAATCGTATTTTTAGCAAGCTCCAACATAGCGGCCAATTTTTCTGCGGAAAATTCACTGTCCGGGCGATTTCCGAGCAGCCAGCAGTAACAGTTCCAGCCCGCCGACATTTTCAACTCTATCTCACTTGCAATCCATTTATCAGAAACCTCTTGTGCAATATCCGTCTCCGCCAACGTTACTGCCACCACAAAGTCCGATAGCATATAAAAATAAGCCCCAGCAATCCACCGCTCAAAATCCGACTCTGTCATTGCTTTAGGCTCCGCGATCACCCCGGCAAAATACATAGCGTCATAATTTCCTGTAGCATAAAGCTGCTCGGCCAAGGGTTGATTATGTTTTATTTTTCTGAAGATAGGCTTCATCTGGCCTGTGGCCACACCAAAAAGCGGTTCGTGCGCGCCATTGGATAGATATATTTTCTTGGTGCGTTCCTTGCCGAGAGCTTCAAGCTCTTGCATGACCGTTTCTAAATCCATTGTTCGCACTTCCTTTTTTATGAATATTGGCTAGGGACTCAAACTTTACTTGAATATATCATAAAAGCCCTTATAAATATCTTCTTTTATACATCAAGGTAATTTGCCCCGCTATGTATTCAGCGCTATATTGGTTGCCATCCTTAATCCACCACATAATAATCCCCAGTAGTGAGGCTGCAATAATATCAACGGAGACTACCTCCTTAGTAGAGTCAATGTTCCTCGCGTTTCTTCGTTTTTCGACAGTATTTTTTAACAGGTTGGTCAAGTGGTTTTTGAAGCCTTTATGCTCAATCAATACAGCAAAAACTTTCCGGTATTCAAAAAAATAATTTAAAAAGGTGATCAGCTGCTCCTGTTCGTTGTTGCTCTTCATTTGTAATAGCGGTTCAACCTTCATGGATAGGTCATCGAAGATTTCATGTACGATCTGGCGCAATAAATCGTTAATATCCTCATAATGCAAATAAAACGTTGCGCGATTTAGTTCCGCGCGGTTGGCGATTTTTTGGACGGTCAATTGCGAAATCTCCACATTGTCGGCCAATAATGAAAAAACAGCGTTTTTCAACATCTTTTTTGAGCGAATGGCTCGTGGGTCAACTCTTTTATGTTCAGTCATTTCATCCCTCTATTATCGTTTAAATGGCCTTTCATCAACTAATTTGCCTATTCTGTCGATTAGTCGACATTTTCAATAAAATTGCAAATAGGAATACTTTTTAAATCCTGATATGATTTATTTTATTGACACTATGTCGAAAAAGCAATGAAGAGAGGACTGCAACATGCAAGAAGACACTAAGAACATAAATAAAGGGATCTTACTAACCATCTTAATCTTTGGTTGTTTCTTATCCACACTCAATCAGACGCTTTTAAATGTCGCCTTAAGTAGTTTGATGGATGTTTTTGATGTCACAGCAACAACCGTACAATGGATTTCAACAGGATTTATGCTGATCAACGGGATTTTGATTCCGATTACGGCCTATTTAATGAAACGTTTTACAACACGGCAATTATTTATAAGTGCCATGTCATTTTTATTAATCGGTTCTATAATTTGTGCAGCAGCGCCGAGCTTTAGTCTACTCTTAATCGGACGGATGATCCAAGCTGCCGGTGCTGGCATTATAATGCCGCTCATGATGAGTGTTGTGCTCGCGATCTTCCCCGTTGAAAAACGTGGCAGCGCTATGGGACTGCTTGGGCTGGCGATGATATTCGCTCCTGCTATTGGGCCGACCCTTGCGGGATTTGTTGTCGAATACCACTCTTGGCGCTGGTTATTTATCGGGCTTATTCCACTTGTCCTCATTGTTATAGCGTTGGCGTTCAAGTATTTAGTGAATGTATCTGAGACGTCTAAGTCGAAGCTTGATGTGGTAAGTGTTCTTTTATCAACCGTCGGATTCGGCTTAATTTTATACGGCTTCAGTAGTGCAGGAAGTAAAGGCTGGGATGATGTAATCGTGATCCTAACCTTAGGGATTGGGGTCGTGGTAACAGCCGTATTCTGTCTTCGACAAATCAAATCGGATGATCCACTGCTAAACCTGTCGGTCTTCAAAAATAAAGTGTTTACGATGACATCTCTTATTAACGTATTAATCACAATGATGATGTACGCAGATATGATCTTATTGCCTATTTATCTGCAGAATGGTCGCGGGTTTACAGCATTTGATGCAGGACTACTATTGTTGCCGGGCGCACTCGTAAATGCGTTCATGTCACCCGTCACCGGTAAATTATACGACCGTTTCGGTGCAAAACCGCTGTTCATCATTGGCCTATTGTTTATTATTCCATCTATGTGGGCGGTAACAGATTTATCTGAATCGACCACGTATACTTATCTAATGATTCGTACCATAGGCCTGCGAATTGGATTAAGCTTCATTACTATGCCACTCAATACAGCCGGACTAAATGCGTTGCCCAAACAACTCGGCACTCATGGTACAGCTGTGAATAATACCGTTCGCCAAATTGCCGGGGCCATTGGTACTGCTGTCGTAATTACAATTTATACAGTGCAGGCAACCAGTCATGCAACTACACTGATGCAGAATAATCCCTCCGCTACTCCTGAGATCCTTAAATCCCTTACATCGATTCTTGGGGCAAGTGACGCCTACTACTTCATGATGATTTTATCCATTGCCGCATTTGTTATAACATTATTTATGCCCACGAAAAACAAGCTCATGATTGAAAAGAAAGCAAACCTAGTTAGCAAGGAACCTCAGTTGTAACTAGTAATTGCAGAGTAAATGAAGAAAAGCCATTCCTTAGCGGAGTGGCTTTTGTTATGAATGGCTTGCTTTGGATCATTGGAGCACGTATTCCTACGAGCATCAATATTTCCTTATCCATATCAGTATCCCCCTCTCCATATCAAATGTGTAGAATCTATTATAAAAACGAAAAAATATTTAAACTTTACACATAAGTTAATATATGGTATTTTAATAGTGTTATTAAAAGGAATATTAATCCATAATAAGGAGCTGATTCCATTCATGAAACTATCTTTAAAAAAGAGATTGATGCTTGTTGGAACCTTTGTTTCAGTCTTTCTTTTTTCTTTTGTTTCCCAAGCATATGCGACTAATTTAATTGGCTACCCTACAGCTACACAAGCTAAGAATAATTGGTGCTGGGCTGCGACCAGCGTTACCATACTTCAATATTACGGAATCTCTGTAAGCCAATGTTCTTTTTATGATCATGTGAAGGGAACCTCCGGCTGTACAACAGACGAGAGTGAATCTTATGGAACTGTTCAAGAAGGCATTCATGATTATGGTGTCTCCAGTTGGAATCATACAGGAGCACTATCTTACAGCGATGTAAAAAACCAGATTGATAATGTTGGCAGTCCTATATATGTAAGCTGGAAATGGAATAGTGCTACCGGTGGCGGGCACGCAGTAGTTATCTATGGGTACGACACATATAGTGGAAATGATTGGATTCAACACATGAACCCGAGTGGGGGCACAAAAACCTCCATGTTATACACCAACATTAAAGGTGGCTCCAGCTACGATAGAACCTGGAGATGGGGACTTCATGGCTTCAACAAATATATTTAAGGAGGGCTTCCCATTAAGAAAACGCTGCTGTTAACTGTAACTTCATTCGTTTTATTTCTGACTTTTTTCTCACCTGTATGGGCTCAGACCGTAACTGAAGATGTTGTTTCTTTTGCAAATACAGAAGGATTAACATTGATTAAAGAAGGGCTATCTAAAGATCCTGAAGGGTATGGTTACAAGAATGAAGCAGAGATTAGTGAAATTACCGTAGGTCAAGGAATGCAGATTCATTTTATTGATGGTGCTAAGCTTAGGGCGGCTTCCGATAGTCTGATTGAAACGGTCACACCCCAAGACAACTGGGAGTTTCTTATTTTATCGGGCGGAATACCCAAATCTAAAATGATCATTCAAAAGGATTCAAACGGGTCCTATCAAGTTACTGAGTTTGGAGGAAATCCTAATACTTTGGCCTATGCTATTCATTCACTAGAAGCTGAGGGTGAAGTGAGTGAGCCTACACTTATCCGTGAGCGGGACGAATATATAGCTGCCTTCAAGAAAGACAATCAGGAACTAATCATCGCCCCACAACAAGCCTCATCAGCAGAAACAAAAGGACTAAGCAATATTTCGGAGCCTCAAGCACCCGGGCATTTAATTGATGTGTTACAAACGATGCAGAACGATTCTTCCGATGACGAGCAGGATGGGTCGGGAACCATTGCTTCCGCATATTATGCGGACGATAATAATCATCTAACAAGGTCTATCACCATTAGCGCCATTATTGCTCTAGTAGCGGTATTTGTGTTCTGGGCCTATCTCAGAAGACGTAAACAACCTAAATAAATGTAAAAATAAGTAGGCCGCCCTCCTTCATTGGATTGCGGCCTACTTTGATAGATAGTACCTCTAAAAAGCCTCCCTCTCCCCATATGATTAGGACATAAAGGCTGCCAAAGACCTCGTTAGCATAACACCATTTGTAATGGTATCTTGCGGCTAAACATCTCGTCCAGTACCCATGCCACTTTTATACATTTTTTCTGCTTCAATAGGACTTTCTTTTGCCGTGATATGATACGGAATTACCCGATAAACTTGAACCGGACCGCCAAATACAGCCGATCTATACTTTTCCACATGCTGCTTGGACAAGGGGCGATTATAATAACCCGGTACGTATTTATTGATCAATTCCTGAAGTACGTGTGTGGCTTCATCCAAATCTGAAATCGGTTCTGCTTGTCCAAAAATCATTACGCTCATGTAAGCTGTATCCGTTTTGGCTGGTACCGGGTCTGTAATAGTTCCGTATTCCTCACATACCGTAAAACATACCTCCGGATTATCACGCATGACCTGATTACGTCTTCCATCTCCAGCCCCGTGAATATACAGTTTCCCTTCAGTCCATACATAATTAAGTGGCACAACATAAGGGAGGTTCCCATCAACCAACCCCAGATAACCTAATCTCGTTTGGTGAAGGAACCTTTCAATCTTCTCTTGATCTAGGCATTCCCTGGTCTTGTAACGAACCGAATTCATATCGAATCTCTCCTTTTATTTAAATTGCGGATACCAGCGTTGTTACGGTAGTATATCAATGAATGGATTGCATTAAAATATCCAAAATTCGCTGTTTAGAACAATCCATAATTCGTTTTTTATGATTGGAGTTTCTATTTGGAGGTATGTACGATGATGAAAGTAATTCGCAATGATAAGAGACCGATCTGGCAGCAATTGCTTGATCAAGCGATTCATAATATTACTAGCGGAGTCTGGGCACCAGGAGAATTACTGATTCCTACCCGCGAACTTGCGCACATCGTAGGTGTCTCCCGCTCAACTATACAGATCGTCTATGAGGAATTGTTAAGTCGAGGTTATACAGTTACCTCCCGCCGGGGAGGGACGCGAGTTAGTACGTGGAAGCAAGTCACTATGTCCACGAAGGAAATAGAAACAGAGGGCCCCACACCTCCGTCACTCTCCTTGCTAGACTCAGCTGTTGATCAATTACATGACTGGTTCAGAGGTAAAGAACAGCTAGAAGTGGATATTGATTTCAGTCCCCATGAACCCTATTTGGATGAACAATTTCAAAAAAACTGGCGGCAATCGCTGCTCCAGGCATCCGCTGAAATGGATTTATCAAGCTGGGCTTACGGTAACTGCTACGGGTACACACCATTACGTGAGCAAATACAGCGTTATTTATCACTTGAACGGGGCATACATGTCCAAACCAATCAGATTCTGTTGACCTCAGGAGCTCAGCATAGTATTGACTTAATCGCACAGTCACTTTTAGCTGATGGGGACACTGTCTCAGTAGAGGATCCAGGTTTCCCAGCTGCTTGGATGGCAATGAGATACCGCCGTATGAATGTGGTACCCGTTCCCGTTGATGAGTATGGTCTAGTGGTTGAGCATATTCACCCGCAATCCAAGCTGGTCTTTGCCACCCCTTCCCACCAGTGCGCAGTAGGGGTCGTTATGTCGGAGCCCCGCCGGCAACAATTGCTGTATAAGGCCGTTCAAGAACGATTTTGGATCATTGAAGACGATTATGATAGTGAATTTCGATATCGCGGGGAGCCGCTGCCAACGCTGTTTAGTCAGGTATCTAATAATACTTTGTACCTCATGAGTTTCTCTAAAATGATTGCACCAGGCATTCGTATTTCGGCTATTGTTGGATCAGTCGAGGCAATTGCTCAGCTAGCGAAGGTGCAGGAACTGACTTACCGTCATCTTCCGATTATGGATCAGCTAACACTAACCCACTTCATTAAAAATGGTCATTTTATGCGCCATATGCGAAGAGTCAGAAATGTGTACCGGCGAAGACACGAGGTCATGGCAAAAGCTATTATGGCTAGCGGATTAGGGGAGCGCTTCACGCTCAGTGGAGTAGAAACTGGATTACATATGTTATTAGAAGCTGAGGAAACATTCGACGAAGAAGCTGTGACAAAGTTAGCCCTACAACATGGAATACGTGTGTACCCTCTTGGGCCCTATTGTTTGAATAGCAAAAGAAAAGGATGGGTATTAGGGTTTGCAAAAGTAGATGAGGCAGCGATTGAGCAAGGCATTCATCGTCTTGCGGAGTTGATCCTATAAAATCACCTCCGCAGCACTCACACAATTTGTTGAACAGTCCATAGACTATTTTAGATTTATGAAACCATTGAAACTTCAAACAAAAGTTAATATATGGTAAATTTAAACTATGATAGAACCTGGAGATGGGGACTTCATGGCTTCAGCAAATATTTTTCAGGAGGGCTTCCCATTAACAAAATGCCGTTGTTAACCATAGCTTTATTTTTATTATAAGCGGTATTTGTGATCCGGTCCTATCTCAGAAGACGTAAGCAACCTAAGTAAAATAGAAATAGACGGCTCTCCTTAAAATACCCTCCAATTTTGCACACCAAGATTTCTCGCCCTACTTATGATATGGCTCACCGCGCTGTCCGTAATCGCAAGTTTTAGGACCATCTTTTGTGGGCTGGCCCTTTTTCACCCTTTTTCTTTATGAAAATCATATCGGTAGCTAAAAAAACTCCCGATGCATCCCCTTATCGGGAATACATGGGAGTCTTGAGCGATTCAATCAGGTCCTACATTACATAGCTTTTTCAGCCAGATCACTAACTAAATTTCTCATCCACTTACGGGAGTAAATCCGGGCGTAGCCGAAGCCAAAGCGGACAACCTCCTCCAGCGAGATGACGAGATACACAAGGTAGACAGGTTGCTTCCAAATGTATGACAGCAACAGCCCGGATGGGACACCTATCAGCCACGTTGCGGTAGACTCCATGCCGAATACGAACTTGCTGTCTCCTCCGCTGTTTAGAATACCGCCGGCTATAATCATATTGGATACTTTGACCCAAAGAAATCCAGCAAACACGATAACGATATACATGCTCATTTGTTTAGCGTCCTCGGAGATATTGAACGCAGAGACATACAGCTTCGAGCCTGCCGCAATAATAACCCCGACGATCAGAGAGATAATGATGCCTAGACGAATGAACTTTTTCGCGTGATCGAGTGCGATATCAGATTCATTCGCACCCAAACGGTTGCCGACCATTACCCCTGCTGCACTAGCCAGACCCGATAATAGGCCAATGCAAAGACCCTGAAGTGGGAAGGTAATGGTCATCGCAGTCATTTCCATCGTCCCCATACGGCTATAAATAATCGCATATGCTGTTTCGCCCAATACCCAGATTAATTCAGTCAGTAGCAGCGGATAGGTCGTTCCAAAAAACTTGCGAATGAGCGGTTTAGGAACAATGAATAAGTTCTTTAACCCGACAGCTCCCGGTAAACGATACCGGTACACGGCACCAATGATCAACAAGCATTCGAAGACCCTAGAGATAAGAGTAGCAATGGCAGCGCCCTTCAGACCAAGCGCAGGAGCACCGAAATGTCCGTAAATAAGTACGTAATTCAGTATAATATTCAAGCCAACTGCAATTAGACTTACATACATCGGCCATTTGGCATGGCCAGTACTGCGTAAAATCGCGGAATACATCATCGTGAGCATGACAGGCACAAAACCGATCGACATTATCTGGAGAAAGATATAACCCTCATCTATTACATTCATGTCTGTAGTGAATAGGCTCAGAAAGAGCGGCGAATCGATAAAGACAGCCGCAGAGAACAGGAACGAGAACGCAAAGCCAGTGATCAGTCCGAGACCCAGTACTTGAGAGACGCTTTTGGAATCTTTATTTCCCCAAAACTGGGCTGCATATATGGATACACCCGTCGATAAACCGGCCAAGACAACCGCGATGATCCCGTATATTTTGGTCGACATCCCCACCGAGGCAATTGCCACATCTCCCAGCTGCCCAACCATCAATTGATCCGTCAAATTAAGCAATGCCATCAGCAAGCTTTGAAGCGTAACGGGCACAGCGATTTTATACACACTTTTGTAGAAATCTTCTTTCTCTGACATGTATCGTTCACAACCCCCATATTCTCGATTTTTCCAGAACTTATAGCCATTCGCAGTCTATGACTTAGTTTGAGGTTAGATCACCTTTTTGTAGCGCATGAGCGTGTAGTTATCTTTTGGTTGAATTTCTACAACCTTGAACTTTTTCGCAAAGTTCAATTGCTGATACCCGTCTCCATCCACTAAAGTAATGTTTGTGGAGCCGCCTATGATGATTGGAAGCTGCATTAGAATAATCTCATCGACGATATCCTGATTGAAAATATGCCAGTTTAAGAATCCGCCGCCTTCGACCATCAGACTGGTAATCCCATAGTTCTCCTCCAACTGACGTTCAAGCTCCACAAAATCTACTTTATCCTCGCCGCAGATAAGGCACTCCTTTCCTCTTTGCCGGATCTGTTTGATTTTTTCTTCATCCCGTCCTTTCTCGGTCGTGACAATAATCGTCTTCCCTTGGTCCGAGAGTACATTGCAATCTAGCGGAATATCCAAGGTAGTTGTCGGAATGATACGAATTGGATTTTTATTTTCCTCATACCGATTAGTAAGAAAGGGATTGTCCGTCAAAATTGTATTTTTGCCGACCATAATTCCCTGCACCTTCCCCCGGAATAGATGAATAAATTCCATATCCTCACTGGAAAATAAAGAAAAAAGCTCTTTACTCGAATTACCAGCGCCCATAGTGAGCTTTCCATCAATAGAAATTTGGCTGAATATCGTTGTTTTCATTTGGCTCTCCCCATCTCTAATTAGCTTTTAAATGCGCCCCAAGAGGCTTGAATAGTCTGTTCTATTTTGTTCAATGCTTGTTCAGGATTGCTCAAGGGCAGCTCGATAAGACCCGCATTTAACGCCTCCCATACATGGATCATGAAGGGATAAGTCGGCATCGGCCGTGAGTGATCCAAAAGCGATAAAATCATCTTTCTGTTAGGCGCAGCAGAGGCAGCTAGATGGTTCAGCACCTCTTCCTGAGCCGGAATCCGCTGTACACCCAGCGTCCACATAGTTTGGCATTCGTCACTCAGCATAAAGCGCGTGAATGATAAAATATCTTCCCGCTCCTCGGACGTTAATGAATGATTAGGGTAGATCAGGCCAATAGAAGAAGACATGGATAATGATTGCCGCCCTTCGATGCTCGGAAGCTGGCAAACCGCAAGCCTATTGTTCATATGTTTATCTAGATGGTTATAAATCCACTCGCCACAAATAATGGCGCCGATCTTACCGTCAATGAACTGCTCAAGCAGTCCTGTGGAGCCGTCGAGACTAACGAGCACGCCTTGATCCATCTTGTCGCGAATAAACTGAAGCGCCTGCTTCATTTCAGAGGTGACGATATTCGGCTTTCCATTCTGTACAGGCCAACCGCCGAAAGCTGTAAGGAACGGAATAAACCAATAGCCTTGCTGTAAGTCTGCTCCAATCGGTATGATACCTTGGGCGGATAACTTTTCTGCTGCCTCTTCGAACACGTCCCATGTCGTCGGCGCACTAGGGTAAATCAACGGGTTGTAATACACAACCAGATGATTACCCCGCAATACAGGGATACCATACTGAACACCATTCATTTGCATCGTTGAAAGGGCTCCCTCAGTCAGCGTATCGTCAAATAGCCCGCCCGGTACTTCGGAGTAAAGACCGTTCTCCACATAGGAGGACATGTCAGCAGGAACCATCGCCAGATGCGGACCTTGCTGGGTGTCCTTAATTTGGTTCAGGCGCGCAGTCAGCTCCGTAATATTCATCACTTGTGGTGTAATTTGTACGCCGAAGCGCTCTGTATACAGCTTACAAATTCCCTCCAGCACCTCAATCGAGGTATCTCCTGGACCATCAAACTCATGCCATACCACGACTTCCTTATTGTTCTTTTCCATTGCAGCCTCTCTCCCTTACCTAAATTGTCTATGATTGTTTACGAGCACTAAAGCCTGATTAGGCGCAAGCAGCAAGCAATCGAACGCCTGACCTACGCTGCTACCCGTTAAGGAACTATCCAGTGTTACCGTCATTGGGCATCGGCCAGGTACGGCAACCTTCAAATCAACTTGGCAGAAAGCATCAGCACTCAAGTTAAAGCAGCACAGCAGCGTTTCATCCCCTTGCATATACCCGTACAGAACAATACCTTCCGGGGATTGAGCCACGAAAAAGTTTTCCGGCTTCACTAGGTGGCGCCAATCTTTCTTGAGTTCACTTAGCTCCGCCAACAGCGGCAGCATCGGTGTAGGATTGGTCCAATTAATTTGCATAACGTTAAAAAAAGCTCGGGAAATCTCCTTTCCGTTCGTGTTGTCTCCAAGACCACAGTTGAGCGGCTGCTCCTCATTCATTTCATAACCCGTCGTCACGTATGGAATTGCGTTCGGAAGAAATTGATTAAATACCGCGATCATCCGAGCAACCTCTACACCGCCACGGCTGGTGATCCGAGGAGTATCTGCTGTTTCTGCACAGGCAAATATATGAATATTCAACTCAGGCAGCTCTTCTAAGAATGAAATGAGATTCTCTTTAGTAATTTGTGTCATGACGTTCCATCCACTGCCAAGCATAATGTTATAGCCGGTGTTTGCTGCCTTCTTGTGGTTGCGATTGAACAAATCTTCGCTGATTAAGATCGCATTTGGATTCATCTCTTTAATCGTGTCAAAAATACGAGTCAACAACGGAATAGGAAGCACGTGTCCGATGTCGATGCGGAAGCCGTCAATCCCATATTTTTCGAGATTAACCCGTACTGCCTCCTCCAGAACATCCCACAGCTCCAGATTCGGCTCCTCTCCCGGGTAGTCATTGCATTTAATCGTATCAAAAAGGACATATGGCGCCTGATCCGGACTTATAAGATGTCTCACTTGCGGAGAGAAATCCTGGTAGAGGCGTAAGAACGTAATGTCTGTCCAAATCGGCTGCACATCATTTATCCAATCCGAATGCGCTGGAGCAGTCGTTATCCCCATCTCTTGCTCCACCAAAGTTAATAGCTCCTCTCCTGTTTTAGCAGCTTTCTCTTTCAAGTGCTGCCAAAGGATTGGATGGAGTTCATTGGGCGGTGGCGTGAACTTCCGCAGAAATACTGCTGTCTCCTGGCTGCGGTAGACCGTCTCCAATTTGTCCGGCGTACACTCCTCAAAAAATCCAAGCTGGGGAATTGCGGGCGGCGCAAAGCCTTCTAATTCATCCATTTTGATCCAATACACCCATTCAGGATGCTCGGTAATGAACGCACTGTTTTTCGCCGTCACACGGGGAATGAAGTCAACAACAGTCTTAATATCAAGTAAATGACAAGCCTCTACCAAAGCGCTGAGCTCATCGTGGATCGTAAACTCCTCCATATCATCCAATAGGCTATCGTGCAGGTTCTCGTCCAAATGGAATAACGATTGCACTGCGTAAGGGGACCCAATATCCCCCTTCAGATTCAACTTGCTGTACTGGTTAACTGGAAGCATGTACAGAATATTGATGCCCATTTTCTTTAGCAGAGGCAGAAGAATAAAGAATCTTAAAAAAGTACCCGATTCAATTTTTCCGTCATGGTTGTAATCCCAAGCCGTAGAATAGCGAATAAGCGAAGAATAGATCGCGCTATCGTCCAGATTTGTGCGTTCCTTAAGCAGATATCTCCACGAAAGCCTGTCCAGATAATTCAAATGATCTGTCAAAAAATCATACGGGTGTACACAAATTTCACCCTCTTTTTCTAAGAGAACACGCTCATATTGGCACTCATTCCACACTGCGGGTATCCAAATTGGCTCTATGTCTTTAGCCTTTTGTGTAGACAAGTAATCTTTAATTAATCTGAATTTGCTATCATTGCTCATCAACAGTGCCACCTCTCATTGATTGTAGTCTTACGTTTAGGGAACAAAAACCGTCTTTACGGTTTCACTCCCAACCACCTTCAAAGAGTTCAATTCATAGCCGATCAACTCGTCTATCGCTGCTTCATGCTCACTGAGCTTAACTTTTCTAGTCACTAGTTTCTCCATTTCAGGAGTTTCAGCGGCAAACCGCAAAGCTTCCTCGAACATGTAGCGGTATTCACCTGCTGCTATAATTTTTATTGCATGCTGCACGAATTTAGTAGGGGAAAAGGTGTAGCGATACTTCGCATTAATACCAAAAGGAACGATGCGGCCTCCACGTTCAATCCACTTTTCCGCCATTTCGAGTTGAGTGCCCACCGTATCGATAATCACATCAAACTTATGTCCCGCACAGATTTTGTCTACGGTAGCTTGATTTAATTGGGCAGGGGTTAAAGCAAAATCTGAGATCTCTCTGGCAAAAGCTAGCCGATAGGGATTAACTTCAGTCGCTACCGTGAGCGCAGATTTCGACTTGCTCACAATTTGGCTTAACAGTCCCATTGGACCCGATCCAAGAATGAGTACCTTGTCGTCTGCTGTGACATTGGCTTCTTTGAAATTGTGCAGTACACAGGCAAGCGGCTCAATCAAAACCCCCGTCTCCCAGCTCATATGATCGGGAAGACGGTGTGCAAACGTTTGTGCAGTTGAGTAAAAAAAAGTGAATGTCCCATTTCGATTCAAACCCGCAATAGGCATCCCATTTCCATCGATGCCCGTACAGAGGTGCGGCTGTTTCTTCAAGCAAAAATAGCATTCATCACAGCTTTGATTCGGATCGATAACTACGCGGTCGCCTACCTTAACACGGTCAACGTTGCTGCCGATTTGGATTACAGTCCCTACTGCCTCATGACCACGAATGACCCCTGGAACCCCCTCCTCTTTCCCAGTTATGACTGCTAAATCTGTTCCACATACACCTGTCATCTCAATCCGGATCTTGACTTCATCCGGTGCTGCAATCTGCGGCTCTTCCCATTCGCAAAGCTCCAGCTTATGATTAGATGTCCACACCAACGCTTCCATACTCATTCCCCTTTCTTTTTTGTTATCCATATTCGCCCAGAATATATCATAACTACCATGTAAAAGTAAGGTGAATGTTGTCGAAAAATGTTAATAATTACATTTATATATAAATACTTCACGAGTAAGCGCTTTAATTTTCTTTCGCTTATTATGCGGAGTGCACTGTCTGAAACGGCAAGTTTAAGGGCCATCCTTTGTGGGATGACCCTTGAATACGATTGTGATCAACCGAGCTCCGTGCGGGAGAGTAGCCCCCGAATCAACGTCTCCTATTTTGCAGCTTCCGCTTCCAGCCGTGCAATGACCTCAGAGCGGGCTTGATCTGTGAAGCGAAGCACCCCGTTTTCCTGGACGATTAGCTCTTCCCGTATTCGCCCATCCAGCCAGTCGCTGATCCATCCCGGAGCGTATCCTCCTTGCCCGAACTCGCCGCCAAAAGCGATCATTTTCTCATATACATCCAGATATTGTTGACGGCTCGTATTTGGATAAGAGCTTGTGTACAGCCAGAACTGCACATCGTACATCAGAGTAGAAAGCTCATCCGCATGAAAGGAGAAGTGTCCCTTCTCTTCAACGATTCGGGTACAGACTTTACGGATCTTCTGCTCAAGCTGATCTACCTCAGACACATCGCTGCACAGCTTCGCAAGCAAAGGTGAGAATTGGCCTACGGCTACTTTGCGCAAATCCTCCTCTTTATCTTCTTCAGAGGTGTCGTATTCCTCATCACTCACCAGGCCGCGTATAAACGTCTCGAAGTCTTGGGCCAGAAACGTAATCTCATAATTATCTTCCTGATCCACATGAATTACCTCGGGTTCGCCGTCCCTCCCGCAATTGCGGTAATCCAGCATCACGACATCATGGCCTGCCGAAGGGCAATCACAAATTACCACGCCGATGTCGGGATACCCCCACTCCTCAATCATGAACGGGCTGCCGAGATCGCCGCAGATGGAATAGCTTTTCTCACGTCCGATGCCCATAATGCCCGTAATCGCAATATGATCCTCAGCCCATGAGGTCGCGTCCTCGGTCGGAAAACAAGTATTATAAGGCACTCCCCCATTGTGCTGCTTCATCAGACTGATATAAGAGGCAGGAAGCTTGTAACCCAGTTCTTCTTCTACAGAAGCAATCAGCTCATCCGTAGGCGGAGAAGAAACATATTCTTTTAGCGCATAATCGCTATCGTCCCAAAAGCCGGAGAGATCCATCCCGTCAAAAGGAGCTGCAGTCGTCCCCGAATCATTATGCTGTTCTCTGATTGCCCGTCTGGCTGCGGCGTCTTGTTCTTTGCGAAGCTTGCGCTGGCTGAATTTCAAAAACATGGCCGTGTTCTCATCATCCGGATCGAGGTCATGGGCAATACTCAGCACTCTCACCGCTTCCTCATATCGATTCAAATAATAGTAGGAATATCCCACACGAAAATGCCACAGATAATCATTCTGCCCTTGTTCCGCAATCATCGCGAAGTGTTCAAGGGCTTCTTCATAACATCCCACATTGTTATACGCTCTTGCCAGACTGCTGACTACCTCGTAATCTCTGTCCGCTGGAGGAATCTCCATCAGAGTGTCTACAATCTTCTGGTGTTCATCATCTTCATGCCACTGTGTCAGCTGTGCCACTAGTTCTTTGTCCATAGTCTACCTCCCCAAGCTTATAATTAAGTTACTAGAATATAGAGAAATATGGTTTTCCCTATTCTACCAGATGGGATGTAGGTATTGAAAATCGAAAAAGAGGGCATCTCCAAAATTTTTAATTATGGATACAGCCATATCCCTGAAACCGTCATCACCGCTGGCAGTGCAGTCTCGTCAACCGCTACATTGTCATACCAGCCGCCCACTGCAAGGTTCAGCACCAGATAAAATGACTCGTTAAAGGGCATAATGCCTGGCTCCAAGCAACGCTCGGCAAAGCAATGTCCGTCTACCAGCCATCGAATCGAACTGGCATTCCATTCCAGTGCATAATCATGGAATTCATTAATGGTTCCGCTTTCAAAATGGTGCGAGAACTCCTCAACGATTTGATGTTCCCAATTCTTTCCGTAG
This sequence comes from Paenibacillus sp. FSL L8-0333, assembly GCF_037965665.1. Lineage (NCBI taxonomy): Bacteria > Bacillati > Bacillota > Bacilli > Caryophanales > Paenibacillaceae > Paenibacillus > Paenibacillus sp. FSL L8-0333. Next base: position 6,749,408 of record NZ_CP150186.1, read on the forward strand.
TGCAGTGTTCCGGATATTTGCTGAGGCAAGCGGCCTTTGGCTTCCATGATATCAATCTCGCCGGAAGCTGGCCAAGGCCCGTAAGCCTGTTCCTGCGGAAGCAACCAGATGGCAGGCCATACCCCTTGCCCTACCGGCAGTTTTGCACGCACAACCAACTTGCCATAACAAAAGGAAAAATGGTCCTTTGTATCCAAACGAGCCGAGGTATATGCAAAATTGCGCCCATCCTTTTCAATGGATTCGCTGCGCGCGCACAGGTTTAAGCCAAATTCATCGATATACAGATTGCTGGAATGATCCGTGTAATACTGCTGCTCTCCGTTGCCCCAACCTGGGTCTATGGGATTACCCTCATTATCTAACAAGTCGTTGCCAAGGCGGACATTCCATAGCTTTAAATCGGCATTTCTATCTAAGAAATTCTGTTCCCATATAGGTTTATTCATCCTTTGCACACTCCCTTCATTTAATCACAGCATACTTAATTTTTGCGGCTGGTCAAACAAATCTAAAAAAATGGGATAGGGTCGATAATCATGGGCTTTTTTTCCTATACGCTTTTTCATACGATGAAATAGAAAGGGGGCACGGAAAATGTTCCAATACAGAACGGAACAAATGAAAGCGCTTTTTAAGCAGTGGCAATTGCAAAGCATGGTTATCCCGGGAATCATCTGGATGTTTATCTTTTGTTATATCCCTATGTTCTGGCTCATTATTGCATTTATGGACTACAGCATCGCCAAACCCTTACTAGAATCACCGTTTGTCGGGCTGAAGCATTTTCAGGATTTTTTGACGGATGAGCGTTTTTGGCGTTCGATTCGCAATACTCTGGGAATGAGCAGCATCAAGCTGGTCTTGGGTTTTCCCATTCCTATCTTGTTCGCCTTGCTGCTGAATGAAATACGGAGTCTTCGATTTAAGCGAACGGTACAAACCATTTCGTACCTGCCGCACTTTATTGCCTGGACGATTTTTGGCGGCATTGCGCTCAATTGGCTGGGCGAGGGCGGTGTGATCAATCAGTTGATGATGGCGTTCGGGTTCCAGGAACGCGAAATCCTGTTTAACAGCGACCCTAAGTACTTTTGGTGGATCACCTTTTTCACCGATACGTTAAAAGAAACCGGCTGGAGCGCCATTATCTACATAGCGGCAATATCCGGCATTGATCCGGGGCTGTACGAAGCGGCTGAGCTGGATGGCGCAAATCGGCGGCAGCGGATGTGGCATATCACCATTCAGAGCATACGCCCCACCATCGCTATTTTGTTCATCCTCGCTGTCAGCGGGATACTCGGCAGTAACTTTGAGCAGATCTTTATGTTGAAGAACAATATGAACATGAGGATGGCGGAAAGCCTAGACTTGTATATCTACAACATGGGGTTGGTCTCCGGGCGCCATTCCTTCTCAACAGCCGTCCTGTTCGCCCGCTCTATTGTGGCGCTAGGTTTGTTGTTTTTGGCCAATCACACATCCAAAAAACTAACCGGCGACAGCATTTTTTAGAAGGGAGAGGACAGAGGTATGGAAAGACGCAAAAGATTTCGGCAAATTGGAGTATTTGAGGTCTGCAACACCCTGCTGATGCTGGCGGTTTGCTTTTTAACACTGTACCCGATGTGGTTTGTATTCATTAACTCGCTTAATGCTCCGCAGCAGGCATCCCTGGGCACCGTCAACTGGTTTCCCAAAGAATTATCGCTGGCCAGCTATAGCGTTGTGTTCAATGATAAGACTATGATGAACGGTTTTTACATTACCACTCTGCGCACAGTGATCGGGACAGCAACGCATGTGTTGTTTACCGCCATTATTGCTTACGGAATGAGCAAGTCTAATCTGATCGGACGCAAGCTGTATCTTAAAATCGCATTGGTTACGATGCTGTTCTCAGGCGGGCTGATCCCTACATTTATTCTGATGACGAAGCTGGGCTTATATGATAATTTTTGGATATTCATCATTCCCTCTATGTACACTTTTTTTAATATGGTCATTTTCATGAGCTTCTTCCGCACCATACCCGATAGCCTGGAGGAGTCTGCGAAGGTAGACGGTGCTTCAGACTATGGCGTCCTGTTCAGAATCGTATTGCCCAATAGCATGGCTGTCATTGCGACTATATCGCTTTTTTCAGCCGTTTATCATTGGAATGATTATTACCAGGGGGTCATCTACATCCGTTCGCAGGAATTACTGCCACTGCAGACCATGCTGTACAAAATCATTGCGGAGAACTCTATGTCCTTCATGCAGCAGCAAGCTATGGCGCAATTCGGCGCAAGACTTCCCGGCAACTCTATTAAATTTGCATCCATGATGGTGGCCACACTGCCTATTCTGATAGTCTATCCTTTCATTCAACGCTATCTGGTCAAAGGCGTGATGATTGGCGCCATTAAGGGATAAGAGTGTGAGTGTCTAGAAACTGGTATTCAAAAATTCAGAAGCAGCAAAGAAAGGATGATTATGTCATGAAACGTAATCTCATTAAGCCGGGGTTGACCCTCGTTCTGGCCGCAAGCCTGATGCTAGGCATAGCCGCGTGTTCCAATTCAGCGAATAGTGAAAATAAGCCGACACCACAGCCTACAGATAGTACACAGCCGCCCCCGAGTGAAGCAAAGCTCAATCCCGATGATCCGGCATGGAAGCTGGATACCAGCCCTGTTGATTTAACCTGGTTCGTAGGTGCTAACTGGTATGCCCACACTTGGGGAGACAGCTTGACCTCCAAGTACGTAACGGAAAAAACAGGCGTAAACATCAAGCTTGAAGTACCTTCCGGTGAAGCCAATGAACATATTACCCTGATGATGACCTCGGGCAAGCTGCCAGACTTGATATCAATGGGTTCGTGGGAAACCGCTGTCAAAAAGCTGTGGGAAGGCGATCATGTCTACGCCTTAAATGAATTAGCTGACAAGTATGACCCTTACTTCTTCAAGGTGGCCGGGGACGGTACACTGAAGTGGTATCGTCAAGAAAATGGCAATACCTATGGCGTTCCGAATGATTCATATAGCCCCAACCTGATGCATGAAACTGGCATGACGGCGGCTAACCAGACTTTCCTGGTGCGGAAAGATCTGTATGAGGAGATGGGCAGCCCGGACCTTAGCACTCCAGAGGGCTTTCTGAACGCACTGCAACTGGTAAAGGATAAGTACTCCCAATATAAAGGCCAGCCCATCAGTCCCTTTTTTGCACAAGGGAACGTCCCTTACGGGATGACCGAATATCTGCAGAACCTACTGGCCGTTCCGCATGAGAAAGACGGAAAAGTATACGACCGCATTACCGATCCCGATTATATTGCCTGGCTAAAAACCTTCCGTACGGCTTACGAGCGCGGGTTGATTAATGTGGATTTCCTGGTGGATTCCGATACTCAGGTAGAGGAAAAAACAAACAACGCCCGCTATTTCATGATGGTCCGCGAGTGGACCGGTATGTCGGCTGTCAATCCTATGCTGGCTGCTAGCGGCAACCCGGACTCTTACTACATCGCAGTCGATGGGCCAAAGAACAGCAAGGGCGATAACCCTAAGTTATTCCCTGGCAACATGGACGGCTGGATGGTGACGATGATTAGCAAATCAACCGAAAACCCTGAACGAGCCATCCGCTTTTTGACCTATCTGGCCAGCGAAGAAGGCCAACGAGATTTGTTCCTTGGCAAGGAAGGCGAAACATGGGAGATGGTAGATGGCAAGCCGCAACTGAAGCCTGAAATGGTAAAATTACTCGACACTGATATTGAGAAGCTGGAGAAAGAATACGGCATCATGGATACCTATTGGATGATGCGAAACCCTGTAATCGTCAACCAGTGGAGACCGGAGAAATCTCCTGTCATTAAGCAAATGGAAGACTTCGCCAATAAGCAGGCCGATATTGATAGCGGTATCTATAAGGGCTTAGATCCACAGGGCGATTCTGATGTGTCGGTAGCCTGGTCCCGTATTTCGCAAAATTGGGAGGAAGTACTCCCTGAGCTAATTACGGCCAAAAATGAGGCTGAATTTGATAAAATCTTCGACAATTTCCTTGACCGCCGCGAGAATTACAACTTTGGCAAGGTGATGGAATACCGCCAGGCTGAACTGGATGTGCGAAAATCCAAAATGGCAGAGTAATAATGCCCGTATTAAGATTGCTGCCGGCCACCGAAAGGGTGGCCGGTATTCCCTTTTTCGCTTCTTTAACCATTTAACAAAACAGCCTAGTTACCTACCGGGCAGTTTGTAATATATGGTATATTACAAGGGTAGGAGGCTACTTAAATGAAGTATCTGCTGACTAAAATGAGGAAGCTGTACCGTAATTCCCGAATCTCCCAAAAGTTGTTTCTGGCTTTTAGCATGATGATTGCCATCCCTGCGATTGTGGTATCCTTTTTATTTATCCGCACACAGGAAAGTCAGCTATACAAGGACGCTATGGCTACCGGCAGCAGCCATGTCTCACGAATTAACGAACAACTGCGCAGCAAAATGGGCATTATTGAGAACGCTTCCTCTACTGCGCTGAATCAAAAGGCATTTGTAGATTTTATTCACTCCAATATGCGCGGGGATGGCCTGCGTCTCGTAAAATTTAGACAAAATCAATTTGAGCAAATGCATAATATCATTCAAAGCTACGAGATGATCAGCGAGCTAAGTTTCTATGTCGATAATCCAAACCTATTTGAGATTTGGCCTGAAATCTACCATTATGACAAGTTCTGGCCGAAGGACTACTGGGTGACACTTCGGGAGGAAGGCGGTGCGGCATACCGCTTATTTGCTTTTAAAGATGGAGAGCATACGCTATCCTATTACCGGCTGGTACGCCTTCAGGGGCAACAGCAGAAACTCCCTACCATTATGGAAATCCGCGCCCAGCATAGCGTCTTTTTCAGTGACCTGCTTGAGGATAGCGGGGGGGATTTCTTTTCTGTAGTGATGGATGGAGCCGACTCTTCCCGATCTGTATACAATCCTGAGCATATCTTTTCACAAAATGCCGGTGAGGAATTGGATAACATTCTAGGTAGCATTCACCAGCGGCTGGATGTGCTGCAGCAGAGTAGCCCCATTAAGGTCAAGGTAGGCGACCATACTTACTACGCGTTGTATCGCTACATCGCCCCACTGAACGCCTATGTAGTGGATATTGCCTCTCATCAAGCGCTGATGAAAGGCCCACGAAGCTGGTATTTGCTCGTAGTAGCGATCACATTGTGTGTATTGCTGCTAATGTTACTGCTCGTTTCACATACCACTCGGCGCATTTTCCGCCGGCTCGACAGGGTGCTGGCTTCTATGCGCAAGGTGCGGCAAGGCCAACTGGATGCGAAAATTGATACCGGCCTGGATAAAAACGAAACCGGTGACGAAATCGACGAGGTGGCCGTCAGCTACAATAATATGTTGGACGAAATCAAACATTTGATGACCCAAGTGGTAGATAAGCAGCTGATTGCCAAAAATGCACAGCTGCACTCGCTGCATTCGCAGATCAATTCACACTTTTTATATAACGCGCTGGAATCCATCCGTATGCTCGCGGAGGTTCAGCGACAGCCCGCTATCGCCGAAGCGTTGGTGTCTTTAGGCTCACAACTGCGATACAGCATGCAATGGCGCAGCGATACGGTTGCGCTTAGCGAAGAACTTGCCAACATACACAGCTATGTCCGATTCATAAACTTTATGGAGGGTGGCAGCATTGAGTTGACGGCGGATCTCCCGCAGGAGGTACTGCGTTATACAATTCCTAAAATGTGCATGCAGCCCATCGTCGAAAATGCCGTTCATCATGCAGCGCCCTCGGGCGGCAGCGTACGTATCCATATTACCGTATCGGTAGAAAATGAAAGCCTTCTGCTAATTGAGATACGAGATGATGGCGCAGGTGTTGACCCGGAAATGCTGTCCAGTCTGCAGGCTGTGCTGCGGGGCGACTCAGATTCACCGATTGTTACCAGCAAAAACGGACTGGGCTTGGAGAACGTGCATAAGCGCATACAGCTTCATTATGGTAAGAACTGCGGTCTTTGGATTGACAGTGTGCAGGGTGCCTATACTTGTGTAACCATACGTTTGCCTTGGGAAAATGTGAATCTTGGAGGATGGTAGGGCATGATCAATATTCTAATTGTGGACGATCAAAAGCACATTCGTGATGGGCTGCAGGCGATGCTGCGTCAATTTCCGCTGCAGCTGGACAATATTTACTGTGCAGTAAACGGAATTGAGGCCTTAGATATATTGAGTCAGCACAACATCCAACTGGTGATTACTGATATCAGGATGCCCGATATGGATGGACTGACGCTGATGGCGAAGAGCAAACAGGAGCATATTGAGGTAGATTACCTGATTATTAGCGGCTATAGTGATTTTGCCTATGCTCAAAAAGCCATCGAACTTGGAGCAAAAGGCTACCTGCTCAAACCTGTGAAACGTGAAGATCTGCAAACCGCAGTAGAACATGTAGCAAATGAGATAAAAACACGGCAGGCGCTCTCGCGTAATATGGAGCATATCTCCCGCCGCGCCCGGGAGACAGACCGCAAAGAACTGAGTATGTTCATGCAGGGTGCAATGATTGATGAAGCGTGGGTTCTCCAGACCCAGCAACAGAATCCAGAGTTGTGGAGTAATTACCGCCTGTGTCTGCTGCGGGAGGAATTATGGATTAACCAACCGGGGGCCGACAGTAGCCACAGTATGGAATCCCTTGCCTACCGTGTGTATGGCAGACGAGGGTGTATATGCCTGCAACACCGCCCGTACCTGATTCTCGCGGTTGATGCAGCCGTAGATACGGGAGCCTTCCCGGCCGCCCTCAAAGCAGGACAGATAGATGCCATTACTGCCATGACCAGCCCGCAGCAAGGATTGAAGGAGTTGCCCCGCAGCTATACACAAGCGCTAGAGCTCTATCGCCACAGTTACCTGTTTCCAGAGAAGAGCTGCATCTTGCCAACACATATTGAGCGACTGGAGCAGCAGTGGGAGCTTCCCTATGAGGAGTTATATGCCCTGTTCCAGTTAATCGGCACCAAAAACAGCGGTACAATCACCCAAGGCATTTCTATGATATTTCACAAAGATACATTGCAACGTTATCACATCCAATACACACAGCAGCTATGCCGTGCCATTGTACAGATGCTGGAGGAATCTGTGCGTGTAATCCGCCCGTACATGGGGGAAGAAGCGCTGGACAGCGAATGTTTACGTAATCTATTCGATTATCCGGGTATTCGCGATTATATTCAGGCGCTGCAACAACAGCTGCTTCGGCTGAACCAATTTTATTATGAATATAAGTGCAGCTATCGCAACTCGCAAGATTTGAATGAAGCCATACGCTTTATACACGAAAGCTATCATAAACCCCTGGATCTCGCGATGGTATCGAACCACGTGTCGCTTAATTATGCCTATTTTTCTAACCTGTTCAAAAAAAATATCGGCAAAGGCTTTGCAGAATACTTGCGCGATGTGCGCCTGGATAAAGCCCGGCGGCTGCTGGCCGAAACCGATCATAAAATTGTAGAGGTAGCCACCATGGTAGGGTATGAAAGCTACAAAAGTTTTACACGATCATTTCGGGATGTCATGGACATGCAGCCCACAGAATACCGGCAAATGATGCGCCGGAAGCACGACAGCGAGGAAAAGTTCCGTGACACAGCGCTATAAATAATCAAAAGCCAAAAAATTGGGTTATAACAAAAATAATTGTACCTTTTAGCTGATTATTATATTCGATAGAATAGAGATGACCCTAAATGTAAGCGGTTTCGTTTCTTCATTATTTTATTAAAGGAGGGCAAGTATGAAACGACTTTACAATACGGAAAGTGGTTTTAAGCAGAAGGTATTTAGTTTGTTCTTAGCAGTAGTACTGTTGGCTGGGGTTGGTCTATTGCCGACTTCTAAGGTGCAGGCAGCAGGAACCACAGTTACCTCTATGTCTTACTTTTCAGCGGCAGACGGTCCTGTCATCTCAAAATCAGGGGTTGGGCAAGCTAGCTATGGTTTCGTCATGCCCACATTCAATGGGGGCTCTGCCACCTGGAATGATGTTTCCGATGACGTCGGTGTAAAAGTAAAAGTTGCTGGAAACTGGGTGGATATTGACCATGCAGGCGGCTATACCTACAACCAAAACTGGGGACACTGGAGCGACGGTGGCTTGAATGGCTATTGGTTCACTCTCTCCGCAACAACGGAGATTCAGCTGTTCTCCAAGGCTAATGGAGTTACACTTGATTACACCCTGGTATTTCAAAACATAAACAAAACGACCATTACTGCTATGGCCCCTACACAAGGGCCGCAGATTTCAGCAGGATTTACAGGAAGTGCAGGCTTTACTTATCCTACCTTCAACAATGATCCGGCCGTTACCTATGAAGCCGTAGCTGAAGATCTGAAGGTATATGTAAAACCTGTAAGCAGCAGTACATGGATTGATATTGACAATAATGCAGCCAGCGGCTGGATCTATGATAACAACTTCGGACAATTCACCGAAGGCGGCGGTGGCTACTGGTTCACCGTAACAGAGTCTATCAACGTCAAGTTAGAATCGAAAACCTCAACGGCTAACGTCGTTTATACCCTCACCTTTAATAAACCTGTAAGAAATTCATATGTCTTAACTCCTTATGAGGGAACGACCTTTACCGCAGATGCAAAAGGTGTAATAGGTGTACCGCTACCTAAGATTGATGGGGGCGCTCCAATAGGCACTGAACTAGGAAATTACGTATACCAAATTAACATCAACGGACAATGGGTTGCTATGAGTGATTCCAGCCAGAGCGGATTTGTATACGCCGGCAATGGCTATAACAACATGTCCGATGCCAACCAGTGGGGATATTGGGCTGACTACATCTATGGGCTTTGGTTCCAGCCTGTCCAAGAGGATGTGCAAATCCGTATTGGCTATCCATTAAATGGACAGGCGGGCGGAAGTGTCGGCAACAATTACGTCAACTATACCTTTATTGGTAATCCAGATGCCCCACGTCCGGATGTATCCGATCATGATGACATTGCCATCGGAACACCAAACGACCCGGCGATAGAGGGCATGAATCTCATTTGGCAGGATGAATTTAACGGAACAGCACTCGATACGAGCAAATGGAGCTACGAACAAGGTTATTATATTACTGACGATCCGAATAGCTGGGGCTGGGGCAACGCGGAACTGCAGCACTATACAGACAGTACACAAAATGTATTTGTACAGGACGGAAAGCTGAATATCAGAGCTTTGAACGATTCAAAATCCTTTCCACAGGACCCAAGCCGGTATGCCCAGTACTCATCCGGCAAGATTAACACCAAAGATCAGCTGTCCTTCCAGTACGGCAGAGTAGATATTCGTGCTAAGCTGCCTACAGGTAACGGCGTTTGGCCAGCACTTTGGATGCTTCCGGAAGATGCCGCTTATGGAGCGTGGGCCGCATCCGGGGAAATTGATATTATGGAAGCCAAAGGACGCTTGCCCGGCACGACCAGCGGGGCCATACACTTTGGCGGACAATGGCCTGTAAACAGATATATTGCTGGTGAATATCACTTCCCTGAAGGTCAGACCTTCGCCAATGATTATCATGTGTACTCCATGATCTGGGAAGAAGATAATATGAAATGGTATGTGGACGGCAAGTTCTTCTTTAAAGTCAGTAGAGATCAATGGTATTCCGTAGCTGCACCTAACAATCCGAACGCCCCATTCGATCAACCCTTCTACATCATTATGAATCTGGCGATCGGCGGTCACTTCGACAGCGGTCATACCCCAGATCCGTCGGATATTCCTGCAACAATGCAAGTGGATTATGTTCGTGTCTATAAAGAAGGCAACAGCGAGAATCCGGTAAACGTGCCGGTTACCGGTATTTCTCTGAATCAAACCACTGCGCAGGTGGAGGTCGGACAGACTGTGCAGTTGAACGCCAATGTTGCCCCGTCTAATGCAACCAATAAGCAGGTCACTTGGACCGTATCAGGTACCAACGTCGCTTCCGTGAATCCGAACGGTCTCGTGACGGGACTCACTCCAGGCACAACAACCGTAACGGCTACAACAGCCGACGGTAATAAAACAGCCCTCTCCACCATCACTGTTGTACCGGCAGCATCATCCGGTGTTATCATTGTCGGCGATGAGGTGCGGGGCCTGAAGAAAATAGGTGACGACCTGCTGTTCTATGTGAACGGCGCAACCTTTGCCGACTTACACTATAAGTTGAATAACGGTGGGCAGCTAAACGTAGCCATGACCCCGGCAGGGAACGGTAGCTATACCTACCCTGTAAATCACCTGCAACACGGGGATACCATCGAGTACTCCTTCACCTATAATCCGGGACAAGGGGCCGTCGATTCCCCGACGCTCTCGTATATCCATGGGGTAACCCAAGGAACACCAGAATAAAATAGTTGAACCCTAAGCAACTGCATGAACACAAATAGGCGAGGAGGAAGTGTTGAAGCTTCCCTCTCGCCTATTTTGTTGTTTTTACCGTGCTGCGGGTCTTCTCGGGGGAAGCTCGGCTAGCTAGCCTCATGATTATGGAGTGTCAGTTTATCACCTGACGCTTTCCGCACCTTCGCTCGCTTGCCTAAATTAACGCGTCGAAATGACCCTCCGCGTCCACCGTCGCCGTCCGGGGATCAGTCAGGCCGATGCCCTTGAGGCCTCCCTTTCCTTCATTTCCCCAAAGGGGGAGGTGATCTTGAAGCGGAGAAGCAGGCACAAAATTTACGGAGGTACTGCTCCCGCTTTTCTGTACCAGTTGGGACTCCAGCAGCCGGATTTGCCGCTGCAGCTGCTCCCTGCGATAAGGAGTTTGCATCTCACTTCCTTGTGCCGCATTCACTTTATCCAGTTCCATCATCAGCCGGTTTCGCTGTTTCTCCAGAGAACTGACATCACTCTGTGTACCGCCGTAGGCCGCAATGGTCTGTACGGAGCTGATGCCTGATACTGTCTGTGCCGCCATGATCTTTCCCCCGTTTCCTTGGCTCCCAATCCAAAATCAGCCAAATTTGAAAGTTCTAATCATCTTTATTACCCGGCAGGCCCCGTCATGACAACATCACAGCCTCAATTGGAAAATAATCGTCGTATAGTCTCAGTCGGCCGCTTGTTTCAACCCTACCAAAGACCCACCGAAGGCTGGCTAAAGTCCCTTCAGAGCTCCCTTACTCGTCCTTCAACCGCCGCTGATATAAAATGACAGACACTACTGTTAGCACAACCGTCCATGCCAAATTAATGAGGAGTGGTTTCACTACATCGCCCGTCGTATAACCTGTATTGCTTAGACCCAGCAGATGCACAAGCTGACTGCTTGGCATGTAATCCAGCACTTTGAAGACCGGATAATCCTTCACTAGTACTTCTCCCCACGGTGCCCCCATAAATATGAACGCCACAGGGAGTATAGATAATGAGGATTCAAGCAACGTCTTGGAGAATAAACCGCAGATCGTCCCGGCTGCAGTGTACAGAATAATCGAAAGAATGATTACTGCCACAAATGCCCATATATTAGCTGGCTCATAGCCAAATAATAATGTAGAAATAGCGAGAACAACAGCAGACATGACAAAGACCAAACTGCTTTTACCGATTAGTACATCCATGGTCGTAGCCGGTGTCATCATTAATGACCGTAAAGTGTTACGTTCCTTCTCTTCCGCAATCAAGCAGGCTTGTGCGAAACATGTTAGCAATACAAACGAACTATTAAAAAGAAAACCGCTGGCTCCAGGTAAAGACGCACCTGCCCTCTTGAAAATCAGAGCGATAATAATAGGAAAAATCAGCATAATGGACAGCGCGTAGTTACGTGAAAACTCTTTGTAATCCTTCACAAATATCGCCCGGGCACGTTTGTATGAGATACTCATAGTAGCTCACTTCCTGTCATTTTAATAAAAATATCACCTAGACTTGGCTCTTTCGTTTCTAACCGGTCAATTAGCCCCCGCTTCATCCAATCCGCGATTTGGTCAGCCGCCCCCTCATCGATCGGGAGCTCGTAGGTTTCCCCATTGATTAAGTCCACACTAATTACGTTCTCCCGGTGCTGCCGTTTAAGTTCCTTCGGTGAACCGATGGTTTGGATTTGACCCTGATACAGAATCGCTACACGGTTGCATATCAATTCTGCTTCAGACATATCATGCGTAGTCAGAAAAATCGTAGTTCCTTTCTCATTTAAGTAGCGTAAGCCTTTATAGATATGTGCTGTGTTTACCGGATCTAGAGCCGAAGTTGGTTCATCCAGGAATAATAATTCCGGCTCATGGATAATCGCGCATGCCAGCATGACACGCTGACGCATCCCTTTGGATAAGAGGTTAGCTTTCTTTTTGCGCTCCCCGCTTAAGTTTACAAACTGCAGCACCTTGTCGACCGCAGATTTGGGAAGATCATATAACTTACGATACAACTCCAGATTTTCCTCAATACTTAACCTCTCATATAGACCACTGTTATCCGTCAAAATGCCAAAACGCATCTTCTGAGCAGACTGCTGCATCATCTCCGCCGGCTGGTCAAATACACTTGCCTGTCCACTTGTCGGATTTAACTGTGCCGTTAGAATCTTAATTAATGTTGTTTTGCCTGAGCCACTCGGGCCAAGGAAACCAAAAATTTCACCCTTAGGAATTGAAAAAGAAACATCTGCTAACGCATCCTTTTCTCCAAATCTCTTATGGATACGTTCTACCCGGATAACATTCATTAACTCCACATCCTTAGTGTTGATGGCTTAAACATATACAGATTACATGCTTCCTGCCATCAAAACGCGCCGAAATGTAGCTGTAAGCGCCTGAATGGTACCATTTAAATGTTAAGAAGTGCTTTTAATTCAGGCAATTTTGAACGGGATAACGGAACCACGGCATCTTGACCTGTATTTAATCGCAAGCTGTAGCTATTTTTCGTCCATGTAATAATCTCTCTTACTTTTTGCAGATTAACAATGTAAGATCGGTGACACCTAAAAAAACCGAAATTTAATAATCGCTGCTCGAGCTCGGTCAGCGTCAACGCACAGTCATAATTTTCACCGCCCACATGAACAAGGATTGACCCCTCTACACTTTCTATAAAATCAATTTCAGGCGGATTAAATAAAATCACTTTATCATTTCTTTTGGTAGAGATCTTCTGCAAGGTTATATTGGCCTCGTCTTGTTTCTGTACTTCCTGCTTATCCTCGTCGAAGTCCCGAATATCCAATGGATGAAATCCCGATTCGTTCAACCGATAAATGGCATCACAGGAAATAAGGGCATCCTCTAAATTCGAAGTTAAAATTAAAATCTGCTTTTCTTGAGAAAGATCATCCAGAATCCGTTTGAGTTGACGACAATCTTGCTCTTCCAAGTAAAAATAGGGTTCCTCCAGTACAAGTGTAGGCTGATGCGCAAAAAAGACACGCAGCAATGTCACATACATCCTTTTCGATGAGCTTAGATCCTTGATCTTTACCTTCCGTTCTTCTTTTAAAGCAAAATAATCTATCAACGAAGCGGTACGCTCATTCCTCTCTGTTACTCTGATTAGAAAAGTGATTAGTTCCTCCACCGTTAAACGCATATACTCGTTTTGCCCAGCCCGAAATAAATAATATTGGGAATGATCCCCTAATTGATTCATTAAAAGCTGCTTTCGCTTCAAGTCCGTTATGATGCCAACCGATTGGTTCGGTGTCATATTTAATTCGATCTTCGGTAGAAATAATTCCCCATTATAATAAATTGGTTGAAATTGCATGCCATCCTCCCGGTCAGTGCTGCTATAGGGTATACTTTTTCAATTTTGTTCCTGTTATTTCCTCCTCGATAAATACGATTTAGGTAATATTTAATGCAAATATTAGTAGTCAAGGCATCTAGTTTACCGCATCTCTAGTGAGCAGGAATTCCCTCAACTTAAATTCCTCACTGAGATTTAATACATTTATTTCGAAAATTTTGGAAGAGTTTTGATTTTGTGACTAAATTCACATAATAAGTAGATTTAAAATTATAGAATAACATTGTAAATAAATGGGTTATTAGGGTATCTAAAGAATCAATGGATGTCATTAGGTTTGGGTTAACAATTTTATCTAAAAGCATCTTTCTTCTAGATAAAAATAATATAAAGGAGGTTTACATATGTCGAGTGAAAATCAATTCAAAACTCGCTCCGTGAACGACGACAAGGATCTATGGACAGAATTATTTGATCAGGTAGAAACATTGGAAAATCGTGACGAAATGGCCTGCATTAATCTTTGTTGCTGGAATTGTTGTTTCCAAATTTGAGTCGATGAAAAAAGCCGTTCTCTGCGGCTTTTTTTTACGAATAATTCTTTAATACCCAATATAAGTGATTCACAATAAATTATACAATTAAACAATATTTTTTAATAATTCCAAAATTGTATAGAGGTGAAAATATCATGATAGTAAATAAATACCATTTAAGATATGAGTTTGATGAAAAAAACCTTGTTATCAATACTTTGACAGGTGCTGTAGATTTTTTCTCTGCAGAAATGCTTGATTTACTGGATTCAGCAGAGAGTTGGGAACTATCTAATTACCCGCCTGAGCTTAAAGAAGACGATATCGAGTTCTTATTGAGGAGAGGCTACATTTTTGAGAATAATGAAGATAAGGAGCGACGATTAAACCAAGCATCACAAATCATGAATTATGATCAATTCATGCATTATATTATTTGTCCGACTTATGCCTGCAATTTTCGTTGTACATATTGCTTTGAAGATCATTTGCTTCATGAGAGTACACGCTTCATTACCGAAGAACAAATAGAGCATGCGTTTTCCGCAATTGATATTCTGCATAAAGAAAGCGGAATGGACAAAGGATTAATTAACCTATTCGGAGGTGAGCCCCTCTTACCTCCCGCCAAGAACATGGTAGAAAAAATCTGCGAAGAAGCGGAAAAACGAAATTTTATAATCGGTTGTAATACAAATGGTTATCACTTGAAAGCTTACGCCGACATTTTAGAACGCTTTCGCGATTGTTTAAGTGTTATGGTTTCTGTCGATGGCCCTGAGGAAATACATGATAGTCGGCGCTTTTTATCTGGAGGACAGGGTACATTTCAACGGATACACCAAGGCGTTAATGAATTATTAAACCGTAACATCCCTGTTATGATCCGGATTAATATAGATCAAACTAATATTAAAACTGTACCTGAGTTAATAAAGTACTATCATCAATGCGGCTTCTTCGGGCATCCTTCCTTCTCAATAACCTTTGCTCCTGTAACAGATCATACTTGTCTAGGTCTGAGTTCTACTTTGATGAAAGGTTATGAGATTGCAAAGTCTTTAATCCGACACGTCCCTAACTTTACAGAACTTGAAAAACAAAAGAAGATCGGCCTTAGTCCTGAAATGTTCCGTTTCTTCCGGACAGGCATGTTACTTGATCCTGAATTACAAGATAGAGTTGGGATTATTTCGCCACAACTTGTCTACTGTGAGGCTACTGAAGGAAAAACCTATGCTTTTGGACCTGATAATAATATGTATGCATGTCCGGATTTAGTGGGAAAATCAGAATATCGCATCGGCCAGTTCTCCCCTGTTTTTACGAAGGAACCCGTTTTTGACCAATGGAGAAATTTTAATGTTCTACAAATACCCAAATGCAAAGACTGCTCTGCAGCAATGATTTGCGGCGGCGGCTGCGCTGCACAAGCTTTATCAACATACGGAGATCTGGACCTTCCTTGTTGTCCGGATGCAAAGAACATGCTTGGTCAATATCTACACGAATTGCAGGAGGAAGCTGCACAATACGAGGAGGTTAAATCATGATCAAAAGCACATATAATTCTATTCATCCTATTAACAATGGGAATTATATCTTGATTAATTCTCTTAGTGGAGCAGTAGATGTAGTGGATGGTCTAGTAAAGGAACGGCTAGATCGGATTGAACAGACTAATCTGCAACGAGATAATCAAGATGAGGTTGAACTACTTACTTTTTTCAAAAAAAGAGGGTATATCTTTCATAGCCTTGCAGAAGAACAACAAATACTTTTTAAAGTTAAAGATGCAATGGAAAAAATGACGGCAAAGAGTAAATGGGGTATGACCTTCAATGTTTGTACAACATATGCTTGTAATCTAAGGTGCCCCTATTGCTATCAAGGCCATCAAATTCATGACCATAATCATGCATTAGACTCAGATGAAATAACCAAAATGTTCGAAGCTATTACTCAAATTATTAAAATGGAAGAAAATCGTGGCCGCTTCATAGGAGCACAACATCGTATGGTTTTATATGGAGGAGAACCACTTCTTCCGCAGACTAAAAATACAGTTAAAGAAGTGGTAGAACGTGCTGTTAATGAATATGGTTTCCGTATGTGCGCTATTACTAACGGGACATTCTTGCATCAATTTTTAGATATTTTTCAACCTTACCGTGACCAATGGGATTTCTTTCAAATTTCACTTGACGGCCCCAAAGCTGTTCACGATAAACGGCGTATCATGGCTGGTGGACAAGGAACATTTGATCGTATAGTCCAAAATATTGATATGGCCCTGGAACGAGGCTTTGCCGTTGCTACTAGGACAAATGTTAACAAAGAAAATCTGGGTCATCTGGTCGAACTGGCTAATTTCATTGAACAAAAGGGCTGGAATAAGTTCCCCCACTTTGGTTGGCAAGTCACGCCTGTTACTAATCACTTCAGTGAACCAATGCCCGACCACTTACCTGAACATGAACTGTTGATAGCCCTATATGAAATGTTCGGCGACTTGGATTCTTTTATTGATAAATACAACGCAAGACTGGGATCAGTGATAAACATGCGCACCTCACGAATTAGAAACACGATCCGATCTTTTGATTGGAGCAGGATGGACGATATGGATGCTTGTACTTCCTCGGGGGTCACTAGTGTTCCACATTTTAAAGAATGCAGCGCGCGCGAACAACGTTTCTATTCATTTGGGACAGAAGGACTTATCTATGCCTGTCCCGACTCTGTAGGCCGTGCAGAGACCGCCGTTGGATCATTTTTCCCAAAATATGAGCTGAATTCTGAAGCTCATCAGCAATGGGACCGGGGAATTACAGATTCCAAGGAATGCACGGAATGCTCTATCTCTCTCTTTTGTGGTGGTGGTTGTGCTTATGCCAATTTAATGAGGAATGGAGATATTACAAAGCCCTATTGTAATTATGCCAATGAAACAATAGATGTTTATATCAAACATAATAAACACCTTTTCGAAGAATTGGGTACCGTCTAAAGAAAGAGGGGGATAATTATGAATGCGATAGCAGCAACAAAATATCCCCAATTGATACCCTATATTATCCATGAAATGGATGTTTGGGAAGAGGGGGCTCGCTATTTAGTTCACTTTGACAATGGTCTACAAATGAAAGTAACAGAAAAGATTTTAACCATTTTTAACTGTATGGACGGAAAAAAGTCGCTTTTAGAGATTTCTGAGCAATTATTAGAGAAATATGAAGTTGCCCCACGCTTAGAAGAGCTACAATATTTATTAGAACATCTTCTAACTGAGAAGGGTATCGTTGTAGGGAGCGAAAAAATAGCAGAACATTCCTCGGCCATCCGTTTTCGTACTCCACTATTAAATGCAAGCCGACTGGAAGGCTGTTCCCAACCCTTTCAGCATCTTTTTTCTTTAAAAGGTATTTGTATTTTTGGAGTTCTTATGAGTATTGCCCTCTACAACTACATAATAAATTTAAGTCTTTCTGCAAATAAAGCAGATTTAGGTTCTTATCTTTTTTGGATTATTACTTTTTTCATGATTTTGTTTTCGGCTATATTCCATGAATTTGGGCATACAGTGGCGGCTTTTAAATATAATGTTAAACCAAGAGATATGGGGATCGGATTGTTTTTTTTAGCCCCTGTTCTTTTCGTGGATTTGAGTGATGCTTGGAAAGCAAGTAGAAAAGAGCGAGTAGTGATCGACCTTGGAGGTATATATTTTCAATTATGGATATTTATTATATATGAATTATCATCTATAATAACAGGGAGCAATATACTATTTACTGCCAACCATTTTATTTTGCTTTCCATTATTAGCAATCTAAATCCATTATTACGTCTTGATGGTTTCTGGGTACTTACAGATATCCTCGGAATTCCCAACCTGCATACTAGAACTTTTACATTGGTAAAACAAGGATTATTGGGATATGTATGTAGGAAACGACTTTTCCGCGAGAAATTTAGATTAAATATTATCAATATGAGCAGTACTTACAAGAAAGTGTTTTTAGCGTATTCCTCTTTATACTTAATTGTTTTCAGCATTGCTTTAATGTATATGTTACGTTTTATTTTTTCATTTACTTCCCTCTTTCATTCTTGGAACTGGACAAACTTCAAAGGCCTTTTGATAGTGATTGTGATATTAATTCTTCATTTCACCATATTACTTATTAAAAAAATTAACAGAAAGAAGGAAAATTCAGTTGATTGTAGAACAACCGATTCTGGCCATCCAAAATCTTAACAAAGAGTACGAATCCGAAGCCGGCATAATATCTGTTCTTAAGGGAATAAATCTGAAGTTTTACAAAAGTGAGATTGTAAGCATTATGGGACCCAGCGGCAGCGGAAAATCAACCCTGCTTGGGATTATGGGATCCCTAGATAAGCCTAGTACAGGGAAAATCGCACTTGAGGGTAAGTCAATCGAATCTTTATCTGAAGAAAAACTTTCTGATTATCGCGCACAAAAAATTGGGTTTGTTTTTCAATCCTTCAATCTAATCTCTACAATGACCGCTCTTGAAAATGTAATGCTTCCCATGTTCTGCATCAAAGGCACCCGACATAGTGAAATACGTAAAAAAGCAGAAGAAATGTTGAAGCTTGTGGGGATGGGCGATCGGATGAAGCACCTGCCTAATCAACTATCCGGCGGACAACAGCAACGTGTCGCTATTGCAAGAGCTCTGATTAATAAGCCCTCTCTAGTCATTGCTGACGAGCCAACCGGCAATTTAGATCGTGATTCCGGACAGAAAGTTCTTGACCTTATCTTCCGCTTAAAACAGCAAATGAGAATGACCTTCATTATTGCTACCCATGATCCAGAGGTTGCTTCAAAATCCGACCGAGTGATTTACATTAGAGATGGAAGGGTTGAAACTGAGGATCCTTGTCTGAGTAAAGGAAGGTGAATATCTGATGATATGGCTGAGCTCTGCCGGGAGAAGTTTATTACGTAACAAATTAAGAACAATTTTCACTATATTGTCTCTCATTATTGGAAGTGCAAGTTTCTTTAGTATGTTCCTATTATCTGAATTGGCGCCACGTTCTATTGAGAATTCTGCCAAACTGCTATTAGGTGGGGATGTATTAGTCCAGTCCTACCTTAAGCCACTACAGAGCAATATAGTGAATGATATATTCCAAGACATGGGAGAAATCGACAGCCATTCATCTTCATATGTCGGACAGAGCATGGTGCAATCCAAAAATAAAACAACAAGCGTGATCTTGAAGGGAATTGATACGAAGACTTACCCTTATTATGGGGAAAATCAATATCCTGGCATCCGTTCACTTCAAGCAAATGAGGTCCTTCTTGCTGATAATGCAGCAGATCGCCTACAGGTAAAGGTTGGAGAAAAAATTTGGTTGCCGAGCGCGTCTGATGGAAGTCTGCATGAGTACAAGGTAAAAGGATTAGTACTTAATGTTCAAGAGTCTTACGGAGATGCGGATATTTTTGGAGCTGCTTATCTTCCGTTGAATGAAGCAGCTAATCTGCTAAACGCTCCAGCCGGAAGCACAAATGAAATTCTTATCCATTGGAAAGCGGGCACACCAAAGACTTCTTGGCAAGCAGAACTTGAGAAGCATCTGCCAAGTGCTACACTAACGGACACGAAAGAGCGGACAGACGAAAGCTTGGCTCAAGCCAAGACCCTTCTTTTACTTTTACAATTGTTCAGTCTGCTTGCACTGGGAATCAGCGCTTTGACAGTTTCAAATACAATGAAGCAGGCAATGAGCACTAGAATGCGCGATATTGCAGTTATGAAGGCAATAGGTGTACGCTCTCGCTCAGTTGCCGGTACCTTTTTAACAGAAGGTATTCTTATCGGGACGATAGGAACTATTACTGGAATAGTAACAGGTCTTCTAGTGAGTACTTGGTTAACTTCTTACGTAGGCAAAATGTTAGCTATACCGTTGTCTTGGGAGTTTTCATGGAAAGTCACAATTGTTACCTTCGCAGTAGGAATGCTAATGGCACTGATATCAACATGGATTCCTCTAAAAGGAATGCTCATCGTCTCTCCTATGCAGCTATTGCTTGAAGGAAACCATCAGATCCCTTCTTATCGGGTACGCTTTTGGAAAAGAGGACTCTTATTATTACTGATTTCGCTAGTTGTAGCATTCTACTTACAAAAAACACTTTTTCTGGGTTCAACCGAATCCATTAGTTCTAGAGTCGTTCTATCTTTTTTAGGGATTCTACTGATTATTATATTGGTAAGTATATTTGTGAAGGTATGTTCTTCTGCTTTCTCTTTCATTTTCAGAGTGGTTGGAAGCATGAGGAAACTCATCTCTCCTCGTTGGTTTATCCCTTTTCATAATTTATCATCTGGAAGAAAACGATACGGACTATTGGCTCTTATCTTGAGTGTTGGTGTTGCATCAGCAGTATCAAGCGAACTTTTCGCTGATAACTTAACTCAGTCTGTCAGTCAACAGTTAGAGACCGAGGCCAAAGGAAATCTACTCATCACAAGCTCCTTAGTAGAGTCTGAAGCAGTCAAGGAAGCTTTTCAATCTCTCGATATTAAAAAGTGGACAGAGGGTGTCCAGATGAACGGTCTTTTAAGTTCAATTAACGGAAGTGAAGCAACTTCTCTTTTTCAGCAAAAGTCAGACGGGAATAAGTTCTTCGCTTCCAATAAATTGAGCATTGAAGGTGTTGACCCTTCACTTGCATCAAGGTCCTATTCCATTATTGGTGGACGTGACCTTATAGAAGATGATTCATCGCACAAGACCGCATTATTATTGGAAGATTATCAACAGTTGGGAATTAAGACAGGCGATACAGTTGAAGTTACAATGGGAGAAAAGAAGATTCCTTTCAAAATTGTTGGCTTTTTTGAATCAGGGTTCGTAAAAACAGTAGGTATGAGAACAACTAAAGATATATTGTCTAAATATGGGGCGCCTAACCGGGTAATGTTTTCTATTGACGGAGGGACCCTGACTACGGGTTTACTCTCTGAATTAAACGGTGTACTTCCAGCATCCGCTATGGCGTATTCAGTATCAAGTACAGCCTCCGAAAGCTTAAATTCAATGATACGTATGATAAGTGTATTCTTCTCTATAGTGACTTTATTTGCCTTCATTACAGCGATACTTACCATCGGGAATCAAATTGTGATAAGCCTTTTAAGAAAACGCAGAGAAATTGCAATCATCAAAGCAGTGGGAGTATCCAATGGTAAGACATTACGGTCAATCTTGTTAGAGAACTTTGTTTTATCTTTAGTCTCAGGAACTGCTGGTACAGGGATAGCTTTGTTGTTAACGACTGTAGCTCTAAAACTTATGTTCAAGTTACCTGTCCTGGTTGATGTTAAATGGGTGATTTATGGGATTGGCCTATGTGTTATAACCACACTCTCAGTGGCTTGGATAGCGGCGAGGCCTGCTCTGCTTACTAAACCTACGCAGCTCTTACAGACCAACCAGTTATGATCTAATAAGGCTCTAATGAATTGGTACTTAAATAGTTACTGTCCCTCTCTATTACGCAGAGAGGGATTTTTTTATACCTTGTCATAACTACGTTTGGTGTAAAAATACATTAATTTGTGATACGGTTCACAGTATTTTAATTGCCTCAATATAAAGCTCGATCCTCACTTCATTTCCGACTATAATTCCACCGGTTTCCAGAGGCGAGTTGAATTTCAAACCAAATTCATTACGATCAATACTGGCTGTTGAATGAAATCCTACACGTTCCCGTCCGCGTGGGTCCTTGTTTAGTCCTTCAAATACAGTATGAAAAGTAACAGATTGGGTTACTCCATGCAGAGTTAGATTGCCTGTAAGTTCATATTGCCGCTCACCAGCAAAGACGCAGTTGGTGCTTTGAAACGCAATGGTTGGATACTTGGCAGCATGAAGGAAGTCGTCGCCCCTCAAATGTTCATCTCGTTGCGCTTGGCGAGTTGTGATACTATTTGCGTCTATGGAAGCCTGAATACCCATAGTTGTTAACTCGTTGGGATCAAAACTTAAGATAGCCTGGAAACGCTCAAATACTCCTTTGATTTTATTAATCATTAAATGCGTCACCGAAAACTCGACGGAGCTGTGGTCCGGATCCACTTCCCATTTGATATTACTCATGAATAAATTCCACCTCTATAATAAGATTATGAGCAAGGTCACCCTATCTCCAAAACACTGCGCTACTCGCTATACCCCTAATATACAAAAACGCTACTGACAACGTTGTGTCAGTAGCGTTTTAGCATTTTTGCGGCTTCCTCGTAAATCCGATTTCAGAATGGTTCCCCATTGAATCCGTAATTCCTTTTACCCGAATATCCACCATCGCAATAAACATTGAGCTGTGTGTGAACAGTCATAATCTGCAACTAGTCGAATCTTTGCAACGATTCAAATAAACGCCTTAAGTTATTCAATAAGCTGTTTTTTTCCTCTAGAGTCCAGTCATCCAAAGCTTCATGCAAAATGCGTTCACGGGTGAGGCTAATCATTGCATTGATTTCCTCCCCGCTTTTCGTCAATTCAGACACACGAATGCGGGAATCTGCACTTGATGGATACGTATGAACCAACCCCGCGTTTTCTAACTTATCAATTTGCCGGCTAACACTCGAATAGTTTTTTCCCATCATGGCGGCCAAATCACCAACACTAGTCGGTTGGAGATGCACGATGCCCACAAAGACACGAAAGGTTGCTGCTTCCAAATTTACGCCAGCATTAGCAATCATCTTCTTATCACGGTCTGGCCTATTGATAATGGAAACTAAATCGATCAGTGCTTTAAAAATATCGTTTTCCATTTTATTTCACCCTTACAACAGGACGAGGCATTAGTGGGGCATTCCAAGCCTCTTCAATATCTTCTAGAGCGAACTCTTTTGTGGTAATTTTTATCTTCCCCTCGGCAGCCATTTCAAAGACACCTCTAACAGCAGATAGCATATCAGCTTTAGAAACACTCTTATCTCCGCTACCTACGAGTTCGATTGTTGATGAGCGTAAAAGAGATGAAGGTAAATGAATGCTTTCTTGGCCAGATGAAGTTCCAATGCTTACAAAACGAGTTGAACGATCCGTTTTCGCCTTAACAAGAGCTGACATGATAGCGAGTGCGCTGTCGCCCCAAAGATAATCCAATATAACATCAACACCTTCAGCAATAACTGGCATTAGGGCGTTTTCAAACATTTTTTGACCGTTGTCGGCTGTCATATCAAATGCAATAGCCTCATCAGCTTCAAGTGCTTGCAACTTCGATTCGTTGCGTCCTGTTACAATGACCTTCTTGGCCCCCAGACCCTTAGCAATCTGAACTGCTAAACTACCGGATGCACCAGTAGCGCCATTAATCAATACAGTTTGACCGGATTTAAAACCAGCTCGAAATACCAATGCAGCCCATGACGACATAGCAGGGTTGGCGATAGCGGCAGCAGTGAGATCATCAATACCATCTGGTAAACGGACAGTCAGCTTTTCGTTGACGATTGTTTGCTCAGCCAAACTGCCATATGGTGCAGTAGGCAGCGCAAAGTAAACACGAGACCCATCTTTCAAAGTTCCTACACCGTCGATACCGGCTACAATTGGAAAGTTAACTTCAGAAGAGTAGTGCATACCCATTGAACGGAACTTGCTAACTCGACTCAAGGCTGTGGCCGTAACGTTAATTATAACTAGCCCCTCTGTCCCAACGGGGGAATCAAAATGACCCATTACGGGAATCGTCCCCTTATCCTTTACGATTGCTGCCTTCATATTTACACCCTTCTTCCACCCCATATTATGTGCATATTGCACATAATAAAGTATAACACAAATTATGTGCAATATGCACATTTTATTTGGAATCCATATCCGGACGCAAGTCCATTAGCTTATTTCCAAAAGAAACGGCTGGTCAGGTTCCCCTGATCCAGCCGTTTTTTGATTACTTTAATATTACATTATCGATTAGTACTGCCGTATCGTAGATACTATCTCCTTGATCCCAAACATGGAACCGAAGGACAATGGAGCCCTTGCCGGCAAATTGGCTTACATCAAATTGTACATGCTTCCAATTCGTCATGTATGTTGTATGATCCCCGCCGTAGAAATCAATCGCTACTTTGTTCTCTTCAATCCAATAGGCCGTGGATTCATTAATCGATTCAGCCCCGATAATAACAGAATCATTGCCATAGACACTGGACGTCACTGTATTGCCGCCATTCATGTGAGAAGTAATGAGGGAAGCCGTATTAATGTATACACTGGAAGTTACCGTTGCTCTGAAGGTGTCATTGAATTTGCTTCCAACGAATTCCTTAGGCTCCTCAGAAATGAAATTGTAATCAAACGATAGGGTTGTTGCACCCGCTGGAACAATGAAACTTTGCTCGATATAACTATCTGAATTGTAGTCATATCCTCCTTGATCATTGTTTTCATACCCAAGGCCAGTGCTGATAATAGCCATGTAGTTCCCCTCTGGCGGTTTAAGCGGTCCCAGCTTGGAGATCACCCGAACATCGCCGTTTCCATTCCAGCCGGTCCAAGTTCCGTTTTCAAAGGTTCCGTTGATGACCCCTTCGGTCTTAGTGCCAATGCTGCTTCCTTTCATGAAGAATGCCGCCAACCCATCGTTTGCTCCATGGGCAGCCACTGCTGCTTGAAAGGCTTTTTCGGTTGTCATGTTCTCATCGTTTAAAGCGGTAAATACGGATTTAGCAATAGCTTGATCATATGCAAGCTTTACATAATCGGTATATCCATAATAAGTGCCAGCACCATTGTTGATGAAGGCATCTGCCATGGAATCGTTGTACGCGCTGCGGCAGCTGCCATTATATACGATGGTATCAGGAAGCATATCGTTGTACCGTGTAATAAAAGACGGTGTAATAGCATAATAACCGGATATAATAGCCAATCTTCCCTTTTTCAAGTCCAACTCATAGGTCTTTTTGCTCTCTGTCGTTGCCTTTTCTCCTGTCAGGAACATGACTTGCGGTCCAGCGTATTTGAAATCAATGCCGTATTTATTATGGAGCTTCTGTAGCACTATTTCATCATAATAAGTATCTCCGTGGGTATCCAAGACCACGACGCCATACTGATTCAGTCCTTTAAAGAAATTCACGCCCGCTGCGGTGTCCTTTACTCTTTCCACAAGGAAAGGGTAACTCGACTGGTCAAAGCTGTGATATACAGCGTCATAAACAGTCGAAGATGGAAGTGTGCCGGAGAACGGAGAAATTACAGCAACCCGCTGGCTTCCTATGGTGGCTACAGTTTGTTCCACATTTTGCGTTAGCGCCTCAGCCGCCAATGCAGTACTGGACGCAGCCTCTTCTACGGTGCTGCTTAACCCTTTTGTATTCTCAGGAGCTGCGGATATCCCCCCTAGAATCCCGTTGTCCAGCAAATACCAGATGCTTCCTCCTTCACCCGAAATTCCAGCATGCTCTACTTCTGCTTGGGTTTGGAGCCAAGCCACAGTTTCTTCCTTTGCTTTTTGCAAATTACCATATGAAGTAGCCAGTTGATCAAGCTTACTCTGTGTATTATTTTCAATGATTTCCGTTTGTGCAAGCTGTTCATCCGTAAGATGCTTCATTACAGATAATTTAAAAACTGTGCTGCTTGGCACATCTCCCACAAACGCCTGCAGATTTATGTAACCCTCCGTACTTTCAGTCAATACTGCTTTGCCACTGTACAGCCCGTCTGCCTCAAGACTGTCTCCATGGGCTTCCAAACCGTCATCGTACAACGAAATGATTTGGGAAATCACTTTGCCGCTGTCATCTACTTGATAGACACTAGCGATTACCGTTCCTGCCGCATTAATCGATGAGCGGAATATAACTTCTGTTGGCTCTTCCACATAAATGGCATCTGAACTCTCCCCCTTCACCACAACCTGGAGAGCATTTGCCGGTGCCGGGGTTGCCGGTGTCGGTGTCGATGTTGGTGTTGGTGTTGGTGTTGGTGTCACTGGTGCTGGGGTTGCCGGTGCTGGGGTTGCCGATGCTGGCGTTCCCGGACCTGAAGCTCCCGGCGCTGGTGCTGTCACAGATGTCCCGCGGTCAGTTGTTGCCGGGGTGGCAGTCGGTGTTACCTCAGGACTCTTGCCCTTATTAACCTCTTCAGCCAGAAGCTGTTTGGATTTCTCGACATATACTGACTTATTGGTTTTGAACTCATAAGCCAGACGAGCCAGAGCTTGGCGCTCCGCATGCTCTTTGGGTTTGAATTTCAGGGTGCCGTCACTGCCTTGGACCCCGTTGATGAAACCATTTTTAAAGGCAAGGGATACTTGCGCTTTTGCCCATTCGGACACCTCTGAGATATCTGACAGCTTGCTATCAACCGGGAGCTTCTTCGCTGTTTCATCCAATTCGAAAGCTCGGATGAAAAATACGACCAGCTCTTCACGGGTGACATTTGCATTAGGACTGAAGGTGGTCGCCGATGTCCCCTCCGTAATGCCTGCCTTTACCAATGCACCTACATAACCGCGATACCAACTGTTCGCGGCAACGTCTTTAAACGGTGCGGCTTGATCAGCATTTGCTTCTAGACCCAACGACAGGACTATGATTTTCGCCAGTTCGGCACGTGACATAGCCTTTTTCGGTTTAAAAGAGTTATCTTCATACCCTGAGATTATTCCTGCTTCAGTTAATGAATGAATCTCCTTTTGCGCATAAGAGCCTGTGATGTCTTTGAACTGTGCGGCCTCACCAAACACCATATGTGGCGTAAGAGTGCTTACTAATAGGGCAAACACAATCATCAGACTGAGTTTACGGCGTGCTGCTTGGAATAACATTGTTTCTTCCCCCTTCTTACTCTAAAAATATCAATGAGTCTGTCGTCCTAGTGAGTTCCAAGGATGGCATTTTACACCATTATTCGACAACTTCTTGATTCTACAATAGGACCAGGGTAATTTACAATGTCTATTACATAAAAAAAATAGATATATTTGTAGACTGGAGATTAAATGGCATAAAAAAAAGACCATCGAGTATAAGCTTGGATTGATGGCGATTTAATCTTTTATCGTATTATTCTTCACATGCACCAATATTTTACAATGATAAGCTTAACAATGTATACCTTATGACATTTTAGGAGGTAGTATAATGAGCAAGTACGACGAAGCCATGAAGCTGCTGGAAGAACAAGTGGGTAACAAGGACGGCCTGATTACTCTGTCTACCATCGCGCTGGAACCCGGGACCAATGGTATAAGCCGTCCCGCCGCCCGCATAGTGGACGCCTATTATGAGGACGGCGCGTTCTACACCGTCACTTATGCGACCTCAGGCAAAATGCGGCAGATCGCCCAGAACCCCGAAGTCGCCGTTTGTATCATCGTCGAAAACTTTACGGCCGATGGTATCGGTGAGAACCTGGGCTGGGTATGTGACGAGAATAACGCCGAGATGATGACTAAGTTGCGCACTATATTCGCCGATTGGTATAACGAAGCCAATAACGACGAAGACCCTAACACATGTCTGCTGCGCATTCGCCTGACAAAGGGCCTGTGGAATGACGCCCATAAAGGGATCAGAAATGAGATTGATTTTATCAATAAGACGGCAAATTAAGTGATCTATGTGATAGAACAGTCAGCAAAAAAGGTTCATCGCAGCAGTCCGCCGCGATGAACCTTTTCATAAGAACCAACTAAATGATAACAACTACATTAGAACTTTATAAAACCCGTAAGGCCTGGGAATTGACTTCCCGGAAATCCCGGAAAACCTGGAAATCCCGGATTTTCACCCTCTCCGCCTTCTCCGCTTCCTTCGTCAGGCAAGATAAGCTCATAAGTCACATTTTGTGCCGGTACTAAGTTCATAGCATACTCATCAATTTCCGGTGCCCCGTCTAACGCCTTCCATCCAATTCCAGTCACTCCTAATCCCCAGACAGATTTACTTGGAATCGTGAATTGTACGCCGAAACGATAGGTTT
This sequence comes from Paenibacillus sp. FSL L8-0333, assembly GCF_037965665.1. NCBI lineage: Bacteria > Bacillati > Bacillota > Bacilli > Caryophanales > Paenibacillaceae > Paenibacillus > Paenibacillus sp. FSL L8-0333. The sequence continues at coordinate 6,777,778 of NZ_CP150186.1, forward strand.
CCTCATTGATTAGCTTTTCTTCTTGTGTAAATGGATCAATGTAGATAAATTTCATTTTATACACATTTCTATAATAAATGAATTACATGAAAAAAAACGACTGACACCCTATTACAGTGTCCAGCCTCTTGTGCATCCAATTGTTATCTTCATTTATGTTAGCATAGCAACTTAACCCTCATCTGAAACTTAAAGAAAACTTTAACTTTAGCTTAAATAATGGGAAATAGAAATAGAGCGAAAATAATGTTCATCTAAAAAAAATAGCGGCGGAAGAGAGTTTATCTCTTCGCCGCTTACCGGAATACTCTGGATACAGGTCCATATTGAGAGGTGACTAATTATTATTTGAGCGTTTCATTTCGGTAGCCCCTCTCCCTAGTTAGAGCGTTTCAACCAATTTTTGAATCTTTGAGCGGGAAATTAAATATAAAGGACCCATTGTTTCGATTTTGCCGTCCTTTACACGTATAGCGCTCTCCTGTTCTGCCGCATAAACATCGATCTCTTCAGACAAGGGGAACAGATAGCCTTGAACAAACGTGGTGTAGCCACGCTTAGAATGGGATTCATAGGCAAAATGATCAAAGCCAATCCCCTCATAAATCGTACTTGTTTCAACTTCATGACCAGTGTCATTCAAGCTTAACCATTGAGCAGACATGTTTAGCGCACCGGCGCTGGCACCCAGTATAACGGCATCGCTATTTTTAATAACATCCGATAATTCATAATCCGCCAAAAAATCCTTCTGCAAAACAGGATACCCGCCGCATAAAAAAATGACAGAAGCGTTCTGAATGAACCTCTGGGCATCCTCCTTCTGCATGCGGTAATCAATGAAATGATATTCATCAAAAATAATGTTAGCCTGATTCAGCCATGTCCATTCAGAGATATCATCAAAGTTAATTGGCTCTTCTGTGTAACCAGACGGGTCAGCGCTAATCATAACAAGCGATTGTCTGTCTTGTATATCCTCATGCAAACAATGGACCAGCTTCTCTGGAAAAAAATGATTAAACCAACTGAAATAGTAGTAAGTACTCAAACTTAATTACCTCCATATGTATTAATTAGCCTCTTTAAAGTGGTTCAATTTAGCTTCAGCCGTCAGCATGGCGCCGTTAAGAATAAGATTATTCCCGTCATTGTGGGCCCTCGTTCTAAAATATAGGCTGCGCACAAAATTTTTCCCGTTTACTCTGGCAATTCTCGGCGCGCGCGTATCCGGCCATTCCGTACACAGCGACAAGCTATGAATCCAGTCGGCAATCTCCTGCTGCGGAAGCAGTGCTTCGCTAATCATCGTATCCACAATGCTGGCCATGCGCTCGTCTTCCTCCTCGTCAAATATCCGGACACCGTTATGCAGCATCCCTTTAATCGCCCCCAGCACCTCGCGCTGCACTGCATTATCGCTTTCCGGACAGCGGATCAGCTCCTCGAGGGCATCTGCCCCGTGAGCCGCGGCATGCGCCCAGCCTTCAACTGCCAGATAACCGCGCAGGTCCTTCTCCTCCTGGTAGTAGCGAAGCAGCGAATGCTTTAGATGCTGGAACTCATCCGGAGTCAAGAATGAATTATTCCTGTGCCGCTGTACAATAAGAACGATAGGCAGAACCGCAAACGCCCTGGTGAGTACGCTATGGTCATCTTCGCTTCCAATCTGATAGAACAGATGCCGGTCATCCATCAGGACAGCCAAAAGATGCTGCATTTCCGCACATGAGAACTTATTATCGCGCTTCAGCCATATGTGAAAAGTGGAATAGATCTGCTCACGGAGCTCCGATTCCGGATCGCCAATATGCCGCAGCATCAGATTGGTAAAGTCTTGTAACCTTTCTCCCTCACGCAGGATATAGCGTTCCTCCTCCAATCTTTGCAGCTTCCGTATCAGTTCTGTTCGTGTGTCCTCCGTACCCCATTCATTGAAATCATCGTCCAAAATACTGGCTTTCATTTAGTCGGTTCACTCCTAGCCTAGTTATAGCGGGCGTTATGGATTTCTCCCGCCGATATCCCTACTATAGAACACAATGACTGACACCAGGGCGTCAGTCATTGTAGGATAGAATCATATTTTGCATATATTGCTGCAGCTCCGCCCGTAATTCACGAGGCTCCAGCAGCTCGCACTCCTTGCCGAAGCTTAGAATGAATTTCAGCAGGCCCTCCTCATAAGGAAATGTATCCGAAACGAGATAGAAACCATCTTCACCCCGGCTAATCTTCTCTTTCTGAAAATACTCGGGAAGCTGCGCACCAATTCGTGAAGTGAATCTGAGCACAACCTGTATGTCCCGCTGCGAATAGCTGTGCTCAATGACCTCGGCGATTCGGTCATCGGGCAGCTCTCTTTTTACAAAAGGCGGTCCCTGCTTCAGTTGCTTGATCCGCACGAGCTTGAATCTGCGGTAGTCCCCTCTGACCCGGCAAAAGCCTATCACATACCAATCTCCATGGCGAAAGTCAATCCAGCTTGGCTCTACCGTTCGCTCCAGGTATTCCATATCCCTGTTGATATAGTCGAACACCAGCAGCCTGTTATCCGTGATGGCCTTGCTTATGATCCCAATGTATTCTTTAATTTCCTGCTCCATGCTGAAATGGGACATATCCAGAGTCAGTTTGTGCTTCTCGGGCTCCCGCTTATAGGTATGCTCAACCTTTAGCATAATGTCATTAAAAGCTTCGTTCCTGCCAAACAAGCCATGTAAATTCTTCATTACAGCTACAAACGTATGAGCTTCATCCCGGTTTAAAAAGAGGCCGCTTATATTATAGCTGTCCATAATATAGTATCCTCCGCCCTTGCCGCTGGACGAGGCAACCGGTATGCCGGCTTCTCCTAATTTTTCGATATCCCGGTAGATCGTCCGCAAGGATACCTCGAAATGCTCGGCAAGCTCCTTGCCCGTTACCGTACCTTTACCGGAGATGATAAGCAGCATGGAGAGCAATCGGTCAACTCGCATGATTGTGTGTGACGTCGGGTAACGTCTCCTCCTCTGGGTGAAGTAAGTGAATCATATACTCTCTTGCTTTAATGCATCAATAATATTCTCCTTTTTTACTTTAGCTCCGGAATAAACAACCGCAGAGCTGACAATGACAAATACACACACAATGACAGACAGAATGCTCATCCAGGGCAGGGTGAACCCATAGCTGAATTTGTTCGCAAATGCTTTATAGATCAGAACCATCACGGCGAAACTGACAGGAAGCCCATACAAGAGCGACTTGACCCCATAAAAAACACTCTCATAGTTCAGCATTTTTGCAAACCCCTTTGGCGTCGCGCCTACGGATTTCAGCATCGCGAATTCCCGTTTGCGAAGAGCCAGCCCTGTTGAGATCGTATTAAAGATGTTCGCAACAGAAATCGCAGAGATTAATACGATAAAACCGTAAGAAAAGACCTTCATCAGCAGAATCTGTTGTTCTTCTCTTATTCTGAATTGATATACATTGTAGACATTCAGATTGGTCTCATTCATCGCTTCAATTTCCTGCTGCGTTTTCACCGGTTCCGTGCTTTTCAAATGGAGGTACATCGAAGCGTTAGCCAGCTCCTCGCCGTCTGCCAGCCGATTCATGACGCGTTCCGACACGATCATATTTAACCCGCCTACGCCTACCGGGCTCATCCCCATCGGTGCCTTATCCGTCAATGCGGCAAATATCACTTTATTTGCCTTCGTTTCTTCCCCGCTCGCTTTAATAAAACTCGTTAGCTCGATATGTTGTCCGATATTCGCATATATGGACTTCGTCTGAATATATTTCCCCGTATCTATATCTTTGTAATGAATCGTATCCATCACGATTGCGGCGGGATGATCCAGATCCGTAAGCTGTTCGTAATCTGCGCCAACCGCTCTGGCATAGGCTTGCAGGCTCGAATCATTCATTGCATATAGCTTAATTTCGTAAGGGTATTTCCCGTCTTGCAGCATACTCTTATCCTGCTTAACCTTCTCTTGCAACTCGTCGGCGATGCTTGCTGCATCGACCCAAGCGATCCCGACTAACTCATGACTCACGTTGTATTCCGTGACGCCAACAAGAGATACAAGCGATTGCATCAACCGGTCATCTAGTCTTTCGCCATTACTGGACGACACTTCAATATCGTAATTGATGCCTTCCAGCGACAATGCCAGAGATTGTGTCAGGCCAGTCGTGAAAAACGATATCGTCAAAAACAAAACGATGCTGATGACAAGCGAAAAAAGAATAACATGATGTCTTCGTTTGTTCCTTTTTAAGTTTTTCAGCCCGATTTCTGCTTCGATTCCAAAGAGCTTACGAATGATCTTCGACGTCTTCACTGCTTTGGCCGTAAGCTTTACGTCAGTGGTTTGGCGAATCGCGTCCACGGGAGATACCCTGGATGCTTTAACCGCCGGGAGATACGCCGAAACGAAAATCGTCAGCATCGAAACAAGACAAGTAATCAAGAGCAATAACGGCGTGACGATAAGCCTCAGCTTTTCACTAGTCCATAATGCCCCTTCAATCATTGTGTTCATGAACGAAAAGGCGATTCCGATTCCGGCAAGACCGCATAAGATGCCAATGGGAATGCTGATCAAACCAATGACGATACCTTCAAAAAATACGGAATTTCGCTTCTGCCTTTTCGTCGCCCCCACGCTCGCGAGCATCCCTAAATGGCGGGAACGTTCCGAGACGGATATCGCAAAAGCGTTATAGATGAGTCCAACCGAGCCAATTATAATAGTCCCTATAATGATTGCCGATAATGAGAACATCATGCTGGATGAGGCCCCGCTGCTGGACAAGCCATAATAACGAAGCAAATCGTCATTATATTGGACAGTGTCAATTTGGTTTTTCTCAGCCAGCTTCTCCGCATGTGCGAACAAGAACGGATTGACCCGCTGCAAGACCACCGACGCATCGACCCGATCGTCCCCCCCGATGATATGATCATCGACATAGCTAATGATCGTATAAGCCGGGGCCCAAGCCGTTTCCGACACCGGATGTTTAATGAAGCCTACCACCGTATAATCCCTAATTATGCTATGCTGTAATGTCTCGGTTAATGTGCCGTCTTTCCTGCGCAGCGGTTCCGTCTGATCCAGGGGATGATCGCCCCCTTGTTCGAATCGGTCGCCGACGCGAAGCGTTAGACGGTCGCCGATTTCGTACTTCACTTTGCCATTTGTTGCAACAGACTCGGAGATCACAACCTCCTTGTCCGTGTGCGGAAGGCGCCCCTTGCTTATTTCAATCTGAAATTGTGTGAACCCTTGCACATCATATTCCTTAATGAACAAGTACGGCTTATTGGAATTTTGTCCCCCTTCTAATGGGGCATACCCAAGGTCTCTTGTGATTGCAACCGTTTTGGTTGCATCATCGCCCTGTATCGCCGCAAGCTGTTTCTTGGTTATATCTTGATACTGAATATGCCACTCCCCTGTATCTGTGATAGTTTGTCTGATCATTAAATCCGCAAAGGAAAAAATAAGCGTAATGACAGCGGTCATCATGGATACCGAAATAATTACGCCAAAAATAGTCACAAGTGTTCGTCTCTTGTTCTGCTTCAGATGCCGGATGGTTAATGTATTGACAATATTCATCGCCTTATCACCTCGTTTTTGGCAATCCTCCCATCTTCAATCGAAATGATTCTGTCGGCTTGCAGGGCGATCCGTTCGTCATGCGTGATTACGATCAGTGTCTGATGATAGGTCTTATTCAGCATTTTCAATAAAACGACGATCTCAATGCTATTCCTGCTGTCCAGATTCCCGGTGGGTTCGTCGGCCAGCATGATCGCAGGATTGCCGATGATCGCCCTGCCAATCGAGACACGCTGCTGCTGTCCACCGGATAGCTGATTCGGCAGATGGTTTAATCGATGCTGCAAATTCAACGTATTCACAAGATCAGCCAATTGCTTTTGATCTACCTTTTGTTGATCCAGCAAGAGCGGCAGCGTAATATTCTCTTCCACCGTCAGGACGGGAATCAGATTGAAAAACTGGTAGATCAGCCCGATTTGCCTGCGTCTGAAGATGGCCAGCTGCGTTTCGTCCAAGGTATACGTATCCGTATCCTGAACATACCCTTTCCCGCCAGTCGGTCGATCCACACCGCCCAGCATATGAAGGAGTGTCGATTTCCCCGATCCGGAAGGTCCGATAATTGCGACGAATTCACCTTTTTGGACCGAAAAGGAAACATCATCAAGCGCCTTCACCGCCGATTCGCCTGTGCCGTATATTTCGGACAAATTTTCAATTGTTAAAATCTCCATTGTCATCCCTCCTTCCCTAGATGCTCAATTCCAGGTATATACCATCTCTCTATATCCAACATCCCAAAGGGTTTCATTCCCCTCAATGGTTATCTTAAGCTCATTAGCCCCGGTGAGATAAAGGATCCTCATATCCGGCTCATGGAGCTGATCTTCTGCAGATACAGACAGGAGCTCATGCCCGTCAACGGTAACCTTAATGCTGCCCTGAAAATCCTTATGATCAGGAATTCCATAATTCAAGCTAAGATACAGATCTCCCTTATTACCTAGCGAATACGTATATGTTTCCTTCTTTTTACCTTCGATGCCATACACATTATATTGGGGTGTCACGTCTTGACCGCCAATCTTAAGACTGTTCTGTTTGGTTCCCGTTAATCGATTTCCGGTACTATCTTCCCATTCGTTTATCGCTACAAAAGGGGCCAACTCTTTGGTGAACACTTGATCAGCTACTCCTAAGACCCCCCACACGCCGAGCATTAAGACAGCACTGGCAATTCCCGTAGCAGTGATATTTCTCCAGTAGTTTTTTGTACGGAAGCCAATCTTGTACGCCCCGAATCCAATAGCAGCGCCCAATGAGTTCTTTATGACGTCGTTCGTGTCAAAGCTGCCGAGGAATGTTAGTGCCTGGATGGTCTCCACCACAAGAATGGACAGGATAAACCCTGTCATGAAGCGAACAAAGCTGGTGCGGTATAACAACGGAAACAGTATGCCAAAAGGTATGAAGGCTGCAATGTTTCCAATACCCACCAAGTCCATCAGTGTCGGATGTAGAAGATCGGAAAGACCCGGCACCCTAAAAAAATCGTCCGGCAAAAAAATAAAGGTGTACTGACTGGTTAGATCTACCTTATCCGCTCTGCCGAAAGCAAAAAACATAAAATAAAGAATAATCAGGGTGTAGCCTATGGTGATAAAAAAAGTAATCTTGCGCTGCTGCTTCATTTGCATGGTTGTACCTCCATCGTTCATCTGATGAATATCATTTTATCTGTCCAAAATGACTTTACAGTGACATTGGAGGTGACAGTTTAGTCACTTATGGAGTGCTGTTAAATCACATGCTTATAAAATTTGATCCGAAACTCTGTACCAGTCCCGCTGTCGCTCGTTACATCAATCACGCCGTTCTGGCTTGCAATGATGCTGTGAGCCATCGCAAGCCCTATACCGATGCTTCCTTCATTAGCATTCTTCCCTTTATAAAAACGTTTGAATATATAAGGCAAATCCTCTTTCGGAATGCCCTCTCCGTTGTCAGCAATAACGATTTCCGTAAATAGCACGTTGTCGGAAAATGTGATGGTAATCGCACCGCCCTCAGGTGTATGCTCCACTCCATTCTTCAAAATATTGATAACCGCTTCAGCAGTCCAATGGAAATCGCCGTCAAAAGAGACGTTGTCATCCCCTGTGATGGAAACGGTCTGTCCCTTAATATCCATCGGAATCATAACCGGATCCAGTGCATTTTGGATTAGGGTTTTCATGTGTATTCGATCTTTTTTGAACGGGATAGTTCCCGCATCCATTTTCGCTAGCTTTAATAAAGATGAAACAAGCCAATCGATCCGTTCAAGTTGAATGCGAATATGATGGGTGAACTTCGTTCTTTTGAGTGGAGGCAGATCAGGGGCGCTTAACAGATCTGCCATGACTGTCATAGAGGTGATCGGTGTTTTGAGTTGATGTGAAATATCGGAGATGGCATCGGTCAGTTGAAGCTTATCCTGCTGCAATAGAGAACGATGCTCGGAGAGCATGCGTGTCACCTTGTAAATATCATTCTTTAAGATGCTAAGCTCACCTTCTTGATTATCGCGAGGGTCAAGGGAGGCCTGGCCGCTGCTAATCTCCCGTAAATAGATGGACAGCTTCTCTAGCTCGTAATAGTGAACTGATCGATGTCTTCGGCGAGCACCTTTCGGGCTGAAGCGGCATTATGGCAGAGAACAGTCCAATAAACCTCTTGCTGCAGCGAATATTCCAGTCCCGACGCGATCGTCTTATCATCTTCAACTAATAATATTTTCATCTGAAGTTCATCCTTATGATTGGATTGAATTGCACCTGTCTCGGATTTACTTATAGTATTCCCCAAGATTTTAGAACATTTAATGAATTCAACGACTACACAATCTCTTTATTATAATGCCCTCTTGTGTCTGTTTCCTGATTAAAGACAGCATGATTCATTGAGCCATTTAATTTGCCTGACGCCATATTAATGACTTTCACAACCTGCTCTTTTGATTCAACTGTGAAGTTTAATCTGAGCGCCTCAATTCCTTGGATATCTTGTAGCTCATCTAAAAGATTAAGCGTCTTCCCGTTAAGGAGAGTCGTTGTACAATCATCATGGGAAATGATAGGGAACGTTCCGTGCTCATCTTTTAACTCATAGCTCTTCGTTTTGCAAATTCTGCATTGATTCATTTTTTTCATCGGACAATATTTCGTAAACATCAAAGGAGCCCTGCCATATACAATCATTTCCAGTGCAGGATAGCCGTCATTTTCTTTAACATAGGCATTCATTAAATCTTCAATTTGGCCCTTATTCAATTCATAAGATAAAGTGACTCGCTTTGCACCTAATTTATATAATTCATAGCAACTAGTGGCATTAATAACATTTAGAGAATAGTCCGTAACAAACGGGTTTGTTTCTCTATAGTGATTAATCCCCCCATATCCTCCAATTAGTAGCTGTCCTTCTTGTTCCTTATAATCATTCTGATTTCTTCTAACCACATTTTCGTAATAGATTTCCTTAATTCCACAGCTCACGCAAGCATCGTACTGTTCCTTAGTCGTTACAGAGGCCGTAAGGTATGGTTTTCCAGGGGCAAAGCTTATTTTTTCTTTTGCTTCCAAAGCCTTGGTTCTTTTCTGCTGGCTGTTAAGCTTTAAGTCATACAAGCCCAGTACAATATCTCTTCTTGCTGCATTTAACAGTTTAGCTGGAATAAATGCATTGCATTCCTCATACTCGACATGATTAAGTTCGAATATCGTATCATTTAATCTTGAGAATTGCTTGATTACCTGGTCTTTTGTTGTTGGATTATTAATGGCTTCGCCCAGTATTTCCTCGCTTTCATAGGAATAATTAAAGCCTAAGCCTTCCGCATCTATGAAAAGCTTTGAATCTGGACATGCATATACTCTAATATCGAGGTCAAACCGCTTAAATTCTTTTTCCAGTGATGCTTCTAATTCTTTGTTATAGAAATAATCCTTCGTTTTATATACTAAATCTCCCTTAGACATCTTTTCTTTGATTTTGATATAGCAGACATCCTCTGCTTTGTTGATTAATTCGCCATCTTTATCGTACAGTTTGGCAACCGTTAAATTAACATCTTCATTGTTGTGACTGATTCGAATGGTATCGTTCTGATTTAAAGGACGTGTAAGTGTTATTTCATACATGTCTTTAACAATCCCGCTGATTGTTCCAATTTCATAACCAAAGTTATTAGGTTTTAAGATGTTTGTAATATTTCTCCTGTCTTCGTGAAACAAATACCCTTTAGTAAATGTTCTATTGAATGTTTTTTTCAGATTTTCTTTGTCTTCTTCGGTTATTTTATGATCTAAGGCCTTGCGGTATTTGGATACAACATTAGCAACATACGTAGGCGCCTTCATTCGGCCTTCTATTTTTAAAGAATCGATTTCTTTTAAATCATGGATATAATCGATGGTGTTTAAGTCCTTAGTAGATAGAATATAGCTTTTCCCTAAAGATGTATCTGTTGTCTTATCGATTAGTTCATACTCCTTACGGCATGAACCCACACATCTTCCGCGATTTGCGCATCGATTGCCGAGCAATCCTGACATTAGACAATTTCCCGAATAAGATACACATAAAGCACCGTGAACGAAAATTTCTAAAGGGATTTCAGCTATTCTTTTGATCTCTTTTACTTTTTCAATCTTGACCTCACGGGACAGAACAACTCTTTTAGCACCAAGTTCTTTAAATAATAAAGTTCCATCTAGATCGTCTATTCCCATTTGAGTTGAACAATGTGCTTCCATATCAACAAAGTTTTTAACGATATAATCAAAAGCAATCAGGTCCTGGACGATAATGCCATCAACACCGATTTTATTTAATTCGTGTATCTGCTCTTTCATCTCTTCAACTTCGTTTTCAAAAACGATGGTATTCATTGCAACATAGATTTTAACGTTCCTCAGGTGCGCATACGTAACAGCCTCTTTTAACGTTTCTAAATCAAAATTAGACGAGTATGCACGTGCACCAAATTTTTGCATTCCTAAGTATATTGCATCACAACCATTAGATATTGCAGCTTTTAAAGCTTCCATATTTCCTGCTGGAGCTAATAATTCAGACATTTTTTCCTCCTATGACCCATAAATTGTACGCTAGTTAAAGCGAAATTCTTTATTAAAGATATTTTTTGTTACGCCTCAAACTTCAGACTATTTCCATTAATCATAAAATAAGAAATATACTTAAGCTGCAGCAAAACGCACAAGTCAATGGCTTGTGCGCTTGTTTTAAATGACCTCATTTGCTCTAAGGGACGTATCTCATAATAATTCTTTAAGTACATTTTTTGCCACGCGTATCTTCTCATCATTAGCGTCACGAAGCATACCCACAATATCCTGAATATCGCTCTCAGCTGAGGTAACCATAAACACTGCACTCCTCATGGGGTCTAGATATGACGGTAATATACCGAACGATATGGAAGAACTAATTCTTCATCCATCTGTATTTGCAGTTTTCCCCAACGATAACATTAATTATTGGCAGCGCTTACATACAAAACAGCTTCCTAAATTTGGATATGAGCTTGCCAATCATCCTTGTATAGAGAATTATTTGGCTCCTGAAGCCAAAACTGAGCAGGAATTATGGGTGCCTATCATTGCCAAGTAGCTAACATTTAATTTTACATAAGTATGAGCGAGCATCTGGCGCATTGATTAGCAGCCTTAAAAGAGCCTCCACTAAAATCGAAGTGGAGGCTCTTTTTACATTTTTGTTATTTCAATTGTATTGGCTTTAACCGTTATGCTGTGCAGTTCAAGTCATTTAAACTAATATTGAGTTCTGTTCTCCGCTTTACCACTATTTGTGATAAGGTTCCCCCCGATTGATCTTCACCGCGCGATACACCTGCTCCACCAGCACCAGGCGCATGAGCTGATGAGGCAGCGTCATGCGCCCGAAGCTCATGCGTTGCTGCGCGCGGCGCATGACCTCGTCGGAGAGCCCGTGGCTCCCTCCGATGACGAACACGACATGGCTCGTCCCGTAGGTGCCGAGCCGGTCAATTTCTGCGGCAAGCTCTTCCGAGCTCCACAGCTTGCCGTCGATCGCGAGCGCAATGACATGCGCCTCGCTCTTAATCTGCGCGAGGATGCGTTCGCCCTCGCGTCCCTTTACCTGCACGACCTCTGCTTCGCTTAGAGAATCGGGTGCTTTTTCATCTGCCACCTCAATGACCTGAAACTTCAGGTATGGTGTCAGCCGTTTTGCATACTCCGCGATGCCATCGATCAAGTACTTTTCCTTCAATTTTCCTACGCCAATAATTTGAATAAGCATAAGTGCCTCCTGTCATAATCCTCTATAGAAATAGCAAAAGGACGCGCACTGGGCGTCCCTTGTAGTTTTAGTAAGTACCTTCTGTTCTATCACATATTTGGTGGAAAAGAAACGACAATTAAAACGGCCTACTCTTGCGCAGTCCCTAAATGTCCTATTTTTCATGCAATCTATGGATCTCCTGATCCCACGTATTCCTAGATTGCCTGAATCTAGAATTTCATGTATTCCTCGTCCTCAGCAGGTTCAATCCATCCCTACTTACTTTCTTCCTGCTCCTCCATCACTAAATCCGGTTTCCCCCCAGCTTCATAAGCGCTCAATATAGAGTCCAGCAAGCCTGGGAAACGTGCATTAAGATCCTCAGTCCGCAGGGACAACATGCGCTGTGTTCCTTGAACTCGTGTAAAAACAACTCCTGACTCGCGCAAAGTACGGGCATGGTGAGACATAGTGGATTTTGCGATCGGGACGTTGAAGCCGTTGCAAGCCTGTTCTCCATTTAAGTGAATATCCGATACGATATGTAAGCGAATCGGATCGCTGAGTGCATACAATACGGAGGCAAGCTGAATGTCCTTGCGGTCCGGATGAAATAGTATTTTCACGGATGATTATCCCCTTTTGTCGTACGATGAATGCGAAAAAAATATTGGTGTTCCTAATTGCATTTTATATCAACGCATGCTATATTTCAATTGTTCGTAAGTAATCGAACTATTAAACAATAATAAAAGGAGTGCTTCGCACATGACTTCTGTAAATAACCTCTCCGCGAATGCGGATCATGAAGCCTCCGTTCCGGAAGCGCCTCTTCCACGAGAAGGCCTGCTGACCCTGCTGTTCAGTGTCGCTGTGGTTCTCGTCATCATGAATACGGCTATGTTCAATCTGGCGCTGCCTGATGTGACCGAAGCCTTCGGGATTACGGCTGCGTCCGCTTCTTGGATTGTCACCGGGTATTCCATTATGTTCTCGATTGCCTCAATCACGTACAGCCGGCTTTCTGATTTTCTGCCGATTCGCCGTCTGTTGGTTATAGGCTTGTTGACGCTGGGCCTCGCGGCTGTTGCCGGCTTTTTCAGCACTAACTTTATCTTCCTGCTTATCGTACGCATTCTCCAGGCCTCAGGCGCGGGCGCAGTAATGTCCTTGTCGCTTGTCCTGTTTACCCGCTATATCCCGCAAGCCCGCCGCGGCAAAGCAATGGCGACAATTATGTCAGCCGTCTCGCTGGGTCTAGGGCTTGGGCCGGTCGCGGGCGGAGCCATCGTCGAATATCTCGGCTGGATTTGGCTATTCTCTGTAACGGCAGCTATTCTGCTTCTAGTGCCGCTGTTCCTTATCCTGCTGCCCAAAGAAGTACCCACCCGTGGCTCCTTTGATGTACTTGGCGGGCTGTTCTTGGGCGTCGGCACGACCGGGCTGCTGCTGTTCCTGACCAGCGGGTTGTGGATTGCCTTGATCGCCGGAATTGTCGCCATTGCTTTATTTGTTGGCCGTATCCGCAGCACACCTGATCCATTCGTGATGCCGGAGCTTTTCCGTAACCGCTCATATCTCGTGTTGGCTCTGATCGGAGTTGCCTCCTACCTATGCAGCTTTGCCACGTTATTCCTGCTGCCGCAGATTCTGACTCACCGTTTCGGCTTCAGCGCAAGCCATGCCGGGCTTGTGATCTTTCCGGGTTCGCTGCTCGCCATCTTTGTCTCCCGCTCCGTCGGGCGAATCATTGACCGTTATGGCAATGCGGAGATTTTGCGTTTTGCACCATTGCTCGTATTGACCGCTACCATCCTATTCGCTTTCTTTGCTGGGCGGTCATGGATTGCCGTCATGTTCATCTATATGATTATGAGTCTGGCCTTCACGACACTGTCCAGTAGTGTATCCAATGAAATTTCTCGGATTCTGCCTTCTTCACAAATTGGCTCCGGGATGGGCCTGTTCCAGCTGCTGCAATTCTTCAGCGGCGCCTTCAGCGTGGCTATGGCCGCGAGCGCACTAGAATGGCAGCGCGGACTGCCGCTTTCTGCAGCCTACTCCAATATCTACTGGGGACTCTCTATTGCAGCATTGATCGCCATCATCTCAGCTATTCTCTACCGCCGAGGCAACCGAAGTAGCTCGCTGACCGACATAGTAGATGCAGCAGATGCATAAGACCTAATCGGCTAACACATATATTATTTCATGCAAAAAAACACCCTGCGGCCCATTTCCGGGACTGCAAGGTGTTTTTAATAAATTTTAACAGTCCTTTAGACCACTAAATATTCCGCATTCTTCTCACATTCCGCACATTTGGCCGGCGGGTCCCAGTCCGAGAACTCGGTCTCCTTCAAGTCCACAATATCAGGTGCATCCTCATACTCGTCCACAAATTTGTCGATGGCTAACTCTACATGTTCTTTACATACTACATACATTCAACCAAGCATCCCTTTCTGTGCCGCTGCGGCCTATACTCCTTCTATTGTTCTACCATACTTCCCACGAAAATGGAACTCCTATCTATCCATTCCAGCAATCTGTTCATCCATTGTCTATATTCTTGCCCTACCGAAAAAAAAGATTCCTCTCACCCCAAACGGGCAAAAGGAATCTCTTCACTAATATCTCTCTAATTTCTATAAATGTTATCTACAAACTCTCCATCTTACACTAGAAACTCCACTGGACGATCCAGCTCATACAATCTGCGGTAACGTGGTTCTTTTTCCATCAGCTCCGCATGGGTTCCACGCATTTCTACCGAGCCATTTTCCATAAAAACCACTTCATCCATCTGCTCCGCACCAACCAAATGATGCGTTACCCAGATCAGAGATTTACCGTCCATAGCTTCAAACATCGTCTGCAAAAGATTACGTTCCGTGCTTGGGTCCAGCCCTACGGTCGGTTCGTCAAGAATGACGACAGGTGTATTTTGCAGCAAAATACGCGCTAACGCTATCCGCTGACGCTCTCCACCGGAGAAACGTTGCCCCGCTTCACGGACAAAGGTATTGTATCCCTCTGGTAACGAGGAGATCAGCGTATCCATTTTGGCTAATGCGCCAGCTTCTTTAATCGCTTGTTCGGAAGCCTTCGGATCACCCATGCGAATATTGTTCGCTACCGTAGTATCAAATAAGTGTGGGCTTTGATTTAGCACCGCAATAATAGAAGGAATATTATCGCCATAGGCAGCCGCCGCGATTCCATTAATCATAGCCGAACCTGCAGAAGGTTGGATAACCCCTTGAATAGCCTTTAACAACGTCGATTTCCCTGCCCCACTACGGCCGATGATGGCAATTTTTTTGCCTTGTGGGATGTCGAGGCTGAGATCACGAACCGACCAGTTATCCTCTGATCCATAGCGGTAACCCACATTTTCGAGCTGGATATGAGCACTTTTTATGGCCTGAGGTAGAACATCGACTACAGATGCCTGTTCGGAAACTATATTCTGCTCTTCTCCAACCACTCCAGACAACCGCTCCAGCGAGTTACGGTACTGCGGGATTTTCTCCACAGCTTCGGATACTGGCAAAAAGGCATCTGCCACAGGAAAAACAACCAATACAAACGCCGCAATCAACGTACCTGCAATAGCACCATCCGCATACTCCCCGGCGGCCCAATATAACATCGAAAGCACGCCAACTCCAACAACTGCTTGCCCGATGAACGCACGTAGACGCGCCCAGCTGCGCAGCGCTGCATCCGTTTTGGCCACTTTTTTCTCATCTGCTTCATAGGTCTCCACGAACTGGCTTTGCCGTCCACTAATGACCCAATCGCCCATACCGAGAACGGCGTCAGTCAGCTTTTGATAGAGGCGATTACGCTCTACCTTCACTTCACGTTGACGTTTCTGGGTGAACAACAAAGATATAAGCGGCAATACCACGACCAACACCAAAATATACAAAGCCATTAATAACGCAAAACCGATATCAAAGGTGCCCAACGCAATCACCGCAACCCCGTAGATCAATAAAGCAATAACACTTGGAAATACAGTTCTCAGATATACATTTTGCAAATATTCGATGTCATCAGCTAACATCCCGAGAATATCCCCAGTACGGAAACGCGAAGACAGGAACAAGGCCTGTGGCTCCAAAATATTGTACAGGCGCACACGCATTTTAGAAAGAATCCGTAAAATGGTGTCATGCCCAATCAGCCGTTCCACGTAGTGAATGACTGCTCGGCTTGTTCCGAACGTACGTACACCAACAATCGGCACGTAGATCATCAGGATATTTTCGACCGGTGTAGACGCTTTTGAGATCAGAAATCCTGAAGTATACATCAATGAAGAGGCTGTAAATATCGTCAACGCCCCAAGCACAATAATTAGCACAAAACGCCAAAAATACGACGATACATAGGGAGCAAACCATCCTTCACGTTTCAATGGATTCCCTCCAATTGCGACCCAATCAACTCATAATACGCACCCTTGCGGGCAAGTAACTCCTGATGGGTACCGATTTCTGCCACTTGGCCTTGCTTCATTACTACAATAATGTCCATATCTAGCATCCAGTGCAGGCGATGGGTAGCCAGAAAGACCAGCTTTCCTTCAAAAAGGGGCACCATCGTCTCCTTCAACTCATATTCCGTTTCAATATCCAGATGCGCCGTTGGCTCATCTAGAAGCATAATTGGACGGCTGCTAAGCAGTGCCCGGGCTAATGCCACCCGTTGCTCCTGGCCACCGCTGAACGAACGGCCGCCGCCACCAATCATCTCATCTAAGCCATGCGGAAGTGTATCCACCAGCCCCGATAAACCAGTAGCTTTCACTGCCGCGACAACAGCTTCCATAGAAGCCTCAGGGTAATAAAAACGTATATTATCCGCTAACGTGCCGCTAAAAATATACGGACGCTGCGGGATATATGAGGTCTGTTTTCGCCAAGCCTCATCCGTTAATGCACTAACCGTTGTACTGTTAACCGTGATACTTCCTGAGGTAGGGTGTAAGAAGCCCCCTAATATATCCACTAAAGTAGATTTACCGGCCCCGCTCTCTCCGATAATCCCAATTTTGCTAGCTCCTTTAAATTGCAGGTTCAGCGCTTCCAGCGAAGAAAGCCCTGCTTCCTCATACTTCACGCTAACGTCATTTAATGTGAGCACGCTATTCTCATGCCAAGTGAATATTTGTTCCGATGTTTTTGCTGCAGAACCGACAGATAGACTACCGTTAGGGCCGATTACTTCAGCCTTCACCTCATCTTGATCTATAATGCTCTTCATTGCTTCAGCGGCTTCTTTCCCATCCAAAGTAGCATGGAAATCTGAACCCACCAATCTGACAGGCAGGAAATATTCCGGAGCCAAGATTAGAATCGTTAAGCCCGTAACCAATGTCATCTGTTCATTTACAAGCCGTAAACCAAGACTTACCGCTACAGATGCTACAGACAGCATAGTGAAGAAATCCAGGGCGAACGATGACAAAAAGGCCACTCGCAGCGTACGCATAGTCGCCGAGCGATAACGATCGCTGACCGTAGCAATGCTGTCGCTATGACTACGACTTCGTCCTAGAAATTTTAATGTTTCTAGCCCACGTAGTGAGTCTACAAAATGATTAGATAATGTGCGATATGATTTCAACTGCCGATCCATTTGCTTACGGGCCGTCATCCCAATCAAAATCATAAAAACAATAATAATCGGCATAGTTACCGTAAGAATAATCCCGCTCGTAGTGTCCATCGTAAAGACGTAAATAAGCACCAAGACCGGTGTAACAGACATCCCTACCATTCTAGGAATGATTGCTTCCAGATACGTGCGGAATTTAGTTACGCCTTCCAGCACTAGTGTAACAAGATCCCCGGTTCCACGCCCGCCCACCATTCTAGGGCCAAGCTGGAAGAGCTTGTCCATCATTTCCCTCCGCATAGTGCTGCCCGTTGCTTCCGCGAAGCGGTAAGAGACACGGCTCATCAGCATAGCACAAGCATGGCGCACAAGAAATGCAAGAAGGAACAATAGCGCAGTGCCCCATTGTTCCTTCAGAGGTTCTCCCGCAAATAGCGCAGAGATGACTTCTGCCAGCGATTTAGCCAGCAGAAGTATGGACAAGCTTTGCACCAGGGTAAGGAAGCCTACAATCAGAAAGACTGGCTTAACTCCTTTATACCCAAGCAAGTTTTTATCCATTAGTATTCAAGATGCTCCTTCTCGTGAACCCGTTTATGAAAGACAAAGTAACTCCAAATTTGATATCCCAATACGAACGGAAGGATGGTCAGTGCCACAATCGTCATTACCTTCAAAGAGTAATGGCCCGAAGCCGCATTAGTGATCGTCAAATTAAAAGCTTGATCAATTGAACTAATCATAACACGCGGGAACAATCCTACAAAGATAGAAGTTACCGAAAGCGCCATTACCGCTCCTGTCATTCCAAAAGCGTAGCCGTCCTTCTTCTTCGTCATGAAGTAACCGGACAGTACAAAGGCGATAACTCCCAGGGCTACAATAATCATAAGAACCGTTCCACGTTGCTCGAAAATATCCGTCATATTATAAGTCATAATCACAAAAGCAGTAAATAAAGCTGCGAGTGGTATCAGCAATTTTTGTGCCAACTTGCGAGCGCGAGCCTGTAGATCACCCACTGTACGCAGCGTTGTGAACATGAGACCATGCACCAGGCACAGAAGGACAACAGTAAGCCCTGCTACTACAGTGTACACATTCACGATATCTGTGAACCCTGCATACATTTGCATATCCCCATCAATAGGCAACCCTTTGATAAAGCTTGCAAACACTACAGCCAAGAGGAATGGTGGAAGGAAGCTGCCGATAAAGATACAGGCATCCCAAGTTCTTTTCCAAGCTAATGAATCACGTTTACCTCTGAATTCAAAAGCGACACCACGCGCTATCAGAGCTAATAAGGCAAATACAAAAGGAATATAGAATCCACTAAACAGCGTTGCATACCACTCCGGGAAAGCCGCAAACATTGCACCCGCAGCTGTGATAAGCCATACCTCATTCCCATCCCAGAAAGGTCCGATCGAGTTAATCAGAACACGGCGCTCTGTATCATTTTTAGCGAGAATTTGTGTTTCCATCCCTACGCCGAAATCGAAACCCTCCAGGAAGAAGAACCCTATAAACAGAACTGCAATCAGCACAAACCACAATTCATTAAGAGATATCATGGGAACCCTCCTCGTTATATGGATCATTCGAATCGCCGTGATCGTTATCCATCGCATAAGGACCTTTTTTAATCACTTTAATAAACAATCCGACCAACACTAATCCTAGAATTAAATAAATCGTTGTAAAAGAAATCACGGAGAACAGAACTTGACCACTTGTAATATTAGGCGACACACTGTCTTCCGTTGTCATCAGTCCGAATACCGTCCATGGCTGACGCCCGAATTCGGTCATAACCCAACCGGCTGTATTCGCAATCGGAGGAAGCAACAAGCCCCATAACATGAACCGCATAAACCAAGTGTTCGGACGGTCCATTTTTTTGCGCCACATTAAGTACATAGCGTACATTCCCAATACAATCATTAACGTTCCTGCTAGAACCATGATCCGGAAACTCCAGAATGTCGTACGTACAGGTGGAATATAGTCACCGGGGCCATAGGTTTGCTCATACTCCGCTTGCAGCTCAAGCATACCTTTAACTTCACCGGAAAATTTACTGTATGAAAGGAAACTCAGCATATAAGGAATTTGAAATTCTCCAGTACTGATTTGATTCTCTGGATCAATGTTTGCCCATACGGTCCAAGGTGCCGGGTCACCACTCTTACCCCACAGTCCTTCGGAAGCTGCCATTTTCATTGGTTGAGTTTCAACCAAATATTGCGCTTGGGCGTGACCAGCAACAGCTACACCAATAGAAGAAATAATCCCTACGATAGCTGCAATCTGAAAAGACTTCTTAAAGAAAGAAACCTCTTGTTTCTTCAATATTTTATAAGCACTAATACCTGTTACAAGAAAAGCACCTGTTGCATAAGCAGCCAGTACTGTATGTGGGAATTCAACCAGCAATTGTCCGTTCGTAATAAGCGCGAAGAAATCATTCATTTCTGCACGTCCATTATTTATCTCAAAACCCACAGGATGCTGCATAAAAGAGTTAGCCGCTAGAATCCAGAATGCAGATAACATCGTACCGAATGCTACCAGCCAGATGGACAGTAAATGTACTCGCTTGGATACCTTATCCCAGCCGAATATCCATATCCCAATAAAAGTAGACTCCAGGAAAAAGGCTGCCAATGCCTCAACTGCAAGTGGAGCCCCGAATACATCACCCACAAAACGTGAATAATCGGACCAGTTCATCCCGAACTGAAATTCCTGCAATATCCCTGTAACTACCCCTACTGCAAAATTGATGAGGAATAGCTTTCCCCAGAACTGCGCCATTTTTTTGTACTCTTCATTACCTTTTCTAACGTACATTGTCTCCATGATTGCAATCAAGAGCGCTAGTCCGATTGATACCGGTACAAAGAAATAGTGGAATATTGTCGTCGACGCAAATTGTATACGCGACAGCATTACTGTATCCATATTTGTCCCTTCCTTCTCCCCTTTTCGTTAATTATATTCTGTCAAAAATTTAAGCTTCTTTTTGTGATAAATGTCACATAAAGATAGTCATTTAACGGTGAAATTCAAATGATTTGTGACAAAGATCACAATTTAGCATAAAGAAAGCAAAAAAAATAAGACGGTTTACCCGTCTTGAGTGGTTCGTCGTTCTATTAAATGCTTGACTCATTTAGGTATTGGTTAGATGGAAATACCCTTCTTCAGCGATTTGAGATCGCCATTCGAATTAAGCAATTGGGGTAGCATCTTCGTGCTGCGAACCATTGGAGAGTCACATAGACGGCAAGAAGGCGCATGTTCAAATGCGAAATTATCCCTCATCCATCCGTTGCATCCCTCATTGGTACATGCCCAAATTGCGGTATTTTCTTCCGGTATTTCTTCCAAAGGTTTCTTCCGGTAGTTCATTGCCGTTCCTCCCATCCTGTAAGTCAATAGTGAGTAACTAGATATAAAAAGACCGTCCCAACTTTCACAAGCTGGGACGGTTTCTTCTATTATTACAGTTTTACAACGTTTTCGGCTTGTGGTCCACGGTTGCCTTGAACAACGTTGAATTCAACGCGTTGGCCTTCGTCCAAAGTTTTGAAGCCGTCGCCAGTGATTGCGCTGAAGTGAACGAATACGTCGCTTCCGCCTTCAACTTCGATAAATCCGAATCCTTTTTCTGCGTTGAACCATTTAACTGTACCTGTTTGCATGTGTGTTACCTCCACAAATTTAAATTAATATGTTCTTTTTATCTTCAAACAAAGAAAAAATTCACACATTGAAAAAGGTTGTATTACCAAATATGACAGCCCTTTTCAATGCGAGAATTAGGGACTAAATGTATGATTGATATCATATTACCACACCTGATTAGCAAAGGCAAGCAAGCATCCGAATATATCCGGTTTTGCCCTAATAAGTATTACCTTCCAATGTAAGGGCTGCCACTTAGTGTTTATTCCCTAAATAGATCCTTTTTCTGGCATAATTATCATGGTTTTAGAAAAATAGCTTTCCCAAAAACGTTACTTTTATCCGCTTTTTCAAGAAGGTACCCCCTCGGAATCGAAGGGGTAGTCCGCTCTACTTGTCGTAACTGCTATATCATTATATACCGACTTCCAGCATATTATTCCTGTGGTTTTTCAAGAAGTTTAACTGTTGCCTGTTTGGCCTCGCCGTTTCGATAGTAAGTAATTTTCAGATCATCACCGATCTTCGTATGATTATATAAGTACTTGCGAAGAGAAAGGGTAGATATGATGGATTGATCATTAAATTTGGTAATGACATCATTGAATTGCAGTCCAGCTTCCTTCGCAGGGCCAACGGCTTCTAGAACAACTACTCCATCCTTAACACTGTTCGGCAGGTTCAATTCATTGCGTTGATCTTCTGCTAGTGGAACGTACGGATTGTTCAAATCAACTGAATATACACCCAAGTACGAACGGGCAATATGCCCTTTTTCAGCCAGCTCATTAGCGATATCTATCACATGATTCGCAGGAATTGCAAAACCCAGACCCTCTACACCCGTATCTGAAATCTTCATCGTGTTAATTCCAATGACCTTGCCATCGAGATCCACTAACGCGCCGCCACTATTTCCTTCATTAATCGCCGCATCAGTCTGTATCACTTCTTGTTCCCAGTCATATACTCCATCCTGATTAAGGGATACGGGAACCATCCGTTCAGTATAGCTAACAATCCCCGAGGTCAATGTATCACCAAGTCCTAGCGGATTACCGATAGCAATGACCGTTTCACCTAGACGAAGCTTAGAGGAATCACCGAGCTGCGCGATGGTATCGATTCCTTTGGCATCAATAGAGAGTACCGCAATGTCGCTTACTTTATCCGTTCCAACGAGTGTTGCCTTACGGGTCTCTCCGTTCACTGTAACTACCTCGAGATTACCGGAGTCTTCGATGACATGATTATTGGTAATGATAAATGCTTTATTTCCTGTCTTTTTATAGATCACTCCTGAGCCTAGTGCGGACTCATCCAGAATGTTTAATTCTTCATTATCTTCTTTATGATTGATAATACTTACTACTGCAGGGCGAACCGTGGCAGCAGCTTGAATAATCCGGTCAAATGGATCACTACTGCTTGGGGCAACATTTCCAGTTGTTACAACCGGCTTTTGAGCAGTCTCATGACTCATCTGGCCTGTAAACATACTGAATAACAGAACTGCCACCACAGCGCTGACTAAGGAGCAAACGGCGGATATTTGCCAGGTAGATAGCCCTTTACGCGATCTGCGTACAGAATGTCTACGGTTAGCAAACGATCCCTTTGATGCTTCATCCCCTCTGGACCGCGAAACTTTAGTTGAATAGAAATCATCATCAAACAATCCCACCGAAAATCTCCCCCTTCTATTGCCAAGCGTTCACTGTTGTTAAGACCTGAACCTATAGCAACCACGTCCGAACCAAACCTCTGTAACCATTAGACTCCAAATATCACTAAAAAGTTTCACTTTATCCATTAACCCCACAAGAGTTTCGATCAATCGTTAGATTATGATAATCTTTTAATATATCTTCTCTATTAGGAATATTTTGCAACTTAAAAGACTACAATAAAATAGAAGTGTCCCTAAAATTTTAGCTTTGCTCATCACGCTTTTAATTGTATCACAGGCAACCTGCAATTCGGGATTTTCCTCAGCTAAAACACCTGCGAATTTTTTACAGTTTTCAGTTCTAATTACACTATAAATTCACACTATTAAAGGAGGATTAATTATGAGTTCTTTTTCAACAAGTATGGATTTAGTCGAGTTTATCGGTAAGCTTGGTGACTTAAAGGATGAACACTACCACATGACCCTTGCCTTTAGCGCAATGATCGAATTGATGATTGAAAAAGGCCTGATCTCCCGCCAAGAATTAGATCGCAAGACCGCTGAACTTGATCAGCTTATGACTGGCTCAGCTTATCCCATGGCGTAGGTTGATCATAATACGTATCACACAGTCTGAACTCACTATCTTTGAAAAAACAGCCCCGATCCTCCATTGCGCCGCGTACCGACATTTTTGCCAAATCCATCATATTGTGATCCCGGCTTAAATGCGCCAAATAGGTCCGTTTGGTCCGCCCTGTAAGAATTTCACTAAGCGCAGCTCCAGCTGCCTCATTGGAAAGGTGACCCATGTCGCCTAGGATGCGCCGTTTCGTATTCCACGGATAACGTCCCATTCTCAGCAATTCGATATCATGATTCGCCTCCAGCACCAATACATCTGCATCTGAAATTGCATCTCTTACCTTATCACTAACATAGCCCAGGTCTGTAGCTACACATAACTTCTCTTTTCCATCATAAAAATTGTAACCCACTGGCTCCGCTGCATCATGAGAAATCGCGAAGGATTCTACTCGCATACTGCCGAAATCCTTGTGCTGGCCAGACTCCATGATCATACGGTTATACTCCGGTATTTTACCAATTCCCTTCTCGATAGCTCCCCAGGTATTGGTGTTCGCATAAATCGGAAGATCGTATTTACGGGCCATGGCCCCGAGTCCCTTGATATGATCGGAATGTTCGTGTGTAACTAGAATCCCGTCTATATCATTACCCGTTAGTTCACGCATGGCCAACAGCTCATCGATCCGCTTGGCACTAAAACCTGCGTCAATCATAAGTGTTGTCTCCCCGTTTCGTACCACCGTTACATTGCCGGTAGAACCACTGGACAGTACTGTAAATGAAATCCCCATTTTCCTTACTCCTTCTACTCTGTTGTCTTAGGACTGATGATGTCCGCACTAATAGCATCCACATAATAGGCATTGCCGTTCTCCAGCATAAACCGCCACATCGGCGAAGCTACCTGACTTTCCGAGTTGAACAGCTCACCGTAATACCCCAGCTCAATCTCCTTCACTACGGAATCTGCCGGGAAATACTTCTCTATCAAACTACTAAGTGCTTGCGATGCTGGAAGCACCTTCTGTTCTTTATCGCTGCTGCTTGTCCCTATTTCAATCTTCGGCCAGCGGTAAGCTACGATTTTTTGATCACTGTTAATCAACTCTAGCCTAACACGGAACAACGACCACTGATTTTGAACCAGCGGATGAAGAACGAACTTTCCTACCTCACTTTCCTGTGAATCAAAGCGATAATTGGAAATGTCAGGAATCTTATCCTCAAGCGCCTTGCTAAGCTCTGAGAAGGAAGAATAGATCAGCTTGCTGTCTATAGGTACATCTAATTTAATTGGTGGTTCAGTCTGCTCTTCAGCAGAATAACGATAAGTAATGTTAGGAAGCTGCGGGGTAGACGCCGGAATGGGACACAATACACGAATCCCTTTCTGCTCCATTACGGCTTGGGTCTCAGCAGACAGGGAAGTAAAATCAAGATTAGCACTAACCTGATCGCGCAAATCGACCCACAGCTGGTAACATAGCAGCAGATTCAGACCTAAAAAGGCGCAAATCAGTACATTTTTAGCTCTTCCCCAATCCATACCCGAACCTCCTAATTGTTATATGAGCCATTTGTCCATTAATTTAAAGTAAGAACGCTGCCATCACTAAGTGTAACTTTCCAGACAGGTATCAGCTCCAGATGATCTTCCTTCACCTCAGGTACATAAGCAGGCGTTAAATCCTTCACTGCCGAAGTTTTACTGACCAGAGACAACCTATACTCCAGATCCGCACCTCCAGATAGCTCCACTACCTTTTTTACGGCCTTACTTTCATCTATATAGATTAGAGAACGTTCATAAGAGGATACTGTTCCCTGCTGCAGTTCCAGATTTATTACACCATACTGTAATGATGAATTGCTCATTATCGGATAGGAGCCGTACGGATAGGAGCCATAATATTGTTGAAAAGAGACCTTTCTCTCCTGTCTGCCTTCCTCTGTAGCCTCCAAACGGTAAGTCCCATTCCATCCGCCATGCTGGTTCACAAATTCTACAGCTTCCAAAGCATCCTTGGCAGGGGTACTTTCTCCAGCTGGAAGCGCCGCAGGGTCACTATAGCTCATCCAGTTCTTACCCTGGTCCACCTGAAGGCTCCGTTTGCTATCCGTATAAATCTCCGAGCCGTTTTTCTCCCGAATATATCTAGTGCTTCCAACATCGAAGAAAAGATTACTCTGCATTTGCTCTATGGTGTACATCCCGGAAGGCATGTCTACCTGAACCAGAGAAATCTTACTGTCTGGCACATAATAATCCCCGCTTACGGTCTTGTAAGGCGTCCAATTCTTACCGAAATCAACATGCTGCTGCACATCCTGAACCGTTAAATCCGCTTTTGCCGCTTCGTATATGATGTCGCCTCTCGTACTGAAGAAAATAGCATGGGCCTTGGAATCATTCTTAATGTTATAGATCCAAATGCGATCAATGCTTTCTCCTTCAAAAAGGGAATCTGGCGATAACTGCATCACCCGCTGCAATAACGTTACCGGAATGCCCGCTCCGAATGAAAGCTCAATCCCAGGATTCTCATTGCGGATCTTATCCCAATCATAATCCTGTACCGAGTGCCGTTGGAAGCTTTCGAAGCCACGACCTTTTAAGCGATTCATGATCAAGCTATAGAACGTAGAGTCCGGATAAAAAAGCGTATGTTTGCCTTCTCCCATATGGATGATCATTTTGTCAGGGTATAACAGGTTCTCTACCTTCTCTTCCGGACCCATATTATCTGTCTTCACATACAGGTTCTCAGAAAGCACTGCTGAATCAGCACCAGGCAAACGGTAGATCAAATAATAGCTTTCAACCAGGCTTCCGAGCACGAGCAAGGCTAGAATGCATGATTTGATTCGTTCCTTCATGCCTCACTCCCCCTTTGCTCGTTCAAAGGCAAGGTAAAGGTTACCTTTGAACCTTCATTTAGCTCGGATTGCAGGGAAATGGAGCCTCCATGTGCCTTCACAATTTCCCGGGCAATGGAAAGGCCAAGGCCGGTGCCTCCCATGTTCCGCGAACGTGCCTTATCCACGCGATAAAATCGTTCGAAGATCCGCTCGATATCCTTTTTCGGAATCCCTATCCCCGAATCACGCACAGAAATGGAGAGCATTCCATCCTCATTCTTCAACGCTTCCAGTTCAATCGTACCGCCTTCTGGCGTATATTTTAGCGCATTGGAGACCAAATTCCCCAAGACCTGATCGATTTGATCGCGATCAAGCCACGCCGTGGTAACATCTTTGCGGACCCTTGTACTTATATCTATACGCTTCTGCCGAATTTGAAAAGAAAAACGATCCGCCACATCCTCCAGCATCTCGGTAATATCCGTCTGCTGAATTCGAAGAAGAGCTTCCTTGGAATCCAGACGGGAAAGATGCAGCAAATCCGTGACCAGACGAATCATCCGTTCTGTTTCGTTGCGAATAACCCCAACAAATCGAACCGCCAGCTGCGGATCTTCAAGTGCTCCATCATCCAGTGCTTCAACATAGCTTTTAATAGTGGTAAGTGGTGTTCTTAGCTCATGCGAAACGTTCGCCACGAACTCACGGCGTGATTCCTCCAGATTCTCCTGTTCGGTGACATCCTGCAGCACAGCAATTGTGCCGGCAATGCCACCCTCACGACGATGAATCGGAGTAAACGTCACTCTTACGATATTAGAATCTTCTCCACCCATATGAGTCAGATGAAGCATTGCAGATTGGGCATTGCCTTTAGCCAGAGATCCGCTTTGTTCGTAATCTAAGCCCAACAATTTATCTAGAGGGGCACCTTCCGGCAACGGTCCTTCATTTCCGAGCATCAGCGCTGCCCGCCGATTCATCAGAATCACTACTCCGTTCTCATCTGTAGCCACGACACCATCACTCATGTTCGTCAGAATAGAGGTAAGCTTCTCCTTCTCCTCTTCATTCTGCGAGAGTGCCTCACGCAATCTACCGGTCATATAATTGAACGCCTGACTGAGTTGTCCAATTTCATCATTGCCCAATACGGGCATTTTACGATTGAATCGGCCTTCAGCGACAGCCGTAGCATGCCTCGTCATTTCCTTAATAGGCTGCGTGATGGTGTGCGCCAGAATGACGCATAAAACAACCGTTAACGCTAGAGCTAACAGCAAACCTGAGATAAATACACTATTGATCCGGCCCATCGTGGCGTATAGATCCTTCATGTCAGCAGCAATATAGATTGCGCCCACTACCTTGTCACCCGAGAGCACAGGCTTGGCCACAACCTTTTTACGCACATTATCATCGGCAATAATATATTCCTCGTTATCACTGATGCCCTGCAAGGCCCGATTCACAACTGTCTGGGTGTTACGCTGCCCGACATAGTCATTCTGCGAGGGAACGGAAGTGGTGATGATTTTGCCGCTGGCATCCAGTACCTGAATCTCAGCCCCGTTAATGTACAGATTATTGACCATTCCGCGCAGACTTTCCACAGCGGTTTCCTCATCTGCGGTTCCAGCCTCACTACCAAATTTATCAGCAGTCAGGATAGACAACATCTCAGCACGTGCTTTAAGGTCCTTGGTGAAATTATCTGTTAACGAGTTCTTCATCGAGCTGACAAAATAAACCCCGATCAACTGCATAGCTATCAGAATTAGCAATACGTAAATAATAATAAGTTTTGCCTGAATTGTCCGGATAAAGGACCGCCACTTCATCACAGTCCTCCATTTTTAGGGCTATGCATCAAATAGCCGAGTCCACGCCGAGTATAAATATATTCGGGCTTGCTGGGGTTCTCCTCAATTTTCTCTCTTAGACGACGGATCGTCACGTCAACGGTCCGCACATCACCGAAATACTCAAATCCCCACACTGCCTGCAGCAAATGCTCCCGAGTCATCACCTTACCGGCATGTTTGATCATATAGTAGAGCAGCTCATATTCACGATGGGTCAAGTCAAGCGGCTCCCCGCCCTTATAGACCAAATACATATCTGTATCTATAAACAGATCAAAATGATAAATGCCCTGCTTATTCTCTGCTGGTTCACTCGCCATCCCCTGTGGTGACGGTTTATGCTGTCTCCGCATCTGGGCTTTAACTCTGGCCAGCAATTCACGTGTACTAAAAGGTTTGGTCACATAGTCATCAGCACCAAGCTCCAGGCCAAGTACCTTATCAATCTCTCCGTCCTTGGCTGTAAGCATAATGATAGGAATGTCCAAGTGCGCAGAACGCACCTCGCGGCAGACGTCCATACCATCTTTGCCGGGCAGCATAAGATCAAGCAGCATAAGATCGGGCCTTTTGGACAATGCCAGCTCCACTGCACTGTTGCCATCAAAAGCACAAATAACCTCGTAGCCTTCTTTTTCTAAATTAAATTTCAATATATCAGCAATAGGCTGTTCATCATCTACTACCAGAATCGTTCCCATCTGCATGTCCCAGCTTCACCTTCCTATCCTTACTTAATGATCATTCCTTTATTTTAACATACCTGTCTAACCGTCACATCCTACGAAATAAGCAATCCCCCTGCCCAGCAAAAAGAAACGGCTTTGCCGTCACTCGTAGATTAAAAAAAATAAAAACCGCCCGATTGAAATCGAGCAGTTAAAGGACAAAGTATGAATTATTGCAAATACTTCATTGGATTTACAGCAGTGCCATTCTTCCGAATCTCAAAATGCAGATGTGTACCCGTCGAACGTCCGGTGCTGCCCATTACGCCAATCTTGCCACCCTGCTCCAAGCGTTGGCCTGTAGAAACCGAGATGCTTTTTAAATGACCATAATAGGTCTGGTATCCGTTGCGATGATCTACAATAACTACATTCCCGTATCCACTCTGCACACCTGCAAAGATCACGGTCCCGGCATCAGAAGCTTTTATATTCCGATTGCTAGATACCATATCAATACCCTTATGGGCACGGCTCCAACGCTCGCCGAAGCTACTTGTCAGTGTCGCCCCGCTTACCGGCCAACTGAACATGCCTGTTCCTTCACCAACAACCTTCGTTCCCCGATAAACAACTTCTGGCAGCGAGGCTTGTATAACGGTCTGGCCTAACCATTCTTCTTGGACGACCGTACCATTTTCCTTCGTTACCCGATACTCCATTTCTTTAAGTCCAGTTTGCCCTGGACGAACGACTTTGCTTTTGCCTGCCGCTAGCTGATCGCTCGAACGCACAACCACTTCCGGCTCAGTCACTATTTGCTCAGTCACTTTTTCCACAGTTACTACTGTAACATCTGGTTGGGGTACCTTCAGCTTCAGTGTATCTCCAATCTTCAACGTCAGCTCTTTCACGTTAGGATTGTTACTATAAATCTCTTTTTGGGTGATTTCAAACCGTTTGGCAATCCCCGAAATCGTATCACCCTCTTGAACGGTATAAAGAAGGGGCGCCTCTTTACCTTCGGTAAGTGTCTGGACCGCTGCCTCCACATCCAACACTTTATTAGGATCTGCTTTGATAGGAACGATAGAAATATCTTCACTAATCTCTACCGACTCTACTTGCTCCGGAGTCTTCGCTTTTGCAGCAGATGAGCTGGAAGCAGCCGTTCTTGTTAGCTTACTAGCCGTCGTTGCTACTTCTGCTTGTGGGACATAATGATTTTTTACCCCTTCAAGCACAGCATTTGCAGTTTCCTGATCCTTAACTATGCCAACGGCCTTGCCATCTACCATCAATTGCACGCCTACCGCATAAGCTTTCAGCATTCCATCTAGTTTAGTAAGTGTCGCCTCACTATCAACTTCTGGCTTGTATGCCTTCTGCTCTTCTATTGTTATGCCCTCTGTTTGCAGCACCATGGTTGAGTTCGGATATTTCTCCTGATATTCTCGTTGTTTCTTATCGTATAGCTGGTTAAGCTGCGTCTGATCGGTAAGTTTTCCGACTTCTTCACCCTTCACCAACACTTGATAATAGGTAACCGTGTTAGCAGCTACATACTTTTTCTCTGCTCCAACCAACACCGTAGCTAGAAGCACAAGGCCGACAGATCCCAAAATCCAAGCACGCCGAAATCTGCGAGTACCTTTCTCTTGTTGAAAGTGTTTGGAGTCGTGATCGAAATTGTGGCTCTGTTGAACATTCGCCTCGGATTCTGCTGGATGTCCATCCTGCAGCTTGCTCATCCGACGCATGAACTTAAATCCCTTCATGAAACTCTCCCTTTCAGTCCGCTTTTACTTCCGACAAAAGCGGCCAAGCTAATTGTACGACCTCGATTATATAGATTACGTCCATGTAAATTTCTGCGTATACTAGTGCTTAATTCCTGCTTCTAATGAACCTATAAAAAAGGTTGTTAAGGAGGTTACAAAAAATTAACCTCTTGAGGTCCTTGTTTACTGTACCATAGCTTAGAGAAAAATTTCAACTTTAGACATAACAAAAAACCCGCCAAATACGCGGGTTTTTTGCGCAAATATGAAATTTTAACCTTTTTCATGTGTCTATAAAGTGACAATTACAAATGCTATTGCGTAGATTCTGTAGTTGGTGTAAGCATTTTCATTATGCTCTCATATTCGTCTGCATCAACATATTTTGCAATTACCTGCTGCAGCTCTTTAACCTCATCTTCTGTTAATCCATCCTCCATCGCTGTTGAAATTTTTGCCATCTCATCCTGGGGTAGTTTGGACATCAAAATATTGAATATATTTACCTTCTCTTCCGATGGAAGATTATCTTTAAAGTCACTGAGTGCCTCAGGTGTCATTACTAATTGTTGGTCACCAACACTTCCACTTCCGTTATCAGCTGAACTTTCGGTTGTAACTTGCCCCATAACTGGTAAGGCATCAGTCGGAGTATTATCATCTACGGGCTCACCCTTGCCTTTAGCTGGCGAATCCGTGCTTTTGTCGGTCTCCTTGCTAACTGTACTCCCTGTGGTTACTTCTTTATTAGCTGTATCCGAGTCAGATTTGTTATCCATGCCAATAATGCTCCGAATCATTCCTCCAAATCCCGGACCGGGAGTATTCACTTTAATATCGAAGCTAGCCAGTACCGACTGAATATAAGCATTTACAACCACGCCCGTTGTTAGAATTGAAAGAGTGCTGGCAAGTACCACAATCAGACATACGCTAAGTGCACGCTTCACGATCTTCATCTTCATTTCTCCTCTCACCTATGTTCAAGTCTATCTGGTAGATCATGTACATGTTCTTCTATACATCCAGTATTGACTAGAACCGGCCTTGGGAAACGTCTAGGCATAAATCTAGGCCCCAAAAGAGAGATATATAGTCCTCAGAACAAAAAAAAGAGCCTCTAACGAGGCTCCTTAGTATAACTAGGTTTTAGATATAAATTGGCAATACTTGATTCGTCTGCTCACGGTTACGACCCACTGAGAAGATAGCAATCGGAATACCCGTAAGCTCAGATACACGTTCAACATATCTGCGTGTATTGGCTGGAAGATCATCCAACGTTTTTGCAGAAGTAATATCTTCGCTCCAGCCTGGAAGCTCTTCATATACCGCTTCGCATTCTGCCAGCATTTTGAGGCTAGCAGGGTAATGAGTAATTACCTCACCACGGTATTTGTAGCCTGTGCAGATCTTCACAGTCTCAAGTCCGCTAAGTACATCCAGCGAGTTAAGAGATAGCCCTGTGATTCCACTTACACGACGAGCATGACTCACAACTACACTGTCGAACCAGCCTACACGGCGCGCACGTCCGGTAACTGTGCCATATTCATGACCTGTTTCACGGATATAATCACCTGTTGCATCATTCAGCTCTGTAGGGAACGGGCCATCTCCAACACGAGTGGTATAGGCTTTTGCAACCCCAATAACCTGTTTGATTTTGGACGGTCCCACACCAGAACCTATGCATACCCCACCGGCAGATGGGTTGGATGAAGTAACAAACGGATACGTACCTTGATCGATATCAAGCATTACTCCTTGCGCACCTTCAAACAACACTTTGCGATCCGCATCAATGGCTTCATTAAGAATAACAGAGGTGTCTGTTACATAATTACGCAGCACTTCTGCATATTCCAGATATTGAGTCAGAATCTCTTCTACGTTAAGAGCTTCCGCACCATAGACCTGTGTAATCACTTGGTTCTTCTCTTGCATCAAGGGGCGGAGTCTCAGTTCGAATTCCTCAGCGTCCATCAAGTCAGCAATACGGATACCGTTGCGTGCTGCCTTATCCATATAACAAGGACCGATACCTTTACGTGTAGTACCAATCTTGTTCGGACCCTTACGGTCTTCTTCGAGAGCATCCAGCACCATATGGTATGGCATAATGACATGAGCACGATCACTGATCACTAAGTTCTTAGTGTCAAAACCGTTCTCGTGAATATAATTAATTTCTTGGATCAAGGCAGCCGGATTAATAACCATTCCGTTACCAATTACACAAGTTTTCTCTTTATAAAATACACCCGAAGGGATCAAGCTGAGCTTAAACTTCTCACCGTCAATCAGAATCGTGTGACCGGCATTATTGCCCCCTTGATAACGGGCGACCACATCTGCACTTTCCGCTAGAAAGTCAGTGATTTTCCCTTTACCTTCGTCTCCCCATTGTGTTCCCACGACGACTACCGTTGACATGTTCATTCCTCCGTAGGTGCTACTTAGCACCATTATTTTTCATAATATGGGCCCTATACGTCATTCTTATGTACGTGGCCCTCCGGACGCCAAGCAGATTTAACCCGCTAAAGGACAATTCTCAGTGTAACAGCGGTTTTTTTCAAAGTCAAATAAAACGAACGATTACACAAAGAAATGTGCAATCGTTCGGGAATTATACATGTCAGGTTTAACCAGCAAAGGGTTCCGCATGTGCTCGCTCGTAGTTAACGAACTTGTTGAAATTTTTAAGAAAGACCAGTTCTACCGTGCCTACGGGACCATTACGCTGTTTAGCTATAATGATCTCAATAATATTCTTCTTCTCCGTATCCGCATTGTAATAATCATCACGATACAGAAACGCAACAATATCGGCATCCTGCTCGATAGAACCCGATTCACGCAAGTCACTCATCATTGGACGTTTATCCTGACGCTGCTCTACACCCCGGCTTAACTGCGACAGGGCAATAACCGGCACATCCAGCTCACGGGCAATCTGCTTCAATGTACGAGATATATCCGATACTTCCTGCTGACGGTTCTCTCCGCCTTTACCGCGGCCCTGAATGAGCTGCAAGTAGTCGATGACGATCATGCCAAGTCCTTTTTCCTTCTTCAGTCTCCGGCACTTTGCACGAATATCGGTTACCGTGATACCTGGTGTATCGTCGATATAAATCTCCGCTTCAGATAGAGACTGAATGCCCATCGTCAGCTTGGACCAATCATCATCACTCTTGAAGTCACCGGTACGCATAATATTGGCATCTAGGTTGGCTTCAGCACAAATCATCCGCTGTACCAGCTGTGGCGCTGACATTTCCAGACTGAATATCGCAACAGTTTCTTTAGCGCGTACTGCCACGTTCTGTGCAATATTCAGGGCGAATGCAGTCTTACCAACAGATGGACGAGCCGCAACAATGATCAGATCGTTACGTTGGAATCCGTTAGTCATATGATCTAAATCCACAAATCCGGTTGGGATACCTGAGGTACCCCCCTTATTTTGATGAAGCAACTCAACCTTGTCGAACACTTCCATCAAGACATCGCGGATCGCAATAAATCCACTGCCGCTCCGCCGGTTGGAGATTTCAAGAATACGCCGCTCTGCATCACTCAGCATATCGGCTACATCTTCACCGCCAGTATAACCTTCGCTCACAATTTGCGTGGCTGTGCGAATCAAACGGCGCAGCATGGCTTTCTCTTCGATAATCTGGGCGTAGTATTCTACGTTAGCAGCAGTAGGCACGGCATGCGCCAGCTTAGCTAAGTAGCTAACACCACCAATATCTTCAAGCTCTCCTTTGTCCTGCAGTCTGGACGTAAGTGTAACAAGATCAATCGGCTGGCTCTCTTCTCCGAGCTGCACCATCGCCTCAAAAATCATTTGATGCGCTTTATCGTAGAAGTCTTCAGTATTCACCCGTTCCATTGCAGTAATGAGCGCTTCATCCTGCAACAGAACCGCACCAATTACCGCCTGCTCGGCTTCAAGATTCTGCGGGGGAACCCGATCGAAAAAGAGATCTCCACCCATGTTACTCCTCCGTTACCTCAACCTTAAGTGTGGCCTTTACTTCAGTATGCAATTTTACGCTTACTTGAAATACTCCTATATGGCGAATTGGCTCACCTAATTCAATCTTGCGCTTATCAATAGTAATTCCTTTGGTGGAAGCCAGTGTCTCAGCAATCTGTTTGCTTGTAATAGCGCCGAATAAACGTCCGCCTTCACCTGATTTTGCTTTCATTGTCAGTGTTAACTCATCAAGCTTCTTACCCAATTGCTGTGCTTCTTCTTTTTCGTTATCTTTACGGCGTTGTTCAGCAGCTGCTTGATTCTCCAGCGTCTTCACGTTGCCTTCCGTTGCCGGACGAACCAATCCACGTGGCAATAAGAAGTTGGAAGCATAACCTTCGGATACCTCTTTAACCTGACCTTTTTTACCTTGACCCTTAACATCTTTTATGAAAATGACCTTCATTCGAATAACCCCTCTTTCGATTCGATTTCCGCCAGCACCTGCAGTAATCTGGCTTCTGCTTCTTTACATGTTCCTTCAAGCTGTACTGCGGCATTGGACAGATGCCCACCGCCGCCTAATTTCTCCATCACGACCTGTACATTCATACGTCCGAGTGATCGGGCACTAATGCCAATCAGGCCGTCAGGCCGCTCGCTGATGACGAATGAAGCGACTACGTTGGTCATCCCAAGCAGCGTGTCCGCAGTCTGAGCAATAAGAAGCTGCGGGATTTTCATGCCTGGTGCCGTAACTACGAGCGCGATTTGGTCATACACCATTCGCGCATGTTTGATAATTTCGGCTTTGGAAATATACTCCTGTAAATCCTCCTTCAGCATGCGCTGAATAAGTACGGTATCGGCACCATTCCGGCGCAGGAAGCCTGCCGCCTCAAAGGTACGCGAACCCGTATGGAGCGCAAAGTGCTTTGTATCCACCGTGATCCCCGCTAACAACATTGTAGCATCCAGCGGACTGATCTTTACCTTCTCATGGATATACTGAAGCAGCTCTGTCACCAGCTCACAGGTCGATGAAGCGTAAGGTTCCAAATATACCAATACAGCATCATTAATGAACTCTTCACCTCTGCGGTGATGATCCACCACTACGATTCTGCTGGCATATTGTACTAGCCGCGGCTCCATCGTCATAGACGCCTTATGTGTATCCACAACAATAAGCAGGGTATGCTCTGTCATGATCTGTAGGGATTGCTCCGTTGTGATGAATGACTTATATAAATCGTCATCCTTACGAATCTGCTCCATCATGTTAGTTATCGATGGATTTGGAGTCTCCATCACAATGCTAGCCTCTACATTATACATCTGCGCAGCCCTTAACAGGCCGATTGCAGCACCCACAGCATCGATATCCGGTGTCCGATGACCGAGGATCAGCACACGATCGCTCTCCTGCATCAGATCCCGCAAAGCATGCGCAATGACCCGCGCCCGCACTCGGGTACGCTTCTCAGCAGCATTACTCTTGCCACCGTAGAAGGATAACCGTTGGCCTGCTTTTACAGCCGCCTGATCACCACCTCGGCCCAGCGCCATGTCTAGACTGGATTGGGCCAATGCCCCTAATTCACTTGCGGAGTCTGCGCCAAAGGCCAGACCAATACTCAGTGTCATAGGTACCTTGAGATCAGCAGTCATTTCTCTGACTTCATCTAGAATCACGAAGCGGCTCTCTTCCAACGCTTGCAGGCTACGATGATTAAGCAGCATTAGATAACGTTCCGAGGACAACCGCCGCAGATAAACCTCAAACTGCTTACTCCATTCAGTGATCTCACTCGTCACCTTAGCAATCAGCGAGGTTCGCTGTTGATCATCCATTCCTTGAGCGGATTCATCCAGGTTATCCATCATCACTATGCCGATCGCCAGCTTCTCATCCTCATACCGCTCACGTAACACCACAAGCTCAGTGATATCATACAAGTAAAGAATACGCTCACTCGGAATAATGACAGCTTGATAAAATCGTTCATCCACGGTGATCTCAAGGCGGGTGTCATGGAGCACACCTTCTTTGCCGACCTCCCGCTTACCCGCTGCAGCACCTGTAAAAAAAGACTGCATATCAGGCAATAATTCTTGCAGTGATTCCCCAACTAAAGACTTGCGTGCGAAAATATCGCCGGCATAGCGGTTATTCCATTCCACCGTTCGATCCTCGCTAAACAGAATGATTCCAAGCGGCAGCATGCTGACTGCTTCGCCCTCTACCCGCTTAATGCGGAAAGACAGCCCATTAATATATTCCACCAGATTACGACGGAACGAGATCTCCGCTTTCAACATATAGAAGCATAAAGTACCTGACAGAAACAGGCCGGCGACCCCAAGCGCCCAGTTATAGACACTGACAATTATAATAAGGACCAACAGCAGCATGAACGCCCATACGGTATGATAGCCGTGCCAGCGTCTTTGCAGAAATTTAGGCATGAACTCTCACCCTATCGTTTCGATTTGGTCACATACTCCCGCAGTGGGAACGCAAGATCAATAATACCAATAATGCGCAGCGGCGGCAGTAAAATAACCGGTATCGCTAACAAAACGGCAGACATCTTGTTCCATTTGCGTTCATGCGCCAGGAAGAAGAAAAATCCGATGGCCTGAATCATAAAGCCAATTCGCAGCAATGGCAGAAGATTGGCAGAAATCATGAGGATGAAATTGTTCTCCGACCCTGAGAAGAAGAGCTGTAGAACAACACCAATCAGATAGTACCAAATAAACGATCTCGAAAGTCTCCATTCACGTGCAGGCTTCATCTTAGGCACTGCATAATTCATACTGTTCAGAATCGGGCGGGCAATAGCATGCGTAATCACAGCAATCATGAAGGAGCTTACGATTAGAGTCATAGGGATCATTTGGACCGTCATATGACTTATCTTGTTTACATCCTCAGTTGAAAATCCAATATCAGTGAGCAGAGGATTGGTAGTTCCGAGCTCGGACAGAGGTGAATTAACCATTTGCAATACATCGTTCACATAGGTAGACAGGTCAAAATTAAATAATGCCGTACCCAGCAGCAAAAGCAGCAGGAACTGTGCAAGAATCGTAACCGTACCTGCGATCACAGTAGACATAGCCGGGGCATGTCTTTTATACCAGCGCCCCATAACCAGAGCCGGTATTAAGAAATACGCAGCTATCAACAGATAAATTGGTGTAATCAAGCCTACAATCAGCAACACCGGCAATACATGCAGCACAAATTGTCTCGTGTTCAGTGTAGTAAACAACACTACTGCCGGAACAATCATAAACAGGGTAGTGATGATGAGGAGTGGAGTCGTTAAACTAAGCAGCAAAAGTAAGTATGCTACGCTCCAAGCCACAGATGACCAGCGAAATTTCAACAGTATTCACCTCTTACGCATATGTTCTTCTAAAGCAGATATATCTTGGTACCAATCTTCCAGTTGATGCCCTTCCTGCTTGTGCTTTCTAAGCTTCTCCAGTAGCAAGTCATCTAAAGAACGATAAGGAATCCCTAGTCTGCGGCCCAAAATATAAGAGCTCATAATCAAGCTAGCCAGACTGTCACCGACACGGGTAGTACTGCCTTCCCATAACGCTTTAAATAACCGTGAAACTTGATCAATCACTTCGGTTTTCAGCCATTCAATTACCTTGGCGCGCTTGGCTACATCCAGATCCTTCGGCACATTGGACACGTCTCTCTACCTCCGGCAAAAAGCTTTATTCTCCATTATAGCATAAAAAATTCGGTGTCACACTGGACGCCCCGCGCCCCTTAAGTATGCTTCAATCCATGCTGACTATGCCTCTTTTTGGAGAGGAGCTTTCTTTAAAAAAGACCCGCATTCCGTTATCGCCGGAAATACAGGCCTTGTTCCGATAGCTTCTATAACCGCGAATACACTGGGACTATAATGATTCCTGTGATTGTCTTGTTACAAATTTCTCGCAATACTCTATGACTTGACTCCGGCGAACAATTCCAATAAACCGGTTCATATCATCGACCACAGGTACAAAGTTCTGCACCTTAGCCAAATTAATTAGATCTTCCATATCCGCATCAATCGAGACCGGCTTGTTATTCATACGTAATGGAACGTCCTTCAGCAAAAATTTTGAAGCGTTCTCAAACGAAACCTTGCCCTCCGACTCTTTCATGTACCAGAGCAGATCACCTTCCGTTACCGTGCCGGCATACTCTCCATTACGGTTAAGAATCGGGACTGCTGTATAGCGGTGAAACTCCATCCTCTCAAGCGTTTGGCGCAGCGTAGAATCGAGCGTTACGCAGGCCACCTCCTGTTTCGGAAGTAAAAAAAATGCAATATTCATCTCTTGATCCTCCTCAAAGAGTTCCGAAGGAATTACGGTTCTTTAACTTCCTTTTACTGCCATACCAATGTGATTATACGTAGCAGCTAAATAATAGTTCCAATTCATTATAACATGAAGACAGTAAGCAGCAGCCATGAGAATGTTTATGGCTGCTGCAATTTATTTATATGAGTTTAGCTTTCCAATTAGAATTACTGCGTAACTGCTGTTGCTTTGGGCTCGAGTGCATTACTTGCTTTTCCCGGCTCAATCAGTTGATCTACTGGTGTTCCTGCATTCATCCAATTATCAATCAGCGCCTTAGCTTCACGCAAATCCTCTTCATCAACGATATCATAATAAAGTCCGTCAATACGTTTTCCTTCGCCCATTACCGTAAAGCTTGAGATATCCATGTCTTTGCCGCCCATGAATTTCTTGGCCAGACTAATGATCATTGAAGGCTCTATATCGGTCTTAAAATTATCGCCCATAATATCCAGCAGCTTTGGAATATTGCCGATTTGGCTGATCGATAACATTTTATTAGCTACAACATCAATAAAAACCTGTTGGCGTTTGGTCCGGTTAAAGTCACTATCTTCACGGTAGCGTGTATAGTTAAGTGCTTCTTGACCGTTATAATTCGACTTTCCACCCTCGATCGTAAACTTTTCATGGTCCTTACCCTTGTTTACAATGTCCTTCTTGATTGGCAGCGGAACGCCTCCAATAGCATCAACGGCATCCTTGAGCCCTTGAAAGTTAATGGTGGCATAATACTGAATATCATGCTCCAGCAGTGCTTCCAGAGTATCCTTAGCCATTTGCTGCCCACCAAAAGCATAAGCATGGGTAATCTTATCTTTTTTATTATCGTTATGGCCAATAATCTCGGTATACGTATCACGTGGAATAGAAATAAGCAGAATTTTGTAATCCTCTGGGCGAACAACAGCATACATCATCGTGTCCGAACGTGCGGTTTCATTGTCGCGTTGATCAGTCCCGAGCAGCATCAGCGAAAATGGATCGCTTTTGTATACAACCGGCTCTGGCTTAACCTTATTCTCATCCTTAAGTGGCTGGTAAGATTCTTCTTTCAGCTTGCTTTCTACCCGATCGGACAAAAAGAGGTCAAAAGCTAATACGGCCAAAGAATTCCGAAAGAGAAAACCTCCCGCTATAATAACGACGAGAACAATTAGCGCAATGTATCTTTTCTTTATTTTTTTCATCTTTGATTCCTTCTTTATTGTAGAATAATTACACGTACCATATATTTACAATGCCTCCTGATCGTTCTCAGGCAGTCATGGTTTTATTTCTCTCGGCGACGAATTTACTGTCCCTTATTCCATTATCTTATTGTCCCCCCTTTCAGGAAATTCGGGTCATTCTAAATTATAGAAAAAAAGTTTTTTTGCGTTTTTAAAATAATATGGGATAAAACAATATTTCTATTGTAATCACTAAATGGATAAAAAGAAACAACAAATACCGACATGAATAGGGAAAAAGCACCATACCAAGTAATAATTACTGGTATGATGCTCCAAATTTAACTTCGAATTCCAAGGGCATGTATAATATATTTTACCCGTTCTCCATAATGTAAACCGCGGAAAAACCCATAATCGAACAATTTAGCAGCACCCTCAAATCGGCTGCCATAAGTCTCCGCCCCCATAACGACCGCAATAAGCCGGTGCCCCTCCCGCTGGGCTGATCCCGCAATACAATATCCCGTCTGGCTATCATATCCAGTCTTCAACCCATCTGCTCCATCGTATGCGTAAGCGCCGCCCATACCTGGAAGCATAAGGTTGCTATTACTAACATATAACCCTTTATCCTTTAATTGCATCTGTGTACGACCGGAAATATTCAGTACATCAGGATGATTATGGATTAGCGCAGCTGCCAATTTGGCTGTATCCCTCGCTGTCATCATCGTCTGGCCACCGATATGCGTAGGCTGACGAATGATACCAAGATCCTTGCTCGACAATCCAGAGGCGTTGGTAAATACCGTATTAGGAGATAAACCTAAACTACGTGCTCTATCATTCATCATAAGTACAAAAGAATCCTCTGATCCTGCCATATATTCTGCCAATGCAACTGCAGCATCATTAGCAGAATATATGGTGATGCCTTCGAATAGCTCCCTTACTGTATAGAAATCTCCTCGTTTTAATGAGAGACTCATACCTCCCATTTGACTGGCGTAAGCACTAATAGGGACTCTATCCTCCCACCTAAGGGTTCCAGAGGTTATGTGATCCAGCACAATCATTTCAGTCATTAATTTAGACACACTGGCCGGTGGCATAGGCACATCGCCGTTTATATTGACCCATATGTCTCCACTATCCATATCTAGCAGCACTGCTGAACCCGCGTCAATATCCGGTTTAAAG
This sequence comes from Paenibacillus sp. FSL L8-0333, assembly GCF_037965665.1. NCBI lineage: Bacteria > Bacillati > Bacillota > Bacilli > Caryophanales > Paenibacillaceae > Paenibacillus > Paenibacillus sp. FSL L8-0333. The sequence goes on from NZ_CP150186.1 coordinate 6,819,190, forward strand.
CCCAGTTCGATAGGCCTCCACACCGTAATTAAGACAACGACTATCAAAGCTGCACCAGCCCATATTAATATCCGTCTCTTCATCGTTGTCATCCTCCATAATATATATGACGAATGAAACAGCAATTTGATTTCACTTTTTGCGTAATTTTTTTTATTTTTTTTAATTTAGTCCTTTATCCACCATTTATTAGGCTCAATTATGGAGCCCAAAGAATCAACACGCACACCTTGTAGACGTTTATTGACAGCAGTAATGCTTTCTCTTTCCGCAAAAAAGATCATTGGAACCTCTTCATTCACTAGCTTCTGCCATTCATAATAGATTTGTTGTCGATAATCTCTATCATACGCCTTCATACTTGTGCCATCGCGAATCAATTCTTCATTCCGCTCCGAGGACCAACGTGGGTAGTTCCACAAATCATTCTCTCTCCAGAGACCTGAAGGATCAGGATCATTAGCTAATCCCCATACCCCGTTAAACAACTCAATGGACGGATCATCAGCCTCTACTGCTTCATAGAAGGTGTTGAGCTCTTTTAACGCCCCACCATTAAGCTGCACATCAAGTCCCACATTTCGCCAATCCTCCAGAATAGCAGCAGTTCGTAACTCCGCTGAATGACTGCCTAGCATAGAATCATAATGAATAACTAACTTTTCTCCTTTTTGATTCTCACGCAGCCCATCTCCATCAACATCTACAAAACCAGCCTCATCAAGCAGCTGCTTCGCTTTTTCCGGATCATAGGGATACGTATTAATCTGACTATCAGGGATCTTCGCCCAGCTTGCACTGGAAACCGGAGTTTCTATAGGCTTGCCTAACCCATGAGAAAATGATTGAATGATCCCCTCCCGATCAAGTGCATAATACATCGCCTGACGTAATCTTTTATCCGCAAATTTAGGGTTATCCATTACGATTTTTTCAGCTTCACTATCCCAATACCCAAATTTAAACCCTATATACTCATAAGCAAGCTCATTTGATTGTAAAATATTAATATTATCGAGTTTACTCAACTTTTCATAAGTATCTCGTGGAGCATTCTCTATATCAATTACGCCTTGTTCAAACAGGCTGATGATTTCCTTGTCATCAAATACCTTATACAACACACCATCCAATAAAGCCTTACCTTTATAGTATTGATCAAAGCGCTTCATCTCCACCCGCTGGCCAGGTTCAATAAGGCTCACCTCAAAGGGGCCAATCCCAATCGGATTTTTTCGCATCTGATCACTCTCAGGCATATCCTTAACAACGACTCCAGTATAATATTTTTTATTCATCGGATACGGCCATAGATTATCAATCGTATTTACGCGGGCAGCTGTCATTGTTATTTTCAAAGTATAAGGATCTATAACCTTAAGACCTGTTATATTCTTTGCCTCACCTTTATGATAGGCTTCCGCACCTTGAATCATTTCCACACTATAATAACGTGATCCGGTGTAGTCTGGACTAGCGATAGTCTCCATCGCAAATTTCCAGTCCTCTACGGTCAGTTCATCTCCATTATGCCAACGGATTCCCGGTTTGATTTTAAAGGTAAATATTCTATGATCCTCGGACTCCTGCCAAGTGGCGATATTAGGAACCGTTGATAAATCATCATCTATCGTAAACATGGCCTCAGTAATAAACTCCAGCACATGAAAATCATCTTCACCTTCATAAAAAGCAGGCTCAAAGAAGCCCATAAACGGCGATGAGTATCCATAAGTAACTACTCCGCCAGTCTGTGGCTTTTCGACCACCTCATTGTGATGTAAAGATAATGAATTACTGCTGGTACCTGCTCTGCTGCATGCTGACAATACAGTAGTCATCACGAGCATTGTTAACAAGAACCCGCATATCTTCTTATTCTTCATGTGTTCCTTCCCTTCTCTAGTTGAACGTATATCTACATTTAAGCTATGGAATAAATATTTACTGTAACAAAGTTTTAGAATGGTTACAATAACTTCTAAGCTTTAGGCCTATACTCCTGCTTGAATTTACGCATATTTCATAGTATTTATAAAAAAAGAGGGACCTACCTCATAGGCAGATCCTTTTATTACATTATTCTTCATCCTTATGCGTAATTCTCAGGCCTTCGACATGCTTACGCTGCATCAATTTCCGCTTTTTACGGGTATCCTTGCTCTCAAAAATTATATCAAAGTCATATTCCTCAGGGTACAGCTCATCTTTGGATAGATATGGCTTTAAACGTTTATGATTAATCCGCATTTTTTGCTTCTGGATCATCACTCCGACCATTCCTAAGTGATCTTTTTTCTCATAAACAATTCCTATCCGCCCCAGTGAAGTTACAAGAACGGCATCACCAATTTCATACTGGGTCTGCTTCTCCTTATCGCTCAGTGATTCCACAGACTTTTCTTCTTTTTCAAAATCCTCTATAACAGGTGCAGTCTTCCCTTTCTCTCCCTCTTTGCTAAAAAGACTTGCCCATGCCGACCCATCACCTTTCTGCAGCCTTTGCTGCTGCGCCTCAACGATCTCCCACGATCGCTTGATAACGTTATCCTGGATACCCAGCTTTTTAGCAATTTGCAGAGCATAACTCTCCCCCGCTTCTCCGATAGTCAGACGATACAACGGCTGCAGCGTTTCTTTGTCGAATTCCATTCGTGCATTTTGAAAACCGGCTGTCGCAGCGGCAAAGGCTTTTAGCTCGTTAAAGTGGGTTGTGACGATAATATTCGCCCCTTTACGGCTCAGCTCTTCCAGAATGGCGATTGAGAGGGCGATTCCTTCCCCAGGGTCTGTACCTGCCGCCAGCTCGTCAATGAGCAGCAGCACCCCTTTAGAGGCATCTCTCAGCATTCCCTCAATACTCTTCATTTGTGCCGAAAATGTACTGAGTGATTGGGCCAAACTTTGTCCGTCTCCGATTACACTGATCACATCCGTAAAGACCGTAAACTCACTCCCCTCCTCGACCGGAATCAACAACCCCGATTGAGCCATGAGGGTCAGCAGCCCGAGGGTCTTGAGCACCACCGTTTTACCGCCTGTATTTGGACCTGTAATGATTAGGGATCTATATCCCTTCCCTATCTCCAGGCTAATTGGAATCATGCCCTGCAGCATGGGATGCCTGCCTCCGTTCATCCTTAGAAAACCCCTATCATTTAGAGTAACCTCAGATGCTCCCAGCGTTCGTGCGTATTTTGCTTTGGCAAAAATAAAATCATAGGTGCCTGTAACCTCGATATTTAGGCGCAGTGCAGTTTGTTCCTGTTCTACCATGCTGGTCAGCATACTGAGGATCACAGCTTCTTCACGTGCCTCTTCTCCTAATAACAAATCCAGCTCAATCTGCATGGAGGCGATCTCATCTGGTTCGATGAACACCGTCTGTCCACTTGTGGATTGATCAAGTACCGATCCCTTTATTTGCTTATGATACTCCCGCTTTACGGGGATAACGTAACGTCCACCACGCTGACTATAAATATTCTCTTGCAAAATCGATTGATGGCGCGACATGATCCCGTCGATTTTTTTATGAAGACGTTCTTTAGCTACGCCAATCCGTTTACGAACCCGCTCTAACCCCTTACTAGCTCCATCATCAATCGCCCCAAAGCGGATACAGCGGTCAATTGCTTCCCGCACATGATTTAATTCCAGCAGCGAGGAAGCATAAGCAGCAATCCGGGGAGCACTTTGCTCTTTAGAAGCCATATATTTGCGCAATTGACTACAGCTCTTTAGAAATGTAGCCACTGCAGTGAAGTCTTGCTCACTGTACAGATATCCAGTCCCCATTAGTGACATGATCCACTCAACCCCCTCTAATGAAGGAATCGGTACACTGGACCCCCGCTCCAGCAGCTCTTTAGCTTCAGACGTTTCCTCCATCGCTCTTTGAATGGAAGGCAAATAGGTCATAGGCATAAGCTCTTCTACAGTTTTCTTTCCTACATAAGATACCGCATGACGGCTAAGCTCGGTTTTAATAATTTCGTATTCCAACGTGTTTAGACTTTGTAAATTCACAGCAAATCCTCCTTATTGAACTAACTATTTTTTGGAACAAAATCTCCCTAACGCAAAAAGGACAAAGAATGCCACTATGGCAGTCCTTGCCCTTCTTTTTATGCTATTGTTCTCTGGCGTTTTAAGGTCCCCCTATAAAAGCCAGGGTGGCCGAAAAACAAAAAAACCGTGCTCTAAGAGCACGGTTAATTACAAAGAGAACAATAGCCGTAAAGAGGCCATATGACGCTTCGTGTGTTCTTAACTAAATCATCCACCGTTAGGAACAACAGACATCTGTGCGAGACGGACTCAAATAGAGCACGCAAACGCCAAAAGACGAGCCTGCTAAAGCCTTCCTAATCCAGTGTTATGAAATTGCTAGTTAAGAACGGTCACCAACATCAATATTTCCCCTTTTATTATAGGATAGCTGTAATTTAACACATTCCAGATTGAACGTCAAACATAATCCGCACGCTGGCTTTTCACAACAAAAAAAGCAGCCAGTTTCCCGACTGCTTCTATAAAACGTCCTATTCCGTTGTGTAAGGAAGCAACGCGATTTGACGCGAGCGTTTTACAGCAATGGTAAGAGCGCGTTGGTATTTTGCACTTGTACCTGTTACACGGCGTGGCAAAATCTTTCCACGTTCGCTGATGAACTTCTTAAGAAGTTCAGTATCTTTATAATCAATGTGAGTAATCTTGTTCACAGTGAAAAAGCAAACTTTTTTACGCTTGTTGCGTCCACCACGACGTGCTGGTCTTTTGTCGTTGTCAGCGCCTTCTCTTGGTTTAAAAGCCATATTCTTTTCAGTCCTTCCTAATTAAAATGGCAAATCATCATCCGATATATCAATCGGTTTACCATCGCCCGAAAAAGGATCTTGAGTATTGTTGTTACGCGAGAAATTATTGTTGTTATTTCCGCGTCCAGCGTTACCACCGCCACCATATGCTGGCTCTTCAGGCATACTACTTGCACCACTTGAAGTATTTCCACCTTCACGGCTTTGTGAAGATTCCAGGAAACGAACATTATCAGCAATAACTTCAGTTACGTATACACGTTTACCTTCGTTATTCTCATAGTTCCGCACTTGGATGCGTCCTTCCACTGCTGTCAGACGACCTTTGCGCAAATAATTGGCACAGGTTTCTGCTAGCTGTCTCCAGGTAACAACCGGGATGAAGTCTGCCTCACGTTCACCGTTCTGGCCCGTAAAGTTACGATCTACGGCAAGCGTAAATTGAGTTACGGCAACACCAGCGGGAGTATAACGAAGTTCCGGGTCACGGGTCAACCGTCCGATCAAAATGATACGGTTCAACAATTCTGGTCCCCTCCTTTAGAGCGATTCATTACAAAGCTTGTCAAGATCTTAAGCAACGTCGTTCGTAATGAGATAACGAATAACTTCGTCAGAAATCTTCATAAGACGTTCTAATTCAGTAACTACTGCAGGTTCTGCATTGAAGTTAACCAAAACATAAACGCCATCACGGAATTTCTTGATCTCATACGCAAGACGGCGTTTACCTTGCACTTCGTGCTTTGTAATTTCCCCGCCATTGGAGATGATGCCTTGGAATTTATCGACTGCTGCTTGAACAGCTTCTTGTTCAATGTCAGGACGAATAATGTACATCACTTCATATTTGCGCATAATTTTCACCTCCTTATGGTCTGAGGCCCCTAATCACGTCAGGAGCAAGGAACGAGCACAAACATAGACTCGCACCTGATTAATATACCAAAACGAGCAGCAGAGTGCAAGCAATATTAATACCGGACAACCCTCCACCCTCTTTTTACATGAAAAAAACCCTACCTGCGCACAATAATCTGTGAATTCATCTGCACTTAAGGAAGGAGCGATAATGATGGGCGAAAAGACAGAATATGAAAAAGGCGACAAAGCCCCCAATCCAGGCATGTATACAGAGGTAGGTGAAGCGCGAAGCTTCCATACCGAAATTCAGAATCCACAGCATATTAAAATGGAAAAAGGGGACACCTTCCCCGAGACCAGTAACAAAAATCGGAAGTGGAAAAAGGTTGAAAAAGCACGTGTACATTAATTAATAATAAATGTGTATAAAAAAACCGACATTACACCATACTATTCTCAGGCAGTACAAAAGAGAGGTGTGGTTCCGTTGGCCGTCGTAGACGAACACAATCACAGGATATCTGATTCAGCATCTATTGTTAGCTGGGAATAGTAGTGGGTTATTGTCTAAAAAGCAGTAACCTCAGCAACGCCTAAATCACTTTAGTCGCTATATACAGAGAAATTCCAACATCATTGATGTACTGCCTCTTAAAGAAGGACCCGAAAGGGCCCTTCTTTTTGCATGTTATGATCTTTTGCAAACAGCTCATTGGACACAAAAAAACCTCCGTTACAGGAACGAAGGATTCATTAAAATGTTATATTATGCTGAAGTGGCGGAGAGGGTGGGATTCGAACCCACGCACGCTGTGACACGCCTAACTGATTTCGAGTCAGCCCCCTTGGGCCTCTTGGGTACCTCTCCGCAGCAAAAATAATTGTATCATGCAGACATGCCATTTGCAAGCTTAATTATTGTCTGTATTTCCCTCTGCAGAACGCAGTACCTTCTTCATATTCTTCTCGAATTTCGCCCGGGGAATCAGAACACTGTGCTGACATCCTGTACACTTAATGCGGATATCCATCCCCATACGAATGATCTCCATCTCATTAGATCCGCAAGGATGCTGTTTCTTCATCTGTACAATATCTCCAAGCTTAAAAACTTTACGTTCCACTACCCTTCCCCCTTTTTCCCCTCTTGTGTAGCTGCGATTTGGCGTCTTGATCCAGTGTCAGGCGTATCCGATACTTCCTGCTCATTTTCTGTTTTTCCCATTTCAATTTCAGCCTTTGCTTCTTCTTCTGCCTTCAAACGAGCTTCCTCTTCGGCTTGAGCAGCTTGAGCCTGCTCTAGACTGCTTAGTTTCTCTAGTGCCTGCTTAATATCATTCTGAATCTGTCTCTCCGCAACCTCTTTTGCATTGGGTAAACAGCTAGCCGCTATACGAATTACATATTCCGAAGTACTCATGGACTGTATACCGAGCACATTAGGATAAGCAAGCACATTAGAGTTACGCTCTTCTATTCCCTTTAACGCTTCTCCAATCAAACCTAGCGTGGCCTCCAAGCTGCGCTCCATTTTTACAGGAACATCAACTACAGCCAATGCATTCGAGAGAGAGTAATTGGTCACGTTCGTGATTAATCCATTCGGGATAATAAATACTTCTCCAGTTGTGCTTAACAGCCTGGTTGTTCGCAGTCCGATTAATTCTACAGTTCCTTTATAGGTACCTGTTTGAATCACATCACCCACTGCAAATTGATCCTCTAAAATAATAAAGAAACCTGTAATAACATCCTTCACCAAACTTTGCGCCCCAAAACCTACTGCTAAACCAAGTACACCCGCTCCAGCCAACAATGGTGCCAAATCGAAGTGGAACTCAGAAAGCACGAGCATGATCATCACAAAATTACAGATAACTGTCACTACATTTTTCATCAATTCCCCAACCGTAGTAAACCTTCGTGTGTTGGACAGAAGTCTGCCACCGGTTTTACGCTCAAGCGAACGATCAATAATATTAGAAACAATTTTAATAATAACCCGGGTTAAGAGAAAAATAACAAGAATCCGTAGACCCGCAAATAATACATCCGCCCACATATCAGCATCGGTAAACCAATTCCACACCTTATCTTTAAAGCGAATGGCATCTTTTAATGTATCCGCACCGGGTGTATCAGCCTCCAGTATCCACATATTCATCGCATGTACTCCTCCCTACCCCTAAATCAGTATGTAGTTCTCGTTGTGTTTTCCGTAGATGCCGCGTATTTCTATTTCTTGCTCAACTATAATCTTTTTTACCTCTTCCAGCGCATTTTGAAAAAACTGAATTGAAATTGCACAGCCTGCGGTGATTTCCTTCGGAGTTGGAAATATATCAATTTCTATTTCAGCATACTCAAGCAGCATTTCAGCACGAAGCGCCTGCTGGGTGGAGTCAAACGCTATTAACATCTCATCCTGCATATACGTCAAGCCTCTCCATAGGTTTATCGTCCTATCTCTTGCTGCTGTAGTATAAAACCCCTCTTCTATCCATATACTAGATACCAACAAATAGAATCACCTTTAGAAAGGAAGATGGTATGAACTCCTCATCCAAGGCTACAGCAACGCAAGAAACGTCCTGTTTAAAAATATCACATACAGATCCCGATATCTATTCCGCAATTACTCATCGGCTACTTTTTCACTTTTCACGCACGCGTCCAGAGACTCAAATTATCGTCATCTGTGTAGGCACTGATCGCTCCACCGGAGATTCTCTCGGTCCTCTTGTTGGTACTGCATTATCCCGTTTTCATAGCCCGTTGTTTCATTTATACGGTACCCTTGAGGAACCGGTTCATGCCGTCAATCTTGAAGAGACTTTGTCGCTAATTAATGAAAAATATAATAACCCGTTTGTCATCGGAATAGATGCCTGCTTAGGTCACTCTACTAGTGTTGGCTGCATCCAAGTCGTTGAAGGCCCCCTCAGACCAGGAGCTGGCGTAAATAAACAATTGCCGCCGGTTGGGGATATCCATTTGACTGGAATCGTTAATGTCGGCGGCTTTATGGAGTATTTCGTATTGCAGAATACACGGCTAAGTCTAGTCATGCGATTATCTGATATTATCGCTACAAGTCTATATTCTGCTTTAAAACAATGGAACCTACATGCTACTTCTGCTGCAACGCGAGAGTTATAACTTCTTTTTCTTCCGGCGATAAGGCATATTGTGACTCCCCATTTTGCATAGGCTTGGAGTAAATATATGAGTTCTCACGATTATGAAGGCTGGTTAATACAATGCCACTGCTATTGTCATCCAGAATAGCCACCGAGAAGCTCAAATCATTACCACGTTCACCGAAGGCATTATAACGCTTGAGAGCGATATTTGACTTCATACCGCGGATTTTGACTTGGGTAGCTTCTATCAACGCTTTTTGCTCACGTTGTTCTTCTTCCAGCATGTCGCTTTGGTTCTTCAGATCAACCAGAAGGCCTTCCAGATCCTCCACACCGCTTCCTGCCATCATGGCCTCATATTTGCGCCGTATAGTCCGCAGCTTAGCTCCCTGGGCGATTACAGTCACTATCAGTACTAGCATAATTACTACGAAACCAAACACAAACCACTGCAACTGTTCATTAATTAATTGATTCATTTCAGACATGAATGGACCATCCTTTTTATTTATCTGCTGCGGGCATCAGCCATATAACTCATCCATAGCAGCTAGCATTCTGCTTATATTATGCTCTGTTGTATCTACGCCTACACTCGCCCGAACAGCACCACTTTCTAGTGTATCAACAGCCTTATGTGCCAGCGGGGTACAATGCATACCCGCTCTGACGGCTATTTTATACTCACGATCTAGACGGTGGGCTATATTCGCCGATTCTTCCCCATCCACTACAAACGACACAATTCCAGTTCTCGGAGCCCCTAATGTGGGTCCTAATAGTTTAATGTTTGGAATATGGGACAACCCCTCCATCAGCAGTTGAGTCAGCTTCCACTCTCTTTCGTGGATAACGTTTGTCCCTATCGATTTTACCTTTTGAACACCGGCTAGTAAACCAGCAATTCCTACCGCATTTTGCGTTCCCGCTTCATACCGATCTGGGCGAACAGAGGGTTGTTCACTATTCTCAGATTGACTGCCTGTGCCTCCATGCATTAAGGGCTCGAGATCCAATTTAGGTGATATATAGAGTCCACCAGTCCCTTGTGGTCCAAGCAATCCTTTATGCCCAGGAAAAGCTAATAAGTCAATATTCATCTTTTTCACATCAATATCAAGCGAGCCTGCACTTTGAGCAGCATCCACTAGAAATATAGCACCCTTTGCTTTAGTTAGATCTCCGATTTCACCAATGGGAAGTATACTACCTAGTAAGTTGGAGCTATGATTACAAATTACCATTTTAGTGTTTGGTCGAAACGTTTTGCCCAATTCCTTCAAATCCAATTGACCCGCCCGATCCACCTTCAGATAATCAACACTTATCCCTAGTGACTTACGTAAATATTCCAAAGGTCTCCGCACAGAATTGTGTTCAGTCATTGTAGAGATTACATGGTCCCCTGCTTTGAGCGTACCTCTAATCGCCATATTTAATGACATCGTAGTGTTTTGGGTAAACGCTATGTCTTGTGCATTAGAAACCCCAAACAACTCCGCCAGCAAACTCCGGGCTCTCACCAACACCCGTCCGCTTCCCATGGCCAGCGAATAATTTCCTCTGCCAGCATTTGCTCCCGACTGCAAAGCATTCATCATCGCAGCTGCCACCTCTGGAGGTTTAGGCCAGGACGTAGCCGCATGATCCAAATATACGAAGTCTTCCATAACCCCGCTCCTCGTCTCATACTCTTTTTCATTAAGAAGAAATAACGTTGTCACCCTTTATTGATAATAACCTTATCTGTAGAAAATATAAGGATAATATTCAGCTCTACTTTATACATCCTTATATTTTGAAAAAACATACCCCTACTTATCCGATTACGGATAGCTCAGGATATGTTCTTGGCATAGATACCCATTTAGTTACCCAATAATTCCAACAGTCTTTCTAAGTCCTGCGCACTGTAGTAATTCAGTTCAATCTTCCCTTTTTCCTTACCTTGTTTTATCTTAACCGTTGTTTTAAACCGTTCACGCAATACTTCCTCTACATTATCAATATAGGGATCACGTTTAACAACTTTAATCTTTGTACCGTTCGTTGGCTTTCGATCCAGATTTTTCACCGTTTCTTCAAGCTCTCTTACGCTCCATTGCTGTTCCACGCATTGTTCAGCCAATTGTTTAATAACTTCCGGATCTTTCAAGGCAACAATAGCTCGCGCATGTCCCATAGACATTGTTCCACGTGAAACATATTCTTTTACTTCTTCCGGTAAAGTAAGCAATCTTAGGAAGTTGGCGATGTGTGATCTGGACTTCCCAACTTTCAGAGATAGCTCTTCTTGTGTGAGTGAAAATTGATCCATCAAACCTTGATAAGCAACTGCGATTTCCATTGCGTTTAAATTTTCACGTTGCAAGTTCTCAATCAGGGCGATCTCCATAACCTGTTGATCACTTAGATTTCTTACGACTGCTGGAATCGTAGGTTTACCACAGTATTGCGAAGCCCGGAATCTGCGTTCACCGGCAATGATTTCATACCCCTTCAAAACACTCCGTACAATGATCGGTTGAATCACGCCATGTTGTCTGATGGATTCAGCCAATTCCTGGATTGCTTCTTCATTGAAATCCTTGCGTGGTTGATAAGGGTTAGCCCGTAATTGAGCTAATGGGATTTCTACTACCTTATCATCTTCATTAATAGATAAAGAAGGAATCAGAGCATCCAGACCTTTCCCTAAACGTTTACTCATAAGAAATCACTTCCTTTGCCAACTCTAAATACACTTCTGCTCCCTTTGAGCGAGGATCATAAGTAATAATGGATTGTCCATGAGACGGTGCCTCACTTAAGCGGACATTCCGAGGAATGATAGTTCTGTAAACTTTTTCCTGAAAATACTTTTTAACCTCTTCGATGACTTGGATCCCTAGATTCGTACGGGCATCCAACATGGTTAATAGTACTCCCTCTATTTTTAAATGCGGATTAAGATTTTTTTGCACTAGACGCACAGTGTTTAAAAGCTGACTCAACCCTTCGAGCGCATAATATTCACATTGAATCGGAATGATTACCGAATCAGCAGCTGTAAGGGAATTGATCGTCAAAATCCCAAGGGATGGAGGACAATCAATGATGATGTAGTCATAATTATTTTTAACCGCATTTAGGGCTTTTTTCAATTTCAACTCTCTGGAAATCGTTGATACTAATTCGATCTCCGCCCCCGCTAATTGAATAGTCGCTGGAATGATGTGCAGTCCTTCATTTTGAGTTTCAAGTATCGTTTCTAGAGGATTTACTTCATTAATGAGAATGTCATATATACAATTCGCTACGTCCGCCTTGTTGATGCCAACGCCGCTGGTAGTGTTGCCTTGAGGATCGATATCAACTAGAAGCACTCTTTTTCCTAATGTAGCCATACCGGCACCTAGGTTCACAGAGGATGTTGTTTTACCGACACCGCCTTTTTGATTTGCTATGGCAATAATCTTGGACACTAATTTCACCTCGAATAGTTAGGAAGAATCTTCTCGTAGAACGCAAGTACAAACGGCCAAACCCTGTTCTTTTAATAGGTAGAAACTCTAAAATGCAGGATCGAGCAATACACCCTGATTTAAGTCACACAAAAGGCGGCCAATCACTTTAAGGCCGCCTTCAGCTTTTGAAACAATTTATCTTTTGGGGATTTGGATTACAATCTCGTAATGGTCACCACGGTCATTTTCTGACGTTTTGATTTCCATACCTGAGCCTGACACCATATCAATAGATTGACGAATTGTATTAAGAGCTAGACGAACATCCTTGGTATAGGAGACCCGTTTTGACTTTTTAGTTTGTGAAACTTGTTTATAGAAAGCAATACGAGCTTCCGTCTGTTTAACATTTAATCCTTTTGCAATAATCTCTGCCAAAACTTTTAATTGCATTTCCACACTATCCAGTGATAAGAGTGAACGCGCATGTCTTTCGGAAATCTGACGTTCCATCAATGCTGTCTTAACCTCTTCAGGTAAGTGGAGTAAACGAATCTTATTCGCTATAGTCGACTGACTCTTGCCTAAGCGTTGTGCTAAGCTTTCTTGTGTTAATTGATGAAGATCAATTAACTTCTGATAAGCGACAGCTTCTTCTATGGAGGTCAAACCTTCACGCTGTAGATTTTCTATGAGCGCAATAGATGCAGCCTGCGAATCATTGAACTCACGGACAATAGCAGGGATCGTCTCTAAACCAAGCTTTTTAACTGCCCGCCAGCGCCGTTCACCTGCGATGATCTCATATATAGAATCTCGCATACGGACAACAATAGGCTGAATGACACCATGAGTTTTAATTGTCTGACATAACTCATCAATTTTGTCATCATCGAATATAGTCCGTGGTTGGTAAGGACTGCTAACGACCTCATGAACTGGTATTTGTTTGATTTCTTCTCCGCTGCTCCGCTCGTTAAACCCAAATAGCTTGGTAAATTGTTCTTTCATTCCGTTCATAACCACCTAATTTCGTTATAGTACGATCTTCTTGACCTTCTTCACGGAAAGCATATCGTACAGCAATCTAAAACATTCTGATATTATGGAATTACCTGTAATGAACAGGCATCATAATCTCTCCTTCTTTCGAACAAGAGTACAGAGAAGGAGTTATATACAAAATTAAAGTCTACTATGCTATTCTATCACTTTTCTCTACATAATCATATTCTCCGTAAAGACCTATTTTTCCTGCATTTTTACAGGTGCACAACCAAATCAGCTTATAAATCTAATTTTCATCTAAATTGATATTTATCGATTTTTGTTATCATCATCTTCATAAAAAAAGAGCATTCCCTTTGTTCAAAGGGAATGCTCCTAAAGGAACTTTGAGTATCGGCAATGTTTCACGTGAAACATTATTTCATCAATGGCGTTTTGGCAGGAATTCCCGCTTTTCTTGGATATTTAGCTGGTGTTGCTCCTGTCTTACGGATCATAACAATATGTCGATCCGACTCCTCCACTGGTAAGCTGAACGACTCCACTTTGCTGAGTTCAGCACGAAGCTCTTTTAAGCTGTACTTAGCTTCGCTTAATTCCTCTGAAGGATCGCTGCCCTTCATTGCAGCGAACACCCCATCTTTGCGTGTGAAGGGAAGACAAAATTCATTCAATAAAGACAGTCTTGCTACCGCACGTGCTGTAACCAAATCATAGGCATCACGATGAGTGAACTTGCGCGCGACATCCTCTGCCCGCCCATGGATCAATTGTACATCAGTTAATCCCAATGTCGTACTTACATGCTGCAGAAATGAAATTCGTTTATTGAGCGAATCAACAATCGTTAGCTTCAAATGAGGAAAACATATTTTAAGTGGAATTCCTGGAAACCCAGCTCCTGAACCGATATCTGCGAGATTGGTGATCTCGTTAATATCAAGGAAAAAGGCTAATGAAATAGAATCATAGAAATGCTTCGTATATACCTGCTCTCGCTCAGTTATACCCGTGAGATTCATTTTTTCATTCCAGGTTACGAGTTCCTTATAATACAGATCAAATTGTGCTAACTGTTCTGCTGTAAGGGATATACCTCGTTCCTGTAATAGTTGTGTGAATTGAACTTCCGTATTATCCATAGCTTATCCTTTCGCCGCGGTTACCCGGTTGTAATGCTCAAGATATACAAGAAGAATGGAAATATCAGCAGGTGTAACTCCCGCAATCCGAGAAGCCTGCCCGATAGAGATCGGGTGAATCTTAGTCAGCTTCTGCCGCGCTTCCATCGCTAATCCATGGATTTCATTATAATTAATGTCATCTGGAATTTTTTTCTTCTCCATCTTTTGCAGGCGCTCCACATGTTGAAGTTGTTTTTCTATATATCCGGCATATTTAATTTGGATTTCTACTTGCTCTTTCATTTCTGCATCCAGCATCTCTGGTGATGGTGATACTTGATCAACAAAACTATATACAAGCTCTGGGCGCCGCATCAGAACTAGCAAATTACTGCCATCTACAATAGGTGCCGATTCATATTGCGCTAGTACTTGGTTTACATCAACAGGTTTAACCTTTGTTTCTTGCAGACGAACAATTTCACGCTCCACCCGTTCTTTCTTATCTGTGAAGTTATCGAAACGCTCCTGTGTGATCAAACCAATGTCGTAACCGATAGGTGTAAGTCTTAGATCTGCATTGTCATGGCGAAGCAACAAACGATATTCTGCACGTGAAGTAAGCAGACGGTAAGGTTCATTCGTTCCCTTAGTCACGAGATCATCAATGAGTACACCAATGTATCCCTGTGAACGATCTAGAATTACGGGTTCTTTGTCTTGCACTTTGCGTGCTGCATTAATTCCAGCCATAACCCCTTGGCCTGCTGCTTCCTCATAACCGGAAGTGCCATTGATTTGTCCAGCAGTGAACAGACCTGGAAGACGTTTAGTTTCAAGAGATGGCCATAGCTGTGTAGGAACCATTGCATCATATTCAATAGCATAGCCGTTACGCATCATCTCTACCTTTTCCATACCGGGGATGGAACGTAAGATAGCTAGCTGTACATCCTCAGGAAGACTAGTGGACAGACCTTGTACATAGTATTCCGATGTATTTTTTCCCTCTGGCTCTAAAAAGATCTGATGCTTAGATTTATCACTGAATCTTACGACCTTATCTTCTATAGAAGGGCAATAACGTGGGCCAGTTCCTTCGATAATACCTGTGAACATTGGCGCACGATGAAGGTTATTATTAATAATCTGATGAGTAACCTCAGAGGTATACGTTAACCAACAAGGAAGTTGTTCGTTATCGGATGATTTCGTTTCGAACGAAAAGAATTTCGGTTCATCGTCACCTGGTTGAATTTCTGTCTTAGAGAAATCGATCGTATCACGATGTACACGTGGTGGAGTACCTGTTTTAAAACGCACCAATTCAAACCCAAGCTCCCGCAAATTCTCAGAAAGCTTCACGGATGGCTGTTGATTGTTAGGTCCACTTTCATATGTTAGCTCACCCATAATCACTTTACCGCGCAGGTAAGTACCTGTTGTCAGGATAACAGTCTTACTATGGTATTCGGTGCCAGTCTTCGTAACTACACCTACACAACGTCCATCCTCAACGATTAAACGCTCAACCATCCCTTGACGAAGTGTCAAATTAGGCGTTTTCTCCATAGTTTCCTTCATTGTATGTTGATAAAGGAATTTATCAGCTTGTGCACGTAAAGCATGTACTGCTGGTCCTTTACCTGTATTCAGCATACGCAGTTGAATGAATGTCTTATCTATATTGCGGCCCATTTCTCCGCCAAGCGCATCAATTTCACGCACTACATGTCCTTTGGCAGGTCCGCCTATGGACGGATTGCAGGGCATGAATGCAACCATATCCAGGTTAATTGTGATCATTAACGTACTGCAACCCATCCGGGCTGCAGCCAGTGCTGCTTCACAGCCAGCATGACCAGCGCCAATGACGATAACGTCATAGTTGCCTCCATCATAACTCATGTCCTGTTTCCCCCTTGAAATTATATTAAATCGTGAATCTTATTTTCCTAAACAAAATTGTGAGAATATTTGGTCTAACAAAGAGTCAGCTGCTGTATCTCCAATAATTTCCCCAAGCTGTTCCCATGCGAGCCGTACATCGATTTGAATCATATCAATCGGTATATACTGTTCTGCAGCATCGTATGCGTCTTGAAGTGATTTATAGGCTTTTTTGAGCAGGGCTATATGTCTCACATTACTCACATATGTCAAGTCACCCGATTCCAGCTTTCCACCAAAAAAGAGTGTCGAAATGGCATCTTCAAGTTTGTCTAGACCTTCCTCTTCCAGAACGGACATCGGTACAATGTTAGACTCCTCAAAAAACGAGAGCAACTTATCCTTATCCAGTTTGGACGGTAAGTCCATTTTATTCATGATTACTAGGCACTGTCTACCGTGTATTTGTTCCATCAATGCCAATTCATCCTCATGCAGCTCTTCATTAGCATTCAGCACAAGTAGAATCAGGTCGGCGTCACTAACTGCCGCTTTGGAGCGCTCCACCCCAATTTTCTCAACAACATCCATCGTTTCGCGAATTCCCGCAGTATCGAGCAGCTTAAGCGGTATATTATTTATCGTTATAAATTCTTCTATTACATCACGTGTTGTTCCCGGAATATCTGTTACAATCGCTTTATTCTCACGAGCTAATGCGTTTAGCAATGATGATTTACCAACGTTCGGACGTCCGACAATAGCTGTCGTAATCCCTTCACGAAGTATTTTTCCTTCATTAGATGTCTTAAGCAGCTTTGTTATTCCCTCCATAACCTCACTGCTTTTGTCTTTAATAAATTCAGCTGTCATGGATTCTACATCATGTTCTGGATAATCTATATTCACTTCAATATGAGCCAGCATCTCAATAAGTGTGTGGCGTAAAGCATGAATCCGATCCGATAAGGATCCGCTAACCTGTTTTAAAGCTACAGAAAAAGCCCGGTCAGACTTAGAGCGAATCAGATCAATAACAGCCTCAGCCTGCGATAAATCGATACGTCCGCCCAAGAAAGCACGCTTGGTGAACTCCCCCGGCTCGGCTAACCTTATCTCCTGCTGCAGAAGTAAGTCCATCACTCTTCTTACAGAAATCACACCGCCATGAGCACTGATCTCTACTACATCCTCGGTCGTAAAAGAACGTGGTCCTTTCATAACGGTTACCAACACTTCTTCCATCTTCTCTCCGCTATCAGGACTGACGATATGTCCGTAATGAACGGTATGCGATTCCGCTTCAGTTAATGGAATTCGGCTGCGAAATAATGGTGCCACTTGGGAAATAGCCTGTGGGCCACTTACCCGAATAATAGCAATTCCTCCCTCGCCTAATGCCGTCGATACGGCAGCAATGGTGTCACTAAGCATGCTGTTTTTCACCCCAAAACTTATATTTTTTGAATAGAAACGTTCTTTTATTTTTAAAAAAACAATGACCCCTTACATTGGTCAAGGAGTCATTGCATCCATATAGTCTTTACTTCAAGGTTATAACGACGCGGCGATTTGGCTCTTCGCCTTTACTGAGGGTACTCACTTGCCGATGATCCTGTAACCTGGAGTGGATAATCTTGCGCTCCTGAGGAGACATTGGCTCCAATACAACCTCTTTACGAGTGCGAACTACACGTCCGGCTAAACGATCAGCCAGCTCTTCAAGCGTTTTTTTACGGCGCTCACGGAAGTTCTCTGCATCTAACACAAGCCGTATAAAACTGTCGGAATAACGGTTAGCTACAATATTAGCCAAATACTGTAGAGCATCGAGAGTTTGTCCTCTTCTGCCAATTAACAGTCCCAAATCTGGACCGGAAATTTGCAGAATCGTGGATTCCTTGGTGTGGACGATTTCTACCTCCACTTCGAGCCCCATGCTCTTAGCGACATCCACAATGAAATGAACGGCTTCTTGGTAAGCTTCCTCCACCGGTTGTCCGGAATCTTGGCGTGGCACACCGCCGATGGCCTCCTGTTTGCTCTCTCTTGCTGACTGTTGAGGCAGTGACGGAGCACTCGCCGCTGATGCCGGTGCGGCTTCGGCTATCAAGGTTAGTTCAACCTTGGCACCTTTCGCACCGATCAATCCCAGGAATCCTCTTGATGGCTGCTCAAGTACGTTGACCGTTACCCGGTCCTTTTGAACTCCAAGCTGGGTTAGTCCCCGTTCTACAGCTTCTTCAATGGTTTTCCCTGTTGCGACGACTTTGCTCATTTTGACTTTTTGGCTCCCTTCGATGACTTGTTACCGCCTTTGCTCTTCGGAGCAGGACTGGAGTCATCTGTACTTTTTACAGCACTTGCGATTGCCAATTTGTGTTTATCATTGTTGCGGTATAAGAAGTAGTTCTGAATAATAGTGTAAAGGTTACTGTACACCCAGTATAGTGGCAAGGCTGCAGGGAAGTTGTACGACATAACGAAGATCAGAACTGGATAGATCATCATCATGAACTGCATTGGCCCTTGTTGTTGCACTGGATTCATTTTGGTCATCATTCTAGTTTGAATAAATGTTGTTAATGCTGCTAGCACTGGTAAGATAAACAGATGATCCGGTTTACCTAGCTCCAGCCACAAGAAGGTGTGCTCCCGCAAATGTGGATTATAGTAGATCGAGTTGTAGAGAGCGATAAAGATAGGCATTTGAACGATCAGCGGTAAACAACCCGCCATTGGGTTAACCTTGTTTTCTTGGAACAAACGCATTGTTTCTTGCTGCACCTTTTCAGGTGTGTCTTTATATTTTTTCTGGATCTTTTGGAGTTCCGGCTGAATGGCTTGCATTGCACGCGAGCTCTTCACCTGTTTAATAGTAAGCGGAAGAATCAACGTGCGGACAATAATAACCATCACAAGTACGGCTAAACCATATTCTCCGTTAAACCAATCTGCAAACTTGTCCAAGGCAATGGCGAAATAATACACTACATTACTTTGCCAGAAGCCTCCATTCTTCAAATCCTCCGTAGTGTGCGTAACAGCAGTCGACGGAGCGCATCCCGACAGAACAGCTAACGACAACACCATTACCGTGATGAGGAGAAACCATTTTCCTCGTCTAGTCTTCATTAGAGACACTTCAAAACCCCTCTCTTAAACATTCCATTCCACCGTAAATCATACCATAATTATGAATACAAATAAACAAGCCTCTTAAGCACCCTTTATTTGCGGGAAGCCTTGAGTAGCTTGGCTTTACGAAGCACATGCAGCACACTTTTTTCGAGCTCTGCATACTCCATGGAAAGCGCTCCTTTTCTTACGATAAACACCATGTCTAAGCCACCTGCAATCTCGGGTTCATGGTGACGGACGATTTCCTTAACTAATCTTCTCATACGGTTACGGACAACCGCGTTTCCGACCTTTTTGCTAACAGACACACCTACTCTAAATCGCTCTACCTCTTTTTTGCCAAACCAATACACTACAAATTGATGATTCGCAAATGACTTCCCATGGCGGTATACACGACTGAAGTCGGCACGGTTTCGTAAACGTAACTTTTTGTGCACGGGAATCTCCTTCATAAAAATCCGGTTTAAGTGTCCCTCCGAATTTTTTCTTCTAATAGTATAGGCATTTGCAAGCAGCCATAAACGACCACATTTGCTGTGCTGAAATTAAGCTTCTATATATAGTAGGAAAAATAATTTCAACTTCTCACAAAATATTTCTCAATATACGTTAAATAGCCCCGCAAAGTGTAGCTAGCGCATTAAGCGAGATCCTAGACTTTTGCAGAGCAATAATAATAAAAAGCAGTAAAAAAAGACCACCGCAGTGGTCCCTTAGTGGCCTAACTTACGCACTCAAAACTTTTCTGCCTTTCAAGCGGCGAGCTGCCAGCACTTTACGGCCGTTTTTCGTGCTCATTCTTTTACGGAAACCGTGAACCTTACTACGTTTGCTCACATTTGGTCTAAATGTCGGTCTCATAATTGCACCTCCCTTACAGGAACTTAATTACTGTCATATAAGCAGAAACGGACTAAGCCGTCCTTATAGTAGGGACAGTATCTACAAGAATCATCATTTTTATATATCGAGACATATCCTTACAGAAAACACCTTTATATATTTAAACATATTTTATGAGCAAAAGTCAACCTAGTAACCGGCTTGTTCCTCCCCCTCAAGCTCAGGTGTTTATCCACAACTCTCCCCAGAAAAAAAGTAATCCACAAGATATGACAGTTATCCACCTGTGATCAAAAAATAAAGTCGACTGCTCACAGTTGAGCACAACCTGTGTATAAAATTATCGAACCTTTGGCGTAAAGTGTCGAACCGTAAACAAATTATCAACAATATGTAGTGGTGTTCCTAATAATTGTACACAAGTGCTTGAATTTGTGGATAAAATAGCCCTGCTCATTGAAAAATAAGGGGCGTTTTGCTATGATGGTATTACTTTTGAATGTGAATAGATTTGTTTGTTCTCTTAATTATCAACAAGCTGTGGATAAAGTTGTGAACAAATCAAATTTATCCATATTTTTTTGTCTCTTCATATTGCCTACTGGGGATAAATATCAGCACCAACCTATTTTCTTCGACATTTCCACTTCATGGCTGATGCCACATTTGGAAGATTTAAAGGAGTGACAGTCT